>NZ_NSLB01000030.1 GCF_002304225.1 Pseudomonas sp. HAR-UPW-AIA-41
TCGTTACCGTATGTGCCTTACTCTTTAACAGGTGTGGAAAATCTCCGAAATCTGTTTAAACTGTATGAACAGACGCCGATAACAGATGTAGACGCGAAACATCTATCCAATGATCTGTCAGGATTAAAAGACGTTATTGATGATTTTTCAGTTAACAATACGAAGTTAATCTTTACAATGGGAAAAGGTGGAGTAGGAAAAACAACTGTCGCAGCTGCTATTGCAGTAGGGCTAGCTGAAAAGGGCCATCGTGAAGATAAGATCTCATCCGCTTTTATCATCGACAAAGGCAGGCATTAAAGCGGTTACCAGAACATTTACAAGAGATCACTACGTACTCGTTACCGTATGTGCCTTACTCTTTAACAGGTGTGGAAAATCTCCGAAATCTGTTTAAACTGTATGAACAGACGCCGATAACAGATGTAGACGCGAAA
>NZ_NSLB01000031.1 GCF_002304225.1 Pseudomonas sp. HAR-UPW-AIA-41
AAAAATTTCCGCTCCACCCGTAATAAATAACTGCTCTTCTTTCTCCGCTTTCTCTACTAATTCGTCCACAGAGTAAACAACGGTACAGTCTTCCGCTTCATACTGGCGATCACGAGTTAAAATCACATTTTCTCGCCCCGGCAACGGCTTGCCGATCGATTCAAATGTCTTTCTCCCCATCACAATCGGATGACCCATCGTCGTTTCTTTAAAAAACTTCAAATCCTCTGGCAGTCGCCAAGGCAATTGATTATTTTTGCCGATGACACCGTTTTGATCCATCGCCCAAATAATGACCGTTACATACAATCGATCTGCAAACGGGAGCATTAAGCGAAAAAATTTCCGCTCCACCCGTAATAAATAACTGCTCTTCTTTCTCCGCTTTCTCTACTAATTCGTCCACAGAGTAAACAACGGTACAGTCTTCCGCTTC
>NZ_NSLB01000032.1 GCF_002304225.1 Pseudomonas sp. HAR-UPW-AIA-41
GGCCGAATGCTTTTTCTCCTGTAATGGTTAAGTCCCAGTCACCAATGAACACGATCGATTGCACATCGATGACTTCCATTGTATAAACTGGAATCAATAGTCCAACTGCATAAATGTTTGAGCGCTTAAAATGCCAGCGATGACAAAGAGCATGTAAAAACTCCCATAGCTATGACTAAGCCCCAGAACCATTCTGTTAGACCAAACATCCACATCGATAACGCATACAAAATGGAAGAGAGAGCAAAGATATTTTTTTCCTTAAAGCGAGTCGCCCATTTTGAGATCACAACGGTTAATAAGGCGACAAGTAGTCCATTTTCTGAGATTAATAGGCCGAATGCTTTTTCTCCTGTAATGGTTAAGTCCCAGTCACCAATGAACACGATCGATTGCACATCGATGACTTCCATTGTATAAACTGGAATCAATA
>NZ_NSLB01000033.1 GCF_002304225.1 Pseudomonas sp. HAR-UPW-AIA-41
AAAAAGGAATGGTCGCTGCTCTTATTGCTGGAACGACGGTAATGGCTGTGATGATGAGTGTGTTAAATTATTATGTTATTTTACCAGCTTATACGCTCTTTTTAAATGCACCAGCTATGTCAGCACCAGAAACGAAGCAACTGATCGTTTCGGCTATTTTACCGTTTAATTTCGTCCAATTGCTGGAATTATGGTGGAGTTTATCAAAAATGTGTTGAACTTCTTTGTAGCAGGTAGTCCAACAGGAGTTCCTGTCGGTCATTTCGCTAATTTTATGGCAGGAGTCACATTTATCCTTCCTGTTTATTATGTGTATAAGAAAATTTGAATCGAAAAAGGAATGGTCGCTGCTCTTATTGCTGGAACGACGGTAATGGCTGTGATGATGAGTGTGTTAAATTATTATGTTATTTTACCAGCTTATACGCTCT
>NZ_NSLB01000034.1 GCF_002304225.1 Pseudomonas sp. HAR-UPW-AIA-41
ATTACGACAGGGCTGCTTGGATTATGGGCAATACTGTTGTGGGATATAAAAGAAATGCAATCACTAGCGGTTTTGCAACGAGTGATGAATGTATTTAAGTCTGGAACTGTCCTTATTCATAGGTGGCTTGTTATTTTTAACGAGTGTAGGAAGCTATTATGCTAAACGATGGCATTCACGAATATTCAGCTGGATCGCGTATACAGGGTTTATCACCTTTTTGCTCGTGATATGGGATCAATACGCTATAATGAGCTCGATAACAGCAAATGTAAAAATAGCAGCGTGTGTGGCGATCATTCCGCTCGTCTTTCGATTTCGCACCTATGCGATTACGACAGGGCTGCTTGGATTATGGGCAATACTGTTGTGGGATATAAAAGAAATGCAATCACTAGCGGTTTTGCAACGAGTGATGAATGTATTTAAG
>NZ_NSLB01000035.1 GCF_002304225.1 Pseudomonas sp. HAR-UPW-AIA-41
AAGGTTACAAACTGTATCCACTGTGAAGGCTAGTGAAGAAAAGGTACCGCTCTCTTTATCGCTTTCCATAGCAGGCTTAGGGATATTAGGAGTGAAGCAGTATGGATGACATATCATTAGATGTTCTCAGTCTCTATATAACGAAATTTGAAGAAGCCCTCTTTAAAAAAAATCCATCAAGGGGAAAAAGAGGAATATCATCATGCACTTGAGCAAGAAATAGCGGAAGCGAGCACTCCATATCAAGAGGTAGCGGCCACTTGTGAAGCACAACCCACTTATTTCTCCAGCCGTAGCCTTGAAGGTAGCTATCAAATACCGGAAAGGTTACAAACTGTATCCACTGTGAAGGCTAGTGAAGAAAAGGTACCGCTCTCTTTATCGCTTTCCATAGCAGGCTTAGGGATATTAGGAGTGAAGCA
>NZ_NSLB01000036.1 GCF_002304225.1 Pseudomonas sp. HAR-UPW-AIA-41
AAACCGAAAAGTGAGTTGAGGATGAAAGGAGAAGGGGCTAGACAGTTTGTTTTAGGGAATAAAAGCAGCGTAATTCAAACTTCTACCATTATTCAGTTAATACAACAAGAAGTTACGGGTGGAAAATTAATGAAGTGAGGATCCTACTATGTTGTCAGATAAATCAAATTTAACACCTTTGAAAGAGATAGCGAATATTAAATTTCAACCATTGCCTATTAATGTTGACCCGCTAAATATGATAAACCGATTTATGGCTATTTTGATGTGTATGTGGATGATCTGGCCCTATTTTAGTGATCAAATGCACGCCATTCTTAATAAAACCGAAAAGTGAGTTGAGGATGAAAGGAGAAGGGGCTAGACAGTTTGTTTTAGGGAATAAAAGCAGCGTAATTCAAACTTCTACCATTATTCAGTTA
>NZ_NSLB01000037.1 GCF_002304225.1 Pseudomonas sp. HAR-UPW-AIA-41
TAACGAAGGAGTTCAGTATCGGCAATGGAGAAGAGAACCACTTTATTGGGCCTGTAATTGACCAAAAAGCCTACAACACCATTTTAAATTATATTGAAACTTGCGGGCAAAACAGCTAAGGGTCAAAAGTGGATTAAACGGGTGAATGCGGAAATGGGCGGAAAAGATGGGATTGTAGTAGATGAAACGGCTGATCTGGAAGCAGCGGCTAAATCGATTGTCTCCTCGGCCTTCAGCTTTCAAGGGCAGAAATGTTCGGCGGGTTCCAGAGCCATTATTGTGGAAAGTGTATATGACGAGTTGGTGGAGAAAGTGATCGAGTTAACGAAGGAGTTCAGTATCGGCAATGGAGAAGAGAACCACTTTATTGGGCCTGTAATTGACCAAAAAGCCTACAACACCATTTTAAATTATATTGAAA
>NZ_NSLB01000038.1 GCF_002304225.1 Pseudomonas sp. HAR-UPW-AIA-41
TCCGTGTAGCTTCCACTTTGAGTAGAAATGACTTCTAAACGCGCTTCGATTCTTTCTTTCAACTCCGGAACATGAGAAATAACCCCTACTAATCGACCATTTCGCGAGCACAATTCGCACATGAAGACCTTTTAATCGATACTCTGCCATAAAAGGCACCTCTTTTCTTGAACGTCATTTAAGTTGATGATAACATATTTTCCAAATTATATATATGATTATATGCTCACATTAGAAAATACGTACCAACTTCAGAGGGCGTGCAGTTCCGCAACGCCCCCAATTTCAAATGATGTTACCCGAAAAATTGAAACTCCGTGTAGCTTCCACTTTGAGTAGAAATGACTTCTAAACGCGCTTCGATTCTTTCTTTCAACTCCGGAACATGAGAAATAACCCCTACTAATCGACCA
>NZ_NSLB01000039.1 GCF_002304225.1 Pseudomonas sp. HAR-UPW-AIA-41
ATAATGGGAACATGTCGGATAAAATCGGCACGTTGGTGGTTTTAAGGGTGAAATGAACTTTTGATAAAAACGGATGAGGCTCATAAATAGTATTTTCATCTAAAATCGGCAAGGATACCCCTTCTTCAATCGTGTGAAGGGCGATAGCCCAACGATAAGTGGGGGAGGAATTGCCGTCAGATACGGTATGGTAGGTTAAAATAGTAAGATTTCATGCCATATCAAGTATCTGAACCTTCCACCTTGCCCCCTCCTTTCTGTTATACTAAATTAGAATATAAGAGAAAACTGTTGCGTAAAAGGCACTCTTATAATGGGAACATGTCGGATAAAATCGGCACGTTGGTGGTTTTAAGGGTGAAATGAACTTTTGATAAAAACGGATGAGGCTCATAAATAGTATTTTCAT
>NZ_NSLB01000003.1 GCF_002304225.1 Pseudomonas sp. HAR-UPW-AIA-41
CGCCCGCCGTCCGAGGCGCTGGGCTATGGCGACCCGGCCGGCGACCGGCGCCTGCGCGAGCTGGTGGCGGCCTACCTGCGAAGCAGCCGCGGGCTGGCCTGCGAGCCGGAGCAGGTGCTGATCACCTGTGGCTCGCAGCAGGCCATCAGCCTGTGTGCCCAGTTGCTGCTGCAGCCGGGCGAGCGGGTGGCGATCGAAAACCCCGGCTACCGCGCCGCCGGGCATGCCTTTGCCGTGGCCGGTGGCCGGCTGTGCGGCGTGCCGGTGGATGCAGAAGGGCTGGATACCGCCGCGCTGGAAGCGCTCGGTGCCTGCCGGCTGGGCTATGTCACGCCCTCGCACCAGTACCCCACGGGCGTCACCCTGTCGCTGGCGCGGCGGCTGGAGCTGCTGGCCTGGGCCGAGCGCCACGATGCCTGGGTGATCGAGGACGACTACGACGGCGAGTACCGCTACCGCGGCGTACCGCTGGCGCCGCTGGCCTCCCTCGACCGGCAGGGCCGGGTGCTCTATGTCGGCACCTTCTGCAAGATCGCCTTTCCCGGCCTGCGTCTGGGCTATTTGGTGCTGCCGCAGGCACTGGTCGAACCCTTCGCCCAGCGCCGCGCGCTGGACATGCGTCACTCCGAGGCCGGCAGTCAGGCGGTGATGGCCGATTTCATCGCCGCCGGGCATTTCCAGCGCCATGTGCGACGCATGCGCGGTGCGCCCGTGCCCGGCGTGATGCGCTGCTACAAGGCTGGCCGGCGCCGCCCGGCTGCGCGCCACTGCCGGTGGTGGAGGCGGGCCTGCACCTGAGCGTGGCGGTCGACAGCCTGGCGCGCGAGCGCGAGCTGATCGCACAGGCCGCGTCCGTTAGCGTGGAGATCAATGCCCTGAGCGGCTACTGGCTGCCGGACAGCGCCACGCCCGAAGAGGCGCGCGCCGGGCTGGTACTGGGCTTTGCCGCGGTGCCCGAGGCGCAGATCGCCGAGGCGCTGAGCGCGCTGCGCCGTGCCTGGGGCGTGAGCTAGGCAAAAAACGGGATGCCTTGTGGGCATCCCGTGAAGATGAGGGTGGAGACCCTCGGCTGGTGAGGCTGTGTGCCCGCCTCAGGCGGGCTTGGCCGGTGTCTGGCTGCTGCGTGGCAGCGGCTCGGACGGGCCGTCGTAACGGGTTCTGACCGGTGCCGGCCAGGCCCGCCGCAGGGGCGGCAGGGCTTTGCTCGGGGGGCGCGGCGTGTGGTTCACGGCTCAGCCCTTCAGCGGAACCAGGCGCGGCGCGATCATGTTTTCCGGGCGCAGGATGTCGGCCAGGGTGGCTTCGTCCAGCAGCTTCTCCTCGCGCACCAGTTCCAGTACGCCGCGGCCGGATTCCAGCGCCACCTTGGCGATGCGGGTGGCGTTCTCGTAACCGATGTAGGGGTTGAGCGCGGTGACCAGGCCGATGGAGTTTTCCATCAGGGCGCGGCAGTGGGCTTCGTTGGCGGTGATGCCGTCGATGCAGAGCTCGCGCAGCATGTCCATGGCGCGGGTCAGCAGGCGGATCGAGTCGAGGATCTTGTAGGCGATCAGCGGCTCCATGACGTTCAGCTGCAGCTGGCCACCTTCGGCGGCGAGGGTCAGGGCCAGGTCGTTGCCGATCACTTCGAAGGCGACCATGTTGACCGCTTCCGGGATCACCGGGTTGACCTTGCCCGGCATGATCGAGCTGCCCGGCTGGCGCGGCGGCAGGTTGATCTCGTTGATGCCGGTGCGTGGGCCGCTGGAGAGCAGGCGCAGGTCGTTGCAGATCTTCGACAGTTTGACCGCGGTGCGCTTGAGCATGCCGGAGAACAGCACGAAGGCGCCCATGTCGCTGGTGGCTTCGATCAGGTCGGCGGCCGGCTTGACCGGGTGGCCGCTGATCACGCCCAGACGCTGGACGGCCAGGGCCTGATAGGCCGGGTCGGCGTTGATGCCGGTGCCGATGGCGGTACCACCCAGGTTCACTTCGGTGAGCAGGGCCGGGGCCAGGCACTTGAGGTGCTGCAGGTCTTCACCCAGGGTGGTGGCAAAGGCGCGGAACTCCTGACCGAGGGTCATGGGTACGGCGTCCTGCAGCTGGGTGCGGCCCATCTTCAGCACGTGACCGAACTCCAGGCCCTTGGCGGCGAACGAGTTGATCAGCTTGTCCAGCGCGTTGAGCAGGCTGTCGTGGCCAAGCAGCAGACCCAGGCGGATGGCGGTCGGGTAGGCGTCGTTGGTCGACTGCGCCATGTTCACGTCGTTGTTCGGGTGCAGGTGCTCGTAATCGCCTTTCTCGCGGCCCATGGCTTCGAGTGCGATGTTGGCGATCACCTCGTTGGCGTTCATGTTGGTCGAGGTGCCGGCACCGCCCTGGATCATGTCGACCACGAACTGGTCGTGGAACTCGCCCTGGATGATGCGGGCGCAGGCGGTGCTGATCGCGGTGTGCTTGGCGGCGGACAGGTGGCCCAGCTCGCGGTTGGCGTCGGCCGCAGCCTGCTTGACCATGGCCAGGGCCACTACCAGTTTCGGGTAGTGCGACAGCGGAACACCGGAGAGTCTAAAATTCTGCACAGCACGCAGGGTCTGGATGCCGTAATAGGCCTCAGCAGGGACTTCGAGTTTGCCAAGCAGATCTTTTTCGACACGGAAGGATGCAGCAGCGGACATGATGAGGTTGTCTCTGTTTTTTAACGGCATTGGCCGCGATGCCGCGTAATCTAGGGCTTGAGCTGTCACAATGGCCAATGCCGTTGCTAGCTGGGGTATGCACAATCGGCATAATGTCGCCGTGACCCGGTTCCGATGTCGCGCGTGCATAATTCCGAACATTTCGTCGGCGGAAATCTGTCTGCCGGCGTCGCCAGGCTGTAGGGGGCTGTTGTGAATCTGGAAACCAAATGGCTGGAGGACTTTGTCGCGCTGGCCGCCACCCGCAGCTTTTCCCAGGCGGCGCTCAGGCGGCATGTGACCCAGCCGGCCTTCAGCCGGCGCATCCGCAGCCTGGAAGAGGTGCTGGGCCTGACGCTGGTCAACCGTCAGCGCACGCCGGTCGAGCTGACCGAGGCCGGGCAGCTGTTTCTGGTCACCGCGCGCAACCTCACCGAGCAGCTGGGTGAAGTAGTGCGGCACCTGCACAACCTCGAAGGTCAGCAGGGCGAGGTGCTGCAGATTGCCGCCGCGCATTCGCTGACCCTGGGTTTCTTCCCGGAGTGGATCGCCCGCCTGCGCCGCGAGGGTCTGCCGCTGAACACCCGGCTGGTGGCCACCAACGTCGGCGAGGCGGTGCACTCGCTGCGCGAGGGCAGCTGCGACCTGATCCTCGCCTACTACGACCCGGATGCCGCGCTGCAGCTGACCGCCGACATCTTTCCCTCGCTGCACCTGGGTGCCACCGCCATGCTGCCGGTTTGCACGGCGGGTGAGGACGGCGCGCCGCTGTTCGATCTGGATGGCGGGCAGAGCGTGCCGCTGCTGGCCTACAGCGCCGGTGCCTTCCTCGGTCGCTCGGTGAACGCGCTGATCCGCCAGCGAGGCCTGCGTGCGACCACGGTGTACGAGACGGCGATGGCCGACAGCCTCAAGAGCATGGCCCTGCAGGGGCTGGGCGTGGCCTGGGTGCCGCGTCTGTCGGTGACCGCCGAGCTGGCCCGTGGCGAGCTGGTGGTCTGCGGCGGGGAGCACTGGCAGGTGCCGCTGGAGATCCGCCTGTACCGCTGCGCGCTGGTGCGCAAGGCGGCGGTGCGCCTGCTCTGGCGCAAGCTGGAGGCGGGGGTTGGGGCGTGATTTCCTAGTCTAGGCTTCAAGAAGCGTTGGTCATCTGACTTTTGCTGGAGGTGATGTTATTTTGACATCACTTTTCTGTCACTGCGGTCCAAGCTCAGGAGTCGTCGTGCCTAGGCAGCCCCTCATTAGTCTCCGTCAGTGGATCTGGCGGGTCTTCGCGCAGAGTGCTCTGGTTCCGCTGCTGCTGGTGGAGACGGTGCTGATCGCGGCGTATTTGCTGACTAACAGTTCTATCCGCGATGCGCAGATCGAGCATTTGCGTGAGACAGCGCTGACAGACCTGCAGGCATCGGCGGCCTTGGAGTCACGCATTGTCGATGAGCAGTTGGCCAAGATCGATGCGCTGACCGGGCTGTATCGCAATCTGACGGCGCAGGCGCTGGCCAAACCTGCCACGGCGTTGCCGGATAATCTCGCCCTAACGGCCGATGGCGTGCGCTATACCCCGCGTGATGAGGGGGGCGCGGCGGTGTTCTACGCCAATGTCACGCCACCGGATAAACAGGACCTAGGCAAGATTGCCCGTCTGGCTCCGCTGGAGCCCTTGATGAAGGAGATAAAGGAGCGCCATCCGTTGGTGGCAGCGCTTTATTTCAACAGCTGGGACAGTCTCAACCATATCTATCCCTGGTTCCTCACTCCGGACCAGTACCCCCACGATATGGACATCCCGGACTACAACTTCTATTACCTGGCCGATGCCGAGCACAATCCTGCACGCGATGTGGTGTGGACCGACGTTTATCTCGATCCGGCCGGGCAGGGCTGGATGATGTCGGCCATTGCGCCGGTCTATCGCGATACTTTCCTCGAAGGTGTGGTGGGTATCGACATCACCGTCGGCGGCATCCTCAAGGAGATCGGTCAGCTTTCCGTGCCTTGGAATGGCTACGCCATGCTGGTCAGCAAGGACCTCAACATCATGGCTCTGCCCAAGGCCGGTGAAGATGACTTCGGCCTGCGCGAGCTGACCGAACACTCCTATGACGAAGCGATCCGCCGCGAGCTGTTCAAGCCCGAAGACTTCAATCTGGCCAAGCGCGCTGAGACGGCTGCGCTCGCCAAGGCCGTGGCAAGCAAGGCCAGTGGCATCGAGCGTGTGGTACTGGGTGGCAAGCCACACCTGGTGGCCTGGTCGACCATTGCCCAGACCCACTGGCACTTGCTGACCGTGGTTGCCGAGGCCGATGTATTTGCTCAGACCAACCTGCTGGCCGGGCGTTACAAGCAGATTGGCTACCTGCTGATTGCCGGTCTGGTGCTGTTCTACGGGTTGTTCTTCAGCTTCATGTGGGTACGTGCGCTGCAGCTCAGTCGCCAGCTGCGCGGTCCGATTACCGGAATTTCCACCATGATGGCCGAGATCGGCCAGGGCAACTGGCGGCCGCAACGGGTGCAGGCGCAGATCCGCGAGCTGGATGATATGGCTGTGCATGCGCTGGATGTGGGTGAGCAACTGGAGCGCAGCGAGGCGCAGCGCAATGCCATTCAGAGCCGCCTGGAAATGATTTTGGAGAGTGTCACCGAGAGTCTGTGGGAGGGTGACTTCCGAACATCTCGCCTCAGTCTGCGTGGGCGCCTGGCCAAGCGCTTTGGTCTGTCAGGCGAGACCGTCAGCTTCGAGGAGTTTTACCGCCGTTTGCATCCCGATGACCGAGAGCGTGTGCAGACGGCGCAGCATCGTGCGCTGGAAGGGCTGGATCCGCAGTATTCCAGTGAGTTTCGCTTTGCTGATCAGAATGGGCATTACCACTGGTTGCTCAGTCGCGGTCGGGTGATGGAGCGTGACCCGGTTTCCGGTGCCGCGGTGCTGCTGGCGGGTACCCATGTCGACATCGACAAACTGAAGAAGGTCGAAGAGGACCTGCGTCAGGCCATTGTCGAAGCGCAGGCGGCCAGCCGCGCCAAGTCGCGCTTCATTTCCAGTATCAGTCATGAGCTGCGCACGCCGCTCAATGCTATCCAGGGCTTCGCTCAACTGATGCGTATGGATCGCCCACGATGCGAGCATGAGGAACCGGACTATCTGGACGAAATCCTCACGGCCAGCGAGCACCTGAATCAACTGGTGGGCGACATTCTCGACTGGTCCAGTGTGCAGGCCGACAAATCCCGTCTCGAGCTGGTGCCCGTGGATGTCCGTGGGCTGCTCAGCGAGTGTGCCGAGCTGATCCGGGTCGACGTGGAGAAGCGTGGGCTTAGGCTGAATCTGGATCTGCCGGATGCAGGCCTGAATGTGATGGCTGATCCACGGCGCTTGCGTCAGGTCATGCTCAATCTCTTATCCAATGCGGCCAAGTACAACAAGCCTGAGGGGCAGATCACCCTGAGTTTTCAGGTGGCGGCCGGGCATGTACGCCTGATGGTGGAAGACACCGGCCTGGGCATTAGTCAGGAGGTGCAGGGGCAGGTCTTTGAGCCGTTCGAGCGGGCTGGTCGGCAGAACACCGCGATTCAGGGAACCGGACTCGGCCTGGCCCTGTGTCAACAGTTTGCCACGCTGATGAATGGGCGAATGGGCTTGCATAGCGAGCTGGGCATCGGCAGCAGTTTCTGGATTGAGCTACCGCTGATGGGCGTTGCCCCCTTGGTCTCCAGCGCTGCTGAGAGGCGTCCGCGGGTGTTCTATGTTGAAGACAACCCTGCCAGTCAGTTTGTGGTGCGCAAAGCGCTGGAAGATCTGGCTGACATTGAAGTCATCAGCGATGGCCGGCTGGCAGTCGAGCGGCTGCTCGCTGCGCCGCCAGACTTGCTGCTGCTGGATTACAACCTGCCGGGTCTTAACGGCGAGCAGGTGCTACGTCAGCTTCGGGCTGCAACCCAGACCCATGATCTGCCGGTGATCGTGCTCAGCGCGGCCACTGATGTTGGCAAGTTACTCAGCCTGGATTGTCAGGGCTTCCTGGCGAAACCACTGGATCTCGATGAATTGCACGGCCTGGTCAAGGCCCTGTTGCATGAGGGAAATAACGATGCTGTCTGATGCTCTGCGGTTTGCCACGGTGGTGGTGATTGATGACATGGTGCCCAACCTGCGCCTGCTGGAGTCCAGCTTAAAAGCATTCGGCCTCAAGCAGGTGCATGCCTTCAGCAACTCGGCCGAGGGTTTGGCCTGGCTACAGAGCAATCATTGGGACCTGCTCCTGCTTGATCTCGATATGCCCGCACCCAATGGCTTTGAAGTGTTGCAGGCACTGGCCGGCCGCGATCGCAACGCGGCGCCAGTGATCATCGTGACGGCTCTGAGTGGGGTTGAGGACCGTCGGCACGGGCTGGAGCTGGGCGCCAACGATTACATCTGCAAGCCTCTGGATTTGCCGGAGCTGTTGCTGCGTGTGTGCAACAACCTGCAGCTGAGCCTGGCCAGTCAGGCGCTGCACCATGAGCGCGATCAGCTGGAGGAAAAGGTACAGCGCCGCACCCAGCAGCTGCGTGAGAGTTTTCAGGCCGTGATTCGTAGCCTCGGTCGAGCGGCCTGCTACAAGGACAACGAAACCGGTAACCATATTCTGCGTATTGGAGAATCTGCGGCACTGATGGCCACTGCGCTGGGTGCTGATCGCGAGTTCGTAGAGCGCCTGCGGTTGGCGGCGCCTATGCATGATGTCGGCAAGATCGGCATTCCGGATGCCATTCTGGCCAAGCCGGGCCCGCTGAACCCAGAAGAGCGGGAGATCATGAATCACCATGCGCGCATCGGTTACGAGATTCTGTTCGACGAACAGCATTCATCACTCACCGACCTGGCTGCTGAAATTGCGCTCTATCACCACGAGCGCTGGGATGGTTCCGGTTACCCGCAAGGTCTCAAGGGGGAGGCAATTCCGCTGGCCGCACGGATTGTCGCACTCAGTGATGTGTACGATGCATTGCGCTCACCTCGTCCTTACAAGCGGCCCTGGACGGCCGAAGCCACCCAGGCCTATATCCTTGAACAGTCAGGCAAGCAGTTTGACCCGCAGCTAGTGGCGATAATGGCCCGCCTGTTTGATCAGCTGGAGGAGTTGATCGAGCGCCTGGCTGATGACGATGAAAGTGGCATTGGCGATCTGCGGGTGAAGCTGCAGGGTGCAACTATCCGCGGTGAGTGAGGCGCGCGGCGCACTGGACGAACGGTCATCCTGGGGGGGCGACATTCTCGCCTTTCCGGTATACTGCGCCGCCTCCAGGCCAGCCTGCCCGCTGTGCCGGAATCGAACATGACAAGCCACGCCCTCTGCGTGGCTTGTTGGTTTTTGTCGCGCCACTCCGGCGCCCGAGTAAGAGGCAAGACGATGAGCGCACTGGTAGGCGTGATCATGGGTTCCAAATCCGACTGGAGCACCCTCTGTCACACCGTCGAGATGCTGGACAAGCTGGGCATCCCCAATGAAGTGAAGGTGGTTTCCGCCCACCGCACCCCGGACCTGCTGTTCCAGTACGCCGAAGAGGCCGAAGGCCGTGGCATCCAGGTGATCATCGCCGGTGCCGGCGGTGCCGCCCACCTGCCGGGCATGTGCGCGGCCAAGACCCACCTGCCGGTGCTCGGCGTGCCGGTGCAGTCGGCCGTGCTCTCGGGTGTCGATTCGCTGCTGTCCATCGTGCAGATGCCGGCCGGCATTCCGGTCGCCACTCTGGCCATCGGCAAGGCCGGCGCGGTCAACGCCGCTCTGCTGGCCGCCAGCATCCTCGGTCACCAGCACCCGCAGTTCCACGCCGCGCTCAAGCAGTTCCGCACCGAGCAGACCGAAACGGTGCTGGAAAACCCGGATCCGCGTTCCTGACAGGGGCCTGAACTATGAAGATCGGTGTCATCGGCGGCGGCCAGCTGGGCCGCATGCTGGCCCTGGCGGGTACCCCGCTGGGCATGAGTTTCGCCTTCCTCGATCCGGCGCCGGACGCCTGCTCCCAGGCACTGGGCGAGCACCTGCGTGGTGACTACAACGACCACGAGCACCTGCGCCGCCTGGCCGATGATGTTGATCTGGTGACCTTCGAGTTCGAGAGCGTGCCGGCCGAGACCGTGGCTTTCCTCTCCCAGTTCGTACCGGTTTACCCGTCGGCCTCCGCGCTGCGTATCGCCCGTGACCGCTGGTTCGAGAAGTCGATGTTCAAGGACCTCGGCATTCCGACCCCCGATTTCGCCGATATCCAGTCGCAGGCCGACCTCGACGCCGCCGTCGCCGCCATCGGCCTGCCGGCCGTGATGAAGACCCGTACCCTGGGTTACGACGGCAAGGGCCAGAAGGTCCTGCGCAAGCCTGAAGATGTGGTGGGCGCCTTTGCCGAGCTGGGCAGCGTGCCCTGCATCCTCGAAGGCTTCGTGCCCTTCACCGGCGAAGTCTCGCTGGTGGCGGTGCGTGCCCGTGATGGCGAAACCCGTTTCTACCCGCTGGTGCACAACCGTCACGACAGTGGCGTGCTGGCCCTGTCCATCGCCAGCACCGAGCATCCGCTGCAGGCGCTGGCCGAGGACTATGTCGGCCGCGTGCTCAAGCAGCTCGACTACGTCGGCGTGCTGGCCTTCGAGTTCTTCGAGGTCGACGGTGGCCTGAAGGCCAACGAGATCGCCCCGCGTGTGCACAACTCCGGGCACTGGACCATCGAAGGCGCCGAGTGCAGCCAGTTCGAGAACCACCTGCGTGCCGTCGCCGGTCTGCCGCTGGGCTCGACCGCCAAGGTCGGTGAAAGCGCCATGCTCAACTTCCTCGGTGAAGTGCCGGCGGTGGAGAAGGTGACGGCCATCGCCGACTGCCACCTGCACCACTACGGCAAGGCCTTCAAGGCCGGGCGCAAGGTCGGTCATGCCACCCTGCGCTGCAAGGACATGGCAACGCTCAAGGCGCGTATTGCCGAGGTCGAGGCCCTGATTCAGGGTTGATCTGCGCCGGCGGTTCGCCGCCGGTTGCGCCGCAAAAGGAAGAGCCCCATGCGCCGACTGCTGCTATCCCTGTTGCTGCTGCCGCTGCTTGCTCAGGCCGAGCTGGCAGAAACCGACTGGCTGGATCTGATGCCGCCCGAGGACCAGCGCGCGCTGGAAACCATGCCGGAGATCAGCCACGACAGCCCGGAAACCGCCGACGGCTTTTCCAGTCAGGGTGGCCTGCGTCAGCGCGAGCAGAGTCTGCCGCCGGTGATGTACTCCAACAAGACGGTTGCCAGGCTCGATGGCCGGCGCATCCGTCTCGGCGGTTACCCCGTGCCGCTGGAAAGTGACGCCCAGGGCCGCAGCACCCTGTTTTTCCTGGTGCCTTACCCGGGTGCCTGCATCCACGTGCCGCCGCCACCGCCGAACCAGATCGTGCTGGTGCGTTACGCCAAGGGCATCAGCCTCGACGATATCTACGCACCGCTGTGGGTCGAGGGGCCGCTGAAGATCGAGGCGGTCAGTAATGATCTTGCCGATGCCGCCTATACCCTGAATGCCACGAAGGTGCGGTTGGTCGAAGACACCGACCTTTAGGTCCTGTTACAGCGCCTGACTGCTCAGGCGCAGGCTCAGGCAGTGGCTTTCGCCCGGCCCCAGTTGCAGGCAGTCGTCCCAGACGTTGGCGGTTTCGATGCACAGCATGCGCTGCCAGGCGTCTGCGGCGAACTGCGACAGGCGCCCGGCCTTGTCGATCCACGGGTTCCACACGATGGCCGAACGCGAGCCGCTGACTTCCAGCACCAGCCGGCGTTGCCAGCCCTGGTCGAGCAGTTCCAGGCGTTGCGGTACGTCGAGGTAGATGCGGTCGGTTTCGCCGGCAAATTCCAAGTCGCCGTGCTGCCGGCGCTCGGCCCAGTCTTCCAGCGTCTCGATATAGCGGCAGCCGTCCAGCCCGCGCAGTTGTACCTGGCGGATATCGCTGATGGGGAAGTAGCTGTGCAGGGCCTGGCTGATGGCCGCCGGTTGCCGGCCAGTGTTGGCATTGTGCAGCTCGATCAGCAGGTCATCGCCCAGGGTCAGCTGCAGGCGCGGCCGCACCGTGCCCTGCCAGCCGGGCAGGGTGGTGCCGGCGGGCAGTGACAGGCTCACGCGCACGCCCGTATCGAGGGTTTCCACCGTATCCAGCTGCCAGTCCAGCGTACGCACCAGCCCATGGAAGGGCGCTTCGCCGCTGACCATGGCCTGCACGGCCGGTGGATTGCGTGTCATATCGCCAAACCAGGGCCAGCACACCGGCACGCCGCCGCGCACGCTCTGCCCGCGCTGGTAGGCGGCCTGCTCGCTGAGCCAGATCAGCGGCGGCTGAGTGCCCCGGCGGTAGCTGAGAATCTGCGCGCCCTGCTGCGCCAGCAGCAGCTCGGCATCGCCACGGCGGATGCGCCAGGCGGCCAGCGAGTCGAGTTGGATGGCTTCAACGGCGGGGGATTGCGGGCTCATACGGCGCCTCCTGCGAACGAGGCGCGCAGATTTACTCCAGCACCGACGAAAACGCCAGCGCCGGGGCGAATCTCATATTTCGACCTGAGTACCGAGCTCGATCACCCGGTTGGTCGGCAGCTGGAAGTAGCGCATGGTGCTATTGGCGTTCTTCAGCAGGAAGGCGAACAGGCTTTCGCGCCACGGGATCATGCCGATGCGCTTGCTCGGAATGATGGTTTCGCGGCTGAGGAAGTAGGTGGTGTGCATCGGCGTGAAGTCGAGGAAGTCGTACGGACTCTGCGCCAGCGCGGCCGGCACGTTGGGCGCATCCATGTAGCCGAAATGCAGGGTCATGCGGAAGAAACCGGTGCCGAAGCTTTCCACCTCGAAACGCTCCCGGCGCGGTACATGCGGATGGTCGGCAATCCGTACGGTGAGCATCACCACCTGCTGGTGCAGCACCTGGTTGTGCAGCAGGTTGTGCAGCAGGGCATGGGGCACTGAGTCCGGGCGGGCATTGAGGAACACCGCGGTGCCGCTGACACGGTGCGGTGGCTGCACGGCGATGCTGGAGACGAACACCGGCAGGGGCAGGGCGGTTTCGTCCAGGCGATCCATAAGCAGTTCGCGGCCGCGCTTCCAGGTGGTCATCAGGATGAACAGGGCCAGACCGGCAACCACCGGGAAGGCACCGCCCTGGAAGATCTTCGGCACGTTGGCGCTGAAGAACAGCAGGTCGACCACAAAGAAGCACAGCAGCAGCGGGATGGCCACCCAGCGCGGGCTTTTCCACAGCAGCAGGGCCACTGCCGAAACCAGCAGGGTGTCGATCAGCATGGTGGTGGTCACCGCCACGCCATAGGCCGAGGCCAGTGCGCCGGAACTCTGGAAGCCCAGCACCAGCAGGATGACCCCGACCATCAGCGACCAGTTGACCACGCCGACGTAGATCTGCCCTTCCTCGTTGCTGGAGGTGTGCTGGATCTGCATGCGCGGCACGTAGCCGAGCTGGATGGCCTGGCGGGTCAGGGAGAAGGCACCGGAAATCACCGCCTGCGAGGCGATGATAGTCGACAGGGTCGCCAGCGCGATCATCGGCATCAGCGCCCAGGCCGGGGCCAGCAGATAGAAGGGGTTGCGCGCCGCCTCGGGGTTGTCGAGCAGCAGCGCGCCCTGACCGAAGTAGTTGAGCACCAGGCCCGGCAGCACCAGGCTGAACCAGGCGCGGGCAATGGGTTTGCGGCCGAAGTGGCCCATGTCGGCATACAGGGCTTCGGCACCGGTCAGTGCCAGCACCACGGCGGCGAGGATGGTGATGCCGATGCCCGGGTGGCTGTGGAAGAACTGATAGGCCCACCAGGGATTGAGGGCGTGCAGCACTTCCGGGTGACGGAGGATGCCGTAGATGCCCAGGGCGCCGAGGGTGGTGAACCACAGGCCCATCACCGGTCCGAACAGGATGCCGATGCGCGCGGTGCCGTGCTTCTGGATCAGGAACAGGCCGATCAGCAGGATCACGGTGATCGGCACGACCCAGTGGCCGACACCCGGCAGCGCCACGTCGAGACCTTCTACGGCGGAGAGCACCGAAATCGCCGGGGTGATCATGCTGTCGCCGTAGAACAGCGCGGTACCGGCCAGACCAAGCAGCACCAGCAGGCGCGACAGGCGCGGGTAGGCGCTGGTGGCGCGGCGGGCCAGGGCGGTCAGGGCCATGACCCCGCCTTCGCCCTCGTTGTCGGCGCGCAGGATCACCAGCACGTATTTCAGCGCCACCACCCAGATCAGCGACCAGAAGATCAGCGAGAGTATGCCGTAGACGCCGGCGGGGTCGACATTGACGCCGTAGTGACCGGCGAAGACTTCCTTGAGGGTGTACAGCGGGCTGGTACCGATATCGCCATAGACCACGCCGAGGGCGGCTACGGTCAGGCTGAGACTGCCGGTTTTGCTGTCGTGACTCATGAAAAAGGCCTGCTGCTGTACAGGCGGCGCATGCTGCGCCGATTCAGTATGACCGACAAGTGCCTCAGATCAGGCCACGGGGCTGTCTGGCTGAGGCACAGTGTCGCAGTCTGGTTCGATTTTCAGCGGCGCGGTGGCAGGGGGCGGGTACGGCCACTGCCGTCGATGGCGACGAACACGAACAGGGCTTCGGTGACCTTGCGCCACTCGCTGGAGAGCGGATCATCGCTCCACACCTCGACCAGCATCTTCACCGAGCTGCGGCCGATGTCCTGGGCCTGGGTGTAGAAGGTCAGCTGGGCGCCGACGGCGACCGGCACGAGGAAGGCCATGCGGTCGATGGCCACGGTGGCGACACGGCCGCCGGCAATCTTACTGGCCGCGGCGGTGCCGGCGAGGTCCATCTGCGACACCAGCCAGCCGCCATAGATATCGCCAAACCCATTGGTTTCGCGCGGCAGGGCGGTGATCTGCATGGCCAGATCGCCTTGGGGGGTAGGTTCGTCCTGCTCGTATGCGTCGATCATGCCGATGGGCCTCAGACCCTGTTGTCATTGTTATGGCAGTGCCGCAAAGCCGGTGGCAGAGGGCGCGGCGCATTATATAGAGCTTGTCGGACAATCGCGACCGGGCAGTTTCGCTGGTACTCGATAAGTCATGAACGGTGCGTCGCGCTGGCGTAGTTTGCTATCTTCGCCGCGCCCGGTGCCCTGCGTGCCGTCCACCCCTGACAAGAAGGCCACACCATGTCTGTGACCACCGCCCCCGCCGACCTGCATCGCCCGCTGAACCGCAGCGATTACAAGACCCTGTCGCTGTCCGCTCTGGGCGGCGCGCTGGAGTTCTATGACTTCATCATCTTCGTGTTCTTCGCCGCCGTGGTCAGCGAACTGTTCTTCCCGGCGGACATGCCCGAGTGGCTGCGCCAGCTGCAGACCTTCGGCCTGTTCGCCGCCGGCTACCTAGCCCGCCCGCTGGGCGGCGTGGTGATGGCGCACTTCGGCGACCTGCTCGGGCGCAAGCGCATGTTCACCCTGAGCATCTTCCTGATGGCCGTGCCCACGCTGATCATGGGCCTGCTGCCGACCTATGCGCAGATCGGCATCTGGGCGCCGCTGGCGCTGCTGCTGATGCGCATCCTGCAGGGCGCGGCGATCGGCGGCGAAGTACCGGGGGCCTGGGTGTTCGTTGCCGAGCATGTGCCGCATAAGCGCATCGGTCTGGCCTGCGGCACCCTCACCGCCGGCCTGACCGCGGGCATCCTGCTCGGCTCGCTGGTGGCGACACTGATCAACTCGATTTACAGCCCAGCGGAGGTCAAGGATTACGCCTGGCGCCTGCCGTTCGTGCTGGGCGGCGTGTTCGGTTTCTTCGCCGTGTGGCTGCGCCAGTGGCTGCACGAAACCCCGGTGTTCGCTGAACTGCAGCAGCGCCAGGCGCTGGCCGCCGAGCTGCCGCTCAAGGCAGTGGTGCGCGATCACCGCGGCGCGGTAGCGCTGTCCATGCTGCTGACCTGGCTGCTTTCGGCCGGCATCGTGGTGATGATCCTGATGACCCCCACCGTACTGCAGAAGGCCTTTGGCTTTGCCCCGGTCGACACGCTTCAGGCCAACAGCCTGGCCATCGTTGCGCTGAGCATTGGCTGCGTGCTGGCCGGCATGCTGGCCGACCGCTTTGGCGCCGGCAAGGTGTTTACCCTCGGCTGCCTGGCGCTGGGCGGCTCCAGCTGGCTGCTCTACAGCAGCGTCGGTGCGCATCCGGACTGGCTGTTCCCGCTCTATACGCTGACCGGCCTGTGCGTCGGGGTGATCGGCGCGGTGCCCTTCGTGCTGGTGCAGGCCTTCCCGGCGGTGGTGCGTTTCTCCGGGCTGTCGTTCTCCTACAACCTGGCTTACGCCATCTTCGGTGGTCTGACCCCTATGGTGGTGGCCGGTCTGCTCAAGTACAGCGCCATGGGCCCTGCCTGGTATGTCATGGGTCTGAGCGTGCTGGGCTGTGCCATCGGCCTGTATCTGTGGCGCCGTCCTGCGCAGGCGTGACTGCCGCTGATCCGAAAATGGCCCTGCGGGGCCATTTTTTATTGGCGGGGCGCTTTAATCGAATTGTCACAATTGAGTCATAGAGTGTTCATAGGGCCTCAAGATACTGGCCCCCGAATTCGCTTATCCCCATAAGCACTCACCCTCGTCCTGCTTAGGAGCAAGGCATGAAACTCAAGCGTTTGATGGCGGCCCTGACGTTTGCCGCCGCCGGTGTTGGCGCAGCTTCCGCTGTTGCTGGTGTTGATCCTTCGATTCCGTCCTACACCAAGGGCGCGGGTGTGTCCGGCAACCTGTCGAGCATCGGTTCCGACTCCCTGGCCAACCTGATGACCCTGTGGGCTGAGGAATACAAGAAGCTGTATCCGAGCGTGAACATCCAGATCCAGGCTGCTGGCTCCTCCACTGCGCCGCCCGCGCTGACCGAAGGCACCGCCAACCTCGGCCCGATGAGCCGTGTGATGAAGGATGTCGAGCTGCAGGCCTTCGAAGCCAAGTTCGGCTACAAGCCGACCGCCGTGCCGGTAGCCGTGGACGCCCTGGCGGTGTTCGTGCACAAGGACAACCCGATCAAGACTCTGGACATGGCCCAGATTGACGGCATCTTTTCCAGCAACCGCCTGTGCGGTGGCAGCAACATTCAGAAGTGGGGCGACCTGGGTCTGACCGGCGAGTGGGCTGACAAGCCGATCCAGCTGTTCGGCCGTAACTCGGTGTCCGGTACCTACGGTTACTTCAAGGAAACCGCGCTGTGCAAGGGCGACTTCCGTGGCAACGTCAACGAGCAGCCGGGTTCCGCCTCGGTGGTGCAGTCGGTCAGCCAGTCGCTGAACGGCATCGGCTACTCGGGCATCGGCTACCGTACTGCTTCGGTCAAGGCCGTTCCGCTGTCGAAGAAGGGTGGCGAGCCGTTTGAGGCCAACGAAGTCAACGCCCTGGCTGGCAAGTATCCGCTGGCGCGCTTCTTTGTGGTCTACGTGAACAAGGCGCCGAACAAGCCGCTGGCTCCGCTGGAAGCCGAGTTCCTGAAGATGGTGCTGTCCCAGCAGGGTCAGCAGGTCGTGGCCAAGGATGGTTACATCCCGCTGCCGGCCAAGATCGTTGAAAAAACCCGCAAGGAGCTTGGCCTATAAGGGCTGAGTAGCGGGCGCCAACCAGCGCCCGCACAGGGACGTGAAGCCCGCCCGGCGTGATCCGCCGGGCGGGCTTTGTTGCGAAATGTGTTTGTCATCTTTGTGTCATAAATAACCGTTAGGGTGCGCGCATGACAGATTTGGCCTCCGTAAACATGAACGCAAATACCTCCTCCGCGCGCATTGATTTCAATACGCCGGCCTTGCAACGCAAGCGCCGTATCCGTGCATTCAAGGATCACCTGACCCGCTGGTATGTGGGCGTGGGTGGTCTGGCCGTACTGGCCGCCATTACCGTGATCTTCTTCTATCTGGCCTACGTGGTGCTGCCGCTGTTCCAGGGCGCCTCGCTGAGCAAGAAGGCCGATTACACCCCGACCTGGGCGGCCGAGCTGGGCAAGCCGCTGCTGCTCTCCATCGAGGAGCAGAACGAGATCGGCCTGTTCCTCGACAAGCAGGGCCAGGCCGTGTTCTTCAGCGTCGCCGACGGCGCCGAACGCCAGCGCTTCCAGTTGCCGCTGCCGGCCGGCGTGAGCATCAGCGCCATTGGTCAAGACCAGCCGGGCAGCGAGCGCTTTGTCCTCGGTCTGTCCAATGGCCAGGCGCTGGTGGTTCAGGCCGGTACCAAGGTCAGCTACCCGAATGACGTTAAGCTGGTCGAGCCGGTGCTCAACTACCCCTATGGCAACAGTCCGCTGACCCTCGATCCGCAGGGTCGCGCGCTGGAGCATGTGGGTGTGGCCGGTGGTGACGAAAGCCTGCTGCTGAGCGCCTCGGTGGGCAGTGAATTGCTGGTACTCAGCGTTACCGAAGAGTCCAACATGTTCACCGGCGAAACCACCCTGACCGAAGAGCGCATTGCCCTGCCGCAGATCGCCGATCCGATCAAGGCGGTCATTGTCGAGCCCCGTCAGCAGTGGCTGTATGTAATCAACGGCCGTGCCACCGCCGACGTGTTCAACCTGCGCAGCAAGCAGCTGCTGGGTCGCTACAAACTTAGTGAAGACGGCAACGTCGAAGTGACCAGCGCCAGCCTGCTGCTGGGCGGCATCTCGCTGATGGTGGGTGATTCCAAGGGTGGTATCGGCCAGTGGTTCATGGTCCGCGACAAGGATGACAAGTTCGCGCTCAAGCACATCCGCCAGTTCCAGCAGGGCGATTCGCCGATCGTGCAGGTCTCTGCCGAGCAGCGCCGCAAAGGCTTCGTTGCCCTCGACGAGGCCGGACAGCTGGGCGTGTTCCACAGCACGGCCGAACGTACCCTGTTGATCGAGCCGCTGCAGGGCGGCGCCCAGGCACTGGCCCTGTCGCCGCGTGCCAACCGTGTGCTGAGCGTGGACGACAAGGGTGAGTTCCACCTGCAGCGCCTGGACAACAAGCATCCGGAGATTTCCTGGAGCTCGTTGTGGAGCAAGGTCTGGTACGAGACCTATGACCAGCCGGAATACATCTGGCAGTCCACCGCCGCCAACACCGATTTCGAACCGAAGATGAGCCTGGCGCCGCTGACGTTTGGCACCCTCAAGGCAGCCTTCTACGCCATGCTGCTGGCTGCTCCGCTTGCCATCGCCGCGGCCATCTACACCGCCTACTTCATGGCACCGGCCATGCGCCGCAAGGTCAAGCCGGTGATCGAGCTGATGGAAGCGCTGCCGACGGTGATCCTCGGTTTCTTCGCCGGCCTGTTCCTGGCGCCCTATGTCGAGAATCACCTGCCGGGTATCTTCAGCCTGCTGATCCTCACTCCGTTGGGTATTCTGCTGGCCGGTTTCATCTGGAGTCGCCTGCCCGAGCGTATCCGCCTGTCGGTCCCGGCGGGCTGGGAAGCGGCCATTCTGATTCCGGTGGTGCTGGCCACGGCGGCCTTTGCCCTGTCGATCAGCCCGACTCTGGAAGTGGCCTTCTTCAACGGCGACATGCGTCTGTGGATCAGCAATGACCTGGGCATCACCTACGACCAGCGCAACGCCCTGATCGTTGGTCTGGCCATGGGCTTTGCAGTGATCCCGAACATCTTCTCGATCGCCGAAGACGCCGTGTTCAGCGTGCCCAAGAGCCTCACATACGGTTCCCTGGCCCTCGGTGCCACGCCGTGGCAGACCCTCACCCGCGTGGTGATCCTGACCGCCAGCCCGGGCATCTTCTCGGCGCTGATGATCGGCATGGGCCGTGCCGTGGGTGAAACCATGATCGTGCTGATGTCCACCGGCAACACCCCGCTGATGGAGGTCAACCTGTTCGAAGGCATGCGTACCCTGGCCGCCAACGTGGCAGTGGAAATGCCGGAGTCGGAACTGGGCAGTACCCACTACCGCGTCCTGTTCCTGTCGGCGCTGGTGTTGCTGTCGTTCACCTTCGTGATGAATACCCTGGCCGAAGTGATCCGTCAGCGTCTGCGCAAGAAATACGCGTCGCTGTAACCGGCGGATGAAGAGGAAAGAATCGTGAACAAGCAGTCCTTCAAGAACTGGTA
Organism: Pseudomonas sp. HAR-UPW-AIA-41; assembly: GCF_002304225.1. Classification (GTDB taxonomy): domain Bacteria; phylum Pseudomonadota; class Gammaproteobacteria; order Pseudomonadales; family Pseudomonadaceae; genus Aquipseudomonas. The sequence goes on from NZ_NSLB01000003.1 coordinate 18,711, forward strand.
CAAGAGCGGCGAACCGGGCATCTGGATCAGCGGTGGTGCTGTCGCCATCTCGGTGATCATGACCATCGGTCTGATCGCGGTGATCGCCGTGCGTGGCCTCGGCCACTTCTGGCCATCCGATGTGATCGAAGCCCGTTACAGCGTGCCGGGGCAACCCGTGCAGATGCTGCTCGGCGAGCTGGTGCAGGAAGAAGAGGTCACCCGCGAGCGTCTGGCCGGTGCCGGTCTGCCGATTCCGGCGGATGCCCCCGAGTTCATGCGCCGCGACCTGTTCAAGGTCGGTAACCGCGACCTGACCGGCGCCGATTTCACCTGGCTGGTCGGTGACTGGCTGAGCGAACACAAGACTCCGGAAGACATCGTGGTGCTGGAGCGTCGCGAGTGGGGCAATTTCTACGGTCGTCTGGTCAACGTGCAGGAAGGCGGCAAGGTGGTGGCCGAAGGCGATGCCGCCTGGGCCGAGCTGCAGCAGCGCATTGCGCGTGTCGATGGTCTGCAGGCCAAGCTGAACAAACTGCACAAGGGCGATATCGGTTCGATCAACCATGGTCTGGAGCGTCTGCGCCTGCAGGAGCGCCGGCTGGAGCTGGACGGTCAACTGACCGATCAGGCCAAGGCCGATCTGGCGGCCGAGCGTGCCGAGCTGAACGCCCGCTACAAGGGCCTGGAAGCCGAACTGATGGCGCTGTATGCCGAGTTCGACCGCGACAGCGCCACCTTCAAGGCCATCGATGGCCGCGAAGTGACCCTGACCCTGGGCAAGCTGGTGCATGCCTACAAGCCCAACGCCATGGGCGTGCTGGAAAAGACCGGCTTCTACTTCACCAAACTGTGGGAGTTCCTCAGCGACGAGCCACGTGAAGCCAACACCGAGGGCGGTATCTTCCCGGCCATCTTCGGTACCGTGATGATGACCCTGATCATGGCCATTCTGGTGACCCCGTTCGGTGTACTGGCGGCGGTGTACCTGCGCGAATACGCCAAGCAGGGCACCATGACCCGCATCATCCGCATCGCCGTGAACAACCTGGCCGGTGTACCGGCGATCGTCTACGGTGTGTTTGGTCTGGGCTTCTTCGTCTACATGGTGGGTGGCTCGATCGACCGCCTGTTCTACCCGGAAGCCTCGCCGGCGCCGACCTTCGGTACCCCGGGCCTGCTCTGGGCTTCGGTGACCCTGGCGATCCTCGCCGTGCCGGTGGTGATCGTTGCCACCGAGGAAGGCCTGGCGCGTATCCCGCGGGCCGTGCGTGAAGGCTCTCTGGCACTGGGTGCGACCAAGGCCGAGACCCTGTGGAAGATCGTGCTGCCGATGGCCAGCCCGGCCATGATGACCGGACTGATCCTCGCCGTGGCCCGTGCCGCCGGTGAAGTGGCACCGCTGATGCTGGTGGGCGTGGTCAAGCTGGCACCGACTCTGCCGGTGGATGGCAACTACCCCTTCGTGCACCTGGAGCAGAAGATCATGCACCTGGGCTTCCATATCTACGACGTCGGCTTCCAGAGCCCGAACGTCGAGGCTGCGCGGCCGCTGGTGTTCGCTACTGCGCTGCTGCTGGTGCTGGTGATTGCCTTGCTCAACTTCGCCGCGGTGACCATTCGTAACCGCCTGCGCGAGAAGTACAAGGCGCTGGAAAACTGATTTCGACTTGAACGCCGTGGCTGGCCGATTGCCGCCGCGGCAACCCAGAATTGATAGCGTAGGGAGTTCCCCATGCAGCATGAAACCCACAGCCATGGCATGAACATGGCCGCCCTCGGGCGTGACAAGCAGGACCTCAACCTGGCCAACGAGAGCACCTGCCTCGACGTGCCCGGCCTGTCCCTGTACTACGGCGACAAGCAGGCGCTGTTCGACGTCAAGATGAGCATTCCGCGTCAGCGCGTGACCGCCTTCATCGGCCCGTCGGGCTGCGGCAAGTCGACCCTGCTGCGTTGCTTCAACCGCATGAACGATCTGGTTGATGGCTGCCGCGTGGAAGGTGAAATCCTCCTCGACGGGCAGAACATCTACCGCAAGGGTGAGGACGTGGCCGAGCTGCGTCGCCGCGTCGGCATGGTGTTCCAGAAGCCCAACCCGTTCCCCAAGAGCATCTACGAGAACGTGGCCTATGGCCTGCGCATCCAGGGCATCAACCAGAAGCGCGTGCTCGACGAAGCGGTTGAGCAGTCTCTGCGTGGCGCGGCCCTGTGGGATGAGGTCAAGGACCGTCTCGACGAGTCGGCTCTGGGCTTGTCCGGTGGCCAGCAGCAGCGTCTGGTGATTGCCCGTACCATCGCCGTGCAGCCGGAAGTGCTTCTGCTCGACGAACCGTGCTCGGCGCTGGACCCGATCTCGACCCTCAAGGTCGAAGAGCTGATCTATGAACTGAAATCCAAGTTCACCATCGTCATCGTGACCCACAACATGCAACAGGCGGCGCGCGTCTCCGACTACACCGCGTTCATGTACATGGGCAAACTGATCGAGTTCGGTGACACCGATACGCTGTTCACCAACCCGGCGAAGAAGCAGACCGAGGACTACATCACCGGTCGCTACGGCTAACCGGCCATGGCAAATCGCGCTGCGCGTTGTCGGCGGCGCTTGCCGTACTCGTCTGTACTGTCTGCGCGCCGCCTCCTAGCTCAGCACGATTTTCCAAGGGCCGGTAAAGGCTATTAAGAACCTCATCCAGATTCGCAAGGGCTCGACCATGATCAATAAAGACAACCTCTCCCAGCACATCTCCCAACAGTTCAACGCCGAGCTGGAGGAGGTGCGCAGCCACCTGCTGGCCATGGGCGGCCTGGTCGAGAAGCAGGTCAACGATGCCGTCACCGCGCTGATCGAGGCCGACTCCGGGCTGGCTCAGCAGGTCCGCCTGATCGACGATCAGATCAACCAGATGGAAAGCAGCATCGACGAGGAGTGCATCCGCATCCTCGCCCGTCGCCAGCCGGCCGCCTCCGACCTGCGCCTGATCATCAGCATCAGCAAGTCGGTGATCGACCTGGAGCGCATCGGTGACGAGGCCTCGAAGATCGCCAAACGCGCCCTCGACCTGTGCGAAGACGGCGAAGCCCCGCGTGGCTACGTCGAGGTTCGCCACATCGGCGAGCAGGTGCGCAAGATGGTGCAGGAGGCACTGGATGCCTTCGCCCGCTTCGACGCCGACCTGGCGCTGTCCGTGGCGCAGTACGACAAGCAGGTCGACCGCGAGTACAAGAGTGCCCTGCGCGAGCTGGTCACCTACATGATGGAAGACCCGCGCTCGATCGGTCGCGTACTCAGTGTGATCTGGGTGCTGCGCTCGCTGGAGCGTATCGGCGACCACGCGCGCAACATCGCCGAGCTGGTGATCTACCTGGTGCGCGGTACCGATGTCCGCCACATGGGTCTCAAGCGCATGGAGCAGGAAGTGAAGGGCGACGACGTCTAATCAGGCTTCAGCTCTTCTGCCAACGCCCGGCCTGTGCCGGGCGTTGTGCTTTCTACGGTTTGGGTTTGCCACAGACTGGGGGTTGGCGACTATGCTTAAGCCATTCCCTGAGGAGTGGGCAATGGCCAAAGTCAGTGTGCTGGTGGTGGATGACGCGACGTTCATCCGCGACCTGGTGAAGAAAGGTTTGCGTGACAATTTCCCCGGTATCCAGATCGAGGAGGCCGTTAATGGGCGCAAGGCCCAGCAACTGCTGGGGCGCCAGGCTGTTGACCTGATTTTGTGTGACTGGGAAATGCCCGAGATGTCCGGGCTGGAGTTGCTCACCTGGTGCCGCGCCGAGGAGGCACACAAGATCACCCCGTTCATCATGGTGACCAGCCGGGGCGACAAGGAAAACGTGGTGCAGGCCATTCAGGCCGGGGTATCCGACTACATCGGCAAACCTTTTTCCACCGAACAGCTGGTCACCAAGGTGAAGAAGGCGCTGCACCGAGCTGGCAAGCTGCAGGCTTTGATGAGCAGCGCCGCGCCGAAGATGCTCGGTAGTGGCGCTTTCGCCAATGACTCGCTGTCAGCCCTGACCGGCGGCAATGCCGAGGTGGTCAAACCCGCGGCAAAAGCTGCGGCGGCACCGGCTGCCGCGACTGCCAAACCGGCTCCAGCGGCCAAGCCGCCTAGCGCCGCTACTGGTGGGCGTGGCCAAGGCCAGTTACGTCTGCCCAATGGCAGCATGGATTGTGTGATCAAGGCACTGAGTCTCAAGGAGGCGCTGCTGGTGATCAAGCGCGGCGAGCCCCTGCCGCAGGTGCTGGAAAGCGCGGTGCTGGACCTGGAGCAGGGCGAGGCCGCCGAGACCGCACGTCTCAACGGCTACCTGCATGCGGTGGCGGCGTTGGAGCCCAAGCCCGACAGCGAATGGCTGCAAGTCACCTTCAAGTTCGTCGACCGCGACCCGCAGAAGCTCGACTACCTGTCGCGTCTGATTGCCCGCGGCAGCGCGCAGAAGCACTTTGTACCCGGTGCCTGATCGTGCCCCGGCCGCTGGCAATGGCGACTCCGCCACAGCCTGGAATGTGCGCTGTCGCAACGTCGGCAGCGCGCTGCTAGTCTTGTTTGCCCGACCCCGTCACTGAAGTTCGACCGTCCGCCTATGCTGTCGCGTACCGTTGTATTCCTCGCTGCCCTGCTGCTGGCCAGTCCATCCATGGCGCTGACCATCTACAAGTATGTCGACGCCAACGGTGTGGTGACCTACAGCGACAAGGCCGTGGCGGGTGCTCAGGTGTTCGTCTTCCGTGACCGCATGATCGAGCGTCTGGACACGGTGGTGAAGCTGGAGACGGTCAGGCACGAGGGTGGCGAAACCCTCAAGGTACGCAACGACCTGTATGCCCCTGTGCAGATCGAACTGCGCCTGGACAACGTGCAGAACGCCGTCGGCGCGCCGGACCAGCCGATTCACTGGGTGCTGCCACCGCGCAGCTCGATCCGTCTGGTCAGCCTGGCCCCGGCCGACCCCGGCAAGCCCATGAGCTACAAGAGCAAACTGCGTTCGGTGCTGGGCGATCCCCGTCTGGTGCCGCTCAGCTATGCCTATCCGCTGCCCTGGCGCGGCGGGCCGTTCAAGCTGACTCAGGGCGCCAACGGCAAGTACAGCCACTTCACGCCCAAGGGCCGCTATGCTCAGGACATTGCCATGCCCGAGGGCACGCCGATTGTGGCCGCGCGTGGCGGGGTGGTGGTCAAGACCGAGAATCACCAGAGCGGGCGCGGCACCAACCCGTCCGGCAACTTTGTGCGCATCCTCCATGATGACGGCACCATGGGTGTGTACCTGCACCTGATGCGCGGTTCGGTGATGGTTCAGGAGGGTCAGCACGTGGCCGTCGGCACTCCGCTGGCACGCTCCGGCAACACCGGCAACAGCACCGGCCCGCACCTGCACTTCGTCATCCAGCGCAATGTCGGCCTGGCCCTCGAATCGATCCCGTTCGATTTCGCGCAACCGGTCGGCAGCCTGCCCAATTTCGCAGTAGCAGGTGGTGAGCCGTGAAACGGCTTCTGGGGCTTGGCCTGCTATTACTGAGCGTCAGTACCTTTATTCCAGCAGAGGCGGCTGGTGGTTGTCGTCTGCGGGTAGGCTGGGAACCCTGGAAACCCTACATCTACCAGCAGGCCGGAACATTTCACGGGCCGGAGTATGAACTGCTGGAGCGGCTCGCCGCAGAATCCGGATGTGAGCTGGAATACCTAGAGCGTCCATGGGCGCGTGCGCTGCATGAGCTGAGTCTGGGGCGGCTGGATCTGCTTTATGGTGCCAGCCGAACTGCTGAGCGTGAGGCATTCGCCCGGTTTTCATCGGCTTATCGGGTTGAGCAATTGCAGTTGGTGGTACGTTCGGGGGCGCCGGCTTTCGGTAGTTTGCGTGACTGGCTGGAGTACAGTCCGGCTCCGCGTTTCGGCCTGATTCGGGGCTTCTATTACGGGGCGAAGCTAGACCCAGTGCTGCGTGATCCGCAGCTGGCAGAGCGCCGGCTGGAGGTGCGCTCAGACCTGCAGCTGCTGCAGTTGCTCCAGACTGGACGAATCGATGCCTTCTGGGTTGAGGCCTTCGTTGCAGACGGCAAGATCGCGCAGAAGGGTGTTGAAGTGCGGGATCTTCCTGATTTGGTAGGCGAGCCGATGCACCTGATGTTTGCCCGTCATGTCCCGGACATCACGGTTGAGCGTTTTGACCAAGCTATTGTGCGCAACCTGATGCATACAGCTCAGAGGCGTCGTCTTGCTCCATCGGAACCATTGAGGTAGCTTGCGCGCCCTTCACGGCAGCGAGCGGTTGCCGTTTGTGTTCCGGAGTGTTCAGTGAGTCCCGCCGATCTCGTCATGCAAAGCTATGGCCGCTGCTGCGCCAGCCAGGGCTTTTTCGACAGCTTCTACCAGTACTTCCTCGCCAGCTCCCCGCAGGTGCGCGAGAAGTTCGCCCATACCAACATGCCGGCGCAGAAGCAGCTCCTGCGCCAGGGCATCCTCAATCTGGTCATGCATGCCCGCGGCATGCCCGACACCAAGCTGAGAGCGCTGGGGTGCAGTCATTCGCGCGAAGGGTTCGATATCCGTCCCGAACTCTATGACCTGTGGCTTGAGGCTCTGTTGCAGAGCATCGGCGAGCATGATGCGCAGTGTGATGCGCAGACACGTCTGGCCTGGCGGGAAGTGCTCGGCAGAGGCATCGCGGTGATCAAGTCGCACTACTGATGGTCGCCTGGCGAGCTTTTCCGGGCTAAAGCCCTATACAATGCGCGCCTTTTTAGCCAGCAGAGATACCGTCCATGAGCACCCTGCCACCCTGCCCGAAGTGCAACTCCGAGTACACCTACGAAGACGGCTCCATGCTGGTCTGCCCGGAGTGCGCCCATGAGTGGTCGGCTACGGCTGCTGCCGACAGCGCCGCCGAAGGCGACAAGGTGATCAAGGACTCGGTCGGTAACGTGCTGCAGGATGGTGACACCATCACCGTGATCAAGGACCTCAAGGTCAAAGGCAGCTCGCTGGTGGTGAAGGTCGGCACCAAGGTGAAAAACATCCGCCTGTGCGATGGCGATCACGACATCGATTGCAAAATCGACGGCATTGGCGCCATGAAGCTCAAGTCCGAGTTTGTTCGCAAAGTCTGATCGACACCTACCGGGCCGGGCAGGCTCTGCCGGTATTGGCTACCCTCCATTAGGCATCGTGAGCTGGTGGAGGTGGTCATGCACAAGCTGTGGGCAATCGTACTGCTGTTATTGGCGATGCCGCTGGCGGCAGAAGAGTGGCGCGTGGTGGGCGACGAGCAGTTTGCCCCCTACAGCTACGTCGGACAGGACGACGATACGCCCCGCGGTCTGGATGTTGAACTGGTCCGCGCGGTGCTCGACGAAACCGGCCAGCCCTACAACCTGCGTTTGTACCCCTGGGCGCGGGTCAAACAGATGCTTGAGCGAGGTGAGGTCGACATGGCCTTCCAGTTCGCTGGCACGCCTGAGCGCCAGGCCCAGTACGAATTGGTTGGCCCGCTGCGCAGTGGTTCCACGGTCTTCATGACGTCAAACCGGGTGGTGCTGCAGGATTGGCGCAGTCTCGACGATCTGTCGCCTTATGTGATCGGCCAGGTGCGTGGCTATGCCTACGAGGCCACTTTCGACAAGGCTGATCTGGCTCGTGACAGCAGCGCCAGCAACCCTCGCCAACTGGTTTCCATGCTCTTGGCCAAGCGTATCGACATCATCGTCGGTGACCGTGAGCAATTGCTCTACTTCGTTCGTGAGCAGCGTGCTGAGGCAGAGGTTCGGATATTGCCCACCCCCTTGGTCGAGATGCCCCGTTACGTGGCTTTTGCCAAAGGTGACAAGCACCGTGCAGAGCGCTTTGCCAAGGCGCTGGAAAAGCTCCGTGCGGATGGTCGTTTGCAGGCGCTGCTAGAGCGCTGGACTCACTGAAACCTCAGCGTGGCGTAGAGTTGGCGGCCCAGTGAGCGACCAGATCAGGCACTTCACTGTCATCATCCAACTCGGCTAGCTGCGCACTGTCCACCAGTGCCCGCACCTGTGGGTCAGCCATGTTGAGGCCTAGTGCACCGTCGGGCAGGCAGGCGGTGATGCGATAGGGTTGCGAGTCCGAGTCAACGCAGATTTTCGCCAGGTCCAGAAAGCGCGGTGGACAGGGCTGCCCCTCCGAGTCGATCAATACGGCCACCTTGGGACGCAGCTGTAGCCTCGGATGCTTCTCCAGAATCACGCCTACTTCACCCGTGTGTAGCTCGACCAGCGTGCCGACCGGGAAGATTCCCATCCATTCGATAAAGCGCATCACCAGCTCGGCATCGAACTGCGTATCGCGCTCATCCATCAGCACCTTGAATGCATCTTTCACGCTGCGCGCGCGGTCATAGACGCGGTGACTGGTAATGGCATCGAAGCAGTCGATGACACTGATGATGCGGGTGAAGTAAGGAATCTGATCGGCGTTCAGGCGCTGCGGATAGCCTTCGCCATCGAGACGCTCGTGATGACCCAGCGCGGTCTGGCTGACAATGGCTGCCAGGTCCTGGTGTTGGCGAAGCAGCTCAAATCCCAGATGGGCATGCGATTTGATGTGCTCAAACTCCTCCTGGGTCAATTTGTCCGGCTTGTTGAGGATGTTCTGATCGACACGAATCTTGCCGACGTCATGCAACAGTCCGCACAGACCAAGCTGTTCCAGTGCGGCGCGACCGAGCCCCAGGTGATGGCCAAAACCCATGGCCATGATCGACACGGCAATACAGTGCTGGCTGGTGTACTCGTCCTGTGACTTGATGCGCGTCAGCCAGAGCAGGGCGCTTTCGTTGCGCAGCAGGCTGTCGAAGTTCTCGCGGACCACCTCGCGGCAGGCTGGCAGGTCGATCTGGTGACCCTGCAGGATGGAGCTGAACACATGATCGATCAGGCGGGTGCTGGCCTGTTGGCAATGACGTGCCTGTTGCAGTTCATGAGACAGGGGCTTGCGTCTGTGGCTGCTGGTCGGGGCGTGTTCAGGGCTTACCTGTACCTGCTGCAGTTCGTCGATGAACACATACTGACAGCAGGCCTGAACGGCCTGGATATCGTCGACCGTAAGCAGAGGAAAGCCTTGGAATAGGAAGGGGGTTTCTCGCCACGGGCGATCCACCTCACAGACATACATGCCAATTTTCAGCTGCCAGGCGTCCAGCCGGCGGCGGGTCAATCGCGTGCCTTTGGGCATACAGCGCTACTCCGGCCCTTCTCGATGCTGTGCCTCAGTGTAGCTGTTGATGGCAGCGTGAGGCTCAGGGCGCGGCAGTCACTACTGCGTTATCCGGGAAGTTCTGCAGGTAGGCGGCCAGACCTGCGATGTCCTCATCGGAGAAGTTGGCAGCGATCGACATCATTACCGAGCCGGCGCGGCTTGGGTCTTTGTCGCGGAAGCGGGTCAGCGCCTTGCGCAGGTATTCCGCAGGTTGTCCGGCCAGACGCGGAGTGTTTTCGCGTCCCTCGGCCTGCTGACCGTGGCAGGCGACGCAGATGGTCTTGAACTTCACTTCGCCCTGCTGGGCGAGGGCACTGTCCACCTGCTCGGTGTGCGGCAGCACCTTCTGCTGGCCGAAGTAGATGGCGATATTGACCCGGTCCTCGGTGGTCAGGGTCGGCGCCAGTTTGGACATGACGAAATCGGTTCGCTCGCCGCTGGCGAATTTCTCGAAGGCATTGAACAGGTAGATCGGGTTCTGCTGAGCGAGATTAGGAATGTGCGGGCGCTTGCTGTTGCCGTTGACGCCATGGCAGTTGCCACAGAAGCGAATACGTTCCTGGCCGGCAGCATAGGCCTGCTCACGCAGTGCCGGGTCGGCATTGAGCTGGGTGAAGCGCAGCAGGGCTTCCTCGTTGGCCTGGGCCAGGCCCGCCAGGCTGGCGAGCAGTAGCAGGGAAATCAGTCGCATGGCAGAGATCCTTTCCTCGGTTCGCCGTGGGGCGAGGGAATAGGCGGCGACTATAGAGGGACCAATTGCCGCAGATGCTGGCACAGATCAAGCAAAATGCAGGTTATTTCGTGGCGCTCATCGGGTAGGCGTGCAGCATGATCGCTTCGGCCAGCTGCAGGTCGCTGTAGTGGCGGCTGTTCGGGCGCTCGCGCAGCACACGTAGAGCCGCTTCCAGTCCCGCGCCGCGGATGGCCCCCTGACTGGCCACGAAGCTGGCTGCATCTTCGCCAGCAGCGTGGATCAGCTTGTCTTCGCGGCTGCTGGCACTGCCCTCGCTGGTGAAGCTGGGCGCCTCATAGGTGAACAGGAACGTGACCAGGCTGACGTACAGCGTCATGTACGGCGGATCATCGGGCAGGGGAAAGGCGTCATAGTCCTGCACCTGGGCACGGGCGACTGAGAAGGCCCCGCAAGTCAGCAGCAGGAAAAGTAGGCAGCGCAGGGGCATGGACGGTCCTTGTCATGATGAGCCGGTGCATCCTAGCCCAGTACCTGCCTGGCCGACAGCGTGCCCGCGCCGTGCTGTGTGGCAGTGCTCATGCTTGCGGGGCTGCGGGTTTGCATCAATGCTTGTTGTGTCTATGTGGAGGACTGCTGCTTGCTCGCTCGCCTGCTGTTGTTGTCGTGCCTTTTGCTCAGCAGCCTCTGCTGTCGTGCGGCTGCGCTTGAGCTACGCGAAGGGCAGGGACCGCTGCGTCTGGCTGGTCAGCTCGAATACCTGATTCCGCAGCAGCCGCTCGACGTCAGCGACGTAGCGCGGGCGACCGGCTGGCGCAGTGGGCAGGGATCGGCGTTGAATCTGGGGCGCCAGGCCGGTCCGGTCTGGGTGCGTCTGGCGTTGTTCAACGCCAGCCAGACGGATGACTGGCAGTTGGAGGTGGACTGGCCGGTGCTCGATCGCGTCGAGCTGCGTCTGTATGACCCGCAGCGCCAGCAGTGGGGGGCGCCTATGGTGGCAGGCGATCACTTGCCGCTGTCGCAGTGGCCGTTGCCCGCACGTCAGCCGACTTTTCCTCTGCAGTTGCCGGCACAGGAGCTGCGCTGGGTCTACCTGCAAGTGCAGAGCTCGGAAAGTCTTCTTTTGCCAATACAGCTGCTCAGTGCCCGGGACCGTGCGCAACAGGAGTTGCAGCAGAGCATTCTGCTGGCCCTGTTCTTTGGCGCCATGCTCGCCATCCTGTTGTACAACGCCAGCCTCTACCTGTTCACCCGTAAGCCCGATTACATCTGGTACAACCTCTACCTGATAGGTGTGGTGGTCTACGAGCTCTGTCTGAGCGGGTTTGGTCCGTTCTACCTGTGGCCGGAGCTGGGACGGACTGGCGGGCTGATCTATGCAGGGTCGGCGATCTGGAGCTTCCTCGCAGCGACCCTGTTCATCCGCACTTTCCTGCGCATCCCCCGTTACGGTGGCTGGCCGCTTTGGTTCAGTAACGGTCTGCTGGCTTACTGGGGGCTGGCTCTGATTGTGGTGTTGATCAACCCGCGCTGGCTGTCCGTCATGGGCCTCAATCTGATGGCCCTGCTGAGTTGCCTGCTGGGGCTGGCGATTGGCTTCAGCCTGTGGCGCCGGGGTAACCAGTCCGCCCCCTTGTTCATGCTGGCCTGGTTGTCGCTGATCGTCTTCACCTTCATTCATGTAGCGGCGATCGAGGGGCTCTTGCCGGTCAATATCCTGACTCTGCGTATCCAGACGCTGGGCTTTTTCACCGAGTTCATCCTCCTCTCGGTGGCGCTGGCCGATCGCATCAACCGCGAGCGTGCCGCACGTATCGAGGCTCAGCAGGCCTTGCTGGAAGAGCGCGAGAGCAGCCTGGCGGCGCAGCGGGGGATCAACGAGGAACTCGATCGCCGTGTGCACGAGCGCACGGAGGCGTTGCAGCAGGCCCGCGAGGAACTGGAGGAGGCCAATGCCGAGTTGCTGCGTCTCAGCTTTACCGACAGCCTCACGCGGCTATCCAACCGGCGTCATGTCGAGGCTCAGCTGGCGCTGCTTGATGGGGGGCACCTGTCGGTGCTGATGCTTGATATCGACTACTTCAAGCGAATCAACGACAGCTATGGCCATCCCTTCGGTGACCGCTGTATCGCTGCCGTTGGCGAGGTTCTGCGTGATCAGGTGCGGCGCAATGGCGACCTCGCTGCCCGCTATGGCGGTGAAGAGTTCATCGTGCTGCTGCGTGGCTGCCCTCTGGAGGCGGCGCTGATGATTGCCGAACGCATACGCGGGCAAGTGGAGCACTTGGTGCTGGAGTTCGAGGGGCAGCCAGTGCCCCTGACCATCAGCTTGGGTGTCGCTCACGGGCGTGGCGACCAGGACCGCATCCGCGAACTGATTGCTGCCGCCGATGCGGCGCTGTACCAGGCCAAGCAGGAAGGGCGCAATCGGGTGGCCGTGGCTGGATAACGGCGAGGCTCAGTCCCAGATGAATGTATCGGGCCAGGGGTTGGTCTGGATGTCCAGCAGGTAGCCATCAGCGGTACGTTGGCGAAGCTGTTCGGCATTACCGACCTGGCGACCGTTGCCCGCGTGGCGGCTCGGTTCCTTGAGCTGTGGGGTGAACAGCCATTGTCCCGGCTGGTCCTGGCGGATGCGAGTGCCGGCGGCATGCTGCCATTCGCCCAAGATCAGCGGACGTGCCAGGGTTGCATTCCAGGCAAGCAGCTCACCTTCGTTGTTCAGGCTCATTTCCAGGCTGCGCAGCAGTAAGCCATTGAGGTTGAGCTCGCTGTTCTCGGCTGCGCGCAGTCGCCAGCCGAAGCGCTCGCGTTCGACCAGGCTGCCGGCGGGCCAGTCCAGTCCGACGCGCTGGTTGCCAGCAGCCAGCCGGCAGTGCTTCCAGCGCCATTGGCTGGGCTGGTACTGCGCCTCGATCTCGCGGGCGAATTCGGCCCATTCGCCAGCGGCACATCGCCAGCCTTCAAGCCACTGCTCGCCGGCCAGGCGCACGCGGCTGAAGTAATGGCTGGGCGGCAGGTCGAGCGCGTCTATGCTCAGACCCAGCACCCTGATGGGCTCACTCAACTCGGCTTCCTTGACGCTTTGCAGGCCGTGGGCCTGTGGCTGCTCCTGCCAGTCCAGTGGCTCCAGCGTGTTGAGCGTCACCCGGCTGCCTGCCGGCAGGGTCAGCTCGCCCAGTGTCAGTGGTTCGCTCAGGATCGGATGCAGCGCCGCCTGACGGGCGCTTTGCTCAGCCTCGATCTGCCTGAGTTCATGCTGGATCAGCAGGCCGGGGAGCGTCAGCAAGAGCAGTAACAGACTGAAGATTGCGGCGCGCCATGGATGCTGGCGCCAGTAGTGACGGGGTCGTGGCCACGCAAGGCTGAGCAGCAGGCCGGCGAATGCGGTCAGTGCGAGCCAGGCCAGCAGAACCAGTAATGAAACCAGCAACAGACCGGTGGGGTTAGGAACAGGAATCATCGCGCGCGTCCATGGCAGGATGGCCGCCAGTATGCCGCAGTCAGTGGTCAGGCGATGTGCGGCATGGCGCCATTCCGGTCATTCGGAGTGGCGTTGCCAATGTGCCAGCAGGTCTGGCACTTCCTCTTCGTCGTCCAGGCTGGCCAGCTCGCGGTTATCCAGCAGCGCCTGCACCTGCGGGTCGCACATGCTCAGGCCGAGAGCGCCATCGGGCAGGCAGGCGGTGATGCGGTAGGGCTGGGATTGCTCGTCCGTGCAGATCTTCGACAGATCCAGAAAGCGCGGCGAGCAGCGCTTCCCGTCGCGGTCGATGAGTACAGCCACTTTGGGGCGCAGCTGCAGCTTGGGATGCTTTTCCAGCACCAGCCCGACCTCACCAGTGTGCAACTCCACCAGCGTGCCCACCGGGAAGATGCCCAGCCATTCGATGAAGCGCATCACCAGTTCGGCGTCGAAGTGCGTCTCCCGGCAGTCCATCAGTACCTTGAAGGCATCCTTGACCGTCCGCGCGCGATCGTAGACGCGATTGCTGGTGATCGCGTCGAAGCAGTCGATGATGCTGATGATGCGGGTGAAATAGGGGATTTGCGTGGCTTCCAGGCCCCGGGGATAGCCCAGGCCATCCAGCCGTTCGTGATGCCCGTGAGCAACGTCCACGGCAATCGAGGGCAGATCACGGTGACTCAGCAGCAGCTTGTAGCCCAGGGAGGCATGCTGCTTGATGTGTTCGAACTCTTCGGCGGTCAGCTTGCCGGGTTTGTTCAGCACCTGCGGGTCGATCTTGATCTTGCCTACATCGTGGAGCAGGCCGCTGATCCCCAGTTGCTCCAGACCGGCATTGGCCACGCCAAGGTGATGGCCAAAGCCCATGGCCATGATCGATACCGACAGGCAGTGCTGGCTCGTGTATTCGTCCTGACTTTTCATGCGTGTCAGCCAGAGCATGGCGCTTTCGTTGCGCAGCAGGCTTTGCAGGTTCTCGCTGACCACCTCCCGGCAGGCCGCTGTATTGATGCCCCGCCCTAGCTGAACATCGAAGAACACATCCTTGATCAGTGCCGAGCTTTTCTCGCGGTTGCGCCGTGCCTGCTGCATTTCCCGTGACAGCGGCGCGCGCTTGTGCGAGTCCGTCGCCCCCAGCCCTGCAACCTCCGGTTTGAGGCTGACCTTGACGCGCTGGAACTCGTCGATGAACACATACTGGCAGCAGTCCTGCACCGCGCGGATGTCCTGCACGGTCAGCAGCGGAAAGCCCTGAAACAGAAACGGCGTTTCCCGCCACGGGCGGTCCACCTCGCAGACGTACATGCCGATTTCCAGCTGGGACACATCCACTTGGCGGCGTTTCAGGCGGGTGGTTTCGTACATGGGGCGGTCCGGCGGTGGGGTTGCTCTGGTTGTAGTGAGAATAGAAGCGCAGAGAGCAGAGCGCTTCAGTTCAGCCCGTGCCGCTGCAGAATCGCCCGGTAAGTGCCGTCCGCGCGCATGGCGGCCAGCTCGCGGTTGAAGTCGGCGATTATCTGCACATGCTGCGGATGGCTGCGGCGCACCAGAATATGCACCGGTGTGTCCGCCAGCGGGGTGGGCAGGAAGTCCAGCGCTTCACGCACCTGGGTGGGTTCCTTGCCCAGCAGGTACTGCGCCACCAGTTCGTCTTCCAGCGTGAGCTCGACCCGCCCGGCGGCAACCATATTGGCGGCCCGCGGGAAGTCGGTGACTTCGTGCTTGTGCAGCCTAGTGTCGTTGTCGAAAGCCGGCGCATAGGTATAGCCCCGGCCCACGGCAATGCGGTACGGGTACAGGTCGCTGATCTGCGCGAAGTAAATGCCGCCGCCCCGGCGCTGCAGAAAGCGGATGCGGTTGCTCAGGTAGGTGTCCGAGAAAATCCCGTAGGCTTCGCGATCGGCGCTGTACCAGGCCGTCAGCACCACATCGTAGTTGCCCTGCTGAACGCCCTTGATCACCCGCGCCCAGGGCACCTCGATGTATTCGCTGCGGTAGCCGGCACGGCTCAGGGCCGTGCTGACCAGATCGGTGGCCAGGCCGTTGCCGGGCAGGCTGCGGTCGGTAAAGGGTGGCCAGTTGTTGGCGGCCAGACGCAGGGGCTCTGCTGCCCCGGCGGTCGCGGCCAGCAGCAGGGCTAACAGCAGAGGGGCCGTTCTGGTCAGGCGGTGCATGCTGTGCAGCTGACCGCCTAGCGCCCTGATCAGGCGCTGCGCCACAGTACGGACAGCCTTCATTGCGGCTCCTTGCCAGACTAACGGCTTCCCTGAACTAAAGCAGATGCTATCGCCCGGCGTGGTGAGGAAAGACGGGCGGTGTGATCAGAGTGGGCGGACCATCAGCTGGTGGGGCATGCCCCAGGCCTCGAAGGTTTCCAGTGCGGTCCAGCCGCGCCTGGCGTAGTAGTCGGCGCGGTCCTGGGTGTGCAGGTACAGACGCGTGTGGCCGAGGGCGCGGGCCTCGGCGCAGACTTCTTCGATCAGCCGCTCGGCCAGCCCCTGTCCGCGTACCTCGGGGCGCACGTACACACAGGCCAGCCAGGGGCTCAGCTCGGGGCGCTGCGGCAGATCGTCCTTTGCCAGACCGGCGCAGCCAAGCGGTTCGCCGTCCTGCAGGGCCACCCGCATCAACCAGTCGCCATTGTGCTGGCCGGCAGTGAACTCGGCCTGCCAGTCCTCCAGCGGCTGCTGGCTGAACTCGTAGGGAAACTGCCGGTACAGCCAGCCGGCGAGGGTGGCGCAGTGCTCGGGGTGGTGGCTGAGCCAGTCGGTGGTAAGCATGTAAGGTCCTGTTCGGTGGCGGCCTGCACGGCTGGGCATGATAGACATAGGGCTCCTCTGGCGTCTCCGGCTCCCCGACAGGCACTGGTCGTTGAGCCGGCTTGCGTATAAGGTCGGGCCAACCCCATCAGCAAGGAATGCCACGATGAGTGACAGCGAATCCCTCGTCAGTTGCGGTGAGCATGGTGAACGCAATGCCTGCTTCGTCTGTTGTCATCTCAAGGAGGGTGAGGCCCTGGGCTTCAATCTTGGCTACGACCCCGAGGCCCCGGACGAGCTGTATCCGGCCGCCTGGTGTGATGCCTGCGAAGTGCTTCTGGAGCAAGAGGGCGAATGGACCGACCGGGCTCAGACCGAGGCCGATATCCAGCTGGTCTGCAGCGCCTGCTACGAGCTGATCCGGGCACGTAACTGGCGACAGGACGACGAGGTGCTGGTCGAACTGATCAGCAGCAGCTTCGCCTACCTGCAGGCGCAGCAGGAACGTTTCATGGCCGATTACTGCATCGGCAGTCATGAGCGCTGGGACTGGGATCAGAACAGCGGCACGCTGCTGTTCTCAAATGCCGGGCTGCCTGTCGTGGAGTGCCATGTCGACTTCGTGGGCAGCTTTTCGAGCCGCTCCGACAGCTGGCGCTGGGCCTGGGCCAACGACTCCTTCGTCGAGCCGATCAAGGCGCGCAGCCGCGAGGTCCGCGCGCTGGGTGAGGAGCTGGGGCTGCTGTCATTGGCCTGCGCCCAGTGGCCTGGCGACCCGGTGGACGGCTGGGAAATGACCGCCGTGATGGCCCGGCAACTCAACGCCATCGGCGCCTACCGGGTGCCCAGTGAGGCGGGCTTTCTCTACATGACCGTGCGGGATGCCCGCTGGGTCCGGCCCACGGAGTGAAGGGAGTCTACTGAGACTCCAGCAACGACGGACTCTCTGTTGCCGGGTCGGAGGCGCCGGTGTGCTGCTTGTACAGCCGGTCTATTGTGCCGTCGGCCAGCATCTCGCCGATGGTCTGGTCGAAGGCGCGGCGCAGGGACTCTCCGTGCGCCTTGTTGAACACCACGCCCAGCTCGGTGGTGTCGAGGAATGGTTGCAGTATGCGCACCTGAGCGCGCTGCAGCGCGCTCCAGTAATCGCACACGATGAAGTTCACCCGGCCATGCTCCAGCAGGGTATAGAGCTGGTCCTCATCCTTGGTCTGTACCGCTGTCCAGTTGGCCTTGGCCAGCAGGTTGGGCGTGTAGATATAGCCGCGCACCGTGCCCACGCGCTGGCCTTGCAGCAGGTCCAGCGACAGCGATTGCTGTGGCGCATCCTGACGAACGCAGATGCCAAAGATGGCGCTGTTGAAGTGCACCTGACTCTGGCTGAAGGCCGGATTGCGGTTGGGGAAGAACTCGTCGGTGGCGGCGCTGTAGCTGCCATCTTCGACATTCTTGAGGCAGCGAGACCACGGCAGCTCGCGCATTTCCACAGAGCGGTTCAGCCGGCGAAAGGCCTCATGGATCACATCGTGGGTGATGCCACCAACTACCCGCCCATCCTCCACCTCGATAAACCCCGGCCAGGCAGCGCTGCAGATACGCAGAGGCTCGTCCGACTCCCCCGCGTGCGTCAGCGGGGTGATCAGGCTCCACAGCAGGAGGGTCAGCCAGGTCGTGCGAAGGGTGTTCATCGGTCTGCAGATTCACTTCAAGGGCCACGGGAACATCCCGCGCTCCTCAGAACCATAGCAAACCACGCCCGGCGCAACCTGCCGAAGTGGCTCAGGCGACGCCGTGCAGCTGGCTGACCAGCAGAAACAGCAGCAGACCCAGTGGGCCGAACATCAGCGTCAGCAGGTAGCACGGCACCATCCACAGGTGGCTGATGCCCTGCAGCGCGCCCTGCTGCTGGATGTACAGCCCGGCCAGCAGGTCGAAGGCGAGGATATGAATCCACGCCGCCAGCACGGCCTTGGGATTGCTGAACAGGGCCAGCACGCCGCGCAGACTGAAGAAGCCCGGCTTGCCCATGCTGCGGTCGCCCCGGCTGGTCAGCGCCTGCACCAGCCCGGCGCCGTACAGCACGCACAGCAGCACCACCGCCACGCCCAGCACCACCTTGGGCCCCATGGCCCAGCCGGGTAGCACCAGCAGAATGCTCCAGCCGCCGAGCGCGACCAGGCTGGAGAGTTGGAACAGGCGTTTCTGGCTGAGCGCCGGCATGGGGTGTGTCCTCGTTGGGTGGGTATGAGTGTTGTAGCGGATGGCCGCCCGGTTGCGCCGCCATCAGTGAGGTGGTGAATGGCGGGTGATTACTCTTGCCGGGGCCCGGCGGCCTCTGTGTTTTCAGGCCGGGGCTGGCCGGGTGATCAGGATTGGCCGGGGCGACGGCTCTGGTCTGCGCGTTGGCACTGGTTTGAGACGGGCGTTCCGGGTAAGGTCGGGACTTTCTTTTGTGGCTCAGGGATGAGGCATGGGCAGTGCTCTGATGGTTGGGGATGGCGGCGCGGACCTCGGGGTCTGCTCGGCGCGCTTTCCTCGGCATTTGGCGATTGATTGCGCCTTGCACGGCGCGTCACTTTCTCTTGTCTGGCCAAGAGAAAGTAACCAAAGAGAAGGCCACCCCGACATCCGGGTTTCGCTGCGCGAAACTCCCCTCCCTCCGGTGCCGCTCCGGGGGCCGGCTTACAAGGGCCGTCGTGGCCCTTTAAGCCTCGCTCGACATCCCTGTCTCGCGTCCCCCTCCACAACACCTGCGCTCGGCCTTCTGACGGGGAGTTTGGTGCGTCCATACCTCTCCTATTCGGCTCTGCGTCTAGTAGTTACAGTATTTTTAAGTTCAAAGCACGTCCTTGCAGGCCCGGATAACGGGACGGCGAAAAAGCATGGCTTCGAAATTAAATGAGGCCAGTCCACGATTATCCCAAGCGGGGTGGCTCCGGTTGCGATTGTATTTAATTAATATTGAGTGATTCTATGGTTTATAAAGAAATTTCAGAGATTGCTCCAATAAGGCAAGGTGACGTAATCGTAAGTAATGGCGATGGCGGTGTTTGTACTTATGGGCTTATTATAACTGCTGATTGTGATATAGCTCGAGAGAAGCACAAAAATCACTTTACTTGGGTTGAGTTGGTTTCGGTGTATGAGTACATAAGTTCGATATGGGCGTTTGAAGAGGTTGCCAAGAGAAAAGACAAGCCTATAAAAGTCTTGCTTGAGTATGTAAACGGAAAACTTAAAGGGCAAGGGTATGCAGAGGTGTCCGCAAAAAGGCTTGTAGATTGGATAGTTGAGGTGGGGGTTGAGTTATTTGTGGATAGGGTGCTAGGTGGTGTATGCCCTCCGGATATTCGCAATAAGATGGAGGCAGTACACATAGCATGCAGTAATGACCCTTTGTCAGCTATTGATCGATTGCGGTTGTTCTGCGATAAGACTCAAGTGGACTTCTCTGGTGTTCTCGATAGAGCCAAAAAAGATTTGACAGGGGGCGATGGCGGTTTCCCCGACTTCTTTTTCCTGCCAAAGTTGCCGGGCGCGCTAAGTGGCGGTGCTGTGGCACTGTTGAGGAACATATATTCAATACAAAACCAAGAGATTTATGTTAGTGAGTCACAGGCTCGAATCAGCAATCAATCGAAGTGTTTTTATAGGGTGTGTCGTCTAGAGGATAGAGTTAAATATTCAATAACACAGAAGATAGCCTTTTTGTTCTCAAGGATTGGCATGAGCCCAGAATTTGAATGTCTTGCATCAGAAGCAGCAAGTCTAGCGATTGAGTTTAAGTAGGGGAAGAGAATGGATATCAAAGCTTTAGTTGTTGAGCAGGGAGCGCTTTCTATATTGGACTCTGCCATGATTGATGATGACTGGTTCAATAACTATGAGCTTCCACCGGGGATTGCTGAGCTAAGACGAATTCAGATTGGAGAGTGTGTTTATATATTAAGTGATGGTGCGGATGAGAATAGCGGGCTTCTAGTTGTAAAGTCTGGTGATGGGGGGGTGTTTGGCTCAGGTATTGGACGTAGTCAAATATTTGAAAGGGTGATTCGCGTCGCGCTTCGTCAATTTGACAGGGGGATTTCTATACCTGTTCAATGGCAAGCGTTTAATGATGGTGCATTAATAAGTGTATATGCAACAAACATATCAAGAAAAAGCAATGTAAGGATAAGCTTCGATAGATCTCCTGATGAGTCTGATAATATTTATGCGTACACAGTAACAGATGGGCCAAGATCTCTTAGGGATATTCCGGCAGACTATGATGCTTACAGGTTCGCAGTAGATAAATATATTGATGCACTGCTAGCTGAGTCGGTTGCACCTCCTGCGGCAAACGCTGGGAATTATGGGATAGTTTTAAGTAAGCCGCTAGGCAGTTATGTGGCTAATCCAGGGCTTTATAAGGATTGGGTTGAAAGACTCCTGACTGATGAGCAACTTAGATTTGTTAACAGCAATACGGATGCGCCTATTCGCTTGAGAGGAGCGGCGGGCACAGGTAAAACACAAGCGATGGTCATCAAGTGTCTTAAAGAACTTTACGATGACGCAGATCAGGGAGGGGATAAAACGTTCCTATTTTTGACGCATAGTTCGGCATTGGCACATGAGGTTGTGAGGGGGATGTTATATGCCCTTGATCCGAGTGGCCGGTGGAGTGAGTTGAAAAACTCAAATGGCGATAATAAGTTAGTGATAGGAACGCTTTACGAAATTGCCCAAGATAAGCTTGGATATCAAGATAAGGGGCTAAGGCCTATAGCTACGGATGGGATAGAGGGGCGGGAGCTCCAAAGGATTATAATTCAAGAATTATTAGAGCTCGCGGTTAATGACCCTTATATTAATATCGAGCTTTTAAGCAGCTGTCCTGAGTTGAGGTCTAGGCTTTTAGATGAAAAGCAACGTCCAGCTTTGACTGAGGAGATAGTGAACGAGTTTGCCTGTGTACTAGATCCTGAAAATATTAGGAAGGGCACTAAAGAGGCCGCCGCTTATATAGAATCCGCCAGAGATAGATGGCAAATGCAATTAGTTGGTAAAAATGAAAGGCGAGTGATACTTGAGATCTATGAGAGTTATAGAAACAGGCTCAGAAAGGAGAATTTCTTTAGCCTGGATCAGATGATTGTTGATTTTTGTCGATACTTGAATACTTATGAGTGGGATCAGCTTAGGGATAGGGATGGGTTTGATCAAATATATGTTGATGAATATCATTATTTTACAAAAATTGAGGCAATGACTTTCCAGTCTCTGTTCAAGAGATGCTCATGTGTAGATGGTCGCTGGCCAATAATTATGGCCTACGACTTGAAGCAAAGTGTAACGGATTCAGCTATTTCAGGTGGCTTGGGTAGGTTTGTTAATCCGGGTGTTGGTGCCTCTATTGCTATGGATTTGAACACGGTGTTTAGGTACACGCCACAAATAGCAAATTTCTTGGCTGCAATTGACGGAGCATTTCCTGCGATGGACCTAGAGGGCGAATTCAGCAATTACGCCGCTACGTCAGCTATAGATGATGGGCCTCTGCCAGTGCATAAGCTTTATCGTACCGATACAGATTTGATTGATGATGTATTTGATAAGGCACAGAGAGCTGCTGCAGGATCTCCAGAAGGTGGGCGCCAAGTTGCAGTATTGTGTCTCAATCCGGAGATGTATGAGAAGTATCTAGAGGTTGGGAGAATTAAAAAATACTACACTCCTATAAATTCAAGGGAAGACATGAAGGAACTTAGGTATGCTAAGAAAAAATGCATATTTAGTATTCCTGAGTATGTTGCGGGTTTGCAGTTTGAGAGTGTTTTTTTACTTCATGCTGATGAGGTTGATATGTCTAGTGAGTATATTGGTGAGGGTGCTAAGAGAAGATATATATCCCGTTTTTACGTAGGGGCAAGCCGAGCAATTAAGAATCTTTATATTTCTAGCTCCAGTGAGCGTGGTGGGGCCGGGAATATTCTCAATGCACCATTTTCAAATGGATCCCTAGAAAGAATTGAATAGGGCATATATGTACTTATAAAAACAAAAAGGCCCGTCATTCGACGGGCCTTTTGTTTAACGCTCAGGCGCACTTCTCGCCTCAGGCCATCGCCACAGCCTCTTTCCTCCGCTCAGACTTTTTTGCCTGATACGCCCTCGCCGCATCATGGAACGCCTGCAACAGCGCGTTGTACTGCGCGTTCTCCCAGTAGCGGTATTCGGGATGCCACTGCACCCCCATGGCAAACGCCTTGGCGCCTTTCACGCTGACCGCCTCGATCTGCCCGTCCTCACACACAGCCTCCACCTGCAGGCCCTCGCCCAGTCGGTCGATGCCCTGACCGTGCAGCGAGTTCACCTTCATCTCGCTGGCGCCGATGATGCGCTGCAGCAGGCCACCCTCGGTCAGCTTCACGGTATGAATCGGGCCGTAGGCCACGTCGTCCGGCACGTCCTTCACCTCTCGGTGATCGAGGCGGCCTTCGACGTTGTGTACTTCGCGGTGCAGGGTGCCGCCGTGCAGGACGTTGAGTTCCTGCACGCCACGGCAGATGCCGAGGAAGGGGATGCCACGGTCGATGCAGGCGCGCATCAGGCGCAGTACGGTGGCGTCGCGGGGTTTGTCCGCCAGGCCGAGACCGGGATGCTCGTCGCCGTAGAAGCTGGGGTGCACGTTGGACAGCGAGCCGCCGAACATGATGCCGGAGACGCTGTCGAGCACGGTGTCCATGTCCAGGTCATCGCCAAAGGCCGGGATCATCAGCGGGAAGGCGCCGTAGCCGGTGACGGACTGGATGTATTTCTCGCCCACCAGGTGGAACCAGCCGATGTCGCGGTCAGTCAGCTGCCAGCGGCACAGGGGGAGACCAATCATGGGTTTGTTCATTGCAGGGAAGTCCTCTTCTGTTGATTGAAGTGGGCTGCCCTTGGGAGAGCGGGCTTGCCGGTCACGTTGGCCGTGAACCCGCTCACCCAAGGGGTGCCGTAACCGGTGGAACCGGGTCACTGCACCAACGCCGCGCCCGCGCGGCTGGTTTACTGCGTACATCGGTTTTGCTGGGCCACAGGCGCCGGTACAAAACCGCTTGATGCACAAAGGGCTGATCCTGCGATCAGCCCTCTGGTTTTCAGCTTAGCCGTTGCTCGGGAAGGCGAACTGCGCGGCCTCGTGGGAGGCGCGCTGCGGCCAGCGCTGGGTGATGGTCTTGCGCTTGGTGTAGAAGCGCACGCCGTCCGGGCCGTAGGCATGCAGGTCGCCGAACAGCGAGCGCTTCCAGCCGCCGAAGCTGTGGTAGCTGACCGGTACCGGCAGCGGTACGTTGACGCCGACCATGCCCACTTCGATTTCGTCGCAGAACAGGCGGGCGGCTTCGCCGTCACGGGTGAACAGGCAGGTGCCGTTGCCGTATTCGTGGTCGTTGATCAGCTTCATGGCCTGTTCCAGGCTGCCGACGCGGACGATGCACAGCACCGGGCCGAAGATTTCTTCGCGGTAGATGGTCATGTCCGGGGTGACCTGATCGAACAGGGTGCCGCCGACGAAGAAGCCGGATTCACAGCCCGGTACGACCAGCGAGCGACCATCGACCACCAGCTTGGCGCCTTGCTCGACGCCGGCGTCGATGTAGCCTTTGACCTTGTCGCGTGCCGCGCCGGTTACCAGCGGGCCCATGTCGAGGCCGCAGGAGGTGCCGGCGCCGACTTTCAGGGCCTGGATTTTCGGTACCAGTTTTTCCACAAGGGCATCAGCTACGTGGTCACCCACGGCGACGACCACGGAGATGGCCATGCAGCGCTCGCCGCAGGAGCCGTAGGCAGCACCCATCAGGGCGTTGACGGTGTTGTCTAGGTCGGCGTCCGGCAGAACCACGGCGTGGTTCTTGGCGCCACCGAGGGCCTGCACGCGCTTACCGCGACGGTTGGCTTCGGTGTAGATGTATTCGGCGATCGGGGTGGAGCCGACGAAGCTGATGGCTTTGACTTCGGGGGCTTCGATCAGGGCGTCCACGGCGGCCTTGTCACCGTTGATGACGTTGAGCACGCCCTTGGGCAGGCCGGCTTCGTGCAGCAGTTCGGCGATGTACAGGGTGGAGCTCGGGTCGCGCTCGGACGGCTTGAGGATGAAGCAGTTGCCGCAGACGATGGCCAGCGGGTACATCCACAGCGGCACCATGGCCGGGAAGTTGAACGGGGTGATGCCGGCAACCACGCCCAGCGGCTGATGGTCGGACCAGCTGTCGATGTTCGGGCCGACGTTGCGGTTGTATTCGCCTTTCAGCAGTTCCGGCGCGCCACAGGCGTACTCGACGTTTTCGATGCCGCGCTGCAGTTCGCCCACGGCGTCTTCGAGGGTCTTGCCGTGCTCTTCGCTGATCATCGCGGCGATCTTGTCCTTGTTGGCTTCTAGCAGTTGCTTGAAGCGGAACATGACCTGGGCGCGCTTGGCCGGCGGGGTGTTGCGCCAGGCCGGGAAGGCGGCCTTGGCGGAGTCGATGGCGAGCTGGATGGTGGCGGCGTCGGCCAGTTCGACCTGGCGGATGGCCTCACCCATGGACGGGTTGAAGACCGGGGTGGTGCGGCCGCTGCGGAAAACGATTTCGCCGTTGATCAGGTGGGCGATGGTGCTCATGGTGTTATCTCTCAATGTGAATTCGGTTCAGACCCTGCTCCCGGCGGGAACAGGGTGGCAGCGGATCAGTCGAGGGTGTTCAGCACGTCGCCGACGGCATTGAACAGGCTGTCGAGCTGCTCGGGCTTGGTGTTGAAGGTCGGGCCGAACTGCAGGGTGTCGCCGCCGAAGCGCACGTAGAAACCGGCCTTCCACAGTTTGATGCCGGCCTCGAACGGGCGGATTACCGGGTCGCCGTCACGCGGGGTCAGCTGCAGGGCACCGGCCAGACCGCAGTTGCGGATGTCGACCACGTGCTTGCTGCCTTTGAGGCTGTGCAGTTTTTCCTCGAACACCGGCGCCAGGGCGGCGGACTGCTCGATCAGGTTGTCGCGGGCCAGCAGCTCCAGGGTCGCCAGGCCGGCGGCGCAGGCAACCGGGTGGCCGGAGTAGGTGTAGCCGTGGCCGAACTCGACCATGTGCTCCGGAGTCGGCTGCTGCATGAAGGTGTTGTAGATCTCGCTGGAGGCGATCACTGCGCCCAGCGGGATGGCACCGTTGGTGACCTGCTTGGCGGTGTTCATGATGTCCGGGGTCACGCCGAAGTATTCGGCACCGGTCCATTTACCCATGCGCCCAAACGCCGTGATCACTTCGTCGAAGATCAGCAGGATGTTGTGCTGGGTGCAGATCTCGCGCAGGCGCTGCAGGTAGCCCTTGGGCGGCACGATCACACCGGCGGAACCGGACATCGGCTCGACGATCACGGCGGCGATGTTGGACGCATCATGCAGTTCGATCAGCTTGAGCAGCTCGTTGGCCAGCTCCACGCCACCGGTTTCGGCCATGCCCTTGGTGAAGGCCAGGTGTGGCTGCAGGGTGTGCGGCAGGTGGTCGGCGTCCATCATCTGGCCGAACATCTTGCGGTTGCCGCCGATGCCGCCGAGGCTGGTGCCGGCGATGTTCACGCCGTGGTAGCCACGGGCACGGCCGATGAACTTGGTCTTGCTCGGCTGGCCCTTCAGGCGCCAGTAGGCACGCGCCATCTTCACGGCGGTGTCGGCGCACTCGGAGCCCGAACCGGTGTAGAACACGTGGTCGAGGCCGGCCGGGGTCAGCTCGGTGATCTTCTCGGCCAGCAGGTAGGACAGCGGGTGGCCGTACTGGAAGCCCGGAGCGTAGTCGAGGGTGCCCAGCTGGCGGGCGACCGCTTCCTGAATCTCGGTGCGGTTGTGGCCGGCGCCACAGGTCCACAGGCCCGACAGGCTGTCGAACACGCGACGGCCCTTGTCGTCGATGAAGTAGTTGCCTTCGGCCCCGACAATGATGCGCGGATCGCGCTTGAAGTTGCGGTTGGCGGAGAACGGCATCCAGTGAGCGTCGAGCTTCAGCTGGTTGGCAAGGGACGGGGCAGTTTCAGGCAGGGTCATGGCTCTTATCTCGCACAGGCGATGTGTTCTGCATGGGACGGCCGGGCCGTTCCACGGGTTGCAGCTAAGTTGCCAGAGGCCTAAAGTCTGGAAAATCCGACTTTTCCAATCTTAAGTTTCGATTTCATCAAACTAAGCGAGCCGCCATGAGCACCCGCAGAACCGATCCGCTGGCCCAGGTCAGCGACTTTGAAATCCGCCTGCTGCGTATCTTCCGCAGCGTGGTCGAGTGCGGTGGCTTCTCCGCCGCCGAGAGCGTGCTTGGCATCGGCCGCTCGGCCATCAGCCTGCACATGAGCGATCTGGAACAGCGCCTCGGTCTGCGCCTGTGCCAGCGCGGTCGCGCCGGTTTCGCCCTGACTGAGGAAGGCCGCGAGGTGTATCAGTCGACCCTGCAGCTGCTGGGCGCCATCGAGAGCTTCCGCAGCGAGGTCAACGGCCTGCACCGCAACCTGCGCGGCGAGCTGAACATCGGCCTGACCGACAACCTGGTGACGGTACCGCACATGCGCATCACCAACGCCCTGGCCCAGCTCAAGCAGCAGGGGCCGGATGTGCAGATCAATATCCGCATGACCCCGCCGGGCGAGGTGGAGCAGGGCGTGCTCGGCGGCAGCCTGCACGTGGGCGTGGTGCCGCAGGTGGGCGCGCTCTCCGGGCTGGAGTATCAGAGCCTGTACAGCGAGCGTTCGCTGCTCTACTGCGCGGTGGGGCATCCGCTGTTCTATGCCGCCGACGACAGCCTGGACGACGCGCGCTTGGATGCGCAGGACGCCATCTCCCCGACCTTCCGCCTGCCGGCCGAGGTTCAGGCGCACTACCAGCGGCTCAATTGCACGGCCAGTGCCAGCGACCGCGAGGGCGTGGCCTTCCTGCTGCTGACCGGGCGTTACATCGGCTATCTGGCGGATCACTACGCCGAAGCCTGGGTCACCCAGGGCCGCCTGCGTGCCCTGAAGCCGACTCAGCGCTTCTATGACGTGAACATGGCCGCCGTGACCCGCAAGGGTCGCCGGCCCAATCTGGTGCTGGAGGCGTTTCTCGAGGCACTGGGCAGTAGCCGCTGATGGCGCTGCGATCGTCGGGAAAACAGCCTTAAGAACGGCTTACTTTCTCTGGTGCGTATCGCCATCCACGGTCCCTGAGCGAGGGGAGAGTCACTGATGTTGAATTACTGGATCGGCATGGCCGCCATCTGCGCCTTCGCCATGGCCGGGGTGCTGGCCGCCGGGCGGCGTGGGATGGACATCATCGCGCTGCTGTTCATGGGTGTGATCACCGCTGTGGGCGGCGGCACCCTGCGTGACCTGCTGATGGGCGTGCCGGTGTTCTGGACGCTGGACTTCAACTACGTCTGGGTGGCCAGCGGCGCCTCCATGCTGGCATTTGCAATGGCCCGCCAGCTGCGCGATGAAACGGTGTGGTCGGCGATTCTCTATCTGGACGCCTTCGGCATCGCCCTGTTCGGCGTGCAGTCCATCGAC
This sequence comes from Pseudomonas sp. HAR-UPW-AIA-41, assembly GCF_002304225.1. Classification (GTDB taxonomy): domain Bacteria; phylum Pseudomonadota; class Gammaproteobacteria; order Pseudomonadales; family Pseudomonadaceae; genus Aquipseudomonas. The sequence continues at coordinate 46,361 of NZ_NSLB01000003.1, forward strand.
AAGGCGCTGGCCCATGGTTTTGCCGCGCCGGTGGCCATCGTCATGGCGACCATCACCGGCATCGGGGGCGGGCTGATTCGCGACGTGCTGGCGCAACGGGAAAACCTGCTGGCCAGCCGCGAGATCTACGCCACCACCATCATCACCGGTGGCATTCTCTACACCTACCTGCTGGCCCGCGACGGCGAATCCCTCGGCGCCAGCCTGTGCGGCGTGGCCTTCACCTTCGCCTTCCGCGGCCTGGCCATCCACTTCGGCTGGCAGATGCCGAAGTGGCTGACACTAAGGCATTAGCAGTCCGCTGGCGTAAATGGTGTCACCCAGGCGCCATCTGTAGGTTGGCGCTGAGCGCAGCGACTCAACCCAACCTACAACTAAACGGCTGTTACTGACCCGCGCGCAGGGTCAGGCGGGCGTCGACCTTGCCGGTGCCGGCGCGGTCCAGGCTGACTTCGGCCAGTTGCACGCCCTGCTGTTCCAGGTCGGCCAGCCAGGGCAGCAGGGTGGCGAACGGCACCTGGGTGAGGCTCAGGCTGAGGCCGCTGCCGTCGTTGTCGAAGCGCTCGATGGCCAGACCGGCCTGCTGCGCGCTGGCGGTGACCAGCCCCTGCAGTTGTTCGGCATCGATGCTGGCGGCCGGGCTGGCGGCGCTCTGCCGGGCCAGCTCGGCGTTGCTCTGGATGTACTGGTGTAGTTCGCGCTGGCTCTGATACCACTGGCGGGCATCCTTGAGGTGATGCTGGACCGGCAGCCAGACGGCGACATACAGCATGACCAGGGCGAGGAAGCCGGCCAGCAGGTTCAGGGCCAGGCGGTCGCGCGGCGGCAGCTGCTGCCAGCGCTGATACAGCGGCGAGGTGCTGGCGCGGGCGCCCAGGCGGGTTTTCAGGCTGACCATGGCGTTCATGCGCCTCCTCCGATCACTACGCGGGCGCTGACGCCCTGTTCATCGCGGTTGGCCGAGCCCAGCTGAGCCGGCAGACCGACTTCGTTGAGGCGCTGGCGCAGCTGTTCCAGCTCACCGAAGTTGCCGGCGCGCACCTGCAGGGAGAGGTCGCCGCGCTCCTGACTGTAGTCGAGCTGATCGACCGTCAGCGGCGCTTCGCCGATGGCCGTGCGGATCTGTTGCAGCTGGCCGAGCAGGCCCTGGTTCTGGCCGTTGCCGGCCTGACTCAGGTGCTCGGCGAACTGGGCCTTGAGGTTGACGATGCGGGTGTCCTGAGGGAACAGCTCCTGATACAGGGTGCGGCTCTGGGCGGCGAAGGCATCGCCCTGGTGCTGGAAGTACCAGGCCTGGCCGATATCGAAGGCCAGCTGCAGGACCAGCCACAGGCCGAGCAGACCGGCCACCGGCTGCCACGCCTGCCAGCGGCCGCTGCTGCGCTGCACGGCGAACTCGCCCTGGGCCAGATCGATGGCGTGGCCGCGCTGCTGGGCCTGCCAGGCGAACGGGTCGTGGGGCTGATGCAGCTGGACGTCGCTCAGGTGGCTCTGCAGCTGCGGCCAGTCGCCGGCGGGGAACACCAGACGGCTGTCGCCGGCGCCGAGCAGGCCGCGTTGACCCTGAATCAGGGCGTGGCCGCCTTCGGCCGGCAGCAGGTCGAAGTCGGCATGCAGGGCATCGATCTGCAGGCCGGCGGCCTGGGCTTCGGCGAGCAGCGCCCTGAGCCAGTCGCGGCGTACCGCAAGGACGCGCACGCGACCGTCTGCCTGGGGCTCGCCCATGGCCAGGTGCAGTTGTTCAACGTCCTCGGCCAGCTGTTCTTCCACGGCATACTGTAGGGCCTGGCGCAGCCAGCGCGCCTTGCTGGTCGGCAGCGCCACGGCGCAGGCGCTCAGGCGCTCGCCCGGCAGCACCAGGGCCAGTGGCACGCCAGCCAGCTCGGCGCTGAGCGCCGGCAGGTCGAGCCAGCGGCCGCCGCCCTGGGCGGGCTGCCAGTACAGGCGGCTGTCGGCAAGGCCGTGGCCGCCGGGAGCCATGAAGAGGCAATCGATCATCGGGGATCCTGCTCGGTGGTAGTGGTGGGTTCGGCGAGCAGGGCGGCCTGGCCGAAATCTCGGCCGAGCACCAGCACTTCACCTTCCGCACTGCGTTGGAGGGTACTTAGCAGCACCAGGCGGCGTTCGCCAAGCCTGACTTCGCTGCGCACTTCGAAAAACTGGCTGCCAACCGCCAGGCCGGCGCCCTGTACACCCAGACCGGCGAGCGCCGGCTGGCCGAGAAACGCGGCCAGGTCGCGGTAGCCCTCGCGGCCGCCGGCGGTCTGCAGGCTGCGCCCGCTGGCCAGGCTCAGGCCGTCGGCCAGGCTGGCCAGTACCGGCGCGCTGGCGGTGTTGACGTTGAGCGGGGTCTGCGCCGGCAGGGCGCTGACATGGGGCAGCAGACGCCGGTAGTCGGCCTCGGTCATGCCCAGCAGCAGGCGCAGCTCGCTGACGGCCGCCAGTGCCTGGCCGGCGGTGCGGTAGGGCGGGGTTGCCAGCAGGTACTGGTTGTCCTCGGCACCACCTTCGCCATAGACCTGCTGGTCTTCGTCCAGCCAGTCGACCAGCGCCGGGGCGTAGTTGCGTTCGATGCCGAGCAGGCGCTGCAGGCGCTGGAAGCGCTCCAGCGCGATGCGGTTGACCTGTTTGCCCTGCACCAGGCTGTTGAGGTTGAAGCGCCCGGACAGGTCGCTGATGCGCACGGCGATTTCGCCCTGCTCGATGGCGAACGGCGGCAGCGGGCGTGCCCAGGCTTCGCCCAGGTGATCGACCGGGCTGCGCGGGTCGCCGCTGTTGCCTTTGATGTCGCGCAGCAGAATGCCCTGGGCCAGGGCTTCGCCGCCCATGGCGTAGTGCAGTGCCTGGCGGGCGTTGAGCTGATTGGCGCTGCTGCGGATGGCCAGGTGTTGGCGGGCGACCAGCGCGGCGGTGACCACGGTGACGATGGCCACGATCAGCAGCACGGTGATCAGCGCGACGCCCCGTTCGCGCTTCATGGCTGCTCCCCGGTGCTGGAGTCGCCGTTGCCGTCGGCGCCTTCAGCGTCATTGGCGGTGTTGCCATCGCTGTCGACGACCGGGCCGCCGGCATCCTGCTGCGGCGGGCTGTCCGGCAGGCGGTAGAGGCGGCGCAGTTCGCCGTAGTGCTGATGGGTCAGGGTCAGCTCGACCGCTTGCGGCTGCAGGCGCAGCAGCTGTTCTTCGGTCAGGTCGCCACGGGCCGGCGGCCACTGCGGCTGCCAGTTGCCCTCGATATCGAGAAAGCGCACGCGCAGGTCGCTGACGCCCTTGAGCACCTGCTGTTCCTGCACCGCCGTGTCCACGGCCTGATCCAGCACCGGCCAGTACAGGCGTTGCAGCACATCGCCGCGCAGTTGCCAGCGCACCCGCTGCAGCTGCGCGCGGGGAGCGCCAAGCGGGTTGCGCCAGCCGCTGCGGGTCAGCTCCAGGGCGGCCTGTTCCAGGTTCAGGCTGTCGCCGCCGAGCAGCGCGCCGCGCGGCTCGCCATAGGTGTCGCGCACGGTGCGCGGGATGACCTGCAGCAGGTCGCGGTCCAGCGCGGCCATGGCGCGGGTCAGTTCGCGCAGCTGGCGCTCGTGGCGGCGGGTGCTTTCGTCGCTCTGCAGCACGCTCTGCAGCATGCGGTAGGTGCCCATGGCGAGCAGGGCGAAGATGGCGATGGCGATCAGCAGTTCCAGCAGGGTGAAACCGCGCTGACGAGGAGGGCGCGCAGCGATCATTCGCGCACCCCGATAAAGCCGGTGAGCACCAGGCTGGCGCGCTCCTCGATGCTGTCGCTGCTGCGCCTGTCGCGCGGGGCCACCCACAGGGTGACGCGACGCATGGCTGGGTCGCTGGTGCTGTCGATGGTTTCCTGCAGTTGCCAGTCGCGGCCGGCGTAGCTGATCTCGCGCTGGTTGCGCCCGGTGCCGGGGCTGGGGCGTTGCAGTTGCAGTTCGACCAGCTGGTTGTCGGCGATCCAGCCGGCCAGAGCCTTTTCCTCCAGACGCGCGGCATTGCGCACGCTGCTGGCGGCGGCGGTGAGCACGGCGGCGGCGACGGTGGCGAAGATGGCCAGTGCCACCAGCACTTCCAGCAGGGTAAAGGCGCGCTGGCGGGAAACGGTCAGAATCATTGCGTGGCCCGCTCGGCCAGCGGCAGGGCGAAGCCGTCGCTGGCGAGGCTGAAGGCGGCGCCGTTGGCGGCGCGCTCTTCGATGCGCAGGCTGAAGGGCGACAGCTCACCGCTGGAGAGAATCAGCAGCTGCGGGGCGGCGGTTACCCGCGCGGTCTCGGCTTCATCACCTTCGCTGAGCCCCGGATTATCCTGTTTGGCCAGAACCGGCGCGGCCAGCTTGAGCGGTTGGCCTTCGAGCTTGAGCTCAAGGCGGGCGAATTCCGGTAGGCGGTGTTCACGCTGGCCCGGTGCGGCCTGCCACACGGCCAGGCGCTCGTCGTAGCGCAGTACGCGGTAGCCACGGTCATCCAGCAGCAGGCCGTACTCGCGGTTGTCCAGGGTCGCTTCCTCGCTGAGTACGCCGATCAGCGCGGCCAGACGTTCGGCTTCGTCCTGCAGCAGGCGGCCCTGATTGCCGCCGACCGAGAGCATGGCCAGGCTGACCAGGCTGCCGATGATGACAATGACCACCAGCAGCTCGATCAGGGTGAAACCGGCGGCGGATGGGCGGCGCGTCGGCCCGGCGGCAGGGGCTGCCGTCGGGGTATTGCTCTCGGCGACGCCGCTCACGCTGCTCAGATGTCCCAGTTGCCGATATCGGCGTCGTTGTCGCTGCCGCCATCCTTGCCGTCGGCGCCCAGCGAGTAGAGGTCGAACGGGCCCTTGGTTCCCGGCGCCAGGTACTGGTAGGGGTTGCCCCACGGATCGACCGGCAGCTTCTTCAGGTAGCCGTCCTTGTTCCAGTTGCGCGGCTGCGGGTTGCCGGAAGGCTTTTTCACCAGGGCGTCGAGGCCCTGCTGGGTGCTCGGGTAGGCCTGGTTGTCCAGCTTGTACATGTCCAGCGAGGCGGCAATCGCCTTGATGTCGCCCTTGGCGACTGTGACCTTGGCCTGATCCGGGCGGCTCATCACCTGCGGCACCACCAGGGCGGCGAGGATGCCGAGGATGACTACTACCACCATGATTTCGATCAGGGTGAAACCGGATTGACGTCGTTGCATCGGGGTTAGCCCACCAGTTGGTTGAGGGAAAGGATTGGCAGCAGGATGGCCAGCACGATGACCAGTACCACGGCGCCCATGAACACCAGCATGAACGGCTCGAACAGGCCGACCAGCAAGGCGATCTGCGCGGCCAGGTCGTTTTCCTGATTGCGTGCGGTGCGTGCCAGCATCTGGTCCAGCTCGCCGGACTTTTCGCCGCTGGCGATCATGTGCAGCATCATCGGCGGAAATTCTTCGGTGGCATCCAGCGCGCGGGTCAGGCTGGAGCCTTCGCGGACCTTCTGCGCCGCTTCGATGACCTTGTCGCGGATGCGCAGGTTGGCAATCACCGCCGCGGCAATCGACAGCGCTTCCACCAGCGGCACGCCGCTGCGGGTGAGGATGGCCAGGGTCGAGGCGAAGCGCGCGGTGTTGGTGGCGCGGGCCAGCCGGCCAACCAGCGGGATACGCAGGATCAGGGCATGCCAGCGGCGGCGCAGGTTTTCGTCGCGCAGCGCCTGGCGCAGGCCGAACACGCTGGCACCGCCAAGCAGGAGGAACAGCCAGCCCCAGTGCTTGACCAGATCGCTGGCGGCGATCAGGCCGCGGGTCAGTGCCGGCAGCTCCTGCCCGGTGTTGACGAAGACCTTGACCACGTCCGGCACCACGTAACCGAGCAGGAAGCCGACAATGGTCAGCGAGGCGACCATCAGGATCACCGGGTAGAGCAGTGCCAGCTGGATCTTCTGCCGCGACTGCTGGCGCTGCTCGGTGTAATCGGCCAGCTGTTCGAGCACCAGAGCCAGGTGCCCGGCATGCTCGCCGGCGGCCACGGTGGCGCGGTACAGGTCGGGGAAGGCCGAGGGGTATTCCTTGAGGCTGGCGGCCAGGCTGTGGCCTTCCATCACCCGGGCGCGTACGGCCAGCAGCATCGACTTGATGCGCGGGGTGGTCGACTGCGCCGCGGCGGCGCGCAGGGCTTCCTCGATGGGCAGGGCGGCCTGCACCAGGGTGGCCAGCTGGCGGGTGACCAGCGCCAGATCGCGGGCCGACAGACCCTGGCCGAAGCTCAGGCCGCTTCGGCTCTTTTCTTCGCGGGCCTTGGCCTGTTTGATCTCCAGCGGCGACCAGTTGCGTTCGCGCAGCTGCTGACGCGCCTGCCGCGGGCTGTCGGCTTCGAGCAGGCCCTTTTGCTGGCGGCCCTGATTGTCCAGGGCCAGGTATTCGAAGGCGGCCATGGATGCTTATTCCTCGCGGGTCACGCGCAGCACTTCTTCGAGGGTGGTGACCCCCTCGCGTACCTTGCGCATGCCGTCCTCGCGGATGCTCGGGCCCAGCGTGCGGGCGCGGCGGGTCATGTCCTGCTCGCTGGCGCCGTTGTGGATCAGGGTGCGCAGCTCGTCATCCAGCACCACCAGCTCGTAGATGCCGGTACGCCCGCGGTAGCCGAGCTGGCGGCAGTCCTCACAGCCTTCTGCGTGGTAGAGCGTCGGTGGCTGCGCCGGGTCGGCGCCGAGCAGCGCGCACTCGGCGGCATCGGCCTGGTAGGGGCGCTTGCAGCTCGGGCAGAGCACGCGCACCAGGCGCTGGGCCAGCACGCCGAGCAGGGACGAGGACAGCAGGAAGGGTTCCACGCCCATGTCCACCAGGCGGGTGACCGCGCCGATGGCGCTGTTGGTGTGCAGGGTGGAGAGCACCAGGTGGCCGGTGAGCGAGGCCTGCACGGCGATCTCGGCGGTTTCCTTGTCGCGGATCTCACCGACCATCACCACGTCCGGGTCCTGACGCAGGATGGCGCGCAGGCCGCGGGCGAAGGTCATCTCGACCTTGGTGTTGACCTGGGTCTGACCGATGCCTTCGAGGTGGTATTCGATCGGGTCCTCGACGGTGAGGATGTTGCGTGTACCGGTATTGAGCGTGACCAGGCTGGCGTACAGCGTGGTGGTCTTGCCCGAGCCGGTGGGGCCGGTGACCAGAATGATGCCGTGCGGCTTCTGCACGGTTTCCTGCATCAGCTGGCGGTCGCGCGCGCTCATGCCCAGATGCTGCAGGGTCAGGCGCCCGGCCTGCTTGTCGAGCAGGCGCAGTACCACGCGCTCGCCGTTGGCCGAGGGCAGGGTGGAGACACGGATGTCCACCTCGCGGCCGCCGACCTTGAGCGAGATGCGCCCGTCCTGCGGCACGCGCTTCTCGGCGATATCCAGCTTGGCCATGACCTTGATCCGCGACACCAGCAGGGCGGCCAGCTCGCGCTTGGGCTGGACCATTTCGCGCAGCATGCCGTCGATGCGGAAGCGGATCACCAGACGCTTCTCGAAGGTCTCGATGTGGATGTCGGAGGCGTTCTCCTTGATCGCCTCGCCGAGAATGGCGTTGATCAGGCGGATGATCGGCGCATCGTCTTCCTGCTCCAGCAGGTCCTCGGTTTCCGGCACCTGCTCGGCCAGGCTGGCCAGGTCCATGTCGGCGCCCAGGCCTTCTACCATCTGCATGGCGGCGGATGAGTCGTGCTGGTAGGCCGCGCCCAGGGCCTGTTCGAAGTCGCCGGGCGCCAGCCACTGGCAGGGCAGTACCTGCCCGGCGAAGCGCTGGGCTTCCTGCAGGGCGTTGAGGCTGGCGTCATGCCGGGCCTGCAGGCGGCTGCCGTCGAGCAGCACGCCATGGCGTTTGGCAAAGGCGAACGGCAGGCGGCGCAGCGGCTGCTGGAGGGAGCTTTCCATCGTTATTGTCGTGCCCTGGGCAAATTGGGTTGCGGTGGCCGCGCTTCTGGTGGCGCAGACAGCTTTAAACCGCAGAACGCCGCCCGGGTCAATCGCCCTAAGGAGGGGTGGAGGGGCAAATGAGCGTTGCCGTGCACCGGGCGTCTGACGCGTGTTGCGGGTGGCAGCGTCAGATTGCCTGAGTCTTGGCCTTCAGCCGAGCCTGTTTTTCCTTCCAGATCAATAGTGTGTGTCAGCTCACATCCCGGCAGCGAAAGCTGAACGTTTGTTCAGTTTTCATTTATCTTGCCGCGTCCTTTGCAGTGGCCGGGTGTTATGTCCCTGGCCATCAATCAAAGCGCACGGACGCGCTTGTGCCCGTTGAGTCGTCCGTATGCCGTTCCTTGTTCGCGCTCTGTCGCCCCTGAGTCGATGGAGTCAGGTGCTTGCCTGTCTGGTGGCGCTGCTTTGTGCTGTCAGTTTTTCCCTTCAGCTGTCGCAGCTGCAGTCCCAGACCGGTGCGCTGCCAGTGCCGGCGGCTGCTCCGGCGGTGCCGGCCGATGCCGCCATCGATGCGCAGCTGCTCACGCTCTTTGGTGTGCCCCGGCAACTGCCGGAGCTGGCGCCCCGCGAGCTGCCGCTGCGTCTGCTGGCCTGTTTCGTCCAGGCCGATGCCCGGCAGTCTGCCGCCCTGATCGGCGTAGCGGGTCAGCCGGCCCGGCGTCTGCGCGTGGGTGAATCGCTGGGTTCGTACGGTCATGTGCTGGCGATCGAGCCGCGCCGCGTGCTGCTGCGTGTGCAGGGTCAGGATCTCTGGCTGGGACTGCAGCGCCAGTCCTCGTCTGTGCTGTTGCCGGCAGGGGAGGTCTGATGATGTGGCCTGACAAACGCTGGCTGGTGCTGTGGCTCTGTCTGTTACCGAGCGCGCTGTTGCAGGCGCAGGTCGAGGAAGAGGCCGGGCGCTGGACCATCAACATGCGCGATGCCGATATCCGCGACTTCGTCGAGCAGGTGGCGGGCATCAGTGGCCAGACGCTGATCCTCGATCCGCGGGTGAAGGGACAGGTGACGGTGATGTCCCAGGCTCCGCTGAGTCTGACCGAGGTCTATCAGCTGTTTCTCTCGGTGATGAGCACGCATGGCTATGCGGTGATTACCCAGGGCGATCAGGCCCGGGTGGTGCCGGATGCCGAGTCGCGCAGCATGGCCAGCGCGCTGACCGGCAGCGGCCCGGACGCACTGGAAACCCGCCTGTTGCAGGTGCAGCAGACACCGGTGAGCGAGCTGCTGCCGTTGATCCGTCCGCTGGTGCCGCAACAGGGTCATCTGGCGGCGATTCCCTCGGCCAATGCGCTGATCGTCAGTGACCGCCGGGCCAATATCGAGCGGCTGATGGCGCTGATCGCCCAGGTCGACCGGGCCAGCAGCGATTACAGCAGCTTCTACGACCTGCGCCATGCCTGGGCCAACGATGTGGCCGCGGCCCTGCTGGAAAGCCTGCGCCGCGGGCAGGCGGCCGGAGCCGGCGGCGCCCAGGTGATTGCCGATGCGCGCACCAACCGTCTGCTCCTGCTGGGGCCGCCCGAGGCCCGCAGTCGGCTGCTCAAGCTGGCCCAGGCGCTGGATGTGCCGGCGGTACGCTCGGCCAACACGCGGGTGATCCGCCTGCGCCATGGCGATGCCAAGGGTCTGGCACAGACACTCAGCGACCTCTCCGAACAGCTGCGTCCGGCGGCGGCCAACGGTACCGGTCAGCCGGCGGTGCTGATCCGCGCCGACGAAAGCCTCAATGCTCTGGTGCTGCTGGCCGAGCCGGATATCGTCGCGCAGCTGGAAACCATCGTGCGGCAGCTGGATGTGCCGCGCGCTCAGGTGCTGGTGGAAGCGGCGATTGTCGAGATGTCGGGAGACATCACCGACGCGCTCGGTGTGCAGTGGGCCATCGACGGGCGCGACGGCAACAATGCGCTGGGCGGTGTCAACTTCAGCAACACCGGCCTCTCGGTCGGCACCCTGCTGGGGGCGATCCAGGCTGAAAAGCCGGTGCCGCTGCCGGAGGGGGCGATTATCGGCGTCGGCAACGACAACTTCGGCGCGCTGATTACCGCGCTGTCGGCCAACAGCAAGAGCAACCTGCTGTCCACGCCCAGCCTGCTGACTCTGGACAACCAGAAGGCGGAGATTCTGGTGGGGCAGAACGTGCCGTTCCAGACCGGCTCCTACACCACGGATGCGGCCGGGGCGAACAATCCGTTCACCACCATCGAGCGCAAGGATGTCGGGGTGACGCTCAAGGTCACCCCGCACATCAACGAAGGCGGCACCCTGCGTCTGGAGATCGAGCAGGAAATCTCCTCCATCGCGCCGAGTACCGGTCTGGCCTCGCAGGCGGTGGATCTGGTCACCAACAAGCGCTCGATCAAAAGTACGGTGCTGGCCGATAACGGCGAGGTCATCGTGCTTGGCGGGCTGATTCAGGACGATGTGACCCGCAGCGAGAGCAAGGTGCCGCTACTGGGCGATCTGCCGCTGCTCGGCGGTCTGTTCCGCTCCAGCAAGGACAGCAACGTCAAGCGCAACCTGATGGTGTTCCTGCGGCCCAGCGTGGTGCGCGATGGAGCCGGTCTGGCCAGCCTGAGCCAGCAGAAGTACCAGGACATCCGCGTCTTCGGCGATGGCAATGGTGCCCCGCAGCTGCTGCCGGCCGATCCGCAGCGGCTGTTCCAGCGTGCCCCGGAAACGCCGCCACAGGCTCCGCCCGTGGCGCAGCCGCAGGTGCCGCCTGCCGCGCCGCCGCTGCAGACCCTGATGGAAAAACCGCGTCTGGTGGACCCGGCCACCCTGGGCGATGGGCGCGGCGGTGAGGAAGTCAGAGCCCCCGTTGCTCCTGCAGCACCGGCGCAGCGTTACAGCATTGCCCTGATCGAAGGCAGCAGCGAGGCCTACATGCGCATGCTGCTGGCGCAGCATCCGAAAGAGCCGCTGCGGCTGCAGCAGGAACAGCGCGGCGGGCAGCCCTGGTACCGGATCTTTTATGGCAACTACCCGCGCGCCGATCTGGCGGAGCGTGCCCTGCGCAGTCTGCCGGACAGTCTGCCGAAGCATCGCGGGCAGGTGGTGACGCTGTAACGGCGTTGCCCTGGCATTCACGACAATTGAAAACAAGAGTGAGGGAACATGCTGCGTGCAAGTGTGGTGCTGCTGGCGTTGCTGAGTCTGGCGGGCTGTCTGGAGTTGGGCGGCGGTGGTTCGGCGCCCGAGGTTGTGCCGCCGGTGACACCTCCTGTCAAACCGCCCGTGACCCCGCCGGTTAATCCGTCGCCCGACGAGCCGGGTGGCTCTGGTGAACCACCGCTTGAGCCGCCGGTTGAACCGCCAACCGAGCTGCCGGAGCCGCCCGAGGTCAAGCCGGAGCCTCCGGTTGTACCGCCGGTGAACAACTTTGCCGAGCCGACTGCCGCCGTGGTGGATGAACTCAATGCCCGTGCCTTCTACGACAAGGACAAGACGGGCGCGCCGCGCGCTGTGCGCAACGACCTGGGCGGCAGTCTGCCGGGCATGGTGCAGTTCGTTCAGAGCCACAGTGTCGATCCGTCCGGCAATGAAGCCCGGAGCATGCCCCGGCTGACATCGCAGAAAGAAGCCTTGCTGCTGGTCACGCCCGATCCGGCACTGACGAACATCGCCAGCCTGCAGGTGACCGTGCTGCGTAATGGCGCCCCGCTGGGCGTGCTGAGCATGCGTCAGCCTGACGAGATATTCCGCTCCGATTACGCTAATAACGATGGCCGCCCGGATTACGTCTATTCGCGTCGCGCCTGGAGCGCGGTGCTGCCCTGGGACTGGGTACAGGCCGGCCTGGAGCTGCGCGTCACCGACAACCAGGGCCGTGAAGGCAGCCTGGCGGCCGGTGCCATCGACTTCGCCGCCGCCGGCGAGCTGGTGGTCCACAACATCCGTATCGGTCTGCTGACCACGCCGCCGGGCGGCAGTCACTGGTTCCGCAGCAACCCGGCCGAGGCGGCCACCGACTACCTGCAGACCATTCCCGCCGCCCGCATCACGGCGGCGTTCTACGAGGACGTGACACTGCGCCAGGTCATGGTCAGCAGCGGGGTGATTTACGACGCGGACAAAGGCGAAACCAGCGCCACAACGGGTGACGTGTATAGCGGCGACATGCGTGGCGACACCGCCAAGAGCACCTTCGGTATCGGCATCAACCTGGCCAACTGGGGGGTGACCACCTCGGGCATGAGTGGTCAGGTTCAGCCGCAAGTGACGCAGATGGTGACGGCCCACCATGCCCGCGGCGTGTACACCAATGGCGTGCAGACCCATGGCCTTTCGGGCGGCAACAGCATGCTCACGCTGATCAATTCTAGCGGCAACGAATTCAGTCATGAGATCGGCCACCACTACGGTCTGGGCCATTATCCCGGTCAGAACGGCAACGACTACTTCTGGGCCGGGCACCACCATGACAGTGGCTGGGGCTTTATCAGCTACCGTAAGCGCATGCGTGCCAATATCCACTGGACGCGCGCCAAGACCGACCACCTGGCCGGCATGGCCGAGCTGGACGACACCTATACCTTCACCCCGGATGCCATGGCCGGCGGCAGCTTTGCCAGCAGTCTGTCGCGCTATACCCACTACACCGGCTACAGCACCAAGATCAGGATTCAGCCGGCCTTCGACCGCCCGGTGTTCGCCAGCGATTCGCCCACCGGTTACCGGAAATGGGATGCCACCACCCGCACCATGGTGGATTTCTCACCGGCTATCCCGGCCAGCCCCGGCTCGGTCTGGTACAACAGCGCCAGCGGCAAGTTCCTTGCCCCGCGCCGGCATGGCGTGCCGGTGGTCACCCTGCTTGGCGGTTACGACCCTGAGACCAACAAGGCGCTGATCTACCCGGCGCTGCGCGGCAACTGGGGCAACGTGTTTGCCCTGCCGTCCCAGGCCGTGGCCAGCGAGGCACGTGCCTGCTGGCTGCAGGTGGACTTTGCCGGCGGCGCCCAGCAGCGCATCGCTCTGGCGGGCCGGCGCATGCAAACCGGGCTGGTCAACAAGCTGCACGTCAACCTGGCCCAGGATGAGCAGCCGGCCCGCGCCGAGCTGCTGTGTCAGACGCCGGGCCAGGCCGCCGAGTCGCTGTATGTGCTGGCTATCCCGACCAATCAGCCGGCCATGGCGCCGGCCGTGGTGGTGGGCAAGGAGGCGGGTTATGCGGCGCTGCGGGCCGTTGAGCTGCCCACCCTCAATACCGCTCTGGAAGGACTGGCCGGCAAACCGTTACTGAACCTGAGCGGCAACGCCCGGGTGCTGTACGACAGCTGGGCCGATGACGTGCAGGGGCTCTCGGCCGGGGCTCAGCAGGTCGTTCAGCAACTGCGGGATCAGGAGAGCCGCGCGCTGCGCCTGAACCGCTGGCTGGATGCCTATGGCAGTCAGTTGTCCACCAGCGAGCCGGCCCGTCAGGCGCTGGACAGTCTGCTGGTCAACCTGCAGTTCAACATCAGTCCGTTGCTGCCGGCCGCCCAGACCCTTACCCGCAGCACGGGTGACTGCGTGAAGATCGAGCAGGTCAATGGTGTCTGGCAGCCGTATGTGGCGGCCAAGGCTCAGTGCACCGGCGCGCTGGATGAGCGCTGGCTGGTCGATGGCAGTCAGCGTATCCGCAGCGCCGCGCAGCCGAGCCTGTGCCTGACTCACGGAAGCAACATCAGTCTGACCAGTTGCTCGATTCAGAATGACAGCCAGGCCTGGGATCTCAGCGCCTTGCCGGCCATCAAGCGGGGCAACAGCTGTATGGACCTGTCGGGCGGCTACCTCACCGATGGTCGCGGCAAGCTGATCGGTTACGGCTGCACGGGCGGAGGCAATCAGAAATGGTATGGCCTGAGCCTGAATGACAACCTGCTGCTGCCGTTGCTGCGCAGCCGCAATGTGCCTGCCTTCTTCGCCTATGCCGAGCAACGTGCAACCCCGGCGCCCTGAGTCGCTGGTCTGGCTGCTGGGGTTATGCCTCGGCGGCCACGCCCACGCCGTTCAGCTGCCCGTCACGCTGTTGCCGGCCGCGCCTGCTATCACGGTACCGGCTGCCCGGCCGCTTGCCGGTATTGAGGGCTGGCGCCTGCACGGCGTATTCAGCTCCAGCCGGTCGGCGGCAGGCTGGGCGATGCTGAGTCTGGGCGACGGTGCCGCCATCAGCGTGCGGGTTGGCGATGGCCTGCCGGGCGGCATCCAGGTCAAGGGCGTGGAGCGCGACCACCTGTGGCTGCAGCGGGGCGAGGAGCAGGCGCTGCTTTACTTGCAGGGTGCAGTCGTCGCGGAGCGCCAGGTCCCTGACGAACCTGCTGCTTTGCTGAGCGGCCCTCTGCGGGCTGATGTTCTGCCGGTGGGTTGCGCCCCCTATGCCGCCGCCGGTGTGCCGACCGAAGAGCTGATTACACTGGGCGGGTGTCCGTCTGATGAGGCCGAAGCGGCGCCCGAGTAGTTGCTCCTGGCCGGTACTACAGAGCTATATAAGTCATGGTTTATGCTCTGGATAAGAAACATTAATTTCTAGTAATCAAACGGCCGGAAATCGCGGCTTTGCTCCTCATTTCTTCTGCTCCTTTGACCTGATGAATGGTTATTCAGGCCCCCGATCGGTAATCAAACGATTGAAACGCACGTTTGACTGCAGGCCGCGCCAGCTCTGCTGCTCAGTGGGGTGTTCAAAATTCTGGTCGGGGCATGACTTGTAGTCGATCTTTCGTCCGACTACAGAACTCCTTGATGCGCATCCGTCGCCTGTGCAAAATGCCGCCCCCGCCCTGATGCATGACCTGCATCCCGCGGTTTTTGTGCTGATCAGCCGCCCGGCCTGCCAACGTAGTGGGTCGGTTCATCAATGAGATCACACGCAGGAGATTAGAAGTGCACATCGGTGTTCCTCTCGAAACCCACGCTGGTGAAACGCGCGTCGCCGCGACGCCGGAAACCATCAAGAAGCTGATCGGCCAAGGCCATCAGGTGACTGTGCAGAGCGGTGCCGGCGTGAAAGCCAGCCTGCCCGACCACGTTTATGAAGTCGTCGGCGCCAATATTGGCGATGCCGCCACCGTGTTTGGTGCCGATCTGGTGCTCAAGGTCGTGGCTCCGGATGACGCCGAACTGGCGCTGATGAAGTCTGGCGCGGTACTGGTTGGCATGCTCAACCCGTTCTGCAACGAGACCATCGCGCGCATGGCCGCCCGTGGCATTACCGCTTTCGCCCTGGAGGCCGCGCCGCGTACCTCCCGCGCGCAGAGCCTGGACGTGCTGAGCTCGCAGGCCAACATCGCCGGCTACAAGGCCGTGATGCTGGGCGCCAACCACTACCCGCGCTTCATGCCGATGCTGATGACCGCTGCCGGTACCGTGAAGGCCGCTCGCGTGCTGGTGCTCGGTGCCGGTGTGGCGGGTCTGCAGGCCATCGCCACCGCCAAGCGTCTGGGTGCGGTGATCGAGGCTTCCGACGTGCGTCCTGCTGTTAAGGAACAGATCGAGTCGCTCGGCGCCAAGTTCGTTGATGTGCCGTTCGAGACCGACGAAGAGCGCGAGTGCGCCCAGGGCGTTGGCGGTTATGCCCGTCCGATGCCGGCCTCGTGGATGCAGCGTCAGGCCGGTGCCGTGCACGAGCGCGCCAAGCAGGCCGACATCGTCATCACCACCGCGCTGATTCCGGGCCGCAAGGCGCCGACCCTGCTGCACGAAGCGACCGTGGAAGAGATGAAGCCGGGCTCGGTGGTCATCGACCTCGCCGCTGCTCAGGGCGGCAACTGCCCGCTGACCGAAGTCGATCAGGTCGTCGTCAAGCACGGCGTCACCATCGTCGGCTACAGCAACCTGGCGGCCATGGTGCCGGCGGATGCTTCGGCACTGTACGCGCGCAACCTGCTGGACTTCCTCAAGCTCGTCATCGACAAGGAAGGCCATTTCCACCTCAACCTGGAAGACGACATCGTTGCCGCGTGCCTGATGTGCCGCGATGGCAATGTCGTGCGCACCAACGGCTAAGGAGTAGAGACATGGAACTGATTTCCCCAAGCATCTACAACCTGATCATCTTCGTGCTGGCCATCTACGTGGGGTACCACGTGGTGTGGAACGTGACCCCGGCCCTGCACACCCCGCTGATGGCCGTGACCAACGCCATCTCGGCGATCGTCATCGTCGGCGCCATGCTGGCCGCCGCCCTGACCGAAACCGTTCTGGGCAAGTCTATGGGCACCCTGGCAGTGGCTCTGGCCGCCGTTAACGTGTTCGGTGGCTTCCTGGTAACTCGCCGCATGCTGGAAATGTTCAAGAAGAAGGCGCCGAAAGCGCCGGCGGAGAAGCACTGACCATGAGCATGAATCTGATCACTCTTCTTTACCTGGTCGCCTCGGTTTGCTTCATTCAGGCCCTGAAAGGCCTGTCGCATCCGACTTCCTCGCGTCAGGGCAACCTGTTCGGCATGATCGGTATGGCCATTGCCGTGGTCACCACCGTGTTCCTGGTGTTCAAGCTGGGTGCCGAAATGTCCGAAGGCGGCGCGGCCAAGGGTCTGGGCTTCGTGCTGGTCGGCCTGCTGGTCGGCGGTACTGCCGGTACCATCATGGCCAAGCGCGTCGAGATGACCAAGATGCCGGAACTGGTCGCCTTCATGCACAGCATGATCGGTCTGGCCGCCGTGTTCATCGCCATCGCTGCCGTGGTTGAGCCGCAGTCGCTGGGTATCGTTGCGCACCTGGGCGACGCCATCCCGGCCGGTAACCGTCTGGAGCTGTTCCTCGGCGCGGCCATCGGTGCCATCACCTTCTCCGGTTCGGTGATCGCCTTCGGCAAGCTGTCGGGCAAGTACAAGTTCCGTCTGTTCCAGGGCGCCCCGGTGGTTTTCAAGGGCCAGCACCTGGTCAATCTGGTGGTTGGTCTGGCCATCTTCGGCCTGGGTCTGTACTTCACCCTCACCGGTAACATCACTGCCTTCGCCGTTCTGGTGGCGCTGGCCTTCGTGATCGGCGTGCTGATCATCATCCCGATCGGCGGTGCCGACATGCCGGTTGTGGTGTCGATGCTGAACTCCTACTCGGGCTGGGCGGCTGCCGGTATCGGTTTCTCGCTGAACAACTCGATGCTGATCGTCGCCGGTTCGCTGGTGGGCTCTTCGGGTGCCATCCTCTCGTACATCATGTGCAAGGCGATGAACCGTTCGTTCTTCAACGTGATCCTCGGTGGTTTCGGTGGCGCGGCTGAAGCTGCCGGCCCGGCTGGCGCTCAGGAAGCCCGTCCGGTGAAGTCGGGCTCCTCCGACGACGCCGCCTTCCTGCTGACCAACGCCGACACCGTGATCATCGTTCCGGGTTACGGCCTGGCGGTAGCCCGTGCCCAGCACGCGCTGATGGAGCTGGCCGAGAAGCTGACTCACCGCGGCGTGACCGTGAAGTACGCGATTCACCCGGTTGCCGGTCGTATGCCTGGCCACATGAACGTTCTGCTGGCCGAGGCCGAAGTGCCTTACGAGCAGGTGTTCGAGATGGAAGACATCAACTCCGAGTTCGGCCAGGCCGACGTGGTGCTGGTGCTGGGCGCCAACGACGTGGTCAACCCGGCCGCGAAGAACGATCCGAAGTCGCCGATCGCCGGCATGCCGATCCTCGAGGCCTACAAAGCCAAGACCGTGATCGTCAACAAGCGCTCGATGGCTAGCGGCTACGCCGGCCTGGACAACGAACTGTTCTACCTGGACAAGACCATGATGGTCTTCGGCGACGCCAAGAAAGTCATCGAAGACATGGTCAAGGCTGTCGACTAAGACCTCTTGCTCCAGTAACAAAAACCGGCCAAGTGCCGGGTTTTTTGTGTGTGGCTGTTGATAGGGCGCAATGGCCAAATACCCTGCTATTGGCTAGTCTGCCAGTACATCCTTCCCGTCATGCCAAGGAGTTTCTCCATGACCCGTCTGCTCCGCTTGTTCTGCGCTACCGCCACCCTGGCTTTCGCTGCCAGCGCTTCTGCCACCAGCTTCGTGGTTACCACCGATGCCATCGTCGGTGCCATTGGTGCGACTTCGGATTCCACGTCGTCGTCGACCAAGGATGACAAGATCGTCAAGGCGGCCCGTGATGACGCGGCCAGCTTCGTCGCCAGCCAGGGCGAGATTCGTGGTGCCCACCTGCAGGCCGCGCTGACCCATATCCGCGCGCAGCAGCCGCAGCTGCAGGCCAGCGATATGCAGATCGCCGAGGCGATTCTGGCGCAGTAATCGCGCTGCGATGCGATGCCCTGTCAGCCCGCCTTCCGGCGGGCTGATGCTTTATGGACGATGGGCGCTTGCGAGGTGGCCGGGCTTCACGTCCAATAGGCATCTTCATGGTTTGCTCTGGTTGAATCGTCATGCGTTCTCTGCTGATTGCCGCTGCGGCGGCTGTTTCCGTTCTGAGTCCTCTGGCCCATGCGCAAAGCGTGGTGGCCACCAGCAACATCATCGTGCGTGCACTGGATCGTTCGCTGGACTTCACCTCCGACACCACCACCTCGATCCGTGACATGAAGGTCGTGGCGGCGGCGCGCGAGGACGCGGCCAGTTTTGTTGCCAGCGAAGGCGCCATTCGCGGTGTGCAGCTGGAGGCCGCCCTGCAGCTGCTGCGTGAGCGTCTGCCGGAAGCGCGTCAGGCCGACGATCTGGCACTGGCCGAAGCCATCCTGGCGCACTGAGCCTGATCATGCGCCGCTGGCTGGCGGGCCTGGCGCTGTTGGCCTGCATGGTGCCCGCGCAGGCGGAGCTGCGCCTGTGGCTGGATACCGAGGGCCTGAGCGTCGCCGAGCGTCAGGCCAGTCAGCGGTTGCTGGAGGAAGCCCGGCAGGCGCTGCCGCCGAGTTTCCGCCAGCGCCTGGACCGCACGGTCGAAGTGCGCTGGGAGGCTGATCTGCCGGCGCAGAGCTATGGGCAGAGCAATGGCCGCCAGCGCCTGCTGCTCAATCGCCGCCTGCTGCCGGGGCTGGTCAGTGGTGAGCTGGCCCTTCAGCGCACGGAGCGCAGCCACGGCACGCAGCAGCGCGAGCTGCTCGCCACCGTTCTGCATGAGCTGCTGCACCTCTATGACCGCACCCGTCTCTGGTCGCCGGAGCAGAAGACGCTGCTGGCCCGTTGCCGGCTGCAGCGTGAAACGGCCGGCCCGGTCGGTTTGCCGGGGGAATGCCGCAGCCAGGATCACCGCCGCTTCACCCTGAGTGATGATCCGCGCCTGCTCGATCTGGCCGGCTGGCCGCAGCAGGTGGGACGGCGAGGCGCACGCGAGGCGGGCAATGCTTTTGTTGATCGTTCGCCGGATGACTACGAACTGAGCAACCCGCGCGAGTTCGTTGCGGTCAACTTTGAGTATTTCCTCCTTGATCCGCAGTACGCCTGCCGCCGCCCGGCGCTGCAGCGCTTCTACCGCGAGCATTTTGCCTGGCAGCCGGCCGCGCAGGCGCCCTGCGCGGAGCAGCAGGTCTATCTGAATGCCGGCAGTGATTTCCGTCGTCAGCCGCTTGGGCGCCTCGACCCCGAGCGGATCTACGAGATCGACTACCTGTTTGCCGAGGCCAATGCCAACTGGGTCAGCCGCTGGGGGCACAGCATGCTGCGTCTGGTCATCTGTGCGCCGGGCCGGCCGCGCGGGCCGGATTGCCGGCTGGATCTGGATGAGCATCTGGTGTTGTCCTACCGCGCTTTCGTCGGGGATGTGCAGCTCTCGACCTGGGACGGCCTGACCGGGGCCTATCCGTCACGCCTGTTCATCCTGCCGCTGGGGCAGGTGGTGGATGAGTACACCAAGGTCGAGCTGCGCAGCCTCGCCTCGGTGCCGCTGCGACTGAACCGGGCACAGATCGACCAGCTGGCGGTGCAGGCCGCGCAGGCGCACTGGAGCTATGACGGGCGCTACTACTTCTTCTCCAACAACTGCGCGGTGGAAACCCTCAAGCTGCTGCGCGCCGGTACCGATCACCCGCAACTGCGCGACCTCGACAGCATCATGCCCAACGGCCTGCTGGCATTGCTCGAGGGGCGCGGCATCGCCGATCGCACGCCGCTGCAGGACCCGCGTGAGGCCTTGCGTCTGGGCTATCGCTTCGACTCCTTCCGGGAGCGCTTCCAGGCCATGTTCAAGGTGCTCAAGGCACAGCTGGCCGTGCCGCAGAACGAGGTCGAGGACTGGCTGGTCCTGCCGGCCCGCGAGCGCCGGCCGTGGTTCGCCCAGGCCGACCTGCGCAGCAGCGCGGCCTTGCTGCTGCTTGAGCAGGCGGCGCAGCGGCGTCAGTTACTGCTGGCGCAGGAGGAGCTCAAGCAGCGTTATCTGGCGGCGCGTGAAGGGCGCAGTGGCGAACGGCTGGGCAGCGCCGACAGCACGCTGCAGCAGATTCTCGGCAACAGCGGTTTCCTCAGTCGTCCGGCTGAGCTGCTGCCGGCAGGCTATGGTCTGCCTCAACCCGATGAATGGGCGGTGCTGGAGGCACAGAGTCGCGAGCGTCAGGGGCGCCTGCGCCAGCTAAGCGACCATCTGGACGAGGAAATCCGCCGCCTGCTGGAGCCGCAGCGACTGGCCGAACTGGAGGCGGGCGAGGCCAATACCCGGGCCCTGGCTGACCGGTTGCGTGAGCTGCACCGCGCCAAAGGCGGGATTGTTCTGCCTGGTGCGGCCAAGGGCTCCTAATAGTTCTCCTCGCGTTCTTCCGGCAGCTGCGGATCCAGATGCAGCCAGGGCAGGCGTGTGCCGACCCAGATATGCCGACGGACGGTGACCTGTTCGGGATCATCCAGCGTGGCGATGGTGATATCGATGCTGTCCGGGCTGCGTGTGGTGAAGAGCGCCAGTTGTGCCCCGCAGTTCGGGCAGAAGTAGCGGGTGCAGGTGGCGGATGATTGATAGCTGCGTGGCTTGCCCTGAGCCCAGGTAAAGCTATCGAGCGGTACGGTTGCCCAGGTCGTGATGGTGCCGCCACTGCAACGCCGGCAGATGCTGCAGTGGCAGTGGGCAACATCGTCGAGCGTGGCCTGAACGCGGTAGCGAAGTGCGCCGCAGTGGCAGCCACCACTATGATTATGCGACATCGTTATCAGCCTCCTGGTGCTCGCCTCCCGGGTCATCTTCGGGCAGACTGCGCAGCCTTGAAAATGTCACTGCTTCGCCGAGGATCGCGACATGCTGGAGATTCTGAGCAACCCGGAAATCTGGATTGCCTTTCTGACCCTGACGGCCCTGGAAATTGTCCTGGGTATCGACAACATCATCATGATCGCCATTCTGGTCGGGCGCATGCCGCCGCATATGCAGGCGCGCACCCGTTTCTTCGGCCTGGCACTGGCCATGGTCACGCGCATCCTGCTGCTGCTGTCGATCACTTGGATCATGCGCCTGACCGCTGACCTGTTCGAGCTCTTTGGTCAGGGCATTTCCGGTCGTGATCTGATCCTGTTCTTCGGCGGCCTGTTCCTGCTGTGGAAGAGCAGTACCGAGATGTACCACAGTCTGGAAGGCGAGGATGAGACCGCTGATGAGCCCAAGAGCATGGCAGGGGGCTTCATCGGTACCATCATCCAGATCGCCATCATCGACATCGTGTTCAGTCTGGACTCGGTGATCACCGCCGTGGGCATGGTGTCGAACGTGCCGGTCATGATCGCGGCGATCATCGTGGCGGTGCTGGTGATGATGCTGGCTGCCGGCACCATCAGTGATTTCATCGACAAGCACCCGAGCCTGAAGATGCTGGCGCTGTCCTTCCTGGTGGTAGTCGGTACCGTGCTGATCGCCGAGTCGTTCGAAGTGCATGTGCCGAAGGGCTACGTCTACTTCGCCATGGCCTTCTCGTTGGCCGTGGAAGCGCTGAATATCCGCATGCGCACTGCGCGCCAGAAGGCGGTCAAGCTGCGCAAGGACATTCCGGGCGAATAAGGCCGGATGTTGCTGCACAACGGGGCCTGCGGGCCCCGTTGTCGTTTCGGCAACAGCGCCGCAAGATGAATCGAAGGAGGTGCCCATGTCGATCAATGCCGATTTTTCCCTGCGGGTGGTTATCCAGACGGCCGCAGAGGCCTGGCAGCCTTCGCCGCAGGCGGGTGTCGAGCGCATCCCGCTAGACCGCATCGGTGCCGAGGTGGCGCGTGCCACCAGCCTCGTGCGTTATGCGCCGGGCAGTCGCTTTACGGCCCACGGGCATGGTGGTGGCGAGGAAATTCTGGTGCTAGGCGGCGTATTCAGCGACGAGCACGGTGACTATCCGGCGGGCAGCTACCTGCGCAACCCGCCCGGCACCCGTCATGCCCCCTTTACCCGTGAGGGCTGCACCCTGCTGGTTAAGCTCTGGCAGTTTGCCCCGGATGACGACCGGCAGCTGTGCCTGGATACCACGCAGGCAACCTGGCGGCCCGGGCTGGTGGAAGGCCTGCGGGTACTGCCGCTGCATGAGCATGATGGTGTCAGTACCGCGCTGGTGCGCTGGGCGCCGGGCACGCATTTCTCGGCGCATACCCATCCGGGCGGTGAGGAAATCTTCGTCATCGAGGGTGAGCTGTGCGACGAAGACGGGGTCTATCCCGCCGGTACGTGGCTGCGCAATCCGCGCTGGAGCCGGCACGCGCCCTGGAGTGACAGTGGCGCGCTCATCTACGTGAAGGTCGGCCACCTCGGCGCGACTACCTGCTGGGAGCTGGCTCACTCTTCGGTATAGCAGGTTGCGCTGGTCCGCCCGGTGGCCAGCTCAGTTCGCCGCTGGTATCGAAGCGCGCACCGCCCAGCCAGCCGCTGGCCAGCTTGCCGCGCAGACGGTAGGGCAGCCGCTCTTGCGCCTGCCGATTGGCCATGCCCCATGCCTGGCGGAGTACAGAGAACGCCGAAATGCTTACCGGCACGCGTATTACCTGCTCTGCAAAGCCGGGAATCCGCCCCTGCTGGTCACTGACGCCACTGGCCAGTGGCTGCCCGTTGACCTGCAGATCAACCGCAATGCCCTGATAGTCGATGGCGCGACTGTTGGGGTTCTGCACCCGCAGGGCCAGGGCGAAGCGGGCCTCCAGGCTCTCGCCCGGCAGGGGCTCCAGGCCGACCACCTGAATCTGTGGTGGATCACCTGGCAGCAGGCTGCTGCAGGCGCTAAGGCTGAGGGCAATCAAAGTCAGCAGTGCGCGTAGGGAAAGGTGCTGCATGTACAGGGTCCGTCTCCTTTGTGTGTCTCTAGCCTAGGAGGATGCGAGGCTCCGGGCCAGTGAAGGTTTATCGCTTGCTGCACTAAGCAGATGGCGGGCAATTTCCAACTTATTTGAGCTTGAAAATTGGCGCCTGTTTTTTGTCTATTGCTTGGCAAATTCCGCATCTGCCGCTGCCTGATGGGGCGTGACTCTGCTTCTGTAGTGGTGTGACTATCCGCTGTGGGAGAGCTGCCATGCAGTCCCGGACATTGTCCCCTCGTACGTTCTATCGCTTTACTCGCTGCCTGTTTCAGTCGCTGCTCGTGTCTCTGTGTTGCCTGTTATCAGTGCAGGCTGCGCCTGCCGTAACCCTCAAGGCGCCCAGGCCGGTGGTTTGGCAGGAATTTCTCGGCGTGAATGCCCATTCATTGTGGTTTTCCGAATCTGCCTATCGTACGCAACTGAGTAAATGGCGATCGCTTGGGTTGCGCTGGGTGCGGGTAGATCTGCACTGGGATCGCCTTGAGCCGGCTCCCGGGCAGTGGCGCTTGGCGGAGTTGGATCGCCTCGTCAGCGTAATGCAGGAGCAAAGTATTAGTCCGCTCATGTATCTGGTGGGCTCGGCTCCATTTGCCAGCAGCGCTCCGGCGGGTGTGCCCAATGTCGATCAGTATCCGCCGGTTTCTGCTGAGCTATTTGCAGATCGAATGGGGCTGCTGGCCAGTCGCTACCCGACTGTGAAGGCCTGGCAGGTGTGGAATGAGCCGAATCTGCCGTCATTCTGGCAGCCGATGGAGGATCCGCAGGCTTATGCGCGACTGCTGGAGCCCAGCTTGGCAAGGTTGACCGCTGCAAACCCGGCTGCTCAGCGTGTTCATGGAGGCTATGCCTATTACAGCCAGATGCCAGTGAGGGGTGGGTTGATGCTGCAGGCGCTGAAGGATCAGGGACAGATTCGTCGCGACAGTGTGGTGGCCTATCACCCTTACAGTCTGTCGCCGGAGGGGGATCGGCCTGAGGAAATGGACTTTGTGCAGTACGCTTCCACCTTGAATCAGTACCTTCGCCAAGCCGGTACCGGCGGCATTTGGGCAACAGAGTTTGGCTGGTCCAGTTATGCCGGGCCGGTTGAGTGGCAGCCCCTGATTGGAGAGCAGGGGCAGGCTGACTTTTTGCTGAAGCGTCTCTCGCTCATGAGTGCGCTGGATTTCGACAAAGTCTTCTTGTTCGCCCTGAGCGATCTGGATGCGCGGGCTACCACGCGTGATCAGAAATACGGTCTGTTACGCCTCGACGGCACAGAGAAACCTGCATTTGTGGCGCTCAAACGCTATTTGCAGATTGCAGGTGCTCGACTCACGCCGCTGACGCCGCCGGCATTTGCGGATGCCCCGGCTGGCATGTTGAGCATGGCTTGGCGGCGTGCTGATGGAAAGAACCTGTGGCTTTTCTGGTCTCAAGTACCAGGCGTCGTCACGCTGCCCTTGCCGGTTGCCGGTCGGCTGTATAACCCGTTGCAGGGTAGTGCGCGAGATATTGCCCCTGGTTCCAGGGCGGCGATTCCAGTTGAACGAGAATTGCAGATGCTGGTTTGGTAGTCCTGGCTGTATGGCTATTTTAAGTCGGCACCTGTCAAGAATAATTAACCCCCGGATCGGTGTTTCATTAATTAAATCTATATAAAACAAGGTGATGGACGAGTGCGTAGTTTAGGCTGCACTGCTCGTTCATCGGCTTTGTGCAGAAAATCATTTCAATTGTTTGACATATTTTACGCATCTGCGAGACTGCGCCCCCCTGGGGTGTGTCGGGCACGGTACCGCTGATGGCGCCCCCAAAGAGCATAAGAAAAACGTTGCCGGCTTAGGTTGAAATGCCCCCAGCACGCGGGATGGTGCGGGGCAGTCAATCGGCGGGCCAGAGCCTTTGGAACATAGAGCGATGTTGATCTGGTTTGTTGTGCTGTATCTGCTGGTTACCGTTGGGATCGGCGTTTATGCATCCACTCGGGTGCACAACTCCAAGGACTTCGCGGCCGGTGGCCGTAGCATGGGATTCCCGATCGTGGCGGCGATGGTGTTCGCCACCTGGTTCGGCTCCGAAGCGGTGCTGGGCATTCCGGCGACGTTTATCGAAGAGGGTTTTGCCGGCATCGTCGAGGACCCGTTTGGCTCCTTCGGCTGCCTGATGCTGGTTGGCCTGATCATTGCCCGCCCGTTGTACCGTCTGAACCTGCTCACCATCGGTGACTATTTCCGCAAGCGCTTCGGGCCAAATGTGGAGCTGATCATTTCGCTGGTGATCATCGCCTCCTATCTAGGCTGGATCGCCGCCCAGCTGACGGCTCTTGGCCTGGTATTCAACGTGCTTTCCGACGGTGCCATCAGCACTACGCAGGGCATGCTCCTCGGTACTGGCATCGTCCTGATCTACACGCTGTTTGGCGGTATGTGGTCGGTCGCGCTGACTGACACCTTCCAGATGGGCATCATTGTCATCGGTCTGATCTACCTGACCTGGCTGATCGGTGACATGGCCGGTGGTGCCGATGTGGTCATCGCCCATGCCGCCGATGCCGGCAAGTTCACCTTCATGCACAGCTTCGAGCCCAAAGACGTCGTGGCCTTCATTGGTGCCGCGGTGACCATGATGCTCGGTTCTATTCCGCAGCAGGACGTGTATGCCCGTGTGATGTCGGCCAAGACCGAGAACATCGCCGCGCGTGCTTCGATGTTCGGGGCCGCCTTTTATCTCTGCTTCTGCATGCTGCCGATCTTTCTGACCTACGCCGCGTCGATGATCGATCCGCAGATGGTGCAGCGCTGGTTGGCAGAAGATTCGCAGATGATCCTGCCGCACCTGATCCTCGAGCGCACGCCGCTGTTCGCCCAGATTATGTTCTTCGGCGCGCTGCTGTCGGCGATCATGTCCACCGCTTCGGGTACCCTGCTGGCGCCGTCGGTAACCTTTACCGAAAACGTGCTCAAGCGCTTCCTGCCGGCGATGAAGGATCACCAGTTCCTGCGCGCCATGCGCCTGAGCATCGTGGCCTTCACCATCTTCACCTGTGCCTTCGCCCTCTACTCGGATGCCAGCATCTACGAGATGGTCGGTAACGCCTACAAGGTGACTCTGGTCGCCGCTGTGGTACCTCTGCTTGCTGGTCTTTTCTGGAAGCGTGCGACCACCCAGGGTGCCCTGATGGCCATCGGTTTCGGCCTGTTGTCCTGGATCTACCTGGAAGTGACGTTGACCGAAGAAGCCTTCTGGCCGCCGCAACTGGCAGGTCTGCTGTTCAGCTTGGCGGGCATGCTGATCGGCAGTCTGGCTCCGCAGTGGGGCGGGAGTCGTGCGCTGGAGGTAAAGGCTGAAACCAGCTTCTAAGCGTTCTACTGGCTTGATGCAGTGGCCCGGCTTGTCCGGGCCACTTTCGTTTAGGGCTGCAGATGTTTCTGAAGACCGGCGTCGAGGCTGGCGATAAAGGTCTCGACTTGACGGGTATAGACGTTATCCAAACCCAGTTCATGGTTGATCGCCTTGTGCGACAGGGGCTGTGGCAAGACTTCAGCGCGACTGCCCAGGCGCCGCATGGCGTTGGCGAAGGTCCTGGCTGCTGTACACGGCTGATCTTTGCGCTGGCTGGAGCATACAGCCAGTATTGGCGGCATCCCTTTCTGCAGTTGATGCAGGGGCGATAGCTGGCGCCAATAGGCAGGATCATTGCCGAAGGCTTGATCATAGAAGCGGTAGTGGGGTTTGCGCATGACCGCCGGCAGGTCTAGTACGGCGCTGTCGAGCAGGACGGTACCGCGCCAGGGTTGGATGCCCTGACGGGTGCTGGACCCGATGTCGGCATTGAGCAGGGCAACCAGGTGGGCGCCGGCGGAATGCCCGAGCAGCACCATCTGCGCCGGATCGCCGCCCCATTGCTGGGCATGTTGCTGCGTATGTTGTAGCGCCAGGCGCAAGTCGGCCAGTTGCTCCGCTACCGAGGTATCTGGCAGTAGACGGTAGTTCACCGAAACCAGCACAAAACCTTTGGGCTGCCAGCGCGCCGCCTTGTTGTCGATGACGCCTTCGTTGCGTTTATCGCCGGTGCGCCAGGCGCCGCCGTGGACCATCCACAGAATGGGGGCTGGCCCTGTGCTGGCGGGGCGATAGATATCCATGCGCTGGCGTGGGTCATCGCCATAAGCGCTTTCCAATGGCGTTTTCTTGTCTGCGCGCCGTTCCGCGAGCCAGTCACGCAGCGGTCCTGCCTGGGCGCTCTGGGCGGTCAGCAGGGCGCACAGGGTAAGCAGTGGCCAGCGCATGACGGTCTCCTTTAGTCGCTAGGGTGTCTGTTCAGCTGTGCATCGAGTTGGTGGGGCGGTACTGCAAGGCTTCGGCCAGATGCGTACGTTGGATCTGGTGTTGCTGCTGCAGATCGGCCAAGGTGCGCGCTACCTTCATGACCCGGTGGGCGGCGCGCAGTGACAGGCCGAGACGCTCGCAGGCATTTTCCAGCCAGTGCTGATCATCCGTGAGCAGCGCGCAGTGCTGGCGCAGGCCGGTCAAATCGAGCAGGGCGTTAGCGCAGCCTTGGCGGGCGAGCTGTCGATGTCGGGCCTCGACGACTTGAAGTGCCGCCTCGGCGCTGCTCGGCCCTTGGTTCGGGAGAGGTTGCAGCGAGGTGGTCTCACGGGCCACGCTCAGATGCAGGTCGATGCGGTCTAGCAGCGGGCCGGACAGCTTGCTGCGATAACGCTGGATCTGCTCCGGCGTGCAGCGGCAGCGCCCGCTGGGGTCGCCGAGATAGCCGCAAGGGCAGGGGTTCATCGCCGCCACCAGCTGGAAGCGGGCCGGGAAACGCACCTTGTCGTGAGCACGGGCGATGACGATCTCTCCGGACTCCAGAGGCTCCCGTAATACCTCCAGCACCTTGCGGTCGAACTCTGGCAATTCGTCGAGAAACAGCACGCCCTGATGGGCCAGGCTGATTTCGCCGGGCTTTGGCCGGCTGCCACCGCCGACCAGCGCGGGCCCCGAAGCGCTGTGGTGCGGCTGGCGGAAGGGCCGCTGCGGCCAGACATCCAGCGGGGTATGGCTGGCGATGGAGTGAATGGCTGCGACCTGCAGCGCTTCTTCTTCATTTAGCGGCGGCAGCAGGCCGGGCAGGCGGCTGGCCAGCAGGGTTTTGCCGGTGCCGGGCGGCCCGGAAAACAGCAGGTTGTGCTGGCCGGCGGCGGCAATCAGCAAGGCGCGCTTGGCGGCCTGCTGACCCTGCACGTCGGCCAGGTCCGGGTAGGCGGCGCTCTGTTTTTGCAGGCCATTGGCCTGGTAGGGCGTCAGGGGCGTTTGTCCGCTGAGGTGCGCGGCCAGTTGCAGCAGGTGCTCGACGGCATACACGGTGAGGCCTGAGGCCATGCAGGCTTCCTCGGCATTGGCCAGGGGCACCACCAGGGCGCGCCCGGCGGCGCGGGCTGCGAGGGCCGCGGGCAGCACGCCCTGCACCGACCGGATTGCGCCGGAGAGGGCCAGTTCGCCCAGGCATTCCAGCCCGCTCAGGCTGTCGGCGGGCACCTGTCCGCTGGCGGCGAGAATGCCCAGAGCAATGGCCAGATCGAAGCGGCCGCCGTCCTTGGGCAGATCGGCGGGGGCAAGGCTGAGGGTGATGCGTCGCGGCGGGAAGTCGAAGCCGGCATTGAGGATGGCGCTGCGCACGCGGTCCTTGCTTTCCTTCACCGCCGTTTCCGGCAGGCCCACCAGTGCCAGGCTGGGCAGGCCATTGGCCAGGTGTGCTTCGACGCTGACCGCCGGGGCTTCAATGCCGACCTGAGCGCGGCTGTGTACAAGAGCCAGGGACATCGATCACTCCTTGATCGTCAGTCGCCGGCGCCGGAATGCTTACTCGGCGTTGGGCGTGGGCTTTTCTGCCAGGCGTGCTTCCAGTTCGGCGACCTTGGCTTCCAGGCTTTCCAAGCGCGCGCGGGTGCGGGCAAGCACCACCATCTGGCTGTCGAATTCGTCGCGGCTGACCAGGTCGAGCTTGCTGAAGGCGCTCTGCATGAGCATTTTCAGCTGGGCTTCCAGTTCGGCGCGCGGCAGCGGCGCGTCGGCACTGAACAGGCGGGCGGCCTGCTGGCCAAGAACATCAAAAAGGGCTTTGGGCGGCAGCATTATGGGACTCCGGGTATCTGGGCGGCAGTGTAGCACGCGACTGCAGGGGCTCGGCCGAGCCGCTCGCGCCTTGGCCGCACGTTTTTCGAGCGCCTTTGCCGATGCGAGTGCATTGTTTTGGTGCGCGCGCCGCTGGTCGGGCTGGCCATCACCGCAGGGTTTTCGCCTAACTGGCTGAATAAATGAGTTTTTTCAGAACTGGCAAGCTTTCTGCTTTATCACTCTCGACGCGTGCACCGATGCAGTTCCGGTGCAACAGGCGAGGCAAGCCCCGAGTCACGAGCAAGGGGTGTGGTGTGTCGCAGCGGTTGGAGAGGTCGCTGCGGCGCGTTTCCAAAGCCAGACACTGCGCTTAGACTTGTCGCGGGTTCACCTGGGGCACGTCAACCAACACGGGAGAGAGTTTCATGAAGTTAGTCACTGCCATCATTAAGCCGTTCAAGCTGGACGACGTGCGCGAATCACTGTCGGAGATCGGCGTGCAGGGCATTACTGTCACTGAAGTCAAAGGCTTCGGTCGTCAGAAAGGCCACACCGAGCTGTATCGCGGTGCCGAGTACGTTGTTGATTTCCTGCCGAAGGTAAAAATCGACGTGGCCATCGCCGATGACCAGCTCGATCGCGTTATCGAGGCGATCACCAAGGCAGCCAACACCGGCAAGATCGGTGACGGCAAGATCTTCGTGGTCAACCTGGAACAAGCCATCCGTATCCGTACCGGCGAAACCGGCACCGACGCGGTTTAAGACCCAGTCTCCGAACGAACCCCTCGCCCCAGGAGAAACACTATGACTCTGCGTAAATTCGCAGGGCTTGGAGCCCTTTTGTCCCTCGTTACCCCCGGCATCGCCATGGCTGACGAGGTTGTACTGAATACTGGCGATACCGCATGGATGCTGGTCGCCTCCCTGCTTGTCCTGTTCATGACCATTCCCGGTCTGGCGCTGTTCTACGGCGGCATGGTGCGTTCCAAGAACGTCCTGTCGGTGATGATGCAGTGCTTTGCCATTACCGGCCTGATCAGCCTGCTGTGGGTCATCTACGGCTACAGCATGGCGTTCGACACCACCGGCATGGAGAAGGGTGTTACCAACCTCAACTCCTTCGTTGGCGGCCTGTCCAAGGCCTTCCTCAGTGGCGTTGAGCCGTCCAGCCTGGTGTATGCGATTCCGGAAAGCGTGTTCATCGTCTTCCAGATGACCTTCGCCATCATCACCCCGGCTCTGATCGTCGGTGCCTTCGCCGAGCGCATGAAGTTCTCCGCGATGCTGATCTTCATGGCGGTGTGGTTCACCCTGGTCTATGCCCCGATGTGCCACATGGTCTGGTCCGGTGACGGTGCCTTCCTGTGGGACGAAGGCGTTCTGGACTTCGCTGGTGGTACCGTGGTGCACATCAACGCCGGTATCGCTGGTCTGGTGGCCTGCCTGGTGCTGGGCAAGCGCAAGGGCTTCCCGACTACCGCCATGGCTCCGCACAACCTGGGCTACACCCTGATGGGCGCCGCCATGCTGTGGATCGGCTGGTTCGGTTTCAACGCCGGTTCCGCTGTTGCCGCCAACGGCACTGCCGGTATGGCCATGCTGGTGACTCAGATCGCTACCGCCGCCGCTGCTCTGGGCTGGATGTTCGCCGAGTGGCTGACCCACGGTAAGCCGAGCGCCCTGGGCATCGCCTCCGGTGTGGTTGCCGGTCTGGTGGCCATTACCCCGGCTGCTGGCACTGCTGGCCCGATGGGTGCCATCGTGATCGGTCTGGCTTCCGGCGTGATCTGCTTCTTCTGCGCCACCAGCCTCAAGCGCAAGCTGGGCTATGACGACTCCCTGGACGCCTTCGGCGTGCACGGCGTGGGCGGTATCGTCGGTGCCATCCTGACCGGTGTGTTCGCTGCTCCGGTACTGGGCGGTTTCGGCACCGTTGAGGACATCGGTGCTCAGGTCTGGATCCAGTTCATCGGCGTGCTGTTCACCGTGGTCTACACCGGCGTGGTCACTTACGTGATCCTCAAGGTGCTGGATCTGGTGATGGGCCTGCGCGTGACCGAGGAAGAAGAGACTGTTGGTCTCGACCTCTCCGAGCACAACGAGCGCGGCTACAACCTGTAAGCCTCACGCAGTACCCAACGCCCGGCTTGCCGGGCGTTGTTCTTTCTGCGCCGACGATGGCGCGATGTGATCCGGTACAAAGGAGTACCTCATGGACAGTACGGCTCTGATTCCCCTGCAGTATGCGCTGGATACTTTCTATTTCCTGATCTGTGGTGCCCTGGTGATGTGGATGGCGGCAGGCTTTGCCATGCTGGAATCCGGTCTGGTACGGGCGAAGAACACCACCGAGATCCTCACCAAGAATATCGTGCTCTACGGCCTTGCCTGCGTGATGTACATGCTCTGCGGCTATGCCCTGATGTACGGCGGCGACGCGGGGGGCGTGCTGCCCAATCTGGGCGCGCTGATTGGCGATGAGCATGCCGCTGAGGTGGTGGCAGCCGGTGGCGAGGGTGCGCCCTATTACTCCAAACGGGCTGACTTCTTCTTCCAGGTGGTGTTCACCGCGACCTGCATGTCGATCGTTTCCGGTGCCGTGGCCGAGCGTATGAAACTCTGGGCCTTCCTCGCCTTTGCCGTGGTGATGTGCGCGGTGATCTATCCGGTCGAGGGGTACTGGGCCTGGGGCGGCGGCTTCCTCAAGACAGCCGGCTTCAAGGACTTCGCCGGCTCCGGCGTGGTGCACCTGGCGGGGGCGACGGCGGCACTGGCCGGTGTGATCCTGCTCGGCGCGCGCAAGGGCAAGTACGCCGCCAACGGCCAGATCAATGCTTTCCCCGGTGCCAACCTGCCGCTGGCAACCCTGGGTTGCTTCATCCTCTGGTTCGGCTGGTTCGGTTTCAACGGCGGTTCGCAGCTGAAGATGAGCACCATCAGCGACGCCAACGCCGTGGCCAGCGTCTTCGTCAACACCAACCTGGCGGCTTGCGGTGGCTTGCTGGCGGCACTGGTGGTGGCCCGCATCCTGTTCGGCAAGGCCGATCTGACCATGATCCTCAACGGCGCACTCGCCGGGCTGGTGGCCATCACCGCCGAGCCGGCCACGCCGACTGCCGTGCAGGCCAGCCTGATTGGTGCGGTTGCCGGTGTGCTGGTGGTGTTCTGCATCCTGGCCCTGGACAAGCTGCACCTGGACGATCCGGTCGGTGCCATTTCGGTCCATGGCGTCTCCGGTATCTGGGGCCTGCTGGCGGTGCCGCTGAGCAATCCGGCCGCCAGCTTCGGGGTTCAGCTGCTGGGCGTGGCCAGCATCTTCACCTGGGTGTTCCTCGCCAGCCTGCTGGTGTGGGGGCTGATCAAGCTGATCATGGGTCTGCGGGTCAGCGAGGAAGATGAATACGAGGGCGTCGACATTGCCGAGTGCGGCATGGAGGCCTACCCCGAATTCACCCGCAAGTAAGGCTCGACCTTGGTCGCAGAGGGCGCTTCGGCGCCCTTTGCTTTTTCTGTGGCCGCGCTAGAATGCGCGCGCTAAGGCTCCTGCACAGGAATCAGCGATGGGCGGCATGTTCTGGCAGCAAACCCTGATCAGTCTCAAACCCCGCGCGCGTGGTTTTCATCTGATCAGTGCCGAGGTCGAGCAGGCGCTGCCCGAACTGGCGCGCTGCCGTGTCGGCCTGCTGCACTTGTGGCTGCAGCACACCTCGGCCTCGCTGACGGTCAACGAGAATGCCGATCCGGCGGTGCGTCGTGACTTCGAACGCTTCTTCAACCGTCTCGTTCCGCAGGATATGGCGGGCTACGAGCATCAGGATGAAGGACCGGATGATCTGCCGGCGCACTTCAAGTCCAGTCTGCTCGGCGTCAGCCTGCAGCTGCCGGTTCGTGAAGGCCGTCTGGCGCTGGGCACCTGGCAGGGTATCTACCTGGGTGAGCATCGCGACCACGCGGGAGCGCGCCGGCTGGTGGCGACCTTGCAGGGCGAGTCTTTCTGAATTTTTTCTGGCAACGCGAAGATTGCGCGCGGCTGGGCTATAACTAACGTGCTTTTCGCTAGGCAAGAGGTTGAACATGAGCGACGAAGAACTGGAACAGGACGAACTGGAAGGTACCGAGGACGAGGACGGCGAGGACCTGGGCGCCGCGGCCGACGAGGATGAGGCCGACGAAAGCGACGGTGAAGCCACGCCTGCCTCATCCGGCAAGAAAGCCAAGGCGGCGGTAGAGGAGGAAGAACTGCCTTCCATCGAAGCCAAGCAGAAGGATCGCGATGCTCTGGCGCGGGCCATGGAAGAGTTCCTTGCCCGTGGCGGCAAGGTGCAGGAGGTCGAACCCAATGTGGTTGCTGACCCGCCCAAGAAGCCGGACAGCAAATACGGCAGCCGCCCCATCTGAGGTGGCACCATGAAAAAGCCCGCCAACCGGCGGGCTTTTTCATGGTCGCGTTTCAGCGCCAGCCGCGCAGCAGGTCAGGCAGCTCGGCGAGACTGCGCACCTCGGCATGAGGACGCGTAGCCTCGCCCCAGGCATTCCCCTGCGGGTTGAACCAGATGGCGCGAAAGCCGGCCGCGAGGGCGCCGGCAATGTCATCGCCGGGATGGTCGCCGATATGGGCAGCCTGTACGGCCTCGACCCCGGCATGGGCGAGGGCGGCGGCAAAGGGTTCGCTGGCCGGCTTGCCGATGCCCACTTGCTCGGCGCTGACGGCAAAGCGGAAGTAGTCGGCCAGGCCCAGGCGCTGTACATCGGCATTGCCGTTGGTGATCACGCCGAGGATGAACTGGTTGGCCAGGTGCTCCAGCGTGGCATGCACGTCGGGAAAGAAATCCACTTCGTGGCGCGCGGCGAGGAATACCTGAAAGCCGCCTTCGGCCAGATGCGCCGCCTCGGCGTCCGGGTAGCCGGCTTCCAGCAGGGCCTGCAGGAGAATCCTCCGGCGCAGCTCGCTGAGGCGGTGCTTGAGTGCCGGTTCAGCTGCCAGCTGGCGGGCACGGATGGCCCACAGGTGCTCGATGGGGATTGGGCCGAGACGCGGTGCCTCGCGCGCCAGCCAGTCGCGCAGGCGCGCTTCGGCGTTGTGCATCACCGGGGCGACGTCCCACAGGGTGTCATCGAGGTCGAAGGTGACCAGCTTGAGGCTCATTCGCTGTCGCTCCCGCTGCGGCGTTTGGCCCGAGGGTGGGCACTGTCGTAGACCTTGGCCAGATGTTGGAAATCGAGGTGGGTATAGATCTGCGTGGTGGCGATATCGGCGTGGCCGAGCAGCTCCTGCACTGCGCGCAGGTCCTGGGAGGATTCCAGCATATGGCTGGCGAAACTGTGCCGCAGCATGTGCGGGTGCAGGTGCTGGCCAAGCTCTCGCACGCCGGCGGCACGTACCCGCAGCTGGATGGCGCGGGGCGTCAGGCGCTTGCCCTGACGGCTGATGAACAGTGCCGGGTCCTGCGGATTGGCCTGGGCACGCAGCGGCAGCCAGGCGCGGATGGCCTCGCGCGCCTGACGCCCAACCGGCACCTCGCGGGTCTTGCTGCCCTTGCCCAGTACCCGAACCAGGCCTGCTGCCAGGTCGAGAGCGGGCAGATCGAGGCTGACCAGTTCGGCCAGACGCAGGCCCGAGGAGTAGAACAGTTCCAGCAGCGCCTGGTCGCGGCGGGCAATGAAATCATCCTCGACACCGCCATCGAGCAGCTGCTGCGCGCGATCAGCATCCAGGGCACGCGGCAGGCGGCGCTCGCTCTTGGGCGGGCTCAGGCCGTTGGCCGGGTCGTGGCGGCACAGACCTTCACGCAGCAGGTACTGGTACAGCCCGCGTACCGCCGAGAGCAGGCGGCCCAGGCTGCGTCCGGAG
This sequence comes from Pseudomonas sp. HAR-UPW-AIA-41, assembly GCF_002304225.1. GTDB lineage: Bacteria > Pseudomonadota > Gammaproteobacteria > Pseudomonadales > Pseudomonadaceae > Aquipseudomonas. The sequence continues at coordinate 81,375 of NZ_NSLB01000003.1, forward strand.
AGCCCCAACTGATGCAGGCGGGCGATCATCCGGCGCAGGCGCGCGCTGTCCAGCTCATTCCAGCTACGCAGGCCATCCTGCTCGGCCAGCGGCAGCAGCTTGAGCAGGTCGCGCTGATAGGCGGCCAGGGTATGCGGGGAAACCTGGCGTTCGCGGCGCAGGTGTTCGAGGTAGGCGTCGAGGGCTTCGCGCACGGCGCGTTAGCGCACCGAACGCAGCGGGTTGGCGAAGCGTGGCAGAACGCGGGCGATGACCTCAGCCAGGTAGGCGAGGAACAGGGTGCCCAGGCTGCTCTTGTAGTGCTGCGGGTCGCTGCTGCCGATGGCCAGCACACCGTGCAGGCCCTGATGAGTCAGGCTGACCACGGCGGCCGAGCCGATCTGTGCGGCATCGTCATCGCCGAACAGGAAGCTCAGTTCGTTGGGGCGCAGCACGCCACACACGGTCTTGCCGCCGGCGAGGAGTCCGCCGATGGCCTGATGCGCTTCCGCGCTGCTGACGCAGCGGCCGACGGGCAGGCCGTTGTCGCTGAACAGGATCAGGCTGACGAAGGGCACCTGGAACTCATGGCGCAGGCTGTCCTCCACCGCGCTGACCACTTCGTCGAGGCTGTTGGCATCGAGCAGGGCCAGCACCAGACGGCGGGTCTTGTCGAACAGGCGGTCGTTGTCGCGGGCCACGTCCATCAGCTGCGACAGGCGATGGCGCATCTCGATGTTGCGCTCGCGCAGCAGTTTGACCTGGCGCTCCACCAGAGAAATCGCCTCTCCGGGCTGGTGCGGGATGCGCAGCTCGGTGATCAGTTCTTCGTGATCGACGAAGAATTCCGGATGGCGACGCAGGTAGGCTGCGACCTGTTCGCTATCCAGCTCGGCGGATTCCTGATGGTGTTCGCTCATAGACGGATCTGACCTTCGTACACGCGGACGGCGGGTCCGGTCATCATAACCGGCTGCCCTGCGCCTGCCCACTCGATGGACAGCTTGCCACCGGGCAGCTCCAGTTGCACGGGTGAATCCATCCAGCCCTGGCGAATCGCCGCCACGGCGGCGGCGCAGGCGCCGGTGCCGCAGGCCTGGGTTTCGCCGGCGCCACGCTCCCACACCCGCAGGCGGGCCTGATGGCGGTCGAGAACCTGTAGGAAACCGACATTGACCCGCTGCGGGAAGCGCGGATGGTGCTCCAGCTTTGGCCCCAGGCTGTGCACCGGCGCGCTGTCGACGCTGTCGACACGCAGCACGGCATGCGGGTTGCCCATGGATACTGCAGCCAGCTCAACCAGCTGACCGTCGACCTCCACCGGGTAGCTCAGGGCTTCGGCGTCGGCCTGGAAGGGGATGACGGCCGGCGCCAGGCGCGGAGCACCCATGTCCACGCAGACCTGGCCGTCCGGGCGCAGGTTGAGCTCGATGACGCCACTCTTGGTTTCCACGCGGATGCATTTCTTGGTGGTCAGGCGCTTGTCCATGACGAAGCGCGCGAAGCAGCGCGCGCCGTTGCCGCATTGCTCCACTTCCGAACCGTCGGCGTTGAAGATGCGGTAGCGGAAGTCCACGTCCGGGCTGGTCGGCGCCTCGACGATCAGCAGCTGGTCGAAACCGACACCGGTGTGCCGGTCGCCCCACTGCTTGGCGTGCTTGGGCTGGATGTGCGCGTGCTGGCTGATCAGGTCGAGGACCATGAAGTCGTTGCCCAGGCCGTGCATCTTGGTAAAGCGCAGCAGCATGATCGTCTACTCCGGCAGCAGGCTTTCGCCGGCATAGAGCTCCTCGAGCGTCTCGCGACGGCGTACTTCGAAGGCCTGTTCGCCATCCACCAGCACCTCGGCGGCGCGGCCGCGGGTGTTGTAGTTGGAACTCATGACGAAGCCGTAGGCACCGGCCGAGCACACGGCCAGCAGGTCGCCTTCTTCGAGCACCAGCTCGCGGCTCTTGGCCAGGAAGTCGCCGGTTTCGCAGATCGGGCCGACCAGGTCGTAGGTGCGGGCTTCACCTTCGCGCGGGCTGACCGGCACCACGTCCATCCAGGCCTGGTACAGCGCCGGGCGGATCAGGTCGTTCATCGCCGCATCGATGATGGCGAAGTCCTTGTGCTCGGTGTGCTTGAGGTATTCCACGCGGGTCAGGAGCACGCCGGCGTTGGCCACGATGGAGCGGCCCGGCTCGAACACCAGTGCCAGATTGCGCCCGGCAATGCGCTCGCGCACGGCGGCGATGTAGTCACCGGCCAGCGGCGGGGTTTCGTCCTTGTAGCGCACGCCGAGGCCGCCACCGAGGTCGAGGTGCTCGATGCGGATACCGCGGGCGGCCAGACGGTCGATCAGCGCCAGCAGACGGTCGAGGGCGTCGAGGAAGGGCGGCAGGCTGGTCAGCTGAGAGCCGATATGGCAGTCGACACCGACCACCTTGAGGTTCGGCAGCTCGGCGGCGCGGGCATAAACGGCTTCCGCGTCGGCGATGGCGATGCCGAACTTGTTTTCCTTGAGGCCGGTGGAGATATACGGGTGGGTGCCGGCATCGACGTCCGGGTTGACCCGCAGGGAGATCGCGGCAACCTTGCCCAGCTCGGCGGCCACGACCTGCAGGCGTTCCAGCTCGACGGTGGATTCGACGTTGAAACAGTGCACGCCGACTTCCAGCGCGCGGCGCATGTCGTCACGGCTCTTGCCGACACCGGAGAATACGATCCGCTCAGGCTGACCGCCGGCGGCCAGTACCCGCTCCAGCTCGCCGCGCGAAACGATATCGAAACCGGCGCCCAGACGGGCCAGCACATTCAGCACGCCGAGGTTGGAGTTGGCCTTGACGGCAAAGCACACCAGATGCGGGATGCCAGTCAGGGCATCGGCATAGGCGCGGTACTGCGCCTCGATATGGGCGCGCGAGTAAACGTAGGTCGGCGTGCCGAAGCGCTCGGCAATGGCGGACAGGGCCACGCCTTCCGCGAACAGCTGGCCGTCGCGGCGGGAGAAAGCTTCCATGATTACCCCTTAGAGAAAGACGTCTTTGTCGCGTTCTTTGACGGCGTCTTGGTCATCCGGATGGTACAGCGGACCTTTCTGACCGCAGCCGGTCAGGGCGCCGGCGAGGACGACGAGGGCGAGGAAGGGAAGCAGCAGGCGCTTCATGGCGTAATCCTTTGCATAATCGAGAATGGCCCGGAGTATACCGGCCCCCCGGCGCCTTGCCTATGCGCTGCCAGCCCCGTCCGGCGGGCCTTTGGCGGGGGATGACTGCCCAGGCCGGGCCTGCTTGTGGCAGGCTGTCGGCGCTTGAATCAACGAGGAGTGGATATGCAGCCGTTGGCGACACTGGCCAGCTCGGTTTCCGTGGCGTACCTGCAGGGGCTGGTCGACTATCTCGCGCGCCTGGGGATCGAGCCGGCGCAGCTGCTGGCGCTGGCCCAGCTGAGCCCGGAAATTCTGGCCCAGCGCGACCAGCGCATTGCCGCCAGCACCTACTTGGATCTGCTCGGCCAGGGCGTACGCCTGAGTGGCGACGACTGCCTCGGGCTGCACCTGGGCGAAGCCATCCGCCCCGGTTACTACGGTGTGCTCGGTTATTTGATCATGAGCTGCCCGACGCTGGCCGATGCGCTGCACCGGCAGGCCCGTTACGCTGCGCTGGTGGGCAATCTGGGGCATATCGAGCTGGAGGACTGGCCCCAGGGTGACAGCCCTGAACCGCTGGTGGTGCATCGCTGGACGCCGCTGCTGCCGCAGCAGCAACGGCAGATCGCCGAGGAGACGCTGGCCGGCTGGGTGACCTTCGGCCGCTGGGTCACTGGCCTCGACGAGCCACCGCTGCAAGTGCACTTCCAGCATACGGCACCGGCCGATACCCGTGAGCACCAGCGTCTGTTCCGCTGCCCGGTAAAGTTTGCCCAAGCGCAGAATGCCCTGATCTTCCCCAAGCGCCTGCTGACCCTACCGCTGGGGCAGGCCGATGCGCAGGTGCGGCTGATGCTGGATGCCTACGCGGACCGCCGGCTGAGTGAGATCGAGCAGGGCCATAGCGTGCTCGACCGCGCCCGCGCGCTGCTGGCGCGGCAGTTGCCGGAGCAGGGCCTTGAGCTTGAACAACTGGCGGCACAGCTGGCGCTGAGCCCGCGCACCCTGCAGCGGCGCCTGCGCGAGGCGGGCCTGTCGTTCAGTCAGCTGGTCGATGAAACCCGCCAGCAACTGGTGCTGCACTACCTGCGCGATCCGGCACTGGAACTGGCCGATATCGCCTTCCTGGTCGGCTTCAGCGAAGCCGGCTCGCTGGCCCGTGCCTTCCGCCGCTGGACCGGGCAGACACCGGCCGAATACCGACGGCAGCACAATTGAGCGTGCCAAAGCGCGCCGGCTTGGGGATACTGAGCAGCTAATCAACCTGCCGATGCAGGCAACATTTTGAGGGTGCGGTAATGAGTTTGAGTGAAGCGCGGTTCCATGATCTGGTCGATGCCACCCAGCAGGCGATCGAGGATGTGCTGGATGACTGCGATCTGGATATCGATCTGGAGAACAGTGCAGGCGTGCTCACCGTGCGCTTCGAGAATGGCAGCCAGCTGATCTTCAGTCGTCAGGAACCGCTGCGCCAGCTGTGGGTGGCGGCGCGCTCCGGTGGTTTCCATTTCGACTACGACGCCGAGACCCAGCGCTGGCTGTGCGACAGCAATGACGAGCCGCTGGGTGAGCTGCTGCTGCGCGTCACCGCCGAGCAGGCTGGTGAAGCCATTGAGTTCGAAGACCTCTGACGCCTCGCCCGGGCCGGCGGCCGCCGGCCCGGCCTCGCCCTGCGTGCGCCAGTGCTGTCTGGATGCGCAGGACATCTGCCTCGGCTGCGGCCGCAGCCTCAGTGAAATCCTCGAATGGGGCCCAGCCGATGCGGCGCGGCGCCATGCCATCTGCGCCGCTGCGCAGACCCGGCGGCAGTCGCGGGGTGTGCGCTGACCCGGCAGTCTTGCTTATTGCGCCGTCTGTGGTACGGTCACAAACCTGACCAGTTGTTCAGCAAACCCCGCCTTCGGGCGGGGTTTTCTTTTTGTCATGAGGAGTACCGTACACGCCATGAGTCTCAACCCGCCGATTACCATCACACGTCTCGACCTGCAGCGCTTGGAGCGCCTGCTCGACAGCCTGGAGGACTTCGGCCCGAGTGCCCTTGCTCTGGAAACGGAGCTGGCGCGGGCCCAGGTGGTGGGCCACAACGAGGTGCCGGCCGGCGTGGTGACGATGAATTCGCGGGTGCATTGCCGTGAGGAAAGCAGCGGTAAGGATTACCACCTGACCCTGGTGTTCCCGGAGGACGCCGGCGCGGAGGGGCGTGTGTCGATTCTGGCTCCGGTGGGCTGCGCGCTGCTCGGCCTGTCAGTGGGTCAGCAGATCGACTGGCCGGGGCCGGCCGGCAAGCCGCTGCGTCTGACCCTGCTGGCAGTGGAGTATCAGCCCGAGGCGGCTGGTGCCTATCAGCACTGAGCCGGATCAGGCTTCCTGCAGTGCCCGATTCAGCGCCTGCTCAAGCTCTGCCTTGTGGCGCAGGTAGTGAAGCGTCTCTACTGTTTCTCCGCCCGGTGTAGCGGAAAGGTCAAGGTCGGTGATGTAGCAGGGATAGCGTTGGCCGCCTGCCCGCTGGGCGAGAATGTGCCGGGCTACTGCCGGGAACAGCCCTGCACCGTATTCCAGCTCAGAAAACTCACGGTGGTTACAGTACAGCGTGACGTGCCGCCGGCCACCGGCGCTCTGCTCGATGATTGCCTGCACCGGATAAAACGGCTGGCGCTCCGCTTGTTGCGGTGTGCTACGACGCTCCAGGGAGCGTGCGCGCCCTGGCAGAGGGGGCAGCAGCTCGTAGTAGCGCAGTTCTAGAGGCTGTCCTGGCAGGTCGCTGAGTGATTTCAGCGCACTCTGGCGTTGCTGCACCGAGCTGAGAAAACGCTGCAGCGGGGTCAGCAGGCTCTGCTCATCGCGAAAGGGCAGGCGCTGGCGCCACAGTGCATTGCGCTCATCCAGCACATGCAGTTCGGCTTCGTCGCCATCGCGGCGATAGAACACCTGCACGCAGCCGGGACGCCCCTGCGGCAGGATGAGCGCCAGGTCCTCGCCCTCCAAGGCGTGGCGGTCCAGGGCCAGCGGGCTGAAATCGCTCTGTTCCTCGCCCAGCAGGCTGATCAGGGCGGCGATGCCGTTGACCGCCTGGTAGCTGACCTGACCGGGAGTGAGGTCGAACAGGTAGAAGCGCTGCTGAATCTGCAGGAGGAAACGGCTGCGCCCGCTGCTCTGACAAGCGATGACTTCCTGGAACAGTTCCTCGACCCGACGGGCGATGGCTGGGGCGCGGTTGCGACAGAAACAGCGGACCTGCAAGCGCGGCGCCGGGCCGCTGGCCGGCAGGGCATTGAGGTAGTCGCGCAGGCTGTCGAGCAGGGCATTGTCGTTGTCGTAGCGGCTGACCAGCAGCTCGTTCCAGCTGTTCAGGCAGACCTGATCCAGGCTCAGTACCAGATTTTCCCGCAGGCCGGCGTAGCCCAGCGAGTCGGTGCGCTCGCTGGTCATGTGGATGTTCTGCTGGCTGTGCTGACGCAGCGGGTCGAGGCCGACGTTGACCAGCAGCAGCACCTCGCTCGGCCGGCTCGGCTCCAGCAGTGCCTGGTCGTCCACCTCCGGCAGCGGCAGGGCAAAGCTGTGCTGCAGGCTGCCCAGCAGGTTGGACAGTTCGAAGTCGTTGAGGTCGCTCTCGCCGGGCTGGATGGCGATCCGCGAGCTGTTGTCGATCACGCCGTTGCGCTGGGCCCAGGCCAGCAGCTCGATCAGGTGGCGGCTGCGCTTGAGCGGCGAGTGATCCTGCCATTCGCTGCCGGCCAGGCTGCCGGCAAACAGGGCCCATTGCTGTTCCTGATCATCCTCGGAGTTCGGGCACTGCACCAGGCTGAGCAGCTCCTCGGCCAGGTCCGGGGCGATGCCGGGGTTGATGAATTCGACCTTGCCGGCCTTGCGCTCGAAGGCGGCGTACAGGCGCCGGCCGAGGATGCCCATGTCGCGGCCGCTCAGCGGGCTGCTGACCTGCAGCTGGCGTGCGAACTGGGCGAGGAAGCGGTAGGTGTAGGTCAGCTCGTTGACCAGGGCGCGGCGTTCACTCTGTACCTGGCGGACCTTCCAGCTGTCGCGGGCATCCAGGCGTTCCCACTGGCGCTGATCCCAGTGCCAGTCGGCGGTCAGACGCTCCAGCAGCAGGCGTTGCCAGCTTTTCTTGCGGTTGCGCGGCGGCTTGCTGAGCTTCTTGCCGACCTTCAGGTACAGGCAGCGGCGCACCAGCTCCAGGCGTTCCTGCTCGCCGCGCTGGCTGAGGTATTCCTCCAGACGGCGGTAAATGACCATGTACGGATCGAGTTCGTCGGCATCCAGCTGGTTGGCGAATACCGCCTCCTTGAAGCGCAGCGACAGGCAGCGGGTGTTGGGGTATTCGCTGGCGTAGACCTCGGTCAGCAGCAGCTTGAGCACCGACTTGAACGGTGAGTGGATGCCCTTGAACAGCTGCCACATGCCGGCGCCGATGAATTCGCTGGGCGGAATGTGGGCCAGGTGGCCCAGATCGATGACCTCGTCGGCGCGGACGAAACGTTTGCTCAGCAGGGTCTGGGTGAACTCGGCATAACGCGCCTCGTCCTTGACCGGCACCAGCCACCACAGGGGCGTGCGCCCGCCGAGCCAGATCGCCGTGCGGTAGAACTCGTCGAGCAGCAGGTAATGCTGGGTGGTGCCGCAGTCGTCGGAGGTGAGTCTGGCCTCGCGATCCTCGCGGCTGAAAGTGCCGGGGTTGATCAGGAAGCAGTGCAGCTCGGCCCCCTGACCGGTGGCCCAGACCTCCAGTTGCTGGCATTTGCGCTGCAGTTCGGCGATTTCCGCGGCGGACAGGTCCGGCGAATGGCAGACCCACAGATCGAGGTCGCTCTGCTCGGCCTGGGCCACGGTGCCCAGGCTGCCCATGAGGAAGAGTGCCTGGATTGGCTGTGGCGGGTTGCCACGGCGCGGCTTGTAGCTGAACGAGCGGGTCAGGCGCTGGGCTTCGGCGAGCAGGTCGTCGTCTGGTTCGAAACCGCTGAGACCTGCCGGGGTATTAACCGACACATAGCCCGGTAGCAGTGGATGATTGACGTGAAACAGCAGTGGCAGCAGGCGCAAGACCAGCTGTTGACGGGTTGATAGAGCGCTGCTGGCGCGCTGCAGCCGGGTCTGGTTGAGACTAAGGAAACGACCGCGCAGGCGTGCCAGTTCCTTGCGGTCGATACCTTCGTCAATATCCAGATGGATGTGCGGGTGGCGGATCATGAACTGCATTCCATCCGGCGCGGGTCGGGCTCCGTGATATCGCCCGTCTACTGAGTGGCTTTAGGGTTTGGAGTTGAGGATGGTCAGCAGGGCCTGGGCGTGCTCGGCGGCGTCCAGTCCGAGGCTGGTCAGATAGCCGCCATCGGCGGCGCTGATCAGACCTTTCTGGTGGAGGCGGGTGACGGCGCCGATCGCTTTGGAGTTGGCATTGTTATGTACCTTGAGGCCTTCCTGATGGTTGTCCAGGTTATACAAGGCCAGCAGTTCCAGTTCGGCGATCATTTCGGGAGTAAACGTCATGGGTGCCTCCACGGCAGGGATGAGGGCGCGGCGTACTGACCGCTGTACTCAGTCTAGGCGCAGGCGACGATCGCCGCCTAGTGGTTGGCTGCCGCACTGTCCGCATGGCGCCAGAGTCTGATGATCTCGTCGTAGCGCCCGTTGCGGCGAATCTCCCGCATGCCTTCGTCGAACCTGGTCAGCAGTTGCTCGGCCTGCGGGTGGCGGCGAGAGAAACTCAGGTGCAGTTCGGCGCGGTGGGCCAGATAGACCGGCGTGAACAGATTGGCCAGCTCGGGCTGGTCGCGGAACAGTTGTTCGCTGGTGCCGCGAAAGGCGATGACATGGTCGACCCGGCCGCGCTCCAGCATGCGGAAGCCGAACAGGTCCTGACGCACCGCGACGCGCACCAGCCCGGAGTAGCCATCGAAGGCGGGGCCGTATTCGTAGCCGATGGTGACGGCGACCCTTTTGTCCTGCAGGTCGCCGAGACCCTTGAGGGGCACTGCTTTTTCGCGACGGCTCCAGATCAGGATGTCGTCGGTAAACAGGGGTTCTGTGGACAAGCGGTAGATTCTGCGGGTTTCCGGTGTGGGAGTGGTATTGAAACAGCCGGCGAGGACACCTTTTTGTGTCAGGTGCATGCAACGTGAGTAGGGGTAGGTGATCAGCTCGACCGGGGTGTTGCTGGCGGTGAAGGCGGCGCGGACGATGTCCACAGCCATGCCGCCTAAGCGTCCCTCGCGCACGCCCGAGTAAGGATACCAGTCGTCTTCTGCACCAATCTGCGGTACCTCTGCAGCCTGCGTAGCGGTCACCAGCAGAAGCGACAGCAGCAGGTAGAGAGATCGCCGCAGCATGCTCAGGCCTCGTCAGGCAGCGTAGGCAAGGCGCGCAGCGCCTGTTCATACCAGGCTAGATCGAAGGGGCGGTCAGCCTCGAGCATGGCGCTGACCTCAAAGGCCAGTACCTGAGCCATGAGCTCCAGCGCTTCTTCGGCGGGGTAGCCGACCAGCGTCAGCTTGTTGAAGGTGGCGCGGGCGGCCGGCGGGCTGTCGGCGTCGATCTGGTTTTGCACGGCCTCGATGAGGCGCTCAGCGGCAAAGTCTTCGTCGTCTTGCGGCTCGTTGATCGGGGTGGCTTCGGTCACGCTGGAGGATTCCTGCTCAAGTTGGCAGAGCCGGCAGTCGCCGGCATCGCCCTGATTGGTTTCACGGTAGCGCACGGTGCGGTGCGCTGAGTGGCGGTCGGCGTCAAAGGCAAAGCGGGGCCGCTCGGTCATGTCACCTCCGACACTCTTACAGAACTACCCAGTCAGTCTGCCACAGACAGGGTGTCCGGAGCAGGTATCTCATAATAGCGATCGGTCAGTTGCTTGCCGTGGCGGCGGCTCAGCAATGTGCGCAGGGTTCCGTCTTCAAGCATGGCGCGGATATGTCGCTCCAGATGCCGTCGCTCGCCTAGCGTCAGGCTCAGACGAGACAGGTACGCGCCGGTGGGCAGGGCATCGGCTTCCGGCAGACGGATCAGCTGGAGGTGGTCATGTAGACCGAGGCTGTCGACTTCCTTCTGGTAGAGCCCCGCCGGCATCAGGGTGCCGTCGAGTCGCCCGGCCATGAGGCGGACGAAAACGTTATGCGCATCGGGCGACAGACTCAGCCGTTCTGGTGGCAGCCGGGCCAGCCGGTTGTCCAGTACCGGTCCGTTGACATGGCCGCGCACCATGCCCAGCTGCAAGGCCGGGTCATCCAGAAAGGCGTCGAGGCTGTTGATGTGTGGGGCCAGCTCGCGGCGGATCAGCAGATCGCTGCGGGTCTTGAAGTACTCGACGAAACGCGCCAGATGGTCACGATCCGGGGTGCGCACGGTCGGGGTGATCAGGTCCACCTCGTGCCGCTCCAGCAGATACCAGGCGCGGGCCCGTGGCATGGGGTCGATCCGGAAGCGACAGCCGCTGCGCCGGCTCAGCTCGGCATAGAAGTCGATGGAGGAGCCGGTCGGCTGCCCCTGCTTGTCCAGATAGTAGCTGTAGCCAATGGGCGAGACGCCCACGCGATACTCGCGGCTGCAGGGCACCTCGGCAAGGGCCGGGGCGCCCTGCAGGAGCAGGGCGAGCAGGACGAGGCGGCGCAGTGCAATGCCTCCCGGGGGACGGGGCGAGATCAGCGTTGCGCCAGCAGTTGCCGGCCGCGGGCCACGGCAGCGCGTACCTGGTTCGGCGCGGTGCCGCCGATGTGGTCACGGGCGTTGACTGAGCCTTCCAGGGTCAGCACGGCGAACACGTCATCGGTGATCTGGTCGCTGAACTGGCGCAGCTCGTCCAGGCTCATTTCTGCCAGGTCCTTGCCAGTCTGCACGCCGTATTTCACCGCGTGGCCGACGATCTCGTGGCAGTCGCGGAAGGGCAGGCCCTTGCGTACCAGGTAGTCGGCGAGGTCGGTAGCGGTGGAGAAGCCGCGACGGGCCGCCTCGCGCATGATGTCCTTCTTCGGCTTGATCGCCGGGACCATGTCGGCGAAGGCACGCAGGCTGTCGCGCAGGGTGTCGGCGGCGTCGAACAGCGGCTCCTTGTCTTCCTGGTTGTCCTTGTTGTAGGCCAGTGGCTGGCCCTTCATCAGGGTCAGCAGGCCAGTCAGGGCGCCGAACACGCGGCCGGATTTGCCGCGTACCAGCTCCGGTACGTCCGGGTTCTTCTTCTGCGGCATGATCGAGGAGCCGGTGCAGAAGCGATCCGGTAGGTCGATGAACTGGAACTGCGCGGAGGTCCACAGCACCAGCTCTTCGGAGAAGCGCGACAGGTGCATCATCGCCAAGGAGGCAGCGGCGCAGAATTCGATGGCGAAGTCGCGGTCCGACACGCCGTCCAGCGAGTTGCCGCCGACCTGATCGAAGCCCAGCAGTTCGGCGGTGATCTCGCGGGCAATCGGGTAGGTGGTGCCGGCCAGCGCGGCCGAGCCCAACGGCATGCGGTTGACCCGCTTGCGGCAGTCGACCAGGCGCTCGTAGTCGCGGCTGAGCATTTCGAACCAGGCCAGCAGATGGTGGCCGAAGGTCACCGGCTGGGCGGTCTGCAGGTGGGTGAAGCCGGGCATGATGGTGTCCGCTTCGGCTTCGGCCAGGCTCAGCAGGCCCTGCTGCAGGCGGGTGATCTCGGCGAGGATGATGTCGATTTCGTCGCGCAGCCACAGGCGGATGTCGGTGGCCACCTGATCGTTGCGGCTACGTCCGGTGTGCAGCTTCTTGCCGGTGATGCCGATGCGGTCGGTCAGACGAGCCTCGATATTCATGTGCACGTCTTCCAGGTCGACGCGCCAGTCGAACTGGCCCGCTTCGATCTCGCCCTGGATCTGCTTGAGGCCCGCCTCGATGGCATCGCGCTCGTCCGCGGTCAGCACGCCGACCTTGGCCAGCATGGTCGCATGGGCGATCGAGCCCATGATGTCGTGGCGGTACAGGCGCTTGTCGAAATCGACGGAAGCGGTGAAGCGGGCAACGAAGGCGTCGACGGGCTCGCTGAAGCGGCCGCCCCAGGACTGGTTGGTTTTTTCAGTGCTCATGGCTGGCTCGTAGTGGGGCAGGCTGGCGCCTGCAGAACGACAAATTGTGTCGATAATAACAGGGTCGTGGCCTTGCCTGCTGCCTTTGCCTGGCAGCGCGGGGACGGGGTCGGCGTCACACTTTGCCGGTATGGGCTGCCGTTCACCGGTGGTTTTTGCCCGATCGGCACTCATACCGCTTGTCGGCTGGCTGTGTGCCGGGGAAACTCCATCCATGTTCAAGCCATGGCTCAAGCCGGCGTCTAAGCCGGCGATCGACGACGATTTCTTCCTTCCCGAACTGTGCGAGTCGGAGGCGTTGTTCGCCTTGATTCTGCTGGCCGAGCTGCTGGTGCTGGTGCTGGTGCTGGCCGAGCCGATGCTGCCGGACTTCGACTGGGTGCGCCTGGCGCTGACCTCGCTGTTCGTGCAGTGGATCGTGCTGCTCTCGGCCGCCTGCATGTGCCGGCTGCGCCCGCTGCTGGCCCAGCTCCGGCCCTGGCTGGCGGGCTGCCTGTGCAGCGCGCTGGTGGTGGTGCTGACCCTGGCCTGCACCCTGGTGGCCGATTACTACGATCTGGGCGGGCCACTGCCGCGCAGTGGCGAGGTCAACCTGTACCTGCGCCATGCGCTGATTGCGCTAATCATGTCGGCATTGTTGCTGCGCTACTTCTACCTGCAGAGCCAGTGGCGCCGTCAGGAGCAGGCCGAGCTGCGTGCGCGTATCGAGTCGCTGCAGGCGCGCATCCGCCCGCATTTCCTGTTCAACAGCCTGAACAGCATCGCCAGTCTGGTGGTGGTGGATCCGTACAAGGCCGAGCAGGCCGTGCTCGATCTGTCCGATCTGTTCCGCGCCAGCCTGGCGAAGCCCGGCACCCTGGTGCCCTGGTGCGACGAATTGGCGCTGGCCCGGCGTTATCTGTCGATCGAACAGTACCGTCTGGGTGACCGTTTGCAGATGGAGTGGCAGGTGGAGGGAGTGCCCGACGACCTGCCGATTCCCCAACTGACCCTGCAACCCTTGCTGGAAAATGCGCTGATCTACGGTATCCAGCCGCGTATCGAGGGCGGTCTGGTGCGGGTTGAGGGGGAGTATCGCAATGGCGTGTTCAGTCTCTGCGTGAGCAATCCCTATGACGAGGCCGGCGATAGCCAGCCTTCGCGCGGGACGCATCAGGCGTTAGGGAATATTGAAGCGCGACTGACGGCACTTTTCGGCGCGGCAGCTACTCTGAGTGCAGAGCGCCGTGACGGACGGCACTTCACCTGTCTACGCTATCCTTGTGAAAGACTCTCGCAGGAAGCCCGAGCGTTATGAATGTCCTGATAGTCGATGACGAACCATTAGCCCGTGAGCGCCTGGCCCGCATGGTGGCCGAGCTTGAGGGTTGCCGAGTGCTCGAACCCTCGGCCAGCAACGGCGAAGAAGCGCTGGCGCTGATCGACAGCCTCAAGCCCGACGTGGTGTTGCTGGATATCCGCATGCCGGGGCTGGATGGCCTGCAGGTGGCTGCCAAGCTGTGCGAGCGCGATGCGCCGCCGGCAGTGATCTTCTGCACCGCCCACGACGAATTTGCCCTGGAAGCCTTCCAGGTCAGTGCGGTGGGCTATCTGGTCAAGCCGGTTCGCCCGGAAGCGCTGCGCGAGGCACTGAAAAAGGCCGAGCGACCCAACCGGGTGCAGCTGGCCGCGTTGACCAAGCCGCCCACCGTCGGTGGCAGCGGGCCGCGCAGCCATATCAGTGCGCGCACACGCAAAGGCATCGAGCTGATTCCGTTGGATCAGGTGATGTTCTTCATCGCCGATCACAAGTACGTCACCCTGCGTCACGAGGGTGGCGAGGTGCTGCTGGATGAGCCGCTCAAGGCGCTGGAGGATGAGTTCGGTGAGCGCTTCGTGCGCATTCACCGCAATGCGCTGGTTTCGCGCGAGCGCATCGAGCGGCTGCAGCGGACTCCGCTGGGGCACTTCCAGCTGTTCCTGCGGGGCATGGAGAGCGAAGCGCTGACGGTTAGTCGCCGGCATGTGGCGGGTGTGCGTAAGTTGATGCATCACCTCTGACCGTCGCTGCGGTGCCTTTCCATTGACTTCCGGCGGGTGCACCACCCGCCGGGCTGTCTTATCATGCCGGCGTTCATTCGTATCGAGAGCCGTCATGTCTTCCCGCGAAATCCGCATTGCTACCCGCAAGAGTGCCCTGGCCCTGTGGCAGGCCGAATACGTCAAGGCTTGCCTGGAGCAGGCCCATCCCGGTCTGCGCGTGAGTCTGGTGCCGATGGTCAGCCGCGGCGACAAGCTGCTCGATGCGCCGCTGGCGAAAATCGGCGGCAAGGGGCTGTTCGTCAAGGAGCTTGAAACCGCTCTGCTGGAGAACGAAGCCGACATCGCCGTGCATTCCATGAAGGACGTACCGATGGACTTCCCCGAAGGCCTCGGTCTGTTCTGCATCTGTGAGCGTGAAGACCCGCGTGATGCTTTCGTTTCCAACACCTTTGCCAGCCTCGACGAACTGCCGGCCGGCAGTGTGGTTGGCACTTCCAGCCTGCGCCGTCAGGCCCAGCTGCTGGCGCGTCGCCCGGACCTGAAAATCCAGTTCCTGCGTGGCAACGTCAACACCCGCCTGGCCAAGCTGGATGCCGGCGAGTACGACGCCATCATCCTCGCCGCTGCTGGCCTGATTCGCCTGGGTTTTGCCGAGCGCATCCGTTCCTCGATCAGTGTCGATGACAGCCTGCCGGCCGGTGGTCAGGGCGCGGTCGGCATTGAATGCCGCACGGCTGATGCCGAGATTCATGCCCTGCTGGCACCCTTGCACCACCGTGAGACTGCACTGCGGGTGATCGCCGAGCGGGCGCTGAACAAGCACCTCAACGGCGGCTGCCAGGTGCCGATTGCCTGCTACGCGATTCTGGAAGATGAGCAGCTGTGGCTGCGTGGGCTGGTTGGCCAGCCCGATGGTGGCTGCCTGCTGCGCGCCGAAGCCCGTGCGGCGGCGGCGGATGCCGAAGCCCTGGGTGTGCAGGTGGCCGAAGCGCTGCTGGCGCAGGGCGCCGACGATATCCTGCACGCGGTCTATGGCGAGGCCGGGCATCCGTGACCTGGCGGCTGCTGATCACCCGACCGGTCGAGGAGTGTGCGGCGCTGGCCGCCACCCTGGCCGAGCATGGGGTGTTCAGCAGCGCCATGCCGTTGCTGGCGATCGAGCCGCTGGCCGAGACGGCCGAGCGCGTGCCACTTTCCATGAGCTGTCGCGCTACAGCGCGGTGATCGTGGTCAGCAAACCGGCCGCGCGCCTGGGGCTGGAGCTGCTGAGCCGCTACTGGCCAGAGCCGCCGGCCTTGCCCTGGTTTGCCGTCGGCGCGGCCACCGGCCAGTTGCTGCACAACTATGGTGTGGATGCCTTCTGGCCGGCGAGCGGCGACGATAGCGAGGCATTGCTGGCCCTGCCTGAGCTGCAGCAAGCGCTGCAGGTGACTGATCCCCATGTGCTGATTCTGCGCGGCGAGACTGGCCGAGACTTCCTCGCCGAGTGCTTGCGCGGCCAAGGCGTCACGGTTGACTATCTGCCACTCTATCGTCGTGCGCAGCCGTTCTATGCGCCCGGCGAGGTGCTGGAGCGGGTGCGCGGGCAGCGTCTCAACGGCCTGCAGGTCAGCAGTGGTGAAGGGTTGGAGCGTCTGCGCGAACTGGCCGCCGATGACTGGCGCGAGCTGCAGCACATGCCGCTGTTTGTGCCCAGCCCGCGGGTCGCCGAACTGGCCCGTCAGGCCGGCGCCACTGATGTGATTGATTGCCGGGGCGCCAGCGCGCCGGCCCTGCTGGCGGCGCTCGATTCCCGGCCCGCCCCCTAGCAGGCTGTTGAAAAAACAAGCAGCTCTCGACGAGCAAAGGATGGATACGTGAGCGACGCAGTTTCTACCTCTGTCGAACAACCGGCGGCCGCCGCGCCCAGCGAGAAACCCCAGCCGGCTCCGGCGCCTGCTGCCGCCAAACGGGGTAACGGTCTTGCCCTGCTCGCCCTGCTGGTGGCCGCGGCGGCGGGTGGCGTGGCGGGCTGGTCGCTCCTCCAGCAGCAGGAGCAGCAAGCGCGTGAGCAGTTGCTGATCAAACAACTCAACGAGGCGACCGGCGCCACGCAGAGCCTGGCGCAACGTGACCAGCAGCTGCAGGCCCGTCTGACCGAGCTGCCAACCCCGGCCCAGCTGGAGGAGCGTCAGCGTCTGCTGGCCACGGTGCAGGGCGAGCAGCAGGTGCTGGCCGAGCGTCTCGACCGCCTGCTGGGCGAGAGCCGCGAACACTGGCGTCTGGCCGAAGCCGAGCACCTGCTGCGACTGGCCACTCTGCGTCTGAAAGCCCTGCAGGACATCAACAGCGCCGAAGCGCTGGTCAAGGCGGCCGACGATATTCTCCGCGAGCAGGATGATCCGGCGTCGTTCGCCGCCCGCGAGCAACTGGCGCTGAGTCTGGAGGCGCTGCGCAGCCTGCCCAAGCCCGACCGTACGGGGCTGTTCCTGCAACTGGCGGCCCTGCGCGAGCAGGTCGGTGGCGTACAGAGCCTGCGTCCGCAGTTCGAAAAGGGCGCCGCGGATAACCTCAACCTGCTGTCTGAAGGGGATGGGCAGAGCTGGTGGGCGGATGTCTGGGAAACCCTCTCGCCGTACTTCCGCATCGAATTCAATGCCGCCCAGAGTGTGCGCCCGCAACTCACTGGTCAGGGGCTGGCTCAGGTTCAGCTGAGCATTTCGCTGGCGCTGGAGCAGGCGCAGTGGGCGGCGTTGAACGCTCAGCAGGACATCTATGCCAATGCTCTGAAGCAGGCCGAGCAGAACCTGACCACCTACTTCAACCTGGATACCCCGCAGAGCCAGGCCCTGCTGGCGCGCATTCAGGCTCTGGGTACTCAGCCGGTCGCCGTGGTGGTGCCCGATCTCGATCCGGCCCTGGCCGCGCTGCAGACCTACCTGCGCCGGCATGACAGCATCAACGCCCAGCCCGTGCCGGAAACACCCGCTGCGCCAGTGCAAGAGGAGCCAGCGCCATGATCCTGCGCGTTGTGCTGTTGCTGGTGCTGCTGGCCGCCGCCGGGTCCTGGCTGTATTTCTTCGTCGAAACTCCCGAGCCCGGCTATGTGCTGATTGCCTTCGAAGGCTTTCGTTTCGAGTCGAGCCTGTGGTTCACCCTCGCCCTGCTGGTTTCGCTTTGGCTGTTGTGGCGGCTGAGCTGGTGGCTGGTGAGTCTGCTCGGCGCTTCCGGGCGGGTCATCAATCCCTGGTCGCGGCGCAACAACCAGCGCCGCGTGCAGCAGGCAGCCGAGCAGGGCATGCTCGATCTGGCAGAAGGGCGCTGGGCGCGGGCCCTGCGTCACCTGCAGCGCGCCGCCGAGGGCGAGGCGCGTCCGCTGATGCATTACCTGGGTGCGGCGCGTGCCGCGCACAAGCTGGGGCAGGTCGAGGAGAGCGAGCGTCTGCTGGAGCGGGCGCTGGAGCGTCAGCCCAAGGCGGAACTGGCCATTGCTCTGGCGCATGCCGAGATGCAGCAGTCCCGTGGTGAGTTGCAGGGTGCTCTGGAGACTCTGGAGGTCATGGCCAAGCGTCATCCGCTGCACCGTCAGGTGCTGCGCCACCTGTTGCAGGTGCAGCAGCAGCGGGGTGACTGGTCCGCGCTGCTCGGTCTGCTGCCCGAGTTGCGCAAGGCCAAGGTGCTGGCGGCAGAAGAGCTGGACCGTCTGGAACTGCAGGTTTGGCAGGGCCGTCTGCGCGCTGCCGGCAGCGAGGGACTTGCTACGCGCGACAGCCAGGCGCTGCAGCGTACCTGGCAGCAACTCAGCAAAGCCCAGCGCGAGCAGGCCGAGCTGGTGGTGGTGTATGCCGAGCAACTGCAGCAACTGGGGGGCGAGGCCGAGGCCGAGGAGGCGCTGCGCGCGGTGCTTAAGCGCGGTTTCCGGCGCGACCTGCTGGGCCTGTTCGGCAGCCTGCGTGGCCGCGACCCAGCGCGCCAGCTGCAACTGGCCGAAGGCTGGCTCAAGGACAATCCCGGCGATGCCGCTTTGCTGCTCTGTCTCGGCCGTCTGTGTCTGCAGTGCCAGCTGTGGGGCAAGGCGCGCGAGTACTTCGAGAGCAGTCTGAGCTTTGCCCGCACCGCCGAAACCTGTGCCGAGCTGGGGCGCCTGCTGACCCATCTGGGTGAGACTGAGCGCAGCAACCAGTTGCTCCAGGAGAGCGTGCAATTGCTCGAGCAGCACCTGCCCGCCCTGCCCATGCCCGTGCAGCACGGCTGAAACTCTGGCGACACAAGGCGGTCTATCTGCGATCAGCGCCCGCGCGTCCTGGTTGTGCCAGGCTCGCTTGAAAGGGGCGGGCGCTTTCCTCTACCGTAGCCGCCTCTTTTACCCATAGGTGTTGTCATGCCGCTGGCCAGTCCCCGCAATCTGTTTGCTCTTGCCTTCCTTGCCTGCGTTGCCATGATGGGCGCGGCGCTGTATCTGGAGCATGTGCTGGGCCAGGAGCCCTGCCCGCTGTGCATCGTGCAGCGCATCCTGCTGATCGCCTTCGGTCTGGTCTGCCTGTTGGCTGCTATCCATAACCCGGGGCGCGGCGGGCGCATGGGCTATGCCGGCGTTGCCGGACTGTTCGCCTTGTGCGGCGCCGCCACTGCCGGCCGGCAGATCTGGCTGCAGACCGTGCCGGCCGATCAGTTGCCCGCCTGCCTGCCGAGCCTCGACTACATGCTGCAGGCCTTTCCCTTCCAGGAAATCATCCGCGTGGTGCTGCATGGCAGTGCCGACTGCGCAGAAGTTAACTGGACCCTGTTCGGCCTCAGCATTCCGGAGCTGAGTCTGCTCGGCTTTGTCGTCTGCATTGGCCTGGCGCTCTACCAGGGGCTGCGCCGCAGCTGATGCGCAAGCGGCGCAGGGCCTCGCTTCCGGGCTCTTGCGCCATGCCTTGCCGCTGGGGGATTAAGCTCTGGCGCGCCGCGCGGGACGTCCCCGCCAGCGCCTCCGGCAATTAAACGCTCGTATGAAAGCCGCGCTTGCTGGCGTTATGCCACGGGCATAATCTGGCTTTGCGCGCCGCGGGCCTCACCCCTGCCAAGATAAAAACCTATCCGCAGCGCCTTCCCATCCGCAGTGCCGTGACAGGAGTGTTCACGGCGGGGATCAATAACGAGAACTTCATAGGGAAGAGAATCGTCATGCTTGATAGTTGTCAAAATGCCCAGGAACGCTGGGGTGGTGTACACCTGCTGATCGACCGCTGGTTGCGCGAGCGCCACGAGCTGATCACCGCCTTTGAGGCATTGCATGCTGAAGTGCCGGCACCCAAGGCGCACAGCGCTGAGCTGATCGGTTTCTGCCAGATCCTCGTCGATTACGTGTCGGCAGGTCATTTCGAGGTGTACGAGCAACTGATGGCCGAGGCCCGTGCCTTTGGTGATCAGCGTGGCCTGGAGCTGGCCAAACAGATCTACCCGCGCATCGAAGCCATCACCGAGGCCGCGCTGGCCTTCAATGATCGTTGCGACAACGGTGACAGCCGTGAAGGCGAATGCCTCAGCACCGAGCTGAAACGTCTGGGCCAGTTGCTGCATGAACGCTTCGAGCTGGAAGACTGCCTGATCGAAGTGCTGCATACCGCGCACAGCAGCCAGGTCGCCCAGCCGGTGTGATGGTTCGGCCCGGTGTCTGCCGGGCCTCCCTGACGCCTCCCCGCAAAAGCCGCTGCTGGTCAGCGGCTTTTCAGCAATTCCACTTCGAATACCAGCGGCGCGTGCGGCGGAATCAGGTCGCCGGCACCTTCTGCGCCATAGGCCTGCGCCGACGGAATCACCAGTTGCCAGCGTGCACCGGCCGGCATCGCCAGCAGCGCAGTGCGCCAGCCGGCAATCAGGCTGTCCAGGCGGAACCATTGCGGCTCCTGGCTTTCGTCGAACAGCGTGCCATCGGCCAGTCGACCGCTGTAGCGCACACTGACCTGCTGATCCGCCGTGGGTTTGGGCCCCTGGCCGGCGCGCAGCTCGCGCCAGAGCACGCCGCCGGGTAGTTCGTGGGTGCCGGGTTTGGCCTTTTCTTTGGCCAGGAAGCGCCGTTCGGCCTGCTGTGCCGGACTGTCATCTGTTGCACTGGCCAGCCGGGCTTCGTGGGCGGCGAGCAGGTCTTCAATCTGCTCTGCCGGCAGATCCAGCTTCTCGCCGCGATATGCCTGCTGCAGGCCTTTGAGCAGAGCCTGCAGCTGCAGTTCCGGCACTTCATCGCGCAGGCGCTCACCCAGGCGCACGCCGAGGCTGTAGGACAACGCTTCGTTATCTTTGGCTTCGGCCAGAACGAGTGATGGCAGGGTCAGGGCGACGAGCAGCAAGGGCAGACAGCGCATGGGGAATCTCCGGCCGGACAGGCCGACGATTATGCCAGTGCGCTGGTGACGGGTGTTGGCGTCGCCACTTCGGGGCGTCTAGTATGGGCGCTTAACCATCGCCAGGAGGCTCATCATGCCGGCCAAGAAGAAGTCAGTGACCACCCCGCTGCATCTGCTCCAGCAACTGTCCCACAGCCTGCTTGAGCACCTTGAGGATGCCTGTGCCAAAGCCCTGGCAGATGCCGAGAAGCTGCTGACCAAGCTGGAAAAACAGCGTGGCAAGGCTCAGACCAAACTGCATGAGGCGCGAAGCAAGCTGGAGCAGGCAGCTGTGGCAGGTAAAGCCAAGGCCCAGGCCAAGGCGAAAAGCGCCATCGCCGAGCTGGAAGAGCTGCTGGAAGCTTTGGCCAAGCGTCAGGGCGAGACCCGCCAGTACATTCAGCAGCTGAAGAAAGATGCCGAGGACAGCCTCAAGCTGGCCCAGGGCGTCGGCAAGGTGCGTGAGGCTGCCGTGAAGGCACTGGGGCTGCGTGAGGCCAAGGCCAAACCGGCCGCCGCCGAGAAGGCTCCGGCCAAGGCAGCGGCAAAACCGGCGGCGCGTAAGCCGGCTGCGACCAAGCCCGCTGCCAAACCGGCCACTGCTGCTGCCAAGGCTCCGGCTAAAGCTGTGGCCAAACCTGCCAGCAAACCGGCAGCCAAGACGGCCAGCAAGCCTGCTGCGGCCAAGCCTGCAGTCGCCAAGAAACCCGCTGCTGCGGCCAAGCCGGCTGTGGCGAAGAAGCCGGTCGCCAGCAAGCCGGCCGCCGCTAAACCCGCAGCCAAAGCACCGGCGGCCAAGCCTGCTGCAAAACCGGCTGCCAAGCCGGCGGTCAAGAAGGCGCCAGCCGCTAAGCCTGCCGCCAAACCGGCAGCGGCCAAGCCGGTAGTGGCGCCTGTTGCCACTCCTGCCGCAGTGCCGGCGGCCGAGGCCAAGCCGCAGGCTTAAGCTTCGTGCAGCGCGCGGCGTAACTGCCGCTGCGCATCCTCCGACTGGGCGGCCTGCGGGCCGCCCAGTGCATTCAGCCAGTCGTCCAGTGTTTCGCCTTGTCCGGTGGGCCAGTGCTCGCTGAGTTGCTGCAGGCGCTCCAGCAGGTAGCGTTCAGCCTGCAGTTCCAGTTGCTTGAGGGTTTCGCGCAGTTCGTGCAACCGGGCGTCCTGCTGCGCGGCCTGGCGCCAGCGCTGACGCTGTTCCCGCAGCGGCGTGATGACATCCTGCTGCCAGGTCCTGGCCTGTTGCTGCAGGGCTTCGGCACGCTCCGGCGTGCAGGCTACGCCGTGTCTGCCCAGCCAGCCGGCGGTCAGCAACAGGCAGACATCCGCGCCCTTGGTCTGCAGTTGCAGGCAGGCGCTTTCCACGCCCGGACGGGCGTAGCGGTCGCAGGCAAAATTCCACAGGTCGCTTGGCATCGCTGGCTCCGTGGCTAGGAGTGGTAGACTGCGCGTTTCGTAGAGAACCCGGAAGCTGGCCATGCGGTGGCCGCCCGGGTCTGTCCATTCTCGCTAAATTGCGCTTTTTCGCCTGTCGCGCTGCTTGCGGCGCGCGCGAGGGAGCGAACAGGCTGTCATGATCAAGATACAGAATCTTACCCTGCAACGCGGCCCGCAACGCCTTCTCGAAGGCGCCGAGCTGACCCTGCATCCCGGCCAGAAAGCCGGTCTGATTGGCGCCAACGGTGCGGGTAAGTCCAGCCTGTTTGCCCTGCTGCGGGGCGAGCTGGAGCCGGATGCCGGCGACTGCCAGCTCCCGCCGGACTGGCGCATCGCCCACATGCGTCAGGAAGTGGATAACCTCGAATGTCTGGCGGTGGACTATGTGCTGGACGGTGATGAAACGCTGCGGCGCATTCAGCAGCAGCTCAGTCAGGCCGAGGAGACGCACGACGGCACCGCCATTGCCCGTCTGCACATCGAGCTGGATAACGCCCAGGGCTATACCGCCGATGCCCGCGCCCGCAAATTGCTGGCCGGTCTGGGTTTTTCCAGCGAGCAGATGGAGCGCCGGGTCGGTGACTTTTCCGGTGGCTGGCGTATGCGCCTGAACCTGGCGCAGGCGCTGATGTGCCCGTCCGACCTGCTACTGCTGGACGAGCCGACCAACCACCTCGATCTCGATGCCATTCTCTGGCTGGAAGGCTGGCTCAAGAGCTACCCCGGCACCCTGCTGCTGATCTCCCACGACCGCGATTTCCTTGATGCGGTGGTCGACCATATCGCGCACCTCGAACAGCAGAAGCTGACGCTGTACCGCGGCGGCTACTCGGCCTTCGAGCGCACCCGCGCCGAGCGTCTGGCGCAACAGCAGCAGGCGTACGACAAGCAGCAGGCGCAGCGCGCGCACATGGAAAAGTACATCGCCCGCTTCAAGGCGCAGGCCACCAAGGCACGCCAGGCGCAGAGCCGGATCAAGGCGCTGGAGCGTCTGGAAGAGTTGGCACCGGCCCATGTCGATTCGCCGTTCGAGTTCAGCTTCCGCGAGGCGGACAAGATTTCCAGCCCGCTGCTCGACCTCAGCGAAGGGCAGCTCGGCTACGGCGACAAGGCGGTGCTGCAGCAGGTCAAACTGCAGCTGGTGCCGGGCGCGCGTATCGGCCTGCTGGGCCCCAACGGGGCGGGCAAGTCGACCCTGATCAAGACCCTGGCCGGCGAGCTGCAACCGCTGGGCGGGCGACTGGCGCGCGGCGAAAACCTGGCCATCGGCTATTTCGCCCAGCATCAGCTTGACGGTCTGGATGCCAAGGCCAGTCCGCTGCTGCACCTGCAGCGCATCGCCCCGGGTGAGCGCGAGCAGACCCTGCGCGATTTTCTCGGTGGCTTCGATTTCCGCGGGCCGCGCTGTGATGAAGTGGTGGTGAATTTCTCCGGTGGTGAGAAGGCGCGTCTGGCCCTCGCCCTGATTGCCTGGCAGAAGCCCAACCTGCTGCTGCTCGACGAGCCGACCAACCACCTCGATCTGGAAATGCGTCTGGCCCTGACCTTGGCTCTGCAGGAATTTGCCGGTGCGGTGCTGGTGGTCTCTCACGATCGTCATCTGCTGAAAAGCACCACCGACGAGTTTCTGCTGATCGCCGATGGCCGCGTGCAGCCCTTCGATGGCGATCTGGATGATTACAGCCGCTGGCTGGTGGACTACCGCGCGCGGCAGGCGGCCAGCAGTTCGCCGGCACCGGCTGCCGGTGCTCCTGACAAGACCGACAAGCGCGCTCAGCGTCAAGCTGCCGCCGCGTTGCGCCAGCAACTGGCGCCGCACAAGAAGGCCGCCGACAAGCTGGAGAAGGAGTTGTCTATCCTGCATGAGCAGCTGGCCCAGGTTGAAGCCAGTCTCGGTGACAGTGCGCTGTACGAGGCCGCGCGCAAGGATGAACTGCGCGACTTGCTGGCCCGTCAGACCCAGCTCAAGAGCCGCGAGGCCGAGCTGGAGGAAGCCTGGATGGCCGCGCTGGAGGAGCTGGAAAGTCTGGAGCAGCAACTGGCCCAGACCGAGTGAAGTGGTGCCGCCGCAGCCCGGGTTTTCCCGGTGCCCGCGGCAGCACTACGCTGAACCCTGGTTGATTGAGGTGGTGATGCCATGAGCCTGGATACCTGGATTGCCTTGTTCATTGCCTGCTGGGTGATCAGCCTGTCGCCGGGCGCCGGTGCGATTGCCTCGATGAGCGCCGGCCTGCAATACGGCTTCTGGCGCGGCTACTGGAATGCTCTCGGCCTGCAGCTGGCCTTGCTGCTGCAGATCGCCATCGTTGCCGCCGGCCTGGGGGCGGTGCTGGCTGCCTCCGAGCTGGCGTTCGGGCTGATCAAGTGGTTCGGCGTGGCTTACCTCGTCTACCTTGGCTGGAAGCAGTGGGTGGCGCCGCCCAGCGAGATAGTTGCCGCCACCGGCGAACGCCCGCTGGGTCGCCCGCTGACGCTGGTGCTGCGCGGTTTTCTGGTCAACGCCAGCAATCCCAAGGCCATCGTCTTCATCCTCGCGGTGCTGCCGCAGTTTCTCGATACCCGCCAGCCGCTCCTTGGCCAGTACCTGCTGATGGCCTTGACCATGGTGGCCGTCGATCTGGTGGTCATGGCCGGCTACACCGGGCTGGCGGCACGGGTGCTGCGGACCCTGCGTGAGCCGCACCAGCAGCGTCTGCTCAACCGCACCTTCGGTGGTCTGTTTATCGCCGCGGCCGGGCTGTTGGCCATGGTTCGCCGCACCGCCTGAGAACCTGCTCAAAGTCTGCTGCGCTTCGGCCATGCTGCGTTGAAATTGGGCTCAGAATGCTCATTTACCGCTCGTAAACTGCGCTTCTTCGCCCAATTTCGCCTTGCCTGTCTCTAGCTCGCGAGACTTTGAACCGGTTCTGATACCGGCCGGGCGGCATTTCGCCGCAGGCCGGCGGGCGCAGGTGGATTGTTGGAACTCTGCAAGAAGAGGACAATCCAACCTGTTCCCATTCTCATTTGGCTGTCGCGAATGAATCCTCTGCGCCGTCTCGCTGTCTTCCTGCTGCCGCTGCTGCTCGCCTGCACGGCTCCCGCCATGGCTCAGGAGGCGTCATCCGCCGCGGCCGCCAAGGCCCTGCATCTGCTGAGTTATCTGGCCGCGGATTACCCGGCCACCGTCTCGGCGGGTGAGATCCGCGACGCCGGCGAGTACCGCGAGCAGCAGGAGTTTGCCAGACTCCTGCCGGCGCTGGTGCAGAGCCTGCCGGCCAGCACGGCTCAGGCCTCTCTGCTCACCGGTCTGGCGCAGCTGGGGCAGGCCATCGAGCAGCGTCAGGACGGCGCCGCGGTCAGCCTGCAGGCGCGCAGTCTGGCTCAGCAGCTGGCCAAGGCCTACGCGGTCAGCCAGAGCCCGGTTATCACCCCGGATGCCCGGCGCGGCGCCCAGCTGTTCGCCCAGCAGTGCAGCGTTTGCCACGGCGTTGGCGGTCAGGGTGATGGCCCGGCCAGCATCGGTATGCAGCCGGCACCGACCAACCTGACCAATACCGCGCGGCTGGATCAACTTAGCCTGTATGACCTGTTCAACACCCTGACACTGGGTGTGGACGGTACCGATATGGCCGCCTTCGCCGATCAGCTGGATGAGCGCCAGCGCTGGGATCTGGCCGTCTATGTTGCCAGCCTCAGCGTGCCGGCGGGTAGCCCCGCCCCGGCCTCGACATTCAGCCTGCAGCAGCTCAGCGGCCTGACGCCGGCGGCGATTGCGGCTAGCGAGGGAGCCGGGCAGGCCGCCGCCTTCCGTGCGGCGCGGGCACAGCCACAGTTGCCGCAGCGTTCCTCGACGCAACTGATCGAGTTCACCCGCGAGACCCTGCAGGCCAGCCTGAAGGCCTATCGCGAGGGTGCCAGCGAGCAGGCCTACGACCTGTCCGTGGCGGCCTATCTGGAAGGCTTCGAACTGGTCGAAGGGGCGCTGAACAATGTCGACCCGGCCCAGCGAAAACGCACCGAACAGGCCCTGATGGCCTACCGTCAGGCCCTGCAGGAGCAACTGCCGGCCAGCGAGGCCGAGGTGCGCCTGCAGGCGGCGGGCGAGCAGTTGCAGCGCTGTGTCGAGGTTCTCGGTAGCGATGGCCTGAGTCAGTCGCTGAGCTTCTTCTCCAGCCTGCTGATCCTGCTGCGCGAGGGGTTGGAGGCGATTCTGGTGCTGGCGGCCATCCTCGCCTTCCTCAACAAGACCGGTCAGCAGCATGCAACCCGCAGTGTGCACCTCGGCTGGGGCCTGGCGCTGGTCGCCGGCTTCGTCACCTGGGCGGTGGCGGCCCTGCTGCTGGACATCAGCGGCGCCCAGCGCGAGCTGCTGGAAGGCGGCACGGCGCTGTTCGCCAGTGTGATGCTGCTGTGGCTCGGGGTGTGGATGCATGGCCGGCGTCAGGCCGATGCCTGGCAGGCCTACCTGCGCCAGTCGATGCTGGGTAGTGGCGGTCGTTTCGGTTTCGCCCTGCTGGCCTTCATCGCGGTGTACCGCGAGCTGTTCGAGGTCATCCTGTTCTATGAAACCCTCTGGCTGCAGGCCGGCGCTGCGGGGCAGCCCTGGGTGATCGCCGGTGCGCTGGCTGCACTGGTGCTATTGCTCGGTCTGGCCTGGGTCATTCTGCGCGGCGCGGCGCGGCTGCCGCTGGGTGCCTTCTTCAGCGCCAATGCGCTGCTGATGTGCGCGCTGGCCGTGGTGTTCGCCGGGCATGGCGTGGCCGCCCTGCAGGAGGCCGGGCGCCTGCCGCTGGCGCCGGTGCCGTTCTTCGAACTGGACTGGCTGGGCGTGCATCCGGATGCCTACGGGCTGGCCGCGCAGGGGCTGGTGCTGGCCCTGATCGCGCTGTTCTACGGGCGTGACTGGTGGCGTAGCCGCCAGCTGCGCCCGGCCGTGGAGGGCTGACCGGTGCGGGTGTGGATCGATGCCGATGCCTGCCCGCGTCTGGCCCGTGATCAGGTGGTCAAGTTCGCCCTCAAGCGGGGGTTCGAGGTGGTGCTGGTGGCGGGGCAGGCCGTGGCACGGCCCAACTTCGCCTGCGTCCGGCTGATCGTGGTGCCCAGCGGCCCGGATGCGGCCGACGACCATCTGGTCGAACACGCCGAGCCCGGCGATCTGGTGATCTGCAGCGATGTGCCGCTGGCCGACCGTCTGGTGAAGAAGGGTGTGGCCGCCCTCGATCCCCGTGGCCGCGAGTTCGACGAGCGCAACATGGGCGAGCGGCTTGCGGTGCGTAATCTGTTTACCGACCTGCGCGAACAGGGGCAGGTGGGTGGCGGTCAGGCGGCCTGTGGCGAGAAGGACCGTCAGGCCTTTGCCAATGCGCTCGACCGTCTGCTGACCCGCCTTTTGCGCTAACCCGTCAGATAGGTGCCGGTACCGACGGCGACCAGGGTGCCGTCTTCGCTGTGCAGCTCGCTGCGTACCACCGCCACCTTGTTGCCGGAACGCAGCAGCACGGCGGTGGCGGTGAAACGCTGGCCGCGGCCGGGGCGCAGGTAGTCGACGCGCAGGTCGATGGTACCGAGCTTGGACAGCCGCGTCATGCGCTCCTGACTGGACAGGTGCTGGTGCTTGTCGAAGGCACCGATCAGCGCCATGGCGCCGCCGCAGACATCCAGCAGGGTCGAGATCACCCCGCCGTGGAGAATGCCCTGGACGAAGTTGCCGATCAGCTCGGGCTTCATCGGCAGGTGCATGGTGACCCGTTCGGCACTCAGCTCATCCAGCTCGATGCCCAGCAGCCGGTTGAACGGAATGCGCTCGAAGAAGCTGGCGACAGCCGCGCGCAGCTCGTCGGTGAGAACGAAGGGGGGATGGCTCATGACGCGGCTCCGGATCCGTGGACGGTTCTGCACGCTGCCGCAATTGCCTGCTGGCGACCAGAGGCGCGGCGCTTGTGCCCGCGACTCTGGCCGGATGGCGGCAGGATTTTCCCGCGCCGGGCTCAGCCCGGGGTGTGGCTGAGTTCCAGCACGGCATCGACCAGCTTGTTGATGCCGGCCGCCGCCTGGCTGATCGACTGGGCCAGCATGTAGGCCGGGGTGGTGACCAGCTTGTGCTGGGTGTCGATGACGATGTCATCCACGGCGCATTCGGCATGCACGGCGCCCATGGCTGTCATGGCCTGGGCGGTTTCGTGGTCGGTGCCGATGGTGCAGGTGACGCCGGCGCCGAAGATCCTGGCTGCCAGTGCCGGGGCGATGCAGATCAGGCCGACCGGCTTGCCGGCCTTGACGAAGGCCTGGGTGGCGGCCAGTACATCGGGCTGCACCGTGCAGCGTGCGCCGAGCAGAGCGAAGTCGGAGAGGTTCTTGGCCACGCCGAAGCCGCCCGGCAGGATCACCGCGTCGAAATCGGCGACGTGCAGCTCGTGCAGGTCCTTGATGTTGCCGCGGGCGATGCGCGCCGACTCTTCCAGCACGTTGCGCTGCTGGTCCATCTCGTCGCCGCGGTAGTGGTCGATCACATGCATCTGCGGGATGTTCGGGGCAAAGCACTGCACCTGGGCGCCACGTTGATCGAGGCGCAGCAGGGTGAGCACGCTTTCGTGGATTTCGGCGCCGTCATATACGCCGCAACCGGAGAGGATCACCGCGACTTTCTGCTTCATTGCTAACTCCTGAATTCAGCGGCCCGCAGGCCATGGCTTATGGCATCCGTTTTACCCGCTGGCGGGGGCAGGCGTCGAGTCTGAGTTTGTCGCCAAATGCCGCTCGACCTGTCATCCGCCGCTGCCTGTACCTTGTGGCCGGGCGACTAGGATGAACAGGAAGCCCTTGAGTGGGTATGGCATTGAGGCATGGCGGCGGTATGAATTACGTTCTGTATGCGATTCCCTTCTTCTTTCTGCTGATTGCGCTGGAGCTGGTCGTCGATCATTGGCGCGGTGTGCGCACCTATCGCCTGGCGGATGCGATCAACAGTCTCAGCGCCGGCGTGCTGTCCCAGGCCCTGGGCCTGCTGACCAAGGCGCTGGGCATTCTGGTGTACGCGGTGGCGTTCGAGCAGCTGGCGCTGTTCCGGCTGGATGCCAATGAACTCTGGGTGTGGCTGCTGGCGTTCGTCTTCTACGACTTCTGCTACTACTGGAACCACCGCATCGGCCACGAGCGCAATGTGTTCTGGGCGTCCCACGTGGTGCATCACCAGAGCGAGGAGTACAACCTCTCCACCGCCCTGCGCCAGACCAGCACCGGCTTCCTGTTGAGCTGGATCTTCTACCTGCCCATGGCGCTGGCCGGCGTGCCGCCGCTGGTGTTCCTCACGGTGGCGGCGCTGAACCTGCTCTACCAGTTCTGGGTGCATACGCGGCATATCCCCAAGCTCGGCTGGTTCGAGTGGGTCTTCGTTTCACCCTCCAATCACCGTGTGCACCACGCGCAGAATCCGGTCTACATGGACCGCAACTACGGCGGCGTATTCATCATCTGGGACCGGCTGTTCGGCACCTTCCAGGAAGAACTGGACGAAGAGCCGGTTATCTTCGGTGTGACCACGCCGCTGGCCAGCTGGAACCCGCTGTGGGCCAATGTGCAGTTCTATGTGCAGCTGTGGCGTGATGCCGTGCGGGCCGGCTCCTGGTGGGACAAGCTGCGCATCTGGTTCATGCCCACCGGCTGGCGCCCGGCCGATGTGGCGGCGCAGTACCCGCTGGCCAAGCCCGATCTGGCCAGCTTCCGCAAGTTCGAGGTGCCGCTGGGGCGCGGCCGCCAGTGCTATGCCGCGTTGCAGTTCGCCGTCTATGTGCTGGGTACCACGGGCCTGCTGATGCAGGCGCCGCAGGCGTCTTATGCGGCCCTGATGATCGGCTGTGGCTGGGTAGCCTACGGGCTGTATGCCATCGGCATGTGGCTGGAGAACCGGCCCAGCGCGACTGCACTGGAGTGGCTGCGCCTGTTGCTCAATGCGCCGTTGCTGGCAGCGGCGCTGGCGCTTGGCCTGGTGCCGGCGGGCGTGGCCGTCTGGCCGTGGCTGGCCGGTTACAGCCTGCTCAGCGCTGCCGGCCTGCTGTGGCTGAGTCGCGAGCCGGCGGAGGGGGTTGCAGCCTGACTCAGCCGCTGAAGCGGCTGGTCAGTACCTGCAGGCGTTGCGCCAGGGCGTTGAGTTCGCGGCTGTCCTGTTCCAGTTCGCTGGCGTCCAGAGCGGCCTGCTCGGCGACCTGCTGCACGCCTTGCAGGTGCTGCTGCACTTCGCTGGCCACGGCTGATTGCTCGTGGGTGGCCGCGGCGATCAGCTCGTTCATGCGGGTGATGCTGGCGATCTCCTCGGCGGCATTGGCCAGCAGACTTGCCGTGCTCTGGGTTTCGCCGACGCAGCGGGTCACGCTCTGGCGGCTCTGCTGCATGGCGCTGGCGGCCTGGCGGCTGCCCTGCTGCAGGCGGCCGATGATGTCCTGAATTTCCGCCGTCGAGCTGGCGGTCTTCTGTGCCAGATTGCGTACCTCGTCGGCCACCACGGCAAAGCCACGGCCCTGTTCTCCGGCGCGGGCAGCCTCGATGGCGGCGTTGAGGGCCAGTAGGTTGGTCTGTTCGGCAATGGCGCGGATCACGTCCAGTACCTTGCCGATCTGCTCCGACTGGCTGGCCAGCGACTGCACTTCCTGATCGGTGCCGTCGATGTGCTGGGCCAGGCGCTCGATTTCACCGTTGGCCACGCCCAGCGCCTGATTGCCCTGACTGGCGCGCTGATTGGCCTGCTGGGCGTTCTGTGCGGCACTGTCGGCATGCTGGGCAACTTCGCTGACGGCACTGCTCATCTGCTGCATGGCGGTGGAGATGTAGGCCGCTTCGTTCTGCTGGCGCTGGCTGCCCTGGCTGAGGTCCTGGGTCGCGCTGGCAACCCGGGCGCCCATCTGGGTGAGCTGGCTGGCACCCTGCTGTACCTGGCTGACCAGTTGCGCCAGCTGGTCGAGGAAGGCATTGAAGCGCTTGGCCACGGTGCCCTGCTCACGGCAGCGTGGCTGCAGCGAGACCTTGCCGTCGTCGCTGAGCAGGTTGCCCACGGTATCGAGCAGGTCCGAACTTTCCGCGGCTTCGCGCTGCCCCTGCAGAGCGAGGTAGATGAGGATCGCGCTTTCCACCACCACATACAGGGCATGCAGGAAGATGATGCCCCAGCTGCCATTGCTGACCACATAAACGCCGCTGCCCTGTTGTTGCAGGGAGAAGAACAGCAGGTGATGCACGGCGATCACCGCCGCGGCGGTGACGATCGGCAGCCAGTCACGGTACACGGTGAGGAAGGCAAGTATGACAAAGATGCCGAAGTGCATCTCGGTCATGCCGTGGTTCTGGTTGATGTGCAGCGCGTTCATGACCATGAAGGCGGCGCCCATGCAGGCGCGCAGCAGGCGCTGGCCCGGAATCAGGGCATAGAGCACGCTCATGGCCAGGGCGGTGCCACCGCCGATCACCAGTGCCTGGCCCCAGCTGTCGCTCAGACTGGCGAGAATCAGGGCATAGAGAAACAGCAGCCAGACGACGCCGAGCATCAGCTGGTCGGCTTTTCGATAGAGCTTGTCCATACGACTGGAAAGGGTCATGGCGTACCTCGTGCGACGTGGGGAGCGGGCAGCAGAGTATCGGCAGGCAGCCCGTTCGCTTTACCGGATCAGCCTTTAGTCTAGGCGCTGCTGCAGCTTCAGTCGTTCTGCCAGTCGCAGAAACAGCCCACCGCCAGGTTGTTTGACGCCTGCACCGGGCGGTCGGCGAGCAGGGCTTCGAGGATCGGCTCGATGAAGCTGTTGCTGGAGGTGCACACCGCCCCCGAGCTGTAGGGGCCGAAGTAGGCCAGACGCCCCTGCTTGTCCCAGATGGCCACGGCCGGGCTGGCCGGCAACTGCTCGCTGCCGGGTAGCGTTGCCAGTGCCTGCAGGCCCTTGAGCGGTGCCGGCAGTTCACCCTGAGTACCGGGTTTGCGCACGCTGTAGAAGTCCACGCCGTGTTCGCCAAAGCGCGCCAGCAGTTCGCCCAGATGCTGCTGGTTGCCCACATTGCACGGGCAGGCCGGGTCCCAGAAATGCACCAGGCGCACCGGGCCGGGGCCGCGCAGCTCTCCGGGCAGTTGCAGCAGGCTGCCGTCGAACAGCGCTGTCTGTTCGGTGAAGGGGCGGATGTAACGGGCCTGATACCACCAGAAGGCAGCCGCCATCAGACCGACCCAGAGCAGGGCGAGCAGGCAGGCGAGCAGGGTTTTGCGGCGGGGCATGCGCGGGTCGTCGTCGGTGGCAGGCTTTGAGGTGCGCTAGCTTGCCACGGGCGGCGTCGCAGCAGAATATCGGTAGTCATCTTTGTTGCTGGCGATGCGTTCATGCCCAGTTTCTCGACAACCGGTTTTTCCCTGCCTGCCGCCGGGCCGTTCCAGCCCGAGCGGCTGCAGGCAGCCCTGCGCCCGGTGCTCGGCAGTGACGAGTCCAGCCAGGGGTTACAGGCCTACCGGGCGTTTTATGGCCTGCCGGACACTTTCGAACATCGTCTCGGCCGGATGTCGGTGGGTGGCTACGAGCTGGCTGCCCAGCTGTGGTTGCCGGAGAAACCCCGCGCCACGCTGATACTCCTGCACGGCTATTACGACCATCTCGGCCTTTACGGCCATCTGCTGCGCTGGGCACTGGATATGGGCTTTGCCGTGCTGGGCTGCGACTTGCCGGGGCATGGCCTGTCCAGTGGCGCGCGGGCCAGCATCGGCGAGTTCGCCGAATACCAGACGGTGCTCGACGGGCTGTTCATTCAGGCTGCCGAGCTGCAGCTGCCGGCGCCCTGGCATCTGGCCGGGCAAAGCACCGGCGGAGCGATTCTGCTGGATTACCTGCTGACCGGTGCGCCACGCCCGGAGGAAGGACAGGCCCTGCTGTTCGCCCCGCTGGTGCGGCCGCGCGCCTGGCGCTGGTCGCTACTCAGCTACCGTTTGATGCGACCTTTTGCCGAGTCCATCCCGCGGCGTTTCTACGCCAATTCCCATGATGCCGAGTTCATTGATTTCGTGCAGAACCGCGACCCCCTGCAGCCGCAGCATCTGCCGACCGCGTGGGTCGGCGCGCTGTCACGCTGGATTCCGCATATCGAGGCGGCGCCACGCAGCGAGCGGCGGCCTCTGGTGGTGCAGGGTCAGGGCGACATGACGGTGGACTGGCGGCATAACCTGAGCGTGCTGCAGGCCAAGTTCGATCAGCCCGAACTGATCATCCTGCCCGAAGCGCGTCATCATCTGGTCAACGAGCGTGCCGACCTGCGCCGTTACTACTTCGATCGCCTGAGTCAGCGGCTCGCTTAGAGTCTGTTCAAAGTCTCGCGAGCTAGAGTCAAGCAAGGCGAAATTGGGCGAAGAA
Source organism: Pseudomonas sp. HAR-UPW-AIA-41 (assembly GCF_002304225.1). Lineage (GTDB taxonomy): Bacteria > Pseudomonadota > Gammaproteobacteria > Pseudomonadales > Pseudomonadaceae > Aquipseudomonas. The sequence continues at coordinate 114,670 of NZ_NSLB01000003.1, forward strand.
GCGCAGTTTACGAGCGGTAAATGAGCATTCTGAGCCCGATTTCAACGCAGCATGGCCGACGCGCAGCAGCCTTTGAGCAGGCTCTTAGAGCCCGGCCGACTGCACCGGCCCCTGCAGAGCGGCCTTCACCGCAGCCAGGGCGGCGCGGTAGTAGTCGCGGCCGGCGGGGGACTGGGCGAAGCTGACGAACTCTTCCAGTTCGGCGTCGGACAGCTGGCGATAGACATACAGCAGGGTGTTGTCCAGATCACCGTCGATCTGCGCCTGCAGATGCTGGCGCTGGGCATCGAGCATGCCCTGAGCCTGGTCGGCGCCGAGCAGACCGGGGAGCATCTGGCTGAGGCTGTCGGCGGCGACACCGGCCAGCGCCAGGCTGACCTCGGCGCCGGCCTGGCTGGCCGGCAGCGCCTGCGCCAGGTGGCGGATCTGCAGGCGGCGGGTGGCGTCGGCCTCGATGCGTGGCAGACCCTGGCTGTGCTTGGCCAACTGGTCTTTACGGGTGGCCTGCACCTCGGCGGCGATGACCTTGCGCCCGGTGGCGGACTGGAAGAAGGTCAGCGCCGGCTTTGGATCATCGAGGTTGCTGCGCAGAGCGGCCTCGGCGCGCTGCTCCATGCCCTCGGCTGCAAAACGGCGGTTGCTGTTGTTCAGCAGGGTTTCATACAGGGCCGGCGGCAGGCTCGTCTGGTAGCGTTGCTGGGCGGCCTGCAGGGCGTCGCTGAAGTGGCTGCGCTGCTTGGGCCAGCCAGCCGTCTGATACAGCTCTTGCAGCGTATCGGCGAAGGCGGGCAGGGAAAGCAGGGTCAGTACAAACAGCAAACAGGGTCGCATGGTCACTCCGTCTTTAGGTGCCGTCCTGGCCGGCGCGGGTATTGTCTGGCGCGGGTGCCCGGCTTGTCGAGGCCGAGCGGCAAACAGGTAGAATTAGGTTATGGACACTTTCAGCGCATCCCAGTTGCAACAGATCTGCGACGACTTGGCCGGCCCCGGCTGGTCGCTGCAGCCCATGGCCTTGAGCGTCGACTTTGCCCGGGAGCTGGCGGCCGAGTGCCGCCGTCGGGCCGGGCAGGGCGCATTGAAGGCCGCTGGCGTCGGCCGGGCCGGTGGTGCTCAGGTACAGGAAGGCATCCGCGGCGATGCCATCCAGTGGCTGGAGCCTGGCCAGGCGGCGGTCAGCGACCGCTATCTGGCCCTGATGGACAGCTTGCGCGGCGAGTTGAACCGGCAGCTCTATCTGGGGCTGGAGGACTTCGAGTGCCATTTTGCCCTGTATGAGCCCGGCGCCTTCTATCAGAAGCATGTGGATCGTTTTCGCGACGATGACCGGCGTGCGGTGTCGGCCGTGCTCTACCTCAACGAAGCCTGGCTGGCGGAAGAGGGTGGTGCGCTGCGACTGTATCCCGAAGGCGCTGAGCCACAGGATGTGCTGCCGCAGCTGGGCACGCTGGCAGTGTTCCTGTCCGCCAACCTGCCCCACGAAGTGCTGCCGGCGACCCGTGAACGGCTGTCGCTGACCGGCTGGTTCCGCCGCCGCGGACAGGCACCGTTCTAGGTCAGTGACCCCAGACGCGAATAGTGCCGCGGATATTGCTGATGTCGCGAATCTCGAAGGCGCCCAGGGTGCTTGAACCCGGCGCACCCTGATTACCCAGTCCGAGTTCTCCGGCAATACGCAGTCGGATGGTCAGTGGCTGGGTGATGATGCCGTCGGCCAGCAGTTGGTCACTGGTGGTCTTCAGGTCGGGCAGTTGCAGTTGCAGTTTCTTCGTGCCGCCCTGATCAACCACGTCGACCTTGAGGGTCGGAGCGTTTACCAGGCCACTGATGAAGTACAGTTTGGCAGCGCCATAGGCGACACCGACCGGGCAGGCACCGGGCGCCACGCAGCCGTTGTCGATCACCAGATTGCGGATCTGCAGGCTGTTGCCATCATCCTCCCAGGCGACTTTGCCGATCTGGGTCTTGAGGTCGAGGGTCAGGGTGATCCCGGCCTGACCGGTGACGTCGCTTAGGTCCTTATTGTTCAGCGCCTGCAGGGCTGCCTGGGCGTTCAGGCTGAGCAGCGCCGAACAGCAGGTCAGCGCGAGGGTGACTGTTTTGAGCATGGCGGCAATCCGTGGCGAGGTGATGTTGTTTGCGCGGCAGTGTGCGCGCGGCGCTACCGCCTCACTAGGGCGTGCCTGCGGTTCCCGCCGAAGGATGGGCTGTAGCCCTTGTTCCAGAGCGGCTGAAGGTTGGGATTTGGCAGTTTTCTGCGACTAAGGTTGAGCCTTGCCGGCATGCATTCGCGGCGAGTTTGTGATCTTGGGTAAGGCGTCTGTTACATCAGGCCACAAGGGACTTATGGAAAAGATACTGGTCAGTCGCTGCCTGCTCGGGCAGCCGGTGCGTTATGACGGCGGTGCCCATGGCCCGCTGAGTCTGTTGCTGCGCTGGCAGGCAGAAGGGCGGCTGGTGCCTTTGTGCCCTGAGGTGTTCGGCGGCCTGCCGACACCGCGGGCGCCAGCGGAGATTGCCGGTGGGCAGGGGGCGCGGGTGCTGGATGGCGAGCTGGCGGTTCTGACGGTGGAGGGTGCCGATGTCAGCCCGGCATTCCTGGCCGGGGCGCGGGAAGCTCTGCGTCTGTGCGCGGAGCACGGCATTCGTCTGGCCGTGCTCAAGGCGCGCAGCCCTTCCTGCGGCAATCACGAGAATTACGATGGCAGTTTCAGTGGCGTGCGCGTGCCGGGTGAAGGCGTAACGGCGGCGGCCCTGCGTCGTGCCGGGGTTCTCGTGCTCAACGAGGAGGAGCTGGCGCAGGCCGAGTCCTGGCTTGCGCAGCAGGAATCGCAGGCATGAAAAAGGGAGGCCTCGGCCTCCCTTTTCCGTTGCAGCGGGTGCTTAGAACAGCACGCGGCTGCGGATGGTGCCCTTGACGTGCTGCAGCTTCTCCAGCGCCAGATCGGAGTACTCGGCGTCGACGTCGATCACCACGTAGCCAACCTTCTCGTTGGTCTGCAGGAACTGACCACAGATGTTGATGCCGTTGTCGGCGAACACCTTGTTGATCTCGCTCATCACACCCGGAATGTTCTCGTGGATGTGCAGCAGGCGGTGCTTGCCCGGGTGCGCCGGCAGGGCGACTTCCGGGAAGTTGACCGAGGACACCGAGGTACCGTTGTCACTGTACTTGACCAGCTTCTCGGCCACTTCCAGACCGATGTTGGCCTGAGCTTCGGCGGTGGAGCCGCCGATATGCGGAGTCAGAATCACGCGGTCCAGGCCACGCAGCGGGCTTTCGAACTCTTCATCGTTGGACTTCGGCTCGACCGGGAATACGTCGATGGCCGCGCCGATCAGGTGCTCGTCCTTGATCGCGTTGGCCAGGTGGTCCAGCTCGACCACGGTACCGCGGGCCGCGTTGATCAGGATGCCGCCCTTCTTCATGGCGCGGATTTCCTTCTCGCCGATCATCCACTGGGTGGACGGCAGCTCCGGCACGTGCAGGGAGACGATGTCGCACATGCCCAGCAGTTCGTGCAGGTTGCCGATCTGGGTGGCGTTGCCCAGCGGCAGCTTGGTTACCACGTCGTAGAAGAACACCTGCATGCCCAGGGCTTCGGCCAGTACCGAGAGCTGGGTGCCGATGGAACCGTAGCCGACAATGCCGAGCTTCTTGCCACGGATCTCGAAGGAGTTGGCCGCCGACTTGATCCAGCCGCCGCGGTGGCAGGAGGCGTTCTTCTCCGGGATGCCGCGCAGCAGCAGGATGGCCTGGCCCAGAACCAGCTCGGCCACCGAGCGGGTGTTGGAGTAAGGGGCGTTGAACACGGCGATACCGCGCTCGCGGGCTGCATTCAGGTCAACCTGGTTGGTGCCGATGCAGAAGCAGCCGACGGCGACCAGTTTCTTGGCGCAGTCAAAGACCTCGGCGGTCAGCTGGGTGCGCGAGCGGATGCCGATGAAATGAGCGTCGGCGATCTTCTCTTTCAGCTCGTCATCGGACAGGGCGCCCTTGAGGTACTCGATGTTGGTGTAGCCAGCGGCCTTCAGGGTGTCGACAGCGTTCTGGTGCACGCCTTCGAGAAGAAGGAACTTGATCTTGCTCTTGTCGAGAGAGGTCTTGCTCATCGGAGTACCTGTTGTCCCGTGATGTATGGCTGGGAAAGCGGCCAGCAAGCGGCTGGCGCGGGCCGCGAGTCGGGCGCTGGCACGATTCGCGGGGGGCGTATGCTAGCATAGGAGCCCCCCGAAATACCCACCCCTGGCCGATGAAGCGTGCTCAGGGTGACCATGAATACTTTGAGAGTTCCGCGAATGACCAATCCTGCGCTGATCGAAGAGCTGAAGACCCTGGTGGATGCCGGCAAGGTACTCACCGACGCCGACTCGCTGAACGCCTATGGCAAGGATTGGACCAAGCATTTTGCCCCCGCCCCGACCGCCATTGTCTTTCCCAAGACCATCGAGCAGGTGCAGGCCGTGGTGCGCTGGGCCAACCAGCACAAGGTCGCCCTGGTGCCGTCCGGTGGTCGAACCGGCCTGTCCGCCGGTGCCGTCGCCGCCAATGGCGAAGTGGTGGTGGCGTTCGACTACATGAACCAGATTCTGGAATTCAACGAATACGACCGCACCGCCGTGTGCCAGCCGGGCGTGGTGACCAAGCAGCTGCAGCAGTTCGCCGAGGACAAGGGCCTGTACTACCCGGTGGATTTCGCTTCCAGCGGTTCCAGCCAGATTGGTGGCAATATCGGCACCAATGCCGGCGGGATCAAGGTCATTCGCTACGGCATGACCCGCAACTGGGTGGCCGGCCTCAAGGTCGTCACCGGCACCGGCGACCTGCTGGAACTGAACCGCGACCTGATCAAGAACGCCACCGGCTACGACATGCGTCAGCTGTTTATCGGCGCTGAAGGCACTCTGGGCTTTGTTGTCGAGGCCACCATGCGTCTGGATCGCGCGCCGAAGAACCTCACCGCCATGGTGCTCGGCACCCCGGACTTCGATTCGATCATGCCGGTGCTGCACGCCTTCCAGGGCAAGCTCGACCTGACCGCCTTCGAGTTCTTCTCCGACAAGGCGCTGGCCAAGATCATGGCTCGTGGCGACGTGCCGCCGGCTTTCGAGACCGACTGCCCCTTCTATGCCCTGCTGGAGTTCGAGGCAACCACCGAGGAAGTGGCCAATCAGGCCCTGGAAACCTTCGAATACTGCGTCGAGCAGGGCTGGGTGCTGGATGGCGTGATGAGCCAGAGCGAGCAGCAGCTACAGAACCTGTGGAAGCTGCGCGAGTACATCTCCGAGACCATCAGCCACTGGACGCCGTACAAGAACGATATTTCGGTCACCGTGAGCAAGGTGCCGGCGTTCCTCCACGACATCGACCGCATCGTCGGCGAGAACTACCCGGACTTCGAGGTGGTGTGGTTCGGCCACATCGGCGACGGCAACCTGCACCTGAACATTCTCAAGCCGGATAACCTGTCCAAGGACGAGTTCTTCGCCAAGTGCGCGACGGTGAACAAGTGGGTGTTCGAGACCGTGCAGAAGTACAACGGCTCGATCAGCGCCGAGCACGGTGTGGGCATGACCAAGCGCGACTACCTGCACTACAGCCGTTCCGAGGCGGAAATCGCCTACATGAAGGCGGTCAAGGCGGTGTTCGACCCGAACGGCATCATGAACCCCGGCAAAATCTTCCCCGTCTGAAGCTACTGCGGGCTTCGCGCGCCATGCTGCGTTGGCGCAGCCGGGAAAAATGCTCATTGGCACTAGCCAACTCCGCTTTTTCCCGACTCCGCCGCCTAGCCTGACCTTCGCCCGCGACGCTTTAAACTGCGCCCTGCAATTGGAGAAGCCGCAATGAGTTACCAGCACCACTACACCGACGGCACGCCGATCCACTTCCCGCTGGGCAAGGTGGTCTGTGTCGGGCGCAATTACGCCGAGCATGCCGCCGAGCTGAACAATCCGATCCCCACCGAGCCGCTGCTGTTCATCAAGCCGGGCAGCTGCACCGTGGCGCTGGATGACAGCTTCGCCATCCCGCAGGACCGCGGCGCGGTGCATTTCGAGGCGGAGATTGCCGTGCTGATCGGCAAACCGTTGTCCAAGCAGCCTTCCGAGGAGGAGGTGCGCGATGCCATCTCCGGCTATGCCCCGGCACTGGATCTGACCCTGCGTGACGTACAGGCCAAGCTGAAGGAAAAGGGCCTGCCCTGGGAGCTGGCCAAGAGCTTCGACGGCGCCTACGTGCTGGCACCGTTCGTGGCTGCGGATGCTGTGGAGGATGTGCGCGACATCGGCATCCGCCTGTCCATCGACGGCCAGCTGCGTCAGGACGGTAACAGCCGTGACATGCTCAACCCGATCATCGGCCTGATCCAGCACATCGCCGGCCACTTCAGCCTGCAGCCGGGCGACGTGGTGTCCACCGGCACCCCGGCCGGCGTCGGCCCGCTCGCCAGCGGCGAGCAACTGGACATCGAGCTGGTGGGGCTGAGCCGTTTCAGCACCCGCGTGCTGTAAAGACGACTCCGCTCCAGTGAAAAGGCCCGGCAATTGCCGGGCCTTTTTGTTGCGGCGCGTTCAGCGCTGGGTGCTGTCGAAGCCCTGCAGCACGTTGATGGCATTGATGCCGATCTCTTCCACCGCGTAACCACCTTCCATGACGAACAGGGTCTGCAGGCCAAGCCGGCCGATGATTTCACCCATGCGCGTGTAGTCCGGGCTGTCCAGCTTGAACTGGGAGATCGGGTCTTCCTTGAAGGTGTCCACGCCCAGCGACACTACCAGCGCGTCGGCGCCGTAGGCGGCGATCTGCCGACAGGCGGCGGCCAGCGCCAGGCTCCATACCGACCAGTCGCTGCCGGCGGCCAGCGGGTAGTTGAAGTTGAAGCCTTCCCCCACGCCCACACCCTTCTCGTCGGCAAAACCGAGGAAGTACGGGTACTCGAAGCGCGGATCGCCGTGGATCGAGGTGAACAGCACGTCGCCGCGGTCGTAGAAGATGTCCTGGGTGCCGTTGCCGTGGTGGTAGTCGACGTCGAGGATGGCGACCCGGCTGGCGCCCTGGTCGAGCATGGCCTGGGCGGCAATCGCGGCGTTGTTCAGGTAGCAGTAGCCGCCGATGTAGTCGGCGGCGGCATGATGGCCCGGCGGTCGGCACAGGGAGAACACGCCGCGCGCGCCCTTGGCCAGTTCGGCCTGGCCGGTCAGCGCCACGTTGGCCGAGGCGGTGATGGCTTTCCAGGTGCCGGCGGTGATGGGCGCGCCGGCGTCGAAGCTGTAGTAGCCCAGCTTGCCGTCAATGGTGTCGGGTTCGACGTCGCGCAGGCGGCGTACCGGCCAGGTCATCGGCAGCATGTCGTGGCTGCGGCCCAGAGCAGTCCAGTCGCTCCAGGCGTTCTGCAGGAAACGCACAAAACCTTCGCTGTGCACGCGGCGTACCGGGTCGAGGCCGAACTCGCGGGGCGCGGCGATCGGGCCCAGGTTCACCGCCTTGGCGCGGGCCAGCACCATGTCGGCGCGGCTGGGCATCTCGAAGCAGGGTTTGAAGGTGCCATCGATCAGTTCGGCAGCACCGTGGTGCAGGTGATGGTCGTCGCTGTAAATCGTTAGCATGAGGGGCTCCCCGGGCGCGTTCTGCGCCCGTGAATCAGGTCGTCGAGGTTCCCTCCCCCCCCCTTTGTGGGGGAGGGGGCAGGGTGAGGGATTTATTTTTGAGTTTGGTCCAAACCGTGCTGCGCAGCTTCAGCGCCTTCGGCGAGCACAGCTGGAAGGGGCGCAGGCGGTCGAGCTTGTCTTTCGGCGTGTTGATGGCCGGGTCCTCGAACAGCGCCTTGTCCATGAACTGCTCGGCGCCGGCGATGGCGTTGTTGTACTTGGCGAAGTTGGACGCGGCGGCGATGTTTTCCGGCTGCATCATCCAGTTGATGAAGACGTGGGCTTCCTTGACGTTGCTGGCGCCCTTGGGGATGGCAAAGTTGTCGATGAAGGCGCTGATGCCTTCCTTCGGATAGACGTAGACCAGGCTGTCACGCTGCTCCTTGGCGCGGTGGAAGGCACCGTTCCACTGCTGGTGCATGGCCACTTCGCCGGCGGCCATGCGCTCGATGGTGCCGTCGCTGTTGTACATGGCCAGCATGTCCTTCTGCTTGAGCAGCAGGTCCTGAATCTTCTTGGCTTCCTTCGGGTCCTCGGTGCACGCATCGATGCCCAGGTAGCGCGCCGCCGGCGGATAGAGGTCGTCGGCCGAGTTCAGCGCTACCACCTTGCCCTTGAGTTCGGCTGGCGGCTCGAAGAAGGCCTTCCAGCTCTCTTCAACCACGCCGCCTGGAACGGCCTTGGCGTCGTAGCTGTAGCCGGTGGTGCCCCACAGGTAGGGCACGGTGTAGTCGTGGCCCGGGTCGAAGTCGAGGGTCTGGAAGGTCGGCGCCAGGTTCTTCAGGTTGGGCAGCTGGTTCTTGTCGAACTTCTGCAGCAGGTCTTCCTGCACCATGATCTGGATGAAGCTGTCGGACGGCACGATCACGTCGTAGTTGCCGCCGCCGGCCTTGAGCTTGGCCAGCAGGGTTTCGTTGGAGTCGTAGGCATCCAGGGTGGCCTTGATGCCGGTGTCGGCCTCGAACTTCTTCAGCAGCTCCGGCGGGTAGTAGTCCGACCAGTTGGCGAAGTTGAGGGTGCCGGCGGCCTGGGCGGTGCCGGTGAGGCCCATGGCGAGCAGAACGGACAGCGCGAGCGGGGTGCGACGGATCATGGTCTGGCTCCTTGCGTGGGGTGAGGCTCAGCGTTTGCGCTGGCCGATGTAGTAGGACAGTGCGACGAAAGCGATGGAAATCAGGAGCATGATCGTCGAAATGGCATTGATCTTCGGCGAGATGCCCATGCGGATAGAGCTGAAGATGTAGATCGGCAGGGTGGTCGAGCCGGCCCCGGCGACGAAGTAGGTGATGACGAAGTCGTCCATCGAGATGATGAAGGCCAGCATCGCCCCGGAGAGGATGCCCGGCAGCAGCAGCGGGAAGCTGATCCGCCAGAAGGCCCGCCACGGCGAGGCATACAGGTCGGCGGCGGCCTCCAGCAGGCGTGGGTCCATGCCCTGCAGGCGGGCGCGGATCGGCAGGTAGGCGAAGGGCGTGCAGAACACGATGTGGGCAATCAGGATGGTCAGCAGCGACAGCTTCAGGCCGATAAAGGCGAAGAACATCAGGATGGCCACGGCGCAGACGATGTCCGGCACCAGCAGTGGCAGACCGAGCACGCCCTGAATGGCCCCCTGGCCGCGAAAGCGCGTGCCGTGCATGCCCAGCGCGGCGAGGGTGGCCAGGCAGGTGGAGATCAGGGTGGCGAGGGTGGCGACGATCAGTGAGTTCTTCGCCGCACGCAGAATCTCCGCGTCATTGGCCACCACGCTGTACCACTTGAGGCTGAAACCCTGCCACAAGGTGGCCGACTGGCCGCTGTTGAAGCTCAGCGCCACCAGCACCAGGATCGGGATGTAGAGAAAGGCGAAGAACACCCAGGCGGCCGGGCGTACCCCGGTGAAACGCCACAGTGGACCTTGCAGGTTCATACGCGCACCTCCGTGCTGCGGCGCTGGCGCAGGCCGTTGAACAGCAACGCCAGCAGCACCAGGCTGAACAGGGCAAAGGCCAGCGCCGAACCCAGCGGCCAGTTGTGCGCCGAGCCGAACTGCAGCTGCACCAGGTTGCCGATCATCAGCGCCTTACCGCCGCCCAGCAGCTCGGGAATGATGTAGTTGCCCAGCGCCGGAATGAACACCAGCGTGGTGCCGGCTAGCATGCCCGGTAGCGCCAGCGGCAGGATGATCCGCCTGAGGGCCTGGAAACGGTTGGCGCCGAGGTCGAAGGCCGCTTCCACCAGGCGCCAGTCGAGCTTCTCCAGGCTGGTGTAGATCGGCAGCACCATGAACGGCAGGAAGGTATAGAGCAGGCCGATCATCACCGCGGTATTGGTGTAGAGGATGCCCAGCGCACCATCGCCCAGGCCGATCAGGCCGAGGCCGCTGTCGACCAGGCCGCCGTTGCGCAGCAGTAGAATCCAGGCATACACGCGCACCAGCAGGTTGGTCCAGAACGGCACCGTGACCAGAAACAGCAGCAGGTTGCGCTTCTTCTCGCTCTGCAGCGCCAGGTACAGGGCGGTGGGGAAGCCGATCAGCAGGCAGCCCAGGGTGGTCATCACGGCCAGGCCAAGGGAGCGCTGGAAGATGCCCAGGTAGTCGGTGTTGAACACCAGACTGTCGTCCAGGTCGCGCTCATAGAAAAAGTTGATGTAAGCCTCGGGCGAGTACTCGCCCCATTTCACGCCGCCGTAGTCGCCGGGCTGGAGGAAGGACACCAGCAGCATGATGGCCAGCGGGGCGACCAGAAAAACCGCGAGAACCAGCATGCTCGGCGTGATCAGGCCGAGCCGGCGCAGCAGCTGGCGGCGCGCCGCGAGTTGGCGTGGCGTGCTCATTCGGCCAGCACCCGGATGGCGGCGGAGGGCACGTCGATGCGCACCGCATCACCGCGCTTGAGCGGTTGGGCGGCACCCAGCCGGTTCTGCTGGCGCACGCGGAAGCCCGACTGCCCGGCGACCTTGAGCAGGTAGAGGGTATCGGTGCCGATGTACACCACTTCCTCCACTTCTCCCTGCAGATCGCCGTTGTCCTGCAGGCTGATGCGTTCCGGGCGAATGGCCAGTGTCACCGGGCCCGGTGTCGGGCTGACGGCGCTGAGCAACTGGCCGTCGGCCAGGCGCACGCCGCTGGCGAAGGCATCGGCCGTGAGGAAGTTGGTTTCGCCGATGAAGTCGGCCACGGTGCGGTTGACCGGCGCCTCGTATATCTCAGTGGGCGAGCCGACCTGCAGGATGCGCCCCTGGCTCATCACCGCGATGCGGTCGCTCATGGTCAGGGCTTCTTCCTGATCGTGGGTGACGAAGATGAAGGTGATGCCGGTCTCGGCCTGCAGGCGCTTGAGCTCGATCTGCATGTCCTTGCGCAGTTTCATGTCCAGCGCCGACAGGGACTCATCCAGCAGCAGCACCTTGGGCCGGCTGGCCAGCGCGCGGGCCAGGGCTATTCGCTGCTGCTGGCCGCCGGACAGCTGATCGGCGCGGCGGTCGGCCACATGGGGAAGTTTGACCAGCGCCAGCATGCGCTCGACGGTGGCGGCGATCTCGGCCTTGGGCTTGCCCTGCATCTCTAGGCCGAAGCCGATGTTCTGCGCCACCGTCATGTGCGGGAACAGGGCGTAGCTTTGGAATACGGTGTTGACGGGGCGGCGGAACGGCGGCAGGTCCTGCATAGGCTCGCCATACAGGCGGATGATGCCGGCGCTGGGCTGTTCGAAGCCGGCAATCAGGCGCAGCAGGGTGGTCTTGCCACAGCCCGAGGGGCCCAGCAGGGTGAAGAATTCGTTGTCGCGGATTTCCAGCGAGACGTCATCCAGCGCCTTGTGGCCGCTGCCGGGAATGCCGTACTCCATGCTCAGGGATTCGATCGAAATCGCGCTGCTCATCCGCTATTGCTCCCTAACCAATTGTATTTATTGGTTTTTATTCTTGCGCCAAGAGAATTGGCGAGGCTGTCCCGATTCTGTCAGCGTGCCGGGGCGGGAAAAACGATAGATGCGGTCAAAAGGGGATAGATGTGGCCATTATGTGTGGCCCTGTTCAGGGATTTGTCTCAGGTGGCTGGGTTGATACGGGTTGGTAGCGGCCGGCGCGCAGGTCGGCAAAGTAGGGGCCGATCAGGTCGCGCTGCCGGAAGTCCGCCAGCCTGCGGTTGAACTGGCTGCGCAGCGCCTGGCTTTCCGGTTTGGCTTTCGGAAACAGCAGAAAGCTCTGGTTCTTCAGCAGGACCTTGGGGTGATGGGTAATGGCCGCGACCTTGCGGGGCGGGAAGGACTGGCGCAGGGAGAAGTAGCCGACGTTGATCTCCTGCGGGTAGAGGTCGATGCGCCCGCGCAGCAGCTTGTCGAAGTTCTGCTGGTCACTCGACACGCGCTCCATCTGCAGTCGGCCGTCGGCGATGGCGGCGTCAAACTCCGGCCCGTAGCTGTATTCCAGTCCGCCGCCCAGCCGCAGGCCGCGGAGATCATCCAGGGTCTGCCAGTCGAAGGCGCGTGAGCGCAGGTGGAAAATGACAAACTGTTCGTCCAGCAGCGCATCGCTGTAGAGGAAGTCGGCTTCCCGTTCCGGTTTGTGCATCCAGATGGCCGTTGCAGCCTGCTTGCCGGCGGCGGCCTCGGCATAGGCCCGGGGCCAGGGCAGGAACTTGAACTGCACGCAGTAGCCTTCGGCGCGCAACAGGTCGCGGATCAGGTGGGCAATCACTCCCTGCTCGGGGAGGTCGCGGGACAGGTAGGGAGGCCACTCGCCCGCAGTGATTTCCAGCGGCGTACAGCGCTCGCTTGCCGTGCTCTGGAAGCTCAGCAATAGCATCAGCAGGGGCAGCAGGCGTGGCATCGGCAACCTCATGTTGTTCTGTCATTGCAGTGTAGACAGAGGTACGGGGTGCCGTTGCCTCGTCGGCGCGTCAGCCTCCGGCCGTCAGGTGGCGGGCAATGCCCTTCTTCAGCGGCAGCAGGCCCTGGGCCACGCGCAGGCCGGCGCCGCGCAGCAGGCGCACGGGTAGGCGGTCGTCGGTGTACAGGCCGACCAGCAGGTTGGTGGCCTGGTACAGCGGCCAGGTCGCCAGGCGATGCTGGCGCTGGTAGCGCTCCAGCACGCTGGTTGCGCCAATGTCACGGCCCTTGCCGTGGGCGGTTAGTACGGCATCGGCCAGCCGCTGCACGCTGCCCAGACCGAAGTTAAAGCCGTGTGCGGTGACCGGGTGCATACCGACGGCGGCATCGCCGATCAGCGCACAGCGCGGGCCGATCAGGCGCTGGGCATAGGCTCCGACCAGCGGATAGGCATGCCGGCTGCTGATCAGCTGCATGGCGCCGAGGCGGCGGTCGAAACGCTGCTCCATCTCGCGGGCAAAGGTGTCTTCGTCCAGCGCCTTGAGGCGTTCGATGTCCCGCGGCGGCAGGGTCAGTACCACCGACGAGCAGCGGCCATTGAGCGGCAGCAGGGCCAGGGTCTGGCCGTAGCCGAACCACTCCCAGGCCACCTGCTGGTGGTCCTGTTCATGCTGCATGCGGCAGACTAGCATGGTCTTGCCGAAATCCTTGAGCTGCGCGCCGATGCCCAGCAGGCGGCGGGTTTCCGAAAAGCGGCTGTCGGCGGCCACCAGCAGACGGCTTTGGAGCAGGCGGCCTTCACCTAGTTCGATCTCCACCTGAGTCGGGCTGTGGCGAATGGCGCGTACCTGGGTTTCGCTCAGCAGCTGTACATCGGCGCACTGACTGACAGCGGCATAGGCGGCGCGTCGGATGGCCTGGTTGGCCACCAGATGACCGAGGCGCTCGGCACCGGCCTGTTCGGCGTTGATCTTCAGGGCAAACAGCGAGGGGCCGTTGAGTACCTGCGCGTCACGCAGGACGGCGACCTCTTCTGCCGGCAGGCGCTGCCACAGGCCGAGTTTTTCCAGCAGGTGCTGGGAGGCGTGTGTGAGGGCGATCTCGCGGCCGTCGAATTCCGCTTCGCGCAGGTGCTCTTCGGCCTGCCGTTCGATCAGGGCGATGGACAGACCATGGCCTGACAGGGCGCGTGCCAGACACAGACCGGCCGGGCCGGCGCCGATGATGGCGACATCGAAATTCATGGGGCAGCACTCCGCACAGACAGATGCCGGGAGTCTAGGCAGGGCACTGGCGACAAACCTTGCGCCGGATCATGGAAGTGCATGCCGCGCTGCGGCGGGTCGTCGCAGGGGTTCAGTCGTGCAGCGCCTTAGCGCCTGAAGTTGCTCGGGGTCAGCCCGCTCCAGCGCTGAAAGGCGTGTCGGAAGCTGGCTGTCTCGCTGTAGCCCAGCTGTTCGGCGATCAGGTAGATCGGCAGGTCGGTGTGCAGCAGCAGCTGACGGGCCTTGTCGTAACGCACCTCGTCGAGCAGGTGCTGGAAACTGGTGTTGAGCTGCTGCAGGTGGCGGCGCAGGGTGCGTGCCGAACGGTGCAGGCGCGCGGCCACACGCTCCAGGCTGGTGCACTGGCTGATGTCGCTGGCCAGTTGCTGGCGGATCAGCTCGCGCAGGTCCTGGCGGCTGTGAAACTGGGCCTCCAGCTGCAGGCATTGCTGCAGGCCGTGCTGGAAACTCACCGGGTCGGCCAGGGGCAGGGCGCGCTTGAGCAGTGAAGGGGTAAAGCACAGAGCATTGCTGCCAGCGCCAAATTCCACCGGGCAGCCGAGCTTTTCGCTGTAGCTGGCCGCATGCAGTGGTGGCCGGTAGCTCAGCAGCAGGCGGCGTGGCCGCACGGCCTCGCCGAGCAGGTCCTGAATGACGGTGAGCATGGAGGCCAGGCACAATTCGGTGTTGAATACCGTCAGCTCCGGTGCATAGCGGTAGCCGCTGGCGACCAGGCGTACTTCGTCGTCTTCATGCTGCAGGGTGAGCTGGAAGTAGCTGCCGAGCAGTGCCGGATGGTCGATGGCCAGCTGCAGGGCATCGCCCAGGGTCGGGCTGGCCAGCAGGGTGTAGCCGAGCATGCCGTAGGCCGAGACATGCATGCGCTGGCCGAGCAGCAGGCCGAGGGCCGGGTCGCGTGTACAGTTCAGGGCATTGGCCAGTACCTGCAGCTCCTGAGCGTGGCAGATCAGCCGCGCCGGGTTGTCCAGCTCATCCGGGCGAATGCCGCTGCCATCGAGCAGACGTTCGCTGGCAATGCCGGTACGTCCGAGCATCTGGGTCGCCAGGGTGACGGTATGCAGGGTGGTGAGGGTGCGCTGTTCCGGTAACAGTGACATGCTCATCAGGCTCCGTGCCTTTGGTACCTTTGGTCACACACCATTCAGCTGCCGTTCAGCAGACTGTGGTAATCATGCCGCGCTGACTCTGGGAGTGTGGAACCATGCCGTTGCTGTTCAAGTCTCGTGCCGTGCGGATTGCCGGCCTGTTGCTGGTGGTCTTGCCGTTGTTGTGGGCGGGCCAGCAGTGGCGAGTGTTCGAGCGCGGCTGGTTTGCAGTGCAAGAATGGCGCCACGCCGCCGAGTGGCGTGAGCGCTCGCTGTGGCTGCCGGACTATCAGGTGGTGATTGAGGCGCAGCCGATTGCCGGCCTGGAAGACGATGTTTCGGCGCTGACCTACGACCCGGATCGGCGCAGCCTGTTTACCGTGACCAACCAGAAGGCCGAGCTGATCGAGCTGTCGCTGGACGGGCAGGTGCTGCGGCGTATTGCGCTGGCCGGTTTTGGGGATGCCGAAGCGGTGGAGTACATCGCGCCGGGCACCTATGTGATCAGCGATGAGCGTGCCCAGCGTCTGTTCAAGGTACATGTCGATGAGCGTACGCGCCGGCTGGATGCGGCCGACAGCGAGCAGCTGTCGCTGGGGCTGGGGCTCAACGGCAACAAGGGCTTCGAGGGGCTGGCCTACGACAGCCAGGGGCAGCGCCTGTTTGTGGCCAAGGAGCGCGACCCGCTGCGCATTCTGGAAATCACCGGTTTTCCCAGCGGCGAGCAGCGCCTGAACCTGCACGTGGCCGATGACCTCAAGCGCGACCGCCGGTTGTTTGTGCGCGATCTGTCCAGCCTGCAGTTCGATGAGCGCAGTGGTCACCTGCTGGCACTGTCCGACGAGTCGCGGCTGGTGGTCGAGCTGGATGTCGATGGCCGGCCGATCAGCACCCTGTCGCTGCTGCGCGGCATGCACGGGCTGAAACGCAGCGTGCCGCAGGCCGAGGGGCTGGCGATGGACGAAGCCGGCGAGCTGTATCTGGTCAGCGAGCCGAACCTGTTCTACCGCTTCACGAAAAAGGCCGGCAAATAGCCGGCCTTTTCAGTTCCAACGGGTAGCCCGGTTCGGGCTGTCTCAGCGCTCAGTCGCGCTTGAGCGTCTTCACGCCGTCCTTGGTGCCGAGCAGCAGCAGGTCGGCTGGGCGGGCGGCGAACAGGCCGTTGGTGACCACGCCGACAATGGCGTTGATATCACGCTCCAGTGCCACCGGGTCGAGAATCTCCATATTGAACACGTCGAGGATGATGTTGCCGTTGTCGGTCACCACGCCTTCGCGGTAAACCGGGTCGCCGCCCAGTTTCACCAGCTGGCGGGCGACATGGCTGCGGGCCATGGGGATGACCTCCACCGGCAGCGGGAAGGCGCCCAGTACCGGCACCAGTTTGCTCTCGTCGGCGATGCAGATGAAGGTCTGCGCCACGGCGGCCACGATCTTCTCGCGGGTCAGGGCGGCGCCGCCGCCCTTGATCAGGTGCAGGTGTTCGTCACTCTCGTCGGCGCCGTCGACGTAGAACTCCAGATCGCCGACGCTGTTGAGGTCATACACCGGAATGCCGTGGGCCTTGAGGCGCGCGGCGGTGGCTTCGGAGCTGGCCACGGCGCCGTCGAAGTCCATCTTGTGCTGAGCCAGCGCGTCGATGAAGAAATTGGCGGTGGAGCCGGTGCCGACGCCGACCACGCTCTTTTCTGTGAGCTTGGGGCGGATGAAATCCATGGCTGCCTGGGCCACGGCCTGCTTGAGTTGATCCTGGGTCATGCTGCACCGCGCAAGAAAATGGAAAACCGGGCGGCGATTATAGCCCGATCGACCGCTGAAAACCCCGCATTGTCTGTGGTCGGGCGCGGTTCGGCTGGGTAGACTGGCGCATTCCGCCCGCCAGCCAGTGAACTGCCGCAATGCTCGAACAGTACGTGAAGAAGATCCTCACCTCGCGCGTCTACGATGTCGCCGTGGAAACGCCCCTGCAGCCTGCCCGTCAGCTCTCCGAGCGCACCGGCAACCAGATTCTGCTGAAACGCGAAGATCTGCAGCCGGTGTACTCGTTCAAGATTCGCGGCGCCTACAACAAGCTGGCTCAGCTCAGCCCCGAGGAGCTGGAGCGCGGTGTGGTCACTGCCTCGGCCGGCAACCATGCCCAGGGGCTGGCGCTGGCCGCCAAGCATCTGGGCGTGAAGGCGACCATCGTCATGCCGCGCACCACGCCGGAACTGAAGGTGCAGGGCGTGCGTTCGCGCGGCGGCAAGGTGGTGCTGCATGGCGATGCCTTCCCCGAGGCGCTGGCACACTCGCTCAAGCTGGTGGAGGAGAAGGGCTACAGCTACATCCACCCCTACGACGATCCGCTGGTGATCGCCGGCCAGGGCACCGTGGCCATGGAAATCCTCAGCCAGCAGCCGGGCCAGTTGGATGCCATCTTCGTGCCCTGCGGCGGCGGCGGCCTGATCGCCGGCATCGCGGCTTACGTCAAATACCTGCGCCCGGAAATCCGCGTGATCGGTGTCGAGCCGGATGACTCCAACTGTCTGCAGGCGGCCATGGCCGCCGGTGAGCGCGTGGTGCTGCCGAGCGTCGGGCTGTTCGCCGACGGCGTGGCGGTGGCGCAGATCGGCGCGCACACCTTCGAGCTGTGCAAGGACTATGTCGACGAGGTGATCACCGTCAGCACCGACGAGATCTGCGCGGCGATCAAGGACATCTACGACGACACCCGCTCGATCACCGAGCCGGCCGGTGCGCTGTCGGTGGCCGGGATCAAGAAGTACGTCGAGCGCGAGGGCGTGCAGGGCAAGGTGCTGGTGGGCATCGACTCGGGCGCCAACATCAACTTCGACCGCCTGCGCCATGTGGCCGAACGCGCCGAACTGGGCGAGAAGCGCGAGGCGATCATCGCCGTGACCATTCCCGAGCAGCCGGGCAGCTTCAAGACCTTCTGCGAGGCCATCGGCAAGCGCCAGATCACCGAGTTCAACTACCGCTACCACACCGACGGCGAGGCGCACATTTTCGTCGGCGTACAAACCCACCCGGAAAACGACCCGCGTGCGGCGCTGGTGCAGGGGCTGCGCGACCAGGGCTTTCCGGTGCTCGATCTGACCGACAACGAGCTGGCCAAGCTGCATATCCGCCACATGGTCGGCGGCCATGCGGCGGCGGTGCCGGACGAGTGCGTGTTCCGCTTCGAGTTCCCCGAGCGGCCGGGCGCGCTGTTCAACTTCCTCACCAAACTCGGCGGGCGCTGGAATATCTCGATGTTCCACTACCGCAACCATGGTGCGGCAGATGGTCGCGTGCTGGCAGCGTTACAAGTGCCGCATGACGAGCGTCACCTGATTCCATCCGCGCTGGATGCCATCGGCTACCCGTACTGGGACGAGACCGATAATCCGGCCTACAAACTGTTCCTCGGTTAAGGAGAGAGATGTGGAGTACTACACCCTGATCAAGGCGGCGCACAGCCTGCCGGCCCTGTTGCTGCTGCTGGGCATGCTGGCGCATGTGTTCATGCTGTTTAAGGCCTACCGCAGTGGCGATGCCGCGGCGCTGACGCGCAAGCTGCGCGTCACCCGCTGCTACAGCCTGCCGGCGCTGGGCCTGCTGGCGCTGAGCCTGCCGGTCACCGGCTGGTGGCTGGCGCACCTGGCCGGCATCCCGCTGGGCCAGACCTGGCTGCTGGCCAGCGGCGTGCTGTTTGTCATGATGATGGTGATGGCGGTGCTGCTGCGCGGTCGCCTGGCAGCCTGGGAAGCGCTCGGTGAAACCCCGGCCTCGCCGCGCCTAGTGATGATGACGGCGGCCTATGCCCTGCAGTACATCGTGCTGCTGCTGGCCATCATGGGCCTGATGGGCGCCAAGCCGGTCTGAGGACTGGCGGCACAAGAAACGGGGCGCTCAAGGCGCCCCGTTTGCGTTTCAGCGCAGGCTGATCACCGGCCAGCCGCGCTCGGTGGCGATGCCGCGCAGGACGTCGTCCGGGTCGACCGCCACCGGGTTGGCGGCGACCTGCAGCAGTGGCAGGTCGTTGCGCGAGTCGCTGTAGAAATAGCTGTCTTCCAGGCTCAGACCGGTTTCTGCCAGCCACTGGTTCAGGCGCGTCACCTTGCCGTCCTGATAGCAGGGAGTGCCGGTGATCTGTCCGGTGTAGCGGCCGTCCTGCATGCCGCACTCGGTGGCCAGCAGGGTGTCCACGCCCAGGCGCTCGGCGATCGGGCCGGTGACGAAGCGGTTGGTGGCGGTGATGATTACCAGCTTGTCACCCGCGTCGCGGTGCCGGTCGAGCAGGGCCTCCCCCTTGGCCAGGATGATAGGCTCGATCACCTCGGCCATGAACTCGCGGTGCCACTGCGCCAGCTGGGCCATGTTCGTGCGGCCCAGAATGGCCTGACTGAAGTTCTGGTAGGCCACCACATCCAGCTTGCCGGCGCAGTAGTCGGCGTAGAAGGCATCGTTGCGGGCCTGGTACTCGGCGGCGTCGACCAGGCCGCGCTGGCAGAGGAATTCGCCCCAGCTGTGGTCGCTGTCACCGGCGAGCAGGGTGTTGTCGAGATCGAAGAGGGCCAGGCGCACGTCGGGGAACCTTTGTCATAAAGAAGAAACGGGGCGCACAGGATAAGGCAAAAGCACTGGCGATGCCCGTTCCGGCTGGGCTTTCGGGCTTGCCGCACAGCCTCGGGAGCCTGCATTGCTGCGGCAGCGGCCTTTGTGGAACAATGCCTTGCATATGTGTTTTGAGGTGCCTGCCGTGATTGATTCCGATGGTTTTCGCCCCAATGTCGGCATCATCCTTTCCAATGATGCCGGGCAGGTCATGTGGGCACGCCGCATCAATCAGGATGCCTGGCAGTTTCCCCAGGGAGGCATCAACCCGCGCGAAACGCCGGAAGAGGCGCTGTTCCGCGAGTTGAACGAAGAAGTGGGTCTGGAGCCTGAGGATGTGAAGATCCTCGCCTGCACCCGTGGCTGGTTGCGTTATCGTCTGCCGCAGCGTCTGGTGCGTACGCACTCGCAGCCGCTGTGCATCGGCCAGAAGCAGAAGTGGTTTCTGTTGCGTCTGACCGGTGCCGAAGACCGTGTGCGGATGGATGTGACCGGCAAGCCGGAGTTCGACGGCTGGCGCTGGGTCAGCTACTGGTACCCGCTGAATCAGGTGGTGACGTTCAAGCGCGAGGTCTATCGCCGCGCCCTCAAGGAATTGGCTCCGCGCCTGCTGGTACGTGAATAACTAATCAGTGCGCGAATAACACGGGAGATACGGCCCTGACCATGCTCAACACGCTGCGCAAGATCGTGCAGGAAGTCAACGCCGCCAAGGACCTCAAGGCGGCGCTGGGCATCATCGTGCAGCGCGTGAAAGAGTCCATGGGCAGCCAGGTCTGCTCGGTGTATCTGCTCGACCCGGAAAGCAATCGCTTCGTGCTGATGGCCACCGAGGGTCTGAACAAGCGTTCCATCGGCAAGGTCAGCATGGCGCCCAACGAGGGCCTGGTGGGCCTGGTGGGCAGCCGCGAGGAGCCGCTCAACCTCGAAGATGCTGCCACCCACCCGCGCTACCGCTACTTCGCCGAAACCGGTGAAGAGCGCTATGCCTCCTTCCTCGGCGCACCGATCATCCACCACCGTCGTGTGATGGGCGTACTGGTGGTGCAGCAAAAGGAGCGCCGCCAGTTCGACGAAGGCGAGGAAGCCTTCCTGGTCACCATGAGCGCCCAGCTTGCCGGCGTTATCGCCCATGCCGAGGCCACCGGTTCGATCCGTGGTCTGGGCAAGCAGGGCAAGGGCATTCAGGAAGCCAAGTTTGTCGGTGTGGCCGGTTCGCCGGGCGCCGCGGTCGGCTCCGCCGTGGTGGTGTTGCCGCCGGCCGATCTGGATGTGGTGCCAGACAAGGGCGTTGACGATATCGACGCCGAGCTGGAGCTGTTCGGCAAGGCGCTGGAATGGGTCCGCGAGGATATGCAGGAGCTCTCCGCCAAGCTGGCCACCCAGCTGCGCAAGGAAGAGCGTGCCCTGTTCGACGTCTACCTGATGATGCTCGACGATGCCGCGCTGGGTAACGAGGTGCGCACCGTTATCCGCACCGGACAGTGGGCGCAGGGCGCCCTGCGTCAGGTGGTTAATGCGCATGTGGCGCGCTTCGAGCTGATGGACGACGCCTACCTGCGCGAACGCGCCAGTGACGTGCGCGACCTCGGTCGTCGCCTCCTGGCCTACCTGCAGGAAGAGCGCAAGCAGCAGCAGACCTATCCGGACAACACCATTCTGGTGGCCGAGGAGCTGTCGCCGGCCATGCTTGGCGAGGTGCCAGCCGGCAAACTTATCGGTCTGGTTTCGGTACAGGGTTCCGGCAACTCCCACGTGGCCATTCTGGCCCGCGCCATGGGTATTCCCACGGTGATGGGGGCGGTCGACCTGCCGTATTCCAAGGTCGACGGCATCGCCATGATCGTCGACGGCTACCATGGCGAAGTCTTCACCAACCCCTCGGCCGAGCTGGCGCGGCAGTACCGTGCGGTGGTCGAGGAGGAGCGTCAGCTGGTCAAGGGTCTTGACGCCCTGCGCGAGCTGCCCTGCGAGACTCTGGACGGTCACCGCGTGCCGCTGTGGGTCAACACCGGCCTTTTGGCCGACGTGACCCGCGCGCAGGAACGCGGGGCCGAGGGTGTGGGCCTGTACCGCACCGAAGTGCCGTTCATGATCAACGAGCGCTTCCCCAGCGAAAAGGAACAGATGCAGAACTACCGGGGTCAGCTGGCGGCCTTTCACCCGCTGCCGGTGACCATGCGTACTCTGGATATCGGCGGCGACAAGGCGCTGCCGTACTTCCCGATCAAGGAAGAAAACCCCTTCCTCGGCTGGCGCGGTATCCGTATCACCCTCGATCACCCGGAAATCTTCCTGGTGCAGGTGCGGGCGATGCTCAAGGCCAGCGAGGGCCTGAACAATCTGCGCATCCTGTTGCCGATGATCTCCGGCCTGCAGGAGCTGGAAGAATCCCTGCACCTGATCCACCGCGCCTGGGGCGAGGTTCGTGACGAAGGTGTGGACATTCCCATGCCGCCGGTCGGGGTGATGATCGAGATTCCCGCTGCCGTCTATCAGGTGCGCGAACTGGCGCGCCAGGTCGACTTCCTCTCGGTCGGCTCCAACGACCTGACCCAGTACCTGCTGGCGGTGGACCGCAACAACCCGCGTGTCGCCGATCTCTACGACTTCCTCCATCCGGCCGTGCTGCATGCGCTGAAGCTGGTGGTCGACGGCGCTCATGCCGAAGGCAAGCCGGTGAGCATCTGCGGCGAAATGGCCGGTGATCCGGCGGCGGCGGTGATCCTGATGGCCATGGGCTTCGATTCGCTGTCGATGAACGCCACCAACCTGCCCAAGGTGAAGTGGCTGCTGCGTCAGCTCAGCATGAGCAAGGCCCAGGAGCTGCTGGCGCAACTGCTGCGCATGGACAGCCCGCAGGTGATCCACAGTTCACTGCACCTGGCTCTGCGCAACCTCGGCCTGGGCCGGGTGATCAACCCGGCCGCGACCATTCAGGCGTGACATCCCCCCTGCCGCTGCAGGAACTGGCGACCCTGCGTCTGGCGGCAGCCAGCGCACTGGTGGTGCTGAATGAGCGGCTGTATGTGCTGGGCGATGACGAACTGCTGCTGCAGCGCTACAGCCTGACGGGCGGCTTTATCGGTCAGCAGTCCCTGCTGGCGGGCGAACTGCCGCAGGAGCCGGCGGAACGCAAACGCCTGAAACCCGACTTCGAAATGCTCTGCGTGCTGCCGGATGGTCGCCTGCTGGCGCTTGGTTCCGGCTCCACCGCGCAGCGCTGCCGGGCTGTGCTGGTCGACGGCGAGCAGCACCGGGTGATCGATCTGAGCGAGTTGTATGACGCGCTGGCGACGCAGTTGCCGGAGCTCAATCTGGAAGGTGCCGTGGTGCAGGGGCAGCAGCTCCTGCTGGCACAGCGCGGTAATGGCCGGGGTGGGGTCAATGCCCTGATCAGTCTGGACCTGCCTCGGGTACTGAGCGGCCTGCATGAGGGTGGGTTATCGGCCAGTGCGCTGTGTACTGTGCAGCCGGTCGAGCTGGGAGACTGGCAGGGCGTGCCACTGAGCCTCACCGATCTGTGTCTGGACCTGCAGGGGCGCCTGCTGTTTTCCGCCGCCGCCGAGGACACCACATCGAGCTACCATGACGGTGCCTGCGCCGGTTCGGTGATCGGTTGCCTGGATGCCGGCAGGGTTAGCCGGCAGTGGCTACTGGCCGGGCAGGCCAAGATCGAAGGGCTGGTGATGCTCGCCGATGGCAGTCTGCGTCTGGTCAATGACCCGGATGACCGCCAGCAGCGCTCGCGCCTGTTCTGCCTCGACCTACCGCAGTTCTAAGCGCGTCTCGCCCAGTGACTCGCCATGCGGGCCGAAGCGGCGTTCGTGAATGCTCCGGCTGCCATCTTCCCGCACCCGCACCAGGGTGCTGGCCCGTGTGCCATAGGCGGCACTGCGGATGAACACGCTGGACAGCAGCCGCTCGGTCTCGCGGCCCACGCCGGTATCCGGCAGGTGTTCGTCGGCTGCCGGCTGCGGATCGGCCAGCACGGCAAACAGGCGTTCGTCATCGCCGTCGTGCAGGGCCTGCTGCAGGCCCTGGCGGGCACGCAGCAGCTTTGGCCAGGGCGTGTCGAGGGTGGCGTTGGACAGGCCGTAGATGCCTTCGCCGAGCTGACGCGGCTGGGCTTCGCGCTGATTGAGGTGCCACAGTTGCCGGCCGTCGCCGAGCAAGAGGTTGAAACCGCTGAACTGGTGCAGCTGCGGCTGCAGCTCGGCAATGAACTCGGCAGGACTTTGCGATCCGGCGAGAAAGCGTGCCGGCAGCTCGCCGCGCGAGGCACTGCCCAGCGGCTGACGCGGATCGCGGATATTGGTCAGGGCGGCAAAGCGCCCGTTGGCGCCGAGGCCCAGCCAGGTGCCGCCGGCCTGCAGGTCACGGCCGGCCACCAGACCGGGCACGTCGTCCCAGGGCGCCAGTGCAGCGGCCGGCCGGGCGTAGAACTCGTCGCGGTTGGCGGCCACCAGCAGGGGCAGGACGTGGCCGGGGCGCCAGGCAAAGACGATCAGGCACATGGCAGGACTCGTTTGGAGTGAACTCTCAGACTACTGCATCCATCGGCGCGGGTGGAGGGGCGGCGGGGCATCCGTTACCATGCGCCTTTGTCTGGGGGACCTCATGGAATTTGCGCTGTACATGCTGCTGGGGGCGGCGGCCGGTGTGCTGGCCGGGCTGTTTGGCGTCGGTGGTGGTCTGATCATTGTGCCGGTGCTGGTGTTCAGCTTCGCGGCCCAGGGCTTTGCTCCGGAAGTGCTCACCCATATGGCGGTCGGCACCTCCCTGGCGACCATCATCTTCACCTCGATCAACTCGGTGCTGGAACATCAGCGCAAGGGTGCGGTGCTGTGGCCGATCTTCATCTGGATGGCCGTCGGCATTCTGCTTGGCGCCGGTCTGGGGGCGCTGACGGCCGCCAGTATTCAGGGGCCCTTGCTGCAGAAGATCATCGGCGTGTTCGCCATCATCATCGCCGTGCAGATGACTCTGGACCTGAAGCCCAAGGCCGCGCGCAGCGTGCCGGGCAAGCCGGGGCTGGTGGCCGCCGGGAGCGTGATCGGCTGGGCCTCGGCCATCTTCGGCATCGGCGGCGGCTCGCTGACCGTGCCCTTCCTGACCTGGCGCAGCGTGCCGATGCAACAGGCCGTGGCGACCTCGTCAGCCTGCGGCCTGCCGATTGCCATCGCCAGCGCCCTGAGTTTTCTGGTGATCGGCTGGGGCCAGCCGCAGCTGCCAGCCTGGAGCCTGGGTTATGTGTATCTGCCAGCGATGGTCGGGATTGCCCTGACCTCGATGTTTTTTGCCCGCTTTGGTGCGCGTCTGGCCCACCGCCTGCCGCCGCGCCTGCTCAAGCGTCTGTTTGCCCTGCTGCTGCTGAGCGTGGGCCTGAGCTTTCTCGTTTAAGGAGTTGTGATGCTGGCTTATCCGCAGATTGACCCGGTGGCGATTGCCCTGGGGCCGCTGAAAATCCACTGGTACGGCCTGATGTACCTGATCGGCATCGGTGGTGCCTGGCTGCTGGCCAGCCGGCGGCTGAAGGCCTTCGATCCGGCCTGGACCAAGGACAAACTGTCCGACCTGGTGTTCTGGGTGGCGATGGGCGTGATTCTCGGTGGCCGCTTTGGCTATGTGCTGTTCTACAACTTCGGCCATTTCCTCAGCGATCCGCTGTCGCTGTTCAAGGTGTGGGAAGGCGGCATGTCCTTCCACGGGGGCTTTATCGGCGTGATGCTGGCCACCTGGTGGTTCGGCAAGCGCAATGGCAAGACCTTCTTCGAGCTGATGGACTTTATCGCCCCTCTGGTTCCGATTGGCCTGGGCGCAGGCCGTCTGGGCAACTTCATCAACGCCGAGCTGTGGGGCAAGGCCACCGATGTGCCCTGGGCGATGGTCTTCCCCACCGATCCGGCACAGCTGCCGCGTCATCCGTCGCAGCTGTACCAGTTCGCGATGGAGGGCGTGGCGCTGTTTGTGATTCTCTGGCTCTATACCCGTAAGCCGCGGCCGACCATGGCCGTGTCCGGCGTGTTCGCCCTCAGCTATGGCTGCTTTCGCATCCTCGCCGAGTTCGTCCGCGTGCCGGATGCCCAGCTGGGTTACCTCGCCTTCGGCTGGCTGACCATGGGCCAAGTGCTGAGCCTGCCGATGGTGATCGTCGGCATTGCCCTGATTGTTTTTGCCTACCGCCGCCAAGCGGCGCAGGGAGCTGCCTGATGAAACAGTACCTCGACCTGATGCGCCATGTGCGCGAGCACGGCACTTTCAAGGAAGACCGTACCGGCACCGGCACCTACAGCGTGTTCGGTTACCAGATGCGCTTCAACCTGGCCGATGGATTCCCCATCGTCACCACCAAGAAGTGCCACCTGAAGTCCATCATCCACGAGCTGCTGTGGTTCCTGCAGGGTGATACCAATATCAAGTACCTGAAGGACAACGGCGTCAGTATCTGGGACGAGTGGGCCGACGAGAACGGCAACCTCGGCCCGGTATACGGCTACCAGTGGCGCAGCTGGCCGGCGCCGAACGGCGAGTCGATCGACCAGATCAGCAAGCTGATCGAGATGATCAAGAAGAACCCGGACTCGCGCCGGCTGATCGTCTCGGCCTGGAACCCGGCACTGGTCGACCAGATGGCCCTGCCGCCCTGCCATGCGCTGTTCCAGTTCTATGTCGCCGACGGCAAGCTCAGCTGCCAGCTGTACCAGCGTTCGGCCGACATTTTCCTCGGCGTGCCCTTCAATATCGCCAGCTACGCGCTGCTGACCCTGATGGTGGCGCAGGTCTGCGATCTTGAGCCGGGCGAGTTCATCTGGACCGGCGGTGACTGCCACCTGTACGCCAACCATCTGGAACAGACCGATCTGCAGTTGACCCGCGAGCCTTTCCCGCTGCCGCAGATGAAGCTCAACCCCGAGGTGAAGGACCTGCTGGCCTTCCGCTTCGAGGACTTCGAACTGGTCGGCTACCAGTCGCACCCGCACATCAAGGCGCCGGTGGCGGTATGAGTCTGCCGCTGTGCCTGATCGCCGCCATGGGCGAGAACCGCGTGATCGGCGTGGACAACCAGCTGCCCTGGCGTCTGCCGGGTGATCTCAAGTACTTCAAGGCCAGAACCCTGGGCAAGCCGGTGGTGATGGGGCGCAAGACCTGGGATTCGCTGGGCCGGCCGCTGCCGGGCCGGCTCAATCTGGTGGTCAGCCGCCAGACGGGCCTGCAGCTGGAGGGCGCCGAGGTCTTCGCCTCGCTGCCCGAGGCGCTGCAGCGTGCCCAGAGCTGGGCGCAGGAGCAGGGTGTCGACGAGGTCATGCTGATCGGCGGCGCGCAGCTGTATGAGCAGGCGCTGCCGCTGGCCGAACGCCTGTACCTGACCCGGGTGGCGCTCAGCCCGGCCGGCGATGCCTGGTTTCCGCCCTTCGAGGGTGAGCAGTGGCAGCGCACGAGCTGCACCGAGCATGCCGCCGAAGGCGAAACGCCGGGGCATAGCTACGAGGTCTGGCAGCGTCAGATCTAGCTCTCGCTAGCAGGTAGTTTTTCAACAGCCTGCTAGGCCTGCACCTCGCAGCAGGCCAGTGCCGCCTGGCTGTGTTGTGCGACGCCGGCGCGCAGCTGCTGGGCCGCTTCGCGCAGCGGTTCGGGGGGGAGTTGGGCCGGGTCGTGCTTGAGCTGCTGCTCCAGTGCCGCCGCCTGCTGGCTCAGGGCATCCATGCCGAGAGTCCCGGAGCTGCCCTTGAGGCTGTGAGCCATGCGGTGTGCGGTTGGCCAGTCGGCGCTCTCGATTGCCGCGCACAACTGGTCGGCCATGCTGCCGGCCTGTCGGGCGAACTCCTGCAACAGATTACTCATGACCGGCGTGCCCAGTTGCTCGCACATCTGCACGATGCGCGGGTAGTCGACAGGCTCTGGCTGGCTGGGCATGGGTGTTGGCTCTTGGCGGGTCTCGGGGGCCGGATCATGGCTGGCGGGCAGGTAGCGTTGCAGCACTTGCAGCAGCTCGTCGCGCATTACCGGCTTGCTGAGGAAATCATCCATACCGGCTTCCAGGCAGCGCTGGCGACTTTCCTTGTAGGCGTTGGCGGTCAGGGCAATGATCGGCAGGTGGCGGGCGCTGCCCAGACTGGCCTCGCGGGCGCGAATCGCCCGGGTAGCATCCAGACCGTCGAGCACGGGCATCAGGCAGTCCATCAGGACCAGATCGAAGCTTTCCCGGGCGCAGGCTTCCACCCCCAGCTGGCCGTTATCGGCAAACTGCAGGGTAAGGCCATAGGGTTCGAGCATGGCGCGGATCACCTGCTGGTTGAGCAGAGTGTCTTCGACCACCAGCAGGCGGCCGTGTAGACGCATCGGCAAACTGTCCGGGCCGGATGGCGATGGTGTTGCGGCGCTGTGGTTCGGGTCGAGCAGTTGCTCAACGGCCTGCAGCAGCTCGCTGCGCTTGCCCGGCTGCGGCAGTCGCGGCACTCCGGCCGGACAGCGGCACTGTTCGTGGGGCAGGCTGCAGAGCCACAGCTGCGGCTCATCACGCAGCCCGGCGGGCAGGCTGCTGTCGATGCGGTCGCTGATCAGCAACAGATCATGGGGCGGAAGGGGGCTGTCAGCCTGCTCAAGGTAGTGCACATGGCAGCCGCTGCTGATCAGGCTGCTCTGCACAACCTGCAGGTTGAGCGGCTGAGTATCCAGCAGCAGTACCTGTTTGCCGCTGAGGCTGTGGCTGTCCTGTGCGGGAGGCAGGGTCTGACACGGCAGGGTCAGGTCGATGGTGAAGCAGCTGCCTTCATCCGGTGCACTGCTCAGCTGGATGCTGCCCTGCATCAGTTCCAGCAGCTTGCGGCTGATCGACAGGCCCAGACCGGTGCCACCGAATTCGCGGGTGGTGGATGAATCTGCCTGGGTAAAGGGCTGGAACAGGCGCGCCTGCTGCGCCTGGGTCATGCCGATACCGGTGTCGCGGATGCGCAGACGGAAGCTGGCACTGCCGGTCAGCTGGCGGGTCAGGCTCAGCTCGACATGGATGTAGCCATGGCGGGTGAACTTGACCGCATTGCTCAGCAGGTTGAGGGCAATCTGACGCAGACGGATCGGGTCGCCGAGGATGGCCACAGGCACTTCGGGCTCGATCAGCAGAAACAGCTGCAGGGCTTTCTTCTGCGCGTGGGGCTGCATCAGTTTGCAGGCATCGAGGAGGATGTCCTCCCAGTTGCAGGCGGTCTGCTCCAGACGCAGCATGCCGGCTTCGATCTTGGACAGGTCGAGGATGTCGTTGAGCAGGGTCAGGAGCAGCTCGGCGGAGTGTTGCAGGGTGCTGACCAGTTCCTGCTGCTGGTTGTTCAGCGGGGTGTCGGCCAGCACCTGAGCCATGCCGATCACGCCGTTCATCGGTGTGCGGATTTCGTGGCTCATGGTGGCGAGGAATTCGCTTTTTGCCCGGCTGGCGCTTTCCGCCGCTTCGCGTGCCTGCTTCAGCAGGCGCTCGGCCTCCTTGCGCTCGCCGATGTCGTGAAGCATGACGGTGAAGATTTCTTCATCGTGCAGGTGGATGTGACTGCAGATCATGGCCAGTTGCAGTGCTGTGCCATTGAGGCTGCAGCCGAGTACCTCGCCGATGAACTGGCGCGGTGGCGCCTCGCTGCGGAACTCCTGACGCAGTTGAATCAGGCGCTCGCGGTCGCTGTCGGTGTAGACCAGCTTCAGCACCGACTCGCCGAGCAGGGCCTCTTCGGTATAGCCGAACAGCCGGCAAAGGGCAGGGTTGGCATAGCTGATCAGGCCGTTGCCATCTGCCAGCAGAATCCCTTCGCCGGCCGAGGCGAGGATGCTCTGCAGGCGTGCCTTGTCGCGCTGTTCGCGCTGGAACTGCTGGTACAGCGTCTGCGCCAGCACCTGAAACTCTCCCCGGGTATCCAGGCTGGCCTGCTGCAGGCGTGGCTCGGGGTTGCTGCTGGCAATGGCCTGCAGCAACTGGCTCAGGGGGTTCAATACCTTGCGTCGCAGTTGCCAGGCCAGCAGCCCGAGCAGGCCGGCAGTGCCCAGCATCAGCAGTGCGCTCTGCTGCAGCACGCGCTGTTGCAGGCCGCTTTGCAGGGCGTGGGTGTCCAGCTCGAGGTAGATGGCGCCCTGACTCTGCAACTGATCCGTCAGCAGGGAGTTGCCCAGCAGGATTGGCATTGAAAAGTCCAGATGCTGCTCGGCAGTCTTGCTGACATCTTCCGTGCTGAGGGTTTTTTGCAGCTGCTGGCTGCGTTCGATCAGTTGCACCGATTGAGCTTCCAGACTGCTCAGGGGTTTGCCGATCTGGCTGGTGTCCAGGCTGGCCAGAACCCGTGGCGGCGTGCCTGCGACGATCACTAGCTCATGAATATCGTTTTCGGCCCCCATTGCCATCACGATACGTTGCAGTTCATGGTGTCGGTCGACGGTTTCCGCTGCCACCTGCAGGTTGCCCATCAGCGATTCGGCCCTCAGTTTGACGAGGTCGTTGCCAATCTGACGGTTGCTGCTGGCGGAAAAGACCAGCAGCAGCACGCCCAGCAGCAGCCAGGCGGCGGCCAGCGGCAGCATGATCAGCCAGTTCAGTGGCAGGGTGCGGCGTGTGTTCATGAGTGATCAGCGCGGCGGGACAATGAGGCTGGGCAGATCCTGCTCGGCGGTCAGCGCGCCACTGTCCAGCAGCACCTGCTGAGTGCTTTGCAGTGCTTTGAGCAGACGTTGCTCCGGGCCATAGAACTGGGCTTGCTCTTGAGCGCCGAGAATATGCAGGTCCTGCTCGATGGCGGCCTGGAAGTCCTCCAGGCTCAGTCCTTCGCGCTCGGCCATGATGGTGTAGGCCTCTTTCGGGTGCTCGCGCGAGTAATCGATGGCACGGGTAAAGGCGCGCAGCATCCTGGCGACATCCTCTGGCCTGGCTTCCAGCGTGCTGGCATCGACGACCAGTACATCCAGAACTTCGCCGGGAATCTCGCTGGTGTCGAACAGCTTTTTGAGCTTGGGGCTCTTCAGCATGGCCACGGAAAAGGGTGGGTAAGTCACGGCGGCATCGATTTTTTCATTGTCCAGGGCGTTCGACATTTCTGCCTGTGGCATGGCCACCAGACTGACCTGCGGCAGCTCGAGGCCATGGCGCTGCAGCGCCCGGGACAGGATGTAGGTATTGAGGGTGCCTGGCTCAATGGCCACACGCTTGCCGGCCAGGGCCCTCAGGTCGGCCAGTTCGCTTTGACCGATGATCAGGTCGCCACCGTTGGAGTAGTCCGGCAGATACACCAGCCGCGGCTGGCGCGGGCTGTTCTGCCGCGCCATCAAGACCTCAACAAGGGTGGCGCCAAAGCCATCGACCTTGCCTTGTTCATAGGCCCGGCGCGCATCGTTGAGCGAGCTGAATTGCAGGATGCGGACATTCACCCCTTCGGCCTCGAACAGCTTCAGGCGTTCGGCCAGGTAGAGAAACTCATAGCCTGGCCAGGGGTTGATGGCCATGCGCAGGGGCGTGTCAGGCGTTTCTCGGCAGGCGCCGAGCAGAAGCAGGGTGGCAATGAGAAAGCTGCGGAGCATAGACGTGGTCTCCAGGCGAGTGCTTTCACTATAGACAGGCAAACGGCAGGCATGAAAAAGCCCGGCACGGGGCCGGGCTTTCAGGATAGGCAGGTGGCACTCGTGATGGCGTCTCTTCCGCCGTACCGTGTATGCGTTGCCTTAGCCCCGCTTACCCATCCAGCAGAGCCTTGTTGCGCACCGCCCCTTTGTCGGCACTGGTGGCCAGCAGGGCGTAGGCCTTGAGTGCGGTGGACACCTTGCGCGCACGCGGCGCGACCGGCTTCCAGCCTTTCTGGTCCTGCTCGATGCGGCGGGCATGCAGCTCGGCGTCGGAGATCTGCAGATTGATCGCTCGGTTAGGGATGTCGATCAGGATGCGGTCACCGTCCTTGACCAGGCCGATGGCACCGCCGGCGGCGGCTTCCGGCGAGGCATGGCCGATGGACAGGCCCGAGGTACCGCCGGAGAAGCGGCCGTCGGTGAGCAGAGCGCAGTCTTTACCCAGGCCCTTGGACTTCAGGTAGGAGGTCGGGTAGAGCATTTCCTGCATGCCCGGGCCGCCTTTGGGGCCTTCGTAGCGGATGATCACGATGTCGCCGGCCTTCAC
Source organism: Pseudomonas sp. HAR-UPW-AIA-41 (assembly GCF_002304225.1). Classification (GTDB taxonomy): domain Bacteria; phylum Pseudomonadota; class Gammaproteobacteria; order Pseudomonadales; family Pseudomonadaceae; genus Aquipseudomonas. Next base: position 146,231 of record NZ_NSLB01000003.1, read on the forward strand.
TTCGTCGGCGAGGATGCCTTTGACGGCGCTGTCCTGGCTCTCGAAGATCTTGGCTTTGCCTTCGAACACGTGGATCGACTCATCCACGCCGGCGGTCTTCACCACGCAGCCGTCCAGCGCGATGTTGCCGTACAGCACAGCCAGGCCGCCTTCCTGCGAGTAAGCATGCTCGACGGAGCGGATGCAGCCGTTTTCGCGGTCGTCGTCCAGGGTCTCCCAGCGGGTGCTCTGGCTGAAGGCGACCTGGGTCGGGATGCCGGCAGGACCTGCCTTGAAGAAGGTGTGCACGGCCTCGTCGCTGGTCTGGGTGATGTCCCACTGGGCGATGGCGTCGGCCATGGTCTTGCTGTGCACGGTCGGCACGTCGGTGTGCAGCAGGCCGCCACGGGCCAGCTCACCGAGGATGGAAAAGATGCCACCGGCGCGGTGCACGTCTTCCATGTGGTACTTCTGGATGTTCGGCGCCACCTTGCACAGCTGCGGCACCTTGCGCGACAGGCGATCGATGTCGCGCAGGTCGAAGGCGATCTCGGCTTCCTGGGCGGCGGCCAGCAGGTGCAGGATGGTGTTGGTCGAACCGCCCATGGCGATGTCCAGGGTCATGGCGTTCTCGAACGCCTTGAAGCTGGCGACATTGCGCGGCAGCACCGACTCGTCGCCCTCGCCGTAGTAGCGCTGGCACAGCTCGACGGCCAGGCGGCCGGCGCGCAGGAACAGCTGCTCGCGGTCGGCGTGGGTGGCCAGGGTCGAACCGTTGCCCGGCAGGGACAGGCCCAGGGCTTCGGTCAGGCAGTTCATCGAGTTGGCGGTGAACATGCCCGAGCAGCTGCCACAGGTGGGGCAGGCGCTACGCTCGTACTCGGCGACCTTCTCGTCGGAGCAGGAGTCGTCGGCGGCGGCGACCATGGCGTCGACCAGGTCCAGACCGTGGCTGGCCAGTTTGGTCTTGCCGGCTTCCATCGGGCCGCCGGAAACGAACACCACCGGGATGTTCAGGCGCAGGGCGGCCATCAGCATGCCGGGGGTGATCTTGTCGCAGTTGGAGATGCACACGATGGCGTCAGCGCAGTGGGCGTTGACCATGTACTCCACGGAGTCGGCGATGATCTCGCGGGAGGGCAGCGAATACAGCATGCCGTCGTGGCCCATGGCGATGCCGTCGTCCACGGCGATGGTGTTGAATTCCTTGGCCACGCCGCCGGCTCTTTCGATCTCGCGGGCGACCAGCTGGCCGAGGTCCTTCAGGTGCACGTGGCCGGGCACGAACTGGGTGAAGGAGTTGGCGATGGCAATGATCGGCTTCTTGAAGTCTTCGTCCTTCATCCCGGTGGCGCGCCAGAGGGCACGGGCGCCGGCCATGTTGCGGCCAAAGGTGGAGGTTTTCGAGCGGTAATCGGGCATGACGGATTCCTGCGGCTATCAGGTTCGGTATCAGGGTTGCGTGAGGCTGCTCGGGCAACAGGGTCGGCGCGGTGGCCGGGGTTGCACGACTGGCTGGCTACGAAGGGGTCGCCGTTCGCTCAGCCGCTGCTCACAAGCCCGCCGGGGATGGTTGGCAAGGGATGCAAGGATTCTACGCCGGGTGTGCCGGGCGCGAAAGGCTGGCGGTCGGGCTGGCCGCCAGCCTGAACGATCAGCTGTTGGGCAGCAGGCGGCAGGTGAGACTCTTGATGTAGCGCGTCTCGTGGATTGCCGGATGCACCGGGTGGTCCGGGCCCTGGCTGCCACGTTCGAGTAACTGGATGTTGCGGTCCAGGTGGCGGGCGCTGGTCAGGAGGATGTTCTGCAGGTCATCTTCGGGCAGGTGCATGGAGCAGCTGGCGCTGACCAGAATACCGTCCTTGTTGAGCAGACGCATGGCCTGTTCGTTGAGGCGGCGGTAGGCCGCTTCGCCGTTCTTCAGGTCCTTCTTGCGTTTGATGAAGGCGGGCGGGTCGGTGATGATCACGTCGAAGCGCTCTTCCGAGGCCTTGAGCTCCTTCAGCGCTTCAAACGCATCGCCTTCAACGCAGGCCATCTTCTCGGCCACGCCATTAAGCGCGGCATTGCGCTCGACGCCATCCAGAGCAAAGCCCGAGGCATCCACGCACATCACTTCGCTGGCGCCGAAAGCCGCTGCCTGCACGCCCCATCCGCCGATGTAGCTGAACAGGTCAAGCACGCGCTTGCCCTTGACGTAGGGGGCCAGACGCGCGCGGTTCATGCGGTGGTCGTAGAACCAGCCGGTCTTCTGGCCTTCACGCACCGGCGCCTCGAACTTCACGCCGTTTTCTTCCAGGGCAACCCAGTCCGGCACTTCACCGTAGGCAGTATCGACGTAGCGCGGCAGGCCCTCGGCGTCACGCGAGCTGGCATCGTTGCGCAGCAGAATGCCGGCGGGTTTGAGCACCTGAACCAGCGCCTCGACCACATCGTGTTTGTGGTGCTCCATGGTCGCGGAGGCCAGCTGGACCACCACATGGTCGCCGAAACGATCGACCACCAGACCCGGGAGCAGGTCAGAATCGCCGTACACCAGACGGTAGAACGGCTTGTCGAACAGGCGCTCACGCAGCGACAGGCAGACATTCAGGCGGTGCACCAGCAGGGATTTGTCGAGGATATGCTTGACCTCGCGCGACAGCAGGCGGGCACAGATCAGGTTGTTCGGGCTCATGGCCACTACGCCTAGCGGCTTGCCGCCGGCGGCTTCGAGAATGGCCTGGTCTCCGGGGGCAAAGCCAGCCAGCGGGGTGGCGGCGACATCGATCTCGTTGCTGTAGACCCACAGGTGGCCGGCACGCAGACGGCGATCGGCATTGGCTTTGAGGCGCAGGCTGGGCAGGCTCATGGGGCAGGCTCTCCGGAAAAAGGCCGGCATTATAGCCGAGCGGCAGTCTGTCCGGCCCTTGCCATAAATCATGATTAATCCAGCCGCTTTGCGGCTACACTCTCATTCACTTTTCGATCTTCTGGCGCGTGACAGTTATGGCAGTTGACCTCAGCGAAGGGCAAATCCAGGAATTCCTGCATGGCATCAGCGTTCCGCCCCAGCCGCAGATCATGGTTGATCTGCAGATGGAGCAGTTGATGCCGGAGCCCGATCTGAAGGCCATTGCCAAGTTGATTGGTCAGGATCCAGGCCTTTCAGGCGCGCTGCTGAAAATCGTCAATTCGCCGCATTTTGGCCTGGCCAACCGCATCGCCTCGATTCAGCAGGCAGTCAATCTGCTGGGCTGCAACACGGTGATCAACCTGATCAATGCCCAGTCGATCAAGGGCGAAATGAGCGATGAGACCATCGTCACGCTCAACCGCTTCTGGGATACCGCTCAGGATGTGGCGATGACTTGCCTGACCCTGGCCAAGCATATTGGCTACCAGCCTGCCGACGAGGCCTATGCTCTGGGGCTGTTTCACAATTGTGGCATCCCGCTGATGGTCAAGCGCTTCCCTGATTACATGCAGGTGTTGGAAGAGGCGTACGCTTGTAACAACGACGAGCGCCGTGTGGTGGATGTGGAGAATGACAAACTCAACACCAACCATGCCGTGGTGGGTTATTTCACTGCGCGTTCCTGGCGCCTGCCGGAGCATCTATGTGAGGCCATCGCCAATCATCACAATCTGCTGGCGATCTTCTCCGAGGAGTCATCCCGGAATGCTCGCCTGAGAACACTCCTGTCCATTCTCAAGATGGCTGAGCATATCTGTGGGTGTCATCGGGTTCTGGGCAACCAAGTGGATGATCACGAGTGGGCGGTTCTTGAGCCGACTGTATTGGAGTATGTCGGTCTCTCCGAGTACGACTTCGAGAACTTTATGGACAGTCTCAAAGAGCTCGGTATAGGGCTGCGCTGAGTATCGGCTAGCCCAGGGGTGGGCTGGTTAGGTTCCAGTGGCGCTGCTAAGGTGGCGGCCTGCTATCTAGTTGCCTGGTTCTCATGCCTGAATTACCCGAAGTCGAAACCACCCGTCGCGGTATCGAGCCCCATCTGCTGGGGCAGCGTGTCAGTCGTGTTCTGGTGCGTGAGCACCGGCTGCGCTGGCCGATTCCCGAAGACCTGGACATCTGCCTGTCCGGACAGCGCATCGAGTCGGTCGAGCGTCGGGCCAAGTACCTGCTGATCAAGGCCGAAAGCGGCACGCTCATTGCCCACTTGGGGATGTCCGGCAGCCTGCGCCTGGTGCCAGTGGGAACGCCTGCGGCCAAGCATGAGCATGTGGATGTCGAGCTGGAGTCGGGGCTGGCCCTGCGCTACACCGATCCCCGGCGTTTCGGTGCGTTGCTCTGGAGTCGCGAACCACTGAGCCATGAACTGCTGGCCAGGCTGGGGCCTGAACCGCTGGGCGGCGGTTTCGACGGTGAGCGGCTGTATGAGCTGTCGCGTGGGCGCAGCATGGCGGTCAAGCCCTTCATCATGGATAACGCGGTGGTGGTCGGAGTCGGCAATATCTACGCCAGCGAGGCGCTGTTTGCCGCCGGCATCGATCCGCGGCGCGAGGCGGGGAGCATCTCGCGGGCGCGTTACCTGCGCCTGGGTGAAGAAATCAAACGCATCCTCGCCCATGCCATCGAGCGTGGAGGTACCACGCTGCGTGACTTTGTCGGTGGCGACGGCCAGCCCGGTTACTTCCAGCAGGAGCTGTTCGTCTACGGGCGAGGCGGCGAGTTCTGCAAGTGCTGCGGCAGCACGCTGCGCGAGGTCAAACTGGGTCAGCGTGCCAGTGTCTACTGCGGCAAATGCCAGCGCTGAACCCTGTCAAACTCTGCCGAGAACAAGAATAAGAGGTGAATGATGTCCGGCAATTATCTTCCGCCCAACCCCTTTGCCGAGTGGGTCGGACGAACTGTCCTGCGCCTCATGGGCTGGCGCATCGAGGGGCAGATGCCTGCGCTCGATAAGTTCGTGGTGATCGGTGCCCATCACACTTCGAACTGGGACTTCGTACTGTTTCTGGCCGCCAAGTTCGTGCTGCGCCTGAATGCCCGCTGGTTCGGCAAACACACTATTTTCCGCTGGCCATTTACCAATCTGCTGCAGCGTTGGGGGGGGATCCCGGTGCGTCGCCATCTCAAGCTGAATATGGTCGATCAGGCGATTCAGGGTTTCCGCGACAATTCTCAGTTCATGCTGATTTTGTCGCCGGAGGGTACACGCAAAAAGGTTGAGCGCTGGAAAATGGGCTTCTACCACATCGCCCGCGGCGCAGGCGTCCCTATCGTGTTGGGTGCCTTGGATTATGCGGAGAGGCGCATCGTGATCGGCCCGGCGTTTCAGCCGACAGGCGATCAGGCGGCTGACCTCAAGGCTATGTTGGAATTCTTCCGCCCCTATCCACCGAAAAAGCCAGAATATGCGTTCCACGGGGATTGACCTGCATCACGCTGACTTTTTCTGAAGCGCTGTTATAGTTAACCGACAACGAGAACTCCTGAAGGATCGCAACCATGAACCTGTTTCGTACCACCGCTGCTGTCCTGGCGCTGACCACTGGCCTCCTGACGCTGCCGGCGCATGCCGAGGTGGTGCAGCAGAACACTAGTGGTGATCCGATGTATACCGCAGAGTCTCCGAGGGCTTACGCCATGATCGGTGATCTGGTCATCGCGCGGCCTTTGCTAATTGCAGCAACCGGTATTGGTGCGATTGCCTTTGTCGTCAGCCTGCCGTTCACCGCTCTGGGCGGTAACGTTGGTGAGGCGGCGGATGCGCTGGTTGGTGAGCCGGGCCGTGAAGCCTTTGTGCGCTGCCTGGGTTGCACCACCCCATCTCCTGCTCCGGGTGTAAGTGCACACCGGTAAGGCGTAGCCTTTTTTAAAAGCCGGTCTGTGACCGGCTTTTTCATTGTGGAGGCAGGGTAATGGTATCTGCCCGGCCTAGCCCGCGCGGTCGCTGGCGCCTTCGACTGCGCCGCTCTGCTTGTTCCAGCGCAGTACCTGCAGGTTGCCATAACGGCGGTTGGTACTCTGCAGCTGATGACCAAGGCGCAGCAGTCCGGCCTTCTCCTGACTGCTGAAGGTGGCGGGTTCGTACTCCAGTACATCCGGCAGGTATTGGTGATGAAAGCGCGGGCGGTCTACCCAGCGCTCGACTGGCTGGCCGTCCAGGTATTCGAGGATGCCCAGCAGCACCATGCTGGGAATGCGGCTGCCGCCAGGTGTGCCGAAGCTGCTCAGTTCACCGGTGCTTTCGATAAAGCTCGGGGTCATGCTCGACAGCGGGCGTTTGCCCGGGGCAATCAGGTTGGCCTGGCTGCCGGTGAGGCCATAGGCGTTCTGCTCATCCACGGCCTTGGCGAAATCATCCATCTCGTTGTTCAGCAGAACCCCGGTGCCTTTGGCGGTGAAGGCTGCGCCAAAGGGCAGGTTGATCGAGAGGGTAGCGCTGACGGCATTGCCGGCCTGGTCGATTACCGTGAAGTGGGTGGTATGCGGGCCTTCATGCCAGGCGGTGGTGGGGGGGAGACTGCTGCTGGGCGTGGCCTTCTGACGGTCGATGGAGCGCGCCAGTTGCTGCAGATAAGCCGGCGCCAGCAGACTGGTCAGCGGATTGCGGATCTGATTCGGGTCGCCCAGCAGGCCACGGTCGCGGTAGGCGCGGCGCAGGCTCTCGATTACCAGATGATCGCGGGTCAGGGTATCGGCCTTGCGCCAGTTCAGCTGTTGCAGCATGGCCAGGCTCTGGATCAGGGCCACGCCGCCGGCCGAGGGCGGTGGTGCTGTGATCAGTTCACGGCCTTCCTGCAGTCTGGCACGCAGTGGCTGACGTTCGACCACCCGGTATTCGGCGAGATCCTGATGAGTCCAGATGCCGCCTGCCGTCTGTACGGCGCGCACCAGCAGATCGGCGCTGCGGCCGCTGTAGAAGCCGGCATGGCCGTGATCGGCCAGTCGTTGCAGGGTGCTGGCCAGCTCAGGTTGGCGCAGCAGGCTGTGCTCGGCGGGGGCTTCATTATCAGTCAGGAATATGCGCGCTGTCTCTGGATCAGCCTGCATGGCCTTCAGTCGCCAGCTGACTCTTTCTCGATACAGCGCATCGATGCCAATGCCATCGCGGGCCAGGCGCTGGGCAGGATACAGGCTGTCGCGCAGTGCCAGCTTGCCGTAGCGCTTGCTGAGGTGGGCGAGGGCGGCGGGCAGGCCGGGGATGGCCGCCGCCAGAGCACCATCCAGTGACGGCGCCTGTTTCGTCTTGCCGGCCACCGCATACATGTCTGCATGGGCCTTCAGCGGAGCCCGTTCGCGCGCATCGACGAAGCGGTAGCGGGGTAGTGTTCCGGCTTCGCGCAGCAGAAAGAACCCGCCGCCACCCAGGCCAGAGCCATAGGGCTCGGCCACGGCCAGGGCAGCCGCCACGGCCACGGCCGCGTCGAAGGCGTTGCCGCCGGTGGCCAGGGTTTCCAGACCGGCAACGGTGGCGGCTGGGTGGGCGCTGGCCACCAGAGCCTGTTGCGGGAGTTGAGCGGGTGTTTCGGCGCGGAGGCTGCTGCACAGCAACAGGCCGACGAACAGTATGAGCGATGGGCGCATGTGGGGTGTCTGCCAGGTTAGTGGCGGCGCGCAGGCAAACAAAAGCCGGCGCGCCGGACTCGTCTACCCAGTGTAATCGAGTCGGCCACGCCGGCTGGCGAATGTCTGTGGCTCAGGCCTTGCCGGTGATGATCCGGTACTTGGCCATCAGCTCGTCATGGCTTTCGACATGGTTCGGGTCGAGGGGAATGCAGTCGACCGGACACACCTGCTGGCACTGCGGTTCGTCGTAGTGGCCGACGCACTGAGTGCACAGGTTGGGATCGATCACGTAGATCTCCTCGCCCTGGGAGATGGCGGCGTTGGGGCATTCGGGCTCGCAAACGTCGCAGTTGATGCAGTCTTCGGTGATGATCAGGGACATGGGATGACTCCGGTGCCGGTCAGGCACGGTATTGCCGGGACAGAGCTGCAATTTTGCCGCATGGCGCGGCACGCCGCATCAGTGAAGATGCGGCGAGTTGCCTCAGATCACTGGGCGAAGCGGTTTTTCAGGGCTTCTTCCACCGCCGGGTGGACGAACTTGCTGACATCGCCGCCCAGCGCAGCGATTTCGCGCACTAGGGTCGAGGAGATGTAGGAGTACTTCTCCGACGGGGTGAGGAACATGCTCTCCACCTCGGGCACCAGCTGACGGTTCATGTTGGCCAGCTGGAATTCGTACTCGAAGTCCGACACCGCGCGCAGGCCGCGCAGGAAGACGTTGGCCTTCTGCTCTTTGACGAAGTGGGCGAGCAGGGTGGAGAACCCCACCACCTCGACATTCGGCAGGTGAGCAGTGACTTCCCGGGCGAGGGCCACACGTTGCTCCAGAGGGAACAGCGGGTTTTTCTTCGGGCTGGCCGCCACCGCGATGATGATATGGTCGAACAGGCGCGAGGCGCGCTCGATCAGGTCACCATGACCCTTGGTAATGGGATCGAAGGTACCTGGGTACAGCACTCGGTTCATCGCAACGTCCAGACAGGTCCGTAGGGGACTCGGATGGTAGCGCAGCAGTTCCCCAAGGCCAAGCCAAAGGGAACTTTGCGCAGCAGCGGTCAGGCCGCTTTCAGGCGCTCGGCAAGCAGGCTGGCGAGCTGGGCGGTGAGGCCGTAGATCGACAACTGCGGGTTCGCACCGATGCTGGTGGGGAACAGCGAACCGTCGTGGATCGACAGGTTCTCCAGCTGGTGGTGGCGCCCCAGGCTGTCGGTGACGCCCAGCTTGGGATCTTCGCTCATGCCGCAACCGCCCATCACGTGGGCGCTGCCCAAACGGGTGCGGTAGATTTCCAGGCGCAGCGAATCGATCAGCTCGCGGGCCTGGGCCGGGGTCTTCACGTAGTCGGCGTCGGCGTGCAGCGGCAGCACGGCCTTGGCGCCGGCGGCGAACTGGATTTCCGCCATGACCTGGAAGGCGCGGCGGATGCCGTCCCAGGTGTAGTCGGTCATCTGGTAGTCGAGCACCGGGCTGCCGTCGCTGCGCAGCTCGACCTTGCCCACCGCGCTGTCCGGGTGGAAGCCGTCGCGCATCAGCGCCAGCATCACGTTGGTGTGCGGCAGCTGCTCCATGCGCAGGGCGTTGTCGATACCAAAGCGGCCGAGCAGGGTAGCGGTCAGCGCCGGCTGCAGTGGCGGCACTTCGAGCTTGTAGGACATGCGCCCGGTGATGCCTTCATCCCACTGGAAATGATCGGAATAGAGCGACTGCGGGGCGCCGTAGAAGGGATTGATCACTTCATCGAACTGCGCCGCGGAGAAGTTCACCGTGTGCAGGAAGGTGCGCTGGCCGGTGCGGCCGTGCGGGTCGGGAGCGTTGGAGCGCATCAGCAGCGCCGGGCTGTTGATGCCGCCGGCGGCCAGCACATAATGTTTGGCTTTGACCAGAATCTTGCGGCCGTTGGGGGCCACGCAGCGCTCGTCCAGCCCCTGGCATTCGATGCCGGTGACCTTGCCGCCGCTGATCTGCAGCTTGTCGGCGCGGGCCAGATAGAGCAGCTCGCCGCCCTTGTCGAGGGTGGCCGGAATGGTGGTGACCAGCATCGACTGCTTGGCGTTGGTCGGGCAGCCCATGCCGCAGTAGCCCAGGTTCCAGCAGCCGCGCACATTGCGCGGGATGACTTTCCAGTGATAGCCGAGCTTGTCGCAGCCGCGGCGGATCACATCGTTGTTGGCATTCGGCGGAATAACCCAAGGGGCTACGCCCAGGCGCTGTTCCATCTTCTCGAACCAAGGTGCCATGTCGGCGACGCTGTGGCCCTTTACGCCATAGGCCTCGGCCCAGTGCTGCAGGGTGCCGTCCGGGGTGCGGAAGCTGGAGGTCCAGTTGACCAGGGTGGTGCCGCCCACGGCACGGCCCTGCATGATGGTGATGGCACCGTCCTTGCTCATCCGCCCCATGCCTTCCTGATACAGCGAGCCATAGGCCTCGGGTTCCTGCATCTTGAAGTCGGAACTGGTCTTTAGTGGGCCTTCCTCGATCAGCAGGACCTTGAAGCCGGCTGCGCTGAGAATCTCCGCGGTGGTGCCGCCGCCTGCGCCGGATCCGACGATGGCCACATCGGCTTCCAGGGTCAGGTCCTGGCTCAGGCGCGAGCCGTCGTAGGTCTTCCAGCCGCGAGACAGGCCCTCTTTGAACAGATCCGGTACAGGCATTTCAGGCTCTCTTTTTATGATTCAGGCAGAACAAGGCTGAGCGGGTTGCAAGCAGACATCAGACAGTGGGCGGGCCGGGGTAGCCGCAGTGACCCCAGGAGTCCGGGTTGCCGTACCAGGCCAGCATCACCAGTTGCAGCAGCGAGGCATGGCCCATCTTCAGCAGGCCCAGCGAGCTGTTCTGCCAGCGGCCGAGGAAGTGGCGGATATCGTCGGCGCTGGCTTTTTCCCAGCTGCCCCAGATGCCGGTCAGCGGGCCACGGGTCACGCCCATGGCCAGCACGTCGAACAGCTGGATGGTGAGCTTGGCCATTTCCGGCGAGAAACGGTTGAGGCTGTAGTCGATGCCGGCGATGGTCTTGCCCACTGCGGACTCCATCTTCTCGGCGGGCACGGCACCCTCGAGAATCACCGGGATCAGCGCGCGGAGAAACGGCAGGTCACCGTCGCGCAGGACCGCCAGGCCCTGGGCCGGCACACTGGCCGAACAGCCGCTGAGGCTGGCGGTGACGCCGGCGGTGGCGAGGAAGGCCGAGCCGAGCAGGCCGACCTTGAGCAGGCTGCGCCGGGAAAGTTCGGGCGCGTCCATCGAATGTGCAGTCATGGAAAATCTCGCGGCAAGTCAGCGACGGGCCGGTCAGGCGACCGGCCCAGGAGGCTCAGCGGACGAACAGCTTGTACACCAGCTTCTGGATGGCCTTGCCGTAGGGCGGGTAGATCATCGCGGCGGCGTTGAAGCGCTGTTTGATGAAGGTGCTCTTGGCATGGCTGAAGGTCTTGAAGCCTTCGTGGCCATGGTAGTGGCCCATGCCGGACGGGCCGACGCCGCCGAAGGGCATGTCGTCCTGGGCCACGTGCAGCATGGTGTCGTTCAGGCATACGCCGCCCGAGTGGGTCTGCTCCAGCACGTGCTGCTGCTCGGCCTTGTCGTAGCCGAAGTAGTACAGCGCCAGCGGGCGGTCGCGGTCGTTGATGAAGGTCAGGGCGTCTTCCAGCTTGTCATAGGGGATCACCGGCAGCAGCGGGCCGAAGATCTCGTCCTGCATCACCTTCATCTCATCGTTCACATTCAGCAGCAGGGTGTGCGGCAGGCGGCGGCCCTGGCCTTCGGCATACAGCGGGATGATCTGGGCACCCTTGCTTTCGGCGTCTGAGATGTAGCTCTTCAGGCGTGCCAGCTGACGCTCGTTGATGACTGCGGTGTAGTCCGGGTTGTCCTTGAGGGTCGGCAGGAAGCGCTGCACCACTTCTTTGTAGGCAGCAACGAAACCATCGACGCGGTCCTTCGGCACCAGCACATAGTCCGGTGCCACGCAGGTCTGCCCGGCGTTGAGGGTCTTGCCGAAGGCAATACGCTCTGCGGCATCGCGCAGCGGTACATTTGCCGAGACGATGGCCGGGGACTTGCCGCCCAGCTCCAGCGTCACCGGGGTCAGGTTTTCGGCGGCGGCGCGCATCACGTGCTTGCCGACGCTGGTGGCGCCGGTGAACAGCAGGTGATCGAACGGCAGCTTGGAGAAGGCCACGCCCAGCTCCACCTCACCGAGCACCACGCACACCAGATCCTCGGGGAAGATGCGCGCCAGCAGATTCTTCACCAGTGCGGCAGTGGCCGGGGTGGACTCGCTCATCTTGATCATCACCCGGTTGCCGGCGGCCAGCGCGCCGATCAGCGGGCCCATGGCCAGGTACAGCGGGTAGTTCCAGGGCACGATCACGCCGACCACGCCGACGGGCTGGTACACCACCTTGGCGGCGGCCGGCATGAACGCCAGGCCGACGCTGCGGCGCGAGGGCTTCATCCACTTCTTCACGCGCCTGGCCGAATAGTGGATGGCATGCAGGCTCGGCATGATCTCGGCGAGGATGGTTTCATCCGCCGAGCGGTTGCTGAAGTCCGCGCTGATGGCCTTGATCAGGCTCTCCCGCTCGCTGGAAATCAGCTCCGCCAGGCTGTTCAGCCATTGCACGCGCTGCTCTGCCGAGGGCATCGGATGGGCGCGATAGGCACTACGCTGGCGGGCAAACAATTGCTCGAGCTGGGCAATTTCCTGCTGGGTCTGCTGCAGGTAGGCGATATCGGCAACCATGGTGGGGCTCCTGGTGGGGTGGCTTTCGAGCATTTTTAGAGCAAATGCTCTAGAGTGTCAAATAGCATGACTGCCGGGCCGCCGTGCGGCAGCCCAACGAAAAGTTAGCGTGCCCGCCGGGGGTTGCTGCGCGGTAACATGCGCCTGTTTCCGCTGCGGCCCGGTGCCCCAGTTGTCAGTCAGAGAGGACCCGTTGGCATGGCCCCGCGTGTGAAAACCCGAGACCGCATCGTTGCCGAGAGCCTGGAGCTGTTCAATGCTCAGGGCGAGCGCAACGTCACCACCAATCACATCGCGGCGCACTTGGGCATGTCGCCGGGCAACCTGTACTACCACTTCCGCAACAAGCAGGCGATCATCGCCGAGCTGTTCGCCCAGTATGAAGCGCAGGTCGACCAGTTCCTCCGCCGGCCCGAGGGGCGGGCGCTGACCGTCGCTGACAAGACCTTCTATCTCGAAGCCCTGCTGGCGGCGATGTGGCACTACCGCTTCCTTCACCGTGACCTGGAGCACCTGCTTGAGGCCGATCCGGAACTGGCCGCCCGCTACCGCACCTTTGCCCAGCGCTGCATGGTGCAGGCCCAGGGCATCTACCAGGGCTTCGTCGAGGCCGGCATTCTGCTGATGGAGCCAGCGCAGGTCGAAGCGCTGACCCTCAACAGCTGGATCATCATGACCTCCTGGGTGCGCTTTCTCTGCACCACCTTCGGCAGCCACGGCGATCTCAGCCAGGACATGCTGCGCCGTGGCATCTATCAGGTTCTGGCGCTGGAGGGCGGCTATGCCAGTGCCGAGGCGCGCCCGGCGATCGAGGCATTGCAGCAGAAACTGTTCGTGCCGGTTGATGCCCTCAGCTGACACGCTGTTGCTGTAACCACTGCGGGATGCGCCGTTCCAGGTAGAAACCGGGCTGGCGCAGGCTGCCGTCGATAAAGCCGACATGCCCGCCATGCTCATGCAGCTCCAGCGTCGTGCAGGGGGCCAGCTCGGAGGGCTCCGGCACGCTGTGGCGGAACACGAAGGGGTCGTCGGCGGCCTGAATCAGCAGGCTCGGGGTGCGGATGGCGCTCAGGTAGAAGCGGCTGGAGGCGCGCCGGTAATAGTCGTCGGCATCATGGAAGCCGTGCAGCGGCGCGGTGACGCGGCCGTCGAAGTCCCAGAAGGTTCGCATGTCATCCAGCGGGCCCAGGCCCTCCAGAGTCGCCAGGTGCTGGGCCAGACCCCGCTCGGCAAAACGCGCACGCTTGTCGGCCACGTAAGCCTTGAGCTCCTGCATGAAATGCGCCTGATAGACCCGCGAAAAGCCGATGCCGATGCGGTCAGCGCACTGGTCCAGGCGAAAGGGCACCGACACCGCCACGGCGGCTTCCAGCCCGGAGTGCTCGCCCGTCTCGCCCAGGTACTTGAGCAGTACATTACCGCCCAGCGAATAGCCCACCGCGTACAGCGGTGCCTGCGGTCGGCAGGCTTGCAGGTGGGCGATCACCGCCGCCAGGTCTTCGCTCACGCCCGAGTGATAGCCGCGCGGCAGCAGGTTGGATTCGCCCGAACAGCCGCGCCAGTTCAGTGCCACGCTGGCCCAGCCCTGATTGGCGAGCTGCTGCTGCAGGCCGAGCACATAGTGGGACCCGGACGAGCCGGTCAGGCCGTGTGCCACCAGCACCAGCGGGACCTCGGCCTCGTGCGGGCCGTACCAGTCGAGGTCGATGAAATCGCCATCGGCCAGCCACAGCCGCTCGCGCTGACGCTGCAGTTGCGGCGTTTTGCGGAAGAACGAGGCCCAGAGGGTCTGCAGGTGCGGGCCGGGCAGCCACCAGGCGGGTTGGAAAGACGCGGACATCGATGGAGAAACTCGTGGCGGAGACTCAGGCTGCGAGGCTAGGGGTTGGGCAACAGAAAGAAAAGCACCATGGGCAAGCTGAATGTCAGCGTGTCATATCTGTACCGATCCGGACCTCGCGCTCCTGAACGATCGGCAAATGAGCGCTGCCCAATGTGCCGATTGTCTGCGGCGATTCGTGCCCCAAAAGGACCGCAGCGCTTACTGTGTCTCGCGCTGCCACAGGGCGTAGTGCACCTGGCCAGCATGCTTCTCCCGGTGCAGGCGCCAGTTGCCCGGCAGGCCGAGGCTGGAGGGTGGTTGCTCGCTTTCGGTGTAGATCCAGGCATCCGCTGCCAGCCAGCCCCGTGTTTCGAGCAGCTCGCAGGCGGGTTGCAGCAGGTTCTGCTGGAACGGCGGGTCGAGGAAGACCAGATCGAATGGGGTGGCAGTCTGCTCGCTCAGGTAGCGCAGGCTGTCCTGCTGCTGCACCTGGCCGCGTTCGCACTGCAGGGTTTGCAGGTGTCCGCGCAGCGCCGCCACCGCCGCGCCGTTGAGGTCCAGAGCCAGCCCGGCGCTGGCGCCGCGGGACAGGGCTTCGAGGAACACCGCGCCGCTCCCGGCAAAGCACTCCAGAATCCGCGCCCCGGCGACATAGGGGGCAAGCCAGTTGAAGAGGGTTTCCCGCACCCGGTCCGGGGTCGGGCGCAGGCCCGGGCCTTCGGGGAAGGCAAAGCGGCGCGAGCGCCATTCGCCGCCGATGATGCGCAGCTGGCCCTGGCCGCCATGGGGCTTATTGGCCGGTTTGCCTGCCGGTTTATGTGGGAACTGGCGCATCAGTGCTCCGGAATGCCGGTCGGCCAGGCCGCGCGTTTTTCGGTAGGTGGCGGCAGCGGCTGCTGCGGCACCTGCGGGCCGGCCGTGACGACCAGCATGGCCTCGGGCTTGAGATGCTTGGCCATGGCGGCGCGTACCTGTTCGGCGCTGAGTGCCTGCACCTGGCTCATGAAGTCTTCTAGGTAGGTCAGCGGCAGATCATAGAAACCGATGGCGCCGAGCTGGCCGACGATATCGGCATTGCTCGCGGTGGACAGCGGGAAGCTGCCGGCACTTTCGCGCTTGGCGTTGTCCAGTTCTTCCTGGGTCGGGCCCTTGGCCAGGTAGTCGCGGAGAATGTCCTGCACCAGCTTGAGTGTGCCTTCGCTCAGCTCGGCACGGGTCTGCACGTTGATCAGGAAGGGCCCGCGCGCCTGCATGGCGGAGAAGCCGGAGTAGATGCCGTAGGTGAGGCCGCGTTTCTCGCGCACCTCTTCCATCAGGCGGGTACCGAAACCGCCGCCGCCGAGGATCTGGTTGCCCAGAAACAGCGCCGGCCAGTCCGATTCACGGCGGTCGATGCCCAGTTGCGCCAGCAGGATGTGGGTCTGCTTGGAGGGGAAGTCGATGTGGCTGGGGCCAGCCTTGGGCTCGCTCGGCTGCGGTATCTTGGCCAGTGCCGGGCCCTGGGGCAGAGCACCGGAGACCTCGGCGGCAATGGCTTCGGCTTCAGCGCGGGTGAGGTCGCCGACCAGGGCGATAACCACGTTACCGGCGGCGTAGGCGCGCTGGTGGAATGCCATCAGTTGTTCGCGGCTGATGCCCGGGATCGACTGCGCGGTGCCTTCGCTCGGATGGGCGTAGGGGTGGCTGCCATACAGGCGCTGCATCAGTTCGAGATTGGCCAGCTTGCCGGGGTTTTGCTTGTTCATCTCGAAGCTGGCCAGCAACTGGTTCTTGATCCGTGCCAGCGAGTCGGCGGGAAAGGTCGGCTGGCCGATGACCTGATTGAACAGCTGCAGCGCCGGCTGGCGCAGCTCGGGCTTGCTCAGGCTGCGCAGGCTGGCGATGGCCATGTCGCGGTAGGCGCCGTTGCCGAACTGGGCGCCGAGATCCTCGAAGCCTTCGGCAATGGCGCCGACATCCTTGCCGGGCACGCCTTCATTGAGCATGGCGTTGGTCAGCAGGGCCAGGCCGGCGGCTTCGCCATCCTGGCTGCTGCCGGCGGCGAAGGTCAGGCGCAGGTCGAACATCGGCAGCTCGGGGGCGGCGACGAACAGCACCTTGGCGCCGCCTGGTGTCTGCCAGGTCTGGATCTGCAGGTCGCGGCGGGCCGGCGCCTGCTGGTCGAGGCTGCTGAGTGACTCCAGGGCGGCGCGGCCCTGGGATTCGGTGGCGGGTTGGCGCGCCACGGCGCCCAACAGGGCGGCGATGCCTATCAGCAGGACGACGCCCAGCAGGCTGTCGCGCAGGGAATGGCGGTCACTCATGGGCGGCGCCTCCGGCAGGATGTGCGCGACGGTCAGGCGCGTGCGGGTGAAGTAGGTGCGGGCGGCGGCCTGGATATCGGCCGGGGTGATGCTTTCCAGGGCAGCCAGGTCCTGATCGAGCAGGCGCCAGGACAGGCCGACGGTTTCCAGCTCGCCGATGCTGGTGGCCTGGCTGGTGATCGAGTCGCGCTCGTAGACCAGGCCGGCAATCACCTGAGCACGGACGCGGGCCAGTTCTTCGGCCGACGGCGGGTTGTCCTGCAGGTCCTTGAGCTGGCGCCACAGGCCATCCTCCACCTGCTGCAGGGTCTTGCCGGTCTGCACGTTGGGTGTGGCGGATATGACGAACAGGCTGTCGCCGCGGGCATGGGCGTCGTACCAGGTCGAGGCACCGGACACCAGTTCCTCGCCGCGTTCCAGCCGGGCCGGCAGGCGGGCGCTGTCGCCGCCGTCGAGCAGGGCCGAGATCAGGCGCAGGGCGTGTACCGGCTTGGCGTCCTTGGCGCTGCCGAGGCTGGGGACGTTGAAGCCGTAGAGCAGGCTGGGCAACTGGGTTTTGAGGTAGAGCGTGGTGCGCCGCTCGCCCGGCTCGGCCAGTTCCAGCGGTGCCTTGGCCGCCGGCACGGGGCGGGCGGGAATGCTGCCGAAATAGCGCTCGGCCAGGGCCTTGACCTGCTCCGGCTGGACATCGCCGACCACCACCAGAGTGGCATTGTTTGGCACGTACCAGGTGCGGTACCAGGCGCGCAGGTCCTCGACGTTCATGCGCTTGAGGTCGGCCATCCAGCCGATGGTCGGGTTGCGGTAGCCGCTGGCCGGGTAGGCCAGTGCCTTGAAGCGCTCATAGGCCAGCGAGGAAGGTTTGTCGTCGGTGCGCAGGCGGCGCTCTTCCTTGATGACCTCAATCTCGCGGGCGAATTCGTCGGCCGGCAGTTTCAGGCTGGCCAGGCGGTCGGCTTCAAGCTCCAGGGCCACGGCCAGACGGTCGCTGGCCAGCACCTGGTAGTAAGCGGTGTAGTCGTCGCTGGTGAAGGCATTTTCCTCGGCGCCCAGCTCGCGCAGGATGCGCGAGGATTCGCCCGGGCCAAGTTTGCGGCTGCCCTTGAACATCATGTGTTCGAGGGCGTGGGACAGGCCGGTCTGGCCGGCGGTCTCGTAGCTGGAGCCGACCTTGTACCAGAGCTGGGAGACCACCACCGGCGCGCGGTGGTCTTCGCGGACGATGATCTTCAGGCCGTTGGCCAGACGAAATTCGTGAGTCGGCTGGGCGTCCTTGGCCGATGCTGCCAGCGGCAGGCACAGGCAGGCCAGGAACAGGCCGAGGGAGCGGCGGGCGCGTATTGTCATGGTGAATGCTGACCTTCTGGACGGCCCGCGCGGCGTACCGCCGGCAGGCGAAGAGGTGCTAGGATACCCCATCCTTTTCCGGGGCGGCGCGCCGGTCCGTGGTTGCCCTGAAAACCAGTCTGCGCCGCTCCCCTGAGATACCTGTACCCATGTTTGGTTCCAACGACGATAAAAAGACCCCGGCCCAGCCCGTCCAGCCCCCCGTAGCAGGTAATGCCCCTGCAGAGCCGGCCGCCGAGAAGAAATCGATGTTCAGCTGGCTGCGCAAGAAACCCCAGGAAACGCCGGCGCCGGCCGCTGCTCCGCAGGAGCCTGTGGTTGCCCCGGTGGTAGCCCCGGCGCAGGAGAGTGCCCCGGCCGTGGTTGCCGAGGCAGCGCCCGTTGCGCCTGCTCCGAGTGAGCCGGCGGCCAGCGTTGTGACTGAGACTCCCGTTGCGCCAGTGCCCGGCAACGAGGTGGCTGCCGCCGTGCCGGCAGAGCCTGTGCCGGCTGCTGAGGTTGCGCCTGTGGCCAGCAGCGCTGCCGTTGTCGAGCCTGCAGCTCCTGCGGCAGCCGACGAGGCTCCGCGTCCGGCCTTCAGCCGCTTCCGCATCAATGCCGGTGCCGAGCCGATTGCCCCGGTGGTGCTGCCGGTGGAGTTGGAAGTGCCTGCCGCGCCGGCAGAGGCTGTGGTGGTCGAGCAGGCCAAACCCGGTGATAACCAGGGCGGCTGGTTTGCCCGGCTCAAACAGGGCCTGTCAAAAACCAGCGCCAGTCTCGGCGAAGGCATGGCCAGCCTGTTCCTCGGCAAGAAGGCCATCGACGACGACCTGCTCGACGAGCTGGAAACCCGCCTGCTCACCGCCGACGTCGGTGTCGAGGCCACGACCGCCATTGTGCAGAGCCTGACCAAGCGTGTGGCGCGCAAGGAGCTGGCCGACAGCGACGCGCTGTACAAGGCGCTGCAGCAGGAACTCAACGACCTGCTCAAGCCGGTCGAGCAGCCGCTGCTGATCGATACCACGCACAAGCCCTACGTGATTCTGGTGGTCGGCGTGAACGGCGCCGGCAAGACCACCACCATCGGCAAGTTGGCGAAGAAGCTGCAGAACGAAGGTAAGAAAGTCATGCTCGCGGCGGGCGATACCTTCCGCGCGGCCGCCGTCGAGCAGTTGCAGGTCTGGGGTGAGCGCAACCAGATTCCGGTGATTGCCCAGCACACCGGCGCCGACTCGGCCTCGGTGATCTTCGATGCCCTGCAGGCTGCCAAGGCCCGCGGTATCGATGTGCTGATCGCCGACACCGCCGGGCGTCTGCACACCAAGGACAACCTCATGGAGGAGCTGAAGAAGGTGCGCCGTGTGCTCGGCAAACTGGATGAAACGGCGCCCCACGAGACCCTGCTGGTGCTGGATGCCGGCACCGGGCAGAACGCCATCAACCAGGCCAAGCAGTTCAACCAGACCGTGAATCTGACCGGTCTGGCCCTGACCAAGCTGGATGGCACCGCCAAGGGTGGGGTGATCTTCGCCCTGGCCAAGCAGATGGCGCTGCCGATCCGTTACATCGGCGTGGGCGAGGGCATCGACGATCTGCGTACCTTCGTCGCCGACGATTTCGTCAAAGCCCTGTTTGCAGAATCCAAGTAAGCGCGGAGAAGCCATGATTCGATTCGAGCAGGTCGCCAAGCGCTATCCCAATGGTCATGTCGGGTTGCATGAGCTGACGTTCCGCGTGCGCCGGGGCGAGTTCCTGTTCATCACCGGCCATTCCGGCGCGGGCAAGAGCACCCTGCTGCGCCTGCTGCTGGCCATGGAACGACCCACCGGCGGCAAGCTGCTGCTGGCCGGGCAGGACCTGGCGCGCATCAGCAACGCGCAGATTCCGTTCCTGCGCCGGCAGATCGGCGTGGTGTTCCAGAACCATCAGCTGCTGTTCGACCGCAGCGTGTTCGACAACGTCGCCCTGCCGCTGCAGATCCTCGGTCTGTCCAAGCCGGAGATCGACAAGCGCGTGCGCACCGCGCTGGAACGCGTCAGCCTGCTGGACAAGGTCGACGCCTATCCGGCTGACATTTCCACCGGTCAGCAGCAGCGCGTCGGCATTGCTCGTGCGGTGGTACACCAGCCGGCCCTGCTGCTGGCGGATGAGCCGACCGGCAACCTCGACCCGCGTCTGGCCGCCGAAATCATGGGCGTGTTCGAAGATATCAATCGTCTGGGCACCACCGTGCTGATCGCCAGCCACGACCTGGCCCTGATCGCGCGCATGCGCCATCGCATGCTGACCCTGCAGCGCGGCCGCCTGATCGGCGACGGAGAAGCAGCATGAGCGACGCAGCCAGCAAACCGAACCCGGCCAAGCCCGCGCCAACGCCGACTGCGCCGATGCGCAAGCGCGGCGAGGAGACTGGCCCGGATCTGAAAACCCTGACCCGTGCCTGGCTGGAAAGCCACCGTGCCAGTCTGCTCGACAGCCTGCGCCGACTGGGCAAGCAGCCGATCGGCAGCTTCTTCACCTGTCTGGTCATGGCCGTAGCGCTGTCGTTGCCCATGGGGCTTTCCCTGCTGCTGGACAATCTGGAGCGCCTCGGCGGCTCCTGGCAGCGCGCGGCGCAGATTTCCCTGTTCCTCGATCTTCAGGCCAGCGAGGCCGACAGCCAGCAACTGCGCGACGAAATCGCCGCCATGCCGGATGTGGCCGAGGTCGAGCTGATCAGCCGCGAGCAGGCGCTCAACGAATTCCAGCAGCAGTCCGGGCTGGGCGATGCCTTGCGCGAACTGCCGGACAATCCGCTGCCGGCGGTGATTCTGGTAACGCCGAAGGAGGTCGACAAGTCTGCTCTGGAGTCGCTGCGCCTGCGTCTGGATGAGCTGAATGCTGTCGAACTGGCTCAGCTCGATCTGGTCTGGGTCGAGCGCCTCACGGCGATTCTCAAGCTGGGAGACCACTTTGTCTTCGGGCTGTCGCTGCTGCTGGTCATGGCCCTGCTGCTGGTGATTGGCAATACCATTCGTCTGGCCATCGAGAACCGCCGCACCGAGATCGAGGTGATCAAGCTGGTTGGTGGTACCGACGGCTATGTGCGTCGGCCGTTCCTCTATATGGGCGCCATGTATGGCCTCGGGGCCGGGCTGATGGCCTGGGGCATTCTGGCCTTCGGTATGGACTGGCTGAACAGCGCGGTGGTGCGGCTGGCCGGTCTGTACGGCAGCGATTTTGCCCTGATCGGCGTGCCGGGTGCGGACGCCGCTTCGCTGGTGCTGGCGGCGGTACTGCTCGGCTACGTGGGCGCCTGGCTCGCTGTGGCGCGTCATCTGAGTGAGCTGGCGCCCCGCTGAGTCGTCGATTTTTGTTGTGCGGGCAACCTGTTACGGAACTTATCCACAGGCTTGCCCTCTAACTCCGCAGTGCTACACTGCGCGAGTTTCGTGAATCGGAGGATTCGCATGTCCACTGCTTTGCAACCTGTCTATGCCCTGGCTCCCGGTGCGAACCTGGAGGCCTACGTGCACGCGGTCAACGGTATCGCCCTGTTGTCCCAGGAGCAGGAGCGCGAACTGGCTGAGCGTCTCTACTACCAGCAAGATCTGGAAGCCGCTCGGCAGATGGTGATGGCGCACCTGCGTTTTGTCGTCCATATCGCCAAGAGCTACTCCGGCTACGGTCTGGCCCAGGCGGACCTGATTCAGGAAGGTAACGTCGGCCTGATGAAGGCGGTCAAGCGCTTTAACCCGGAAATGGGTGTGCGCCTGGTGTCCTTTGCCGTGCACTGGATCAAGGCGGAGATCCACGAGTTCATTCTGCGCAACTGGCGCATCGTCAAGGTCGCCACGACCAAGGCGCAGCGCAAGCTGTTCTTCAATCTGCGCAGCCAGAAGAAGCGTCTGGCCTGGCTGACCAACGATGAAGTAAATGCGGTTGCCGACTCTCTCGGGGTGGAAGCCCGCGAGGTGCGCGAGATGGAGAGCCGCCTGACCGGCAGCGATATGGCTTTCGATCCGGCCGCCGATGCCGACGACGATGTGGCATATCAGTCGCCGGCGCACTATCTGGAAGATCATCGTTACGACCCGGCGCGCCAGCTGGAAGAAGCGGACTGGAGCGACAGCTCGACCGCCAATCTGCATGAGGCGCTGGAACGTCTGGATGAGCGCAGCCGAGACATCCTCTATCAGCGCTGGCTGGCCGAGGAGAAGGCGACCCTGCACGACCTGGCCGCCAAGTACAACGTGTCCGCCGAGCGGATTCGTCAGCTGGAGAAGAACGCCATGAACAAGCTCAAGGGCTCGATTCAGGCCTGATCTCCCTCGTATCTGAAAGCCGCACCTAGTGCGGCTTTTGTTTTTCTGGAGTGTCAATGAACCTATTTGCCAGTCTGCGCCCGGCGCATTACCTGTGGTTTGCCGTGCTGGCGGCCGGCAGTTTCCTGCTGGCCTACCTGGCGGTGCGTCCACAACAACCGGCTGAACCCCTGGCGGAATTCAAGAGCTGGCAGGCGCCGTTGCTGCAGCCGTTGGCCGAAGGGCGTCTGGCCCTGAGTGAGCTGGTGGACATAGCTCCCGGTGAGCTGTGGTTGCAGCCCCGCCTGGACGGGCCGCGCTTGCTCTACCGTGCGAAACTCGCGGAGAACGGTCGCGCCTGGGAAGTCGAGGCCGAACTGGACCTCACTGCTGAACAGCGTCAGAGTCTGCAGCGAGCCACCGCCGCTCAGGTGGCAGATGGCGAGGTGCCGCTGGGTGCAGGTCTGCGTGATGAGCTGGGGCCGCAGAAGATTGCTCAGCTGCTGATCAAGCCTGGAACTGTTCCGGTTGCAGAATCAGCGCTGTTGCCAACCTTCGGTCCGCCACGCCTGCGGTTGCAGCTGGCCGAGGGTGAGGCGCTGGTGTATCCCGAGCAGGGGCTGACGGTTCATTTGCTGGAGGAGCAGGTGCGGCTGTTGCACTGGGTGCCGCGTGCTGCGCTGAAACACTGATACGGCCTGGTTTTCAGTTCTGCCAAGGCCATTGCCAGGCGGCGCGCTGCTCCAGTTGCTTGAGGTAGTGGCTGCCGCCGAGCTGCCACATCTGCTGGCGAATCCAGCTGGCCCGGCGCTGCACATAGGGGCTGGGGCGCTTGGCGCTCCAGGCGCGGGGGTTGGGCAATACGGCGGCGAGCTGGCTGGCCTGCTGACGTGACAGATAGGCCGCGCCGATGCCGAAGTGGTGGCGGGCAGCGGCTTCTGCGCCAAACACGCCATCGCCCCATTCGGCGGTATTCAGGTAAACCTCGAGAATCCGCTGCTTGGGCCAAAGCAGTTCGATCAGCCCGGTGAACCAGGCTTCCAGGCCTTTGCGCAGCCAGCTGCGGCCGGACCAGAGAAACAGGTTCTTGGCCACCTGCTGGCTGAGGGTGCTGGCTCCGCGCACGCTGCCGCCTTGCTGGTTGTGCTTGAGTGCGGCGCGGATGGCAGCAACATCGAAGCCCCAGTGCTCGGCGAATTTCTGGTCTTCGGCGGCGATCACGGCGATTTTCAGATCGTCCGAGATGACCGGCCAGGGCCGCCACTCTCGTTGCAGGTCGATGGGCTTGCCGTCGAGCCAGGACTCGATCTTGCGCTCGACCATCAGGGTGCTGCCAACCGGGGGAATCCAGCGCAGGCTGAGTACCAGCAGCGCGGAGAGCAAGGCGGCCGTAAGCAGCAGCTTGAGCAGGCGACGCAGCAGTCTTGGCAACAGTCGGGAAGACATGGGCAGGCTTGGCCGAAAGGAAAGGGCGGGCCATTATAGCGGCCCTTTTCCGTGCGACTGGAGTCTGACATGGCGCGACTGTTTCTGCTTCTGGCAGCCTTTTCCGGCTTTAGCAGTGTGGCGCTCGGCGCCTTTGCCGCGCATGGTCTGCGTCAGCAGCTGTCTGCCGAGTATCTGGCGGTGTTTCAGACAGGCGTGCAGTACCAGCAATTACATACCCTGGCCCTGCTGGCCGTGGCGCTACTGTTGCAGCGTCAGGCCTGTCGTCTGCTGACCCTGAGTGGCGGGCTCTTTGTGGCGGGGATGCTGCTGTTCTCTGGCAGTTTGTACGCGCTGACCCTCACGGGTATCGGCAGGCTGGGCATCATCACCCCCTTCGGTGGCGTAGCCTTCCTGCTCGGCTGGTTGCTGCTGGGTCTCTCCGCCTGGCGCCAACGCTAAGGCGCCGTTTGGCTGACGCCTTGGTCAATGTGTGGCGAAACCGCTAGAATGCCGACCCCTTCGCATGGTGACGGTTACGTCATGCAGATTCAGTTGAACGGTGAGCCTCGCGAGCTGGCCCCCGCTACCAGCGTTTTGCAGCTGCTTGAGCAGCTCGATCTGGTTGGGCGGCGTGTTGCGGTGGAGTTGAACCTGGACATCGTGCCGCGCAGTGCGCACGCGACGACCATCCTGCAGCCCGGTGACCGGGTGGAAGTGGTACACGCCATCGGTGGCGGTTGATTCCTGGAGGAACACATGAGTCAAGTTCGCGCAGACAAGCCTTTCGTTTTGGCAGGGCGCACCTATAGCTCGCGCCTGCTGGTCGGGACGGGCAAGTACAAGGATCTGCAGGAAACCCGTCTGGCGATCGAAGCCAGCGGTGCTGAAATCGTCACCGTGGCGGTTCGCCGGACCAACATCGGGCAGAATCCCGGTGAGCCCAACCTGCTCGATGTGATCAGTCCTGATCGCTACACCATCCTGCCCAACACCGCCGGCTGCTTCAACGCCGAGGAAGCGGTGCGCACCTGCCGTCTGGCCCGTGAGCTGCTGGATGGCCACAAGCTGGTCAAGCTGGAAGTACTGGCTGACCAGAAGACCCTGTTCCCCAATGTCATCGAAACCATCAAGGCCGCCGAAGTGCTGGTCAAGGAAGGTTTCGACGTGATGGTGTACACCAGCGATGACCCCATCATTGCCCGTCAGCTGGCCGACATGGGCTGTATCGCGGTGATGCCGCTGGCCGGCCTGATCGGCACCGGGCTGGGCATCTGCAACCCCTACAACCTGCGCATCATCCTTGAGGAAGCGCAGGTGCCGGTGCTGGTGGATGCCGGTGTGGGCACGGCCTCCGATGCCACCATCGCCATGGAACTGGGCTGCGACGCGGTGCTGATGAACAGTGCCATCGCCCATGCCGGTGATCCGGTGATGATGGGCGCGGCCATGCAGCATGCCATCATTGCCGGCCGCTTGGCCTACCTCGCAGGGCGCATGCCGAAGAAGCTGTATGCCAGCGCCTCCTCGCCTCTGGAAGGCATCATTCGCTGAGTGGATCATGGTTGACCAAGAATTGACCGGGCAGGAGACTGCCAACCGCCCGCTGCGCACCATCAAGAGTTTCGTGATGCGTGCCGGCCGGGTGACCGAAGGCCAGCAACGCGGCCTCGATCAGGGCTGGCCGAAGTTCGGCCTTGAGCTGGCTGATGGCCTGCGCGATTTCGATCAGGTTTTCGGTCGCAGTGCGCCGCGTACCTTCGAGATCGGTTTCGGTATGGGCCAGGCCACGCTGGAGATGGCCGCAGCGGCGCCGGAGCAGGATTTCATTGGCGTCGAGGTGCACAAGCCAGGGGTCGGGGCACTGCTGTCCGGCATGCTGGCGCAGAACCTCAGCAACATCCGTGTGTACAGCTGTGATGCCATCGAAGTGCTACGCAACTGTGTGGCCGATGCCAGTCTGGACCGCCTGCTGCTGTTCTTCCCGGACCCTTGGCATAAGTCGCGTCATCACAAGCGACGCATCGTGCAGCCGGAGTGGGCGCAGCTGGTGCGGCAGAAGCTCAAGCTGGGTGGCGTACTGCACATGGCCACCGATTGGGAGCCCTACGCCGAGCACATGCTGGAAGTGCTGAGCGCTGCACCGGGTTATCGCAATCTGGCCGAAGATGGCCGTTTCGTCCCGCGCCCGAGCGAGCGGCCGGTGACAAAGTTTGAACGCCGCGGCGAACGCCTCGGCCATGGTGTATGGGATCTCAAGTTCCAGCGCATCGACTGATCCACGGACGAACCATTAGACCGGGTCCACCCGGCGCCAGGAAGGCGACCTCACTGACCGGCAATCCCGGCTGGCTGACCTAAACTGGTTGGCAGCAAGAACAAACTGACGGCGCCATTCAGGTGTCGCGAGGAGAACGCTGTGTTGAGACATGTTGCAGTATTGGCCCTGGCTGCGCTCTGCCTGCCGGCCCAGGCCAAAGTTGACGCTGCCCAGGCTGCCCGCCTGGGTCAGGATCTCACTCCTCTGGGTGGGGAGCGTGCCGCCAATGCGGCGGGCACCATTCCGGTTTGGGAGGGCGGCCTGACCACGCCGCCTGCGTCCTATCAGCCGGGCATGCACCACCCGGACCCTTATGCCGGCGATGCCGTGCTGTACACAGTCAATGCGCAGAACCTCGGTCAGTACCAGAAGGTGCTGCCGGCAGGCCTGCAGACTCTTTTGCAGACCCATCCGGACTACAAGCTGCGGGTTTTCCAGAGCCGTCGCAGTGCCGCCGCGCCGCAATATGTGTATGACGCCACCAAGGCCAATGCCACCAAGGCCGAGCTGATTGCCGGCGGTAACGGTGTCAGTGGTGCCGCTGCGGGCGTGCCGTTCCCGATTCCGCAGAATGGTCAGGAAGCGATCTGGAACCACATCATGCGCTTCCGTGGTGAGCAGATCCACATGGTTGCCAACCATGTGGCAGTACTGGCCAACGGCAGCTACAGCCTGGTGCTGCGCGACCGGGAAATCTACTTCGTCTATGGTCGCCAGGGCGCTCAAGAGGGCGATCTGGACAATACCTTGTTTCACTACAAGTACAGCGTGACGGCACCCTCCAAGCTGGCCGGTTCGGCGCTGCTGGTCGAGGAAACCATCGATCAGGTCATGGCCATCCGCAAGGCCTGGCGCTTCAACCGTGGTGAGCGTCGCGTGCGTCGTCTGCCGATGCTGGCCTATGACGCGCTGCAACCTGACACCAACGGCATGGCCCTGGCTGACCAGGTTGACTCGTACAACGGCGCACCGGACCGCTACGAGTGGAAGCTGCTCGGCAAGCAGGAAATGCTGGTGCCGTACAACAGCTACGCCGTGCACCAGAAGGGCATTCCCTATGAGCAGATCCTCAAGGCCAAGACGGTCAACCCGGACCTGCTGCGCTACGAGCTGCACCGTGTCTGGGTGGTCGAGGCTGACCTGCGTACCGGCTTCAGTCACCCGTACGCCAAGCGTCGTTTCTATATCGACGAGGACAGCTGGCAGATCCTCGCGGTTGATCTGTATGACAAGGGTGGCAAGCTGATCGGTCTGCAGGAAAGTCATCCGATCAGCTACTACGAAGTCCCGGTGTTCTCCAGCACGCTGGAAACCATCTACGACTTCAAGGGCAGCCGCTACTTCGTCGACGGTCTGGACAACAACGAGCCGATGTACAACTTCAATGCCGACATCAGCCCGCGCAGCTTCAGCCCGGCCAGCCTGCGTCAGCAGGGCAACTGAGGCCGACAGCAGCAACAAAAAAGCCGCCCCGAGGGGCGGCTTTTTTGTGCCTGGCAGAAAAGTCCGGGGCTTATTCCAGTAGCGAAGCACCGCGAATGGTCAGCTCGGGCAGTCCGCTGGGGGCCGGGCAGACCTGGATGTACTTGATGCTTTCGCGCGGAATCATCAGCAGGTCGCCATCCACTTCGAAGCTGATGAAGGGGGTGTTCATCTGTTCGCGCAGACCACGGATGGCCTGCAGCGGGTCTTCTTTCTGGGTGGGGAAGGCGAGGGACATGCGCTGGCCGTCGTTGAAGAAGATATACAGGTGTTTTACGGACATCGGTGCGGCTCCATGAAGGCGGTGGCTGTTCCGTTAGCTGCGGTCGGAGAGCACGCCGACCAGAAAGAACACTAGCAGCAGCACGGGGGCTAGGGTGTAGTTGTTGAAGTAGGCGAGGCCTTTGGCCAGCCAGGGTGTCAGGTAAATGATGCCCAGACCGTAGACCAGTGCGCAGAACAGCACGAACAGCAGGGTACGGAAAACGAAGTTGAGGCTGCCCAGGCGACGTTGCAGCCAGGCATTCAGATCCGGGCCGAACAGCACGAACAGAGTGGCCAGAATGGCCAGGGAAATATTGTGCAGGTGAGCGCGGCACCAGTGCGACAGAGTGGCGATCAGATCGAGCACGAGATCCATCAGGCGTCCTTAGCCCCTAGGGCAGAAAGCTTTGCAGCAGGTCGTTGAGAAACAGTTGGCCTCTGGGCGTAGCGCATAGCCGTGCTGGGTCATTCTCCAGCAGCCCCTGTTGCTCGGCCAGACGGCGCCCTTCGGCGAGGCTCTGCTCTGACAGTCCGGTGCGCTGGCAGAACAGCTGAGTGGGAACGCCCTCGGTCAGGCGCAGGGCGTTCATCAGGAACTCGAAGGGTAGTTCGTCCTCACTCAGCAGGCGTTCGCCGGCCTGGAAAGCCTTGCCGCTATCCAGGTAGTCCTTGGGCAGACGGGTCTTCCAGCTGCGCCTGATCTGCCCGTTCGCGTCGCTCAGCTTGGCGTGAGCACCTGCACCGATGCCGAGAAAGTCGCCGAAGGTCCAGTAGTTCAGGTTATGCCGGGCGCGCTGGTTGTTCCGTGCATAGGCCGAGGTTTCATACTGGGCAAAACCCTGCTCGGCGAGCAGGGCCTGGCCGGCTTCCTGGATGTCCCAGAGGGTGTCGTCTTCCGGCAGCTCCGGTGGCTGGTTCCAGAACACCGTGTTGGGCTCCATGGTCAGCTGGTACCAGGACAGGTGGGTGGGTGCCTGGGCAATCGCGGTGCCCAGGTCGTCCATTGCCGCGGCGACATCCTGCCCTGGCAGGCCGTGCATGAGGTCGAGGTTGAAGTTGTCGAAGCCGGCGGCGCGTGCCATGTCCGCGGCGCGAATCGCCTCATCGCCATCATGGATGCGGCCGAGGGCCTTGAGCTGGGCGCTCTGGAAGCTCTGCACGCCGATCGACAGGCGATTGATGCCCAGCTGCCGGTAGGCGCTGAACTTGGCTTGCTCGAAGGTGCCGGGGTTGGCTTCCAGGGTGATTTCGATATCCCCGGCAAAGCCGATGCGCCGCTCCACGCCTTCAAGAATATGCCCCAGTGCGCGGGGCGAGAACAGGCTGGGGGTGCCGCCACCAAAGAAGATCGAGGTCAGCTGGCGACCCTGTACCTGAGCCAGGTCCTGATCAAGATCGGCCAGCAGCGCGGCGACGTAGTCGTTTTCGGGCAGGCTGGGGCCGGCGGCGTGGGAGTTGAAGTCGCAGTACGGGCATTTGCGCACGCACCACGGGATATGGACATACAGGGCCAGCGGCGGCAGCGCGAACGGGCTGCCTGCCGGACTGCTCATGCCAGCCCCAGGCGCTGCTTGAGCAGGGCCATGGCGCGCGCGCGATGGCTGAGCCGGTTCTTCTCGGCGGCCGGCAGCTCGGCACTGGAACACTGACGCTCGGCCACCCAGAACAGCGGGTCATAGCCGAAACCCTGTTCACCACGCGGAGCGTGGAGGATGCGGCCTGGCCACAGGCCCTCGCAGAGAATCGGCAGCGGGTCATCGGTGTGCCGAACCAGTGCCAGGGCGCAGACGAACTGCGCGCCGCGCTCGGCATCCGGCACGTCCTTGAGGGTATCGAGCAGCTTGGCGTTGTTCGCCGCATCATCCTTGCCGCCGGCGTAGCGCGCCGAGTAGATACCCGGTGCGCCGCCCAGGGCGTCCACGGCCAGTCCGGAGTCGTCGGCCAGTGCCGGCAGACCCGACACGCGAGCCGCGTGGCGGGCCTTGAGGATGGCGTTCTCGACGAACGACAGACCGGTTTCTTCCGGCTCCACGCTGCTGAACTCGGCAATCGAGCGCACCTTGATGTGGGCGCCGAGCATGGCCTGCAGTTCTTTCAGTTTGCCGGCGTTGTGGCTGGCCAGTACCAGTTCTTCGATCATCATTCGTCGGGGAACACTTCTTGGTTGAAGCTGACGCGGTTGTTGCTGCCG
Source organism: Pseudomonas sp. HAR-UPW-AIA-41 (assembly GCF_002304225.1). Classification (GTDB taxonomy): domain Bacteria; phylum Pseudomonadota; class Gammaproteobacteria; order Pseudomonadales; family Pseudomonadaceae; genus Aquipseudomonas. The sequence continues at coordinate 175,886 of NZ_NSLB01000003.1, forward strand.
TCACCGCCCTGTACGTCGAGGGTGAAGGTCAGTACCTCGCGGGTGCTCAGCGGAAATTGCGCCAGGTAGTAGGCGGCACCGGGTTCGGTCACCTGCTTGAAACTGAGCGGGGTGACCTGGCCCAGCAGGTTCTTCACTTCGCCCTTGACCTGGGCCGGCAGCGGCTTGCCCGCCTTGAGCACGGACACGGTGACCACGCCCTGGGTCTTGCTGCGGACCAGGCCGACCGCGCTGGCGGTGTCCGGCTGCAGGAAGCTGGAATTGAACACGCTGTAGTGCACATCGACTTCGGCAAAGCTTTGCTTGCGTTCGGCAAGTGCCGGCAGGCTGACGAGCAGGCTGAGTAGTAGAGCGGTTAGACGGCGCATGATCGATCCTCCAAAGCGTGGTGGACTACACCGCGACGCGGTGTTCGGCCAGACCGGCACCACTGATGCGGTAGATGCCGATCTCGCCCATCAGATTAGGCCACAGCCGGCTGCCCAGGCTATGGCGGTGTTCGCGGTCCACCGCCAGGCCTTCCTCGATTCGCGCGCCCTGGGCATGGCACAGGCGCTCGAAGTCGGCAAAGGTGCAGAAGTGGATGTTCGGCGTGTTGTACCAGGTGTAGGGCAGGAAGTCCGAGACCGGCATGCGGCCCTTGGTGGTCAGGTACCAGCGGCAGCGCCAGTGGCCGAAGTTGGGGAAGGTGATGATGCAGGTCTTGCCCACCCGCAGCATCTCCGCCAGCACCTTGTCCGGGTATTGCAGGGCCTGCAGCGACTGGGTCATGACCACCACGTCGAAGCTGTTGCTGGCGAAGTTGCCCAGCCCCTGGTCGATGTTCTGCTCGACCACGTTGATCCCTCGGGCGATGCACGCGGTGATCTTGTCCGGGTCGATTTCCAGGCCATAGCCGCTGACCTGCTTGTGTTCGGCCAGGCTGGCCAGCAGGTCGCCGTCGCCGCAACCGAGGTCGAGCACGCGGCTGCCGGAGGGAATCCACTCGTGGATGATTTCCAGGTCGGCACGCATGGCTTACACCTTGATCCGGTTCATGTAGGCAGAGAATCCCTGCAGGTAGCGCGGGATGGGGATGAGGAAGGCGTCGTGCCCCTGGGCGGCCTCGATTTCCAGATAGCTGACGTTCTTCTTCGCCGCCATCAGCGCATCGACGATTTCCCGCGAGCGCGCCGGCGAGAAGCGCCAGTCGGTGGTGAAGGACATCACACAGAAATCGGCTTTGGCCACGCTGAGGGTCTTGGCCAGATCACCACCCTGGCTGGCGGCCGGGTCGAAGTAGTCCAGCGCCTTGGTCATCAGCAGGTAGGTGTTGGCATCGAAGCGCCCGGAGAATTCCTCGCCCTGATAGCGCAGGTAGCTTTCGACCTGGAACTCGACGTTGTGCAGATCGAAGTTGGGCGTCTCGCTCTTGCGCTCGCGGCCGAACTTCTCACCCATGGCATCGTCGGACAGGTAGGTGATGTGACCGACCATGCGCGCCAGCATCAGTCCGCGCTTGGGAATCACGCCTTGTTCCTGGAAGTCGCCGCCGCGGTAGTCCGGGTCGGTGAGGATGGCCTGGCGTGCGACCTCGTTGAAGGCGATGTTCTGTGCCGACAGTTTGGGCGCCGAGGCGATGCACAGGCAGTGGCGTACGCGCTCGGGGTAGCTGATGGTCCACTGCAGCGCCTGCATGCCGCCCAGGCTGCCGCCGATGACCGCGGCCCACTGACTGATGCCCAGTCGGTCGGCGAGCAGGGCCTGGCTGTTGACCCAGTCTTCTACCGTGACCACCGGGAAGTCCGAGCCGTAGACGCGGCCAGTCTGCGGATTGCGGCTGGCGGGGCCGGTGGAGCCGTTGCAGCCGCCGAGGTTGTTGAGGCTGACGACGAAGAACTTGCGCGTATCGATCGGCTTGCCCGGGCCGATGCAGCTGTCCCACCAGCCGGGCTTGCGCTCGTCCATGCTGTGGTAGCCGGCGGCATGATGGTGGCCGGACAGGGCATGACAGATCAGCACGGCGTTGCTGCGCTCGGCATTCAGTTCGCCGTAGGTCTCGTAGACCAGTTCGTAGTGGCTCAGGCTGCGGCCACAGGCCAGCGCCAGGGGTTCGGCGAACTGCGCTACCTGTGGGCTGACCAGACCAACGCTATCTTCGGGGATGACAGTGGGCATCGACCCTGCTCGTGTTCGGGGGAGAGCTGCAGTCTAAAGAACAGTGCCCCGGGCGGCAATCGCACGGGGCACTGGGTGGGCTCGCTAAAACAACAACTTAGCTGCGTTCGGCAGACGAGGAGGCGCGTGCGGCGAGCGGCAGGCTGACGACCTTGCCCTGGCGCTGGACCGGTGCCGGGCGGCGCAGCACGCGCAGCATCTCGTTGGCCTCGGCCAGCTGGCGCTCCAGGTCTTCGGCGTACTGCTTGAACTGCAGGCCGCGCTGGTGGGTCTGCTGGGTTTCCTGAGCCAGCGCCTTGAGCCGAACCATATGGCTTTCCAGCATCTGCTTGTGCTCCAGGGTGTGCTGCATCAGCGGCATCAGCGCATCGCTGCTCCACTGGTAGGTTTCCTGGCGCAGGCGCTGGTGCAGGCCCATCACTTCCTGGGCGAGCGTGGTGAGGAAGCGTCGGGTCAGCAGGCGCTGCTCGGTCAGCAGGGTCTTCAGGTTGCGCCGGAAGCGATCGGCCTTGGCCTTCAGCTGGCTAAGCTCGCGCTGGTAGCGCCTGATGTTGAGCTGCGGTGCATCCAGTCCGTGCAGCGGGTTCTCGGCGTTATGCCGCTGGTAGATGGCGCCGACCATCTTGTTGGCCAGGGCCGCTTCGTGCTCCAGAGAGGTCAGGTCGAACTCCACGGCGCGGAAGAAGTGCAGGATGGCGTGGTTGATACCGAGGGTGGTCCAGCTGCTGCGCAGGTTGTCCTTCACTTTGCCCAGATGTTCTTCCAGGCGCTCCGGGCGGGCGGCAAAGCGCAACAGGTCGCCCTGGCGCTTGACCAGGCGCTGGTTGGTCTTCAATCCCAGCAGGCGCTTGTGGTGACGGGTGTGGTCATCCTTGGTTTTGGCCGTCAGCTCGAACAGCAGCTGGCCGTTATCCTGGCGATGGTTGGCAAGCAGGTTCTGCTGCTCGCGCACCTTGTTCAGGCGCAGGTTGAGCACGTGCTGGCTGTTGTTGAGCAGGCCGAGGACCTGATTGACCACCGACTCTTCGAGCAGGCGCTCCTTCTGCGCAACGATGCGCTCGCACAGCAGGCTTTCCAGGTTGTCGATCTGGCTGCGCGCGAGCAGTTCCTGATCGCCGCGTACCTTGGCCAGCAAGGCCTGCTTTGCCGACAGTGGCAGCACATCCTGCGCCTTGATACCGAGCTGCTTGGCGGTGCTCTGACGGATCTGGTTGATGGCGTTCTGCACGAAGGTTTCGCCGGCCAGGTCATCCCACAGCACGTCGATCTTGTTCAGCACGGCAAAGCGCCCGGTCAGGGTGTCGTCATCCAGCTGGCAGATGTGCTGTTGCCAGATGCTCATGTCCGAGGCGGTGACGCCGGCATCGGCCGACAGCAGGAAAATGATGGCCTGGGCGCTGGGCAGCATCGACAGGGTCAGCTCAGGCTCGCTGCCGAGCGCGTTCAGGCCGGGCGTATCGAGAATGCGCAGACCCTGACGCAGCAGGGGGTGATCGAAGTTGATCAGGGCATGGCGCCAGGCCGGTACCAGCACGATGCCAGGCTTGTCGCCGGCTTCGAGCATGTCCGGGTGGAAGCCGAGCTGGATCGCCTGCTCCACGGGCATGGGCTTGGTCCGTGCGACCTGGGCGAAGGCCTGCGCCATGCTGTTCGGGTCGCTGACATCCAGCGGGATGTTCACCCAGTGCCGTGGTACGCGCTTGAACTGGGCAATGCTGGCCTCGGCCAGGCGCGTTTCGATGGGCAGCAGGCGGATGTAGGACCGCTCCGAGCGCGGGTCGAAATACAGCTCGGTGGGGCTCATGGTGGTGCGTCCGGCCTGGGACGGCAGCATACGCTGGCCGAACTGCGAGAAGAACAGGCAGTTGATCAGCTCGGTCTTGCCGCGGGAGAACTCGCCGACGAAGGCCAGGGTGATGTGGTCGGTGCGCAGAATCTTCAGGGCGCGATCAAGCTTGGCTTCCACCGCCGGGCTGCCCAGGCGGTTGTGCGCCAGCCAGCTGCGATAGCGGGTGATTTCGCGCATCAGCTCGCGCTTCCAGGCTACATAGGCGTCAACCTGCTGGCTGAGACGTTCCATACTCATCCTGATCTTCCTCCGGGCAGTGCATCCGTGCCGAATGCAGCTTCTTGATAGCGTTACGCTAACCCGCGCGCGCCGATTTGGCTGCGGATTGACCATGAGCTGTGAACTGGCGCACAGGCAAATGGCCAGTATTTCAGCTCAGGCATTATGGAAGCAGTGGGCGGATCGTCAACCGGCTGGCGCCATTGTCCCGCCTTATGGTCGGTCAATGACCCTGAGCGGTCAGTCCGGGCAGGTCCGGCAGTTTCTGCGGGCGCTGGATGCGCACGCGTTTCTGCCGATTGAGTTCGCCGCTGATCAGGCTGACCTGGCTTTTGGCCACGCCGAAAGCCTTGCCGAGAAAGGCCAACAGGTGGGCGTTGGCCTTGCCTTCGACGGGCGGGGCGGTGAGGCGGATTTTCAGGCGGTCACCATGCAGGCCGGCGAATTCGTCGGAACTCGCCTTGGGCTGCAGGTGACAGTCGAGGATCAGGTCATCCCCGTCCCAGCGGAAATAGCTCAATGCCCGTTCTTACATGAAGGGGCTGAGCTGGCGTGGCATGCCGGTCATGGCGGCCAGGTTGCCGATCACCAGCATGTCGATCAGGTTCAGTGCGATGAAGGCAAAGATGGGCGAGATATCCAGGCCGCCCAGGTTCGGAATCAGCTTGCGGAAGGGGGCCAGCACCGGTTCGCACAGCTGATTGACCAGCTGCGCGGCGGGGTTGTAAGTGCCGGGAGCGACCCAGGAGAGGATCACGCTGACAATCAGTGCGAAGAAGAACACTTTGAGGAACAGCGAGGTGACGCCAATGATCGACCAGATCAGCAGCTGGCCGGCCAGGCTCATGATGTCGGCGCCATAACCCATCAGCAGCAGGGTCAGTGCCATCAGCAGCAGTTGCACAACGATGGCCAGCAGCAGCGAAGCCAGGTCCAGACCGGCAAGGCCCGGAATGAACCGGCGCAGCGGGCGTACCAGCGGTTGGGTGGCGCGTACCACGAACTGGCTGAGCGGGTTGTAGAAGTCTGCCCGCACCAGTTGCAGGATGAAACGCAACAGGACGATCAGCAGATACAGGCTGCCGAGGGTCTGCAGAATGTAGATGGCGGCGGTGTTCAATCCGGTCATGGTCTGCTCCTTTACTGGCCGAGTTGCTCGGCCATTTCGGCCGAACGGTCGGTGGCGGCCTGCATGGCTCTGGCGGTCAGTGCCTCGAAGCCGCCGGCCTGGAAGGTCTTGATGGCCGCTTCGGTGGTGCCGTTGGGCGAGGTGACACGGCGGCGCAGCTCGGCGGCGTCGACGTCACTCTCGCAGGCCATGCGCGCGGCGCCGAGAGCCGTGTGCAGGGTCAGTTGCGCGGCGGTGGCGCGGGGCAGACCGAGTTTTTCGCCGGCGGCGGTCATGGCCTCGATCAGCAGGAAGAAATAGGCCGGGCCACTGCCGGAAACGGCGGTTACCGCGTCGATCAGTGCCTCATCCTCCAGCCACAGGACCAGGCCGACGGCCGAGAGCAGTTGCTCGGCCTGCTGGCGCTGTTCGGCCGACACTTCGGCATTGGCATACAGACCGCTCACACCCTGACGCAGCAGGGCGGGCGTGTTGGGCATGCAGCGGACAATCGGGCGCTGGCCGAGCCAGTTGGCCAGACTGGCACAGCTGATGCCGGCCGCGATGGAGACGATCAGCTTGTTAGCGCTGAGGCTGGGTGCCAGCTCCAGACACACCGCTTTCATGACCTGAGGCTTGACCGCCAGCACGATGACATCGGCACCCTGAACGGCTTCGGCATTGCCGGCAAAGACCTCGATGCCGTGCTCGCCGGCAACCCTGGCACGTTGCTCGGCACCCGGCTCGCTGGCGCACAGCTGGCTGGCCGCCAGACCCTGGGCGCGCAGGCCGCCGATCAGGCTGGCGGCCATGTTGCCGGCGCCGATAAAGGCAATGCGGAGCTGTTTCATAGTCATTCCTTCAAAAGTCAGTGAGTGGGCGTGCCGTAATCACGGGCGCCAAACAGGGCGGTGCCGATGCGCACCCAGGTGGCGCCTTCGGCAATCGCCGCTTCCAGATCGTCGCTCATGCCCATGGACAGGACATCAAGCTCAAGGTTCAGGTCGTCGCGCAACTGGCGCAGGCGCGCGCAGGCGGCATGCTGCTGGGCAACGTCGCTGGTGGGTTCGGGTATGGTCATCAGCCCGCGCAGGCGCAGGTTGGGTAGCTGGCTGACCGCCTCGGCCAGCGCTGGCAGTTCGTCGGGGGTGCAGCCGGACTTGCTGGCCTCGCCGCTGACATTGACCTGCAGGCAGATATTCAGCGGTGGCAACTGCGTGGGGCGTTGTTCTGAAAGACGCTGGGCGATTTTCAGACGGTCCACCGAATGCACCCAGGCGAAATGCTCGGCGATCGGGCGGGTCTTGTTCGACTGGATCGGCCCGATGAAGTGCCAGGTCAGTGGCAGGTCGCTCAGCTCTGCCTGCTTGTTCAGGGCTTCCTGCAGGTAATTTTCACCAAAATCGCTCTGGCCACAGGCATGGGCTTCGCGCACGGCGGCGGCCGGCTTGGTCTTGCTCACCGCCAGCAGGCCTACCGTCTGCGGGTCGCGGCCACAGGCTTGCGCGGCCTCACGGATCCGCGTGCGAACCTTTGCAATATTCTTTGCTATGGTGGACATTAATCCGCACCTTTTGCCTGTCTGCCGCGAATTGGCGGCATTCTACCTGCTTGCTTGTGATTGGGGAGTCCCATGGATATTACCGAGCTGCTGGCGTTCAGCGCCAAGCAAGGCGCTTCGGACCTGCACCTCTCGGCTGGTCTGCCACCGATGATTCGTGTCGACGGCGACGTGCGCCGTATCAACCTGCCGCCGCTGGATCACAAGCAGGTGCATGCGCTGATCTACGACATCATGAACGACAAGCAGCGCAAGGATTACGAAGAGTTCCTCGAGACTGACTTCTCCTTCGAAGTACCCGGCGTGGCGCGCTTCCGCGTTAACGCCTTCAACCAGAACCGCGGTGCCGGTGCGGTATTCCGTACCATTCCTTCCAAGGTGCTGACCATGGAAGACCTCGGCATGGGTGAGATCTTCAAGAAGGTCTCCGATGTGCCGCGTGGTCTGGTGCTGGTCACCGGCCCGACCGGTTCGGGTAAGTCGACCACCCTGGCGGCCATGCTCGACTACCTGAACAACAACAAGTACCACCACATTCTCACCGTCGAAGACCCGATCGAATTCGTTCATGAGTCGAAGAAGTGCCTGGTCAACCAGCGCGAGGTGCACCGCGACACCCTCGGCTTCAACGAGGCACTGCGTTCGGCACTGCGTGAAGACCCGGACATCATCCTGGTGGGTGAGATGCGCGACCTGGAAACCATTCGCCTGGCGCTGACCGCGGCAGAAACCGGTCACCTGGTGTTCGGCACCCTGCACACCACCTCCGCGGCCAAGACCATCGACCGTATCGTCGACGTGTTCCCCGCCGAGGAAAAGTCCATGGTTCGCTCCATGCTGTCCGAGTCGCTGCAGGCGGTCATTTCGCAGACCCTGCTGAAGAAGATCGGCGGCGGTCGTGTCGCGGCCCACGAGATCATGATCGGTACCCCGGCCATCCGTAACCTGATCCGCGAAGACAAGGTTGCGCAGATGTATTCGGCCATCCAGACCGGCGGTTCGCTGGGCATGCAGACCCTCGATATGTGCCTGAAGAACCTGCTGGCCAAGGGCCTGATCAGCCGCGAGAGCGCGCGCGAAAAAGCCAAGATTCAGGAAAACTTCTAATAGCGGTCTGGCTGACCGACCGAGGATTGCATGGAATTTGAAAAGCTTCTGCGCCTGATGGTGGAAAAGGGCGGATCCGACCTGTTCATCACTGCCGGCGTGCCGCCGTCGATGAAGGTCAATGGCAAGGTCATGCCGGTAACCAAGAACCCGCTGTCGCCCGAGCAGACTCGTGAAACCGTGATGGGAGTGATGAACGAGGCCCAGCGGCGCGAGTTCGCCGAGAAGCACGAGTGCAACTTCGCCATCAGTGCCCGCGGTATCGGCCGCTTCCGTGTCAGCGCGTTCTACCAGCGCAACCTGGTGGGTATGGTGCTGCGCCGCATCGAAACCAATATTCCAACGATCGAAGACCTCAAACTGCCGGATGTCGTCAAGAAACTGGCCATGACCAAGCGTGGTCTGGTGCTATTTGTTGGTGCTACCGGTACCGGTAAGTCGACATCGCTGGCGGCCATGATCGGCTACCGCAACAAGAACTCCAGCGGTCACATCATCTCCATCGAAGACCCGATCGAATACATCCACCAGCATCAGGGTTGTATCGTCACCCAGCGTGAAGTGGGTATTGATACCGAGACTTTTGAGGTGGCCCTGAAGAACACCCTGCGCCAGGCGCCGGACGTGATCCTGATCGGTGAGGTGCGGACCCGCGAAACCATGGATTACGCCGTGGCCTTCGCCGAGACCGGCCACCTTTGTCTGGCGACCCTGCACGCCAACAACGCCAACCAGGCGCTGGACCGCATCATCAACTTCTTTCCCGCCGACCGGCAGCAGCAGGTGTGGATGGACCTGTCGCTGAACCTCAAGGCCATCGTCGCCCAGCAACTGGTGCCGACGCCGGACGGCAAGGGGCGCCGCGCGGTGATCGAGGTGCTGATCAATACCCCGCTGGCTGCTGATCTGATTCGCAAGGGTGAGGTACATGAGCTCAAGGCGCTCATGAAGCGCTCCACCGAGCAGGGCATGCAGACGTTCGACCAGGCCCTCTATGCCCTGTATTCCCAGGGCGAGATCACCTACGAGGATGCGCTGGCGCATGCCGACTCGGCCAACGACCTGCGCCTGATGATCAAGCTGGGCTCGGAAACCGATGGCGAGCACCTGACCAGCTCAAACCATGGGCTCAGTCTGGAAGTGGCGGAAGAAGACCCGCACGCCCGGCGTTTTCGCTAGTGCTGCTTGCGTCCTTGGCCCGGTGACGAATGCGTTTGCCGGGCTGTCGGGCGACCCTCTCGGCTTGCCCGTCGCGTTGTGCTCCAGCTCTGGCTTGGCTCATCAGTTGCTGAATGAGCATGCCCTCGGGCAGGTTCTTCCAGAAACGTACTGGCAAGTTGGTTTCCAGCGCGCTGCGGTTTAGCCGGGCGGGGTTAAAGGTGCTGCCGTAATACGCCAGCCACAGTGCCTCCCCAGAATCCATCGGTGTTTGTGCCATGCGTCGCCATTCGGGTGGACAGCGGCGCTCATAGTGAAGCCGTTGTCCGTCCCAGTGCACGCCATCCTGTGGGGTCGCGATCAGCCAGCTATTGCACCCAAGACGCTCGATAAAATGACCGCTGGCTTTTAGCAGAATATCGTGAGCCGGCTCGTGCCAGGCGACAAGCTGCGGGCCGCTGGTGTTGTCCGGGAGCGGATGGAAACGCAGGAACGCATGCAAATGATGGGCTTCGCGGCGAACTGCCTTGAGTCGCTTGTGTAACTGGCTACCATCGGCATCGCCCGGCAGCATCGCGCTGCGATCTCCCTCGGTTACTCGCCAGAGAACCCGGTAGAGCAGGCTCCAGCGATTCTCAATACGAAAGCATGCCGCACTTTCCAGTAGATCTAGCAGCTGTCGTGGAACGCGAGGTGCTGATTTTTTCTCTGCGGCATGAGTGGTTTCGCTGATTAGATCAAACAGTCCGTCGCGACAGTCCTGATCCCGCCAATCAATCTGGTGAGGAGCTATGCCGCGTTGCAGAAAGTCCCTAGCGACATGGCGCCAGGAGGCGAAGCTGCCATCGAAGCTTGCGCGGTACATCACCAGAGCGCCATCTGTGCAGGGGTTTCACTCAGTTGCTGCCGCAGGTGTGCCGAGCAGGGTTCCGCCAGTGTGGGGCGGTAGTCCTGAGTGACGATAAAGGGTTTGGCTTTTTCCAGGGCGCAGCGCAGTCGGGTCAGGTCTTCGAAGCGAATGCGCTTGTGTCGGCGGAGAGCGACCAGGCGCTTAGCGCTCAGCACGCCGATACCGGGCACGCGCGCGATCATGGAAGGTTCTGCGCGGTTCAGATCGACGGGGAAGTGCTCGCGATGGCTCAGCGCCCAGGCCAGTTTGGGATCCACATCCAGTGCCAGGTTGCCGGGCCCGCTGAGCAGTTCGCCGGCACTGAAACCGTAACCACGCATGAGGAAGTCGGCCTGGTACAGGCGGTGTTCGCGCAGCAGTGGTGGCGCGGAAAATGGCACGGTGCTCGGGCTTTGCGGGATCGGGCTGAATGCCGAGTAGTAGACCCGACGCAGGCGGTAATCTCCATACAGGCTGGCAGCGGTGTGCAGGATGGTGCTGTCGTCGGTGGCATCGGCACCGATGATCATCTGCGTGCTTTGCCCGGCCGGAGCGAAGTGTGGTGCGCGTTTTTCTGCCCGAGCCTCACGTTCCCCTTGATGAATCGAATGCATGGCCTGTTTGATGGTGCGCACCTGCTTTTCCGGTGCCAGGCGGATCAGGCTGCTTTCCGTGGGCAGTTCGATATTCACGCTAAGACGGTCGGCATAGCGACCGGCTTCTTCGATCAGCAACGGATCGGCGTCGGGGATGGTCTTGAGGTGGATATAGCCGCGAAACTCATGCTCTTCGCGCAACAGCTTGGCCACCCGGATCAACTGCTCCATGGTGTAGTCGGCTGAGCGGATGATGCCGGAACTGAGAAACAGACCGCTGATGCAGTTACGTTTATAGAAATCGAGGGTCAGGGTGACCACTTCTTCCGGGGTGAAGCGGGCGCGTGGCACATCACTGGAGCGGCGGTTGACGCAGTACTGGCAGTCATACAGGCAGAAATTGGTCAGTAAAATTTTCAGCAGGGCCACGCAGCGGCCGTCCGGAGTAAAGCTGTGGCAGATGCCCATGCCATTGGTCGATCCTATGCCGCCGCTGCCCTTTGAGCTGCGCTTGGGCGCGCCACTGCTGGCGCAGGAAGCATCGTACTTGGCGGCGTCGGCGAGAATGGAGAGCTTGTCGATCAGTTGCATGGCCTAACTCGATAACTGTTTTTATATACAGTATTTCGGGTCGCTCATGAGTCGCAAGATGGAAGTTGTAACGCAATGGATTTCGACCGGCAGGGCAACCTTGCGTAGAGTTCGTGGTCAATGTAGTGATCACTAATGACAGGGGGCAGGAATGCAACGACAGGACACGCATAGCAAGGTCATTGGCTACCTGCTGTGGATCTTCGGTTTTCTCGGCGCGCACCGTTTCTACTATGGCCGGCCGGTGACCGGGACCATCTGGTTCTTCACCCTCGGGCTGTTCTTCATCGGCTGGATTATCGACCTGTTCCTGATCCCGTCGATGGATCGCGAGGCCGATCTGCGCTACCACGGTGGCGAAACCGACTACAACGTGGCCTGGATTCTGCTGACTTTCCTCGGTCTGTTCGGGGTGCACCGCATGTACATGGGCAAGTGGCTGACCGGCATTCTGTACCTGTGCACCGGCGGCCTGTTCCTGATCGGTGTGCTGTATGACTTCTGGACGCTGAATACGCAGATTTCCGTGCGCAACGCGCAATCGGCCTGAGTCGTTTTCAGGCAGAAAAAAGCCCGCCGACTGGCGGGCTTTTTTGTGAGCGACGCTCAGCGCTGATAGCGCACCTGACCGTCGACCAGGGTATAGCGCACCAGGCCCGGCAGGCAGTGGCCGAGGAAGGGGCAGTTCTGCCCCTTGGAGTGCCAGGTCTCGCCGGCCAGCGTCGAGGCTTGCGGGTCGAACAGCACCAGATCGGCGGCGCGGCCGGTGGCCAACTGGCCGGTGGGCAGGCGCAGGGCGCTGGCCGGACCGCTGCTGAGGCGGGCCAGCAGTTCCGGCAGGCTGAGCAGGCCGTCCTGCACCAGCGTCAGGGCCAACGGCAGGAGCAGTTCGACGCTGCTGATGCCCGGCTCGGTGGCGGCGAACGGCGCCAGCTTGGCGTCAGCCTCATGCGGCTGATGGTGGCTGGCAATGGCCTGGATCACGCCGGATTTGACGGCGGCGCGCAGGCCGTTGCGATCGGCTGGCGAGCGCAGCGGCGGTTGCACGTGATAGAGGCTGGAGAAGTCTTCCAGCGCCTCGTCGGTCAGGATCAGCTGGTACAGCGCCACGTCGGCGGTGACTGGCAGACCACGTGCCTGGGCCTCGGCAATCATCTGCGCGCCGCGTGCGGTGGTGAGTTGGGTGAAGTGGGCGCGCACGCCGCTTTGCTCGACCAGCAGCAGGTTTCGGGCCAGGGCGACGGTCTCGGCGGTTTCCGGAATGCCGGCCAGGCCGCGGAAGCTGGCCAGGGCGCCTTCGTGAGCCATGCCGCCGGCGGCGAGATCGGGATCCTGGGAGTGCAGCACCAGTGTCAGGTCGAAGGTTGCCGCATATTCCATGGCCCGGCGCAGCAGGCGCGGGTTGTGGAAGCCGCCAAGGCCGTCGGCAAAGGCCACGCAGCCGGCGTCGCGCAGGGCGACCAGCTCGGCCAGCTGCTCGCCGGCCAGCCCCTTGCTGAAGGCACCCAGCGGAAAGACCTTGGCATGCCCGGCTTCGCGGGCGCGATCGAGGATCAGTTCGGCAACGGCGGTGGTATCCAGTACCGGTTTGGTCTGCGGCGGGCAGCACAGGCTGGTGACGCCGCCGGCGGCGGCGGCCAGGGTTTCGCTGTTGATCGTGCCTTTGCGGCTGTAGCCCGGCTCGCGCAGGCTGACATTGAGGTCGACCAGGCCGGGAGCGGCGACCAGACCCTGGGCGTCGATGCGCTGGGAGGCCTGGAAGCCAGCCGGGGCGGCGCCGATGGCGATGATCTGGCCAGCGTCGATGTGCAGGTCGCTGACCTGATCCAGCCCGCTGGCGGGGTCGATGACGCGGGCGCCAAGAATACTGAGGCTCACTTAGGCGTTCTCCTGCTCGGCTTGTCGTTGCGCGGTCTGCCCGCTCATTGCCATGGACAGCACGGCCATGCGGATGGCGATGCCGTAGGTGACCTGATTGAGGATCACCGACTGGCGCCGTCGGCGACGGCCGATTCGATTTCCACGCCGCGGTTGATCGGGCCCGGGTGCATGACGATGGCATCCGGCTTGGCCAGGGCCAGCCGCTGTTCGGTCAGGCCGTAGAGGCGGTAGAACTCGCCCTCGCTGGGCAGCAGGCCGCCCTGCATGCGCTCCTTCTGCAGGCGCAGCATGATCACCACGTCGACGTCCTTGAGGCCTTCGGCGAGGTTGTGGAAGACGCGCACGCCGTACTGCTCGATGCCCACCGGCAGCAGGGTCTTCGGCGCGATCACGCGGATGTCCTGGCAGCCGAGGGTTTTCAGCGCCAGCATGTCTGAGCGCGCCACGCGCGAGTGCAGGATGTCACCGACAATCGCGACGGAGAGGTTCTCGAAACCGCCCTTGTGGCGCTTGATGGTGAGCATGTCGAGCATGCCCTGGGTCGGGTGGCCGTGCCGGCCGTCGCCGCCATTGATGACCGCGACATTCGGGCAGACGTGCTCGGCTATGAAGTGGGCGGCGCCGGAGTCGGCATGGCGCACCACGAACATGTCGGCGGCCATGGCCTCCAGATTGCGCAGGGTGTCGAACAGGGTTTCGCCCTTGCTGGTCGAGCTGGTCGACACGTTGAGGGTGATCACGTCGGCCGACAGGCGCTGGGCCGCCAGTTCGAAAGTGGTGCGGGTGCGGGTGGAGTTCTCGAAGAACACGTTGCACACCGTCTTGCCGCGCAGTAGCGGCACCTTCTTCACGGCGCGGGCGCCGACTTCGAGGAAGGAGTCGGCAGTCTCCAGCAGCTCGCTGAGCAGTTCGCGCGGCAGGCCGTCGAGGGAGAGGAAGTGGCGCAGCTGGCCCTGGTCGTTGAGCTGCAGCGGGCGCTTGGCGTCGGTCGGCGTCATCGCGGAATTCTCGGTTGGCGGCGGAACAAGGGGCGATGCCTTACTGCCGGGGCAGGGCAGGCACGGATCGCTTTACTACTGGGCCTGGGTATCGAGGCACCTGAGTTCTAGGTTCAGCGGTGCCGGGCCAGTCAATTTTACCCGCTGGCCGGCCGGCAGGAACAGGGTGGTGCCGACAACATCGGGGCGGATCGGCAGCTCGCGGGCATCCAGGTCGAGCAGGCAGACCAGGGTGACGCTGGCCGGGCGGCCGTAATCGAACAGCTCGTTGAGAGCGGCGCGGATGGTGCGGCCGCTCATCAGCACGTCGTCGATCAGCACCAGATGCTGGCCGTCGATCTCGAAGGGCAGTTCCGACGGGCGGACTTGCGGGTGCAGGCCGCTGCGGGTGAAGTCGTCGCGGTAGAAGGACACGTCCAGGGTGCCGAGCTCTTCCTGGCGGCCCAGCTCGGCGAGCAGGGCCTGGGCAACCCAGACACCGCCGGTGCGGATACCGATAAAGCGGGCGGCGGTGATGTCATGTCGGGCCAGGTGGGCTTTCAGCTCGCGGGCCATGGCGGGCAGCAGATCGGCGGGGCTGGGCAGAATCATGGCGTCTCCGGAGGATTTCAGGTGTTGGGGTGCTGTTCGAGCCAGCCTTCCAGCAGCAGGGCTGCGGCCAGTGCGTCCACCGGGTTGTCCCGGTAGCCGCCGCGCTGGCCCTGGGCCAGGCGTTGGCCTTTGGCCTCGAAGGTGGTCAGGCGTTCATCATGGGTGTGGACCGGCAGTTGGTAGCGGCCATGCAGGCGCCGGGCGAATTTCTCGGCGCGCTCGCTCATTTCGCTGGGCGTGCCGTCCATGTTCAGTGGCAGGCCGACAACGATGGCGTCCGGCTGCCATTCCTTGATCAGGGCTTCGACCTTGTTCCAGTCCGGGACGCCGTTCTGTGCCTTGAGTACACAGAGTTCGCGCGCCTGTCCGGTGATGGCCTGGCCGACGGCGACGCCGATCTGCTTGGTGCCGTAATCGAAGCCGAGCAGCAGGCGTGGCGCGCTCATGCGTGCCCGGCCTGTGCCGTGAGCAGGCTGAGGTTGATGCCCAGGCTGGCCGCCGCGGCGCTCAGGCGCTCGTCGGCGGGGATGTCGAAGAGGATGCGGCTGTCGGCAGGGCAACTGAGCCAGGCATTGTCGGCCAGTTCGGCCTCCAGCTGACCAGCTTCCCAGCCGGCATAACCGAGGCAGATCAGGGATTTTTCCGGGCCGCCGCCATCACCCATGGCGAACAGCACGTCCTGCGAGGTGGACAGCGCCAGCTCACCCAGCTCCAGGGTGGCCTGATAGCTGTGGCCGGCCGGGTGCAGGACAAAACCGCGTTCGGTCTGCACCGGGCCGCCACTGTAGACCGGCTGGAGCTGGCAGCGCTCGGCGCTGGGCTGGTCCGGGCGCAGTTGTTCGAGGATGTCCGTCAGGTGCAGGCCGCTGGGGCGGTTGATCACCAGGCCCATGGCGCCCTGCTCATTGTGTTCGACCAGATAGGTGACGGTCTGGGCGAAATGAGGGTCGGCCATGTGCGGCATGGCAATCAGGAAGTGGTGCTTGAGGAAGCTTTGCTGGGCATTTTTCATGCGGCTAGTTTCCGTCGTGCGTCGATGCGCATCAAGCGCTGTGCGCATTACTGGCTGGAGAGGCGGTCGCCGCGCTCAAAGCGCCAGGTGCGGATGATTTCCAGGCGGTCGATGTCTGCGAGGTCTCCGGTGAAGGGGGCGAAGGGCGCGGCCAGGCGCACGATGCGCATGGCTGCCTGGTCGAGCACCTGCTGGCCGGAGGATTCCAGCAGTTGCACCTCGTACAGGGTGCCGTCACGGTTGATCGATACCAGCAGGCGCAGCGAGCCGTGGATCTGCTTGCGTCGCGCCTCGTCCGGGTAGTTCAGGTTGCCGATGCGCTCGATCTTCTTGCGCCACTCTTCCTTGTACCAGGCGCCCTTGTCGCGCATGGTCGAGGCAGCGTTGAGGCGGTGGATCTTCGGGCGCTTGGCGTAGGCCTGGCGCTCATCGGCCAGCTGCGCTTCCAGACTGGCGATTTCCGAGGAGAGCTGCGACAGGTCGAAGGTTGGCGCTTGGCGGGTGTTCGGCTCGGGCTGCTGTTCTTCGCGCTTGACCGGAGTCTTCTGTGGCTGAGGTGCGCGGGTGGCCAGCGCGGCTTTGGGGGCGACTTCCTGACTGGCCTTGGGCTGCGCGGCCGGCGGGGTCACCTTTTTCACCTCGGTGTCCTGAAACAGGGCCTGCTCGGTGGTCTTGGGGGCAGCCTTGTGTTCCAGGGTGCCGCTGCCCTGCTGGTTGTCCTGGGCGAGGAAGTCGGCCTCCTTGGGCTTTTCCTCGCTCTTGAAGGTGGCCAGGGTGATTTCCAGGGATTTGCTCAGCAGGCTGGGCCCAGGCAGGGTGAAGCTCACGCCGAGAATCAGTGCAACGTGCAGGACCGCCGCGATCAGCAGGGTGAAGCCGAGACGGTCCGCGGGGCGGACCGTGCTGCTGGGGAGCGGTAATGGAGTGGCGGCAGTCATTGCATCGGCTTCACAAACGAATGGGCGCAGTCTGCCGAGCGGGCAGAGAAAAGTCTATGAAGTGGTCCGCGCTGCCAGCTTGGCGGCGATGGCATCCATCAGGCGTTCGCCAATGCGGGTGTCGAAGGCCTTGTCGATCTCGCGAATGCAGGTCGGGCTGGTCACGTTGATTTCGGTCAGGTGCTCGCCGATCACGTCGAGGCCGACGAACAGCAGGCCGCGCTTGCGCAGCTCCGGGCCGACGGTACGGGCAATTTCCAGGTCGCGCTCGGTCAGTGGGCGGGCTTCGCCACGGCCACCGGCGGCCAGATTGCCGCGGGTTTCACCCTGCGCCGGGATGCGTGCCAGGCAATACGGGACCGGCTCGCCGTCGATCATCAGGATGCGCTTGTCGCCGTCGATGATGGCCGGCAGGTAGCGCTGCGCCATGATCTGCTGGCTGCCGTGGTTGGTCAGGGTTTCGAGAATCACCGAGAGGTTCGGGTCACCTTCGCGATGGCGGAAGATCGAAGAGCCGCCCATGCCGTCCAGGGGTTTGAGAATGATGTCACGCTGCTCGCTGGCAAACTCGCGCAGAATGTCGGCGCGGCGGCTGACCAGGGTGGGTGGCGTCAGCTGCGGGAACAGGGTGGCGAACATCTTCTCGTTGCAGTCGCGCAGGCTCTGCGGGCGATTGACCACCAGACAGCCGGCTTGTTCGGCCTGTTCCAGCAGGTAGGTGGAGTAGATGAACTCGTTGTCGAAGGGAGGGTCCTTGCGCATCAGGATCACATCCAGATCCTGCAACGGCTGGTCGACTTCGGTGCCGAGTTCAAACCAGCGGGCGGCGTCATCGAATACCCGCAATGGACGCAGGCGAGCGCGGGCTTGTCCGGCGCGCTGGTAGAGGTCCTGCTGCTCCATGTAGAACAGTTGCCAGCCGCGGGCCTGGGCGGCCAGCAGCATGGCCAGCGAGCTGTCCTTTTTGAAGCTGATGCTGGCGATGGGGTCCATCACGATGCCCAGACGAATTGACATGGCGGCTCCTGCTTGAAACTGGCGCTGAATGGCCAGGCAAATGATGTAAAAGGCGCTCAGGTTGGCGCTGGGTAGTTCTCCGGTCAAGGAAAAAACCTTGTGGGCCGGGGGCTTATAGATTGCATTTAGAGAGTGTGCTAAAAAGACTGAACGATTGGCTCGCAGCCCGTCGGTGGCAGGGCCTTTAGCGCACTGATATAACGCAAGAATAACGACTCACCGAGGCGATGGTAGGGCGAACATGGAACAGCATTCCGAAGGTTTGAAGGTCATGGTGATCGACGATTCAAAGACGATTCGTCGTACCGCGGAAACCTTGCTGAAGAAAGTGGGTTGCGATGTCATTACAGCGGTCGACGGCTTTGACGCCCTGGCCAAGATTGCCGATTCCCATCCGAGCATCATCTTCGTCGATATCATGATGCCGCGTCTGGATGGTTATCAGACCTGCGCTCTGATCAAGAACAACAGCGCCTTCAAATCAACGCCGGTTATCATGCTGTCCTCCAAGGACGGTTTGTTCGATAAGGCGAAAGGCCGCATCGTTGGCTCTGATCAGTACCTGACCAAACCTTTCAGCAAGGAAGAGTTGCTCGGTGCTATCAAGGCCCACGTCCCTGATTTCACCCCGGTGGAGCAAGCCTCCTAGTAGTACGGCCCCGGCCGTTGTGCCTTTTCCAGATGGGAGACCCCATGGCTCGAATTTTGATTGTTGATGACTCGCCGACCGAGATGTACAAACTGACGGCTATGCTTGAGAAGCATGGCCATCAGGTGCTGAAGGCGGAGAATGGCGCCGATGGCGTTGCCTTGGCTCGTCAGGAAAAGCCTGATGCCGTGTTGATGGATATCGTCATGCCGGGCCTCAATGGCTTCCAGGCTACCCGTCAGCTGACCAAGGATCCGGAAACCAGCCATATTCCGGTGATCATCGTTACCACCAAGGATCAGGAAACCGACAAGGTCTGGGGCAAGCGCCAGGGTGCGCGTGACTACCTGACCAAGCCGGTGGATGAAGATACGCTGCTGAAAACCCTGAGCGCAGTTCTGGCTTAAGCCTGCTCTGCGGTCTGTGCATAACTAGAAGAATAAGGCCGGCATGTCGGACGCTCAGACTCCCTTCCAGCTTCTCTGTGATATCGACCAGCGCTGTCGCGCTCTGGCTGCCGGCTTGCCGTCGCAGCAGGAGACCGTGCAGACCTGGAGTGGTATCGGCTTCCGCATGGGCGGGCGGCTGTTTGTCGCGCCGATGGGGGAAGTGACCGAAGTCCTGCATGAGCCGCGTTACACCTTGCTGCCCGGCGTGAAGAGTTGGGTCAAGGGCGTGGCCAATGTGCGGGGTCGCCTGTTGCCGATCATGGATCTGTGCGGCTTTTTCGGTGGTGAGCTTTCACCACTGCGCAAGCAGCGTCGTGTTCTGGTCGTCGAGCATCAGGACGTGTTCTCGGGTCTGGTCGTCGACGAAGTGTTCGGTATGCAGCACTTCAATGTGGACTCGTTCACCGAGCAGTTGCCGCCGCTGGAAGCGAACATCCTGCCGTTCGTGCAGGGGCAGTTTCAGCGTGAGCAGCCCTGGCTGGTGTTCAGTCCGCATGCGCTGGCCAGGCACCAGGGTTTTCTCGATATTGCGGTATAGCCCGGCTGATTCAGTCGGGCTTTTGGCGTCTGTAGGACGCAAGATTTTACAGGTTGGGCCGGGTTTTCCGGCTCGTTGGCGTTACGTGGAACCCCAAAGTGGTAGGTCCAGGCGAGGGCCA
The DNA here is from genome assembly GCF_002304225.1 of Pseudomonas sp. HAR-UPW-AIA-41. Taxonomy (GTDB): domain Bacteria; phylum Pseudomonadota; class Gammaproteobacteria; order Pseudomonadales; family Pseudomonadaceae; genus Aquipseudomonas. Next base: position 195,315 of record NZ_NSLB01000003.1, read on the forward strand.
GATAATGAAAAAACTCGATGCAGGCAATCTCCTCAGTGGTGTGCGCAGTAACACGCTGATTGCCGGACTCTTCGCAGTCCTGGTGATCTCCATCGTGCTGCTGTTTGCCAACTTCTTCTATCTCGGCACTCAGGCAGAGTACGACAAGCAGTACATCAGCCATGCCGGTGAGCTGCGCGTGCTGTCGCAGAACATCGCGAAGAACGCCACCGAAGCGGCGGCTGGTAAAGCCGAGGCCTTTGCCCTGTTGAAGCAGGCGCGTAATGACTTCGAGAAGCGCTGGAATATTCTCTCCAAGGGTGACGACGCCACTGGTCTGCCTGCTGCTCCCGAGGCGGTGAAGGCCGAGATGGATGCCGTGCAGAAGGACTGGGATGGCCTGCGTCAGAACGCCGACGCCATTCTGGCCAGTGAGCAGACTGTACTGTCGCTGCACCAGGTAGCTGCCACCCTCGCCGAAACCATTCCGCAGCTGCAGGTCGAGTACGAGGAAGTCGTTGACATCCTGCTGGAAAACGAAGCGCCCGCCGATCAGGTTTCGGTAGCCCAGCGCCAGTCGCTGCTGGCGGAGCGTATCCTCGGTTCGGTGAACAAAGTGCTCGCGGGTGACCAGGACTCTGTTCAGGCCGCCGACAGTTTTGGTCGTGACGCCAGTCTGTTCGGTCGCGTACTGGTTGGCATGGTCGAGGGCAATGCTGCCATGTCGATTTCCAAGGTGACCAACGAGGAAGCCCTGGAGCGTTTGGCCGAGATTTCCGAACTGTTCGAGTTTGTATCCGGTTCGGTAGACGAAATTCTGGAAACCTCGCCCGAACTGTTCCAGGTTCGTGAGTCTGCCAATACCATCTTCACCGAGTCGCAAACCCAGCTGGATAAAGCGTCCTCTCTGGCAGTTGGCTTCGAAAACCTTGCCAGTGGTCGTTACTTCAACACCATCGCCGGTTATGTGCTGGGTGCCCTGGCGCTGGCCTCGATCATCCTGATCGGTCTGGTCATGGTACAGACCACCCGTACCCGTCTGGCTGAGCGTGAAGAGAAATCTGAACGTGACCAGGCCGCGATTCTGCGTCTGCTCGACGAAATTGCCGACCTCGCCGACGGTGACTTGACCGTACAAGCGACCGTAACCGAGGACTTCACTGGTGCGATCGCTGACTCCATCAACTACTCGATCGACCAGCTGCGTGATCTGGTAGCCACGATTAACCAGACCGCCGTGCAGGTAGCGGCCGCGGCCCAGGAAACCCAGGCCACGGCGATGCACCTGGCCGAGGCATCCGAGCACCAGGCGCAGGAAATTGCCGGTGCTTCCGCGGCGATCAACGAAATGGCCGTGTCGATTGACCAGGTATCGGCGAACGCCTCCGAGTCCACCGCGGTAGCGGAACGTTCGGTAGCCATTGCCAACAAGGGTAACGAGGTGGTGCATAACACCATCACCGGCATGGATAACATCCGTGAGCAGATCCAGGACACCTCCAAGCGGATCAAGCGACTGGGTGAATCGTCCCAGGAGATCGGTGACATCGTTAGCCTGATTAACGACATTGCTGACCAGACCAACATTCTGGCTCTTAACGCGGCGATCCAGGCCTCCATGGCGGGTGACGCCGGCCGGGGCTTCGCCGTGGTAGCGGACGAAGTACAGCGCCTCGCGGAACGTTCCTCCGCTGCAACCAAGCAGATCGAGGCTCTGGTTAAGACGATTCAGACCGACACCAACGAAGCGGTTATCTCGATGGAGCAGACCACCTCCGAAGTGGTCCGTGGTGCCCGTCTGGCCCAGGACGCGGGTGTGGCCCTGGAAGAGATTGAAAAGGTATCCAAGACCCTCGCGGCCTTGATTCAGAACATCTCCAATGCCGCCCGCCAACAGGCATCGTCGGCTGGTCACATCTCCAACACCATGAACGTGATCCAGGAGATCACCTCGCAGACCTCGGCCGGTACCACCGCCACCGCACGAAGCATTGGTAACCTGGCCAAGATGGCCAGTGAGATGCGTAAGTCGGTATCGGGCTTCAACCTGCCTGACGCACCGGAACAGGCCTGATCTGCGGAGGCGCGGCGGCCTGAGCAGGCCGCCGTCAAGCGACCATGAGCGAGGGCCAAGGCATGCAGCCAAGCGCCATCTGGGCCTTGCAACCCGTGGCCGAAATGACGCCTGCACAATTCCAGGACTGGCAGACGCTGCTGGAGCAGCGTACCGGTCTGGTCATCAGTGAGCAGCGTCGTGCCTTTTTGCAGACCAACCTGACCGCGCGTATGCGCGAGCTCGGCTTGAGTGACTACAGCCTGTATTACCAGCAGGTGCTGGAGGGGCCGCGTGGCGCTGTCGAGTGGTCGACCCTGCTGGATCGCCTGACTGTTCAGGAAACCCGTTTCTTTCGTCATCCACCGTCTTTCGATGTGCTCAGGGAATACCTTGAGGGCCGCCTCGAACGTGAAGGAGTGCCGCGACCCTGGACGCTGTGGAGCGTAGGCTGTTCCAGCGGTGAAGAGCCCTACTCCATGGCCATCTGCGCCGCCGAGGTGTTGAAGGACAGTGAGTGGGCGGGCCAGTTCGGCGTGACCGGGACCGATATCAGTCTCAACGCCCTGAGCAAGGCGCGTGAGGCCGCTTATGCGGCGCGACGACTTGAGCAGCTGGATGCGGAGTTGTGCGAACGCTATTTCGCAGTGCGGGAGGATGGCCGCTTTCAGGTTGTCCCGGCGCTGACTGAGCGAGTCTGTTGTGCTCGCCTGAATGTACTGGACGTGGCCAAGGCGCCTATGTCCGATATGGACGTGATTTTTTGCCAGAACCTGTTGATCTATTTCCGCCGCTGGCGGCGCCGTGAACTGCTCAACCGTCTGGTTGAGCGTCTGGTTCCCGGAGGCCTGCTGGTGATCGGTGTGGGGGAGGTGGCCGAGTGGCAGCACCCCGAACTGGAAGCGGTAGCAGATGAACGCGTGCTGGCATTTACCCGGAAGATTTTATGAGCAGCGGAGTCGGTATGGGTGATCGGCACGACTATGTCGCCCTGGAGTGGGTCAAAGGTGAAATCGCCGAGACACTGAAACAGGCGCGCCAGGCCCTGGAAGCGTTTGTCGAGAATCCGCAGGATTCAACGCGGCTGCGTTTCTGCCAGACCTATGTGCATCAGGTGCTCGGCACCCTGCAGATGGTCGAGTTCTATGGGGCTGCGCTGCTTGCCGAGGAGATGGAGCACCTGACCCAGGCTCTGGTCGAAGGCCGTGCCAGCAACCAGCGCGAGGCGCTGGAAGTGCTGATGCAGGCCATCCTGCAGCTGCCGATCTATCTGGACCGCATCCAGACCGCCCGCCGTGACCTGCCGCTGGTGCTGTTGCCGCTGCTCAACGACCTGCGTGCTGCCCGTGGCGACAGCCTGCTCTCCGAAACCAGCCTGTTCTCTCCGGACATGTCCTCCCGCCAGGAAGCCCTGACACTGGACGCCCTGGCCCAGTTGCGCACCGCTGAACTACCCGTACTGCTGCGCAAGCTGCGGCAGATGCTGCAGATGGCGCTGGTCGGGGTCATCCGCAATCAGGATCTGGCTACCAATCTGGGTTACATGGCGCGTGTGTTCGCCCGCCTGGAAAGTCTGTGCCGCGAAGCCCCGCTGGGGCCGCTGTGGCAGATCGCTTCGGGCATCGTCGAAGGCCTGGCCAATGGCAGTGTGCAGAACGGCACCTCGGTGCGCACCCTGCTGCGTCAGGTTGACCATGAGCTCAAGCGTCTGGTCGAGCAGGGTGCCGAGGGCTTCAATCAGCGTGCTCCGGACGAGCTGAGCAAGAACCTGCTGTTTTATGTGGCCAAGGCGGAGAGCGAATCGCCTCGCATTCGTGCCCTGAAAGAACAGTATCGCCTCGATGAGGCCTTGCCGGCTTCGTCTGTGGTCGACGAGGAGCGCGCCCGCATGGCCGGTCCCGACCGCGATGCGATGCGTTCGGTGGTTACCGCCCTTTGCGAAGAGCTGGTGCGGGTAAAGGACAGTCTCGATCTGTTCGTACGCAGCGACCGCAGCGGCGTGGCAGAACTGGAAGGCATGCTGGCGCCGCTCAAGCAGATCGCCGATACCCTGGCCGTGCTGGGCTTTGGTCAGCCGCGCAAGGTCATTCTGGATCAGTTGGACGTCCTGCACGGACTGGCTCAGGGGCAGCGCGAGCCCAATGATGCGGTACTGATGGATGTGGCGGGTGCGCTGCTGTACGTGGAAGCGACACTGGCCGGCATGGTCGGACCCGCCGATGACGGTTCGAACGACGAGCAGCATCTGCCGACTACCGATGTGGCGCAGATCCATCAGCTGGTGATCAAAGAAGCGCGCACCGGCCTGGAACAGGCCAAGGACGCGATCATCGAGTTTATTGCCTCGCAGTGGAACCATGAGCATCTGGCCCGTGTGCCGGAGCTGCTGACCCAGGTTCGTGGTGGTCTGGCGATGATTCCGCTGGCGCGTGCAGCCGCGCTGCTGGATGCCTGCAATCGTTACATCCAGGAGCAACTGCTGGTGCGCAAGGCGGTGCCGAACTGGCAGAGCCTGGATACCCTGGCAGACGCCATCACCAGCGTGGAGTATTACCTCGAGCGCCTGGCCGAGGACAACGCCAGTCAGGGCGACCTGATTCTCGATGTGGCCGAGGAAAGCCTGGAAACCCTCGGCTACTCACTCAAGCCGCAGCGCTCGATCCTTGATGAGCCTGAGCCCGAGGAAGCGCCGGCGCCACTGGTCGATCCGCTGGATGAGCTGGAGATGATCGGCAGCGAAGACGTCGCGTCCGAGCCTGACGCGGCTGCTGATGCGGAAGAGGAAATCGATTTCACTCTGCCGCTGGCCGAATCTGAGGAAATGGCTGCCCCCACAGAGACTCAGCCCTGGCTGGACGAGGCTCCGCTGCAGAGCGAAGCGTCCGGCAGCGAGCCGCTGACGTTCGAATTGCTTGATGAGCTGCCGGCATTAGAGCTGACAGAGGACGTTGCGGCAGAAGGCGAGTCGCAGCCGGCTATCGAGGTTGCAGAGGACCTCAGTCTCGGCGACCTGTCACTGGACAGCCTTGAGCTGGAAGCCAGTGGCGTCACGGAACCTACCGATGCCTGGGCACCGGTTGAGGGCGAGTTGCCAGCCGATGAGCTGCTCAGCCTGGATAGCCTGGAGCAAGCCGTTGATGCCGCGCCGCTGAGCTGGAGCGAAAGCGAGATTGCCGAGCTGGAGCTGCCCGAAGTCGAGCTGCCGGAGCCCATCGCGGTAGCTGAACCTGCTGCTCCGCAGGAAAAACCGCTGAGCATGGCCGATGTGATGGCCGCGCCGGTGCAGGCGATCAATCCGCCGGCCCGGGACGTCCCGCCGAGCTTGCTGCCGCCGCCGGCCGATGAAGAGCCGATTGACGATGAGCTGCAGGAAGTGTTCATCGAGGAAGCGGCCGAGGTCCTCGAAACCATTAATGAGTACCTGCCGCAGTGGCGTGCGAATACCGACGACAAGGAGGCCCTGACCGAAGTCCGGCGTGCCTTCCACACCCTCAAGGGCAGTGGTCGCATGGTTCGCGCTCTGGTCATCGGCGAACTGGCCTGGTCGATCGAAAACATGCTTAACCGCGTGCTCGATCGCAGTATCCAGCCGGGTGATGCCGTGCAGCAGGTGGTGGCCGATGTGGTCGCCCTGATGCCGGCGCTGGTCGACGAGTATGCCGCCAAGCAGCAGCGTCAACGTGACGATGTCGACCACTTGGCGGCCACTGCCCATGCGCTGGCCAAGGGTGAGGCGGTCCCGGCTTTTGCTGCGGCGCAATCCGACGATGCAGGCCTGGAGACCGCTGAAGAGGCGGCAGAAGAGGCCGTTGCAGTGCTTTCCGGTCAGAGCCCGCTTGAGGCCGCAGAACCTGATATTGAGGTTGCTGCAGCCGCAGAGGAGCTGCTCGATCCGCAGCTGCTGGAGATTTTCAGTGGTGAGGCCGAGTTCCATCTCGACAATCTGGACGCCTTCCTGGCCCAGTGTGACCGCGAACTGCCGCAGCCGGTCACCGATGAGCTGCAGCGCTCGCTGCATACACTCAAGGGCAGCGCGCACATGGCCGGCATCCTGCCGATTGCGGAGATTGCCACGCCGCTGGAAAAACTGGTTAAGGAGTTCAAGGCCAACCTGCTGCAGGTTGACCTCGCGGAAGCCGAGTTGCTGCGCGATGCCGGCAAGCTGCTGCGCAAAGGCCTGAATGAATTGAGCAGCCAGGGGTTGGCGCCTATCGAAGGCACTGCCGAGCTGCTCGCACGTATTCAGCAACTGCATCATGAGCGCCTCGATGCGGCCGAGCAGTCGCGTCAGGTCGCTGCCGGTGTGGTGCGTGACCCGCAACTGATTTCGATCTTCCTGGCCGAGGGCATGGATATTCTCCTCGATGCCGAAGACCTGCTGCGCCAGTGGCGCGCGCATCCGGCCGAGCGCCAGGAGCTGGGTGCCCTGCTGGAAGAGCTGACCACCCTCGGCCGTGGCGCCGAGATGGCCGAGTTGCCACAGATTGAAGCGCTCAGTGGGCTGTTGCTGGACATCTACGGCAAGGTGGAAGACGGCCGTCTGGCGGTCAGCGAAACCTTCTTCAGCGAGGCCGAGCAGGCCCACGAAGCACTGATCAGCATGATGGATCAGGTGGCGGCCGGCCTTGAGGTGACCGCTCAGCCTGAGCGTGAAGCCGCCCTGCGCGCCTTGCTGGCCAGTGCGCTGTCGGACGAGCAACTGGCGCTGTTGAGTCCCGAGCAGAATCTCCTGATTGAGGAGCTGGTCGACGTCGCAGCACCTGAATTGCCGGAGCCTGTTGCCGAGCTGGTACAGCCCGAGCCTGAAATCGAGCCGGTGGTAGACGTCTCTGAACCGCAGGTGGCCGAACCTCAGGCGGCGCCGGTGATCAGCGAGATGGGCGCTCTGGATCAGGAGATGGTCGAAATCTTCCTGGAGGAAGCCTTCGATATTCTCGACAGCGCGGCTCAGGCACTGGATCGCTGGTTGCAGCAGCCGGACAACGCCAGCCCGCTGGCAGCCCTGCAGCGTGACCTGCACACCCTCAAGGGTGGTGCGCGCATGGCAGAGATTCGACCGATTGGTGATCTGGCCCATGAGCTGGAGTCGCTCTACGAAGGTCTGGTGGATCGTCGTTATCAATTCTCCCCGGCGCTCGCCGGCCTGCTGCAGCAGAGTCATGACTGCCTGGCCCAGCAGCTGGATCAACTGCAGGCCGGTCGCGGTCTGCGTGATCCGCAGGAGCTGATCGGCACCATTCTGGCGTTCCGCAAGTCCGGCGGTGCTTCGCCGCTGCCTGACGCGCAGGCAGAGCAGGCTACACCTGCGCCTGAGGTAAGAGAGGAAGCGGTTGAGCCAGTGCTGGCCGATGTCGAGGTGGCCACCGAGCCGGAAACGGAGATCGAACTGGGCGCCGCGGATGATCAGCCCTTGCTGGCCGAGGCCGAAGAGTGGCCTGTGCTCGAACTGGTTGAAGAGCCGCAGGCGCCGGAAAGTGACGCGGTTGCTGAGGTGGCCGAGCTGCAGGCGGCAGACGAGGATTCCTCGCTGCTGGTTGAGGCTGAAGAGTGGCCGGTGCTCGAAGCCGAGCATGAGCCCGTCGCCGAGGCAGCTCTGCCGCTGGTTGAGCTTGAGGAGACTCTGCCTGCCGACGAAGAGCCGTTGAGCGTCGCCGAGGTGGTTGCCGAACCGGTTGTTGAGGTGGCGCCCGTCAGTCATACGCAGACGCCGGTGGTGCTGGATGAGCGTGATCAGGAACTGGTCGAGATTTTCCTGGAAGAGGGCTTCGACATCCTTGAGAGCGCCGGCGCCGCCCTGCAGCGCTGGATGGAAAATGTCGACAACACTCTTGAGGTCGAGTCCCTGCAGCGCGATCTGCATACCCTCAAGGGTGGTGCGCGCATGGCCGAGATCCGCGAAATCGGCGATCTCGCCCATGAGCTGGAATTCCTCTACGAGGGTCTTTGCGGCGGTCGTCTGCGCGCAAGCCCCGAGCTGTTCACCCTGCTCCAGGCCTGTCAGGACCGTCTGGCTGAGATGCTGGAGGCCGTGCGTGATCAGCAGGCGATTCCTGACGGTCAGGCGCTGATCGACACCATCAAGCGCTTCCGGGCCAATCCGGATGAACAGCTCAGCGTGCCGACCAGTGTTCATCTGGAGCCGCTGGCGCCAGTGGCTGCGGTGGATGACGAAGCCGACGCCGATATCCTCGATATCTTCCTGGAGGAAGCGGATGACCTGCTGGAGGCCCTGGAACAGGCGAGTAACCAGCTTCAGGACAATCCTGCCGATGAAGCGCCGGTCGCCGAACTGTTGCGTGTGCTGCACACCCTCAAAGGCGGTGCCCGCCTGGCCGGACAAAAACAACTGGGTGATCTGGCCCATGATCTGGAGCAGCACCTGACCGAGGCGCAGCGTCAGGGTCAGCCATGGCCGGAAAGCCTGCATGCTGATGTGCAGTCCGGACTGGAAGGTTTGCAGGCCGGTGTAGAACAGCTGCGCGAGCGGGTCAATCAGAGCCTGCAGGCGCCGGCGCCGCGCGCTGACGTGTCTGTGGGTGCTCCGGCTGTGGACTATCTACCGGCGAACCCTAAGCTCGACAGCCCGATCATTGCGGCGGCCAGCTCGGCGCAGATGCTGCCGTCGGCGGCCAAGGTTCTGCCCTTCGTGCAGCGTGCTCAGGAGGCGGCGCTGGAGGCAGCGTCCCGCCGTGCTCCGCAGGAAATGGTCAAGGTTCCGGCGGAACTGCTCGAGGGGCTGGTCAACCTCGCGGGTGAGACTTCGATCTTCCGTGGCCGGGTCGAGCAGCAGGTCAGTGACGTCGGTTACACCCTGAGCGAGATGGAAGCGACCATCGAGCGGGTACGTGATCAGCTGCGCCGTCTGGATACCGAAACCCAGGCGCAGATTCTCAGCCGCTACCAGGCCGAAGCCGAGCGTGCAGGCTACGAAGATTTCGACCCGCTGGAAATGGACCGTCACTCGCACCTGCAGCAACTGTCGCGGGCGCTGTTCGAGTCGGCGTCCGACTTGCTCGATCTGAAGGAAACCCTGGCGGCCAAGAACCGTGACGCGGAAACCCTGCTGCTGCAGCAGGCCCGGGTCAACACCGAGCTGCAGGAAGGACTGATGCGCACCCGCATGGTGCCGTTCGACCGTCTGGTACCGCGTCTGCGCCGGATCGTCCGTCAGGTGGCGGGTGAGCTGAACAAGCAGGTCGAGTTCATCGTCGGTAACGCCGAGGGTGAAATGGACCGTACCGTGCTGGAACGTATCGTTGCGCCGCTGGAACACATGCTGCGCAACGCCGTGGACCACGGTGTCGAGCGTCCCGAACAGCGTCTGGCCGCCGGCAAGAGTGAGGTGGGCACCATACGCCTCAACCTCGGCCGCGAGGGGGGCGATATCGTCCTGACCCTGGCCGACGACGGCGGCGGCATCAAGCTGGAGGCTGTGCGCAAGAAGGCCATCGAACGCGGCCTGATGGATGCCGACAGCAGCCTGTCGGATCATGAGGTGCTGCAGTTCATCCTCGAGGCCGGTTTCTCCACAGCCGAGAAGGTTACGCAGATCTCCGGTCGCGGCGTCGGCATGGACGTGGTGCACTCCGAGGTCAAACAGCTCGGCGGCAGCATGAGCATCGATTCGACTGCCGGACAGGGCACTACCTTCACCATCCGCCTGCCCTTTACCGTGTCGGTCAACCGCGCGCTGATGGTGTACTCGGGTGAAGACCTCTACGCCATCCCGCTGAACACCATCGAAGGTATCGTGCGCGTTTCGCCGTACGAGCTGGAGGAGCTGTACAAGCGTGAGGACGGGCAGGTCGATGCGCCGCGTTTCGAGTATGCGGGGCAGGCCTACGAACTGAAATACCTCGGCGAGCTGCTGGATAACGGCCAGCAGCCCAAGCTGGTCGGCCAGAGCCTGCCACTGCCGGTGATTCTGGTGCGCTCGGCTGAACATGCCGTGGCGGTGCAGGTGGACAGCCTGGCGGGCTCACGTGAAATCGTGGTGAAGAGCCTCGGTGCGCAGTTCGCTGCTGTGCATGGCATCTCCGGTGCCACCATCCTCGGTGACGGCCGCGTGGTGGTGATTCTCGACCTGCTGGCCACCATCCGGGTTCTTCACGCTCATGCAATTGCCCAGATGCCGCGTGCGCTTCGTGTTGGTCCGACCGAGGCGGAGGTCGAGCGCGACCGGCCGACCCTGGTCATGGTGGTGGACGACTCGGTGACCGTGCGCAAGGTTACCTCGCGTCTTCTGGAGCGCAACGGCATGAACGTGGTGACGGCCAAGGACGGGGTGGATGCCATCGCTCAGCTGCAGGAGCACAAGCCGGACATCATGCTGCTCGACATCGAAATGCCGCGTATGGACGGCTTTGAGGTGGCAACCCTTGTTCGTCACGATGAGCGCCTGAAGGATCTGCCGATCATCATGATTACCTCGCGTACCGGTGACAAACACCGTGAGCGTGCCCTGGCTATCGGCGTCAACGAGTACCTCGGCAAGCCGTATCAGGAGTCGCTGTTGCTCGAAACCATCCAGAATCTGGTTAAAGCCCATGACTGATAAAACCGCTGCGCGCATTGCCGTCATTGCCGATACCTCGCTGCAGCGCCATGTGTTGCAGCAGGCCTTGGCCGGGAACGGCTATCAGGTGGTGCTCAACTCCGACCCGGCGCGACTGGATCAGGAAGCCCTGAGCGGCTGTGAGACCGACCTGTGGCTGGTGGATCTGGCTCAGTCCGAAGAGTCGCCGCTGGTCGACAGCCTGCTGGAGCATGCCAGCGCCCCGGTGCTGTTCGGTGAGGGGCACGCCCCGGAGCGTCATTCGGAAAACTATCCGCGCTGGGAGCGCCGGTTGTTCGGCAAGCTCAAGCGTCTGGTCGGTGACCCCGCCCAGGCAGTGGGGCCGAGCCTGGAGGCGCTGCTCAACGAAGCACAACGCACCACCCGTCTGGGACTGCCGCAGGAACTGGCGGCCACGCCGCTGGTGGCTGGCGAGCCGGCCAAGCAGGTGTGGCTGCTGGCGGCCTCACTGGGTGGCCCGGCGGCGGTCAAGGCTTTCCTCGATGTCTTGCCGGGTGGTCTGCCGGTCGGGTTTGTCTATGCCCAGCACATCGATGCCAGCTTCGAGGCCAGTCTGCCGCAGGCGGTGGGCCGGCATAGCCAGTGGCATGTGAACCCGGTGCGTGATGGCGACAGCGTGCGCAATGGTGAAGTCATCGTGGTGCCAATCAGCCATGAGCTGCGTTTCAGCGAGGCAGGGCAGATGCAGGTTGCAGACTGTGCCTGGCCCGAGCCCTACAGCCCGTCGATCGACCAGATGATGCTCAATCTGGCGCAGCAGTACGGCGCCCAGTGCGGGGTCATTGCCTTCAGTGGCATGGGGTCCGATGGCAGCGCGGCGGCGGCCTATGTTCGGCGTCAGGGCGGGCTGATCTGGACGCAGAAAGCCGATTCCTGTGCCTGCCCGAGCATGCCCGACAGTCTGCGCGAGGGTGGCTACAGCGAGTTCAGCGGTGACCCGCGCGAGCTGGCCGAGGCCCTGGTCAACCACCTGGCGGCCCAGGTCAATTGAGCTATTTGCCGGTGGGCCTCTTGTGCCCGCCGTTTGCCGTATCCTGGAGTGATCGATGAGCCAAGTTTCCGTTCAGCAGAGCAATCAGCCGAGCGTCCAGCAGAGCAGTCATCTGACCGGCCTGCTGGTGCCGCTGGCCGACCGTACCCTGCTGCTGCCCAACGTGGCGGTGGCCGAGCTGATTCCCTATCGTGCGCCACAGGCCAGCGAGGGCATGCCCAACTGGTTCTTGGGTCAGGTGGCCTGGCGTGACCTGCGCCTGCCACTGCTGTCGTTCGAAGCAGCTTCCGACGGTGAGGCCAAGGTGGCGAGTGGCGCTCGCGTCGCGGTGCTCAATGCGCTGGGTGCGCGTGAACATGTCAAATTCATCGCCCTGCTGGTGCAGGGCATTCCGCACTCGGTCAAGGTCGACGCCAATCTGGCTCCGGCCAGCGCACCTCTGGCGCCGCTGGAGCTGGGAGCGGCACTGGTCAATGAGCAGATCGTGAAGATCCCCGATCTGGTGGCGCTGGAGCAGAAACTGGCGGATGCCGGCCTGATCTGATTTCCCCGAGCTAAAACAAAGCCCCGGTCGCCCGGGCAACCCTTGCGGGTTGGCGGGCGCCGGGGCTTTTTGCTGGCTGCTATCAGGACTTGGGTGTTTCGCCCAGTTCCTGCAGTTCAGCCTTGAGGTTTTCCTCAGAGCGGTTTCCGCTCCAGTAATCGGCATTCTTGATGCCGAGCTTTTCCGGGTGGAAGACCGGGTCCTTGCCTTCCTTTTGCTGCGCCTCGTAGTCCTTCAAGCAGACGTAGGCGACCTTGTGCATCAGGATGATGGCAATGATGTTCAGCCAGGCCATCAGGCCCACACCCAGATCGCCCAGCCCCCAGGCCAGATCGGCAGTCTTCACCGTGCCATACACAGTGGCCGCGATAATCGCGAACTTCAGCACCAGGGTCAGCCAGGGACGCTTAACCGTCCGGTTGATGTAGGCGATGTTGGTCTCGGCGATGTAGTAGTAGGCGACGATGGTGGTGAAGGCGAAGAAGAACAGGGCTATCGCAACGAAGTACGAGCCAAAGCCCGGCATGATGTTCTCCATCGCCGTCTGTACGTAGCCCGGGCCTGCCGCGACGCCGGCGATGCCGGTGAACAGGGCGCTGCCATCCGGTGCCTGAACGTTGTACTGGCCGGTGATCAGCAGCATGAAGGCGGTGGCTGAGCAGACAAACAGGGTGTCGACGTACACCGAGAAAGCCTGCACCAGGCCCTGCTTGGCCGGGTGGCTTACCGCGGCTGCCGAGGATGCATGCGGCCCGGTACCTTGGCCTGCTTCGTTGGAGTAAACGCCACGCTTGACGCCCCACATGATGGCCAGGCCCATGATGGCGCCGAAGCCGGCATCCAGGCCGAAGGCACTCTTGAGGATCAGGCTGATAACGCCCGGCAATTCACTGATGTTCAGGGCAACGATGACGCAGGCCACGATGATGTAGCCCAGCGCCATGAATGGAACCACCACCTCGGCAAAGGTGGCGATGCGTTTGACGCCACCGAAGATGATCAGGCCCAGCATGATGGCGAGCACGCCGGCTGTGGTGTTGGGGTGGATACCCAGGGCGTTCTGCACGCCGGCGGCGATGGAGTTGGCCTGCACGCCCGGCAGCAGCACGCCGCAGGCAAAGATGGTAACCACAGCGAAGATCAGCGCGTACCACTTCATGCCCAGGCCGCGCTCGATGTAGAACGCCGGACCACCGCGGTACTGGCCGTCAAGTTTCTCCTTATAGACCTGGCCCAGGGTGGACTCGACGAAAGCCGAGCTGGCGCCGAGGAAGGCCACCATCCACATCCAGAACACCGCACCCGGGCCGCCAAAGGTGATGGCGGTGGCCACGCCAGCGATATTACCGGTACCGACCCGGCCGGCCAGGGTCATGGTCAGGGCCTGGAACGAGGTGATGCCGTGCTCATCGGAGCGGCCAATGAACATCAGGCGGATCATTTCCTTGAAGTGGCGAACCTGAAGAAAACGCCCGCGCAGGGAGAAGTACAGACCCACGCCCAGGCACAGATAAATCAGTGCCGGGCTCCAGACCAGTCCATTGAGTGTGTTGACCAGATCAAGCATGCAGAGTGCTCCTGTACCACCTGTTGGCACGGCCTCTTGTGGAGGGGCGGGCCATGGCGGCTTTCGTATTGGGTAGGACCGGGCGCGGTAGGCGGCCCGGTGATATGCCATTTGCCGCCGGATGGGTTGGGCAAGGACGCGAATTTATTGCAAAACGCAGGCCGTCACAGCAGGCATGGCGTGACTTCAACTCTTAGTGTCGATATTCCGCATCTTCTGCGGCACAGGCGACTAAAAGGGCTGGGTGCAGGCACCGCGGGGCGGTCGCGGTGGACCATGCCTGCTCAGAAATCGCCCCACAGCTGCTGGGCCACGGCCAGCGCGACCACCGGGGCGGTTTCCGTGCGTAACACCCGCGGCCCAGGCGGGCGGGATGAAAGCCGGAGTCAGTAGCCCGCAGCACTTCCGCTTCGCTCAGGCCGCCTTCGGGCCCGATGAGAAAGGCCAGCGTGCCGGGTTTGGCATGGCTCTGCAGGGGCTCGGCCACCGGGTGCAGAACCAGCTTGAGCTCGGCCTCGACCTGTGTGAGCCAGTCGGCCAGAAGTAGCGGCGGGTTAATCTGCGGCAGCACCGAGCGGCCACACTGTTCGCAGGCGCTGATGGCCACCTGACGCCAGTGGCTCATGCGCTTGTCGGCGCGCTCGTCTTTCAGGCGTACCTCGCAGCGCTCGCTGACAATGGGCGTGATTTCGGCGGCGCCCAGTTCGGTGGCCTTCTGAATGGCCCAATCCATGCGTTCGCCCCGCGACAGGCCCTGACCGAGGTGTACGCGCAGCGGCGACTCGCTGAGGCCGTTGAACTGCTCGGTGAGCTCCACGCGGACGCTTTTCTTGCCCACTTCGATCAGCTCGCCACGGTATTCCTGGCCGCTGCCGTCGAACAGCTGCACGGCGTCGCCCACGGCATGTCGCAGTACCCGGCCGATGTAGTGCGCCTGTGCTTCCGGCAGCTCATGCTGGCCAAGGGAAAGCGGGGCGTCGATAAAAAAGCGGGATAGGCGCATGGGCAGAAACCTGGGACAGAGGCGCGGATTTTAGCGGCCGGGACCGGGCGGAGGTGGTGAGCGCTTTCCAAACGTCCACCCAAGACGCGCGCCTGTTAACCCGGATCGCGGTGATTGGGATACAGGTCGGCGGCGACGCTCACGCTTACCCTGTTGCGGGTGGCCAGGTCGATGCCTTCGGACGCCACCTCGGCCAGAAAGTCGATCTGCTGCGGAGTGATCACGTAAGGCGGCAGGAAGTACACCACGCTGCCCAGCGGGCGCAGCAGGGCGCCGCGTGTCAGGGCGTGTTGGTACACTGCCAGACCACGGCGCTCCTGCCAGGCATAGGGCGTTTTGCCTGGCTTGTCCTGCACCATCTCGATGGCCAGGGCCATGCCGGTCTGGCGCACTTCGGCGACATGCGGGTGGTCGGCCAGGTGCGCGGTGGCACTGGCCATGCGGGCGGCGAGCGCCTTGTTCTTCTCGATGACGTTGTCCTGCTCGAAGATATCCAGCGTGGCCAGAGCGGCGGCGCAGGCCAGCGGGTTGCCGGTGTAAGTGTGCGAATGGAGGAAGGCGCGCAGGGTGGCGTAGTCGTCGTAGAAGGCCTGATACACCTGGTCGGTGGTCAGCACGGCCGCCATCGGCAGGTAGCCGCCGGTCAGGGCTTTGGACAGCACCAGAAAGTCCGGGGTGATACCGGCCTGCTCGCAGGCAAACAGGGTTCCGGCACGGCCGAAGCCGACGGCGATCTCGTCGTGAATCAGGTGCACACCATAGCGGTCGCAGGCCTCGCGCAGCAGAGTCAGGTACACCGGGTGGTACATACGCATGCCACCGGCGCCCTGGATCAGCGGCTCGACTATCACTGCCGCGACTTCGTGGGCATGTTCGGCCAGGGTCTGTTCCATGGCGGCGAACATGTTCCGCGAATGTTCTTCCCAGCTCATCCCTTCGGGGCGCAGATAACAGTCCGGGCTGGGCACCTTGATGGTATCCAGCAGCAGCGCCTTGTAGGTGTCGGTGAACAGCGCCACGTCGCCCACCGACATGGCCGCCACCGTCTCGCCGTGGTAGCTGTTGGTCAGGGTGACGAAGCGCTTCTTGGCGGGCTGGTCGTTGTTGATCCAGTAGTGGTGGCTCATCTTCAGCGCCACTTCGATACCGGAGGAGCCGTTATCGGCGTAGAACACCCGGTCCAGCCCCGGTGGGGTGATCTGCACCAGCCGCTCGGACAGCTCGATGACCGGTTGATGGGTGAAGCCGGCGAGCATCACGTGCTCCAGTTGGTCGAGCTGGTCGCGGATGCGCTGGTTGATACGTGGATTGCCATGGCCGAACACATTGACCCACCAGGAACTGACGGCATCCAGATAGCGCTTGCCTTCGAAGTCTTCCAGCCAGACACCGTCACCACGTTTGATCGGAATCAGCGGCAGGGTCTCGTGGTCTTTCATCTGCGTGCAGGGGTGCCAGAGCACGTTCAGGTCACGCTGCATCCAGTCGACATTCAGGCCCATGGGCTCTCTCCTCATTGATCCGCCAAGCCTATCAGAGGGCGGCGGGGCAGCAGCAGTCACTCAGGCTTTTGCTGCTTCAGGACCCTTCTGTGCAGAGCCTGTGATGCCTGGCCCTGCCGGGGTGTTGGCCGAACGATCAGGTTACTCGATATTTCACAGCGAAGATTTGCGCTTTTCATTCGCATTATTGCCGCTAGGCTAGCAGCATCTCTTGATGGAGCATTCGGCTAATGCAATGGCGTAATTCCCCGCGTACCTATGGTCTGACCAGCATTCTTTTGCACTGGCTGGTGGCTGTTGCCGTGTTTGGCCTGTTCGGCCTGGGCCTGTGGATGGTCGGCCTGGACTACTACAGCAGCTGGTACCGCACGGCGCCCGACCTGCACAAGAGCATCGGCATCACCCTCTTCGCGCTGATGCTGCTGCGTGTGCTCTGGCGTTTTCTGAGTCCCTCCCCGCAGGCGTTGCCCAGCCATGATGCGCATACCCGCCTGGCCAGCAAGGCCGGTCATCTGCTGCTGTATGTCGGCCTGTTCGCCCTGATGCTCTCCGGCTATCTGATTTCTACCGCCGATGGCCGTGGCATCGCCGTGTTCGGCCTGTTCGAGGTGCCGGCGACCCTGACCAGCCTGCCCGATCAGGAAGACCTGGCCGGCGTCGTGCACGAATACCTGGCCTGGGGGCTGGTGATCTTCGCTGGTCTGCATGCCCTGGCCGCTCTCAAACACCATTTCATCGACCGTGATGCCACCCTGGTGCGCATGTTCGGTCGTACATAACGCTGACCTCACCGTCCCACAAGGAGAAAACCCGATGCTGAAGCAATCCTTCGCTGCCCTGACCCTGGGCGCTGCCCTGTTTGCCCAACAAGCCCTGGCGGCTGATTACGCCATCGACAAGCAGGGCCAGCATGCCTTCATCAACTTCAAGATCAGCCACCTCGGCTACAGCTGGCTGTACGGCACCTTCAAGGACTTCGACGGCAAGTTCAGCTTCGATGCCGCCAAGCCGGAAGCCAGCAGCGTCAGCGTTTCCATCAACACCGCCAGCGTCGACTCCAACCATGCTGAGCGTGACAAGCACCTGCGCAGCGGCGATTTCCTCAACGTCGACAAGCACCCGACTGCGACCTTTGTCTCCACTGCCGTCAAATCCACCGGCAAGGGCAGCGCCGACATCACCGGCAACCTGACCCTCAACGGTGTGACCAAGCCGGTGGTGATCGCCGCCAAGTTCATCGGCGAAGGCAAGGACCCGTGGGGCGGCTACCGTGCCGGCTTCGAAGGCAGCACCAAGCTCAAGCTGAAGGACTTTGACATCCAGAAGGACCTCGGCCCGGCTTCGCAGGAAGTCGAGCTGATCCTGTCCGTGGAAGGCGTTCGCCAGTAAGGCTCATCAGCCTGACTGCGTGCGTCCTGCATAAACAACAACGCCGCCCTTGGGGCGGCGTTGTTGTTTCAGGCCGGAACTTACTCGTCGCGGTTACGCGAGAGGAGGGCCGGACGCTCGCGGGTGCGGCGATTGTTGTCCAGCTCGTTGAGCTGCTCAAGGCTCGGCAGGCGCTCGCCCTTGCGCAGGATCATCGGGCCGGGCTTGCTGCGCTGCTCCTGCACGGCAGGCTCCTGGCGCTCGTCACGGCGTGGACGCGATTCATCGCGACGCGGCTTGTTGCTGGCGGCGCGGGGTTTACCGGGCTTGGCACTCTGGCCGGCTGAACCGCCACCGCCTGTGCGGCCACTGCCCGGCTGGCCCTGACGGGCACCGCCGCTTGCACCGCTGCGGTTGGCTGGTGCCTGGCCGGGACGACGCTGGCCACGGGCCGGGGCCTTGGGCTGAACCGGTACATAGTCGACGCTGTTGCCGAAATTGTCGTAATCGTCGTCGAGGAACTCTTCCGGGTCGCGATCCGCAGGCGGGGTGACCGGCTTGCGGGGTGCCTGGGGTTGGCGCTCCTGACGTTCCTGGCGCGGCTTGGCGGGTTTGGCCTGAGCGGGGCTGGCGCCGCTGCCGTCGGCCTGGGCGGCCTGCTCGCTGCGTTCGCCCTTGTTCTTGCCGCCACGACGACGACGCTTCTTCTTTGCAGCGCCTTCTTCGGCCGCCTGCGCTTCATTGCGTTGCTGCTGGCGACCCTGGCGTGGCGGACGCGCCTCGCGGGCTTCCTCGGCCGGCTGCTCGCTGGCCTTCTGGGCCAGGCTGGCCTCGGCGGCGGCCAGGTCGAAGCCCATCCAGTCGCCATCGGCAATGCGCTGCTTGGTCAGGCGCTCGATGTCCTTGAGCAGTCGCTCTTCGTCCGGCGCCACCAGCGAGATGGCCTCACCGGCACGCCCGGCACGACCGGTACGGCCGATGCGGTGGACGTAGTCTTCCTCGACGTTGGGCAGCTCGTAGTTGACCACGTGGGGGAGCTGGTCGATATCGAGGCCGCGGGCGGCGATATCGGTGGCCACCAGGATGCGGATGGTGTTGGCCTTGAAGTCGGCCAGCGCCTTGGTCCGGGCGTTCTGGCTCTTGTTGCCGTGGATCGGCGCGGCCGGCAGGCCGTGCTTGCACAGGTACTCGGCCAGACGGTTGGCGCCATGCTTGGTGCGGGTGAATACCAGCACCTGTTCCCACGCGCCCTGGGTGATCAGGTGTGCCAGCAGGACGCGCTTGCTGGTGGCACCGATGCGATAGACACGCTGCTCGATGCGCTCGACCGTGGTGTTCGGCGGCGTTACCTCGATACGCTCGGGGTTGTGCAGCAGCTTGTTGGCCAGGTCGGTGATGTCTTTGCTGAAGGTCGCCGAGAACAGCAGGTTCTGGCGCTTGGCCGGCAGCTTGGCGAGGACCTTTTTGACGTCATGGATGAAGCCCATGTCGAGCATGCGGTCGGCTTCGTCGAGAACGAGAATTTCCACGCGCGACAGGTCGATGCTGCCCTGGCCAACCAGGTCGAGCAGGCGGCCGGGGCAGGCCACCAGGACATCAACGCCCTTGGCCACGGCATCCACCTGCGGCTTCATGCCGACACCGCCGAAGATGCAGGCGCTGGTCAGCGGCAGGTCGCGGGCGTAGAGCTTGAAGCTGTCGTGGACCTGAGCCGCCAGTTCGCGGGTCGGTGTCAGCACCAGCACGCGCGGCTGGCGCGGGCCGTGACGGTGCTCGCGGTCTGGGTGACCGTTGGGGAACAGCAGTTCCAGAACCGGCAGGGCAAAGCCACCGGTTTTGCCGGTGCCGGTCTGTGCCGCCACCATCAGGTCGCGTCCCTGCAGAACGGCGGGAATGGCGCGCTGCTGCACCGGAGTCGGCGTGGTGTAGCCGGCGGCTTCGACCGCCTGAGCAAGTGCCTCGGAAAGGCCGAGGGAAGTAAAGGACATGCGGGGTTCCTATCCTGTCGGCAACCTGCCGACTCTAGGGCGCGTGTTAGAGCTCCGGGCTGGCGCATTCTGCGCTCCCTCCACCGCCACTACCCTGCGCTGGGTAATGGCCCGGAGGGCGGCCCGGAACACGGACCTCAGCGTGGCAGCTTGAGGTTGTTCCAGATGGCCAAACTGGGTTCGGCCTGATTCAGGGTGTAGAAATGCAGGCCCGGCGCGCCGCCGTCCAGCAAACGTTCGCACATCGCACTGACCACCTGTTCGCCGAAGGCCTGGATGCTCTCCAGATCATCGCCATAGGCTTCCAACTGCTTGCGGATCCAGCGGGGAATCTCGGCGCCACAGGCGTCGGAGAAGCGGGCCAGCTTGCTGTAGTTGGTGATCGGCATGATGCCGGGGACGATCGGGATATCCACGCCCAGTTTCTGCACGCGCTCGACGAAGTAGAAATAGCAGTCGGCACTGAAGAAGTACTGGGTGATGGCACTGTCGGCGCCGGCCTTGGCCTTGCGCACGAAGTTGTGCAGATCGTCTTCGAAGCTGCGGGCCTGCGGATGAACTTCCGGGTAGGCCGCGACTTCGATGTGGAAGTGTTCACCGGTTTCGGCGCGGATGAACTCCACCAGTTCGTTAGCATAACGCAGTTCGCCGCTGGCCATGCCCATTCCGGACGGCAGGTCGCCACGCAGGGCAACAATGCGGCGGATGCCGTTGTCTTTGTAGGTGTTGAGCAGCTCGCGCAGCTCAGCCTTGCTGTCGCCAACGCAGGACAGGTGCGGAGCGGTCGGCACCTTCACTTCGCCATCGAGCTGTAGCACAGTATTGAGCGTGCGATCGCGGGTCGAGCCCCCGGCACCGTAGGTGCAGGAGAAGAAATCAGGGTTGTAGCCCGCCAGCTGGCGCGCCACGTTCATCAGTTTTTCGTGTCCGGCTTCGGTCTTGGTGGGGAAGAACTCAAAGCTGTAACGGCGTTCTTGCGACATAAATCGGGTCCTTGATACGCAAAAAGGGCGAGTTGCCTGCGCAACCCGCCCTCCTGGTACATCAGTAGCGGTAGCTATCCGGCTTGAACGGGCCTTCCACGGTCACGCCGATGTACTCGGCCTGCTTGCCGGTCAGCTGGGTAACCACGCCGCCGAAGCCCTTGACCATTTCCAGAGCCACTTCTTCGTCGAGTTTCTTCGGCAGCACTTCAACGGTGATGCGCGCGCTCTTTTCGGCGGCCGGCAGGGCAGCGAACTTGGCACCGTACAGGTGGATCTGCGCCAGTACCTGGTTGGCGAAGGAACCGTCCATGATGCGGCTCGGGTGGCCGGTGGCGTTGCCCAGGTTGACCAGACGGCCTTCGGCCAGCAGGATCAGGTAGTCATCGTTGGTGGGGTCGACAGTCTTGCCGGTGCGGTGAATCTTGTGCACCTGCGGTTTGACCTCTTCCCAGCCCCAGTTGGCGCGCATGAAAGCGGTGTCGATTTCGTTGTCGAAGTGACCGATGTTGCACACCACGGCGCGCTTCTTCAGTGCCTTGAGCATGCCGGCGTCGCAGACGTTGACGTTGCCGGTGGTGGTCACGATCAGGTCGATCTTGGCCAGCAGGGCCTTGTCGACGCAGGCTTCGGTGCCGTCGTTCAGACCGTTCAGGTAGGGCGATACGACTTCGAAGCCGTCCATGCAGGCCTGCATGGCGCAGATCGGGTCGATCTCGGTGACTTTCACGATCATGCCTTCCTGACGCAGGGACTGGGCCGAGCCCTTGCCCACGTCGCCGTAGCCGATCACCAAGGCCTGCTTACCGGACAGCAGGTGGTCGGTACCGCGCTTGATGGCGTCGTTCAGGCTGTGACGGCAGCCGTACTTGTTGTCGTTCTTGCTCTTGGTCACCGAGTCGTTGACGTTGATCGCCGGGACTTTCAGGGTGCCGGCCTTGAGCATGTCGAGCAGGCGGTGAACACCGGTGGTGGTTTCTTCGGTGATGCCGTTGATCTTGTCCAGCATCGCCGGGTACTTCTGGTGGATGATCTGGGTCAGATCGCCACCGTCGTCGAGGATCATGTTGGCGTCCCACGGCTGACCGTCCTTGAGGATGGTCTGCTCGATGCACCACTCGTACTCTTCTTCGGTCTCGCCCTTCCAGGCGAATACCGGAATACCGGCGGCGGCGATGGCGGCAGCGGCCTGATCCTGGGTGGAGAAGATGTTGCAGGACGACCAGCGGACTTCAGCGCCGAGGGCGATCAGGGTTTCGATCAGCACGGCGGTCTGGATGGTCATGTGGATGCAGCCGATGATCTTGGCGCCGGCCAGCGGCTGGCTCGCCGCATACTTGCGGCGCAGGCCCATCAGGGCAGGCATCTCGGATTCGGCAATGATGATTTCCTTGCGGCCCCAGTCGGCCAGGGAAATGTCGGCAACCTTGTAATCGGCAAAAGCAGCGCTCATGCGTGAGTCTCCATTCGTATGCAATGCGAATGGGCGCCGTTGGTGCGTTTGCAGGGCGGAGGCGGTAGCTTCCGGCAGCCTGGGGAACGCGCCCCGACCGAGCCTGACAGACCGGTGAAACCGGAGGGGTCTGCTGCAGCGCCCCTCGGTCGGGTGGCGGGAGCGTCGTCCGGGGGCCGGCCGACGCAAAAAACTCGGTGATTATAGCCGCGCGAACGGGCAAGCCCAAGGCTTTCCGTCGCCTGGTGCATTCAGACGCGGTTGCCGCCGCCGCGCTTCCTCACCTGTTGCATCAGGGCTTCGGCAATCTGCTCAAGGCTCAGCACTTCCTCGGCGCCGCCCAGCAGCACCGCTTCCCGGGGCATGCCGTACACCACGCAGCTCGCCTCATCCTGTGCCACGGTGTAGCCGCCGGCCTCGCGGATGGTCTTGAGGCCGATCGCACCATCCTTGCCCATGCCGGTCAGCAGCGCCGCGATGACGTTGCGCCCGGCGCACTTGGCCACGGATTCAAACATCGGGTCCACGGCCGGACGGTGCCGGTGCACCTGAGGCGCATCGGAAAGACGGGTGACATAGTTGGCGCCCGAACGTTCGACCAGCAGGTGATGGTCGCCGGGAGCGACGAAGGCATGCCCCGGCAGGATACGCTCGCCGCCCCTGGCCTCGATCACATGCAGGCGGCTGAGGCGATTGAGGCGCTCGGCAAAGGTGCGGGTGAAGCCCGGTGGCATGTGCTGGGTGATGACAATGCCGGGGCTGTCGGCCGGCATATCGATCAGAACATCCTTGATCGCTTCGGTGCCGCCGGTGGAGGCGCCGATGGCGATGATCTTCTCGGTACCGACGATCGGGCTGCGACTCTCACGGGGCGCCTTGTCGCTGCTGTCCATGGTTTTGCCGGCGGCCCGGGGTTTGCTCAGGCGGGCGCGGCTGGCCGCCTTGATCTTGTCGCGAATGTCGTCGGCATAGGCTTCCATGCCCTCGCGGATACCCAGCTTGGGCTTGGCGACGAAGTCCACCGCGCCCAGTTCCATGGCACGGAAGGTGGCTTCGGAACCGCTTTCGGTGAGTGAGGAGATCATCACCACCGGAGTTGGCCGCGCGTTCATCAGCTTTTCCAGGAAGGTCAGGCCATCCATGCGCGGCATTTCGATGTCGAGGGTGATGACGTCGGGGTTGAACTGCTTGATCAGGTCCCGTGCAACGTAGGCATCCGGCGCCTGGCCAACCAGTTGCAGCTCTGGGTCCTGCTGAATGATTTCCTTGAGCAGAGCGCGAATCAGCGCGGAATCGTCGACGATCAGAACCTTGATCGGCATGTTTGCTCCTAGAACAGATCGATTTCACCTGCTACGGGTGTGCGCTTGATGCGCAGGCTGTACTCCATCTCCCGGTCGAGCAGGGTGGTGTTGTGCAGTGATTTGATTTTTTTCAGCATGACCCGACCATTGGCAGGAAAGAAGTAGACTTTACGCGGATAAGTATCCATCAGGTCCTGAGCTACCACCGGGATGCTCTCTGTGTGCAAGTAGTCGAGTACAAACTCGGCGTTGCGTTTGCCCACGTTATTACTGCCGAAACCACGCAACACGCTGGCGCCGCCAAATACTTTGGCTTCCAGATGGCGCCGCTGAGCGCCAAGTTTGAGTAACTGGTTGATCAGGATCTCGATGGCATACACCCCATAGCGCGCCGAGCTGGATAGTGGGTTGCTTCCCTCTTCGGTATTGCCTGGCAGCATGAAGTGATTCATCCCGCCAATGCCGTTACTACAGTCGCGAAGACATACCGCGACGCACGAGCCTAGAACGGTCACGATTAGCAAGTCGCGTTGAGTGGCATAGTACTCACCCGGCTGGATTTTCACCGCTTCGCAGTGAAAGTGACGGTCGTAGTAGGTATTGGGTGCCAGCTCGCTGGTGTCGTTGTCGCTCATGGTGGGCAACTGCCTGGATAGGCTGGCTGGTAAATGGTTCTACCGATCAGTCGGACCAGATGAGTGGCCTGGACGAAGCTCTCCGAATGGCCAGCGAAGAACAGGCCATGTCTATGCAGCAGCTTAACCATTCGTTCAAGGAGCTGTTGCTGGGTCGACTTGTCGAAATAAATCATTACGTTGCGGCAGAAGATTACGTCCAGCCCCGGCTCGACTGGCCAGCGCGGATCGAGCAGGTTTATCTGCTGAAAATCGACGAGATCGCGCAGCTCATCACGGACCCGCACCATGCCCTCCTGGCGTCCTTTCCCTCGCAAGAAAAAGCGCTTCTTGCGAGCAATGGATAACTGTTCGACACGATTGAGGGGGTAGACCCCTTTGGCGGCTGTGCGCAGCACGCCAGTATCAATATCAGAGGCCATGATTCGCACCGGTGGGTGCAGGCTGTTAAAAGCCTCCATGGCGGTGATTGCCAGTGAATAGGGTTCCTCGCCTGTGCTCGCGGCTGAGCACCAGATTCGGATTGGGCCATTTGGTCTAGGATGCTGCTGCAGGTATTCCGCTAATGCCTCGAAGTGATGGTTTTCCCGGAAGAAGGAGGTGAGGTTCGTTGTCAGGGCGTTGACGAACTCCTGCCATTCGTCATCGCGCTGCTGCAGGTGGCTGAAATAGGCGCTGAAACTATCCAAGCCAAGCGCCCGCAGCCGTCGGGCCAGACGGCTGTAAACCATCTGATCCTTGCTCTCCGAGAGGCTGATGCCTGAGCGCTCATAGAGCAGACGGCGCACCTGCTGAAAGTCTTCGGCACGATACTGAAACTCGCGAACTTCTTCAGCCATGCCTACTCCCATGCTGGATTTCGAGCACAACCCCTTTGCCGCGGTTTAGCGACACCTGAATACGTCTTTTCAGAACTGCTCCCATTCATCGTCGTGGCTGCTGGCACGAGGTAGCGCCTGGCGTTGCGTCCGTTCATTACGCGACGAAGCGGTTGTGGTACGCGCGACTGCTGGAGCCACCAATGCTGGGCGTTGGTTGGTGTGATCAAACTTGAAAATGCCCACAGCTTCGGTCATTGCAGCAGCTTGATCTAGAAGAGACTCTGCCGCCGCGGCGGCTTGCTCCACCAAGGCAGCATTCTGTTGTGTCATTTCATCCATCTGGCTGACCGCACCGTTGACCTCTTCAATCCCCGTACTTTGCTCGGCAGAGGCAGCAGCGATTTCGGCCATGATGTCGGTGACGCGTTTGATGGCAGTGACGATCTCACTCATGGTCTTGCCAGCCTGAGCAACCAGAGTGTTGCCGGTCTCGACTTTGTCCACTGAGTCGGAGATCAGGGTTTTGATTTCCTTGGCAGCTGCGGCAGACCGCTGTGCCAGGTTGCGGACTTCCGCGGCTACCACGGCGAAGCCACGTCCTTGCTCCCCTGCTCGGGCTGCTTCGACCGCAGCATTGAGGGCTAGGATGTTTGTTTGGAAGGCAATGCCGTCGATGACCCCGATGATGTCGGAAATCTTGCGTGACGATTCATTGATCGACGACATGGTGAGCACGACTCGTTCAACCAACTGACCGCCATCGCTGGCCACTTCCGAGGCATTCATGGCGAGGGAGTTGGCTTGGCGTGCGTTGTCTGCATTGAGTTTCACGGTACTGGTCAACTCTTCCATACTCGATGCGGTTTCTTCGAGGCTGGAAGCCTGTTCTTCGGTGCGCGAGGACAGGTCGGTGTTGCCGACGGAAATCTCGTTGGCGGCTGTGTAGATGGTGTCAGCGCCCTCACGGATTTGTCCGAGCATGCGTGACAGACTGATCGCTGTTTCGTTGGCAAAATCCTTCAACTGGCCAAAAGTACCGTGATAGTCGTCGGTGATGCGTTGGGTCAGGTCACCCTGTGCCAGGGCACCGAGCATCCGCACCACATCCTGCAGTCCCTTGTCGGCCGTTTCCACCAACTGATTCAGACCCGTGGCGAGGTTGAGCAGGAAGCCATGTTTGTCGCGCAGGTCAAGGCGCTGACTGAAGTCGCCATTAGCGGCTGCGGTTACGACGCCTGCGACTTCGTGTTCAACTGCAACCTCCACTGTGCGGTCATTCCACTCGACTACGGAGCCGAGACGTTCCCCGCTGTCGCTGATGACTGGGTTGGCTGCCAGAGCGAAGGTGCGTCCGCCAACTTCGATCTGTGTCCGGTACGTGCTGGTGAAGGTAGCCAGCAGATGCTTCTGATGTTCTGGATTCTTGTGGAACTGATCAATCGAGCCGCCCAATAAGCGGCCTGCATCAAAGCTGGGGAGGACTTTACGTAGATCGCTCTCTGCGTTTTGCATCATCGCTTTGACGGTATGGTTCATGTAAATGATGTTGCGTTCGTTGTCAGCGATCATCACGTTGCTGCTGACATTGTCGAGGGCGATTTTGATCCGTGCGTTTTCGGCAGCCAGAGCTAGCTCACGCTCACGCACTGCCAGTTCGGCAGTCATGTCCTTCCACTCGACTACGGTGCCGATCCGTTTGCCGTTATCGAGGATTGGATTGACGATCAGGTCGAAGGTGCGGCCGCCGATGACCAGGCGGGTCTGATAGGTCTGTTGCAGGCGATCGAGCATGCTGCGTTGATGTGAAGGGTTCTTGTGGAAAATGTCGATGTTGCTGCCAAGGATGCTGTCTGCATTGAAATTCGGTAGCTGGGCGCGCAGGTCGCTTTCAGCGGTGTGGAACATCTTCTGCAACGCATTGTTGGTATAGATGATGTTGTAGCCAGCATCGGCAACCATGATGTTGGTCGCGGCCACATCGAGTGCCTGGCGGATGCGCATGCTGGCCTGGGCGTTGCGCTTGGTATCGGCGAACTCAAAGCCGAGACGGGTCTGCAGGCGTTTCAAAGCCAGGCGCATTTGTGCCAGTTGATCATGCCCACTGGCTTCGACGACGCCATCAAAGTTGGCCTGAGCGAAGCGCTCGAGATGCTCGCTGGCATTTTCTAGTGACTGGCTTAGCGTGCTGCTTAGGCGCAGGCCGCCTATCAGGGTCAACAACAGCACAACGACCGGAATGGATAGCAGCGCCAGTGAGCCACTGCTAGCTGCTGCAGCTGCCGCGGTGGTTGCCAGCGCGCTGCCAAGCCCGAGAAGGGCAAATTTTCCGCCGAGGCTGAAGCGTTCAGTCAGGCTCACCGCGCTATGCACCAAGCCACTTTTGACTCCCTTACCTTCGCGGATTTCCCAGCCTTTGGCTTTGCCGTCACGGAACAGTTGATACAAGTGTTCGGCAGCCTGTACCTGTTCGCGGCTAGGTCGGGTGCGAACCGACATGTAACCAACTACCGAGTTGCCTTCTCGGATTGGCGTGGCGTTGGCCAGTACCCAGTAGAACCCTCCATCCTTGCAGCGGTTCTTGACCATGCCGGTCCACGGGCGACCTGCCTTGAGTGTTGCCCACAGGTCGGCGAACGCTGCCTCGGGCATATCTGGGTGGCGCACGATATTGTGTGGTTCACCGATCAGTTCGGCTTCGGTAAAACCGCTGGCCTCAAGGAAATCGTCGTTGACGAAGGTGATACGCCCCTTCAAGTCGGTGCGCGAGACGATGGTCATGCCGTCGCGCAGGACGAATTCCTGATTGGTGATTGGCAGGTTGGTACGCATGTGTGCTCCTTGGCTCAGGCCGAGAAAACGACAGGGCAGGCGCGGCACGGCCGGACTGCTGGCAAGTGCGCTGGGGTAAGGCTTTGGGTGTTGTAGGCAGTACGTATGCTCATGTTTCGCTGCCCTCATTGAGCAGTGCCATTTCCTGGCTGCTCATCAATTGCTCGATGTTGACCAGAATCAGCATGCGCTCCTCAACGGTAGCCAGACCCATTAGGTACTGGGTGTCGAAGCTGCCACCAAATTCCGGGGCAGGCTTGATCTCGTTGGGTGTCAGGGCCAGTACGTCGGAAACCGAATCCACCACAATGCCGACGATACGGTTGAGCACGTTGAGAATGATCACCACGGTGAAAGGATCGTAGGTCACCGAAGGCAAATTGAATTTGATGCGCAGGTCTACGATCGGCACGATGGCGCCGCGAAGATTGATTACACCTTTGATAAATGCCGGGCTGTTGGCAATCGCCGTGACTTGATCGTAGCCGCGGATTTCCTGCACTCGCAGGATGTCGATGGCGTATTCCTCGCTACCTAGGGTAAAGGTGAGGAACTCCTGCACCGGCTCGCTGCTGTTGTTGTCACTCGCAGGATTCATTGACTAGCTCTCCATGACTGGCCAGGCGCGGCAGTGCGTCGACGTCGAGAATCAGGGCGACGCTGCCATCACCCATGATGGTGGCGCCGGTGATGCCGTCGATGCGGCGGAAATTCTGTTCCAGGCTCTTGATCACGACCTGCTGCTGGCCGATCAGGTCGTCAACCAGCAGGGCAAACTTGCGCCCTTCGGCTTCGAGGATCAGCACAATGGCCTCCCACGGCGCGGGCGGTTCGCCTTCCAGGTTGAGCAGGCGATGCAAGCTGAGTAGGGTCAGGTATTCGCCGCGCACGCGGATCACCGTGCGCTGGCTGCCACGCATGCTGCGAATGTCATCGACCTTGGGTTGCAGTGACTCGATGATGTACGTCAGCGGAATCACGTAGTGCACTGTACCTGCCGCGACGATCATGCCGTCGAGGATGGCAAGGGTCAGTGGCAGGCGAATGGTGATGCGGGTGCCGTGGCCGGCCAGTGACTCGATGTCGATGCGGCCGCCGATGGCGGAGATGTTGCGTCGTACCACATCCATGCCGACGCCGCGGCCGGACAGGTCGGTGACCACTTCGGCGGTGGAGAAGCCGGGCATGAAGATCAGCTGCCAGACTTCGCTGTCGGGCATGTCGTCGCTGACCGTCATGCCCTGTTCGCGGGCCTTGGCGAGGATCTTTTCGCGGGCCAGGCCTTTGCCGTCGTCATTGATCTCGACCACGATGCGGCCGCCCTGGTGAAAGGCGGACAGCCGTACGGTGCCGTGCTCGGGCTTGCCCGCGGCGAGGCGCTCGGCCGGCATCTCTATGCCGTGGTCGACGCTGTTGCGGATGATGTGGGTGAGCGGGTCGGTGAGCTTCTCGATCACGCCCTTATCCAGCTCGGTGTGCTCGCCCTGGAGGATCAGTTCGACCTTCTTGCCCAGCTTGCTGGCGGTGTCGCGCACGACTCGTGGGAAGCGGTTGAAGATAAAACTGATTGGCAGCATGCGGATCGACATCACCGACTCTTGCAGCTCGCGAGTGTTGTGCTCCAGCTGACTGAGGGCTTGGTTGATCTTCTCGAAAACTGCCGGATCGAGGCCGGCCGTCAGTTGGGCGAGCATGGCTTGGGTTATGACCAGCTCGCCCACCTGATTGATGAGGCTATCGATTTTTTCCACGCTGACACGGATTGAACTGGACTCATTGTCACCTGCTGGTCGTGGTGAGGTCGGCATACTGCCGGAGGCTCGTCGATCGGTGCTGCGTCGGTCGCCACTGCGACGCTCTTCCATCGGAGCATTGGGGCTGCTGAGCGGCGCCGTAACAACTGAGGGGGCTTGGGCATTGGTAGCTTCCGGGCTGCCGGGTGCTTGGCATAGAGACCATAGCTAGGTGTTTCCACGACCATTTCAGCAGTCTCGACAGGAGCTCCTGGCTGCTCATCGAAGAAACCGAAGGACTCATCTTTCGCTACGGTTGCCACTTCGCCAAACAGGCCATACGCCTCTGCTTGAACGGAGGCATTTGGGCTACCTGGCTGTTCCTCGAAGAAGCCAAATGCGTCCTCGCTGGCTGTGGTCGTGTGTGTTGATCCCGGTGTGTCGTCAAAGAAGCCAAATACTTCATCTTCGCTCTGGGTTGGCTCGGCAGTGAACAGACCATAGGCGCCATCCTCTGCAACACCTGCATGCGTCTCAGATTGGCTATCGATGAGGGCCTGCAGGCGGGCCACGGTGCTTTCCACCGGAATGCTTGGGTCGACACTTTGATACTTGTGGCAGGCCAGCAGTTGAGCCAGTACATCGCGTGCCTGGAGAAAAACGTCGATCATCTCGCTACGTAGAGCAATCTGGTCGCTGCGGATCTTGTCGAGCAGGGTTTCCAGAACATGGGTGACGGCCGTCAGGTCGTCGAAACCGAACATGCCGCTGGAGCCTTTGATTGAATGAGCAGCACGGAAAATGCCGTTTAATGCCTCGCGATCGGGCCTGCTGACGTCCAATGTCAGCAGCAGGTGTTCGAGATTGGCCAGGTGTTCCTCGGCCTCCTCGAAGAACACCTCGAGAAATTGCTCCATGCCAGCATTCATGATGATCTGCCTGTGCGGGGCTGCGGATTAGGGGAGCACCTTTTTGGTAACTTCCAGCAGCTTAGGCGGATCGAACGGTTTGACCAGCCAGCCTGTTGCTCCAGCGGCTCGTCCCTGTTGCTTCATGGCATCGCTGGATTCCGTGGTCAGCATGAGAATCGGTGTGCTGCGGTAAGTGGGTAGGCCGCGCAGACTCTTGATCAGGGTCAAGCCGTCCATGTTGGGCATGTTTTGGTCGGTAAAGACCAGTTGGTAGGCCTTACGCTGGGCTTTGCCCAGGCCGTCTTTGCCGTCTACAGCTTCATCCACTTCATAACCGGCTGCGCGCAGGGTGAATCCCAGCATCTGGCGAATCGACGCCGAATCATCGACGATCAGGATGGACTTGCTCATTGCACTGCTTCTCCCTCATAACCTTAGCTAATTCCTTTCTGCGGCTCCTGCCGCCTCTTGGCTCCAGCGTAGTTCAGCAATTACCTGATTGCCGTTGCCGAGAAACTCCAGGCGCGAACATATCTGTCTCAGCAACATCAACCCGCGACCGTGATAGCTCACGGTGTCGTTTCGTTTGCTATCGGGGTCCAGTCGGTGAAATGCGAAACCGGGGCCGCTGTCGCTGACCTTGATCGTCAGGCAGTTACCGCTAAGGTCATGGTGCTGACTGATGTCTAGACGTATTTCGCCTTCACGGAGCTCTTGCAGACGTTCGCTGCGTAGCTGGAAGTAGCGCTCAAATCCGTCCATTTCTCGCTTGAGACTGGAGTCAAGCCCCAGCAGGCCGTGATCTAGAGCGTTGCACAGCAACTCTCGCAAGATCAGGCTGAATGCGCCCTGGCGTGATTCGTCGAGCCCTAGGACCTGGCAAAAGTTGCTGATCAGTGGCTCAAGATCAAGGCGCTGGAGTTGTGGCGCTGTCAGTAGCAGCTGCAGGCTCCATTTATCGGCTGTTTGCGGACTGTTTGGTTCACTACTTTGCTGGGGGGGCTGATTGTCGGCGCTGAGATTCTTGCAAAGCAGTTGCAGATAAGAGACGTCGTCATGTGCCGGTTGTTTGCCGAGGTGATCATCTAGGCTGGTTCGTAGTTTGACGAGCCGCTCTTCGGGACGGCATTGCAATACATCTTGTAATCGCTGTTTGCCAAAGGCCTCGCCGGTTGCATTCTCGGCTTCTATCAGGCCATCGGAATACATGAACAGCTGTGTGTCTTCCTCAGGAAGCTTGAAGGCTTCTACTTCACGGCTGAATAAGTCGTTTCCCACAATGCCCAGTGGCAGATTCTGTGAGCGGAAGCGCCATAGCACTTGCCCGCTGCTGTTTAAAAGCAATGCCGGTGGAATACCCCCGTTCCATACCTCCAGGATGCCTTCGCGTGGCCTGTAGCAGGCGGCGATGGTGGCGACAAAGCGATCGGAAGGGCTGTGAGCGCGATGTTGCAAGTTCAGTTCGTGAACAATGGTACTGAGTTGGAATCCCTTGGCGGCCATGGCGTAGAAGGTCTGCGATAGCGGAATAAGGGATAGTGCCGCGGGTAGTCCGTGGCCGGTGGCGTCAGCCAGCATCACGT
This sequence comes from Pseudomonas sp. HAR-UPW-AIA-41, assembly GCF_002304225.1. Lineage (GTDB taxonomy): Bacteria > Pseudomonadota > Gammaproteobacteria > Pseudomonadales > Pseudomonadaceae > Aquipseudomonas. The sequence continues at coordinate 227,137 of NZ_NSLB01000003.1, forward strand.
ATATATCTTTGCTGCGTGAGGTACAGACCAGCAGTAGGTCACCGGAAACCACGCTTGCGGGTTGTAAATGGTGCTGGATCAGGGGATTTTCCAGTTGCTCGCGTCGCACCAATCGCTCCATGAGGAAGTTACTGATGCGCTTTTCTTCAGCCTCAAGATTGGCGTAGTGCAGTAACTCATCGTGCTGACGAGCAATCTGTTGCTGCATGTCTGCAATGCGCCAGAAGGCGTTGATCTTGGCTTCAAGGATGCTGAAGTTAATTGGCTTGGCGAGAAAGTCATCACAGCCTGAGTTTAGAGCCAGCACTTGCTCATCAATGTTGCTTGCTCCAGAGAGCATGATGATGGGGCGCCAACCGCTTTGCTCCTGCAATGTGCGCAGCTGGTGTGTGGTCTCCAGTCCGTCCATGCCGGGCATGATGCGGTCTACCAGTACAAGATCGAAATCGCTTTCCTGATAGCTGCGGATGGCTTCGATCCCCCCAGTCGCATGTACGCACTGGTGGCCTAGGCGCTTGGCAAAAGCACTGATGGTCAGACCAATCAGTGGATCGTCATCGACGGCAAGAATCTGCAGTGGGCGCATTTTGAGCGCTTAGCGAATGGTGAAAATTTTCTGGAAATTAGCGATCTCCAGTACTTCCTTCGCTGTTCCCTGCAGGTTGTGCAGTTCGACCTGCTTGTTCAGGCTGGTAGCGCGATCACGTAGCAGCAGAAGTATGCCCAGCGCTGCCGAGTCGATGTATTGCACATCTTTCATATCGACAACCAACAAGCGTACGACGGGGCTTTCCAGAGCCGCCTCATAGGCATTGCGAAAGTCGCGAAAACTGTTGAAGTCGAAGCGGGTGGCGGGACGCAGTGAAACCGTGCTTTCGCTAGTCATAGACAGTCCTCAGAACAGATCGATATCGCCAGCCGTCATGCTTGACTGGGCGACGGGGTTATGGGGTTGAAGCTTGAGCTCGTCGCTTGCTTTGCGCAGTTCCTGTAGCTGTAGCTCGCTATTGCCGTGGGGCAGTGAGCCAAGCTCTCGGGCGAACAGTGACAGTTGCTGGCAATGTTTACGCATCAGTCCCAGCAATTGGCTGCTCATATCTTGGAACTGCAGAGCGGTAATAGCCCTATTGACCATTTGACCAACATCCTGAGATAGCTGATTCAGATCGGTCACTACGCCAAGAGTGTGGTTATTGAGGTTGTCCAGGCTGCTGAGCATGTGTTCCACCTGACGCTTGGAGGCCAAGGGAGAGGACATGTCACGCGCGGCCAGTTGGCTGACCGAGTTGTCTGCAGCCTTCAAATCGTTATAAACCTCATTGACGTGACCTCGGATAGCTTCTGAGAACAACGTGGATCGGTTGGATAGTGCGCGGACTTCGTCGGCGACCACGGCAAATCCTCGTCCAGCCTCACCAGCTCGAGCGGCTTCGATCGCGGCGTTAAGGGCCAGCAGATTGGTCTGCTTGGCAATTGCATCCATGTCGGTAGTGGATTGCAGAATCAGTCCAATTTTTTGAGTGATGCGCTCCATTAGCTCGACCAGCTCGATTGAGATACGGCTGGTTTCCACTGTGGCCTCGACAAAAACCGACAGAGTGTTTTGAGTGGTTTCAACGAAGGCATGGAAGCCACTGATGTGGTTGTCGGGCTTCTCGCTGTTATGGCTGTAGCGCTCGATAAGCGACGCGGCCAATGCATGCTGTTCGTCTAGGTTGCGGGATAGCCCATGGAAAGTCTGGGATATCTCACTGATTGCACTGCTGAGTAAGCCTTCGACTTTGCCAATTTCTGAATCCAGCATGTCGCTGTGGCCTTTGAGCGCGTTAGCTGCGGGGATCAGCTCCGAAACCGGGAGGGGGGCTACTTGGAGGGGCTCGGTCACAGGGCTGGCCTTGCTGGGGGAGATCCACAGCAGCATTGCTGTGCTACTAAGCAGTCCCAGGCCGACGACCAGCCAGCCCGGTAATTGCAGCCACATCAGTAAGGCTGCTAGCAACCAAGGCAGTGTCTGCATGAGCAGGCGCTGGGCGGTAAACGTGGCGGGGAAAGTCGAGCCGTGCATGCCAACTCCCTTGATGGCTGGATCGTCAGTGTTGTTCATGCCTCCTGACACCTCACTGATCTTAGTCAACGCTTAGCTGTCGTGCGTATTGGCTCGGGCGCAAATTGCGGCGGCAGGCTGGTCATCGACACTATCGGCGTGCTCCGGGCATGCTTGAAACTCAATTCCACGTTACGGAGCGTTGCGATGACCCTGGCTTACTGGTGTGTGTTGGTGGCAATCCTTTTGCCCTATCTGTGCACGGCAACGGCAAAATTCACCGGCGGTGATTACGGCCCCCGGGCCAACAGTGATCCGCGTGCCTTCCTGGCCGGGTTGGAAGGCTGGCGCAAGCGGGCCAGCAACGCTCAGTTGAATGGTTTCGAAGTAACACCCGCTTTCGCAGCCGCAGTCATCATCGCCCATCAGGCCGGTGGTGCCGGGCAGGCGCTGTTGGATCAGCTGGCACTGGCCTTCGTCGTCAGCCGACTGCTGTACTTCGTCTGCTACCTGGCTGACTGGGGACCGCTGCGTTCGCTGGTGTGGATGGTTGGCATGGGGCTGATCGTCAGTCTGTTCGTGGTGTCGGCCTAGCTGCGTTGGCGGGCGCCGATCCAGTACACTGGCGCCCGTTTTCAACCGGGTGTTGTATCGATGAAACCGTCCAAGCTGCTGTTGCTGTGTTCTGCTGTGTTGTTGCTAAGCGCCTGTGGTGGCGTGGATCCCGACTCGCCCATGGGCAAGCGGCAGACTCTGTTCAAGGAAATGCTCAAGACCAGCGAAGACCTTGGCGGCATGCTGCGTGGGCGTTTGCCCTTCGACGAGACGCGCTTTGCGGCCGGTGCCGAGCAGCTCGACAAACTGTCGCGCCAGCCCTGGCAGCATTTCCCGCAGGTGCGTGACGAGGGTGACAGCCGGGCCAAGGACGAGGTCTGGCAGCGTCAGGAGCGCTTCCAGCAACTGGCCCGTCAGCTGGAGAGTGACACCGCTTTGTTGCGTGAGCTGAGCCGGCAAAAGCCTTTGGATCCCAAGACCGTTGAGCCCGCGGTGAAAAAAGTCGAAGACAGCTGCCGCGCCTGCCATGACGAGTTTCGTGCGTACTGATCGAGGTCCTGCATAAGTCTTGCGTGCAACAAAAAGCCCCGCCGAAGCAGGGCTTTTTGCATTTCGCGGGGCTTACAGGCCGGCCGCGGCACGCAGGGCCTCGACCTTGTTGGTCTGCTCCCAGGTGAAGGTGGTGAAGCTGTCGTCGCCGACGGTCTTCTGCTGAGGGGTACGGCCGAAGTGACCGTAGGCCGCGGTGGCCTGGTACATCGGGTGCAGCAGATCCAGCATCCTGGTGATGGCGTACGGACGCAGGTCGAAGACTTCGCGCACCAGCTGGATGATCTTGTCTTCGGCAATCTTGTGGGTGCCGAAGGTGTTGATCGAGATGGAGGTCGGCTGGGCCACGCCGATGGCATAGGACACCTGAATCTCGCAGCGGTCGGCCAGACCGGCGGCGACGATGTTCTTGGCCACGTAGCGGCCGGCGTAGGCGGCCGAACGGTCAACCTTGGACGGGTCCTTGCCGGAGAAGGCACCGCCGCCGTGACGGGCCATGCCGCCGTAGGAGTCGACGATGATCTTGCGGCCGGTCAGACCGCAGTCGCCCACCGGGCCGCCGATCACGAAGTTGCCGGTCGGGTTGATGTGGAACTGGGTGTCCTTGTGCAGCAGTTCGGCTGGCAGGGTGTGCTTGACGATCAGCTCCATCACCGCTTCACGCAGGTCGGCCAGCGACACTTCCGGGTTGTGCTGGGTGGACAGCACCACGGCGTCGATGCCGACGACCTTGCCGTTCTCGTAACGGCAGGTGACCTGGGACTTGGCGTCCGGACGCAGCCACGGCAGCAGGCCGGACTTGCGCGCTTCGGCCTGGCGCTCGACCAGACGGTGCGACAGTACGATGGGGGCCGGCATCAGCACGTCGGTCTCGTTGCTGGCATAGCCGAACATCAGGCCCTGGTCGCCGGCGCCCTGGTCTTCCGGCTTGGCGCGGTCCACGCCCTGAGCGATGTCCACCGACTGCTTGCCGATGATGTTCAGTACACCGCAGGTGGCGCCGTCAAAGCCGACTTCGGAGCTGGTGTAGCCGATGTCGCAGATGACGTCGCGGACGATCTGCTCCAGATCAACCCAGGCGCTGGTGGTGACTTCACCGGCGACGATGGCCACGCCGGTCTTGACCAGCGTCTCCACGGCCACACGGGCGTGCTTGTCCTTGGCGATGATGGCGTCGAGCACCGCATCGGAAATCTGGTCGGCGATCTTGTCCGGATGGCCTTCGGACACGGATTCGGAGGTAAACAGGGAGTATTCGCTCATTTCTTCTAGGTCCTGATCAGTCCTGGGGGTGCTTCGCATCCGGCTTGGCAAAGTGCCGAACCTGAATCTGAAAGCCGTTCTTGAGACCCACATAGAGGCTTTCGCCGGGCGTGAGCCCTGCGGCATCGGCCCAGCGGGCCAGATCTTCTTGCTCAAAGCCCAGCCAGAGATCGCCACAGGCTTCCCGGGCCCAGCTCTGGTTGTGGCTGCATAACTCGGTAATCAGCAGGCTGCCGCCGTTTTTGAGCAGCGGGGTCAGCTGGCGCATGGCCTCGGCCGGCGCGGCGAAATGGTGCAGCACCATGTTCAGCACCACGCAGTCGGCCGGCGCCTGGGGTGTCTGCAGGGCGTCGGCCAGCTGCAGGTGAACATTGCCCAGACCCTCGCGCACGCAGCGTTCACGCGCCAGCTCGAGCATGGCCGGGCTGTTGTCCAGGGCGGTGACGCTGGCAAAGCGCCGTGCCAGTTCCGGCAGGAAGGAGCCGTCACCGGGGCCGACTTCCAGTGCCGTGGCATCGGCCGGAAAGTTCAGCGCATCGAGCAGAGTCAGCAGGCTGTCGCGGTATTGCGGCAGGCCGGCAATCAGGTCCTGCTGGGCCTGGAAGTTGACGGCCATGCGCGCAAAGAACTCACGACTGGCCTCGGCGCGCTGGCCGTGGACGGTGGCGATGCGTGCCTGCAGCTCCTCTGTCAGGGGCAGGGCATCGACTTCCTGCAGCAGCGCGGCGTGCAGGCTGCCGCCGAGCTGGTCGCTCTGGGCCAGGGCGCGGCGGTAGAAGATCGCGTTGCCTTCGCGGCGGGTGGCCACGAGGCCGGCCTGGGCCAGCACCTTGAGGTGGTGGCTCATGCCCGACTGACCGGTGGCGAAGATCTGCGCCAGTTCCAGCACGCCGAACGAGTCGTTGGCCAGCACGCGCAGAATATTCAGGCGCAGCGGATCACCGGCGGCCTTGCACAGGGCCGCCAGTTCGTCGACTGGCTCGCTGCGGAGCTGGGGGGCGGGCAGGTTCATAGTGGGTGCAGTCTAGTCGGCACTATTTGCCTCGGCAAGGGCTGTATCAAAAAGTTTTGATATAGCCCTTGCGGTTGGCCAGGGCATGCCGCACCTGATCCAGCAAGGCCTGGGCGGCGGGGCTGAGGCTGCGCTCGCGCCGCCACAGGGCGTGCAGGTCGCGCTGGATGTGCAGGTCATCGACTGCCAGGCGCACCAGTTCGCCGCTGCGCAGTTCATCCTCCATGGCCAGTTCGGAGATCCAGGCGATACCGCGGCCGCCCAGCAGACTGCGCTTGAGCGCCACGCTGTTGCCCAGCGCCAGCGCCACCTTGGGTGTCAGGCCGTGGGCCTGGTAGACCTGTTCCAGTGTGCTGCGGGTGCCCGAGCCTTCTTCGCGCAGATACAGCTCCGCCTCGGCCAGCTCGGCTGCGCTCAGGCGGGAGCGGCTGGCCAGTGGATGGCGCGGGCTGCTCACCGGTAGCAGGGCATCGCTGCCCAGTAGCTGGTAGTTGTAAGCCTCGCGGGTGAAGGGGCCTTCGATGAAGGCCAGGGAGCAGTCGCCACTGTCCAGCGCGCGCAGGCTGCTGGCGGTGTTGCCGATCTGCAGGCTGATGCTCAGGCCCGGATGCTGTTGCCTGAACTCGGCGATCAGGCCGGGTAGCAGGTAGCTGCCCAGGGTGGCGCTGGCGCACAGGCGCAGCTCACCGGCGCCGAGACTGGCGAACTCGGCCAGGTCGCGTTCGGCAGCCTGTTCCAGCGCGAAGATGCGCTCGGCATAGGGCAGTAGGCGCTGGCCGGCTTCGGTGAGGCTGACGCCGCGGGTCTGGCGGTCGAACAGGGGCAGCTGCAGGCGGCCTTCCAGTTCGCGGATCTCGCGGGTCACGGCCGGCTGGCTGATGAACAGGCGCGCCGCGCCGCCGCTGATGCTGCCGGTCTGGGCGACGGCGAGAAAGACCTTGAGGTGGTGCAGATTCATAAATGAAAGGCATGCCTTGTATCTTTTATATGTATTTTACCTATAGCACGCCGATCCCTAGCCTGACAGTCATCGTCCTGACACGGACATCGCTTTTGCTGGAGGCTGTCATGCCCAGACCCTTTACCCGTTTGCACGAGCCGTGGGCTTTCGTGCGCCACTTCACTCCCAACTGGTTCGCCATGACCATGGGTACCGGCGTGATGGCGCTGGTACTGGCGGCACTGCCCTGGGATTTCCCTGCGCGGTTGTTGCTCGCCGAGGCAGTCTGGGGGCTGGCGCTGTTGCTGTTCGCTCTGTTTACCCTGCTGTTCACGGCGCGCCTGCTGCTGTTCCGCGACACCGTCCGGCCGATGCTGGAGCATCCGGTGCAGTCGATGTTCCTCGGCGCCATCCCCATGGGGCTGGTGCCGATCATCAACGGTTTGCCACTGTTTCTTGGCGAGGCGGCCGTGCCTCTGGCACATGCCCTGTGGTGGCTGGATGTGGCGCTGGCGCTGGGTGCGGCCTTCGGCGTGCCGTACCTGATGTTCACTCGCCAGCAGCATGCGCTGGAGCGTCTGACCGGCGTCTGGCTGCTGCCGATCGTGGCACCTGGCGTGGCGGCGGGTGCCGCAGGCCTGCTGGCACCCCATCTGCCGGCGGCCGCGGCGCAGTTGGTGGTGATCGTCGGCTATGTGCTGTGGGGGTTGTCGCTGAGCCTGGCCGTTGGCCTGATTACGTTGGTATTGCTGCGTCTGGCCCTGCACAAACTGCCGGACACCGATTTCGCCGCTACCTCGTGGCTGCCGCTGGGGCCGCTGGCGACCGGCTGCCTCGGTCTGCTGACGCTGGGGCAAGCGGCACCTCAAGCCTGGCAGGGCACGCCGCTGGCGGGCATGGCTGAACTGGCCCAGCAGTTGGGGCTGGTTGGCGGACTGGCGCTCTGGGGCGCCGGGTTGTGGTGGCTGGTGGCCGCCAGCCTGTTTACCCATCACTACATCCGCCGCGAACTGCCGTTCAATCTGGGGTGGTGGGGCTTCACCTTCCCGCTGGGGGTATTCACCCTGGCCACGCTGGCGCTGTACCGCCAGTTCGGGGTGGAGTTGTTCGGGCTGTTTGGTGTTGTGCTGGCGGTCAAGCTGGCGCTGATCTGGCAGCTGGTGCTGCGTCGTACCCTGCAGGGACTCTGGCATGGCGAGTTGTTCCGGGCGCCTTGCCTGGCCACTCAGGCCTGCCGCTGAGCGCAGTTTGTGAGGGAAGCAGGGCGCTTGATGGGATCAATCTGCTGCCCCGCGACCATCTGTCATTGCCCCTGAGGGCCTGGCTGGGCGAAAATGTCCGCCTTTTTTCGACCCTTGCTGCCCAGCCAGCCTCTCAGGAGATCAGCGATGCCCAGCCGTCGTGACCGTGCCAATGCCATCCGCGCCCTCAGCATGGATGCCGTGCAGAAAGCCAACAGCGGCCACCCGGGCGCCCCCATGGGTATGGCGGATATCGCCGAAGTACTGTGGCGCGACCATCTCAAGCACAACCCGCAGAACCCGCAGTGGGCTGACCGTGACCGCTTCGTACTGTCCAACGGCCACGGCTCGATGCTGATCTACTCGCTGCTGCACCTTACCGGCTACGACCTGTCGATCGACGATCTGAAGAACTTCCGTCAGCTGCACAGCAAAACCCCGGGCCACCCGGAGTACGGCTACACCCCGGGCGTTGAGACCACCACTGGTCCGCTGGGTCAGGGCATTGCCAATGCCGTGGGCTTCGCCATCGCCGAGAAAGTGCTGGGCGCGCAGTTCAACCGCCCCGGCCACAGCATCGTCGACCACCACACCTACGTGTTCCTGGGCGATGGCTGCATGATGGAAGGCATCAGCCATGAAGTCTGCTCGCTCGCCGGCACCCTCGGTCTGGGCAAGCTGATCGCCTTCTACGACGACAACGGCATCTCCATCGACGGTGAAGTGCACGGCTGGTTCACCGACGATACCCCGGCGCGCTTCGAAGCCTACGGCTGGCAGGTGATCCGCAATGTCGACGGCCACGATGCCGAGGAAATCCAGACCGCGCTCAAGACCGCGCGCGCCGAGACCGAGCGCCCGACCCTGATCTGCTGCAAGACCGTGATCGGCTTCGGCTCGCCCAATAAGGGTGGCAAGGAAGAGTGCCACGGTGCGCCGCTGGGCAACGACGAAATCGCCCTGACCCGCGCCAAGCTGGGCTGGAGCCATGGCCCGTTTGAGATCCCGGCCGACATCTATGCCGAGTGGGACGCCAAAGCCGCCGGCGCCGCCAACGAGGCCGAGTGGAACCAGCGCTTCGCCGCCTACGCCGCTGCCCATCCGGAACTGGCTGCCGAGTTCAAGCGCCGCATGGCTGGCGAGCTGCCGGCTGACTTTGCCGAGAAGGCCGCTGCCTATGTCGCCGAAGTGGCTGCCAAGGGCGAAACCATCGCCAGCCGCAAGGCCAGCCAGAACACACTCAATGCCTTCGGCCCGCTGCTGCCGGAATTCCTCGGCGGCTCCGCCGATCTCGCCGGCTCCAACCTGACCCTGTGGAAGGGCTGCAAGGGCGTGGAAGCAGGCGACGCGGCCGGCAACTACCTGTTCTACGGCGTGCGCGAGTTCGGCATGAGCGCCATCATGAACGGCGTGGCCCTGCACGGTGGTTTCATCCCCTACGGCGCGACCTTCCTGATCTTCATGGAATACGCCCGCAACGCCGTGCGCATGTCCGCCCTGATGAAGCAGCGCGTGCTGTACGTGTTCACCCACGACTCCATCGGTCTCGGTGAAGACGGCCCGACTCACCAGCCGATCGAGCAGCTGGCCAGCCTGCGCGGCACGCCGAACCTGGACACCTGGCGCCCGGCCGATGCCGTGGAGTCCGCCGTGGCCTGGAAGTACGCCATCGAGCGCGCCGACGGTCCGTCCGCGCTGATCTTCAGCCGCCAGAATCTGCCGCACCAGGCCCGCGATGCCCAGCAACTGGCCGATATCGCCCGCGGTGCCTACGTCCTCAAGGACTGCGATGGCGAGCCGGAGCTGATCCTGATCGCCACCGGTTCGGAAGTCGGCCTGGCCGTGCAGGCTTTCGAGAAGCTGAGCGAGCAGGGCAAGAAGGTCCGCGTTGTCTCCATGCCGTCGACCTCCGTGTTCGATCAGCAGGACGCCGCCTACAAGCAGGCCGTACTGCCGCTGCAGGTTGGCGCGCGCATCGCCATCGAGGCATCGCATGCCGACTACTGGTACAAGTACGTTGGTCTGGAAGGCCGCATCATCGGCATGACCACCTTCGGTGAGTCGGCGCCGGCGCCGGCGCTGTTCGAAGAGTTCGGCTTCACCGTCGAAAACGTCATCGCCACGGCCGAAGAGCTGCTGGACGCCTGATGAGCACAGGCCCCTGCCGTCAGTGCAGGGGCCGGTTGCCGCGAGAATCCCATGGCCAATGCCCGTCCCTACCGCATCGCCCTCAACGGCTATGGCCGTATCGGTCGCTGCGTGCTGCGCGCCCTGCATGAGCGCGGTGCGGCGGGTGGTCTGGAAATCGTGGCGCTGAACGACCTGGCCGATCAGGCCAGCATCGAATACCTGACCCGCTTCGACTCTACCCATGGCCGTTTTCCCGGCGCGGTGGAGGTGGACGGCGATTGCCTGCACATCAATGGCGACTGCGTGAAGGTGCTGCGGCACAGCACGCCGGAAGCCATCGACTGGGCGGCGCTGGATATCGACCTGGTGCTGGAATGCTCCGGCGTGTACCACAGCCGTGCCGATGCCGAGCGCTTCATCAACGCCGGCGCTCCACGTGTGCTGTTCTCCCAGCCGATGAGCAGCGAGGCGGATATCGACGCCACCGTGGTCTACGGCGTCAACCAGCAATGCCTGAGCGGCACCGAGCAACTGGTGTCGAACGCCTCCTGCACCACCAATTGCGGTGTGCCGCTGCTCAAGCTGCTCAACGAGACGGTGGGGATCGAGTTCGTCTCCATCACCACCATCCACTCGGCGATGAACGACCAGCCGGTGATCGATGCTTATCACCACGAAGACCTGCGCCGCACGCGTTCGGCCTTCCAGTCGGTAATCCCGGTGTCGACCGGTCTGGCGCGGGGCATCGAGCGCCTGCTGCCGGAGCTTTCCGGGCGCATTCAGGCCAAGGCCATCCGCGTGCCGACAGTGAATGTGTCGTGCCTCGACATCACCCTGCAGATGGCCCGCGACACCACGGCCCAGGAGATCAACCAGCTGCTGCGCGAGGCTGCCCAGAGCGGGCCGCTCAAGGGGCTGCTGGCCTATACCGAGTTGCCGCACGCCAGCTGCGACTTCAACCACGACCCCCATTCCGCCATCGTCGATGGCAGCCAGACCCGCGTGTCCGGCCCGCGCCTGGTCAATCTGCTGGCCTGGTTCGACAACGAATGGGGCTTTGCCAACCGTATGCTTGACGTCGCGGCTCACTGGCTCGACGTTGCTGCCTGCTCCACCGAACAGAAAGCCATCACCAGCCCAGCTGAAGGACTGATTCCATGACTGTTTTGAAGATGACCGACCTCGACCTCGCCGGTAAGCGCGTACTGATCCGCGAAGACCTCAACGTGCCGGTAAAGGACGGCGTGGTGAAGAGCGATGCACGTATCGTCGCTTCGCTGCCGACCATCAAGCTGGCGCTGGAAAAGGGCGCGGCGGTCATGGTCTGCTCCCACCTGGGTCGTCCGACCGAGGGCGAATACTCCGAAGAGAACAGCCTGGCGCCGGTCGCTGCCTACCTGTCCAAGGCCCTGGGCCGTGACGTGCCGCTGGTCAAGGACTACCTTGGCGGCGTTTCGATGGCGGCCGGTGAAATCGTTCTGTTCGAGAACGTGCGCTTCAACAAGGGCGAGAAGAAGAACGCCGACGAGCTGGCTCAGCAGTACGCTGCCCTGTGCGATGTGTTCGTCATGGACGCCTTCGGTACTGCTCACCGTGCCGAGGGTTCGACCCATGGCGTGGCCAAGTTCGCCAAGGTTGCCTGTGCCGGTCCGCTGCTGGCGGCCGAACTGGAGGCTCTGGGCAAGGCCCTGGGTAATCCGGCCAAGCCGATGGCGGCCATCGTCGCCGGCTCCAAGGTGTCGACCAAGCTGGACGTGCTGAACAGCCTGAGCCAGATCTGCGATCAGCTGATCGTCGGTGGCGGCATCGCCAACACCTTCCTCGCCGCCGCCGGTTTCCCGGTTGGCAAGTCGCTGTACGAAGCTGATCTGGTCGACACCGCCAAGGCCATTGCTGCCAAGGTCAGCGTGCCGCTGCCGGTGGATGTGGTGGTGGCCAAGGCCTTTGCCGAAGACGCCGAAGCGACCGTCAAGCTGGTTGCTGATGTGGCCGAGGACGACATGATCCTCGACATCGGCCCGCAGACTGCTGCGCAGTTCGCCGAGCTGCTCAAGGCTTCCAAGACTATTCTGTGGAACGGCCCGGTCGGCGTGTTCGAGTTCGACCAGTTCGGTAACGGCACCAAGGCGCTGGCCCAGGCCATCGCCGAGAGCCCGGCATTCTCCATTGCCGGCGGTGGCGACACCCTGGCGGCCATCGACAAGTACGGCGTGGCCGAGCAGATCAGCTACATCTCCACCGGCGGCGGTGCTTTCCTCGAGTTCGTCGAGGGCAAGGTGCTGCCGGCCGTAGCTGTGCTCGAACAGCGCGCTAAGGCCTGATGGGCCAAACCTGGGAGCACGCTATGCGTCTTTATGGAGTGACTCTGACCTTGTTGGCCCTGCTCGGTGGCTGTGTTAGCCAGCCGGGCGGCGCGCCCTGGACCCACTGGGTCTGCGACGGTGATATCGACCTGCACTGGCGCCATGTGGATGGCGCAGCCGATCAGGTGGAAGTCCGCCTGGAGGCCACTGAGCGGGTCTACCAGCTAAACCGCCAGGAGGTGGGCAGCGGGACTTTCTATACCGACGGTCAGCTGGCGTTCCACAGCAAGGGCAAGCAGGGCCTGGTGTACTGGGCGCAGACCGACGAACTGATCGGCCGTGGCTGCAAGGCTCCCGGCAAATAACTTGAACCGAGCCTGCCGCTGCGGCAGGCTTGCACACGATTAACGACCCCCATCGGGAGACTGGAAACTCATGGCACTTATCAGCATGCGCCAGATGCTGGATCACGCCGCCGAATTCGGCTACGGCGTACCGGCTTTCAACGTCAACAACCTCGAGCAGATGCGCGCCATCATGGAAGCGGCCGACAAGACCGATTCCCCGGTGATCGTCCAGGCTTCCGCCGGTGCCCGCAAATATGCCGGTGCCCCGTTCCTGCGCCACCTGATCCTGGCCGCCATCGAAGAATTCCCGCATATCCCGGTGTGCATGCACCAGGACCACGGCACCAGCCCGGACGTGTGCCAGCGCTCCATCCAGCTAGGCTTCAGCTCGGTCATGATGGACGGCTCGCTGAAGGAAGACGGCAAGACTCCGGCCGACTACGACTACAACGTGCGCGTCACCCAGCAGACCGTGGCCTTCGCTCATGCCTGCGGTGTGTCCGTGGAAGGCGAACTGGGCTGCCTGGGCAGCCTGGAAACCGGTATGGCCGGTGAAGAAGACGGCGTTGGCGCAGAAGGCGTGCTGGACCACAGCCAGCTGCTGACCGATCCGGAAGAAGCCGCAGCTTTCGTCAAGGCGACTCAGGTGGATGCCCTGGCGATTGCCATCGGCACCAGCCATGGCGCTTACAAGTTCACCAAGCCGCCGACCGGTGACGTGCTCTCCATCGAGCGCATCAAGGAAATCCACAAGCGCATCCCCAACACCCATCTGGTGATGCACGGTTCCTCCTCGGTACCGCAGGAGTGGCTGGCGATCATCAATCAGTACGGTGGCGACATCAAAGAGACCTACGGCGTGCCGGTCGAAGAGATCGTCGAAGGCATCAAGCACGGCGTGCGCAAGGTCAATATCGATACCGACCTGCGTCTGGCCTCCACCGGTGCCATCCGCCGCATGATGGCCGAGCATCCGAGCGAGTTCGACCCGCGCAAGTTCTTCGCCAAGACCATCGACGCCATGCGCGACATCTGCATCGCCCGCTACGAAGCCTTTGGCACCGCCGGCAACGCTTCCAAGATCAAGCCGATCTCTCTGGAAGGTATGTTCAAGCGCTACGCCAGTGGCGAGCTGGCCGCCAAGGTCAACTAAGCCTGGTGCTGTGGGCTGCTCCGGCAGCCCGCTGATGAAGAAAAAGCCCGCGTTGATCGCGGGCTTTTTCATGTCTGACCGGCACTCAGGGCGTAGGCAGCTGCTGCACGAAGGCGGCAATCTGCGCCTGAATCGCCGCGGTGTCATCGGGCGCGAGAATGCGTCCGGCCAGCACATGATGGGACGGGTCCTGGCTTTCCGGCCGGGCGATCAGCTGCTTGCGCGGGCTGCCGAGGCGGGCAAAGGCGGCTTCCGCGGCTTGTGCTGAGACCACCTGATCGTTGGGCGAGTAGATCATCAGGGTCGGTATGCGAATGTCCTGCATGGGCAGATCGTTGACATGCCTGACCAGGGCCATCATCGGGAACAGGGCCTGGGTCGGGTAGTGGTGATTCCAGTAGCGCGCCTGCTCGGGATTGCGCGGTTTCCAGACATGCTCGGCCGGCAGCACCCAGGGCAGCACCTGTTGCGCCCACGGCCAGGTGAGCAGCGTGGCCATCGGGTCGCGCGGGGAAAAGTTCGGCGAAATCAGCACCAGAGCGGCGAGGTCCGGCTGCCGGCTGGCCAGCCAGGTACCCAGGGTACCGCCGGTGGAGACACCGAGCACGATGACCCGCTTGCCCAGTCGCTGGCCAATCGCCAATGCTTCCTGGGCATCTTGCAGCCAGTCGCGCACGCTGGGTTCACCCATGGCCTGCGGGCTGCGCCCGTGGCCGCTCAGGCGGGTGACGAACAGATTGGCCCCCAGCTGGCGGGCCAGGTCTTCGCTCAGGGGCGCCGTCTCCTGGCGGCTGGCGGAAAAGCCATGCAGGTAGACCAGCGCCAGATCGGTCTGCCGGCGGTCGGCATGGGCCCAGATGATCTGTTTTTGTGTGCCGGGCACCAGATCGCTGAAGCGGGCTTCGCTCTGCGCCAGGTAGGCGTCCAGATCAGCGGGCAGCGCCGGTTGTGCCGGCGGCGCTTCGACTGGAACGCGCGGGCCGCTGGCCAGCAGCAGGCCGAGAAGGGAGAGACAGAGCAGGGTCCAGCGCAGCGTCTTGGGCATGGTCTTAGGGATAGCAGGACGGGGGTGCCAGTGTGCTCAACTCCAGCGCTGCTGCCAATCCTGGTGCTGGGCGCTCGTCAGTCATGCCGCGTAAAATCGCGGCATCCCGCCTTCGGAGTGTTGTGCATGCCGCTGCGTTATCTGCGCGCCTATCCCCCCGCCTTGCAGGAGCAGGTCCGCCGTCTGCTGGAGCAGGGCAAGCTCGGCGATTACCTGCAGCAGCGCTACCCGGAGCAGCATGCGGTGCAGAGCGACAAGGCGCTGTACGCCTACACGATGGCACTCAAGCAGGAGTACCTGCGCAACGCGCCGGGTCTGGACAAGGTGCTGTATGACAGCAAGCTGGATGTGGTCAAACATGCCCTCGGCCTGCACACCGCCGTGTCGCGGGTGCAGGGTGGCAAGCTCAGGGCAAAGAAGGAGATCCGCATCGCCGGGCTGTTTCGCGAGGCCGCGCCGGAGTTCCTGAGGATGATTGTGGTCCACGAGCTGGCACACCTGCGCGAGTTCGAGCACAACAAGGCGTTCTATCAGCTGTGTGAGCACATGCTGCCGGGTTATCACCAGCTGGAGTTCGACCTGCGCGTCTACCTGACCTGGCGCGACGCGCAACCGCCTATCCGACCAGCGTGACTGGTTGTGGGGCAGGCAGCGGATTGGTCTGAATCAGAGCGCGTGCTTCTCGTCGGCCGGGTATGGACAAGTCTGATCCCACACATCAGTAGCCGGCAGCGTGAACGACGGGTCAGCTTTGGTGATCGGTTATCTCTGTTGTTGGATGTGCGCTTGCTGCTGGAGTACCGT
Source organism: Pseudomonas sp. HAR-UPW-AIA-41 (assembly GCF_002304225.1). Taxonomy (GTDB): domain Bacteria; phylum Pseudomonadota; class Gammaproteobacteria; order Pseudomonadales; family Pseudomonadaceae; genus Aquipseudomonas. The sequence continues at coordinate 242,523 of NZ_NSLB01000003.1, forward strand.
CAAGGTCATCATCCGGGTTGCCTCAGCCTTACTTGTGCCGCGACTGCGTGGAAAGGCCAATAGCCTGGCCCGAGTCCCATTATCAGCGAGGCTGGTTTCGCCACTGGTTGTGCATTTGCTCCATCAGCTGGATTTTGAGGCATGACTGCTGGGCGAGCAGCTTTGGCTGTCACTGGTCACCGTTTCAGTAGTCCTGAATGGCTACGCTCAGTTAAAGCCTGGGGGCGGTTGTGCTTGAATCCACAGGTCGTTTGCCGTCTGGTGATGCCGGAGTCCTGATACATGATTGCGCCTGAGTCTCCCCCTGTTGCAGGCAACCCATTGCGGACCTTACAGCGTCATCGCCTGGCGCAGTTGCTGAAGATTTTGCTGGCGGCGCTGACCCTGATTGGTCTGTCCAATCTGTACTTTGCCAACTGGCTGACGTTAGGTCTGCTGAGCTTGGCGGGCGGCATGCTTTTCAGCTCATATCGTCTGTTGCAGCGTGGACGTGCCGATGAGTCCGCGGCCTTGATGCTATGGACGCTGGTCAGCCTGGTGAGCCTGATCATGTGGGTTGATCTTGGTCTGCGCGACAGCGGACTGCTGGCCTATCCGGGGTTTCTGGTGTTTGCTGCGATTTTAGCCAGTCGTCGTACCTTCTTTGCCTTGCTGGCGTTCATGCTGCTGAACGTCAGTCTGCTGGCGCTCGGTAATTTGCAGGGGTGGCACGTCAATCGCCTACCTCCAGTCCGTATTGGCACCTGGATCGACATCACCTGCATTCTGTCTGTCATCGCCTCTGCGGTGTGGCTACTGGCCGGCGATCTGCGAGATGCGTTGCTGCGCCTCGGAGAGGAGAATCAGCGTGTGCGCCAGTCGCAGGCACAGATCGAATTTCTCGCCCAGCATGACGCGCTGACCCAACTGCCTAATCGAGTGCTGGCGCGCGCACGTTGTGACCAGGCCCTGAGCCAGGCTCGTCGAGAAGGAAGCGGTGCGGCGCTTCTGTTTCTTGATCTGGACAACTTCAAGACACTCAATGACTCGCTGGGGCATGTGGCTGGTGATCGTTTGCTGCAGCATGTGGCTGAGCAGTTACGCCGTGGCACCCGCGAAGGGGACACGGTATGCCGGCAGAGTGGTGATGAGTTTCTTGTGGTGCTGGGTGATATCGCTGATGTGGATGCGGTGGCGGCAATCGCCTCTGAGTTACTGGAACTCTTGGCGCTTCCTCTGGATATCGATGGTATCGAGGTCAGCGCCACATGCTCGCTGGGCATTGCATTGTTCCCGGTGGATGGCGATGACTTCGATACGCTGCTGAAAAAAGCCGATATCGCGATGTACCGGGCCAAGGACAGCGGGCGTAACAACTTCCGTTTCTATGATGCGCAGATGAACACCAGCGTTCTGGAGCATCTGCACATGATCACAGCCATGCGCCAGGGGTTTTCCCGCGGTGAGTTCAGCCTGCACTACCAGGCGCAGTACGACTTGCGTAGTGGCCGTGTGGTCGGTGCCGAAGCTTTGTTGCGTTGGCAGCATCCCCAGTTCGGTCAGGTTTCACCGTCAGTGTTTATTCCTCTGGCGGAAAAGTCCGGACTGATCATCGAGCTCGGCGCCTGGGTATTGCAGCAGGCCTGTGCTCAGGCTGCGCAGTGGCTGTCCGAGGGACTCTCACTGGTTATGGCGGTGAATCTTTCGCCTTTACAGATGCGTCGACACGATATTGATCAGATGGTTAGCCAGGCACTGAACAGCAGTGGTCTCCCGGCGGAGTTGCTGGAGTTAGAACTGACCGAGTCGATGCTCATCGATGACTCCAGTGGTCTGACCGACATGCTGGCACGCTTGAGGGCTATGGGCATAACCTTGGCCATCGATGACTTTGGCACCGGCTATTCCAACCTGGCTTACCTAAAGCGCTTTGATGTTGAATCACTGAAGATTGACCAATCCTTTGTCCGTCGCCTGTGCGAGGACAGTCAGGATGAGGCTATCGTGCGGGCCATCATCCAGATGGCGGCCAGCCTCAACCTGCATACGGTGGCCGAGGGTATCGAGGACGCCGCTACCTTGCTTCGATTGAGGGAGCTGGGCTGCACGCGTGGCCAGGGTTTCTACTGGGCGCCGGCGTTGCCCGCAGAGAGCTTTGCCGAACGTGCGCGAGCACCGGTGGCACAGACCGTGGCTCAGTCGTAGGCGACGACTGTCAGTGTTCTTCCCGCCACCTGCAGTTCGTCGCCTTCCTGCAGTCCCAGCAGCTGGCGCGTCAGTGGCGCTTGTGGGCTGATCAGCAGTACCTCGCCTTGTTCGCTCTCGAGCTTACCGGCGGCGCCCTCCGGCCCGAGGAACAACTGCTGGCGACGCCCCTGCTCATCTTCCAGACTCACGAGCGAAGTCAGCTGGATGCCGCGTTCGGTATCGTGCGGCCTGAGGCTCAGAGCGTTGTAACGTAACAGGGCTTCGCGCAGTTCGAGTACTCGCCGGGAGTGCCCTGCCGCCAGGTAGGAAGCTTCCAGTCCCAGGGTGTCGTACTGGTTTTCCGCCACGCTCTCCTCGTGGGTCGCATCCGCATGGGCCGCTTCGGCAGCCAGCACGGCCTGCTGCAGGTCGGCATTGAGGCGCTGGATGATGTGAGCCAGCAGGGCAGGTTTGTCCATGGTCGACTACAACCAAAGCTGAGGGAGGTAGATTGTCGCCTGAGGCTAGCGGGGTGGCCAATCGTCTTACTTGGGGGGATGAGGTGATGTTTAGCAAGCAACTCTTGCTGCTCCTGCTGCTCGGGACGTTCAGCTCAGTGTGGGCGGCGATCGAGCCTGGCCGGGCAACGCCGCAGCCCTATGGCAGCCCTCCTGTAATGCAGAACCCAGCGTTGAGCCCTGCGCCCTATGGGCATGCTCCCCTGCTACGTGGGCCTGGGGCCGCCACGCACCAACCATCGGTTAGCTCGCCGACTGTGCCTGGTACTCTGCAACGTCCAGCTACTTCCACGATCAGGCCAGCTGAACAAAAGACCGGCGATAAAGCCGGTGAACGTTGAACCGACTGGCGTCGGGTAATTCGCTACCGTTGCTGACAGCAGGAAACGGTTGGCAGGAGAGCATGTGAACAGGGCGCAAAGCGATTATTCGATCTACCGACAGGTAGTGTCGCAATTGATGGAGGGGCAGGAGCAATTACCCAGTCTGCCCAGCATCACCCTGGAGATTCGTTCCGCGCTGCGGGCCGGTGACGTCAGTCTGACTGGCTTGGCGCGCTTGATCAGCCGTGATCCGGCCTTGAGCGCACTGCTGATGAAGTATGCCTCCAGTGCTCTGCTGCGGCCTCGGCGTCCCCCAAAGACCCTGCTTGAGGTGCTCAATGTACTCGGCTTGGATCAGGTGGATCGGATCACCATGGCGCACAGCGTGAAAAGCCTGTTTACCTTGCACAGTGCCGGGCATAAAAAATTGTTTCTTGAAGCATGGGAGCGCTTGGTTCTCAAGGCCAGCATGGCGGCTTTCCTGGCCAGGATGATTGGGCATGTGCATCCCGAGCATGCACTGCTTGCCAGTTTGCTCAGTGAGGTGGGAACCCTGGGCGTGCTTTCGGCGTTCAAGGGCGAAATTGATGCACCGACCCGCGAGTTGTATTACGGCTTGTGCAGGGAGTACAGCAAGTCACTGGGGGTGATCATGTTGAAAAAGTGGGCGGTCGATGAGGAATACATCGAGGTTATTCGCCACACCGGCAATTGGCATGAGCGTCTCTCTGTTGAAGTGCAACTGACTGATTTGGTTAATCTCAGCCTCTACCACGCTATCAAAGAGATAAATCCGCTGACGGACTTGCCGCCTTTGCAAAGCCTGGCAGCTTACGAAAAGCTTCTCCCGCCGCTCGACTTCATCAGCGAGAACGGCGAGCTGACCTTGCTGGTCAGCCACCAGGCCGAGATTCACGCCATCGCCGAAGCCTTGCGCTAGCCGCTGATCCCCTTGTGGAGGCCTAAACCTCCAGCAAGCGCACCTTCAATGCCCGTCCCTTGATCTTGCCGGCACTCAGACGTTTGAGGGCGCTGCGGGCCACGGAGCGCTCGACCGCGACGAAAGCCTGGTAATCGAAGATGGCGATCTTGCCCACCTGGCTGCCGGGGATGCCGGCCTCTCCCGTGAGGGCACCGAGGATGTCGCCTGGTCGTAGCTTGTCCTTGCGCCCGGCGGCAATGCACAGGCTCTGCATCGGGGCCTGCAGGCCGGCACCTGAGGCTGCTTTGAGTTCGTCGAGGCTGGCCCAGTGCAGCGGGCTGCGCTGCAGGTCTTCGATGGCCTGTGCGCGGGAGGCTTCGGACGGTGCTACCAGGCTCAGGGCCAGGCCCTTGGCGCCGGCACGGCCGCTGCGGCCAATACGGTGGATATGCACTTCCGGATCGCGCGCCAGCTCGACGTTGATGACCATTTCCAGATCGCTGATATCCAGCCCGCGAGCGGCCACATCGGTGGCCACCAGCACGCTGCAGCTGCGGTTGGAAAACAGCGTCAGCACCTCGTCGCGGTCGCGCTGCTCCAGATCGCCGTGCAGAGCGAGGGCGGCAATATGCCGGCTGCGCAGCACCTCGACCAGCTCCTGGCATTGCTGGCGGGTATGACAGAAGGCCACGCTGGATTGCGGACGGAAGTGCTCCAGTACTCGCGCGACCAGCTCAAGCCGCTGCCGAGGATCGATCTCGTAGAAACGCTGCTCGATCTGGTTGTCGCTGTGCAGGGCCTCGACCTTGACCTGCTGCGGCTGGCGCATGAAGGTCGCCGCCAGTTGCTCGATGCCAGCCGGGTAGGTGGCCGAGAACAGCAGCGTCTGCCGCTTGCCCGGGGTCTGGTTGATGATCTCGGCAATGCTGTCGTAGAAGCCCATGTCGAGCATGCGGTCGGCTTCGTCGAGCACCAGGGTGTTGAGACCGTCGAGCTTCAGCGTGCCCTTGCGCAGGTGTTCCTGAATGCGCCCCGGGGTGCCGACGATGACGTGGGCGCCGTGCTCCAGCGAGCCGATCTGCGGGCCGAAGGGCACGCCACCGCAGAGGGTGAGAATCTTGATGTTGTCGGCGGCGCGGGCCAGTCGGCGCAGTTCCTTGGCTACCTGATCGGCCAGCTCGCGGGTCGGGCAGAGCACCAGTGCCTGGCAACCGAAGAAGCGCGGGTTCAGCGGTGCCAGCAGGGCGATACCAAAGGCGGCGGTCTTGCCGCTGCCGGTCTTGGCCTGGGCGATCAGGTCGCAGCCCTGCAGCATCAGCGGCAGGCTCGCGGCCTGAATCGGAGTCATCTGCTGATAGCCGAGGGCTTCGAGGTTAGCCAGCATGGCGGGTTTCAGCGACAGGCTGGAAAAGAGCGAGGAAGTGGTCACGGTAGGCCGTCTGGCAAAGAATAGGCCGGCAGTTTAGCAGGGCGTCCATGCTGGTGGGGCGGGAGGCGCCGAGTGGGACTGCTCAGCCCGGTGACTGGACCAGTTGCACGGTACGCCCGCGCCCATCAGCCTTGGCCTGATAAAGGTTGTCGTCGGCCTGGCGTAGTAGGTTTTCCAGTTTCTCGTCCCAACCTTGGTAGACCCCGGCGCTAAAACTTAATGGCGGCGCCCCAGGGCTGTAGCTCAGGGTGGCCAGCTGGGTGCGGAATCGGTCGAGTTGCAGGCTCAATTGCTCGGCGGTCAGCAGGGGGCTGAGTAGCGCGAACTCTTCACCACCCAGCCGTCCCTGTAGGGCTTGGGGAAAAGCCGTGCGCAGCGCGTTGGCGAAGGTCAGGAGGGCTGAATCGCCGCTGGCATGGCCGAACTGGTCGTTGATCCGCTTGAAATGATCGAGGTCGAGCATGGCGACCGCCACTGGGCGTTTTTTGCGCAGTACCTGTTGGCACTGCTCTGTGAAGGCGCGGCGGTTTAGCAGCCCTGTCAGGCTATCGAACAGGGCTGCGCGCTCCAGTGCGTGCAGCAGGTCGCGCCGGTCGAGGGCGTGCATGACACGACAGTTGAGCTCTTCGGGGTAGAAGGGTTTGCGCAGGAAGTCGTCTGCGCCCTGCTTGATGAACTGAGCGCTGAGAGAGCCTTTTCCGTCGGCCGAAAGCCCCAGAATGATCAGCTCGGTCCGCTTGAGCTCATGGCGTAGGCGTTTCACAAGCTCGAAACCCGAGAGACCTGGCATGGTGTGGTCGACCAGCAGCAGGTCCATATCCGGCTGCTCCTGGAGAATGCGCAGTGCTTCCAGACCGTCGTCAGCCTCGACAATCTGATAAAGATGAGGGGTAAGAATGCGGCGGATGAAGTTGCGGGTGGCTGCCGAATCATCGGCAATCAGCAGCTTGATATGGCGATTACGCTCCAGGCGGTGCAGCAGGCGCAAAGCGTAGGTGTAGGAGTGGCTTTCCTTGAGCACGTAGTCGACCACGCCCTTGAGCAGCAACTCGTCGCGGCGCTGCTCGTCGTAAGTGGCGGTGAGAACTACGGTGGGCAAGTGATAGCGAAGGACCAAGTCGACCACTTCGCCATTCGGTGCGTCCGGCAGGTGAAGGTCGACCAGAGCGGCGAACAGCTGGCCGGCGAAGGTCTCCAGAACGACCTCTGCTTCGGCCAGTGAGGCGCAGAAGATCGGCTGCAACTCGCTTTCCTGCTGGAACTGATGCTGCAGAACCTTCAGCACCAGAGGGCTGTCTTCGATGACTAAAATTGTCTGCACAGAGCGCTCCTGTTCAATGCCTTCAGCATGGCACAGTCACGCGGTGTCGTCAGCGAGGCGCGGTAGAAGTTGCCGGTCTATATGGCTTACTTCAGCCAGAAGACAATTTCTTACCTTGGTTGCGGTGCTTCTAGCCTATCCTTAGTGAAGTCTGCAGTGGTGTTGATGGACGAGTTACTGTGCTGAAAAAAATCGATGTGGCGCACCTGCGTTTAGGCATGTACATCCATGAGTTTTGTGGCTCTTGGATGGAGCATCCTTTCTGGAAAGCCAAGTTTGTCCTTGAAACACAGAAAGATCTGCTGCGTGTCCGCGAAAGCGCTGTGCGTGAAATCTGGATCGATACCAGCAAGGGGCTGGATATTGAGGCCGGGCAAGCCAGCCAGAGCGAAGAGGAAGTGGCTGCTGAGACGGAGGCCCGTTTGCTTGCCGCAGTGGTGGAGCCTGTTAAACAGCCCAGGGCAAGTCTGGACGACGAGGTCGAACGTGCGCTGAAGCTCTGCTCTCGTTCGCGTGAAGCCGTAGTGGCGATGTTCAGTGATGCGCGCATGGGGCGGGCGATCGAAACCGAGCAAGCCGCAGCTCTGGTTGAGGAAATTTCCGACTCGGTGCTGCGTCACCCTAATGCTCTGATCAGCCTTGCACGTCTGAAAAGTGCCGATGAATACACCTACATGCACTCGGTAGCGGTCTGCGCGTTGATGATCGCGCTGGCCCGCCAATTGGGTTTGGCTGAGGCTCAGGTGCGTGAGGCCGGTCTGGCCGGACTGCTGCATGATGTCGGCAAGATGGCGATTCCTGATGAGGTACTGAATAAACCCGGGAAGCTTACTGATAGTGAATTCTCCATCGTACGCAACCACCCGGAAGCGGGGGGGCAGATTCTTCGCGACAGTGGCAATGTCAGCGCGCTGGTGCTGGATGTCTGTCTGCATCACCACGAGAAGGTCGATGGCAGCGGTTATCCACATCGCCTAACCGGCGACCAGATCAGCCTGTTTGCCAAGATGGGCGCAGTCTGCGACGTGTACGACGCGATCACCTCAGACCGGCCCTACAAGAAGGGCTGGGACCCGGCCGAATCGATCCGGCGCATGGCAGAGTGGAGCAAAGGGCACTTCGACGAGGCGGTGTTTCAGGCCTTCGTCAAATCGGTGGGCATCTATCCGACCGGCTCGCTGGTGCGTCTGGAGAGCGGGCGTATTGGCGTGGTCACCGAGCAGCACGAGAAGTCCCTGCTGACTCCGCGGGTCAAGGTGTTCTTCTCGGCCAAGTCGAAAGCGCCGATCCCCATCGAGGTGCTTGACCTGAGCAAGCTGGTCGGCAGGGAAAAGATCGTTGCCCGCGAGTCCCAGGAAGACTGGGGGTTCCGCAATGTCGAGGAACTGTGGAGTGGCCTGCCGGCGGGGCGGAACGGTTTTTCCGGGCCGGCTTAGTCAGGCTCTCAGCGAGGGCTGTTCCAGCACTGCTCCAGCGCGGCTTGCCATTCAGGTAGCTGAACCTGCCAGTCGGTTTTTAGTTTGCTGCAGTCGAGGCGCGAGTTCGTGGGGCGTTTTGCCGGGGTTGGGTAAGCGCTGCTGGCGATGGGCTGTAGCTGTGCTTTGAGCTGTCCCTGTGCGGCCAGGTGCGCGGCGATGGCTTGGGCAAAACCGAACCAGCTGGTGCTGCCACCACAGCTGAAGTGATAGGTGCCCCATGCGGTGCAGCCAGCTTGCCAACGTTCGATCAGCATGGATGTGGCTTGCGCGATGCTGCCTGCCCAGGTCGGTGCCCCGATCTGATCGTCCACGACACCGACATGCTCGCGCTCACTCAGCAGACGCTGCATGGTCAGCAGAAAGTTCTTTCCATGCAAGGCATAAACCCAACTGGTGCGCAGAATCAGGTGAGCGCAGCCACTGCGGCGTATCGCCACCTCTCCGGCCAGTTTGCTCTGACCGTAGACGCCCAGAGGGTGAGGTATGTCCTCTTCGCTCCAGGGAGCTTGTTTGCTGCCATCAAAGACGTAATCGGTGGAGTAATGAATCAGCGGTATGCCAAGTGAAAAGGCTTCCTCGGCCAGAATGCCCGGAGCTTCGGCGTTGAGCTGAAAAGCGGCAGCTACGTTACTCTCTGCCAGATCAACAGCCGTGTAGGCCGCTGCGTTGATAATAAGTTGCGGCGCTTGCTTGCGTACCATCTGGCGTATGGCTTGTTCTTGACTCAGGTCGAGCGCCTGGCGGTCCAGAGCGATCAGTTCGTGCTGATCCAGAGCCAGGCGGAGCTCACGTCCAACTTGGCCGGCCGCTCCCGTGATCATGATTTTCATGGGAACAGGTCAGCCTCTTGAAGCGAGGTGCCAGCCTGATCCTTGCCGGATAGCTGAGGTGTCAGGCCTTGCAGTGGCCAGTCTATAGCCAGCCGCGGGTCGTCCCAGCGGATGCAGCGCTCATGGGTCGGTGCGTAGTAGTCGGTAGTCTTGTAGAGGAACTCGGCATATTCGCTGAGAACAAGAAAGCCGTGGGCAAAGCCTTCCGGTATCCACAGCTGACGCTTGTTATCCGCCGACAAATGCAGCCCGAGCCACTTGCCGAAGGTCGCCGAGTGTCGGCGTATATCCACGACCACATCAAAGACCTCACCCGCCGTCACCCTTACCAGCTTGCCCTGCGGCTGTTGAACCTGATAGTGCAGGCCGCGCAGCACACCACGAGTGGAGCGGGAGTGATTGTCCTGAACAAAGGCGGGATTCAGGCCGGTAGCATCCTGAAAACTGCGGGCATTGAAGCTTTCATAAAAGAAACCGCGATCATCGCCAAATACCTTTGGCTCAAGGATCAGTACGCCAGGCAGCGTGGTCTCAGTTACCTTCATTCCTGTTCTCCGGCGAGTTTGGTCAGGTACTGGCCGTAGCCTGTCTTGCCCAGCGCTTTGGCTTGCGCCATCAGTTGCTCGCGGCTGATCCAGCCCTGCTGGAAGGCAATCTCTTCAAGGCAGGCGACCTTGAGACCCTGTCGGTGTTCGATGGTTTGCACATACTGCGACGCATCGAGCAGGCTGTCATGGGTGCCGGTATCCAGCCATGCAAAGCCCCGGCCGAAGCGCTCTACTCGCAGGTCGCCGCGCTTGAGGTAAGCGTTGTTGACGTCGGTGATCTCCAGCTCACCGCGCGGCGATGGCTTCACCGCCTTGGCAATGTCGATGACGTCATTGTCGAAGAAGTACAGACCGGTGACGGCGTAGCTGGATTTGGGCTTGGCCGGCTTTTCTTCAATGGAAATGGCTTTGCCCTGCGCATCGAACTCCACCACGCCAAAGCGTTCAGGGTCACTGACCCAGTAACCAAAAACCGTAGCGCCATGGGGCTCGGAAGCCGCTCTCAGGAGCTTTTCGGTGAAATGCTGGCCGTGGAAGATATTGTCGCCGAGGATCAGGCAGACCGAGTCCTTGCCAATAAAACTCTCTCCGATGAGAAAGGCCTGTGCCAGTCCATCAGGTGAGGGTTGTTCTGCGTAGGAGAAGTGCACGCCAAACTGGCTGCCATCGCCCAGCAGCTTTTCAAAGTTGGGCAGGTCGTGTGGTGTCGAAATGATCAGTATTTCGCGAATGCCTGCCAGCATCAGCACCGAGATCGGGTAATAGATCATCGGCTTGTCGTAGATGGGCAGCAGCTGTTTGGAAACCCCAAGCGTGATGGGGTGCAGGCGTGTACCGGAGCCACCAGCCAGAATAATCCCTTTCATGTTTATGCCCCCAGTCGCTCGCGTTGATAACTGCCGTCCTGAACATGGCGGCACCAGTCGAGATTGTTCAGGTACCACTGCACAGTCTTGCGCAGGCCTGACTCGAAGGTTTCTTCGGGCACCCAGCCCAGTTCTCGCTCGATCTTGCTGGCATCAATCGCATAGCGCAGGTCGTGACCCGGGCGATCCTTCACGTAGGTGATCAGGTCGCGGTAAAAAGCCACGCCGCTGGGCTTTTGTGGAGCCAGTTCTTCCAGCAAGCTGCAGATGGTTTCTACAACATGCAGGTTTTTCTGTTCGTTGTGGCCACCGATATTGTAGGTCTCGCCAACTTGGCCCTCGCTCACCACCTTGAACAATGCGCGGGCATGATCCTCGACATAGAGCCAGTCGCGTATCTGCTGGCCGTTGCCGTAGACAGGCAGGGGTTTGCCTTCCAGCGCATTGAGAATCATCAGGGGAATCAGCTTCTCAGGGAAGTGATAGGGGCCGTAGTTATTCGAGCAGTTGGTGATCAGTACCGGCAGACCATAGGTTCTGTGCCAGGCGCGCACCAGATGGTCTGAGGCCGCTTTGCTGGCAGAGTAGGGCGAGCTTGGTGCGTAAGGCGTCGTTTCGGTAAACAGATCATTCACACCGTGCAGATCACCGTAGACCTCGTCAGTGGAAATATGGTGAAAGCGGAAGCTGCTTTGGCGGCTGCTATTCAGGCCACTCCAGTAGGTCCGGGTAGCCTCCAGCAGGGCATAGGTGCCGACGATATTGGTCTGTATAAAGGCGGCAGGGCCATCAATCGAGCGATCGACGTGGGACTCTGCGGCCAGGTGCATGATGGCATCCGGTTGGAAATCACTGAGCGTTCGATTGACGGTTGCAGCATCGGCTATATCGGCCTGAACGAACTGATAGCGCGGGCTGTCAGCAATACTGGCCAATGACTCCAGATTGCCGGCATACGTCAGCTTGTCCAGATTGAGTATTTCGTGAGTGGTTTCGCTCAGCAGATAGCGAACCAGTGCCGAGCCGATGAAGCCCGCACCGCCGGTGATCAGAATGCGCATATGCAAGGGTTATCCGTAAGCCAAGTGCAGGTCGTTAGCTTGTGGACTGTGCGCAGGCAAAGCAAGCCAGCTGTTTGCGTTCGTTGCTCTGAAAAACAAAAAGCCCGCATTAAGCGGGCTTTTTAAATGGTGCCGGCACCAGGAATCGAACCCGGGACCTACTGATTACAAGTTACCGCCTTTTAGTAAGCCTTTCAATGGCTTGGGGCGTGTTTATTTACGTCGTTAAGCCCTTGAGGCCCCCAATCTGATGGGTTCGCCGGGCTTATTTTACGTGGCGAACTGGCTCCGATGATTGCGCCAAAGGTCAAGAACGACGATGATTCGCGCCTGCGAATGTGCCGCCTGGACTTGATATGACAAAAGGGAAGAAGCTTTCTCGAGGAGAGCTGGAGAGCCAACTTGAGCATTGCCGGACGTCCTGCAGGAACCACTGGCTAGGCAAGGGGTTCACATCCATTTGCAAGACGGTAATGTGGCTTGGAATCGCCTATTTTACCTACATGGCCATTGCGGCTATGGCTGGCAAGCAGACCACGGCGCAGATTGATGTGCAGGCAGTGGCGGGATTAAGTACTGGCACTCAGAAGCCAAGCAGTGGAAAGGCTGATACTGTCGAGAAGCCAGAGCCAGCTAAGGCTGCTACTCAAGCACCAACGGGCACAGTTCAACCCATGCTTCCGTCCGGTTGGCTGAATCTGTTGTGTATACTGGTCGGAGCAGGAGGCGTTTTTTATGGTCGGCGCCAGGCAGATTTTAGGCGGAGCGTTGTTGAACGATTCCAGCCGTACATTGCCGAATTAGAGCAGACGCTCGACCCGAACAGGACCTCAAGTGATCTGCCCCTTCGTGGTGGCACGCGTCTGGAGGATGTTTGATATGGACTATACGATTCTCGTTTCAGGTATCTGCGGCCTCGCGCTCCTTTACTTCATTTACGAAGTTGAGTGGAAGCGCTATCGGCTGGATAAGTTGCGCGATGACCTGTTTGTTATTCGCGATGACTTATTTCGGGCTGCGGCCAATGGCGATATTTCATTCGACTCTGATGCCTACAAGATAATCCGGACTAATCTGAACGGTATGATCAGGTTTAGCCATGATCTTTCGTTTTTCCGTTTCATGCTTGTTCGCGGAGAGGTAAAGAAGCCTGCTGGGCGCGCCATTGCTGGTGAGTACCGTAGCCGAATTGCAGGCGCGCTAGAGCAGTTGACGCCTGAGCAGCGGGCTTTGATTGTGAATGTTCAGAAAAAGGTGCACGATCGCGTGCTCGTATATCTGGCGTTTAACTCGTTGCTCGGTTGCGTTTGTTTCGGGATTGTTTCTGTTTTGGCTTTGATCACTTTTATTGTCAGAGAGGGAATCAAAGCTATAGGCTGGAACTCTAAGGACAGACTGCTGGGCGACATTAGCAATATCGGTGGAATGAAGCGCCGTATAGAAGCACTTGATGCTGAGGCTAATAACATAGGCTGTCTGGCATAATTTGCTTTGAATAAAAAAGGGGGCGATGGCCCCCTTTTTTCATTCTGCAGCAGGATTTACCACCGGGACGCTGAGATCGTAGACGTCCAGCATCCCCTCGCTGCGGTGGCCTGAGGCCTGCTGCTTGTCGGCGCGGGTGCCTTCCGTGTCGGTGATGCCCCTCCTCTTGAAGTCGTGCAGGCCGAAGCGTTGCTCGGCGGTCATGACTCCCTTCTCGATTGCCTGGGTGACCAGGCGCTGCCAGGCCGTGTCCAGACTGGTCTTCTGCAGGGCGCCGCCGTGGGCGGCGACGATCAGCCTGCGCTGCTCGGCCGCGATCGGCACCGGCATTTTCTTCTTCTCCCAAATATCAGTGCGCACCTGCTTGGCTGCATCCCACGCCGCGCGTAGGCGTGGCGTCCAGCGCACGATGTTGTCGCGGCTGCCCTTGCGGCGGTTGGTGAGCACGCCTTCGGGGGTCTCGTTCGCATCGGTGAGGGTGACGGTCTCGATGCCGCGCAGGCGGCACAGGTAGCTGATCTCCATCACGTACCAGAGGTACGGCGCGCAGGCGCCTTTCTCGCCGCGGGTCAGCCTGCCCTGCTGCTGGGCAAACTGGATCAGCGCGGCCATCGCCGTGGGCTCCGGCAGGCGGCGCAGCTTGCGCTCCTTCGGTGCCTCGATGCCTTGGGCCGGGTTGACGTCGACATAGCCACGGTTGCGGCCCCACTGCATCAGCCGGCGCAGGTAGCGCAGGGCGTGGGCTGCCTTGGATGGTGTGCCGTCCTCGGCGATCCGATCCACCACGCGTTGCACCAGAGGCGGGGTGAACTTGCGCACGGCCAGCTCGCCCAGCGGCTTGCCCAGCTTCGTCGGGATGCCCAGCAGCACGTCGCGGGAGTAGCAGTAATCGTCCTGGGTCTTCTTGGCCAGGCGCTTGAACTGGTCGCTCTTATGGAACTGCTCGGCGAGGAAGGTCAGGCTGTCGCGGTCAATGCCGGCGCGCTCTTCCATGATCCGGTGCAGCTCGGACAGGGTTGCATCCCGGCCGGCGAGGTTGGTGCGGCGCTGCTTGCCTGCCTCGTCCAGATAGAGGGTGTACCACACGCCAGATCCACGATGGTCGAAGTAAACGGCCGCTGGGAGAGCGGCCTGGTCGATGTGCTTGGGTATGTGCGGGCTGTGCTGCCGCTTGCGTCCACGTCTCATACGATGCTCGGGTCGTAGTGTTCCTGGTTGCCGGGCTTGAGGCCGCCCGCTTGGTTGATCAGATCGGTGGTTGTCCACGGGCCGAGGCGGCCGTGGAATATCCGGATGCCTTGCTTGCGGAGCGTGCGCTCGACGTCGGCGCGGCGCTGGTAGCCCGTCACCTTCTGCAGGTCTTCGAAGTCTAGGATGCCGGCGACATTGCTGCTCATCTCCGCGCCCTCCTGTCAGGCTGCTGCCGCCGCCGGCCACGCGCCGACAGCGTCGAAGATGCGTGCGGCCTGTCCTTCGTCCAGGGACACGCTGTTGGGGATGGCGATCCAGCCGGAGCCCACTATGTGCTGCTTGTTGCAGCCGTCGAGGTGTTGCCGGTAGCAGGCCTCGATGACGTCCGTCAGCTGGTCGGCGAGGTAGAGGCCCTGGGGTTCTACCTCGATGCTCTTGATGTAGCGCTGGCCGAACTGGTCGATGCACAGGGCGCTGATGTAAATGCACCATGGGTGAGCGAAGTCGCAGACAGCGTCGGCGATCGCGCGCCCGGGCGCGATGGACTTCGCGTTCTTCCAGTTCACCAGGCCTTGGCGGCCGCTGGGGTCGATGTTGACCACGGCGACGTTGTTGCTGCGCAGGGTGGCGCGGCAGGTGCGCGCTATGCGGGCTCGCATGTTGTGAGGCTTGCGTGCTTTCATGCGGCCTCCTTAGCTGAAGCTAGATAGTAGGGCGAATGCTGCAGCTTCCACTCGAGGTACCTGTCCATTGCCAAGGGCTCTATTGCGGTCCACCCTGTGGGCCAGCCCATGAGCCACTCGACAAACTCTGGGTTCAGGCGGCCATTCTGGCCATCGCGCTCTACCCAATAGTCCAGCCTGTTCCTGAGTCGTGATTGGCCATTTTTGCGTGTCAGCGCCTTTAGAGATGATCCCTTGACCATTGCAACTGAGGGTGTTGGAAATGTCTCTCCCGACCAGCCGGGTGCGATCTCTTTCATGAGCCGCGCCGAGTTCGCGTGCTGATAGACATAGCCACTGCGTGTCATACCCCATGTTGGTAAGGTCACCGATGACCACGGCAAGGCCTCTTCCCACAAGCAGCGGTGAGTTTTCCAGCTCGACGTAGAGGGGTCGTACCTCACCGATGATTCGAGCCATTTCCTTCCAAAGCCCGGATCTTGGACCTTCAATTCCGGTTCCGGGGCCTGATGCCGATATGTCTTGACATGGAAAGCCGCCCGAAACGACATCAATAATTCCTCGCCACGGGATGCCGTCAAAAGAGCACACGTCAGACCAAATTGGGAAAGGTTTGAGTACTCCATCGTTTTGTCTTTGCGCCAGAACTTGTGCTGCGTAGGCATCACGTTCAACGGCGCAAATAGTTCTTCTGCCGTGCAGCTGGCCGCCGAGTATTCCGCCACCAGCGCCCGCGAAAAGAGCCAGCTCATTCACATTCCCCTCCGGCGATGCGTGGTGCAAAGCAGCTGCAGCAGGCGTTGGTGGTAGTGGATGGCGGCATAGCTGGGCTGCCATGGGTCGATGTAGCCGGCGTGGGGCTGGATGCCTTCTAGGCATGGCCACGGCTCGGGGTGGCTGGGCATCAGGTCGCGCTTCTCGGTGGCCAGCGCTACCAGGTCGGCGTGCTTCACGCAGTCGGGCAGGATCGGGTCGAGGTCGAAGCGCTGGCAGATGGCGATCCAGACCCGGCGCTCGGTGAGGTCGTACAGGCACTCGTCGCCGTGGCTGTTGGCGAAGTCGCGCATGCCTTCCTTGAGCGGGCGCACCAGGTCGCCCACGTAGGCCTCTGTGGCGTCGTGCAGCAGGGCGGCCAGGTGGTGCTCGGTCGGTACCAGATCGGCCACCAAGTAGCAGTGTTGGGCCACGCTGTAGAAGCTGCTGGTGTGGCCGTTGAAACGGCACTGCATGCTCAGACTGTGGGCGATATCGGTCGGGTCCACCATGTCGGCGGTGGGGTTGGCCAGGTCGAACTTGCGGCCGCTGCGGGTCAGTATCCAGCTCATACCAATGCCCCCACCTGTAGGGTCTGATGGAGATTCAGCGCCATCAGCAGTTGCTTGGCCTCGTGCATGGCGTCATCGAGGGCGTGATGCTTGGTGCCTTCGAAAGGCAGTGCCTTGGCTTCGGGGTAGAGGGCCAGCAGGGTGCGCAGGTCGCGGTCGTTCCAGAAATGCCAGAGGTTGCCCATGCCGCAGGCGTCGAGCGCGCTGCGAACGATGACGTTGTCGAAGCTGCTGCCGTTGCCCCACACAAGTGCATTGCCTTCTGCGATGAAGTTATTCAGGCCTGTGAGTGCGACAGCGAGCAGCACGGAGGCTTGGCTGCCGTCCACCTCGGCGCGGGCGGCGGCGTCCTGCTTCAGACACCAGTTCACCGTGCTGGCATCTGCCACCAGCCCGGCCTGCAGAGATGACTCCAGGCACACGCGGCGGTAGAGGGTGTCGGTGATGGCGCCTTGCTCAATGCGCACGCAGCCAATGGCCACGATGGCGGCGCGCGGGCCTTTGCCCATGGTTTCCAAGTCGAGCACGTAGTGGGTGGCGTTGATCATGCTGCGGCCTCCAGGGTGCGTGCTTCCTGCTGGGCGGTACGTGCGGCCAGTGCGGCGCGCAGGCGTTCTGCCATGTTCAGCGTCTGCTGAGCGATGTGGCTGGCCTGGGTGGCGTTTTTGGTGGACCCGAAGCCGTGGAAGGTGCGGCTCAGCAGGCCAAGCTGCTCGGCGGCCGTTTGCAGGGTGAGCAGGTCGGCCTCGGTGAAGGGGTTGGAGCGGCTGGCGTAGATGGCGATGCGGCGGTCGGCGTCCTGGATCAGCTCGTCGCGCTCAAGGCGGCGTGCAGTTTCGAGGTCGGCGGCAAGGCCGCTGAGGTCATCCAGCTCGCCCTGGAGCAGTTCGATGCGGGCGAGTTGGGCGTTGCGGGCGTCGTCGTAGCCTTGGTCGTAGCCAATGGCGCGGGCCTGCTGGGCAGCGCGGAAGGCGAGCCATGCGAGGGCGAGGCCGATGATGATGGCCAAGGCGGCGCCGAGCTGGAGTACGGTGATGTTCTGCATGTGCTGTGTCCTCGTTAGGACCCGCCGCCGGGAATAGTTGTCAGAGTCCGGCGGCGGGGTGTTGCTGAACGGTTAGAGGGTCGCTTCGTACACCGGCACGTCGCCGATGCTGTCTGCGATCTGCTTGCGGACGGCGTTGTAGGCCTCCTCGAGCACCTTGTCCGGGCGCACCAGCTCGAACCACATCGACAGGCGGCCTTCGCTGATGCGGTAGCGGAAGCGGGCGGTGATCAGGAAGGCTTCGCCGCCGAGGAACGGCTTGAGGCCGATATAGAACTGCTCGGGGATATTGAGCTGCCCGGCTTCACCCGCTCGGCCCTCGATCTGCTCGTTGTAGGTGAGCTGTACCTGGCCGTTGTCCAGGCGGGTGCCCTGGCGGAAGCTGATGTTCTTCTTCGCCTCGAGGGTGCGGCTGATCTCCAGCATGTCCGCCGCGCTCGGTGCTGCAGGGTTGTCCGGCGGGGTGACGATGTCCTTCACGTTGTTCTCGATGAACTCGGCGAAGCTGGCCTGATCCATGCGCTTGCGGTCGGCGTCTTTCCAGTTGCCCCACTCGATGGTGAGCGGGCAGCAGTAGGTGGCGGTGTGCTCGCCCCAGGCCGGCTGGTCGGGCTGGTGGTAGTCGAACACGGCGCGGAAGGTGCGGCCTTCCGGACCATTGCAGAACACGGCTGTGGCCGGGGTGGCGAAGCGGGTGATGTAGGCGATGAAGGTCAGCGCGTCCAGCACGGTGAGGCGCTGGCGGGTGCGGACCGGTGCCGGGAGGTGCTTTTCCAGGCCCTGCAGCTCAACGCCTTGCGGCACCAAGGCGATGGGGCACGCCAGACCGGGATGATCGATCGGCTTGCCGAGTGCCTGGGCGAGGGTGACGAGCTGGTTGATGGCTTGTTGCATGGGGTGTGCTCCTTGTGAGCGGTGTCAGAGAGGGGTTATTCGTTGACCGTGCGCAGGGCTTCGGTCGGCGGGGTGTCGTCGGTCACCGAGCGCAGCGGGATTTCCTGCTGGCGTGGGTCGCGGCGGGTCAGGTTGCCTTCCGGGGTGAGGAAGAACAGCGAGGTGCCGCGCGACAGCACCGGCTCCTTGGCCTTCACGTCGGCCTTGATGGTCATCTGCCCGGCACCGTCTGGCTTGTAGGCGAGCTTGATGGTCAGCTCACCGGCTTTGCCGGTCAGGCGGATGGCGTCGACCAGTGAGTGCTGGACTTCGGTCAGCTCGTCCAGCAGGCCGCCGGCCTCGATTTCGCGCAGGGTGTCGATGAAGGGTCGTGCTTTCTTGCTCATGTGCTGTGCCTCGTTGTTGTGGATCGTCAGAGAGTTGCCCGGAGCGGCCGGGCACCGTGTTGCTAGGCTGCCTGCTCGGCCTGGGCGTCGAGGTACTCGGCCAGGTCCTGGAGGAACACCTTGGGCTTCTCCAGTCGGGAGTCGGTGAACTTGCGGGTGCGCAGCTTCACCTTGCCGCGGTTGATCAGCGCGAGCAGGCTCTTGTCGGTTTTCAGGTGGGGGAAGTAGCTCTCCCGCACCTGGGTGATGGTCAGTACCTCGGTCTGCCACTGCAGCAGCAGGCGCGCGTGGGTTGTGCTCATGCCCGGGCCTCCCCGGCCCCCGCCAGGGGGAGCTGGGCTGCCACAAGCTCGACCAGGCCTTCGATGGTCTTGCCCAGTTGGCGGGCGACCACGTTGTCGGCTGGGTCTGTGACCACCACGCCGAAGGGGCGCTGCGGGTCTGTGGTGACGGTGACGTGAGGCACGTAGCCTCGCGGCAGGCGGTGGAACAGGGCACAGAACAGCGCCGGCAGGTGGCGCGCGTTGGCGTCCTGCGGCTGCTGCAGGCGCTCGATGGCCTCCCGGCTGGCGCCGCGCACGGTGGCGCGGTCTATTACCGTGGGGAAGTCGAGGTGCAGCTCGACCAGCTTGAGCGCGCCGATCGCATGCTCGGCGGCGGTTGGCTTGTGCGGATTCATGCGGCGGCATCCTTGTGCTTGGTGATGGTGACGGTCACGCCCAGTTGGGCGGCGAGCCAGGCAATGCCGGCCTCGGTGACCATCAGCACGGCGTAGTGGCTGTACTGCTTGCGCTGCTCTACCCAGCGGCTGCGGGCATCCATGAACAGGTGGCCACCGCCGACGTGCTTGGCAGCCAGGGAGCCGTCGTTGTTCACGGCCTTGGTGCGGCGCAGGTGAGCGCGCAAGGCGCTCTCCCGCAGGCCCAGCACCTGGGCGGCTTCACGAATGGTCCGGTTCATGGGCTGCCCTCAGGCTGCGCTGCGCAGGGACTGGCGGCGCATCAGGACGCCCATGAGGCGGTCCAGCTGCTTGTAGAGGTGCGGCAAGTCCTCGTCGTTGTGGATGACGAAGTCGTTGTCGTGCACCCCGATGCCGCTCTCGCTGGCGTGGCTGGCCACCGCCTGGGCCTCGGGCCGATGGATATGGACGATGACGCCGCCCTTGCTGCGCACCCAGTCGGCCTCGTTCTCGAAGCGCACGTCGCGCAGGATGAAGCCGGTGATCGGGTCCTGGTGCAGGGCGGCCATGTGGTTGAGGTTCTGCTCGGCCAGCAGCAGCCAGAGCTCGCGGTGCACCATGTCGCGGCCCCAGTCGGTGCCGAGCAGCTGCATCAGCTGCCGCGGGGACTTGCCGATGCCTGGCAGCGGTTCTTCCTTGAGGGCGCCTTCGATGTGTTCGGCGGTCAGGTTGAACATCTGCATGATCGCGGCCTTGAGCGGCTCGGCGAAGGCGTAGGAGAGCAGGGCGTAGTGCGCGGCCAGGTAGCGGGCGGCGGTGTCTTTGCCCGTGCGGGCGAGGCCGTGCAGGCCGATGACGAGCTGTTTCATGCTGCGTCACCTCCCTGCGGGCCGAGACTGCTGCTGCGCTGGGCGCGGCGCTGCTCGCTGGTGACGTACTGGCAGCCGGCATCGCGCGCCAGGCGGCGGACTTCAAAGATGCGGGCGAGATTGCTGGCCGGGTGCATAAGCACCTGGCAGGGGGTGGGTGCGTGCTGTGTCGTTTGCATGTCGCGTACTCCAAAGGTCAGAGTGTGGGTACGCGGCTAGATTAGGATACCTGTTGGGTATATGCAATACCTGCTAGGTATTCTTTAGTTGTCTCCGGTTTCGTTTGCGAGCTTGCTAATGTCGGGGGTGAAGACGATCAGCATGCCTGTTGCGGAGCAGGTCATGGGGTGTTCTTTGGCTGCATCAACCGCGAGGTCTTGGCCTCTAAGGCCCTGCCAGGCGGCCAGATAGAAAAGCGAACCGTACTTCTCTTTTTTCTTGAGCTGCCTGCTTACTCCGCCTTTCCAGTAGAGCGGTGGTAGATGGCCTGATAGGCAGCGCTGAGCTAGTTCGGGGTCGCTAGCAGCCAGCCTGCGGCCGATCTCCCAGCTGGCGATAAGTCCGCGCTCAGTGTTGCCCCATAGTTGCTCTTGATTGAGCCCTGCGCGGAGTGGCTCGCAAATGCTCCGGGTTATGAGGGTCATAGGTGTTTGGCCCAGAACTGTTCGCTGACGATATGGATGGGGTGACCGTCTTGAGCAAGCATCTGAGCGTGCTCGATCTTGCGGCCCCAGCTCGCGGTAGCCCAGTCACGGCTGCCGATCTCGCCAATTATCAGATAGTTGACCGTGCGGGTTATGCGGTCGCTTGCTGTGCCGCCGCGGGATTCCGTTTCTGCGATGCACTGATCTCGAGTCCCAAGGGCGAACTTGCCTGTGAATACAAAGACCTTGTCCGGGAAGATTATCTCGGGCGGCTCTGTGAGGGGCAGTGTCGTGCTTCGGGGCTGCTCTGGTTCTTCGGGATGGGCTGGCTCTGCTGGTGGCGGCGCTAGTTCGGCCAGAATTCCGATCAGCTCTCGCTCTTCATCGCTATCCAGGTGTCCATCCTGGAGCATCTCGCTGATGCGATCGTAAAGGGCGTTCCAGGGCCATACATCAAGGAGGTCGCGCTTCTGGACAAGCCATCGCTGAATGAACTGTGCTTCCAGTGCGTTGATCGCGCCGTCTGCTAGGACGCCGTGACAAAGGCCGATCAGTTCGTTGGCGTCGCGTGTGGCATTGCGGGCGGCGCAGATGCGTTTGGAGATGGGTTGGCCATGTTGGTCAAGTTTCATAGCGTTTAGCCTCCATGCCTATTGCTCTAAAGATCGACGATTTTCCATCTGGCGCGACCGCAGATGTGCCACTCCTCCGTCAGCCTGATGATGCGTTCTGGCCAGTTTGGGTTTACGGCATAGAGGTAGTACTCGCTGCCTTCTTGCCGCAATTGCTTGAGGGTTACGCCCTGGTCGCTTAAGCGCTTGGCTACAACATAGTGCCCGGGCTGGGCCTCAAGTGATGGGTCAATAACAACCTTCTCGCCAGCAGTGAATAGTGGCTCCATGCTGATGCCTTCGACGCGAAGGATGAAGGCGTTTGCCCCCACCGGGCCAGGCGCTTCAACCCATTCCTCGGCGTCGCCCGGGTTGAACTGGTCGACGGCTTCACACCAGGCGCCTGCTGCGATCGATCCGATCACTGGCAACTTCCTCCCTGTGGTGCCCACGATGGTTCCATTTCCATGGCTGTCGTGCGGGGCATCCAGATAGCCACGCGGGAGATCAAGCGCGCGCTCAATCTCTCTGGCGATTTGCTCCCCAATGTTCTTGTGCGCGCTCTCTCCGGCGAAGGCGGAAACCTGAGCCGGCGACTTGCCGAGCAGATTGGCCAAGTCTTTGAGCATGAGCTGCCGCTCTTTGATTTGGCGGCGAGTATTGGCGAGGCGGATTTCGTAAATGGTCATGTGGCCATTCTGGGTGCGTGATACCTGTCAGGTAAATTCCCCAAAGGGTATTGCCTTAACAATACCTGACAGGTATCTTTTGTTTCGGAGGTAACCAGCCATGAAACTTCGCGACTACATCGGTGGCATGAGTGAGCAGCAGCTTGCGGATTACGCAGAGCGCTGCTCGACCACTGCAAATTACCTGAGCACGCACATTCGCTATGCCACCAAGGATCCGAGCGTGAAGCTCATCCGGGCGCTGGCGAAGGAAAGTGGTGGGGCCGTAAGTATGAGTGAGGTCTTGGAACACTACCGCCTCACTGACGCCTGGAATCAGGCGGCCTAAGAAAGGTTTGCCGGCGCGGGACTCTGACCTCCCGCGCCGGCGGGGTGCCGGGCAAGGACTCTGACCTCCTTGCTTCGGCTTACGACGACACAGCACTGCATCGGTCGTAGCTATAGAGTAGGGCCTGCCCTGCGCGATGGCTACACCGTAAAGGGGGCATTTACGGTTATGAGTCGCACAGACCTACTGCCGGACGCGGGTCCGGTTCTTTCTCTCCGCCAGGCGCTGTACCGCGCCGGGCGCGACTACAAGGGGGGCATCACGTCCCTCGCCCATGACATGGTCATGGATCTGGATTCTCTGCAGAAGAAGCTCAAGCTCGACGAGGAACGCCGCTGGCCGACCCCGGATGAGTTGGAGGAGATCATCGCCCTGACCCGCGACGACCGTCTGCTGGATGCGCTGATGCGCCCGGCCGGGGCGGTGTGGTACCGCCCTGATCCAGTGCCTGCCACCAAGGATGCGCTGGAGGCCGTGGGCAAGCTGCTGGAAACCGAGGGGCAGTTTGTGCGCAGCCTGCACAAGGGCGCCGAGGACAACAAATGGGAGGCTGATGAGGTCGCCCTGCTGGAGTACCACGGCAACCGGGTTATCCGCGCGGTGCTGGGCATCATGGCCGGCGCGCGGCAGGCCATGGAGGCGCGCAACGATGGATGAGCGCTATATGGAGATGGCTGAGCAGGCCGCCGAGGCCGAACGCCAGCGGGCGATTGCCAGCCGGGTGCAGTACAGCGGCGAGAGTGCGCTGGAGTGCGAGTCGTGCGGTGATGAGATTCCCCAGGCGCGCCGTGAGGCGGTGCCAGGGTGCCAGACCTGCATTGAGTGTCAGGCGCTGCGGGAGCGGCGCGTATGACGCAGGCAGGGACCGCCACTCCGATTGCCGCTTGGGCGCGGCGCTACATCGAAACCTTCAACCTGGCCCTGGTGCCGATCGCCCCGGGCGAGAAGGCACCGAAGGGCAATGGCTGGAACCAGCCCGGCGGTTACTTCACCGAGGCGGGCGAGGCCGAGCGCTTCTGGCAGGAGCATCCGCGGCACAACATGGGTGTGGTGCTGGGCCCGAGCCGGGTCTGCTCGCTGGACGTGGATGATGTGCCGAGTACCCGCCAGGTGCTGGGCGACCTGCTGGGCATGGATCTGGATGCGCTCGCGGTGGTCTACCCGACGGCGGTAGGCAACCCCGAGCGCTTTCGCATTCTGTTCCGGCTGCCGGAAGGCGTAGAGCTGACCCGCCACTCGCTGAGCTGGCCGAACGAGCAGGACCCGGACGGGAGCAAGTTCAAGCTGGCAAAGGCCGCTGAGCTGCGCGCCAAGGAGACGGGCGACAAGCAGCTGGAGCAGGAGATGCGTGCGAAGGCCGATGGCCTGAAGCGCTTCACGGTGTTCGAGCTGCGCGCCGGCCTGGTGCAGGACGTGCTGCCGCCCTCGATTCATCCGGGTACCGGCAAGCCGTACACCTGGCGCACGCCGCCCTCGGCGGATGGCCTGCCGGAGTTGCCGCGCGATCTGCTGAACATCTGGACCAACTGGGACATCTTCAAGCGGATGGCCGAGGAGGTTTGCCCATGGGCGCCGAAGGCTCAGCAGCCGGCGGCGGTGAAGAAGCCAGCGCGGCCGGCGCAGCAGGGTGGTGGTGATCTGCCGAAGGTGATCGATGCCTTCAACAATGCGAACCAGGTGGAGAGCCTGCTGGCGGCCCACGGGTACCAGCGCCGCGGCAAGAAGTGGCTGTGCCCGCAGAGCAGCACCGGGCTGCCGGGTGTGACCATCAGCGAGGATGGCCGGGTGTATTCGCACCATGGGTCTGACCCGCTCGCGAACGGGCACCAGAATGATGCCTTCGATGTGTTCTGCATACTCGAGCACAACGGCGACGTGCCGGCGGCGATCAAGGCTGCCGCCAAGGCGCTGGGCATCGAGGCGCCTGCGCGGCAGCGGGCTGCTCGCCCTGATGCTGCGGACCTTCCCCCAGCCCCATCCTCGGGTGATGCGCCGGTAGCGCCGGCCGGCTCCTCCGACAACGGGGGGCAGGGGGAGGCCCTGACTCTGGAGGCCTTGCTGCGGCGCTATGCGCTGGTGGAAGGAACCACCCATGTGTGGGACTTCGACAAGGCGAAAAAGATGAAGCGCGCCGGGTTTGAGGCGCACGTGGGCAAGGAGTTGTTCAAGGAGTGGGCTTCCGTCACCGACCCTGACCGCAAGAAGCGGGTGAGCGAGGAGTGGGTGCGGGATGTGGAGGAGACCCGCCGCATGGACGGCAAGAAGGGCGGCGCCTTGGGTGTGCCGGCCATCGAGCGCTATGTGTACATCGACGGGACCAAGGATGTGTGGGACGCGGCGAAGAAGCGGCGCATCCCTGAGGGCGCTGTGAAGATGGCGCTGGGTGACGGCTACAGCTTGTGGCTGAACAGCCCGACTAGGCGTGTGGTGGACGTGGATCACATCGTGTTCGATCCGACGATGACGAAGGACCCGGCGGTTTACATCAACACCTTCGAGGGTCTGCCGCTGGAGCCGGTGCGGGATGACGAGGCGTGCGCGAACCTGCGCTGGTTGATCAGCTTCCTGTGCAACCACGATGAGAAGGCCACCGAGTGGCTGACGCGATGGATGGCCTACCCGCTGCAGCACCTGGGCGCCAAGATGGACACGGCGGTGCTTATGCACTCGACGATGGAGGGCTCGGGCAAGAGCCTGCTGTTCGCGGACACCATGGGGATGCTGTACGGGAAGTACGCGGCCACGGTGGGGCAGACGCAGCTGGAGAGCAACTTCAACGCCTGGCAGAGCGGCAAGCTGTGGGCGGTGTTCGAGGAAGTGGTCTCGCGTGACCAGCGTTACAACCAGGTGGGCAAGATCAAGCACCTGATCACCGGCAAGACGGTGCGCATGGAGAGCAAGTTCATCAACGGTTGGGAGGAAGCCAACCATATGAACGCGGTGTTCCTGTCGAACGAGATCATGCCGTGGCCGATCAGCGACAGTGACCGGCGCATGCTGGTGATGTGGCCGCTGGAGACCCTGCCGGAAGAACGCCAGAAGGCGATCGGCCGTGAGTTGGAGGGCGGCGGGGTGGCGGCGCTGTATGCGTGGCTGCTGTCGGTCGACCTGGCCGACTTCGCCCAGCGCACCCGGCCGCCGCAGACCGAGGCCCGCCAGCGGCTGGTGGCACTGAGCAGGGCGGGGTGGCAGACCTTCCTGCATCTGTGGCGCACCAGCGAGCTGGGCACCGGGTTGTGGGGCGCCTGCCTGTCGAGCGACCTGTATGCGTTGTTCCTCGAGTGGTGCTCGCGCAACAAGGAGCACGCGATGAGCCAGACGAAGTTCAGCCTGTTCATCAGTGCCGAGGTGCAGAAGACCCGGGCCATCCCGTGGACGGATGGCAACAGCAGGCGCTTCGGGGCCTTCTTCTTCCCCTGCGATCCCGGGGCTTCCCTGCCCCCATCCACCAGTTCGGCCGACCTGGGCAAGCACGTGACGAAGTGGCGCGATGCCGCGCGCATGGCGGGCTGGAACGTGGATGCCTGGGAACACCTGAAGGGGGCTGCGGCATGACTGCGCGCGATTGTGTGTTGGGTTGTGTTGGGTTGTGTCGGGTTGGTTTTTGCGAGCCAACACAGGCGCAAGCCACGATTTGCGCGGGTTCTGGCGGGCTGTTGCGGGTGTGTTGGGTTTTTTCACGCGCGCAGGCGTGCGCGAATTTTTCCCAGCGGCCCGATGGTGGTGAGTCGTTTTTTCCTTACGCGAGGACTGAAAAACCCGACAAACCCAACACACTCAACACAGCATTAATCAATGTGCTGTTTTTAAAGGGTTTTTTGTGTGTTGGGTTTGTGTTGGGTTGGGCGTTTTTGTGTTGGGTTGGTTCTGGTGATGGGGAGCAGGGCGATGATTGAGGCGATCGAGGACGTGATGCGGCATTGGGGTGAGCAGCAGCGCAAGTGCGGCCCCAGTGGCGGCCTGGCCAGCCCGATGGGGGCGCTGATCCAATACGGCGGCCCGGCGCCGCGCGGTGGGGTGAGCGGGCACCGGGTGCTGATGGCCGGGGCTGGGGTGGATTACCTGGCCAGCGAGGTGGCTGCCGCGGTGGCTGCGGTCGAGCGCGATGCCGAGGATGGGGTGCTGCTGGCGAAGCTGGCCCGCAAGCGTTACCTGCCGTGCCCGGCGCTGGCTCTGCGCGATCAGCTGTATGACCTGGAGCTGGCGGTGAACGATACCGGTGGGCGCATGTACCGGCGGCTGGTTCATCGGCTGCATGAGCTGGTGGCTGCGGAGCTGAAGGCGCGGCATCAGCGCAGCGCTGCCCAGCTCGCGGCGGCCAAGCGCGAGGGCGATCGGCTGCGCAGGGCATCGGTGCAGCAGGCCGCAAAGGCCCACTCGCGGCGTGGCGCGGAGCTGCATGGGGCTAAAAAGGCGTGACCGTTCGTCGGCTGTTCGGCGTCGGTGCGCCCCGGTGCGCCCCCGTCAGCCCCCGTCAGAATGTACCGATAACGGGGGCTTTTCGGTTTGTCCGTCGGGGGGTACAAAGGCGGCACGATTCGATAGGTGCGCCTCTCGACCACTAGGCACAGTGCTGTGCGCCGCCCGTGAGTCCCCACTCCGGGCACCTGCAAAACCCCGCCCACCCCGGCGGGGTTTTCTTTTTCCGATTCCCTGCACGCCGAATGCGGGCAGGCTCTGCCCGTGGCAGCGGGCGTTTTCTTCCTTGGAGGTCGCACCGTGGATAAGGACCCGACCAGCTACGGGCTGCTCACCTATGGGTGGGTGCTGCTGCTGGCCGCCTGGGGCGGCTTCACCAACTATCGGGCGCGTGTCATGAGCGGCAAGGTTCAGAAGTTCAGCCTGGCGGAGCTGGTGGGCGAGGTGTCCACCAGTGCATTCGTTGGCGTGATCGCCTTCTACCTGTGCGAGGCGGCCCGGCTCGACCCGCTGTGGTCGGCGGCCATCGTCGGCATCAGTGGGCACATGGGTGGTCGGGCCATCTTCCTGTTCGAGGATGTGATGCGCTCGAAGCTCGGTGTGCGCTGGGAGCGCTCGCACGATGACAACGGCGCGCAGTAACTCGAACGCGCGTGGCTACGGCTACCGCTGGCAGTTGGCGCGCGAGGATCACCTGCGCCGCCATCCCTACTGCGCCGAGTGCAGCACCGCCGAGCGGCCGGTGGCTGCTGTGGTTGTGGACCACAAGATTCCGCCGCGGCTGACCGAGGCCAAGCAGAGCGGGATTGCTGAGCGCATCAGTGAGGCATGGCGCCTGTTCTGGTCGCGCGACAACTGGCAGTCGCTGTGCAAGCACTGCCACGACTCGGTGAAGCAGCGCCTGGAGAAGTCCGGGCGCCGCGTCGGGTGCGATGCCTCGGGCCGCCCCACGGACCCCGCTCACCACTGGAACCGCCGGGCATAGCCCTGCCCAGGGGTAGGGGGGGTGAAAAACATTTCGCCGCTCACCTTCTAGACCGCCCGGTCCCCTTCGTTCGCAACGCCGGGAAAAATGGAGGGTGGGGGGTCTAAAGATTCTGGAGATGGATATGTCCGGGAATGGCAATTCAGGGCGCCCCGGGTTGCCCGCAACCGTTCACCTGCTGCGTGGGAACCCTGGCAAGCAGAGCGTGGCCGCGTTGCAGGCCGCAGCGCATGAGCCTGCGGTACCAACCGCCGCGCCGCCTAAGCCTGACTTCCTGAGCCCGGCTGCTGCTGAAGAGTGGGACCGGGTAGTGGCTGCCCTGCTCAGCCTGGGCTGGGTCAGCACCCTGGACATGATGGCGCTGGCTACCTACTGCGAGGCGGTTGCCGACTGGACTCGCTTCCGCCGCATGATCGCCGAGCAGAATGCCAAGGCTGACGGTGCCGGTGATGTGCAGACCTACGCCAGCGGCGCCAAGCAGATTAGCATCTGGCGGCAGCTGGCCAATGATGCCGAGCGCCGGGCCAACCAGGCGGGAGCCCTGTTCGGCTTCTCGCCGATCGCGCGGCGCAACATGAAGGCCGCCGCGCCTCAAGGCGAGCTATTCCCCAATGACGCACGAGACGCAGCAGACCGCTACTTCAACTGAGTGCCGGGTCAAGGCGTTCGCGCTGGATGTGCTGGACGGCAAGATCGTCGCCGGGCCACATGTGCGCAACGCCTGCCGGCGCCATCTGCGAGACCTGGAGACCGGCGCCCTGCGCGGCCTGGTCTGGAGGCAGGATGCTGCAGACCGCGCCATCGGCTTCTTCGAGGACGTGTTGTGCCTCAATGGTGGCGACTACGAGGGCCAGCCGTTCCTGTTGGCGCCGTGGCAGGCGTTCGTGGTGGGCAGCCTTTTCGGCTGGTACACGGACGATGGCTACCGGCGGTTCCGCATGGCCTACATCGAAACCGGCAAGGGCTCAGGCAAGTCGCCGCTGGTGGCCGGCATCGGTCTCTATGGCCTGGTATCCGACAAGGAGCAGCGAGCCGAGATATACGCTGCCGCGACCAAGCGCGATCAGGCGCAGATCCTGTTCCGCGATGCGGTGAGCATGGTCACCATGTCGCCGGCCCTGTGCAGTCGCCTGGTGCAGTCCGGGCGGGACGAGAAGGTATGGAACCTGTATTACCCCTCGACCAAGAGCTTCTTCCGGGCGATCAGTTCCGACGATGGTCAGTCAGGCCCGCGGCCGCACATCGCTCTGATCGACGAGCTGCACGAGCACAAGACGGCCAGCGCAGTGAACATGATGCGTGCCGGTACCAAGTTCCGGCGCCGCGCGATGATCGTGATGATCACCAACAGCGGCTCGGACAAGAAGACGGTCTGTGGTCAGCACCATGACCTTGGCGTGCGAATCTGCTCGGGGCAGGAGGAGAACGACACCTTCTTCGCCTTCATCTGCTCGCTGGATGAAGGGGATGACCCGTTCACCGATGAGTCCTGCTGGCCGAAGGTCAACCCGTCGCTGGACTACATCCCTGAGGGCCAGACCGATGGCATCCCCGGGCGTAAGTACCTGCGCGAGCAGGTGCAGGAAGCGCGCGGCCTGCCAGCCAAGGAGGCCGTGGTAAGGCGCCTCAACTTCTGTGAGTGGACGCAGGCTGACTCACCGTGGATTGGCTGGGACGTCTGGAGCCAGGCCGAGGAGCGCGTGCCGATGCGCGTGCTGCGCAATCGTCCCTGCGTTGCTGGTCTCGACCTGTCCAGCACGACTGACCTGACCGCCTTCGTGCTGCTGTTCTACCCGACCGCGGCCGATCCGCACTGGCGCCTGCTGCCGTACTTCTGGATTCCAGATCACCAACTGGACAAGCGCGAGCAGCAGGACAAGGTGCCCTATGCCTTGTGGATCAAAGAGAAGCACCTGGAGACAACGCCCGGCCGGGCGATCGGCAAGCTGCATGTGCTGCGGCGCTTGCAGACCATCTGCCACTACTTCGAGGTGCAGCAGATCGCCTACGACCGCTGGCGTATCGAAGACCTGCGCGAGCTGATGGCGGAGCACAGCATCGAGCTGCCTGAGCTGGTCGGGTTCGGCCAGGGCTTCAAGGACATGGGGCCGGCGGTTGACGAGTTCGAGCGGCGCCTGCTTGGCATAGCGCCAGAGCCAGAGGTGATCGATCTGGCGCCGGAGGATTACGAGCTGCTGGATAGTGCTCCGGTGGAGATCGAAACCCTGCGTCACGACGGCAACCCGGTGCTCACCTGGAACGCCGGTAACGCCATCACCGTGTCGGACCCTGCAGGCAACCGCAAGGTAGACAAGGCCAAGGCAATCGGGCGAATCGACGGGATTGTCGCCGCCATCATGGCTACCGGCATCAGCGGCGCGACCGCGGCCGGCAGCGGCAAATCAATCTACGAGGAAGAAGGGGTCGGAATATGAAGTTGGTCATCCTGTCCTGGCTGGCCGGGCTGTTTGGCTTCGGCCTGCTGGTGGCGGGCGTGGCCATGTTGCATGTGCCGGCTGCATTCATCGTTGCGGGCGTTGGGCTGCTGGCCTGGGCTCGCCTTGCTGACAAGGCGGCTGCGGCCGCCGCTATGGCCAAAGGAGGCTGAGCATGTTCTTTTCCAGCGTGCTCTCCAGTGGGCATGGCAGTGTCAGCGACGGTAGCAGCAACTTTTGGCGCGGCCTGATCGGCTCTGGTCGCAACAGCACGGGCATCAAGGTCACGCCAGAAACTGCGCTTGGTGTGCCTATCCTGCAGAACTGTGTGACTCTGCTGGCCGAGAGCATGGGGCAGCTCCCACTGGAGCTGTATCACCGCAGGGATAAGGGGCAGCGGGAGGCAGCAATCAACCACCCGCTGTATGACGTGCTGCGCTACCAGCCCAACGGATTCCAGACGCCCTACGAATTTCAGGAATGCAAGCAAATGGCTTGCGGCCTGCGAGGCAACAGCTTCAGCTGGATCGATCGGCGCGACGACGGCAACGTCAAGGCTCTGTGGCCGCTGATGAACGATGCCACGCAGGTGCTCAAGGGTGCCGACTTGCTGCCGTACTACCGCATCGGTAGCAATGAGCCGGTACCCATGCGCATGGTGCACCACGTGCGTTGGGGCAGTCTCAATCACTACGTGGGAATGTCACCCATCGAGCTGCACGCCGAAGCCGTTGGGCTTGCTCAGGCCGTGCGGCAGTACACCGGCAAGTCGTTTGCCAATGGTGTAGCCGTGTCGGGTGTAATCGAGCGCCCCCGCGAGGCGCCGGCCATCAAGGACCAGGCGACCATCGATCGCATCCTCGATCAGTGGGGTAGCAAGTTCGGCGGCATGGACAACGCCAAGAAGGTCGCCTTCCTGCAGGAGGGCATGGCCTTCAAGCCGGTGTCGATGAACCACGTCGATGCCGAGATCGTGAACATCCTCAAGCTCACTGGCACCGATGTGGCGAGGATGTACAAGATCCCGTTGCCGATGGTGAATGACCTTGAGAAGGCAAACTACAACACCATCGAACAGCTACTGATTCAGTTTGTGGTGTTCGCCTTGTTGCCGTGGGTCAAGCGGCACGAACAGGCCATGATGCGGGACTTCCTGCTGCCGCAGGATCGCCGCGAGTACTTCATCGAGTTCAACCTGTCCGGCCTGCTGCGTGGCGACCAGAAGAGCCGCTACGAGGCTTATGCCATCGGGCGCCAGTGGGGTTGGCTATCGGTCAACGATATCCGCCGACTGGAGAATATGCCGCCGGTCCCCGGTGGTGACGTGTACCTGCAGCCGCTCAACATGGTGGACGCCAGCAAGGGCATGCCTGACCTGAACAACCCGAACGTGCGGGCGCAGCTCGAGCTGCAGCAGCGCGAGATCGAAAGGATCCTGGCCAATGAGTAAATACCTCCGAGCCTCCAGCCTGCTGTTCAACCAGCCGTTGCTGGTGACGCCCGACATGCTCGACCTGGGTGTGCAGTGGGCAAACCGCACGATGAATCTGAACATCATCAACATCGGGGCACCCGCTACGCCGCAAGTCATGGAGGATGACGACTACTCCAGCGTCCGCATGGAGCGCATGGAGGAGCAGCGCCGGGCGGCCATCGCGCAGACCGGCGTGGAGGTGCTGCCGGTGCACGGGGTGCTGGTGAGCCGCGGTAGCCACATGAACCCCTGCGAGACCATGACCAGCTACGAGGGCCTGCGACAGCAGTTGAAAGCGGCAGTAGCAGACCCGCTGGTCGAGCACATCGTGCTGGACATCGACAGCCCGGGAGGGTCAGCCGTCGGCGCCTTCGAGCTGGCCGCTGATATCCGCGCGCTGGCTCAGCAAAAGCCCATCACGGGTCTGGTCAACTTCATGGCCTACAGCGGCGGCTATCTGATCGGTTCGGCCTGCTCCGAGCTGGTGGTGAGCCAGACCAGTGGCGTCGGATCCATCGGTGTCATTGCCAGCCACATGGATCGCTCCAAGCTGGAAGAGAACATGGGCGTGAAGGTCACCACGGTTTTTGCCGGGGCACACAAGAACGACCTCAGCCCGCACGAGCCGATCAGCGACCAGTCGCTGAAGGTTCTGCAGGACATCGTGCAGGAGAGCTACCAGCTGTTCGTCAGCGCTGTGGCCGAGTATCGCGGCCTGACGCCCGAGCAGGTAATGGCGACGGAGGCCGCCCTGTACCGTGGAAAGGCAGGCATTGCGGCCGGCTTGGCCGATCGTCTGCAGAGCCCGCAGGATGCCGTGGACCACATTTCCCGAGCAGTGGCCAACAGCCGGGCGATGCGCCAACAGGGCCGCATCGGCTTACGCGCCGCCGCGCTCAATATCCAGACCCGACTCTGACCGCGTTCGCGGCAGTCAACCAGGCCCGCCATGTGCGGGCTTTTTCATGCCCAGGAGGCACGTATGTCCCTTGTACTTCAAATGCGTAGCGAACGCGCCAAGCTCAATGACCAGCTGCAGGCGCTGGCCAAGATCGAGGCCGATGGCGGTAGCCTGACTGCCGAACAGCTGTCCCAATTCACCAGCCTGGAAAGTCAGATCAATGCGCTGACCGACAAGATCAGCCGTGCGGAAATTGCCGAGCGGGCCAGTGCGGCCGCTGCCGTACCGGTCAGCGAAGGCGCTCAAGGCATCGCGGGTCCGCCCGCCGTGGTCAGTCAGCTGCACAAGGACACCGACCCGAAGGTGGCCATGGCGCAGATGGTTCGCCTGATCGTTCAAGCTGGCGGCAACCAGCACCAGGCCGCCGAGATGGCCAAGGAGCAGGGCTTCAACTCCGACGTGCAGATGGCACTGTCGACCGTCACTCCGGGCGCAGGTGGTGTTCTGGTACCGACCAACTTCAGCGGCGGCGTGATCGAATCGCTGCGTCCGAAGTCGGTGGTTCGCCGCATGGGTGCCGTCAGCCTGCCGCTGAACAATGGCAACCTGACCATCCCGCGCATCACCGGCAATACCTCGGTCAGCTATATCGGTACCGAGACGGATATCTCCCTGACCGGCATGACCTTCGGTGACCTGAAGCTGTCGGCCAAGAAGGCCGCGGCCATCGTGCCGATCTCCAACGATCTGCTGGCGGTTGCTGGCGTCAGCCCGCGTGTGGATCAGCAGGTCAGTTCCGACCTGGCCACCAGCATGGCGCTGTCTGAGGACCTGCATTTCATCCGCGGCTCCGGCGTTGGCGTGCTGCCCAAGGGCCTGCGTTACTGGGCGCCCGCCGGCAACATCGTGCCGCAGCCTGCTGGCGTCACCTTGGCCGATATCGACACCTTCCTGGGTGGCCTGATGCTTCGCCTGGAAGTGGCCAACGTCGACCTGGCTGCCTGCGGCTGGATCATGCACCCGCGCACCATCCGCTGGCTGCAGTCGCTGCGCGATGGCAACGGCAACAAGGCCTACCCGGAGATCGATGCCGGCCTGCTCAAGGGCTACAAGTTCGCCCTCACCACGCAGATCCCGACCAACCTCGGTGCCGGTGGCAATGAATCCGAGATCTACTTCGTCAACTTCGCCGACTGCTACATCGGTGAGGACGAGGCCCTGGCGATCGCCATCAGCACCGAGGCCACCTACAAGGACGGCAACGGCGACATGATCAGCGCCTTCCAGCGCGACCAGACCCTGATCCGCGTGATCAGCAAGCACGACTTCGGTCCGCGCCATGTTGAGTCTGTCGCTGTGGGTACCGCCGTCACCTGGGGCGCCGGCATGTAATTGAACGCCCCGCCGCAAGGCGGGGCATTCCCTGACTCCTGATCGCAGGTGATGAAATGAGCAAGCCCACTATCGTGAAATTCACCAAGCCGTGGAACGGCTACGGCCCGTCTGAGCTGGCTGGTTTCCCCGCCGACAAGGCTGAGCAACTGGTCGAGGCCGGTGTGGCCGAACTGGCCGGCAAGGGCAAGGCGGCCACCCGCCAGCAAGCTGCCCAACAACAATCTCAACCCGCTGCACAGCAGGCTGCAGACAGCGCTGCTGATACGCAGAGCGAAGACGCCGACGAGAAGCCCTGACTATGGCCAGACGCATCGCGTACATCGGTGATCCTGTGATCACCCTGGCTGATGTGGCGCGCCAGTGCCGTGTCGAGCCGGATGATCTGCAGCCGGAGTTGATCGAGCAGATCATCATCCCGGGAGTCACGGCTCAGGCCGAACAGCGCACCGGTGCCGCGATTCGTGCGGCCGAGTATGAAGAGGACTGGGCTGAGGGGCGAGCATCCGGCGCGGCGCTCGATGTCGGCCAGGCTGGCGAGGTGGTATCAGTCCACCGCGTGCTGGCAGACGGCAGTACTGAGCTGCTGAGCGCCCCTCTGTACCTCCAGCGTGGCCAGCGGGAGAGCTTCCTGCATTTTCCGCAAGGCCGTCCTGCTGGTGTGCTTCGTGTTCGCTACAAGGCGGGGTTCGACCCGGATGCCTACCCGGGGGTGCGTTCGTGGCTGCTGATGAATGCGGCCACCGCCTTTGAGTTCCGCGAGACCCTGGTGGTCGGCACCATCCTGGCTGAGCTGCCTTCCGGCTTCACCGACTCGCTACTTGCCGAGATAACCGTCCCGCCGAGGTTCTGACATGGCTGCAGCATCTGGATACCGCGCCGGCCAGCTCCGGCACAGGGTGGCCATTGCCCTGCGCCAGGACGTACCCGATGCCTTCACCGGCCTCGATCAGACCCATGTTCAGTCGGCATCGGTGTGGGCTGGGTTGTTCCCGGTGGGTGGCGCAACTTGGATTGGTAGCCGCCAGGTTGGTGACGCCATTACCCATCGGATCGTGATCCGCTATCGGCCAGGCATCACAGCGGATCACGAGATCACCAAGGGCGCCCGTCGCTTTCGCATACGCCGTGTCAGCGACTGGGAGGAACGGGGTCGCTGGACGCTTATGGACTGCGAGGAGCTGCAGCGATGAGCGCGACTCGGCATCCCTTCGTTCGCGTTGCCGTCACTGGCTACTTGGGTTGGCGTTTCGACCTCGACGCAATCCGCCGCATTGTGGTGGACACCTCCGAGGACGTAGCGCAGGAAATTCAGGCGCTGCTGGGTGCCGGCGGTGGCGGTCGACAGTACCCGCTCCAGGGGGGCAGCGCTTACCAGGCCTCCTCGCCCGGCGACCTCCCGGCCAAGCGTACCGGCAAGCTGGCCGAGAGCGTGCTGGCTCGGCGCAGTCAGAACGACTTGGCCGCCTGGATAGGCCCCTCGACCAAGAAGGGGCTCAAAAGCCCGTTCTATCCGGCCTTCCTGGTGTATGGCACCGCGACTATGGCCAAGCGTAAGAACGCAACGACCATGGCCATGCGGCGCTACCGGGCGCGATTCAACCGGCAGTTGTCCAGGGCCATGGCTACTTCGATCAAGGTGAAACGATGAACCTGGACAACGTGATCGAGCGGATCCGCGCCACCTGCCCGAGCTTCGCTCAGCGGGTTGCCGGTGCGGCCGAGTTCGCGGCGCTGCCGCAGAACGCCAAGGTCGCCCTGCCGGCTGCCTTCGTCATCCCCATGGATGACCGGGCGGGGGAGCAGGAGAGCCAGAACCGCTACCGCCAGGCGCTCACAGATCGAGTGGCAGTAGTCATGGTGCTGGACAACAGCGCCGACCGCCGCGGCCAAGCTGCCGTAACCACCGTGCATAGCCTGCGTGCTGAGCTGTGGCGCTCGCTGCTGCTCTGGCCGCCCGGACCGGAGTACGACGGGCTGATCTACGAGGGCGGGCAGGGCCTGTTAATGGACGGCGCCAGGCTCTACTACCAGCTGGAGTTCGCGGCCGAGACTGAGCTCGATGTCGAGGACACCGCCCAGCCCGGCATGAAGGAGGCCCTACCGCGGCTGGCCAGTATCCATGTGCGCGCCGATGTGATTGACCCCATGTTCGACCCGAACAACGTGCCGGGCCAGAACTACGACCCCGCTCAACCCAACCCGCGTACCGCCGGCCCCGATGGTCGTGCGGAGGCGGGCGCGGATATCCCCCTGGAGTAGCCATGCACCTCAAGCCACAACCTGGCCGCGTCGTGACCGACCCGGCCACCGGCCTGCCTTTGCCCCAAGACGGGTGCCTGGTGGAGCCGAGCCAGTACTGGTTCCGCCGTCTGCAGGACGGGGACGTGACCGAAATTAAACCCAAGCAGCAGAAGCCGAGGACGAGCGCCAAATGAGCAGCATGACCTTCTCCCAAATTCCCTCGGGGCTTCGCGTCCCGTTCTTCTACGTCGAGCTGGACAACAGCAAGGCCAACAGCTTCAACCCGGACATGCGTGCCCTGCTGCTCGGTCTCAAGTCCGATGGCCCGGCTGAGGCGAACGTGCCGGTGCTCTGTTCGAGCGCCGACCAGGCCCGCGCCATGTTCGGCCAGGACTCGATGCTGGCGGCCATGGTCGAGCAGTTCCGCGCAGGCAACCTGTTCACCGAGCTGTGGTGTGCGCCGCTGGCGGAGCCGGCTGCAGGTGTGGCTGCGGTGCAGACCATCACCTTCACCGGCGTGGCGGCCGAGGCCAAGGTCGCGGCGATCTATATCGGCCTCACCCGTCTGCCTGTGGCGATCGCCTCCGGCGATACCGCCGCACAGGTGGCCACGGCCCTGGCGGCGGCAATCACTGCCAACACCCGTCTGCCGGTCACTGCCGCGGCAGCAGCTGGCGTGCTGACCATCACCGCCAAGTTCAAGGGCGAGGCCGGCAATGGCATTGCCATCAGCCTCAACCGTCGCGGCGTGATCGGCGGCGAGCAGCTGCCGGCCGGCATCACAGCCGGCGCTGTGGTTACGGCGACTGCCGGGGCCGGTGCGCCGGATCTGGCCGGGGTGATCGCCAACCTGGGTGACAATGAGTACGACTTCATCGGCACGCCCTTCGCGGATTCCGCCAGCCTGGATGCGCTCAAGGCCGAGATGAACGATATCGCCGGTCGCTGGAGCTGGGCGCGGCAGATCTACGGCCACGTCTACAGCGCCAAGCGCGACAGCCTCGGCGGCCTGCAGGCCTTCGGGGTGACGCGCAACGACCAGCACGCAACGGTCTTCGGCCTGGAGCCGAGCATCGGCGCCTGCGACTTCGAGTACATCGCTGCCCGTGTCGCCCGCGAGGCGGCGCTGCTGTCGGCGCATGTGGCGCGCCCGACCCAGACCGGCGAAATCCTCAATGTCCTGGCGCCGCCGACCAACAAGCGGCACACCATCACCGAGAAGCAGACCCTGCTCTCCAGTGGTATCGCCACCCACTACCACGGCAAGGATGGCGTGGTGCGCATCGAGCGCTCCATCACCACGTACCAGAAGAACGCCTGGGGCAGCCCCGACACCAGCTACCTCAACAGCGAGAACATCCACCAGCTGGCCTACGTGATGCGCTACCTGCGCACAGGCGTGACCAGCCGCTTCGGGCGGCATGCCCTGCGCTCGGACGGCCAGCGAGTGCCGGAGGGCGTGGCCACGCCGAGCATGATCAAGGCGCAACTGGTGGCTGACTACGTGGCGCTGGAGAAGCTCGGCATCACCGAGCGTTCCGATCTGTTCGCGGCCAACCTGGTCGTCGAGATCGACGAGACCAACCCGGACCGCGTCAACGTGCTGTATCCGCCGGACCTGGTGAACCAACTGCGCATCTTCGCGGTGCTCAACCAGTTCCGCCTCAACTACTGATAACGGGAGCCCCCAATGAAAAACCGAATCGCAGGCACCTGCTTCATCAGTGTCGACGGCGACCAGCTGGAGCTGGCTGGCAAGCTCACCTGCTCCTTGGACCTCAGCGAGAAGGAGGGGCTTTCCGGCCTCTCCGGCGTGGCCGGCTACAAGGAAACGCCGCGGGTTCCCTTCATCGACATCGAAGTGTTCGTGCCCAAGGGCTTCCCCATGACCAAGCTCAGCGAGGCCGATGACATGGTCGTCACCGCCGAGCTGGCCAATGGCATGACCGGCGTGCTCTCACAGGCCTGGGTCGCGGGTGCCAAGGAGCTGGATGCTGCCGAGGGCAAGATGAATCTCAAGTTTGAAGGGAAGGACGGCAAATGGATCTGAGTATCAAGCTGAAAAAGCCCATCAATGCGCATGGGCGCGACATCGAAGAGCTGCACTTCAGCGAGCCCACCGGGCAACTGGTGGTGCAGCTTGGCGAGCCCTATTTCCACATGGCCGGTGGCGGCTTTCGCGAATTGCCGGAGGTCACCGTCAACTACGTGGTGCGCCTGGCCAAGGTGCCGCGCTCGGCGGCTGAAAGCATGGCGCCGGGGGATCGCAAGGCCTTCTTCGCCAAGCTGCTCCCTTTTTTGCTCCCGAGCGAGGTGGAGGAGGAAGTGAACGGCTGATCGAGGTTTGCTTCGAAGTCGCTCGGTTCTTTCATACCTCGCCGGCGGTCGTGCTGGGCTTGCCTGTCTCTGAGCTGCAGCTCTGGTACCGGCAGGCCCAGCGGATCGCAACAGAAGAAGCGGAGGCCATGAATGGCTAAGTCATCCTATACGGCGGTGCTCTCGGTCATCGACCGGGTAACCGCTCCCATGAAGAAGATCGAGCGGGCGTTCAAGCCGTTCAATCGAGCCTTCACCAACCTGGGCAACTCCAGCCGGCAGCTCACCTCTGATGTTACCGGCATCATCGCCCCGTTGGGCGCCCTGTTTGGGGCGGCTGGGCTCGGTAGCCTGGGCGCCATCGGCAGCAAGATCATCGGCACATCTGCCCAGTTCGAGCGTTTCCAGACCATTCTGGAGACGGTCGAGGGCAGCGCGGCAAAGGCTAAGGCTTCCATGGACTGGGTGTCGAAGTTCGCGGCGGATACGCCGTATGAGCTGGCTCAGGTCACGGATGCGTTCGTCAAGCTCAAGGCATACGGCATCGACCCGCAGTCCGGCGCGTTGATGGCCGCTGGCGATGCGGCCGCAGCCATGGGCAAGCCGCTGGAGCAGGCGGTGGAAGCGCTGGCCGATGCCATGACCGGCGAAACCGAGCGCATGAAAGAGTTCGGTATGACCTTCCGCACCGAGGGCGACAAGCTCGTCTATCGCTGGGAAGAGAACGGCCAGAAGATGGTCGCGTCGGCGGACAAGAATTCGCGGGCGCAGATTCAGGCCATGGTCACCGGCCTGTGGAACAGCCGCTATGCCGGCGCCGGGGCCAAGCTGGCCACCACCTGGGACGGCCTCTGGTCGAACATGCTCGATGGCGTCACCCGCTTCTGGAAGATGGTGGGTGATGCCGGCATCTTCGAGTTCATGAAGGGGCAGCTGGTTGGCGTGCTGGATACCATGAAGCGCATGGAGGCGGATGGTTCGCTGCAGGCTCTGGCCACCACCATCTCCAACGAACTGGTGGCGGCCTTCAAGGAACTGAAGTCATGGTTCACGGACGTGGACTGGGCCGGCGCCTGGAGTGATATCAAGGGGTTCGCCAGTGGCGTCAAGGATGTGGTCAGCGCGCTGGGCGGGTTGAAAACCATCGGCATCGCCATCGGCGTGATCTTCGGCGTCCAGGTGCTGGCCTCGTTCCTCACGCTGGGCAGCGCGTTGTTGACGCTTGGCACAGCGCTGCCGCCGCTGTTCGCCTTGATGGGGGCTGGCCTCAAGGGGCTGGTCATTGCGGCTGGGCCGGTCGGCTTGGCCATCGCTGCGATTGCGCTCGCGGCTGGTGCCATTTACGCCAACTGGGAAACTGTCGGCCCCTGGTTCGCAGAGCTATGGGGCAGCATCAAGACCATCTTCAGCGGCGCCTATGAGGCCATCGCCGGGATTCTGACCGGGGACTTCGGCAGGGCTTTCGACGGCTTCAAGGCCATCGGGCAGGGGCTCTATGACTGGTACGCCACCATGCTCAAGGGGTTGATGGGCTTGTTCGAGTGGCTAGGCACTGGGGTTTCGCAAATCTTCGGTGGCATCGGCGACTTTCTCGGTAATGCCACCGGCCAGATTGGCGGATTCATGAAGGATGGCATCAATCTGGTAACCGGCGGTGAGGATGGTGCGCCTGCGGCAGCGCCTCGTGGAGCCCTGATCGGCGCCAACCGGCAGAACCTCAACGGCCAGATGGTGGTGAAGTTCGAGAACACTCCGCCCGGAGTGAAGGTCGAGGCCGGCAAGACGAACCAGCCCGGCGTGGCCATGGAGGCCGATGTGGGGTATCGCTCTCTGGCGATGCCATGATCCAGCCCCGCTCCGGCGGGGCTTCTTGTTTCCGGAGTCCCCATGACCTGGCGCGACAGACTGCAGCCTGCCTCGTTCCGGGGCGTGGCGTTTGAATACCTGGCCGACGATGTTTCCGGCATCGGCCGGCGCAACCAGCTGCACGAATACCCCAAGCGCGACCAGGGCTATGTCGAGGACATGGGGC
Source organism: Pseudomonas sp. HAR-UPW-AIA-41 (assembly GCF_002304225.1). GTDB lineage: Bacteria > Pseudomonadota > Gammaproteobacteria > Pseudomonadales > Pseudomonadaceae > Aquipseudomonas. The sequence goes on from NZ_NSLB01000003.1 coordinate 283,012, forward strand.
GCAGTACCGAGTCCATCGATATCGAGGCCAGGCTGGTCGGGAAGGATTACCTGGCACGGCTCGATGAGCTGCTCAAGGCGTTGCGCGCAGAGGGCCCAGGCGAGCTGGTGCACCCCTTCTACGGGCGCCTGCAGGTAGTCGCCAACCCGGCGTGTCGGGTGCGCCACTCCATGGAGGATGGCGGGCTGTGCCAGATCAGCCTCAGCTTCACCGAGGCCGGCGAGAATCAGTACCCCAGTGCGCAGGAGGTTCCATCGCTGCAGGTGCTGTCCCTCGCGGATCGCCTGCAGCAGGTATCCACGGCGCGCTTCACGGATGTGTTCCAGGTGGATGGCTTGCCCGAGTGGGTCAGTACCGAAGCGGTCACCGATATCGGCCGCATCGTCAGCTCCGCGCAAACCATCTACCGCCGAGTGGAAACGGCCCAGTGGAGCGATCTACTGGGCAATGCGGGTGGTCTTGCTTCTGCCCTGCTGGGCATGTTCCAGGGCGGTACCGGGCTTTCCGGTCTGCAGGCGTCCCGGCTGTACAGCACCACGCCGCGCCCAGTCACACCCAGCGCTGCTGCGGGCGTGGGTCGGCAGCAGTCGGTGGCCAACAGCCAGGCCCTGCTCGATCTGGTGACCTCGGCGAGCATTGCCCAGGCGGCGCAGCAGATCGTCGCGGTCGAGTCCCCGGTGTTCGATGACCTGGAGGCCTGGCGTGGGCAACTCACCGCCGTGATCGACCGTGAGGTCGAGCGGCCTGGGCTGCCGCAGGCCAGTTTCGAGGCGCTGGCTGATCTGCGCTCTGGTGTCAGCCGCTATGTGCTGGCCGAGTCTGCCACCGCCTCCCGGCTGCGTACCTATACGCCGCGGGCCACGCTGCCGGCCGCCGTGCTGGCATATGACCTGTATGGCGATGCCAGTCGCAGCGATGAGCTGGTCGCCCGCAATGGCCTGCGGCATCCATCCTTTGTTCCACCCGATCCTTTGAAGGTGCTCTCGGCATGACCAAAGAGCGAGTGCAGCTGCGGGTCAATGGCGCCGGCCACGAGGGCTGGAAAGAGGTGCGCGTGACGGCCGGCATCGAACGGCAGGCGCGGGACTTCTCGCTGGAAGTGACCGACCGCTGGCCCGGCAGCAGTGTGGCCCGGCGCGTGGCGCCGGGTGACCTCTGCGAGCTCTGGCTCGGCAACGACAAGGTGCTGACTGGCTACATCGATGCCACGCCGATCAGCTACGACGGCCAGCAGGTGACGGTGGGGGTCAATGGCCGCAGCAGGACGGCTGACCTGGTCGACTGTTCCGCGGTGCATTCGCCCGGGCAGTGGCGCGGTGTCAGCGTCGAGCTGATCGCCCGGGCGTTGGCCGAGCCCTACAACATCAAGGTGCTGGCGGCGGTCGCCACCGGCGCGGTGCTCGAGCACCAGATAGATCCCGGTGAGTCGGTGTTCGAGAGCATCGATCGTTTGCTCACGCAGAAGGCGCTGCTGGCCACGGACGATGCCGACGGCAACCAGGTGCTGACCCGGGCCGGCCTGCTGCAGGCCGACACGGCGCTGGAGGTGGGCGTGAATGTGCTCTCGGCCTCGGCCGGGCTGGACTTCAAGGAGCGCTATTCCGAGTACCGCTGCCGTGGGCAGCGCGCCGGCAATGACAACGACTACGGCGCCGCCGTGGCGGGTCAACTGGCCACGGTCGGTGACTCCGGCATCCGCCGCCGCCGCATTCTCGATCTGCGCGCCGACGGCCAGGGCGACCTGGCCGCCTACCGTGATCGCGTGCGCTGGGAGGCCGCGTGTCGTGCAGGCAAGAGCTACCAGACCACCTATGTGGTGCAGGGCTGGCGGCAGCTTAGCGGCCAACTCTGGCTGCCCAACATGCGGGTGCATGTGCGTGACCCGATCATCGGCTTCGACATGGAAATGCTCATAGCCGAGGTGGAGTACCTGCAGGGAGAGACGGGCACCACTGCCACGCTGACGGTGGCGCCGGTGGCGGCCTTCGAGCTGCTGCCCGAGGTACCCAAGGCGCAGGGCAAGAAAAAGGCCGGCAGTAAAGGCTTCTCGGTGGGCGAAGGTGAAACCCTGGTGGAGTTCAAGTGATGAGAAAAGCGCTGGCAGGTGTGGCACGCGGGCTGGGCAACCTGCTGGCCCGCGCGGTGCTCACGGCGGTGCCCCGGCAGGGCAAGTTGCAGAGCCTGCAGGTGGCATTGCTGGAAGGCGAGGCCAAGGAAGGGGTGGAGCTTTTCGAGCCCTACGGTCTCACTGGTGTTGCCTTGCCGGGTGCGGAAGGGCTGATCGCCTTCCTCGGTGGGCACCGCACGCATGGCGTGGCCCTGGTGCAGACCGACCGCCGCTACCGGCCCGGCGATCTGCAGCCCGGCGAGGTGGCCTTGTTCAACCATGAAGGCACCCGGGTGGTGCTGCGCAACGGTGGCAAGGTCGAGGTACTGGCTGCCACCGAGGTCAAGGTGACCACGGCCAAGGTCATCCTGCAGGCCGATGTGGAGGTGATCGGCAACACCAGCTTCACCGGCACCGTAACGGCCAACGGCAAGCGCATCGATGACACCCATAACCACCACCTGCCGGGCGGTGGCCAGACGCTGGAGGTCGTATGAGTTTCGATTTTCCGCTGATCCTCGACGGTGCCGGTCGCGTGGCGACAGGTGAGCGCGAGAGCCGGCTGGCCCGTGCGGTGATCAGCAGCCTGTTCACTTGGTCCAGAGCCCGTGAGGGCGATGAGCTGCCAACTCCGGAGAGCCCGCGCATGGGCTTTTGGGGGGACACCTACTCGCCAGTAACGGGTGACCGCTGGGGCTCGCGGCTGTGGCTGCTGGCCCGCGAGACCCTGACCGCCAGCACGGTAGCCAAGGCTCGCGACCTGGCCAAGGAGGCTCTGGAGTGGATGGTGGTGGACAAGGTGGCCGAGCGCATCCAGGTGGAAGCCACGCGCAACGGCGTCGACCGGCTGGACATGCGCATTCTGGTGGACGAGCCCAGCGGGGCGCGTCTGGACATTCGCTTCGCTGACATCTGGGGTGCCATCCGTGGCTGAGTCGCAATTCTCCCGGCCGGCGCTGCCGGCACTGATCAACCGCCTGCGCACCGACCTGCTCACCCGCCTCGGCGAGGCCGATGAGCTACGGCGTTCGGATGCCGAGGTCTATGCCCGGGTGCTGGGCGAGGGCATCAACGGGCTCTATGGCTACTTGGACTGGCAGGCCCGGCAGTACCTGCCCGACCTGGGCGATCAGGAGAGCGTCGAGCGCTGGGGCAACATGCTCGGCGAGTGGTACGCGCCGGCCGAGGCGGCGAGTGGCAGTGTTCCGGTGGTCGGTAGTGTCGGGGCAAGCATCCCGCTCTCGGCTCGCTGGCAGAGCCAGGCCGGGCTGCTCTACAAGCCGGTCGCCAGCGTGGTGATCGATGTCAGCCCCAAATTGGTCGAGATCGTCTGCGAGCAAGCAGGCAGTGCCGGCAACCTGGCCGAGAGCGAGCTGCTGACGCTGATCTCACCAATTGCTGGTGTGCAGTCGCAGACGGCAGTGCCGGTGGGCGGCGTTGCCGGCGGTGCCGAGCAGGAAGATATCGAGGGACTGCGGGCCAAGGTGCTGCGCCGCCTCAGCCAGCCGCCGCAGGGCGGCAGTCGGGCAGACTACGAGTCTTGGGCGCTGGCCGCCCACCCGTCAGTCACGCGCGCTTGGGTTTATCCGCAGGAGCAGGGCCCGAACACGGTGGTGGTGCGTATTGTCTGCGATCGCCTGGCTGATCCGATACCTACCCCGCAGGTTATTGCGGCTGTTCAGGCCTACATCGAAGCCCGCTGTCCGGTAACTACCGCCGTGTTCGTGTTAGCACCAGTTGCTGAACCGATTGCCTTCGGCATCGACCTGACGCCGGATACCCCGGAAGTGCGGGCGCAGGTGCAGAGCCAGCTGGCCGATCTGCTGCGCCGTGAGGGCGAGCCGGGCGGCACGCTGCTGCGCAGCCGCATGACCGAGGCCATCAGCCTGGCCGCCGGCGAAACCAACCACGTGCTGGCGGTACCGGCGTCGGATCTGGTGCTTGCCGTTGGCCACTTCCCTGTCATGGGGGTGATCACATGGCTATAAGCGCAGATGACTATGGCCGGCAGCTGCAGGCCCTGCTGCCGCCCGGCCCTGCCTGGGAGGCAGACCTCGACCCTTTCCACGAGCAGTTGCTGGGCGCTGGTGGCGTAGGTCTGGCCGGCGTGCATGGTCGGGCGGATGAGCTGCTGCGCGAGAGCGATCCGCGCACCACCTATGAGCTGTTGGCTCGCTGGGAGGCAGTGCTCGGCCTGCCGGATGAATGCACCCTTCCCGGTGCCGCCCTCGCGGAGCGCCGGGCAGCCGTGGTGGCCAAGTTCCTGGCGCAGGGAGGCATGAGCCGCAGCTACTACATCGGCGTGGCTGAGGGCTTGGGCTACCCAGGCGCGACCATCACCGAGTTCCGCCCGATGACTTGCGAGAGCGCCTGCGATTCCGGCTTAGACCCGGACCCGTGGAGCTCTGTCTGGATCCTCAACCTGCCCGGCGGCGAGCGCCGCCGCGACATGGAGGCCGAGTCGGACTGCGACGAGGCGCTTTCCGCCTGGGGTGACACCACCGTGGAGTGCGTGGTCAGCAAGCAGGCACCGGCTCACACCACCCTTCACTTTGCTTATGGAGATGCCTGATGCGTCGAATCAGTACACCCACCGCTGCCCAGGACCTGTTCGGCCCCGGCAAGCATGGCTTTCGCAATGGCGATCCAGCCAACGCCATCCTCGCCACCCGGCTGCAGGCTGAGTGGTTCAATGCGTTGCAGGAGGAGGTGGCCGGTCTGGTTGAGCAAGCCGGGATTGTGTTGGACCCGGAGGACAGCACTCAGCTTCTGAAGGCGCTGCGCCGGCATCGCGGCGGGGCCGGTACCGGCTTCGGTCTTTGGAAGTGGAGCTCTGCCACCGCCGGTGATCCGGGGGTTGGGAAGGTTGCTCTGAACAATGTCGATCCTGCTTTGGCTACACAGCTGTTGTTGGCAGAGGTGAGCGATGAAGCTCTCGACTACTCAATGGTGCTTGCCACTGCGAGGGCCGGTGACACCCTCTACCTACAGCAGCGCGACAACGCGGCGCTCGGTCACCGCTTCAAAGTGACAGGGGCTCCGACTGATATCGACGGCTATCGCAGCATCCCGCTGGCCTACATCGGGGGAAGTGGCGGGGTTCCTGCTGCAAATGTCGTGATGGTGGTGCATTTCTCGCAGACAAGTACCCAGGATATAGACCCATGGGAGGGCCAGCCTCTCGGTGTTCCGGTTCCTGTGTTTACGCACATTGCTGGTGTTTCTGCGCCACCGACCGACAAGGCTTATCGCTATATCAAGCTGACCGCCTCAGATGCCTACAACGCCGGAGTCTTGATCAGCGAGAGCGTGACCGGTTCGGCGCCGTTGGTCGCTGCGACGGCTGTTATCAACCTTGCAGGTAGCCCGTTGAATGGGCAAACGATCAGCCTGATTAACACCGAAAAGCGCGTTCTGCGTGCGAGCGTAGTCAGCGGCGAATTGCTGAACGACGCATTCCAAGGGCACTGGCATAAGGGCTACGCGGGGGGGAGCGCGGGCTTAAACTTTGGTTCGTCTTCGTCGGCTGTTGGAGAAACCCCGATTGATCCGTTCCGGCCGATTCGGGAGGCCATCACCGATGGCGTCAATGGTACGCCCCGTACAGCCAACGAAACCCGGCCTAAATCAATCGGCACTACCTATTACATGAGGATCAAGTGATGCCGTATGCAGCAAATGGGCAGATCAGCCACGACCCATTGCCGGGTGGTGTTGAAATTTCTGAGGCGCAGTATCAGCAGGCAATGGCCGGAATGCTGGAAGGGCTGCACGTTCAAATTGTGGATGGGGGGCTTTTTGTAGGTGAGCTTCCCGTTCCGCCGGCGCCTGAGCCTACAGCCGAGCAGCTGTATATGCAGCGCCGTGCTGAAATCCTGGCCGAGCTGGCCGCTATCGACGCCGCCAGCGCCCGCCCGCTGCGCGCCATTTTGGTCGGCAGCGCGACCGATGACGACCGTGTCCGCCTGGCCCAGCTGGACGAACAGGCCGCCGCCTTGCGCGCGGAACTGGCCGCCCTGGAGCTGCCGCCGGCGGCATAACTCATGCCCCGCAACCCCTGAAGAGCCCCGCCCCGTGCGGGGCTTTTTCATTTCTGATCCCGAGGAATTACCCGATGCTGACCCATGTATTCCGGGCGGCCCTGCAATGGGTCTGCCTGCTGCCGCTGCGCGTTCTGCTGATTCTGGTCGGCCTGATGGTGGTGCCGATCGCGCTGCCGTTCCGCCGTGTGCAGGGGCCGCCGCAGCCCTTCAGTCAGGCCGCTGGTGAGTGGCTGCTGGTCACCCTGCCTGACTGGGCGTGGCTCTGGAGCAATGACCGCGACGGCGCCGTTGGTGATCGGCGTGGCTGGTGGCACCTGAATGCCCCGTTCGGGCTGGGCGCCTTTCACTGGTTCTCGATGTTCTGGTGGCTGGCGATCCGCAACCCGGCGAACAACCCGCGTTTCTCGCCGCTGTTCGGCTGCCCGGTTACCGAGTGCGACTACCGCTACTGGGGCAAGGCTGAGGTGGAGGATGACCCAGGCGCAGGCGGCTGGCGCTTCCTGCTGGCCACTCACCGCCGCACCGGGCGGCGCTATTACGGCTTCTACTGGGTCTGGCAGTGGTCTGAGACACGTGCTCTGGTGGTGCAGTTCGGCTTCAAGCCGGAGCCGAGCGACTTCGCCGAGGATTACAGCGGGGATATGTCGCGCCAGTGGAAGGGGTTCACCTTCGAGGTGAACCCGATCAAGGCGATTGATTAGGCTGCGGAAGAGCGCAGGACGGCGTTAATGATGCTGCTGAACAGCTTGTAGCTTGCGTAGTCGTCGTGATTACCCAGCAGCTTATCTCCGCTCGCGCTGAACACCTCAGACTCCCTGTCTATCAGCAGGCGGCCCAGCTCTACCGACTCACCGTTCTTGGTGTTCGGTGTGGTGAGAACCAGTTCGGCGTAGAGCTTTGGGGATTCTTCGTCACCCATCACGAGCGGGGTGGCTTGAACGCTGAACGGCTTGCCAAGGGCTTTCCCGTCCATCTGCCAAATCGAGGTCTTTGCTTTCTCAATGGAGGCTGCTTGGGCAAAGTGCTTCTCGCAAATCGCCGGCCAATGCTCAACGAAGTAATCGAGTTGTTCTCCGATTGACTTCCATGCGGTTTTGAAGCGGGCGACCTGATATGGCAGTTGGTTGATGTCCTGAACGATTTCCATTGTGGAGCTCCCTGTTGTGATGTGACGTTGCCCCATCAATATCGGGGTGTGTGAGCTACTTCTCAAGCCCGCCCAGTGCGGGCTTTTTCATGCCCGGAGGGCCCATGCAAATTTCTGAGCAGCAGCTGCTGCAGATTCTCCCGAACGCCCGCGCCAAAGCGGGCGTTTTCGTTTCCGCCATCAACCAAGCCATGGCGGAGTTCCAGATCAACACGCCGCGCCGGGTATCTGCCTTCCTGGCGCAGATCGGCCACGAGTCCGGACACCTGCAGTTCGTTCGTGAGCTGGGCGGTGGTGCCTACTTGGCGAAATACGACACTGGCCCCTTGGCTGAACGCCTGGGCAATACGCCCGAGGCAGATGGTGACGGCCAGCTTTACCGCGGACGCGGTCTGATCCAGATCACCGGACGGCGCAATTACCTGCTGTGCAGCATTGGCCTGTTCGGTGATGACCGCCTGCTGCGGGAGCCGGCGCTGCTGGAGCAGCCTGAGTGGGCGGCGAAGTCGGCCGCCTGGTTCTGGTTCACCAACGGCCTCAATGTGCTGGCCGACGGTAACCGTTTCCTGGATATCACCAAGCGCATCAACGGTGGCACCAACGGCATCACCGAGCGGCGCCACCTGTGGGGCAAGGCGCGGGAGGTGCTGGGATGCAACTGAGCAGCCTGATACCGCCCCAGTTCCGCCTGCTCGCGGTGGGGCTGCTCGCGGCGGCCCTGTTCGGCGCCGGCTGGCTGGCCAATGGCTGGCGGCTTGGCGAGCAACTGGCAGAGCAGGGGCTAGCGCTGGAAGGGCAGATCGCAGAGCGCGACCTGTTGCATGCCAACACCTTGGGCGAAATTGCCCGGGCCTCCTCGGCCCAGCTGCGCAGCGAGCAGGACAAGCGCCTGCAGCTTGAGCAGCAGCTGCGCCAATCCTCAGTCGCTCACCACAAGGAATCTGTCGATGCAAAGACCGCTGCTGATCGCCTGCGCGATCGCCTCGCTACTACTGAGCTCCGGCTGTCAGTCCTCGTCGACTCAGCAGCTGGAGCTGCGCTCTGCGGAGTGCCAGCCGGTACCGGAACCGGAGTCGTGGTTCATGGCGCCGCGCGAGCCGAACTTGACCCAGCGCATGCTCAACGAATTGTCGGCATCACCGACGACGGCGACCAAGGATTGATCGCCCTGAAAGCCTGTCAGGACTACGCGCGGAAAGTCTCCGCGCGCCACTGAAAGGAGCAGCCGGCCCGGTGCGCCAACACCAGGCCGGCTGCCGAGCCCGCAGATCACGCCTGCAAGCCCAGCCACGGCTCCCGCCTCGTGCACGAAGCGGGCGAGAGCCTAGCACTGTTCATTCATACAGTAAAAGGTTTGCACATGACCCAACCTATCATCCCTTGGATGGGCGGCAAGCGCCGTCTGGCCGACCGTCTCATTCCGCTGTTCCCGCCTCATGAGTGCTACGTCGAGGTCTTCGCCGGCGGCGCCGCGCTCTTCTTCCTTCGCCCCCAGCCGGCGCCCGTCGAGGTGCTGAACGATATCAACGGCGACCTGGTGTCGCTCTATCGCGTGGTGCAGAACCACGTTGAGGAGTTCGTGCGCCAGTTCAAGTGGGCGCTGTCCAGCCGGCAGTTGTTTGAGTGGCAGAAGATCACCCGCCCCGAGACCCTCACCGATATCCAGCGCGCTGCGCGCTTCTTCTACCTGCAGCACCATGCCTTCGGCGGCAAGGTGTCGGGGCAGAACTTCGGCACGGCCACCACCGGGCCGGCCCCCAACATCATGCGCATCGAGGAGAACCTTTCAGCGGCGTGGCAGCGGTTGGCTGGGGTGTATGTCGAGAATCTGCCCTGGATGGAGTGCGCCGAGCGCTACGACCGGCCGCACACCTTCCTCTACATGGACCCGCCCTACTGGCAGACCGAAGGCTATGGCGTCGACTTCCCCTTTGAGCAGTACCTGGCGATGGCCGACTTCATGCGGCGCTGCAAGGGCAAGGTGATGGTCAGCATCAACGACCACCCCGATATCCGCGAGGCGTTTGCCGGCTTCCACATGGAGCGAATCGATATCCGCTACAGCGTGACCAACCAGCGGCAGGGCATGGCCGATGCAACGGGCGAGCTGGTGATCATGAACTGGACGCCTGCGGAGCTCGGCGGTTTGTTCGATGGACTCTGAGGCGCTTGCTATGTGTCGACGCCAGAGCGTTACTGGCCCCAACAAAACCACGAAGGAACACCCGCATGAACCTGCTTGAGCACCTCCAGCCGCTGCCTACCGAACTGCTGCTCGCAATGGCGAAGGGGGAGGTCGATGTGGAAGCGATCGCCGCTCGCCTGGTGGCAGATCGGGGGCTGGATAAGCGAGGGAAGTGGGTCGGCTTTGAGGCGTCAGCCAGGGAGTGGGGCGTAGACCGGTAGGGCCATGCCCTGCCGTTTTATTACGTCGAATATTACGCAAGCCACAAAAAACAAAGGCCTGCATCGCTGCAAGCCTTTGATTTATATGGTGCCGGCACCAGGAATCGAACCCGGGACCTACTGATTACAAGTCAGTTGCTCTACCTGCTGAGCTATACCGGCATGTGCGGGCGCCATTATAACGATCGGCGCTGGCGAGTAAACCTTGATTTTCAGTGTTTTACGATAAGTGTGCCAAGTGCTTATGCACACTGGTGCTTTAGCGCTACGGTGGGTTTACTGAAATTGTGATGTGGTTTTGAGTAATTCATAACTTCATGAAAAATAAAAGAAAAATCTACTGGGTGAAAATTCGGCAGTCAGTTAGAGGTCTTGTCGCGTGGGCTCTGGCGCGATCTGTTCAGTGACTATCCCCAGAGTTATCCACAGACTTTGTGGGTAAGCGCTCGCCGAGCAGCAGGATATTGCGTGGTGTCAGGCTGCTGTCGCAAAACTCGCCAAGCTGCACCCGGTAGCCCTGTTCTTCAAGGTAGAGGGCGCGGTCGAGCAGCAGCCAGATCTCCAGCGGGCGGCGGAACAGGCTGCGCAGTAGTTCCAGATTGCGCACTTCGGCAAGGCGTTGCCAGCCTGCGGCTTCAAGGGCTTGCCAGTCCCATGTGGTTACGGTTGGTAGTTTTTTGAGGGTTGCAAGGTCAAGGCAGAACTGGGCGAAGGATTTTTGCAGCCAGTCACCCGGCAGTGACGGCGTGGGCAGGTATTCGTCGCATTGACGCAGCTCGCGTTGCAACAGGTCGAAGCCAAGACGCCAGGCCATCGACTGGTCGCGCTGGCGGCGCACGCGGGCGCCGGCTGTGACCGTTTCGCTGAGTGGCAGGCGCAGGTCCTCCACGCTGAGCTGCAGGCTGGAGGCTTTTGCCGTCTCGGAGAGTGGCTGGTACTGGCTGCTGCGGATTCGGTTGTAGCAGCAGGGCACGACGGCCAATTGCCGGCAGCCCGACTGGCTGGCCAGCTTGAGCAGTTGTACGTGCAGGTCGCCGCAGGCATGCAGGGCGACTGGGCAATGTTCGCTGTGCAGGTGCTGGGCAGTGTCTGCGGCGAGCACATCCTGTTGCTGGTGTTGAGCATGGATGCCGGCGCGCTGGCTCAGCTGTTGGCCACTGGCGACCAGTTGTGGATCCCATTCCAGGCAGGTCAGCTGGCTGCCATTGCTGGCCAGCAGTCGACCGAGATGGCCTTTCCCGGCGCACCAGTCCAGCCAGTGGCTTGGTGGCTGGGTAAAACTCAGATGACTGGCGAAGGCCTGGATCTGCTGCCACTTGCGGCCGGGAACATCTACGGAGAGTCGTGGCGGGCTGGCGGGCAGTTGATGCTGTGGCAGCGTGGGCAGATGGCTCAGGGCGCTGGACTGACATGCCAGGCTGGCGAATGGCTCGGGCGCCGGCAGTTGCTCGGGGTGATTATGCGCGGCCTCGGCCTGCTCCAGGCTGCGGGCGCGCAGCCATCTCGCCAGTTCAGGGTGTTCCTGCTCCCAGGCGAGATGTCGTTCGGTAAAGGGGCGTGGCCGCCACAGTGCCTGGTGTTCGATGAGAAAGTCATCCAGCGCAGCAAACTGCTGCGCCAGTGGCGAGACGAACGAATCAGACATGCTGGTCAGGGCGCGTTTAGCGCCCCTGTTGGCTGGCATCCACCCGCAGCTTCCGCTCCAGCAGCTTGAAGGCGCGCACCAGAATGTACGCGATCAGCAGGTAGAGCATGCCGGCGGCGAAGAAGATCTCTACCGGCAGGTAGGTGCGGGCGATGATGGTGCGTGCCATGCCGGTCAGGTCCAGCAGGGTGATGGTGCTGGCCAGGGCGCTGGCCTTGAGCATCAGGATCACCTCGTTGGAGTAGGCCGGCAGGCCGATGCGCGTGGCACGAGGCATGACGATGTAAAACAGTGTCTGCCACTTGGACATGCCCAGGGCCCGTGCCGCTTCGATTTCACCCGGCGGGATGGCCTGGATGGCGCCGCGCAGGATTTCGGCGATGTAGGCCGCCGTGTGCAGGGTCATAGTTATTACCGCGCACCAGAACGGGTCGCGCAGATACGGCCACAGCGGCCCCTGACGTATGGCATCGAACTGCGCCACGCCGTAGTAGACCAGAAACAGCTGCACCAGCAGCGGGGTGCCACGAAAGAAGAAAATGTAGCCGTAGGGCAGGGCGCGTACGTACCAGTGCGTCGAGGAGCGGGCGATGCCCAGCGGAATGGCCAGCAGCAGACCGGCGACGACCGAAATGGCGACCAGCTCCAGCGTCAGTGCAGCACCTTCGAGCAGGCGTGGGAACCACTTGATGATGACTTCCCAGTTCATTAGGCGCTCCTCACAAAACCACGGGCGGCGCGGCGCTCAAGGAAGTGCATGGCCGTCATGGCGATGACCGTGAGGCCCAGATAGATGAAGGCGGCGACCAGGAAGAAGGTGAACGGTTCCTTGGTGGCGGTCACGGCAATCTGCGAGCGGCGCATGATTTCCTCCAGGCCGATCACTGAGACCAGTGCGGTGTCCTTCATCAGGATCATGAACAGGTTGCCCAGCCCCGGCAGGGCGATGCGCCACATCTGCGGCAGGATGATGCGCCAGAAAATGCGGGGGCGGGACATGCCCAGCGCCTGGCCGGCCTCGCGGTGGCCGCGTGGAATGGCCAGCAGGGCGCCGCGGAACACTTCCGTGGCGTAGGCGCCAAAGCACAGGCCGAGGGCGATGGAGCCGGCGGCAAAGGCACTCAACTCCAGTTGCGGCATGCCCAGCCATTGGCCGAGGGCGCGCATCAGGTTGACGGTGCCGAAATACATCAGCAATACCCAGAGCAGTTCGGGTACGCCGCGCACGATGGTCGAATAGAGTCCGCCGATCGTGCTGAGAATAGGGTTCTGCGAAGTCTTGGCCAGTGCGCCGGAAAGCCCCAGCACCAGGCCGATGGCCAGCGCGGTGAGCGCCAGCTTGATGGTCATGAGCGTGCCGGCGGCCAGGGCCGGTCCGAAGCCGTGTAGATCAATCATGGAGAGTACTGCTCCGGGCTAGTGCTGCCCATGGGGCAGCACTAGCCGGTCGGTCAGAGGATGCTGAAGGGGAAGTACTTGTCGTTGATCTGCTTGTAGGTGCCGTCAGCCACGATTTCCTTCAGAGCAGCATTGAGCTTCTCGCGCAGCGCATCGTTCTTGCGCACGGCGATGCCGATCTTGTCGTTGTCGAAGACCGGGTCTCCCTTGAACTCGAAGCCTTTGCCGGCATCGCTCTTCAGCCATTCCCAGTTGACGAAGGTGTCAGCCAGTACGCCATCGACGCGGCCGGAGGCCAGGTCGAGGTAGGCATTTTCCTGGGTGTCATAGAGTTTCAGCTCGATGGCGTCGCCGAGGTTGTCCTCAGCCCAGGTGCCGGCGATGGTGGCGCGCTGCGCACCGATGACCTTGCCCTTCAGGCCGGCCTTGTCGGTCTTGAACTCGGTGCCTTTCGGGCCGATGAACTGCAGCTTGTTGGTGTAGTAGGGGTCGGTGAAATCGACGGCCTGCTTGCGCTCCTCGGTGATCGACATCGAAGCGACGATGAAGTCGAACTTGCTGGCATTGAGGGCCGGGATGATGCCGTCCCAGTCGGAGGTGACCACTTCACACTCGACCTTCATCTTGGCGCACAGGGCGTTGGCGATGTCGACGTCGAAACCGACGACCTTGCCGCTGGCATCAATCAGGTTGAAGGGAGGGTAGGCACCCTCGGTGCCGATGCGCAGCTTGTCGGCCGCAACTGCCTGAGTACCGAAGGCCAGGGTGGCGGTGACGGCCAGCAGAATCTTCTTGTAGCTCTTCATACGGTAAAGCTCCGTTAATGGTGGCTGGACATGAACTGTTTGCAGCGCGCCGACTGCGGGTTGGTGAACACCTGCTCCGGCGTCCCCTGTTCTTCCACCAGACCTTGATGGAGGAACACTACTTCGCTCGACACCTGGCGGGCGAAGTTCATTTCGTGGGTGACCAACAGCATAGTGCGACCTTCATCGGCCAGCGCGCGGATCACATTAAGCACTTCTTGGACCATTTCCGGGTCGAGGGCTGAAGTCGGCTCGTCGAACAGGATGACCTTGGGCTGCATGGCCAGGGTGCGGGCAATCGCGGCGCGCTGCTGCTGGCCGCCGGAGAGCTGATTCGGGTAGCTGTGGCGCTTGTCGGCAATGCCGACCTTGGCCAGCAGGGCTTCGGCCACTTCGGTGGCTTCGGCCCGGCTCTGCCCCAACACGCGGCGCGGTGCCTCGATGATGTTGTCGAGGATGGTCATGTGCGGCCAGAGATTGAAGTTCTGGAAGACAAAGCCGATCTCGCTGCGCAGGCGATTGATCTGCTTGTTGTCGGCGGCGATCAGGTCGCCATTTTTCCCGGGCTTGAGCTTGAGCTCTTCGCCGGCGACGAAAATCTGGCCCTGATGGGGCGATTCGAGCAGGTTGATGCAACGCAGAAAGGTCGACTTGCCGGACCCGGAAGAGCCGAGGATGGAGATCACGTCGCCGTCGCGCGCGGTGAGGGAAATGCCCTTGATCACCTCGAGGTCGCCATAGCGCTTGTGCAGATTGCGAATTTCCAGTGCTGGGGTGGCCTCGGCCATGACATTTCTCTTCTTGTTAATGGTTTCCGAATGTTCCGGCCGTCCTGGCTAGAGTCGAACCTAGCACAGCGGATTCGCGCCAGCCAAGCGGGCTCCATGGCTGAGCAGTCGAGATTGCGGCGGCTTGTCGCATCACCGCAGCGGCTTGTCGCCTGTGAACAAATGACTGCAACTTTTCACGCAGCTAACGAAGAGTGCGCCGACTGCCGGGTCGTAGTTCGGACGAATGCCGGCTTCGCGTACAAAATCATCAGGCAATAAAAAACCCCAAGGAATTTAACTTCGCTTGGGGTTTCTCGGTATTAGTGGTGCCCAGGGACGGAATCGAACCGCCGACACGGGGATTTTCAATCCCCTGCTCTACCGACTGAGCTACCTGGGCAACGGGGCGCTATTAAACGGATTTCGCCGGGGGGTGTCAACCTGAATGTGAAAATTTTTTCAGGTGGGACGGGCGCTTACGCGCTCGGCGGGACATAACCCTCGGCCTGGGCGTATTCCTGGCCGGAGAAGAACTTGTCCATTTCCGCCTGGAGGAACTTGCGGTCCTCGGCGTTCATCATGTTTAGCCGGCGTTCGTTGATCAGCATGGTCTGGTGCTTCTGCCACTCGTCCCAGGCTTTTTTCGAGATGTTGTTGAAGATGTCCTCCCCTTTGGCGCCCGGGTAGGGCGGGCGGTCGAGGCCGGGGAGTTCTTCGTTGTACTTGCGGCAATTCACGGTGCGGGTCATGACAGCTCTCCAGCAGGCAATTCGTCAGCGGCGCGCTTGAGCAGTTTCTTCACCGGGGCGGCGAGGCCCAGGCGCGGCGGGCTGGCGAGGTTATACCAGAGCCACTCGCCTTCGGCCACGCCGGGGGCGGCCTGCTCGACCATGACCAACCAGGGCTCGATGGCCAGCTGGAAGTGGCTGAAGGTGTGGCTGAGTGGGGCAAGGGCGCGGCGCTCGCCCAGTTGCAGTTGCCGCTCGGCGGCCAGGGTGTCGATGGCCGCAGGTTCATCCAGCTCCGGCAGGCTCCACAGGCCGCCCCACAATCCGCTCGACGGGCGGCGATAGAGCAGGACTTCGCCCTGAGTGTTGACCAGCAGCGGCATCAGTGTGCGTTTCTGCGGCAGGGCTTTGCGCGGCTTGGCTTCGGGAAAGGCGGTTTCCCGGCCGAGCAGGTGTGCGCGACAGCCGGCGCGCACGGGGCACAGAAGGCAGCTGGGCTTGCTGCGGGTGCAGAGGGTGGCGCCCAGGTCCATCATCGCCTGGGTGTAGTGGTTGACGCGCTCCTGCGGGGTCAGCGTTTCGGCCAGTTGCCACAGCTGCGCGGCGACCTTGGGCTCGCCCGGGTAGCCGGGCTGCGCGGCATAGCGCGCCAGCACGCGTTTGACGTTGCCATCGAGGATCGGTGCGCGCAGGCCCATGGAAAGACTGGCAATGGCGCCGGCGGTGGAGCGACCGATGCCGGGCAGCTCGGCCAGTTGCTCGACCGAGCGTGGGAATTCGCCGCCGTGCTCGCTGACCACGATCTGCGCCGCTTTCTGCAGGTTGCGGGCGCGGGTGTAGTACCCCAGCCCCGTCCACAGGTGCAGCACTTCGTCTTCCGGCGCGGCGGCCAGGTCCTGCACGCTGGGCAGGGCCTGCATGAAGCGGTCGAAGTAGTTCAGTACGGTGCTGACCTGGGTCTGCTGTAGCATGATTTCCGAGACCCAGACGCGATACGGCGTAATGCCCTGCTGCCAGGGCAGATCCTTGCGGCCGTGCTGGTCGTACCAGGCCAGCACGGCGCTGTTGAACTGCTCAGGTGTCATCGGTTGAACAGGCCCTTGAGGGCGTCCTTCAGTTCCGGGCTGACCTTATCGCCGAGCTTTTCTTCGATCTTCTGGTTGAGGCGGTCGCCGGCCAGTTTGGCGGCGATCTTGCCCAGACCGTCCTTGTCCAGGCGGCAGGCCTTGGCGCCCAGCTCCAGCGGTCCGCGGCAGAGCAGTGGCCACTGGATGCCGACATAGCGCTCGTTGACCTGGCAGGCCGGGTCCGGCATCTCGCTCTTGTCACCTTCCAGCGTCACGCCTACGCGGTAATCCAGACCCAGTACGCGCAGGTCGAGGTCGCCCGCGCCGGCAACGCTGACGCCGGGGATGTTGGCCACCAGGTCCGGGTTGTGGGCGACGCCGTCGTTGAAGATCAGGCTGCCCTTGAGGTTGTGGAACGGTGTGTCCTGGCCGCCGTGGCTGCCGCTCAGGCTCTTCTGGTTGAGCGTGGCGATGCCGCGGCAGACCTGCTGTTCCAGATTCGCATCGAGCAGGGCGCCATCCAGCAGCTCGAAGTCGGCCTTGCCGTCGAGGCTGTCGATCAGCGCCTTCTCGCTGTTGCCCTGGGCGCTCAGCTGGGTGGTGAAGTCGAGCAGGCCGCGCACGGGTGGTTTCTCGCCAAGGGCGCTGAAGACCTTGTCCACCGGCAGGCGCTGCAGCTGCTTGCGGATCTGCCACTGGGGGATGGCCGGATTGAGGTCGATGCTCGCTTCGCTGTCGAACTGGCCCTGATACAGCTCTCCACGCAGCTCGCTGAGCTGGAGGATGCCGTGCTGCGCCTGCAGCTTGATCTGCACGGCCTCCAGCGGCAGCTGGCGCAGGGTCAGTTGCTTGGCGGCGATGTCGGCCTGCAGGTCGAGGGGCTTGAGGCTGTCGACAGGCAGCAGGCGCTTCTCGCTCCAGGCCTGCTGGTTAGGTGCCGCCGGCAGTTCGCTGGTGCCCGCTGTGCCGGCCTTGGCGAGGGCTTCCTTGACCTGCTGCTGGCGTGCGGCGCTGGCGCTGTCCGCCTGTTTGGCCGGCAGGTAGCGGTCGAGGTTGAGCTGGTCGAGCTTGAGGTTCAGGCGCAGTGCCTGACGGCTGAAATCGGCGATTTCCAGTTGGCCGCTGGCCTTGGTCTGGTCGAGGCCAAGTTGCAGCTCGTCCAGTTTCAGGTGCTTGGCCGAGCCGCTCAGTTTGCTGGTCAGCTCGAAGCGCTTGAGGGTTTCCCCGTCCTGCATGGGCGGCAGGCTGACGCCGACGCCGTCGAGGAATTCGCGCAGGTTGAAGGCGGCAACCGACAGGCCGCCTTCAACCTGCGGTTCCTGGTTGAGGCCGTGCACTTTCAGTTCGCCAATGGCGCGCAACTGATTGGCCGAGAGCTTCAGGCTGTTCCATTCGGCAACGCCGGCGGCCAGGTCGGCCAGCAGCTGGCCCTGAGCGGCAAAGGTCAGGGTCTTGCCTTTAAAGGGTTCGCCGGCGGCCTCGCCGTTGAGCTTGAGATCTTCCAGCTGATAACGCTTGAGGGCGCGGTCGAAGCGCAGCTTGGCCTGCAGTTCGGTCTTGGCGCGCACTACCGGCTGGTTGCTGCCCAGATAGGCGCTGAGTGTCACGGGGATGGGGCTGCCTTCACGGATGGCGCCGGTGGCCAGCTCGACGGCTTCGGCGGTGAACTGCCGGCCGCTGCGCGCATCCTGATAGTCGAAGCGGGCGTTGCTCAGGGTCAGGCTGTCGATGTCCATGCGCAGCGGACTGGCGCCGTTATTTTCCGCCGTGGCAGGAGCAGTGTCGGTGTTGTTGGCAGCCGGAGTCTGGCTGGCCGGCGCGGCGGCCGGGCGGCCGATCTGCTCCCAGTTGCCGTGGCCGTCCTTGTCGCGCTGCAGGGTCAGATTGAGGCCGTCGACACGGATGTCGCTCATCTGCACTTCCTTGCGCAGCAGCGGCAGCACGCGCACCGACAGACCGAGCAGGCGCAGGTCGGCGAAAGGCTTGTCCGGAGTGCTGGCGCTGGCCAGGGTGGTGTCGGTCAGTTCCAGGCCGAGCCAGGGGAACAGGCTCCAGCCGATATCACCGCGGATCGACAGCTCCAGATTGGCCTTGTCCCGCGCCAGCTGCTGGATCTCGTCCTTGTAGTCGTTGGGATCGAACAGGTGGGTCAGGGCAAAGCCCAGCGCCGCCAGGATCAGCAAGATTCCCAGGAGTAGCAGGCCGAGGATTTTGCCGAGTGATTTCATGGACCGTTCCTTAGGTGCTGTATGAAAGGTGCGAGTGCGCGGTGATTGTCGGGCGAGTATACCTGCGCGCCTTCAGAGCAGGCGGGCAATGCGCTCGGCGATGGCCAGGCTGGCGGTCAGCCCCGGTGACTCGATGCCGAACAGGTTGATCAGGCCGCTCAGGCCGTGCTCGTGTTGGCTTTGGATAACGAAGTCGGCGGCCGGTTCCCCGGGGCCTGAGAGTTTCGGCCGTACGCCGCTGTAGGCCGGCTGCAGGCGGTCGGGATCGAGGCCCGGGAAGTATCGCGAGATGGCGCGGGCGAACGTCGGGCGCAGCTGCTCGTCGACCTGGTAGTCGATCTGCTCCAGGTAATGCACATCCGGGCCGAAGCGCAGCTGGCCTGCGAGGTCCAGGGTGGCGTGGATGCCCAGTCCGGCGGTATTGGCCTCGGGCATCGGGTAGATCAGCTGCTGGAACGGGCTGCGCCCGCGATAGCTGAAGTAGCGGCCCTGACACAGTTGCAGGCGCGGGATCAGCGCAGTATTCAGGCCTTCGGTGTGCTCGGCCAGTGTCTGGGCGAAAAGGCCGGCGGCGTTGATCACCCAGTCCGCCGAGAGGCTGAAGGCCTCGCCCTGGCTATGGCCATGCGCCAGCCAGTGACCGTTCTGGCGCTGCAGTCGATCGACGCGGCTGTGCAGAATCAGCTCGGCGCCGCGTTGCTCGGCGACACCCAGCAGCGATTGCAGGTAGGCGTGACTGTCGAGGATGCCGGTGTCCGGCGAATGCAGGGCGGCGATGCCGCGCAGGGCAGGCTCGCGGCGGACCAGATGGGCGCTGTCAAGTGTGGGCAGTTCGGGCAGGCCGCACGCCTTGGCATTGGCCTGCAGGCTTTCCAGTTTGCCGAGTTCCTCCGGCGCAACGGCCACCAGCAGCTTGCCGATACGCCGGTGGCCGACCTGATGCTGCGCGCACCAGGCGTACAGGCGCTCGCGGCCTTCCCGGCAGAGTTCGGCCTTGAGCGAGCCGGGTGGGTAGTAGAGGCCGGCGTGGATGACTTCGGAGTTGCGGCTGGAGGTGTGGCTGCCGATCAGCCCTTCGCGCTCCAGGATCAGGACGCGCCTGCCCGTTTGCGCCAGACGTGCGGCGCAGGCCAGACCAAGGGCGCCGGCGCCTATGATGAGGATGTCGTAGTGCGGTTGGTCGCGATCAGCCATGGCGTATCCGGTGCGGTACTTTGGCAGGTACGGCCATCCCGGTGCCCGGGTGTGCCGGTTAGGCTAGCGAGCATAACAAGAATGCTGAGGTGTCCATGAACGTCGCCATCCTGGCGTTTCCCCTGTACGTGCTGCTGATGCTGCTGGAGCTGGCCTATGAGCGTGTCAGCGGACGGCACACCTGGCGTCTGGCGGACAGTGCCACCAGTATCAACACCGCCGTGCTGCGCGTGCTGCTGGAAGGGCCGCTGCGTCTGTTGCTGATCATTCCCTATGCCTGGCTGTACGAGCACGCGCGGCTGTGGACGCTCGACCCGACGCAGCCCTGGGTCTGGGTGCTCGGTTTTGTCGCGGTGGACCTGTGCTTCTACTGGGCGCACCGCAGCCTGCATCGCTACAACCTGCTGTGGGGTGCGCACCAGCCGCATCACTCCAGCGAGGACTTCAATCTGTCCACGGCGCTGCGCAAGGGCGCCTTTCAGACGGCCTTCGACTGGCCGTTCTACCTGCCGCTGGCGCTGCTGGGTCTGCCGCTGCCGCTGTTCCTGCTGCTGCTCGGCATTCAGCTGGCCTACCAGTTTTGGATTCATACCCAGCACATCGAACGCATGGGCTGGCTGGAAAAACTCATCGTCACGCCGAGTCATCACCGAGTGCACCACGGCCAGAACGACTGCTACATCGACAGGAATCACGGTGGCGTGTTCATCGTCTGGGACAAGCTGTTCGGTACCTTTGCCGAGGAAGTCGAGCCGGTGCGTTATGGCGTGACCACGCCGGTGCGTACCTTCGACGCCATCGCCCTGCAGTTTTCTTGGTGGCGTCTGCTCTGGGCCGATGCCGTGGCCACGCATAGTTGGTGGGACAAGCTGCGCCTGTGGTGGATGCCGACCGGCTGGCGCCCGGAGGATGTGCGCCAGCAACCATGGCCGAAGATGGGCGCGGACAAGTTTGCCGAGGCGACGCCGGCCGGCCTCAAGGCCTATGCTCTGGTCCAGTTCCTGTTGCTCAACGGCATGGCGCTGGCCTTTCTCGCCAGCGTCAGGCAGGCGGCGCTGTGGCAGGCGGTGTTGCTGGCGCTGGCTGTACTGGGCACCTGTGTCAGTCTGGGCGCGCTGTTCGAGGGGCGTGCGCGCCTCTGGTGGCTGGAGCGGCTGCGCCTGTTCGCGCTGCTGGTTCTGCTCGCGCTGTGGGGGCTGTGGCTGGCGCCCGCGCAGTGGCCGCTGGCGCTGGCTATGGCAGCTGTGCCGCTGGCCTGTCTGCTGTGGCTGTGGCGCCTGTCGGGCCGGCATGACGGCGCAGCTTCTGCGCTATTGCGCCGATAGCACGCCATCCGCCTGCTTGCGGTAGCCGTCAACTGGCCGCAACGCCTATAATGCCGGCCTTTTCCGCAAGCATTTTCGGGAGCTGGTGATGGCCGAACGTACGGCATCCGTCGAGCGCAACACCCTGGAGACCCAGGTCAAGGTCTCGATCAATCTGGATGGCACTGGCAAGGCCAGGTTCGATATTGGCGTGCCCTTCCTCGAGCACATGCTCGACCAGATCGCCCGCCACGGCCTGATCGACCTGGACATCCAGTGCAAGGGTGACCTGCACATCGACGACCACCACACAGTGGAAGACGTCGGCATCACCCTCGGCCAGGCTTTCGCCAAGGCCGTCGGCGACAAGAAGGGCATGACCCGTTACGGCCACTCCTACGTGCCGCTGGACGAAGCCCTGTCGCGCGTGGTGATCGACTTCTCCGGCCGCCCCGGTCTGCAGATGCACGTGCCCTTCACCCGTGCGGTGGTCGGCGGCTTCGACGTGGACCTGTTCCAGGAGTTCTTCCAGGGCTTCGTCAACCACGCCCTGGTGACCCTGCACATCGACAACCTGCGCGGGCACAACACCCACCACCAGATCGAGACGGTGTTCAAGGCCTTCGGCCGCGCCCTGCGCATGGCCTGCGAGCTGGATCCGCGCATGGCCGGGCAGATGCCGTCGACCAAGGGTTGCCTGTAAATGCAGACGGTTGCAGTAATCGACTATGGCATGGGCAACCTGCACTCGGTGGCCAAGGCTCTCGAGCATGTGGGTGCCGGCAAGGTACTGGTGACCAGTGACGCCGCGGTGATCCGCGAGGCTGACCGCGTGGTGTTCCCCGGTGTCGGTGCGATCCGCGACTGCATGGCCGAGATCAGGCGCCTGGGCTTCGACAGCCTGGTACGTGAGGTCAGTCAGGACCGCCCCTTCCTCGGTATCTGCGTCGGCATGCAGGCGCTGCTGGAGCACAGCGAGGAGAACGATGGTGTCGACTGCATCAGCCTGTTCCCCGGCAAGGTGCGCTTCTTCGGCAAGGATCTGGTCGAGGACGGCGAGCACCTGAAGGTGCCGCACATGGGGTGGAACGAAGTCGAGCAGGTGATCGATCACCCGCTCTGGCACGACATTCCGAACCGCGCCCGTTTCTACTTCGTGCACAGCTACTACATCGAGGCCGGCAACCCGGCCCAGGTGGTTGGTCGTGGCCACTACGGCAAGGACTTCGCCGCGGCGCTGGCCGAAGGCTCGAAGTTCGCCGTGCAGTTCCACCCGGAAAAGAGCCATACCCATGGCCTGCAGCTGCTGCAGAATTTCATCGGCTGGAATGGCCGTGCGTAAATGACCCGGGGCAAGAGAGTGCCGCCGCTGGAGCTCGAAGGGGCCCAGCAGCAGGCCGCGCTGCAGGCACTGGGGCGCTTTCTGGACGATCGCTTCGAGCTCGAGCTGGGCTCATTCGAAGTGCAGGAAGTGCTCGATCTGATCAGTCGCGAGATTGCCCCGCATTACTACAACAAGGCGATTTCCGATGTGCAGGCGGTGCTGTCCGACCGCTTTGCCAGTATCGAAAGCGACTTGTGGGCGCTCGAGAAGAGCTGACCTTTCACCGATTCTAAAGACTTGAGCAGGTTCAACCGATGCTGATTATCCCCGCTATCGATCTCAAGGACGGCGCCTGCGTGCGTCTGCGCCAGGGCCGCATGGAAGACTCCACGGTGTTCTCCGATGACCCGGTGAGCATGGCCGCCAAGTGGGTCGAGGGCGGCTGCCGCCGTCTGCACCTGGTCGACCTGAACGGCGCCTTTGAAGGTCAGCCGGTCAATGGCGAGGTGGTCACTGCGATCGCCAAGCGCTACCCGAACCTGCCGATCCAGATCGGCGGCGGCATCCGTACCCTGGAAACCATCGAGCACTACGTCAAAGCCGGCGTCAGCTACGTGATCATCGGCACCAAGGCTGTTAAAGAGCCCGAGTTCGTGGCCGAGGCCTGCAAGGCCTTTCCGGGCAAGGTGATCGTCGGCCTGGATGCCAAAGACGGCTTCGTTGCCACCGACGGCTGGGCCGAGGTGTCGAGCGTGCAGGCCACTGATCTGGCCAAGCGTTTCGAGGCTGACGGTGTGTCGGCCATCGTTTACACCGATATCGCCAAAGACGGCATGATGCAGGGCTGTAACGTCGAGGCCACCGCGGCTCTGGCGGCGGCCAGCAAGATTCCGGTGATCGCCTCCGGCGGTATCCACAACCTCGGCGATGTCGAGAAGCTGCTGCTGGCCCGTTCGCCCGGCATCATCGGCGCCATCACCGGCCGTGCCATCTATGAAGGCACGCTGGATGTCGCCGAGGCGCAAGCCTTCTGCGATTCCTTCAAAGGCTGAGGACTGCTGAGATGGCGCTGGCTAAACGTATTATTCCCTGCCTCGACGTGGACAATGGCCGCGTGGTCAAGGGCGTGCAGTTCGAGAACATCCGCGATGCCGGAGATCCCGTCGAAATTGCCCGTCGCTACGACGAGCAGGGTGCCGACGAGATTACCTTCCTCGATATCACCGCCAGCGTCGACGGCCGCGACACCACCCTGCACACGGTGGAACGTATGGCCAGTCAGGTGTTCATCCCGCTCACCGTAGGTGGCGGCGTGCGCACCGTGCAGGACATCCGCAACCTGCTCAATGCCGGTGCCGACAAGGTGTCCATCAACACGGCTGCTGTCTTTACCCCCGAGTTTGTCGGCGAGGCCGCTGCGCGTTTCGGTTCGCAGTGCATCGTCGTCGCCATCGACGCCAAGAAAGTCGCTCCGGGACGCTGGGAAATCTTCACTCATGGCGGGCGCAAGCCGACCGGGCTGGATGCGGTGCTCTGGGCGAAGAAGATGGAGGACCTCGGCGCAGGTGAGATCCTCCTGACCAGCATGGACCAGGACGGCGTGAAGAGTGGCTACGACCTCGGTGTAACCCGCGCCATCAGTGAGGCAGTCGGTATTCCGGTGATCGCCTCGGGCGGCGTCGGCAATCTGGAGCACCTGGCTGCCGGCATCCTCGATGGCAAGGCCGATGCGGTGCTGGCGGCGAGCATTTTCCACTTTGGTGAATACACCGTGCCCGAGGCCAAGGCGTATCTGGCATCGCGCGGCATTGTGGTGCGCTAACGCGACGTCTGCGACCTGGTCGAAAGCGACAGTGAGCCTAGTCTGCTAGGCTCACGACCGTTTTATCGTTTCTGGATAAAGGACAACGCCATGCGCAAATCCCTGTGGTTATCCTGCTTTATCGCCTGTCTGGCTCTGGCCGGAGTGGCGCGCGCCGAGTTGCCGGCGGGTTATCAAGTGGTCTTGCTGACCGAGAACTTCCCGCCCTACAACTTTGCAGAGAGTGGCAAGAATTTCGCCCGTGACGAAGGTATTCGGGGTATCGCGGCTGATGTGGTGCGCGAGATGTTCAAGCGCGCCGGTGTGCCGTATCACCTGACCCTGCGCTTTCCCTGGGACCGTATCTACAAGCTGGCGCTGGAAAAGCCCAATCACGGTGTGTTCGTTACGGCGCGACTGCCCGAGCGCGAGGAGCTGTTCAAGTGGGTGGGGCCGATCGGTCCGGATGACTGGGTGCTGCTGGCCAAGGCTGACACGAGCATCAGCCTGACGACGCTGGAGGAGGCCAAGGCCTACCGTGTCGGCGCGTACAAGGGCGACGCCATCGAGGCATTCCTGCAGCAGAAAGGCCTCACGGCGGACAGCGTACTGAACGACATTGAGAACGCCAATCGTCTGAACAAAGGGCAGATCGATCTGTGGGCGACTGGTGACCCAGCCGGTCGCTATCTGGCCAAACAGGCCGGGGTAAGTGATCTGAAGACAGTTTTGCGTTTCAATCAGGCTGAATTGTTTTTGGCACTTAACAAGGAAACTCCAGACGAAGTGGTGCAGAAGCTGCAGGCCACGCTGGATCAGATGCGTCAGGAAGGCTTTGTCGATAAGGCGATCAACAGCTACCTCCAGTAATGCAGGGCAATAAAAAACCGGGCCATGGCCCGGTTTTTTATTGCCTGCCGATTGCCTGCCGATTGCCTAGCGCTGACGGGCCACGTTGAGACCCTTGAGCAGGTTGAGAGCCTGGCTCAGTTGGTAGTCATCGTCCTGCAGTCGCGGCTTGTCTTCGTTCTTCTTGCTGCTGGGCTTGTCCGCGCCGCCATTGCCGTTGCCCAGGTGGCCGGCCAGGTCGGCTTCCTTGAAGGTTTCGGCGTCCTGCTCGCGGGTCAGCTTGGCGCGGCGCACTTCGACGTCGGGGATGATGCCCTGAGCCTGGATCGAGCGGCCCTTGGGCGTGAAGTACAGGGCGGTGGTGAGCTTCAGAGCGCGGTCATTGTTCAGTGGCAGTACGGTCTGTACCGAGCCTTTGCCGAAGCTGTCGGTGCCCATGAGAATGCCGCGCTTGTGATCCTGCAGAGCGCCGGCAACGATTTCCGAGGCCGAGGCGCTGCCACCGTTGATCAGCACCACCAGCGGCACGCCTTCGCTGGCATCGGCCTTGTCGGCCGAGAAGCGCAGCTCCGAGTTGGCAATGCGGCCCTTGGTGTAGACGATCAGGCCTTTGGTCAGGAAATGGTCGGAGACTTCCACCGCGGCCTGCAGCACGCCGCCGGGGTTGTTGCGCAGGTCCAGCACCAGACCGCCGAGTTTCTTGCCGCCGTTTTCCTTCTTCAGACTGGCCAGCGCCTTGCCGACTTCCTCGCCGGTGTTGACCTGGAACTGGCTGATGCGGATGTAGCCGTAGTCGCCTTCCAGCAGCTGACTCTTGACGCTCTTGGTCTTGATGATGGCGCGCTTGAGTTCGACGTCGAACGGCTGGCCGCCTTCACGGATCAGCGTGAGGATGATCACCGTGCCCGGCTTGCCGCGCATCTTCTCCACGGCTTCCATCATCGACAGTCCCTTGGTCGGCTGGCCATCGATCTTGATGATGAAGTCACCAGCCTGAATGCCGGCTGCAGCGGCAGGGGAATCATCGATCGGCGAGATTACCTTGAGGAAGCCGTCCTCCTGACCGATCTCCACACCGAGGCCGCCGAACTCGCCGCTGGTGCTTTCCTGCAGCTCGGCGAAGGCTTCCGGCTCCAGGTAGGCGGAGTGCGGGTCGAGGTTGCTGAGCATGCCCTTGATGGCGTTTTCCAGCAGGGTCTTGTCGTCGATCGGCTCAACATAGGCGGCTTTGACCCGGTCCATGACCTCGGCAAAGGTGCGCAGCTCCTCCAGCGGCAGCGGTGCCTTGCCGGTTTCGGTGTCCTCGATGGCCGGTGCCGACTGCTCGGCCGCCAGTAATGGCGCGCTACCCAGCAGCAGGGCGAGGGACAGGGCCAGGGGCGTGAGGCGGGGCAGGTGCGGCATGACTAACTCCTGAAAATGAGGCGCTTATCCTTGCGCCCGGCACCAGCGTGCCGGATCACTGGCGCGACCCTGCTGGCGAATGGCGAAGTACAAGGCGGGATGATTGTGCCCGCCGCTGGTGCCGACTGTGGCAATGGGGTCGCCGGCCTTGACGATATCGCCGGCATCTTTCAGCAAACTCTGGTTGTGTCCGTACAGGGTCAGGTAGCCGCCGCCGTGATCAACGATCACCAGCAGCCCGGCGCCACGCAGCCAGTCGGCGAACACCACGCGTCCACCGTGTACGGCGCGCACCTGGCTGCCGGCACTGGCGCCGATCAGAACGCCATCCCATTTGGCCCGTGGATCATCGCCACGGGCCGAGCCGTAGCGCGCCAGGAGCCGGCCATTGACCGGCCACGGCAGGCGGCCCTGGGCTTTGGCGAACGGGCCGTCGACGCTCTGCCCGGTGCTGACTGCCGGACCCAGGGGGACCGGCTTGCCGGTCTTGGCGCTTTCCTGAAGCTGCTGGGCGAGCATGGCTTTCTCGCGGGCGGCCTGTTCGGCGGCTTCGCGCGCTTGCCGTGCCAGGGTTTCCTCGATGGTCTTGAGCACGTTGTTGAGGTGGGTCTGGGCCTGCTGACGCTCCTTGAGGCGGGCATCGCGACTGGCCAGATCCTTGTTCAGCTTGCTCAGAGCCTGTTGGCGCTCCTGGCGCACGGCGGCGAGCTGATCACGTCGGCCCTGCAGGGCGCTGCTCTGCTCGGCGAGCATCTGTTGTTGCTGGTTGATGTCCTGCTCGACGTTGCCCAGCTGGCGCAGGGTTTCGTTGAAGGTGGCGAGCTGATCCAGACGGGCCTGATTCAGGTAGTTGTAGTAGGTGAGGGTGCGGCTGAACTTTTCCGGGTGCTGCTGGTTGAGCAGCAGTTTGACGTATTCCTGCTGGCCGCTCTGGTAGGCGGCGCGGGCCTGGATGCCGATCAGGCGTTGCTGCTCAAGGCGTGCGTCCTGGAGTTTTTTTTTCTCCTGGTTGAGTCGCTCCAGTTCCTGCTGGCTCTTCTGCTGTTCTTCCTGCAGGCCCTTGACCTGCTTTTCCAGCTGGCCCATCTCGCTTTCGGTTTTCTTCAGCGCCTTCTGCACATCGGATTTCTCCGCCTGCAGCTCGCCCAGCAGTTTCTTCAGCTCGGTGATGTCCTTCTGCGCCTGCTCCAGTTGTTGCTGGGTGGCAGCGCGTTCGTCGGCCACGACCGGGCTGAGCAGAAGGCTGAAAAGCAGGGCTACGAGGGCGCGGGACATGAGCGGGGCGATACCAGGCAAACAAGTGGCCTTAGTATGCCCGCCGCGCGGGGTAAAAAAAACGCCCCAATCCTTACTGGAGGGGCGTATTTACTGGGATTGCCGCTATGCCAGCGGTTGAAAAACTATCTGCGTTGCCATCGCTGCGTTAAAAACAGGCTCAAAATGCTCATTTACCACTCGTAAACTGCGCTTTCTCGCCTGTTTTTGCCTTGCGCTGGCGGCCTCGCCAACGTTTTTCAATCGCCGACTAGCCGAGGCGGATGATCGACTTGCCGG
Organism: Pseudomonas sp. HAR-UPW-AIA-41; assembly: GCF_002304225.1. Classification (GTDB taxonomy): domain Bacteria; phylum Pseudomonadota; class Gammaproteobacteria; order Pseudomonadales; family Pseudomonadaceae; genus Aquipseudomonas. Next base: position 310,787 of record NZ_NSLB01000003.1, read on the forward strand.
TCATTTCCGGCGGGATCGGCAGGCCCATCAGGGTCAGCAGGGTCGGTGCCACGTCGGCCAGCACGCCGCCTTCGCGGATGGTTGCCGGGCGCTTGCCCACATAAATGAAGGGCACCGGCTCGCAGGTGTGCGCGGTATGCGCCTGGCCGGTGCACTCGTCTTCCATCTGCTCGACGTTGCCGTGGTCGGCGGTGATCAGGGCTTCGCCGCCGACCTTGTCCAGTGCCTCGACGATGCGGCCAACGCAGGTGTCGAGGGTTTCCACAGCCTTGACCGCCGCTTCGAACACACCGGTGTGGCCGACCATGTCGCCGTTGGCGTAGTTGACGATAATCACGTCATAGTGGCGGTTTTCGATGGCCTCGACGATGCGGTCGGTGACTTCCGGCGCGCTCATTTCCGGCTTCATGTCGTAGGTGGCGACGTTCGGCGACGGAATCAGGATGCGTTCTTCGCCCTCGAACGGCTCTTCGCGGCCGCCGGAGAAAAAGAAGGTGACGTGGGCGTACTTCTCGGTTTCGGCGATGCGCAGCTGGGTTTTGCCGTTCTTCGCCAGGTATTCGCCGAGCACGTTGGTCAGCGCTTCCGGCTTGTAGGCGCTGGGCGCCGGGATGCTGGCGGCGTACTGGGTGAGCATGACGAAACCGGCCAGTTGCGGCACGCGCTGACGCTGGAACTCGCTGAAGTCGGGCTCGACGAAGGCGCGGGTCAGCTCGCGGGCACGGTCGGCGCGGAAATTCATGAAGACGATGGCATCGCCATCTTCGACTTTCACTGGCTCGCCGATGGTGGTGGCTTTGACGAACTCGTCGCTCTCACCGCGCTCGTAGGCGGCGTTGAGCCCTTCTACGGCGCTGGCGGCATTGGATTCGCCCTTGCCGTCGACGATCAGGTTATAGGCCTGCTCGACGCGGTCCCAGCGGTTGTCGCGGTCCATGGCGAAGTAGCGGCCGGTGAGGCTGGCGATGCGACCCTTGCCCAGCTTGGCGAAGGTGGCGTCGAGCAGCTCGATGGACGGCTGGGCCGATTTCGGCGGGGTGTCGCGGCCGTCGAGGAAGGCATGCAGGTAGATCTTCTCGGCGCCACGCTTGGCGGCCAGTTCGGCCATGGCGACCAGGTGATCCTGGTGGCTGTGCACGCCGCCGTCGGAGAGCAGGCCGAGAATGTGTACGGCCTTGCCGGCGCCCACGGCCTGGTCGACCGCGCGGGTAATTTCGGCATTCTCGAAGAACTCGCCGTCGCGGATCGCCTTGGTGACCCGGGTGAAGTCCTGGTACACCACGCGGCCGGCGCCGAGGTTCATGTGGCCGACCTCGGAGTTGCCCATCTGGCCGTCCGGCAGGCCGACGTCCATGCCCGAGCCCGAGATCAGGCCGTGCGGCTGAGTGGCGCGCAGTCGGTCGTAGACCGGCGTCTTGGCCGCGTAGATAGCGTTGTACTCGGGGCTGTCGCTATGGCCGAAACCGTCGAGGATGATCAGGACCAGCGGAGAGGGCGTGGCGCTCATAGGGGCGGACTCGCAAGGCGGATGGGCGGAAAAAGGCCGGGCATTTTATAGCCAAGTGCTCCGAGCGTCACCGCCGGGCGGGGTTTGGCCGACTAATGCCCCTGTGTATACTGGCCGCCATTTTAACGCTGTGGATCCTTGTGATGCTCGCCAAGCTGATTGAATTTGCCTCTAACCACTATGAATTGAGCCTGGCTTTCGCCGTGCTGCTCGGCCTGCTGATTGCTCACGAACTGCGCCGCGCCGGGCGCAGCCTGAGCAGCCGTGAACTGACCGCGCTGGTCAACAGCGATCAGGGCGTGGTGCTGGATGTGCGTACGCACAAGGATTTCGGCACCGGCCATATCGTCGATGCGCTGAATATTCCCTTCGACAAGCTGGCCGAGCGCATGGTCGAGCTGGAGAAGCACAAGGCCAAGACCATCATCGTGGTCGACGCCATGGGTCAGCATGCCGGCAGCGTATGCCGTGAGCTGAAGAAGGCCGGCTACACCGTGGCCCGCCTGGGCGGCGGCATTGCCACCTGGCGTGCCGACAGCCTGCCTGTGGTCAAGTGATGAAGCCGGTACTCATCTACACCAGCGCGATATGCGGTTACTGCATGCGCGCCAAGCAGTTGTTGCAACGCAAGGGCGTGGCCTTCGACGAGATCAGCGTCGACGGCAAGCCCGATGTACGCGCCGAGATGGTCCGCAAGGCGGGCAAGACCTCGGTGCCGCAAATCTGGATCGGCAGCGCCCATGTGGGTGGTTGCGACGATCTGCATGCCCTGGAGCGCGCCGGCAAGCTGGACGCGCTGCTGGCTGACTAGCAGGTTGTTTTCGATAGTCGGCTAACTCTACTAATAACGCACAGCAAGGCTCAGCCATGACCGAAGAAACCCAAGGCGCCCAAGAAGCGCAAAACCCGCAATTCTCCCTGCAGCGCATCTATGTGAAGGACCTGTCCTTCGAAGCGCCCAAGAGCCCGGAAATTTTCCGTCAGGAGTGGACCCCGAGCGTCGCTCTGGATCTGAATACCCGTCAGCGCCAGCTGGAAGGTGATTTCCACGAGATCGTTCTGACTGTGTCCGTGACCGTGAAGAACGGCGAAGAAACCGCCTTCATCGCCGAAGTGCAGCAGGCCGGCATCTTCCTGATCAAGGGCCTGGACGCCGCTTCCATGAGCCACACCCTGGGCGCCTTCTGCCCGAACCTGCTGTTCCCCTATGCGCGCGAAGCGCTGGACAGCCTGGTAGTGCGCGGCTCGTTCCCGGCACTGATGCTGGCTCCGGTGAACTTCGACGCCCTGTACGCTCAGGAGCTGTCGCGCATGCAAGCTGCCGGCAACGCCTAAGAACCTGTGTACGATCTGCTGCGCGTCGGCCATACGGCGTTAAAACAGCCTTGTCTGGCTCTAGCTCGCGAGATCGTAAACAGGCTCTAAGCAGTGCATGAAAAAAGCGCCCCGAGGGGCGCTTTTTTATTGTCTTGCCATTAGCGGAAGCCGTTCTGTCGCCAGGCCTCGTAGACGGTGACCGCCACGGCATTGGACAGGTTCAGGCTGCGACCGCCCGGGCGCATGGGCAGGCGTAGGCGTTGTTCGGCCGGCAGGCTGTCGAGAATCTCGGCGGGCAGGCCTCGGCTTTCCGGGCCGAAAAGGAAAATGTCCCCGGCCTGGAACTGAACTTCTGCATAGTTGTGACTGCCTTTGGTAGTAAAGGCCATTAGTCGGCCAGTACCGATATCTGCTATACAGTCAGCAAGGCTCGCGTGGCGCTTTAGCGTGGTGTATTCGTGGTAATCCAGGCCGGCGCGACGTAGTCGTTTGTCATCCAGTTCGAAGCCCAGTGGTCCGACCAGATGTAACTGGCAACCGGTGTTGGCGCACAGGCGGATGACATTGCCCGTGTTGGGTGGGATCTCGGGCTCGAACAGCACAACATGGAACATGATTAGGCTCAGGGAAAGAGTCGGATACGGCATTTTACCGCGCTTGCACAGTTTGTCGGGCGGCAACAACGGATTGCCTGCTACTTGAAGGTTTTAAGGGGAAGGCGTTGCTCGGATGGCTGAATAAGAAAAAGCAGACGCCGCAAGGGCTGATCGGGCTTGAAACTGGCCCGGAAGGTATTGCTTTGGCTCAGGTTGAGCGCGATGTCGATGGGCGCGCCCGACTGATTCGTTGTTTGTTCAAAGCGGCTGCTCCAGCCGAGCAAGCTCAGGTGCTCAAAGACTGGGTGCAGGAGCTGCAACTGCAGGGCGCCGAGGTTAACTTCCTGCTTCACCCTGCCAGTTATCAGTTGCTCTTGCTCGATTGTCCCGACGTGCCCGAGGACGAGTTGCGCGACGCCATGCGCTGGCGCCTCAAGGACCTGATCAGCCAACCTCTGGATACCGTTGTCACCGATCTGATCGCATTGCCCGCCGATGCCTATCGCGGGCGTTCGCGCATGGCCTATTGCGCCGTGCTGGAAAAACAGCAGATGGAGCAGATTGCACGTCTGTTGCGTCAGGCCGGGCTCAGGCTGCAGTCGATCGATATTACCGAGATGGCCTTCCGTAACCTTGGCCTGCAGGCCGGGGCGGCGGGCATCAATCTGGCGCTGCTGCGCCTGCGCTCCAGCGAAGGCCTGATCAGTGTGCAGAACGGCGCCGATCTGTACATGGCTCGGCGTATTGAACAGGGCATCGAGCGTGCTGAAGGCAATTACTCCGCGATCACCCTGGAAGTGCAGCGCTCCCTGGATTATTTCGAGAGCCAGTTGGGCAAAGGGTATATCACCCGTTTGCTGCTGTTGCCGATGAAACGCGACGGCGAGCAGGCCATGCAGGCTCTGGCGGGCGGGCTGGCGGTGAATCTGCAGCGTCTGAGTCTGGAAGACCTGTTCGGTGACGACGTGCCGCTGCTCGATGAGCGCGAACAGGCTTACTGTCTGGCGGCCGTCGGCGCGGCTCTGCGTCAGGAGAACAGCTGATGCAGAACCTCAACCTCTATCAGCATCAGCGCCGCCGGCAGACCGGCCCGCGGCCGCGTCATATGCTCCAGGCATTGCTGGTAGCGTTTGGACTGGCACTGCTGCATGGCGGCTGGCAGTTGTGGCAGGTGCGTGATCTGCAGGCGCAACTGCAACAGGCCGAGGCGCTGGCGCAGAGCGAGGAGCAACTGCTGGCTGGCGAACAGGCGGTGTTTCGCGAACCGCAGCTTGATCCGCAATTGCCCCTGCAGGTGGCATCTGCGCAAGAGCGTAACCGCCAGCTTCAGCGTCTTGCCGATTACCTGCGGCTGTTGGCCCTGCAGCACCAGCAGGGTTTTGCTGATCCGCTGGTTGCCCTGTCCGAGCAGCATCCGGAGCAGGGGCTGTGGTTGACCCGGATTGCCTTTACCGATGGAGGTCGCCACCTGCGTCTGGAAGGGCGTAGTAGCGATCAGCAGGCATTGCCGAGCTACCTGCAGGCGCTGGGGCAGGCGCCGGCGTTCAAGGGCCGTCAGTTTGCCCATTTCAGTGCCAAGCGCACGGCCGCTGAACCCTTCGATTTTGTCCTGTCCTCGCAGGCGGCTGATCAGGAGAAACAGCCATGAAAGCCTTGTTGCAGCGTTGGCAGGCCATGGTGCCGCGTGAGCAGTGGCTGACTCTCGGGGTGGGGTTTGCCTTGCTTGGAATGCTTTATGTGCTGCTGGTGGCCGATCCCCTGGCGCTGCGCCAGAAACAGCTCAATGGCCAGCTGGAGGGGGCCAAGGCGCGACTGCTGGAAGCTCAGGCGCAGCGCGCCGAGTTGCAGCGCAAGCGCGAGCAGGATCCCAACCTGGGCATGCGCAGCAGCCTGCTGCTGGCGCAGGCTGAACATGAACGCCTGCTGGATGGCATCGATCACGAGACTGCCGCGCTGATCGATCCGCCAACCATGCGCCGGGTGCTTGAGGACCTGCTGCGTGCCCAGCCGGGGCTGAACCTGATGGCAGTGGAAAGTTTTTCCGCGCCGCTGGAAGTGCCGGGTGAGGCGGAGTCCGCCAAGGATGAAAAGGCGGTTGCGCCGGCGGTCAGTCTGTACCGTCATGGCGTGCGCCTGACGCTGGAAGGCGGCTACTTCGAGTTGATCGCTTATCTGCAGGCCGTGCAGGCCACGGGCTGGCGTCTGCACTGGCAGCAACTGGACTATCAGGTGGATGCCGGCGGCAGTGGCCGGGCGAGCATTCGTCTGGAGCTGTATACCCTCAGCCGGCAAGCGGGGTGGGTCGGTGTCTAGAGCCTTGTTGAGCCTACTTGCAGTGCTGTGCTGCCTGCCGGCGCTGGCCGCGCTCGACCCGACCATGCCGCCGCAGGGGCATAGCGCTTCGCCGCAGGAGGCAGCCCAGACGCTGCAGCTGCAGGCCATCATTCGCGGCAGTCATGGCCAGCGTGCCGTGATCAATGGCCAGAGCCTGAAGGTGGGTGAGCAGCTGGGAACCTCCCGGCTCAAGGCCATCTACCCGCGTGCCGTACTGATCGAGCGCCAGAGGCAGCAGGAATTGCTGCGCCTGGCCGAACCCATAGTCAAACCGAGCCGATGATGTCGATGAATACTCGTGCCCTGCCGTCCCTCGGCCTGCTCAGCCTGTTGTGCCTGCTGAGCGCCTGCCAGACCTTCAAGGATGGCGACGACCAGCTTTACCAGCAGAGCAACAGCATGCTCGATGAGAGCCTGCAGCAGAGTAAAGCCAAGGTCGCGCCGCCGCCCTCGGTGCAGGCTGCCTTGCTGCCTCCGCTGGAAATGGACCGTGCCCTGGCCAGTGGTCCGCGCTTCGATGTGGCGGCCAAGGACATGCCGGCCCGCGACTTCTTCCTCAGCCTGATGGACGGCGCCGGTAAGAATCTGGTGGTGCATCCGGAGATTCAGGGCAACATCACCTTCAGCCTGCGCAACGTGACTCTGGAGGAAGTGCTGGCGGCCGTGCGTGACAGCTATGGCTATGACTTCCGCAAGACCAGCTATGGCTACCAGATTCTGCCGAACCAGCCGGTGACCCAGTCCTACGATCTCAACTACCTGAATATCCAGCGTCAGGGCACCACCGATACCCGGGTCAGCTCCGGAGAGGTGACCAACAGCAACAGTACCGACAGCACGGGTACCGAAACCACCACCAGCACCAGTTCCTCGACGCTCAGCGCCAGCCACCTGAGTACCACCAGTTCGGTGGATTTCTGGGCCGAGGTGCGCAAGGTGGTGGAGATGATCGTCGGTGAGGAGCCGGGCAACAGTGTGGTGGTCAACCCGCAGGCCGGCCTGCTGGTGGTACGCGCCAACAGCCGCGACCAGCAGAACGTCGAGGCCTTCCTGCGCATGGCCCAGCGCAATCTGCAGCGCCAGGTCATCCTGGAAACCAAGATCATCGAGGTCGATCTGAATGACCAGTTCCAGGCCGGGGTCAACTGGACCTACATCTCCGGGCAGAAGGCGATCGGCCTCGGCAGCTTCATTCCGGGTCTGGATGGTCTGAACACCCCGACCAACCCGATCAGCGGCCCGACCGGGGTGGGCGGTACCTTTACCGGCAGTTTTGACTTCGGCAACTTCGAAGGAGTGATCCAGCTGCTGGAAACCCAGGGGGATGTGCGCGTGCTGTCGAGCCCGCGGATCTCCACGCTGAACAATCAGAAGGCGGTGATCAAGGTCGGCACCGACGAGTTCTTTGTCACCGACGTGTCGACCACCACCACCACTCTGGCCGGCGGCACCACCGCACCGGACCTGGACATCACCCTGACGCCGTTCTTCTCCGGCATTTCCCTGGACGTCACGCCGCAGATCGACGAGCACGACGACATCACTCTGCACGTGCGGCCATCGGTCAGCCGCGTGCAGGACCAGAACAAGACCATCACCCTGGGCGGCGAGGACAACGAGTTCAACCTGCCGCTGGCACTGTCCACCACCCGCCAGTCCGACTCCATTGTGCGAGCCCGCAGTGGTCAGGTGGTGGTGATCGGCGGCCTGCTGCAGAACACCAACCAGAACATCGATGCCAAGCTGCCGTGGGCATCCCAGCTGCCGCTGATCGGCCCGATGTTCAAGCAGCAGTCCAAGGATCTGCGCAAGAGCGAACTGGTGATTCTGCTGCGTCCGCAGGTGGTCAGCGACGAGACCTGGATCAACGAGATCCAGAAGAGTGCAGCTGCCTTCAAGGAGCTGAGATAGCCCATGTACGAGGCGTTCTTCGGCCTGCGCGAGAAACCCTTCGCGCTGACTCCGAATACCGAGTTTCTGGTTCAGCTGGCGCCCTATCAGGCCTGCCTCAACCTCCTGCGCGTGGCGCTGGGCGAGGGTGAGGGCTTCATCAAGGTCACGGGTGAAGTCGGCACCGGCAAGACCCTGCTGTGTCGCGCGCTGCTCAACCTGCTGGATGGCGAGCGCTACCAGCTGGCCTACCTGCCCAATCCCTGCCTGAGCCCGCTGGAGCTGCGTCAGGCGCTGGCCCGCGAGCTGCGTATCGAGGGTGTCGACAACCTGCAGGACCACGCCCTGCTGGATGCCCTGCAAATCCGTCTGATCGAGCTGGCAGCGGCTGGCAAGAGCTGTGTGCTGCTGATCGACGAGGCGCAGGCCCTGCCGGCAGAAACCCTGGAGGCGTTGCGTCTGCTGACCAATCTGGAAACCGAGCAGCGCAAACTGCTGCAGGTGGTGCTGTTTGGTCAGCCCGAGCTGGATGCCACCCTGGCCCGACATGAGTTCCGCCAGCTGCTGCAGCGCATCACCTTTTCCTATCGCCTGCGCCCGCTGGATGTGCGCGATACCCAGCGCTACCTGCAGGAGCGTCTGGCGGTGGCCGGTTACCGTGGCGAGCCACTGTTCGCGCCGCGTGCCATACGCCTGCTGGTGCGGGGCAGCAGTGGTATTCCCCGCCTGCTGAACATCCTGGCGCACAAGTCGCTGATGGCCGCCTTTGGTGATGGCAGCCGGCAGGTGGCGGCCAGTCATGTACGCCGTGCCATGGCCGATACCGAGGGGGCACAGCCGTTCCGGCACTGGTCGCCGCGCTGGCTCAGCCTTGGGCTGGCGGCAGGCACGCTGTCGGTTGCGGTGCTCTTGGGCGCCTGGCCGTGGCTGAAACAGTGGTCGGGGTGGTGGTCATGAGTCTGGTCAACGATATGCTGCGTGACCTTGATGCCCGGCGTGCGGCGCCGAGCGAGCGGGTGCCGCTGGAAGGTCTGTATGCGGTGGACGAGGAGGGCGCGCGCCGGCGCGAACGCAACCGCCGTCTGCGCCTGGGTTCGATCTTCCTCAGTGCGGTGATTCTCACGGGTCTGCTGGTCGGACTGATGATCGGTCGTATCGTCGGCCGCACGCCTGAAGGCCCGGTGCTGGCCGATCCGACTCCCGTGGCAGCGGTGGCCGCGCCGCAGGTGCTGGAGATATTGCCGCAACACGTCAACGGGCGTTTTGTGCTGCAGCTGCTGCTGGATCAGTCGGTGGCCTACCAGCGTACCGACGAGAGTGGTGCGGTCAGCCTGCGTCTGCCCGGTCTGCGCCTTTCGGGTGAGCCGCGCAACGGGCGTCTGCAGCAGGATGGTCGCAGCCTCTCCTGGCGCGTGGAGCCCCAGGGCAACGACGTGCTGGTGCTGCTGGTCGGTCTGGGCGATCAGCTGCAGGTCAGCGACCGTCTGGAGCCCGCCGGGGCTCGCTGGCAGTTGTGGCTGGAGGCGCAGATGCTGGCTACGCCGGCCGAGCAGGTCGATCTGACTGCCTTGCCCGCCGCCGAAGAAGAAAGCACCGCGCCTGCGGAAAACCCGGCCTGGCAGGTTCGCTCTGAACCGGTCAGCCAGCCTGCGCCCGCGGCGCGGCCGCAGGTCAGCATCACCGCGCGGCCGGCCGATCCGCTGGCCGAGGCGCGCCAGGCCATGCTCGATCAGGATTACGCCGGCGCCGTGGAGCAACTGGAGCGTGTGCACCGCCAGCAACCGCGCGATGCCGACACCATCCGCCTGCTGGCGCGCGCCTACCTGGGGGCCGGCCAGCAGGGCAAGCTGCTGGGCTGGTTACCGGCCCAGCTGGCTCAGGTGGGCGATGACAGCGAACTGCGCATACTTCTGGCCCGCGCCCAACTGCAGAGCGGACAGACCCAGGCGGCGGTGGCCACACTGGCGCAGCGGCGTCCGCTGCTGGCCCGCGACCCCGGCTATCACGCCCTGCTCGCGGCGACCTATCAGCAGACCGGGCAGTGGCGCGAGAGTGCCGAGGTCTATCGCCAACTGGTTGATCTGCGCCCGCAGCAGGCACCCTGGCAACTGGGGCTAGCCATCGCCCTGGAGCAGCTGGAGCAGCCGCAGCAGGCCGCCCAGTATTATCAGCTGGCGCTGCGCGGCCAGGGCCTGGATGACGGCGCCCGGCGCTTTGCCATCAGCCGCGCACAGACACTCGGAGGTCAGCCATGAGCGAGGAAGTCCGCCAGCGCAAGGTGCGCATCGGCGACCTGCTGGTGCAGGCCGGCCTGATCAGCGAGCTGCAGTTGCAACAGGCGCTGCAGGAGCAGAAACGCACCGGCTCCAAGCTCGGTCGCGCGGTGATCGACATGGGCCTGGTCAGCGAGGTCAAGCTGCTCACCGCCTTGTCCGAGCAGCTGCAGATTCCGTTTATCGAACTGCGTCACTTCAAGTTCGACCAGAACCTCGTGCAGAGCCTGCCCGAGGCCGTGGCGCGGCGTTTCCGCGCCATCGTCCTGACCCGCGAGGGCGGCGGTCTGCTGGTCGGCATGTCCGACCCGCTGGACCTGTTCGCCCTCGACGAGATGGAGCGCATTCTCAAGACCCGCGTGCTGCCGGCGGTGGTGCGCGAGGCGGAACTCCTGGCCACCCTCGATCTGGTCTACCGGCGCACCAGCGAAATCGCCTCGATTGCCGGCGAGCTGGAAGGCGAGCTGCAGGACAGCGACTTCGACCTTTCCAAGCTGGGCGCCGACAACACCAGCGAGGCGCCGGTGGTGCGTCTGCTGCAGACGCTGTTCGAGGATGCGGTGCAGATGAAGGCCTCGGACATTCACATCGAGCCGGACGAGGGCGTGGTGCGCATCCGTCAGCGTATCGACGGCGTGCTCAGCGAGCAGGTGATGAAGGAGGCGCGGGTGGCCTCGGCGCTGGTGATGCGCCTGAAGATCATGTCCGGCCTGGATATCTCCGAGAAGCGCCTGCCGCAGGACGGCCGTTTCAATATCCGGGTGAAGAACCGCAGCCTGGATGTGCGGGTCTCGACCATGCCGGTGCAGTTCGGCGAGTCGGTGGTGATGCGTCTGCTGGATCAGAGCGCCGGGATCTTCCATCTGGACGCCAGTGGCATGCCGGCCGACCTGCTGGCGCGTTTTCGCCGCCTGCTGCAGCGCCCCTACGGCATGGTGCTGGTCACCGGCCCGACCGGTTCAGGTAAGACCACCACGCTGTACGCCGGGCTTTCCGAACTGAACAGCCCGGAAAAGAAGATCATCACCGTGGAAGACCCGGTGGAATACCGCCTGCCGCGGGTCAATCAGGTGCAGGTCAATGCCAAGATCGACCTGAGCTTCGCCCGCGTGCTGCGCGCCGCCCTGCGTCAGGACCCGGACATCGTACTGGTGGGCGAGATGCGCGATCAGGAAACCGCCGAGATCGGCCTGCGCGCCGCTCTCACCGGTCACCTGGTGCTGTCCACCCTGCACACCAACGATGCGCAGACCTCAGCTATGCGCCTGATCGACATGGGCGCCGAGCCCTTCCTGGTGGCCAGCGCCCTGAATGCCGTACTGGCCCAGCGTCTGGTGCGTCGGGTGTGCGAGAACTGCATGGAAGAGCATGTGCCCGAGCCACAGCAACTGCTTTGGCTGGAGCGTCTGCACGGCGGCTCTCTGGCCGGTCGCACGTTCAAGCTGGGCGCCGGTTGCCATCAGTGCCACAACAGTGGCTATCAGGGGCGCATCGGTGTTTACGAGCTGCTGGAGATGGATGAGCCGATGATCGCGGCGTTGCGCCGCAATGATCCGCAGAGCTTTGCCGAGGCCGCCCAGCGCAACCCGCACTACCGTCCGCTGGCCGCCTGCGCGCTGGATTACGCACTGGCAGGCGTCACCTCGGTGGAGGAAGTGCTCAAGGTTTGCGCCACTCTGACTGATGAGCTGCCCGGCTGATGGCCAGTTTTCGCTATACGGGGCGCAACCACCAGGGCGAGCGGGTCTCCGGCTCCCTGCAGGGTAATAGCGCCGATGCGGTGGCCAGCGAGCTGGTCGCCCAGCGAATTACCCCGTTGCAGATCGAAGAAGAGACGGCCAGTGGCGGCGACAATGCCATGGCCTGGCTGGCCGAGCGGCTGCGTAAGCGCAGTGTCGATCTGGAAGAGCTGATCATCTTCTGCCGGCAGATGTACAGCCTGACCAAAGCCGGCGTGCCGATCATCCGGGCCATTGCCGGGCTCGGCGAGTCCAACCGCAACCTGTATTTCCGCGAAGTGCTGCAGGCGGTGCGCGCCGATCTGGAAGGCGGGCAGAGCATGGCTGTAGCCCTGCATGCCCATCCGCGGGTATTCAACACCCTGTTTGTCAGCATGGTCAGCGTGGGTGAGAACACAGGCCAGCTGGATGGCGCCTTCAAGCAGCTGTCCAGCTACCTGGAGCTGGAGCGCGAAACGCGCAAACGCATCAAGCAGGCCACGCGTTATCCGCTGTTCGTGCTCTCGGCCATGGGCGTGGCGCTGGCGGTGATCAACCTGTTCGTGATCCCGGCGTTCGCCAAGGTTTTCGAGCAGTTCAAGGCCGAGCTGCCCTGGGCCACCCGCGCACTGATCGGCACCTCACAGTTCTTCCAGCACTACTGGTGGCTGATGGCTCTGCTGCTGGGTGGCGGCCTGTATGCCTTCTTCCAGTGGATCAAGACCGAAGAGGGGGCGTTGACCTGGGATCGCCTGAAACTGCGCATCCCGATTGTCGGCGGCATCTTCGAGCGTATCGCCCTGGCCCGTTTTACCCGCACCTTCGCCATGATGTACGGCGCCGGCGTGCCCCTGCTGCAGACGCTGTCGATCAACAGCGCCAGTGTCGGCAACCGGCATATCGGCCGGGCCGTGCTGGCCATGCGTGAGGGGGTCGAGCGTGGCGAGGCCCTGACCCGGACTGCGGCGGCCAGCGGGCTGTTTACTCCGCTGGTGCTGCAGATGATGGCGGTGGGCGAGGAAACCGGTGCGCTGGACGATCTGTTCGTCGAAGTGGCGGATTTTTACGAACAGGAAGTGGATTACGACCTCAAACAACTGGCCGATGCCATCGAGCCGATTCTGATCGTGGCCATGGGTGTGATGGTGCTGGTGCTGGCACTGGGTGTGTTCCTGCCGATGTGGGAACTCGGCTCGGTGGCCAAGGGGCGCTGATGCGGGCCGATTACGACAGCATCCACACGGTACGCCTGAGCCGCCGCTGGGGCTGGGGATTGGCTAGTCTTATTCTTGTTGGAGTGCTTGTTTCCTGGGGTTGGAAGATGGCTGAGGTAAGTGAGCGCAGGGCAATGCAGGCGACTCAGGAAAATCTGCAGACCAGCCTCAGCCATCTTTCGGCTGAATGGGTGGCGAAAGATGGCGTTCGAGATCAGTCTTTGGTCACGCAAAATCCGTTCGGATTGTTGCGATGGATGCCAGACAACTACTGCGGCGAACTGGACGAGAAGTTGTCTGTGGAGTCAGGATGCTGGTATTGGCAGCCGTCGCACTCTTGGGTGATCTACCAGCCAAGGTTTGCCGGCGGTGGCTGGGGGCGTGAGCAGATGCCCTATGTATGGAGGCTGCTGGCAGTGCCACGGCAGGATTTGGCGGTGATGCAAGCCGGCCGTAAGGCTTTTGCTCTGGAGCTGGAAGCTGTAACCGACGCGGAACTGGCAACTACGAAATTACTGAGAAACTGAGACGTAGATATGAAACACAGTAAAGGTTTTACCCTGATCGAGCTGGTGGTGGTGATTGTCATCCTCGGTATCCTGGCGGCAGTTGCCTTGCCTCGCTTTATCAACTCGACACGTGATGCACACCGCGCTGCCTTCAACGGCGCTGCAGGCGGACTGGCTTCTGCCGTGACGCTGGTGCGTTCGCAGCAGGAGGTGAATCGTAACGGCGGTATTCTTGGCTGCGCGGGTAACAACTGCTTCATTAACGTTGCTGGTTTTGGCGCCGGTACCGTCGATGTGAATGCTAACTTCTGGCCAGCCGGTACGGGGCTTGGCGGTAACCCGCCTGCGGTGGCCACTCCGAGCGTGGCTGAATGTCAGAATCTCTGGAGCGCACTGTTGCAGGGCAGCGCACCAACGGTTGCGGGAGCGAACCCGGACTACGTGGCGACTGCTGCCCCGGCCAACAGCTGCACCTACACCTACCAACGCGATGGCGCCAATGACGCCATCGTGTACAACACCTCTACCGGCGAAGTGACTCGCAACTTCAACTAACCCAGGCGGACCAAACCATGAAAAAACAGCAAAGCGGTTTTACCCTGATCGAACTGATCATGGTGATTGTGATCCTTGGCATTCTGGCGGCGTTTGCGTTGCCGCGATTTGCCGATTTCAGTGGCCAGGCGCGCTACTCCAGCATCAATGGGGCGCTGGGTTCGGTGCGGTCAGCCAGCGCGATTGTTCATGCTGCCGCTATCGCAGCTAATCAGACCGGTGCTACCGGGACTGTGACACTGGAAGGCCAGTCGATCGCATTGGTTCATGGCTATGCCACTCAGGCTTCGATTATCACGGCCGCTCAGTTGAGTTCTGATTTCAACACTGCAACAGCCGGTACGATCGCGCTGGGTGGTTGTTCCTTTACTTATACCCAAGCGACCACCGCCACCAGTGGCGTGACCATCAGTGCGATCACAGGTGCTACCGGACAATCCTGCCCGGCGACGCCGTAATGCCCCCGCGCGGCTTTACCCTGGTCGAGCTGCTGATGGTGATTGTCATCATCGGCATTCTCGCTGCCGTGGTGGGGCCGCGTTTCTTTGATCGGCAGCAGTTCGATCAGCGCATGTTCTATGAGGAAAGCCTCTCTGCTGTGCGCTACGCGCAGAAGCTGGCGCTGGCTTCTGGCTGCCTGACTCAGGTGAGCCTGAGCCAGGCAGCTGGCTATCAGGTGCATCAGGCGGCCAACTGCACGTCCGGTGGCTACAGCCTGGCTGTGCCGGGTGCCGATGGCGCGGCGCTGGCCAATGGCAGTGTGCCGCAGGGGGTGGCCATTACCGTCACCAATTTTCCTGTGGTGTTTGATTCCCTCGGTCGTCCGCAGAGCGGTACCGCCAGCGCCACTGTGGGTGGTTTCAGCCTCAGCGTGATGGCGGAAACCGGACTGGTGCAGGGGCAATGAACCGCCAGCAGGGCATGACCCTGGTCGAGCTGGTCATCAGCATCGTCATCATCGGTATTGCTGCTGCGGCGCTGTATTCGGCCATGGCGGCTATTACCGGGCGCTCGGCCGATCCGTTGCTACGCCAGCAGAGTCTGGCGATTGCCGAGGCCTATCTGGAAGAAATCCTCCTGCAGCCGTTTCTCGATCCCGCCACGGGCAGTCAGTGTCCGTCGCCGCCGGCCAGCCGTGCGGCGTTCGACAATGTTTGCGACTACGCCGGGCTCAGCGATAACGGCGCACGCAGCGCCTCGGGGGCGGCGATTGCCGCCCTGGCCGATTACCGGGTGCAGGTGGCTGTCGCCGCGCAGGCCTGGAATGGCCTGCCGGCCGGCGATGTGCTGGCGGTCAGCGTCACGGTCACCGATCCGGCGGGGCAGTCGTTGCTGCTCTCCGGCTACCGGACACGGTATTGAGCATGCGCCGTTCAACCAGCACAGGGTTCACGTTGGTCGAGCTGATCATGGTGATTGCCATCGCCGGTATCGTCGCAGTGATGATCAGCTCTGTGCTGTCGCGGCCGCTGGAGGGCTTCGTCGGCCAGAGCCGGCGTGCCGAACTGGTGGACCTGGCGGCCACCTCGCTCAACCGCGTGGCGCGCGATGTGCGCCTGGCAGTGCCCAACTCGTTGCGCGTTTCGACCGATGGCCTGGCGCTGGAGCTGCTGCTGATTCACAGCGCGGCGCGTTACCGGCCGAACCGGGTTGGCAGCGACGGTCTGCGCTTTTCCTCGGCCGCCGCCGGCAGCTGCGGCAGCAGCACCGCGGATGGCGGCTGCAACAACTTCCAGTTGCTGGATGCCACGCTGAATCCGGCCGGGGCCAACTGGCTGGTGCTGTACAACGTGGGGGCCGAATCCGGCGGCGTCCCGACGCCCGGCTCTAATGTCTGGGCGCCGGCCAACCCCGGGGTGATCACGCCCACCGGCATCACTTTTTCCGTGCAGGCCGGTGCGCCGGCGAATGAGCAGCTGATCGCGCTGAATAATCTGCCGTCCGGCGGATTCCGTTTTGCCCTGGCCTCACCGCAGCGGCGTATTTATCTGGCTGAACGTGTGGTGGGTTATCGCTGCAGCGGCGGTCAACTGGTGCGCTACAGCTACACAGCGCTCAACAGCAGTATCCCCGCGACCCCGCCTGCCGGCTCGAATCCACAGCCGCTGGCGTCGCAGGTCAGTGGCTGCCGCTTTACCTACCAGCCCGGCACCACCCAGCGTGCGGGCCTGCTGACCATGAGCCTGACCATCAGTGAGGAGGGCGAGAACCTTGAGTTGCTGCAACAGGTGCACGTCGACAATGCGCCCTGAAGTGCGGGGCCGGCAGCAGGGTTTCGGTCTGGTGGCGGCGCTGTTCGTCATCATCGTGATCACCCTGGTGATCGCAGCGATGGCGCGCCTGTCGACTACGCAGCACGGCAGCAACAGCCTGGCCCTGCAGCAAGCGCGCGCCTATCAGGCCGCCCGCGCCGGACTGGAATGGGGCATTAGCAGCGCCGTCAATGCCGGCAGCTGCAGCAACAGCGGCGTGAGCATGGCCGGCGGCGGGTTGAGCGAGTTCACGGTCAGCCTGACCTGCAGCAGCACCAGCCATACCGATGAGGATGGTTCCAGCCTGACCATCTACCGGCTCACCGCTCAGGCGCAGAACGGCGCCCCAGGCAGTCGACCGGATTATGCCTACCGTCGTTTGACGGCATCAGTGGAGCGCTGATGATGTGGCGAGTGCTGTATGGTCTTCTGTTGCTGGTGCCCGTCCTGGCGCAGGCAGCGACCTATACCTTCAATGTAGGCACCATCAACCCTGCAAACCCGGTGGTCAGCACTTCCGTTGCTGGCTCTTCCATCTGCAGTGGAGCCTGGAGCCGATCCGGCACCAGCGGGGCTTTCGTCTTTACCTGTAATGGAGACGTCAGCACGCTGTCCGGCGACGTACTGACCATCTCGGCCAACAACGTCAGCATTAATGTGGTGGCTACGAGTGCCATGGCATTGAACAGCACCAGTGTGGGTACCGCGACCCGGGTTATCAGCGTGCAAACCAGTTTCGGCAATCTGACGGCGACCGGCAGCAACACGATCACCGGCTCCGTGGTCTCGGGCAGCGGGGCCATCAACCTGGCCGGTACGGTCGTGTCCGGTTCGATCAGCGGCACTTCGAGCACCATCAGCCTGACAGGCGGCAGTGTGGTAGGCAATGTCACCAGTAATGGGGCGATCACCACCAATGGCACAACGGTCGGCGGTACCCTGACCAGCAACAACGGCACAGTCAGCCTGACCGGTGGTTCGGTTGCCGGGCTGGTTACCAGCGGTTGCTGCAGTGTGACCTCGACCAACACCAACCTCAGCGGCGGCGCGCGTTCCAACTCGGGTTCGTTGCAGATCACAGGAGGCACTATTCAGGGGCCTTTCTTCGCGGGGAATAATCCGGCGACCTTTTCCGGTGTGACCATGACGTCCGGTTCCGTGACCGGTGCCAGCGGTATCACCTTTACCAACAGCCTGGTGGGTGGCGCCAGCACGCCAGTGACGCTGACCTCGGTCAGCAACGAAATTACCCTGAACAACACAACGGTGTTTGGCAACCTGACGGCACCGGGATTTTCCACCGTGCGGGTCAACAGCCCCAGCAAGGTTTACGGCACCTGCCTGCCTAACTCCACACCGGCCAATGCGTGCATCACCAATCCGGCCACGACCTGTTTCACCGATAATTTCAATCGCAGCGCTTTGGGGGGGGATTGGGTGGTTTCTGCCAAGGTGGCTGCACATTTGCCGACAATTGTCAGTAATCGCATGCGACTGACGCCCAATGCAGGTACGGTCTCGACAGTTTCGACCTTGCAACGCCTGTTTCCCGCCGCCAGCAACTTTGTGCAGGTGCAGTTCCGGCACTATGCCTATGGCGGCAGTGGCGCCGATGGGATCGCTGTCGTGTTGTCGGATGCATCAGTAACGCCTCAGCCCGGTGCTGACGGTGGGCCGCTGGGTTACGGGACCAAAGGCGGCTCAAATGTCGGCTTTGCCGGTGGCTGGCTGGGCGTGGGTATCGATGAGTTTGGTAACTTTTCCACAGAGGGCAGCGTCAGCCCAACGCCCCCGGGGCCAGGCCGGCGACCGGATTCGGTGGCTATTCGCGGTTCGGGGTCTGGCAATACCGGTTACCAATACATAAACGGTACCAATACGCCTGCTTTAAATCCCGGGATCGATGTGTCGGGGGCGACGCCAGGGCCTGGCTTTCTCTACCGGATTACCGTAGATGGCCGGGATCCAGCCAAGGCCTTGGTTACGGTGGAACGTGATACGGGGTCTGGGTTTGTGGTCTTGCCCAATCTCAACGCGGTCAATGTCCTGGCTGCCACGGGACAGGCGGCTTTGCCGGCAAACTTCTTTCTCTCGCTGACCGGTTCCACCGGCGGGTCGACCAATTTTCACGAACTCGATGATCTTCAGGTTTGTGCTGCTGAGATTAATCTGATCGGTCAGCAGATTGATCATTTCGAGCTCTCCCATGCGGGCAACGCTCTGACCTGCACCCCGCTGGCGGTGACGGTGAAGGCCTGTATGGACAGTGCCGTGCCCTGTACCACGCCCTATACCGGTACCAATCCGCCCTTGAGCGCGGTGCTCAGCCCGGCTGGCTGGAGCGGACTGACCTTCAGTGGCGGCATCGCCAATGCCCAGTTGGCCGTCCGTACGGCTGGAACGGTGCGCATGAGTGCGGTGTCCAGCACCCCGCCGCTCAAAGCCTTATCGCAGACCCGTTGCAAGACCGGCAACGGTGCTTGGGGTACCGGTGCTGCCTGTGATGTGGTGTTTGCCGACAGCGGGTTTATCTTCGATGTGCCCAATACCTTGGCGGCCAAGCCGACCGCAGCGACGCTGCGCGCAGTGAAAAAAGATGACGCCACCCAGGCCTGTGTTCCGGGTTTCAGTAATGGAATACGCAGTGTGCAGTTCAGCCGCAGCTACACCAATCCGGCGAGCGGTACTTTGCCGGTGCAGGTCAACGGCAGTGCCGTGACCAGCAACACCGATGTCAGCCTGAGCTTTGATGACACGGCCAGTGCGCCTTTGACAGTGCAGTACGCCGATGCCGGACTGATAACGCTTGATGCCCGTTATGCGCCCACCTCCGGCACTGATGCTGGTTTGGTGATGACAGGCTCCGATCAGTTTGTCAGCAAACCCTACGGCCTGCTGCTGCAGACCGACACGGCGGCGAGTTGCACGGCAGCCGATATCAGTTGTCCGCTGTACCCGGGCGGGGTACGGGCCGGTGATCCGTTCAGCCTGCGAATCAAGGCGGTCGCCTGGCAAGACGGAGATGCCCTTACAGCAGAAGCGCTGGCAGACAACAGTGTGACCCCCAACTTCCAGTTGAACGGCATTGCCCTGGCCAGCCAGGTGCAGGGGCCTGTCGGCGGTAGCAATGGCACGCTGGGGGTGAGCAGCTACAACCATCTGCTGGGTAGCCTGGCTACGGGTAATCAGACCGAGGTCAGCCAGTCGATCTCCGAGGTAGGCGTGTTCAGAATCGCCGCCACGCCGCCGGCCAATGCCTATTTCGGTGAGACGGTCAGTGCCACGGTGAGCGGTCTGGTCGGCCGTTTTGCCCCGGCCTTCCTGCGGGCCAGTGGTGAGGCGGCGCTGACGACGTCCTGCGGCAGCGCCTTCAGCTACCAGGGGCAGCCGATGGCCTTTGCCACTGGGCAGGATCCACGGCTGACGGTGACAGCGTTCAACCGCCAGGACGGGGTGACCGGCAACTATGACCGGGGTAGCTTCTGGCGTCTGAGTCTGCCGGGACGAGACGACTACCGGTCTGTCACCGGCAAGGCCAGCCTGGATACTCCCGGGCGTCTGCTGGCTCAGGGAACTCTGGCCATCAGTCAGAGCGGGGCGGACGGTGGCGATGGTGCGCGGACCTGGCGCTGGAGTGGTGAGCAGTTGCTGTACGCGCCGGCCACGGTGCCGCTGGCCGATGATCTGCCGTTCAATGCGGCCATCCGTCAGGGCTTCAGCGCCTCGGCCCTGACCGATGCCGATGGTGCCTGCGTCGGCAATGGCAGCAGCTGTCAGACCTACAGCTATGACTTTTCCGGCAGTCAGGTGCGCCTGGGACGTCTGTCCATCGGCAATGCCCATGGCTCCGAGCTTCAGCCACTGGCGCTGCCGCTGCGTCTGGAGAGCTGGCAGGGCAGCAGCACGGGGCTGTTCCAGCTGGAACGCGCGGATACCTGCACGGCGGCCGTGCTGGGGCAACCCCAGCTGGGCACTCCTACGGGCAATCTCAGTGTGGGTGACACCACGGCCAGCCTCTCCTCGCCCGCGCTGACGGAGGCACAGGGGGTAATCACCCTGACCGCCCCAGGGGCGGGCAACGACGGCTCGGTGCCGGTCGGTCTGCCCACGCCAACTGCCTGTATTGCCGGGCAAGCCAACTGCCTGCCGGACTGGCTCTGGTACGACTGGCGAGGCGCCGGGCGTGAGGCGCCGCAGGGGCTGGCGACCTTCGGTGTCTATCGGGGTGCCGAGCCACTGATTTTCCGGCGCGAGCTGTATCGCTGAAACGACTGAGGCCACCCCGTGGGGTGGCCTCAGTGCTGGCGATAAAAAAGGGAATCCCCGGCCTGCCTGTACCAAGGTCCCCGAAACTGGAAGAGCTGCTGCTCGGTTGCTTAAGCCTATGCAGCCCGTGTGCCAGTTTTATGAAAGCGCAGAACCGAGCCCTGAAAAAATCAGAACAATTGCAGCGGCGCTTCGTCCAGAGCGGCCAGTTGCTCGCGTAGAGCCAGGACCTGATCGCCCCAGTAGCGTTCGTTGGCGAACCAGGGAAAGCTCATGGGGAAGGCCGGGTCGTCCCAGCGACGGGCCAGCCATGCACTGTAATGGAGCAGGCGCAGGCTTCTCAGGCCCTCGATCAGGGCCAGTTCACGCGGGTCGAAGTTGTGGAACTCCTGATAACCCTCTATCAGCTCACTGAGCTGGCTCAGGCGCTCCTGCCGTTCGCCGGCCAGCATCATCCACAGGTCCTGCACGGCCGGGCCCATGCGGCAGTCGTCGAGGTCGACCATGTGGAAGGCTTCGTCGCGGTACAGCAGGTTCCCCGGGTGGCAGTCGCCATGCAGGCGGATGGTTGTGTAGCGCACGCTGGCGAACAGCGCATCCAGCCGCGCCAGCAGATCGCGGGCGACCGATTCGTAGGCCGGGCGCAGGCTGGCCGGGAGAAAGCCGCTGTCCAGTACGCAGGCGAGTGACAGGTGGCCGAAGTTCTCGACTGTCATGGTTTCGCGGTGCTGGAACGGCCGGCTGGCACCGACACCGTGCAGGCGGCCGAGCAACTGGCCGAGGCGGTACAGCTGATCCAGATTGCCCGGCTCCGGCGCATGACCGCCGCGCCGCGGGAACAGGGCAAAGCGGAAACCGGCATGTTCGAACAGGCTCTCGCCATCGCGCAGCAAGGGGGCCACCACCGGTATCTCATGTTCGGCCAGTTCCAGGCTGAAGGCATGTTCCTCGCGGATGGCCGCATCGCTCCAGCGCCCGGGGCGGTAGAACTTGGCGATCAGCGGGGTCTCGCCTTCGATGCCGACCTGATAGACGCGGTTCTCGTAGCTGTTGAGGGCCAATACCCGCGCATCGCTGAGGTAACCGAGGCTTTCTACGGCATCCAGCACCAGGTCGGGACTGAGGGTGGCAAAGGGGTGGGTCATGGCCGGCTCCAGTGGCGGGGCCGCCAGTCTAGCAGGCTGCTGGTTAGTCGCGCGGTGCGGGGGCGGCTCGGCGCTGGGCACCCAGGCCATAGACCAGCAGCAGAAGGAAGAACGACAGGCCGAGCATGATGGCCGCCAGTTGATGGGCCTGGGCGTAGCGCGAGGCTTCGACATGCTGGAACAGGGCGATAGACACCACCTGGGTTTCTCCCGGAATGCTGCCGCCGAGCATCAGCACCACGCCGAATTCACCCAGCGTGTGGGCAAAACCCAGGGTGGCGGCGACCAGCAGGCCACGCCGCAGCAGGGGCAGGGTGATGCGCCACAGGCGCTGCCAGCGGTTGGCACCGAGGCTGGCGGCCGACTCCAGCAGATTGACCGGGATCTCGCGCAGGGCGACGGTCAGCGGCTGCACGACGAAGGGCAGCGAATAGATCACCGAGCCCAGCACCAGTCCGGAAAAGCTGAAGGCCAGTGGCTGGCCGCTCAGCCATTGCCAGCTGCTGCCGAGCAGCGTCTGCGGGGCGAACAGCACCAGCAGGTAAAAGCCCAGCACCGTGGGCGGCAGAACCAGCGGCAGAGCCAGCACGGCGTCCAGTACCCGACGCAGCGGCGTTTCCCGGCGCACCCGCCAGACCGCCAGAGGCAGGCCGATCAGCAGCAGGAGTGCAGTGGACAGGCCGGCCAGTTGCAGGCTGATGCCCACCGCTTGCCAGTCGGCGTTACTCAGCAGCACAGCCGGGCTCTCCGGGCAGGATGTAACCGGCGTTCTTCAGCGTGCTCTGCTGCGCCTCGAAGAACTGCAGGAAGTCTTCTGCCAGCGCCGCACGCGTGCCGGTGGCCAGCAGGATGCGCTTCTGCAGCAGGGGCCTGTACAGCGTATCGGCGAGCGCGGCGTACTGGCCGGCGGGGATCTGGCTGGCGCGCAACTGGCTCAGCGCGACCAGGCCGGCGGGGGCATTGCCACTGGAGACGAACTGGTAGGCCTGGCCGATGTCCTGGGCATACACCAGGCGTGGCTGCACGGCCTGCAACTGGCCGCTGCGCTCCAGGGCCTGCAGGGCAGCCTTGCCGTAGGGCGCGGTGTCCGGCTGGGCAATGGCCAGCTTGCCGGCGGGCAGAGCGTTGAGGTCGGGGCGGTGGCGTGGCGTCCACAGGGCCAGGCGTCCGCAGGCGTAACTGTGCGCGCCCTGGCCGATGCCCGCGGCGACCAGTTGCTGCGGGCGCTCGGCGTCGGCGGAGAAGAACAGGTCGAAAGGCGCTCCACGGCGGATCTGCTCGAAGAATGCGCCACTGGAGCCACCCGCCAGTTGCACGGGTTGGCCGCCGTGCTGCTGGTAGTCGTGGGTGATCCGCTCCATCACCGGTAGCAGGTTGGCCGCGACGGCAATGCGCAGCGGATCGGCGGCCTGCGCGTGCAGGGTCAGGCTGAGCAGGGCGGTGGTGAGCAAAAAACGCATGATCAAGGCTCTCTGCGGTCAGGAGGGGCGGCGCTCAGAACTGGCGACCGATCAGTACCTGGCTCGGGCTGACCTGGGCCAGTACCGGGCTGTTGAGGGTGAGTTGCTCGGCCTGTAGCTGCGCGGCCTGGGTCAGGGCACACAGGGACTGGCCGCCGCTCAGACGGATGTGCACTTCACAGCTGTCGTCCCCGTTCACAATCTGTTCGATATGGCCGCTCAACTGGTTGTCCTCCATGCTGGTCGTGGCAGCGGGGCTCAGCTTCAGCCAGCCGGCCTTGAACAGGGCGACCACGTTGCTGCCCGGCTGCAGGTGCAGGCGCAGGGTGCTGTCGTGGGTGATCTGCGCTTGCAGGCAGGCGCCGCCCGGCAGCTCGATGTCGATCAGGTCGTTGCCGCCGCTGGGGTGAATGGCGCGCACCCAGCCGCTCAGCTGATTGCGGGCGCTGGTGTGCAGCATCAGGCGGCCGAGCAGCTGCAGGTCGCTGTCGTGCTCGGCGGCCTGCAGCACCTGGGCCTGCAGCGCTTCCAGGCGCTGGTACAGCTGCAGCAGACGCTCGCCTTGCGCGGACAGGCGCGCGCCACCGCCGCCACGGCCGCCGACGCTGCGCTCCACCAGTGGCGTGGCCGCCAGGTTGTTGAGTTCCTCGATGGCATCCCAGGCGGCCTTGTAACTCAGACCGGCTGCCTTGGCCGCGCGGGTGATCGAGCCCTGCTCGGCGATCTGCTGCAGCAGGGCGATCCGCTGGGGCCGCCGGGCGACGTGCTGGGCGAGGGTGGTCAACAGGCTCATCGGGATTCGCCGTATAGATTGGTATATAGCGCTATACCCTGAGCGATCGCGCCGGGCGGGTCAATTACCTCTTTAGGCGTAACCCGGGCGGGGCGTGCGCGCCAGGCAGTAGATGTCCACCCGCGCCGCGCCTGCTTTGAGCAACAGGCGCGCCAGGCTGGTGGCGGTGGCGCCAGTGGTCAGCACGTCATCCACCAGTGCCAGATGCAGGCCCTGCACCTCGGCCTGCCCGGCCAGGGCGAAGGCGTGACGCAGGTTGCGCTGGCGCTGGGCGGCATCCAGGTTCTGCTGCGCCGGCGTGTCCTGCACACGTTGCAGCCAGGCTGCCTGCTGCTTCAGCTGCAGTTCGCCGGCCAGCCAGCCGGCGAGCATCGCCGCCTGATTGAAGCCACGCTGGCGCAGGCGCTGCCGGCTCAGTGGCACGGGGAGCAGCAGATCCGGGCGCGGCAGGCCTTCGCTGAATGCATGCTGCAGGTGATGTGACATCAGACTGGCCAGCAGGCGTCCCATGGGCCATTGCGCCTGATGCTTGAAGCGGGTGATCAGGCTGTCCAGCGGGAAGGCATAGCGCCAGACCGCCTCGACCCGGTTGAAGGGCGGTGGTTTGCGCAGGCAGGCGCCGCAGGTCAGTGAGCTGCCCTCTGGCGTGCCTGTCAGCGGCAGGGCGCACACCGCACAGTGCGCGCCGAGCCAGGGCAGCTCTGCTTCACAGGCCGCACACAGCGGTGGGCCGGCTTCGGCCGGCTCATCGCAGAGCAGGCAGGGTTGTTTGTTTTTTGTCCAGTTGTAAACCTGATATTGCCGGGCTGGTTGACAGCGCATGGTGCTTCCCTGACGATGCCTGCATCCGTGTTGCGATCAGCCTAGCAGCCAACGAATAAGGAATACCCCGATGAGTGCCAGCACTGCCTCCGTTACCCGTCACGACTGGACCCTGGCCGAGGTCAAGGCGTTGTTCGAGCAACCGTTCAACGACCTGCTGTTCCAGGCGCAGACCGTGCACCGTGCGCACTTCGACCCGAACCGCGTGCAGGTTTCCACCCTGCTGTCGATCAAGACCGGCGCCTGTCCCGAGGACTGCAAGTACTGCCCGCAGTCCGGCCACTACAACACCGGCCTGGACAAGGAAAAGCTGATGGAGGTGGAGAAGGTGCTCAAGGCGGCCGCCGAGGCCAAGGCCATCGGCTCCACCCGCTTCTGCATGGGCGCGGCGTGGAAGCACCCGTCGGCCAAGGACATGCCCTACGTGCTGAAGATGGTCGAGGGCGTGAAGGCGCTGGGTCTGGAAACCTGCATGACCCTGGGCAAGCTCGACAAGGAGCAGACTCAGGCGCTGGCCGCCGCCGGCCTCGACTACTACAACCACAACCTGGATACCTCGCCGGAGTTCTACGGCAACATCATCACCACCCGCACTTACAGCGAGCGTCTGCAGACCCTCGCTTATGTGCGCGAGGCTGGGATGAAGATCTGCTCCGGCGGCATTCTCGGCATGGGCGAGTCGCTGGACGATCGCGCCGGCCTGCTGATCCAGCTGGCCAACCTGCCGGAGCATCCGGAGTCCGTGCCGATCAACATGCTGGTCAAGGTCAAGGGCACGCCGCTGGCCGAGGAGCAGGATGTCGATCCGTTCGACTTCATCCGCATGCTGGCCGTGGCGCGGATCATGATGCCCAAATCCCATGTGCGCCTGTCCGCCGGGCGCGAGGCGATGAACGAGCAGATGCAGGCCCTGGCCTTTATGGCCGGCGCCAATTCGATCTTCTACGGCGAGAAGCTGCTGACCACGGCCAACCCGCAGGCCGACAAGGACATGGCCCTGTTCAAGCGCCTCGGCATCAAGCCGGAAGAGCGCGAGGAGCATGCCGACGAGGTGCATCAGGCCGCCATCGAGCAGGCTCTGGCCGAGCAGCGCGACTCCAAGCTGTTCTACAACGCCGCGTCGGCCTGAGCCGGGGCCGCCGATGGCCTTTGATCTCGCCACGCGCCTGGCCGACCGCCGTGCTGCCCACCTGTTCCGCCAGCGCCCGTTGCTGGAAGGGCCGCAGGGCGTCGAGGTGCGCGTCGATGGCCAGTCGCTGCTGGCCTTCTGCTCCAACGATTATCTGGGCCTGGCCAATCACCCCGAGGTGATTGCGGCTCTGCGTGCCGGCGCCGAGCAGTGGGGCGTTGGCGGCGGTGCCTCGCACCTGGTGATCGGCCACAGCACGCCGCATCACGAACTGGAAGAGGCGCTGGCCGAGTTCACCGGACGTCCGCGAGCGCTGCTGTTCTCCACCGGCTACATGGCCAATTTGGCCGCCGTCACCGCCCTTGTCGGGCAGGGTGATACGGTTCTTGAAGACCGCCTCAATCATGCCTCCCTGCTGGATGCGGGGCTGCTGTCCGGCGCGCGTTTTTCGCGCTACCTGCACAATGACGCCGCCAGTCTGGCCGGACGCCTGGAGAAGTCCACGGGCAATACCCTGGTGGTCACCGATGGCGTGTTCAGCATGGACGGCGACCTCGCTGACCTGCCGGCGCTGTGCGCCGAGGCACGTCGAAAAAAGGCCTGGGTGATGGTTGATGATGCCCACGGCTTTGGCCCGCTGGGCGCCAATGGTGGCGGCATCGTCGAGCATTTCGGTCTGGGGCTGGATGACGTGCCGGTATTGGTCGGCACCTTGGGCAAGGCCTTCGGCACCGCTGGTGCCTTTGTTGCCGGCAGCGAGGAACTGATCGAGACGCTGATCCAGTTCGCCCGCCCCTACATCTACACCACCAGCCAGCCGCCGGCGGTGGCCTGCTCCACCCTCAAGAGCCTTGAGTTGCTGCGGAGTGAAGGCTGGCGGCGTGATCATCTGAACGCACTGATTGCCCGTTTCCGTCAGGGCGCGGCCGAGATCGGTCTGATCCTGATGGACAGCCCGACGCCGATTCAGCCGATTCTGGTCGGCGACAGTGCGCGGGCCATGCAGTTGTCAGCCATGCTCAAGGAGCGCGGCCTGCTGGTCGGCGCCATCCGTCCGCCGACCGTGCCAGCCGGCAGTGCGCGTCTGCGCGTGACGCTCTCCGCCGCGCACAGCGAAGCGCAACTGGAGCGACTGTTGCAAGCGCTGGCCGAATGCTGGCCGCTGCTGGCACAACCCGAGGAGGGTGCCGATGCGTAACAAGCTAATTCTGCTGCCGGGCTGGGGGCTTGGGAGTCTGCCGCTGGAAGTGCTGGCCGAGGCCTTGCGCCGGCTGGACGAGCATCTGCTGGTGGAGATCGAGTCGCTGCCGGAGCTGGACAGTGGCGACAGCCGCGAATGGCTGCTGGAGCTGGACGAGCGTCTGCCGCCCTATACCTGGCTCGGTGGCTGGTCGTTGGGCGGCATGTTGGCCAGTGAGCTGGCGGCGCTGCGTGGCGAGCGTTGCTGCGGTCTGCTGACTTTGGCCAGCAACCCCTGCTTTGTGGCGCATGACGAATGGCCGCAAGGCATGCCGGAGGCCACCTTCAATGCGTTCTATCAGGGCTGCGAGGAAAATCCTGCCGCGACGCTGAAACGCTTCAGCCTGCTCTGCAGTCAGGGTGCCGCCGATCCGCGTGCTCTGGCGCGTCAGCTGAACATGGCGGCGCCGCATGCCAGCGCCGAGCAGTTGCTCGCCGGCCTGCAGGTGCTGGCCAACTTTGACAGCCGCGACGCCATCCAGCGTTACGCCGGGCCGCAGTTGCATCTTTTCGCTGCAGGCGATGAGCTGGTGCCGGCGGAAGTGGCCGAGGCATTGCTGGCATTGCAGCCGGATATCGAAGTCGGTCTGCTGGAGGCAGGCAGTCATGCCTTCCCGCTGGAGCGGCCGCATGAGGTAGCGGCGGCCATCGATGCTTTCCTCACCGAGGTGCGCGATGACTGATGCCCTGCGTTCGGCCGAAGTGGGGCACGGCGGGCTGCCGGACAAGCGTCAGGTGGCGGCGTCGTTCTCCCGTGCAGCGGCTAGCTACGATGCCGTGGCGGAGCTGCAGCGCACTGTGGGTCAGCAGCTGCTGAACGCGCTGCCTGCCGATTGCCAGGTGCAGCAGTGGCTCGACCTGGGCTGCGGCACCGGCTATTTCAGTCGCGAGCTGGCGCAGCGCTTCCCGACGGCGCAGGGCATGGCGCTGGATATCGCCGAGGGCATGCTGCGACATGCGCGCCCGCTGGGTGGTGCCAGGCTGTTTGTCGCGGGTGATGCGGAGCAACTGCCGCTGCGCAGTGCCAGCCAGCAGTTGATCTTCTCCAGCCTGGCGCTGCAATGGTGCGGCGATTTCTCCTCGGTGCTGCGCGAGGCGCGGCGGGTGCTGCAGCCTGGCGGTGTGCTGGCCTTCAGCAGCCTGTGCGTGGGTACCCTGCAGGAGCTGCGCGACAGCTGGCAGGCGGTTGATGGCTTTGTTCACGTCAACCGCTTCCGCCGCTTCAGTGACTATCAGCACCTGTGCGCGGCCAGTGGCTTGAAAGTCCAGAGCCTGCAGCGCCGGGCCGAGGTGCTGCATTTTGCCGACCTACGCGAGCTGACCCGCTCGCTCAAGGACATCGGCGCACACAATCTCAATCCGGGGCGCCCGGACGGCCTGACCGGTCGTGCGCGGATTCGTGCTCTGGTCGAGGCTTACGAACAGTTCCGCCAACCCCAGGGGCTGCCGGCGACCTATCAGGTGGTCTACGGCATTTTGCGCAAGGACGTCTGACCGTGAACCAAGCATTCTTCGTGACCGGCACTGATACCGAGATCGGAAAAACCACCATTGCTGCGGGGCTGTTGCATGCGGCACGAATGGCGGGGCTCTCGACGGCAGCGGCCAAGCCGGTGGCATCGGGGTGCGAGCTGACCGAGGCGGGCTTGCGCAATGGCGATGCGCTGGCCCTGCAGGGTGAGTGCTCATTGCCGCTGCGCTATGACCAGGTCAACCCGCTGGCCTTCGCGCCGGCCATTGCTCCGCATCTGGCCGCCCGCGAGGTGGGTGTCGATCTGACGGTGGCATCCCTCGCCGAGCCGGTGCGGGCGGTGCTGGCGCTGGGGGCCGACTTCACGCTGGTCGAGGGCGCCGGTGGCTGGCGGGTGCCGCTGGCCGGTGAGCAGAGCCTGTCCGATCTGGCGATTGCCTTGCAGTTGCCGGTGATTCTGGTGGTGGGTGTGCGCCTGGGTTGTATCAATCATGCCCTGCTCAGTGCCGAGGCTATCCTGCGCGATGGTTTGCAGCTCGCCGGCTGGGTGGCCAATCTGGTCGATCAGCATACCTCCCGACTGGAAGATAATCTGGCCACCCTCCGCGAACGGCTGCCGGCACCTTGTTTGGGGTTTGTGCCTCATCTGTCTGCCGTGACGCCAGCGGCCGTTGCCGGCTATCTGCAACTGCCCGCCAGGCTTTGTACGAAAAGTGCCTGCGCTCGGTGATGCTGCGTTGAAATCGCTCTCAGAATGCTCATTTACAACTCGTAAACTGCGCTTCTTCGAGCGATTTCGCCTTGCCTGACCTTCGCTCGACGACTTTTCGTACAGAGCCTAGTGCATGACGTGCTATGAGGCGCGTTGCTCATAGCTAACTGTCTGTACAAAAAATGATCATGATCTGTTTGAATACTTACAGAGTCATTTTCTGTGTGCGGAGTAAACGGACATGCAAATTCCACCGAGTGCGTTCAGTTCCGGTCTGAGTGCTGTGCAGGGCGGTATGAATCGTGTCGCCGAGGCCGGTAGCGAGATTGCCCGCAACAGCCTGCCGGCACGGGAAAACCAAGCCGCGCCGCCTGCCGAGCCTGATCTGGCGACCAGTCTGGTTGAGCTGAAAGTGGGTGAGCGTGAAGCCGCTGCCGGTGCGCGAGTCATTGAAACGGCTGATCAGGTTCTCGGCACCCTGGTTGATATCCGCGCCTGAGCGCGAGCGTAGTTCTCTCAACACGAACGACAGGAGGCGAGCATGCAAATCAGCAGCGCGGCTTACCTGCCTTCGTATCTGCCGAGCAGTACCAGTCTGCCGGCCAGGCCGGTTTCGGCTGACTCCTCCCCTGATCTTGCCCGTGCTACCCAGGCACCGGTCACTCCCGTGCAGTCTCTCGATGCCCCGGGTGATGCGCGCACGCAGAGTCCAGCCGAGCAGGCGCAGAGCCCCCCCGATCAGGAGGCCGAGAGCCCGCGTGGGCGAGCCGGGAATGAAGAGCCCTCTGCCAGCCAGCGCCAGCGTGAAGAGCAGGAAAGCCGGCAGATTCAGAATCTGGCGGCGCGTGATCGTGAAGTACGCAGTCATGAGCAGGCGCATGCTGCGGTAGGAGGCCGCTATGCCGGGCCGCCGTCCTTCACTTATACCCGAGGCCCGGATGGCCAGGCCTATGCCACCAGTGGCGAGGTCAGCATCGACGTCAGCCCGATCCCCAATGATCCCGAAGCCACGCTGCGCAAGATGGAGCTGGTGCAACGGGCCGCGCTGGCGCCCGCGGAACCTTCGGCACAGGACCTGCGCGTAGCGGCCCAGGCCCAGGCGCTGGCGGCGCAGGCGCGGGCCGAGTTGAATCAGTTGCAGCGTGAACAGCAGGCAGCCGAACGGGCCGAACGCAATGAGCAGCGCCAGAAGACCGAGGAGGAGGAAACTGCCGCCAAGGAAAAACCGGAAAAGACCGAGCAGAGCCTGCCGCCAGCGCCTAGTCTTGAACTTTACCGTCGTCTCGCGGCCCTGCGAGAGCCGGCTGAAAACCTTGATATTGAGGTGTGATTCAGCCCCTTCTGGGTGCTTGACAAGGGGGGGGCGTAAACGTATGTTTCAAACGCCCGTTTGATCTGCGGCGACCTTGCGTGTCTGCAGACTCGGATAATCACTACTGACCGAATAACCGGTCGCCCACTTTGGATCTACCGCAGAGGTTTACTGCTATGCCTGATTACAAGGCCCCCTTGCGTGATATTCGCTTCGTACGTGACGAGCTGCTCGGCTATGAAGCGCACTATCAGAGCCTGCCGGCTTGCCAAGACGCCACTCCGGACATGGTCAATGCCATCCTGGAAGAAGGCGCCAAGTTCTGTGAGCAGGTGATTGCTCCGCTGAACCGTGTGGGTGACATCGAAGGTTGCACCTGGTCCCCGGAAGGCGTGAAGACTCCGACTGGCTTCAAGGAAGCCTACGACCAGTACGTTGAAGGCGGCTGGCCGAGCCTGGCCCACGACGTTGCCCACGGCGGTCAGGGTCTGCCGGAATCCCTTGGCCTGGTGCTGAGCGAGATGGTCGGTGAGGCCAACTGGTCCTGGGGCATGTACCCGGGCCTGAGCCACGGCGCCATGAACACTCTGGATGCCCACGGCACCGAAGAGCAGAAGCACACCTACCTGACCAAGCTGGTCTCCGGTGAGTGGACTGGCACCATGTGCCTGACCGAGCCGCATTGCGGTACCGACCTGGGCATGCTGCGCACCAAGGCAGAGCCGCAGGCTGATGGTTCCTACAAGGTTTCCGGCACCAAGATCTTCATCTCCGCCGGTGAGCACGACATGTCCGCCAACATCGTGCACATCGTGCTGGCCCGTCTGCCCGACGCTCCGCAGGGCACCAAGGGTATCTCCCTGTTCATCGTGCCGAAGTTCAACGTCAATGCCGATGGCAGCGTTGGTTCGCGCAACGCCGTTTCCTGTGGCTCGATCGAGCACAAGATGGGTATCCACGGCAACGCCACCTGCGTCATGAACTTCGACGGCGCTACCGGCTACCTGATCGGCCCGGCCAACAAAGGCCTGAACTGCATGTTCACCTTCATGAACACTGCCCGTCTGGGTACTGCTCTGCAGGGTCTGGCTCACGCTGAAATTGCCTTCCAGGGCGGCATCAAGTATGCCCGCGAGCGTCTGCAGATGCGTTCCCTGACCGGCCCGAAAGCTCCGGAAAAAGCCGCTGACCCGATCATCGTCCACCCGGACGTGCGTCGCATGCTGCTGACCATGAAAGCCTTCGCCGAAGGCAACCGTGCGATGGTGTACTTCACCGCCAAGCAGGTTGACATCGTCAAGTACAGCCAGAACGAAGAAGAGAAGAAAGCCGCTGATGCCATGCTGGCCTTCCTGACTCCGATCGCCAAGGCGTTCATGACCGAAGTCGGCTTCGAAGCCGCCAACCACGGCGTGCAGATCTACGGTGGCCACGGCTTCATCGCCGAGTGGGGCATGGAGCAGAACGTGCGTGACAGCCGTATCTCCTGCCTGTACGAAGGCACCACCGGCGTTCAGGCTCTCGACCTGCTGGGCCGTAAGGTTCTGATGACCCAGGGCGAAGCGCTGAAGGGCTTCACCAAGATCGTTCACAAGTTCTGCCAGGCCAACGAAGCCAACGAAGCCATCAAGGGCCTCGTTGCACCGCTGGCTCAGTTGAACAAAGAGTGGGGCGATCTGACCATGAAGGTCGGCATGGCTGCCATGAAGGACCGCGAAGAAGTCGGCGCCGCTTCGGTGGACTACCTGATGTACTCCGGCTACGCCTGCCTGGCTTACTTCTGGGCCGACATGGCTCGCCTGGCCGCCGAGAAGCTGGCCGCCGGTACTGAAGACGCTGCCTTCTACAAGGCCAAGCTGCAGACCGCGCGCTTCTACTTCGAGCGCATCCTGCCGCGTACCCGTACCCACGTTGCTGCCATGCTGTCCGGCGCCAGCAACCTGATGGATATGGCCGAGGAAGACTTCGCTCTGGGCTACTAATCCGTAGCATCGACTGAAGTTTGAAAACGCCCACCATTTGGTGGGCGTTTTCGTTTGTGCGACGAACCGCCGTTTTGCCCGATGTGTTGCGGGCTGGCTGCAGGCACAATGCGTCCAGTTGATTGCATTCGTTCTGGAGCCGCCTTGTTCCGTCTTGCCGATGTCCGCCCAACGCATTTTCTGCCCAGTCTGTTGCTGCTGGCGGGAGGCGTGGTGGCCAGTTTGCTGGGGTCGTTGACCGAGTTCTTCGCATCACTGTTCAACGTGCTGCCGACCCTGTTGCTGTTGCTGGCCGGTGCCTACTGCCTGGCTTACGAGCGGCAGCGGCAGGCCTTTCTGCTGGTGGTGGTCTATCTGGCCTACTACTTCCTCGACAATCAGGTCGATTTTTTCCGTGCCAATGGTCGGGTCCAGGCTGATACGGCGCTGACCTTTCATTTGTGCAGCGTGTTGCTGCCATTGCTGTATGGCGGTTATGCCCTGTGGCAGGAGCGTGCCTCGCTGAGTCAGGAACTGGTGGCGCGTACTGCTCTGTTAGTGGCCGTCTCCGCAGTGGCGCTGGCGCTGGCCCGCCGCTATCCCGATGAGTTGCTGGTGTGGTTGGCGCAGGTGCACTGGCCGCTGCTGCAGGATGCCGGTCTGGGGCTGATTCAGTTGGCCTATCCGCTGTTCCTGCTGGCTCTGGTGGGACTGTTGCTGCAGTACCTGCGGCAGCCACGGCCGCTGCATGCAGCCCAGCTTCTCGGCGCTCTGGCGATGTTGTGGATGCTGCCCAAGGTCTTTCTGTTGCCGCATGCCCTGCATGCGATGACCAGTATGGTCATGCTCAGTCTGGCGGTGGCCGTGGCGCATGAGGCTTATGAGATGGCCTTCCGTGATGAGCTCACCGGGCTGCCGGGGCGGCGCGCGCTGAACGAGCGGCTGCAGCGCCTGCCACGCCAGTACGTGCTGGCCATGACCGATGTGGATCATTTCAAGAAGTTCAATGACACCCATGGTCATGATGTGGGTGACGAGGTGCTCAAACTGGTGGCCAGTCGTCTGCGCAAGGTTACCGGGGGCGGCAAGGCTTATCGTTATGGCGGTGAGGAGTTCACCGTGGTGTTTCCCGGCAAGACGGTCGAGGAGTGCCTGCCGCACCTCGAAGCCTTGCGCCTGGCGGTGGAGAATTACCCGCTGCAGCTGCGCGACAAGCATTCCCGGCCGGGCGATGCCCGAGAGGGTAGGCAGCGTCGTGCCGGAGGCAAGAGCAGTAGTGTGTCGGTGACCATGAGTATTGGTGTGGCGGGGCGACAGCTGGAGCAGCGGCAGCCGGAAGAGGTGATCAAGTGTGCCGATCAGGCACTCTATGCGGCCAAGCAGGCGGGGCGTAACCGGGTCATGGCGCACGGTCAGAATCGCCGCGGTGCTCAGCGGCTGGAAACGGCAGGTGCGTGACTTTTTAATTTGAAATGGTCACGCAGTGACTCTATGTCTCGTTAAAGTTGTTCGGCTACAATGCCGCTTCTTGAAAACCGGCCATTCCGGCCGCCCGTCCCTTGAGTTGCGTGAGGTTTCCCATGGCTGATTACAAAGCGCCCCTGCGCGATATGCGCTTCGTCCTCAATGAAGTCTTCGAAGTATCCAAGCTCTGGGCACAGTTGCCTGGTCTGGCCGAAGTGGTTGATGAAGACACTGCAGCAGCCATTCTGGAAGAGGCCGGCAAGGTAACCGCCGGCACCATCGCGCCGCTGAACCGCAGTGGCGATGAAGAAGGCTGCTCCTGGACTGACGGCGCGGTGAAAACCCCGGCAGGTTTCCCGCAGGCCTACCAGACCTACGCCGAAGGCGGCTGGGTCGGCGTGGGCGGTTCGCCGGATTTCGGCGGCATGGGCATGCCGAAGGTGATCGGTGCGCAGGTCGAGGAGATGGTCAACTCGGCCAACCTGTCCTTCGGTCTGTACCCGATGCTGACTGCCGGCGCCTGCCTGTCGATCCTCAACCATGCCAGCGAAGAACTGAAGAACCAGTACCTGCCGAACATGTACGCGGGCGTCTGGGCCGGTTCCATGTGCCTGACCGAGCCGCACGCTGGCACCGACCTGGGCATCATTCGCACCAAGGCCGAGCCTCAGGCCGACGGCAGCTACAAAATCACCGGTACCAAGATCTTCATCACCGGCGGTGAGCACGACCTGACCGAGAACATCATCCACCTGGTTCTGGCCAAACTGCCGGATGCTCCGGCTGGCCCGAAAGGCATTTCGCTGTTCCTGGTGCCCAAGGTCATGGTCAATGCCGACGGCTCGCTGGGTGGCAAGAACAGCCTTGGCTGTGGCTCCATCGAGCACAAGATGGGCATCAAGGCTTCGGCCACCTGCGTGATGAACTTCGACGGCGCCACCGGCTACCTGGTCGGTGAAGTGAACAAGGGCCTCAACGCCATGTTCACCATGATGAACTACGAGCGCCTGGGCGTGGGTATCCAGGGTCTGGCCCTGGGCGAGCGCTCCTACCAGAGCGCCATCGAATACGCCCGTGACCGTATCCAGAGCCGTGCGCCAACCGGCCCGGTCGCCAAGGACAAGGCCGCTGATCCGATCATCGTGCATCCGGACGTGCGCCGCATGCTGCTGACCATGAAGGCGCTGAACGAGGGCGGCCGTGCCTTCTCCAGCTACGTCGCCATGCAGCTCGATACCGCGAAGTACAGCGAAGACGCCACTGTGGCCAAGCGTGCCGAGGAACTGGTTGCACTGCTGACACCGGTAGCCAAGGCGTTCCTGACCGACATGGGTCTGGAAACCACCGTACACGGCCAGCAGATCTTCGGCGGCCACGGCTTCATCCGTGAGTGGGGCCAGGAGCAACTGATCCGCGATTGCCGCATCACCCAGATCTACGAAGGCACCAACGGTATCCAGTCGCTGGACCTGATGGGTCGCAAGATTGTTGGTAGTGGTGGCAGCTTCTACAAGCACTTCTCCGACGAGATCAAGGCGTTCATTGGTAGTGCCGATGCCAGCCTGGCCGAGTTTGTCGAGCCTCTGAAGGCTGCCGTGGCCAATCTGGACGAGCTGACCGCCTGGGTGATCGAGCGCGCCAAGGCTAATCCGAATGAAATCGGTGCCGCCTCTGTCGAGTACCTGCAGGTCTTCGGCTACACCGCCTACGCTTACATGTGGGCCCTGATGGCGCGTGCCGCTCTGGCCAAGCAGGATCAGGACGAGTTCTACGTCAGCAAGCTGGGCACCGCGCGTTTCTTCTTCGCCCGTCTGCTGCCGCGGATCCACTCGCTGAGCGCTTCGGTCAAGGCCGGCAGTGAGTCGCTGTACCTGCTCGACGCCGCGCAGTTCTGATGGCCAGTGCCTGCCGGATTTACGGCAGGCATTCAGTCAGGAAATGAAAAAGCCCCGCTTCGGCGGGGCTTTTTCATTGGGGTGTGAATTCAGTTACTGATCTGCTGATCCACTAGCTCCGGGTTGTCGATAAAGCGATTGCGCGTGCCCTGCAGCTCGGCGATGCGGTCATTGCGGGCTTTCTCTTCGGCGTCCGGTGGGTCCATCTGGTGCCACTGCTTGAACATCTGCACCTGGCCCGGAATCGGCAGGTCATATTCCATATGCATGTAGAACAGTGCGCGAGCAACATTGCCCTTGGCTTCGTTGCGCGGCTCAACCAGTTGGAAGCTGGCTTTCAGGTCGCAGTCGATATCGCCAAACTTGCTCGGCACGGCGTCGCCCAGAGCGCCGAACAGCGAATTGCGCCGCGCCAGTTCCACGCGGGCCAGCTCCGGATAAAGATTGTGCAGATCGGCCAGCATGAAGGGGTACTGGCTGTTTTTTTCCGCGCACTGCTTGTCGGTGATGCAGCGCAGGCTGCTCTTGATCTGTTTGGTCGGGTAGACCGGACTGGC
Organism: Pseudomonas sp. HAR-UPW-AIA-41; assembly: GCF_002304225.1. Classification (GTDB taxonomy): domain Bacteria; phylum Pseudomonadota; class Gammaproteobacteria; order Pseudomonadales; family Pseudomonadaceae; genus Aquipseudomonas. The sequence continues at coordinate 347,178 of NZ_NSLB01000003.1, forward strand.
GACGAACTGGCCGCCTTCGCTATTGAAGGTTTTACCGCAGTACAGTGAGGTGCCCCCTGCGCCGTAAAGCTGAGGCCAAAATACCTGCTCGACGGCAGTCTTCGGGTCCGGCAGCTTGTTTTGACCGCCAGCGTTTGCAGTGGTAGCAGTGGTGGCGGAAAGCGCCAAGGAATAGAGGGCAATGGCAACGACGCGCATGCTGTGACCCCATGGCCTTTATATGGCCTGTTGTTTTTGTAGGACAATGTCGAGTCTAACAAGCGCTGCGTCACAAAAAAACCAGCATGCTGCTATTCGTTTCCAGCACTAATTCGGGGGTGTATACGACGACAGGAGTGTTCTTGTAGGAAAAGGCTTACAAGTCGTGATGCCGTTGGCTGCTATGGCCCGAGGAGAGCTATGGCTACAGTGCGCGTCATGGAAACCGCGCAGGAAGCGCCACGCATAACACGGATACCATGGATACCCGCCAGGATGGCGGAGCTGGCAAGGACGTCAGGACACACTTCTGCAAGGCCCCGCTTAGGCGGGGTTTTTCTTTTTCTGGTGCCTGAAGTAGTAAGTCGTGTCAGGTGGACTGGTGAAATCCTCAGGTGGTGCACTTATAACAACTCCTGCAGCGCCTCATTGCTGGCCTTTCTACCGGTTGGAGTTTGTATGATCGGTGCGCGATTCTGGTGGGGTCGCCGGGACTCTAATTGTGATGACTATCGTTGCAGAGCTAGTCAGCGCTTCTGGCTTGCCTCAGTGTGAACCAAATGTGGGGGTATGGTTTACACGCTTGAGCTTCCCAAGCTCTAAAACCAAAAAGCCGCGCAAGGCGCGGCTTTGAAGGTGGTGGGCCCACACGGACTCGAACCGTGGACCAAAGGATTATGAGTCCTCTGCTCTAACCGACTGAGCTATAGGCCCCAGAAGGCGCGGCGATTATACCGATGCGGGTTGCTCGGCGCTATGCGCAGCTTTCGGGATGAGGAAGTGTTCGCTGAATTCAGCGGCGGAAAGTGCGCGACTAACGACGAACCCCTGAATATGTTCGCATCCCTCGAGGGTGAGAAAGGCTTCCTGAGCCTTGGTTTCCACGCCTTCGGCTACCACCGTGAGGTTCATGCTACGTCCCAGTGCGATGATTGCGCGGGCAATCGCTGCGTCATGTACGTCATCCGGCAGGCCCTGGACGAAGGACTTATCGATTTTCAGGACGTCCAGCGGTAGGCGCTTGAGGTAACTCAGGGAGGAATAGCCGGTACCAAAGTCGTCGATGGCAAGTTGCAAACCGAAGGCCTTGAGATCATGGAGTATCTGCAGAGCCTGTTCGGTTCGGTTCATGATGAAACTTTCGGTTATCTCCAACTGCAGTCGCTGCGGCTCAAGGCCGCTGCCGCGAAGCAATTGCTGAATGTGGCTGCGCACGCGGTCTTCCTTGAGTTGCTCGCCAGCCAAGTTTACCGATAGGGAGCCAAATGCTTCATGGCTGTCCTGCCACTGGCGCATCTGTACTACGGCTTCAGCCAGGACCCATTCGCCGAGCGGCAGTATCAGGCCATTTTCTTCGGCTAGTGGAATAAATCGGTCTGGTGGGATGTTCCCAAACAGTGGGTGTTGCCACCGAATCAGGGCTTCAGCCCCGACCAGCTTCTGGGTTAGCAAGCTGATCTTTGGTTGATAGTGCAAGCTCAGTTCGCCGCGCTCCAATGCGCGGCGAAGTTCGTGTTCCAGTGTGATGCGCTCGTTAGCGAGAAATGTCATTTCGCGTGTGTAGAACTCTGCACGGTTGCGGCCCTTGGCTTTTGAGCGATACATCGCTGAGTCGGCATTTTTAACAAGCGTGGCGACGTCGCTGCCATCTCGCGGGTAGAGACTGATGCCGATACTGGCGCTAATGTGCAGCTCATGCCCGCCGGCGATGAAGGGGGCTTTAAAGGCATCCAGCAGCTTTCTCGCGATACGGTCGGCATCGGCTACCTGATGAATGCCAGGCAATAGCAGGATGAATTCGTCGCCGCCCAGGCGGGCGACGGTGTCGATATCTCGCAGCTGCTCTCGCAGTCTTGTGGCTATGCCTTTGAGTAGCTCATCGCCAACTGGATGGCCAAGGCTGTCATTGATGTGCTTGAAGCGATCAAGGTCAATGAATAGAACGGCGCCCTGCTGGGCTTCTTCGTTTTGCAGTACCGCATGGAGCCGGTTTTCGAAGAGCATGCGGTTGGGTAGGCCGGTCAATGAGTCGTGGTGGGCTTGGTGGTCCAGTCGCGCTTGGGCTTGTTTGATGCTTGAAATGTCTGCAAAGACCCCGACAAAGTGGCTTATGTTCTGGTCATCGCCTTTGACGGCACTTATGGTCAGCCAGCAGGGAAACTCTTCGCCATTTTTGCGACGGTTCCATATCTCGCCTTGCCAGCTTCCATTGGCGGCAAGGCTATGCCACATAGAGACGAAGAAGGAGCTGTCGTGACGTCCTGAGCTGAGGATGCGCGGGGTCTTTCCTAGCACTTCGGCTTCTTCGTAGCCGCTGATGATGCAGAAGGCGCGGTTGACGGCACTGATGCCTTGATGGGTGTCGGTGATCATTACGGCTTCGGCAGTGCTCTCGAAGACAGTAGCCGCTTGGCGGAGTTGCAGTTGCATGCGCTCCTGTTCGGTGACATCGCGGGCGTCCGCGAGCAGGCAGGGTTCTCCGTTCAGTTCGATGGCTGTAAGTGCAAGTTCGATGCGGCGTAATCGGCCGTCTCGATGGATTAGGTCGATGATGCGCGGTGGTAATCGATCTTCTGCCAAGAGTTGCAGAACCTCCCCGCGGTCTTCTCCGTTATTCCAAAGGCCAAGCTCTATGGTGGTCTTACCCAGGCATTCCTTGTGCTCCAGGCCGCTGATGCGACACATGGCCTGATTTATGTCCAGCACTAGGCCATCCTCGCGGCGACTGATGAGGAGACCTTCGGGAAGGGCCTGGAATGCTTTCGCAAATTTCTCCTCGCTGGCCTTGAGCTGGTCACGGGCTTGCTGTTGGCTGCTGATGTCACGCACTACGATCATCAGGGCGCGCACGCCGCTGAGTTCGACTTTTTGGGCGCTGATCTCTCCCGTAAACAGGCTGCCATCACGACGTCGGAAGGCTGTTTCCAGGTTGCGCATTTGGTGAGCTTGAAGCTCGCTAAATAGCTGTAGCCCAACACTGCGACTCGACCAGATGCCAAGCTCGGTTGGGGTTTTCCCAATAGCTTCTTGAGTGGGGATTTGTAGGTGTTGCGTGAAGGCTTGGTTGACGTCGAGCAGACGTCCGCTGTGTCGGTCGATCACGGCGATCAGGTCTGGGCATTGCTGAAATAGTGCAACAAATTTCTCTTCTGAATGACGTAGAGCCTGTTCAGTTTGGCGTTCACGGCTGATATCGAGCAGAAGGCCGCGTAATACGGGGTATGCGTCATCCTGGTTCACGGTGGCAATGTCATGGATCCAGACTGGTTTTCCGTCGCTGTTGATCAGGCGGTAATCAAGAGTGTGATCCTTTTGAGCAAGCAAGGCGTCTCGGCGCGAGCGAAGGGTTGTAGCTGCATCATCGGGGTGCAGTTGCTGTTGCCAGAAGTTCGGCATCAGCCAGTGCTCTGAGCTGAGTCCCAGGACCCTTCTGGCATGTGGAGAAACATAGGTAAAAGTCAGACTCTGTGGATCCATCTCCCATGCGATGGCCTGCAGGTTCTCCACCAAATTGCGGAACTGCTGATGGCTAGTGCTCAGCTGGTTTTCCAGCTTCTCGCGATGATGCACCTCCTGGCGAAGCTGGTGGTTCTTTCGAATCAGTGTGCGCATGAACAGCAGCATCACGGCCAGTATCACTAGTGCAGGTAAGGTAATGCTCGCCAGTGCTAGCCAGTCGACCTGGGCTCTCAGTGGGGCCGGTTGCCAGCGGGCTTGCAAGGGAGCCAGCTCTTCAGGACGCAGGTCCGCGATAGCTTTGTTAAGAATGCTGGCAAGGATCGGCTTGCTGATCGGTGTGGCCATCGCAAGCCGAAATTCATACGGCGTTGTGCCACTGATGCGTAATCCCCCGGCTTTGTGTTGTTGCACCACCCAGGCGGTCGAGGCGAAATCGGAGATCATCACGTCGGCTTGGTTTAGCAGCAGGGATAGTGCCGCGCTTTCGCTGGTGCTGCTGGGTAGTAATTGTAGTTCAGGGTGCTCCCGTGCCAGCAGTTCGTGGCTGGCATAGTCTCTTACCACGGCGACTGTCAAACCCCGCAGTTGCTCGATACTGCTTGGCTGTGGGCCGTCACTACGACTGAGGATGACTATCGGTAAGGTCAGGTATGGGCGGGTGAATTGCAGGTGACGGCGGCGCTGAGGGGTGGCCGAGATGGCGCTGAGTACATCCAGTTGCTCATTCTTGGCTTGCTGCAGGGCCTCACTCCAGCTCTGTTGTGGGCCAAGAATGAACTCAACTCCAAGGCGTTTTTCAAGCAGATGGAGCACTTCAGCTGCGTAGCCCTGATGGCGGCCGTTGCGGTCGCGGTATTCAAATGGAGCCCATGCAGGGTCAATGCCCAAGCGCAGCTTTGGATGTTGCTGCAGCCAAGCGCGCTCCGCGTCGCTCAGGGTAAGCGCGATGGCAGGGCGGGTGGCGCCAAGCAGCAGCAGAAGAATCAGGACCGACAAGCGCGCCATGCAGCATCCATGAATCAGGGCTTTTCCCTGAGTCTAGGAGTTGGCTGGCACAAAGCAAAACCCCCGGCAGATGCCGGGGATTTTGTGTGCATTACTCGTCGAGGAAGGAGCGCAAGTGCTCGCTTCGTGATGGGTGACGCAGCTTGCGCAGGGCTTTTGCCTCGATCTGACGAATCCGCTCACGGGTGACATCGAACTGCTTGCCGACTTCCTCGAGGGTGTGGTCGGTATTCATGTCGATGCCGAAGCGCATGCGCAGTACCTTGGCCTCGCGGGCGGTGAGCCCGGCCAGCACTTCGCGGGTAGCTTCCTTGAGGCTTTCCACGGTCGCCACGTCGATCGGCGATTGCATGGTGGAGTCCTCGATGAAGTCGCCCAGGTGCGAGTCTTCGTCGTCGCCGATCGGGGTTTCCATCGAGATCGGCTCTTTGGCGATCTTCAGGACCTTGCGGATCTTGTCTTCCGGCATGTCCATGCGCTCGCCAAGCTCTTCCGGCGTGGGTTCGCGGCCCATCTCCTGCAGCATCTGACGGGAGATGCGGTTGAGCTTGTTGATCGTCTCGATCATGTGTACCGGAATACGGATGGTGCGCGCCTGGTCGGCGATCGAACGGGTGATCGCCTGGCGAATCCACCAGGTGGCGTAGGTCGAGAACTTGTAGCCGCGGCGGTATTCGAACTTGTCCACGGCTTTCATCAGGCCGATGTTGCCTTCCTGGATCAGGTCGAGGAACTGCAGGCCGCGGTTGGTGTACTTCTTGGCGATGGAGATCACCAGGCGCAGGTTGGCCTCGACCATCTCCTTCTTCGCCCGGCGGGCTTTCGCTTCGCCGATGGACATGCGGCGATTGACGTCCTTGATCTCGGCAATGGTCAGACCGCAGCTTTGCTCCAGGTCGACCAGCTTCTGCTGATTGCGCAGTACGTCATCTTTCAGCGCCTTGAGAGCTTCGGCGTACTTGATCTTGCCCTTGAGAATTTCATCCAGCCATTCCAGGTTGGTTTCATTGCCTGGGAACTGCTTGAGGAAGTCCGGGCGCGGCATGCGGGCGTCGCGCACGCACAGCTGCATGATGGCGCGTTCCTGAGCGCGAACCTGCTCCAGTGCATCGCGAACCATGGCGACCAGGGCTTCATACTGCTTGGGCACCAGCTTGATCGGCATAAACAGCTCGGCCAGGCTGAGCAGTTCGGCGACGCCCTGCTTGCTGTTGCGACCGTGCTTCTTCAGGGTCTTGCGGGTCTTTTCCAGCTGCTCGGAAACGGCGGTGAAGCGGCGCAGGGCTTCTTCCGGATCCGGGCCGCCGTCGCCTTCCTCTTCCTCGCTGTCGTCGCCTTCTTCTTCCTCGTCGTCCTTCTCGGAGGCGCTGTCGTCCTTCAGGTCGACAGGCTCGACCTCTTCGGCCGGCACGCTGCCGTCATCCGGGTCGATGTAGCCGCTGAGGATGTCGGAGAGGCGGCCACCTTCGCTGGTGACGCGCTGGTATTCGGCGAGGATCGACTCGATGCTGCCCGGGAAGTGAGCGATGGCGCTCATCACTTCGCGGATGCCTTCCTCGATGCGCTTGGCGATTTCGATCTCGCCTTCGCGGGTCAGCAGCTCGACGGTACCCATCTCGCGCATGTACATGCGCACCGGGTCGGTGGTGCGGCCGATATCGGTTTCCACTGCGGCAAGGGCGGCAGCGGCTTCTTCGGCAGCAGCTTCGTCGGTATCGGCTTCGGCCAGCAACAGGGCATCCGCATCCGGGGCGGTTTCGAATACGTTGATGCCCATGTCGTTGATCATGCGAATGATGTCTTCGACCTGTTCCGGATCGGAAATATCTTCCGGCAGGTGGTCGTTGACCTCGGCGTAAGTCAGGTAGCCCTGCTCACGGCCGCGGGTGATCAACTCTTTCAAGCGTGACTGCTGTTCTTTCGACATAACACCCTATCCACTGAAGGTCTTGGCGGGCAAAAAATAAGCCGAGGATTATACCCGATCCGTGGCCTCAGACGCCAGTTGAGGACGGTGCGGCGGGGGAGGTCTGGCGGGTCAGCAGCTCGCGTAGCTGCTCTTTCTCGTCGCTGCTCAAGTCACTTTGACGGGCCTTGCGTAGCAAATGTTCCAAGCGCTGCTCGCGTTGGCGGGCTGCCAAGGTAGTTATAGTGTCGAAAAACTGTTGTTCAAGGTTGTCGGCTGAAATCAGCCATTCCTTTTCCGCCATGGCGCGCAGCAGGCGCCCCTGTTCGGTGCCGTGCCAGCGCGCAATCAGCTGCAGGGTGGTCAGGCGCGGGTTCTTCTGCAGGGCTTCCAGCAGGGCGACCAGCAACTGGGCGTAGAGGTCGTTTTCGGCGGCGAAGTGGCTGGCATCCTCGACCTTGAGTGCCAGTTGCGGGTTCTGCAGCAGCGTGCGCAAGGCGCTCAGGGTTGGCGACTCGACGCTGACAGCGGTGCGTGGCGCGCGGGGCTGAAAGTCGCCGCGCTCGCCCTTGTGCTGCCAGGGTTTGTCGCCTTTTTTCCAGTTGCCCTTGCCGCGGCCTTCGCGAGCGGGCGGCGGGATTTCAGCGTAGCTGGGTGGTGCTTCGTAGTGATCGTAGGTGGGGGCGCTGTCGTAATAGCTGTCGTCGCCCGCGTGGTAGTAGTCGTCGCTCGGGCTGCTGTGTTGAGCGGGCGCTGCTGGAGTGGCAGGCTGCGCGCTGAGTCCGGTCAGCTCTCTCAGGCGCTGGTGCATCAGGGTGCGCAGGTTGATGCCGGGAATCTTCTCGATCAGCGGGGTGGCCAGCGTGGCCAGGTGTGCCTTGCCTTCCAGCGAGCGCGGGTCGGCCTCATCCATCAGTTGCTGGAAGAAGTAATCGGCCAGTGGCTGGGCTTGTTGGTTGAGGCGTGCGCGGAAGGCGTCGGGGCCCTCCGCGCGCACCAGACTGTCCGGATCCTCGCCTTCGGGGAGGAACAGGAAGCGCGCGCGGCGGCCGTCCTGCAGGTTAGGCATGACGGCTTCCAGAGCGCGCCAGGCAGCCTTGCGCCCGGCCTGATCGCCGTCGAAGCAGAACAGGATGTTCGGTACCAGGCGGAACAGGCGCTTGATGTGTTCTTCGCTGGTGGCGGTGCCCAGTGTCGCTACCGCGTTGCGCAGGCCCTGCTGGGCCAAGGCGATCACGTCCATGTAGCCCTCAACCACCATGATCTCGTCGAGGTTGCGGTTGTTCTTGCGGGCTTCAAACAGGCCATAGAGTTCCTGGCCCTTGTGAAAGACCGGAGTTTCCGGGGAGTTCAGGTACTTCGGCTTGTCATCGCCAAGCACGCGGCCGCCAAAGGCGATGATGCGTCCGCGGCTGTCGCGGATCGGGAACATCACGCGGTCGCGAAAGCGGTCATAGCGTTTGCCGGTTTCGGCGTTCTCGATCAGCAGGCCGGCGTCGATCATTGCCTTGACCTGCAGGGCGTCGCCGCCCAGATGCTTGAACAGGTTGTCCCAGCCCGGCGGGGCGAAGCCAAGGCCGAAGTCGCGGGCAATCTCGCCGGTCAGGCCGCGGCCTTTCAGGTAGTTCACCGCCGCCTGGCGGCTGGGGTGGCTCTTCAGGGCCTGGCGGTAGTAGTCGGCGGCGGCCGTCAGCAAGGGGTAAAGCGGTGAATCGGTGGGTTGGCGCGGCTTGTTGCTGCGCCCTTCTTCCCGGGGCACATCCATGCCGGCGCGCTTGGCCAGGTCTTCGACGGCCTGGACGAAGTCGAGGTTGTCATGGTCCATGACAAAGCCGAGGGCGTTGCCGCCGGCGCCGCAGCCGAAGCAGTAGTAGAACTGCTTGTCCGGGCTGACGCTGAACGAGGGGGTCTTCTCGTTATGGAAGGGGCAGCGTGCGCTGTAGTTCTTGCCGGCCTTTTTCAGCTGAATGCGCGAACCCACCACTTCGACGATGTCGGTGCGGTTGAGAAGATCATCGATGAATGATTGCGGAATCATGCCGGCCATGGACGGGAGGATACTGCCAGGCGGAGGGACACGGAAATCTTTTGCCCAGAAATGCAAAACCCGGCCGGGGCCGGGTCATGCGGGGCGTCAAGTGCGCGACTGATAACTCAGTACAGGCGCTCGCGACGGCGCTGTTCGCGCTGCACTTTCTTGGCGTGACGCTTCACTGCAGCGGCAGCTTTGCGCTTACGCTCAGTGGTCGGCTTTTCGTAGAATTCGCGGCTGCGCACTTCGGCCAGAACACCGGCCTTTTCGCAGGAGCGCTTGAAACGACGCAGAGCTACGTCGAAGGGTTCGTTCTCTTTAACTTTGACGGCTGGCATCCAGGTCGTACCTTCACTGTTTTACCGAATGGACGACGCTATCCGGCAAGGGCACGGGAATACGTCGATTTCAAGGGCTGCGGATATTAACGCCAGATCGTTCGGAATGCAAAGCCTCTGATCGAAAAGCGCTGGTTCGGCCGATGGACGACGCATTATCATGCGCGCCTCTTTGGTAGCCCCGATTGTGCCCGAACATGCTTGTACTGGGACTGGAAACCTCCTGCGACGAAACCGGCGTAGCGCTTTATGACAGCGAGCGCGGCCTGCTGGCCGATGCCCTGTTCAGTCAGATCGACCTGCACCGCGTCTATGGCGGTGTGGTGCCGGAACTGGCTTCGCGTGATCACGTCAAGCGCATGTTGCCGCTGATCCGCCAGGTACTGTCCGAGGCCGGGCGTGAGGCCACGGATATCGATGCCATCGCCTACACCGCCGGACCGGGCCTGGTGGGGGCGTTGCTGGTCGGCGCGTCCTGCGCGCAGGCGCTGGCCTTTGCCTGGGGCGTTCCGGCGGTCGGGGTGCACCATATGGAAGGTCATCTGCTGGCCCCCATGCTGGAAGAGCAGCCGCCGCAGTTTCCGTTTGTCGCCCTGCTGGTCTCTGGCGGCCACACCCAATTGGTGCGGGTCGATGGCATCGGCCGTTATGAGCTGCTGGGCGAGTCGATCGACGATGCCGCCGGCGAGGCGTTCGACAAAACCGCCAAGTTGATGGGGCTGCCCTATCCGGGCGGACCTGAGATTGCCCGCCTGGCCGAGCAGGGCGTGGCCGGACGCTTCAAGTTCCCGCGACCGATGACCGACCGGCCGGGGCTGGAGTTCAGCTTCAGCGGTCTGAAAACGGCGGCCTTGAATGCCTGGCAGCAGTGCCAGCAGGCCGGCGATCTGAGCGAGCAGACCCGCTGCGATATCGCCCGTGGCTTTCAGGAGGCAGTGGTCGACACCCTGACCATCAAGTGCCAGCGCGCGCTCAGGCAGACCGGGCTGAGCAGCCTGGTGATTGCCGGCGGAGTCAGTGCCAATCAGGCGCTGCGTCAGTCTCTGGAGCAGATGCTGGCGGGGCTCAAGGGGCAGGTGTTCTATGCGCGCCCGCGTTTTTGTACCGATAACGGCGCGATGATTGCCTATGCCGGTTGCCAGCGCCTGCTGGCCGGTCAGCATGAAGGACTGGCGATCAGTGTGCAGGCGCGCTGGCCGATGGATAGTCTGCCGCCACTGTGAGCGCGGTTCATGTGTGCAGGTCAGAAATGTCGTTCGCGCCCGGCCAGCAGGTCGCGTAGATTGCTGCGGTGACGCCAGACGATGAGCACGGTCAGTACACTCATCGGCAACAAGGCCGCCGGTTGCTGCCAGGCCAGCAGTGGCAGGGTCAGCGGAGTGGCGGTCAGCGAGGCGAGTGAGCTGGTGCGGCTGAGCTTGAAGGTCAGGGCCCAGGCTGCCAGTGCGAGCACGGCGGCGGGTGGATAAAGGCCCAGCAGCATGCCCGCGGCGGTGGCAACGCCCTTGCCGCCCTGGAAACGGAAAAATACCGGGTAGAGGTGGCCGACTACCGCCGCCAGACCGATCCAGGCTTGTTCCTGCAGATTGAAGCCGGCGCCCCAGGCGACGGCTACCGGTAGCAGGCCTTTGCTCAGATCACCGAGCAGGGTGAGGAGAGCGAGTTTTTTGCCGGCCACGCGCAGCATGTTGGTGGCGCCGGGGTTGCCGGAGCCCGCCGTGCGCGGGTCGCCCAGACCTGCCAGGCGACTGAGCAGGATGGCGAAGGACAGGGAGCCAAGCAGGTAGGCGAGGATCGCCAACAGCCAGAACATGGTATCCATTCCGGGGCGTGTGAGCCCCGATTGTAACGAGGCAGCACAGACGTGGACATGGTTTTCATCGAGGGGCTGGAGGTCGATACCGTGATCGGTGTGTACGACTGGGAGCGCAAAATCCGCCAGTGCCTGAGCCTCGATCTGCAGTTTGCCTGGGATAACAGCCTGCCCGCGGCAAACGACGACCTGAGTCTGGCGCTCGACTACGCGACAGTCTCGGCGCGCATCCAGCAGTTTGCCGAGGGCGCGCAATTCCAGCTGGTGGAGACTTTCGCCGAGCGTCTGGCCGCCTTGCTGATGAGCGAATTCGGCATCCGCTGGCTGCGTCTCAAGCTGACCAAGCCCGGTGCGGTGCCGGCGGCACGCGGCGTGGGCGTGGAGATTGAGCGCGGATGTCGCTGACCACTGTTTTTCTGGGTCTCGGTAGCAATATCGAGCGTGAGCGCCATCTGCTCGCCGGTCTGGAGGCGCTGTCGGCGTTCCTGATAAACCTGCGCTGCTCGCCGGTGTTCGAGAGCCAGGCCGTGGGTATCAAAAGCGGTCCTTTCTTCAATCTGGTGGTGCAGGCCGAAACGGCCTTGAGTCTGGCCGAACTGGACCGCTGGCTGAAGGCCATCGAGGCCGACAACGGCCGTTATGCCCCCGGGCGCAAGGGGCTGCCGCTGGATATCGACGTGCTGCTCTACGGTGACCGGGTCGGCGAATTCGAGGGACTGACCCTGCCGCGAGCGGAAATTCTCAAGAATGCCTTTGTCCTCTGGCCCCTGGCCCTGCTCGCGCCGGCGCAGAAACATCCCGGGGCAGGACAGTCGTTTGCCGAGTTGTGGGGCACCATGCATAGCGAGCAGCAATTGTGGCCGGTGGCATTCAGCTGGCGCGGGCAGGCGCTGACGCCGGATAGCCTGTTGCAGGCGTACCCGGCACCGCTCAATCCTCTTTAAGGTTGCCGCTGGCAGCCTTGTACGCGCTCAGTGCCCTGAGCCGCTCGCGCTGCAGGGCCTCACCCAGATCCGCACCCTTGAAACCCTGTTCGACCAGTGGCTGCACGGCTACCTGACGGGCGACCTCTGCCGCGCCCAGCAGATAGGCTGCCTGCGGGTAGTCGCGCTGTTCGAAGCCCAGGCGGCCGCGGGCATCCATTTCACAGGCGGCGACAAACTCGGCAAAGCGCTGCGGGCGGCGATAGGCATCGAAGCTCTGCAGCAGCTTGAGCAGCGTGTCGGCGCGCAGTTCCAGCGCACGGTGGCCGTGGGTGTGGTATTCGCCGACCAGCAGGGCCAGCTCGGCGCATTCCCTGGGTACCTTGCTGCGCTGGTTGATCGCCTTGATCAGACGCAAACCCTTGTGTTCGTGGGCGATGTGGCGTGGCCACTCGCTCTCTGGCGTCAGCCCCTTGCCTACATCGTGCAGCAGGCTGGCCCAGCGCACGCTCAGCGGCTGGTCGTGCTCGGCGCATTGACGCAGCACCATGAGTACGTGCACGCCGGTGTCGACTTCGGGATGGTGGGTGGCGGTCTGCGGTACGCCAAACAGCGTATCCACTTCCGGCAGCCAGGCGGCCAGGGCGCCGCAGTTACGCAGCACTTCGATGAAGACCTCCGGGCGGGGCTCCATCAGGGCCCGGGAGACTTCCTTCCAGCTGCGTTCGGCCGTCAGCGCGGCCAGTTCGCCGGACTCGGCGATCTGGCGCATCAGAGCAAGGGTCTCCTCGGCCACGCGAAAGCCCAGCGGCGCATAGCGGGCCGCGAAGCGGGCGACGCGCAGCACGCGCAGCGGGTCTTCGGCGAAGGCCGGGGAGACGTGGCGCAGCACGCAGTCGGCCAGGTCACGCTGCCCGCCGTAAGGGTCGATGACACGCCCCTGCTCATCTTCGGCCATGGCGTTGACGGTGAGGTCGCGGCGGATCAGGTCTTCTTCCAGCGTCACATCCGGGCTGGCGTAGAAGGTAAAGCCGCCATAGCCCACGCCACTCTTGCGCTCGGTTCGTGCCAGTGCGTATTCCTCGGCCGTCTGCGGGTGGAGAAATACCGGGAAATCCCCGCCCACCGGACGATAGCCAAGGGTCTGCATGGCCTGGGCATCGGCCCCGACCACCAACCAGTCGATATCGGTTACCGCGCGACCGAGTAACCGATCGCGTACCGCGCCGCCCACTTTATAAATCTGCATGCCGACCTCCGTTGCCGCTAAGCATACCGGTCGGCGCAGTGGGCGTCTTAGTTCATCGTGGACCGGGTGGCCTGCGGGATTTGCCGGAGCAGTGCGCCCAGAGCCTGCTGTAGCAGCTCGGCGCTGTCGCGCTCAGGGCTCAGACCGGTGCTGACCTTGCCTTCCCAGAGCGTTTGATCCTGCAGATCGGTGAGGCGCACGCGCAGGGTGCCGGTGTTGTCGCGCAACCGGTGGATGCTCTGGTAGGGGCCGAGCAGGCCGGGGTTGTCGACGCGGAACTCCAGTGGCTGATCCTGCACGGCCAGCCAGTAGTAGACCCGCAGTTGTGGATGCCGGGTGTCCTGCTGATAGCCCTGCTCGGCCAGGCCCCGCTGCAGCTCGATGGCCAGCTCGGCGTAGCGCTGGCGGAAGGGCGGCTCGCCCTGCAGGGCCTGTTCCGGGGCGATCAGCTGGTAGCGCTGCAGTCCGCTCAGGGCCGGGCTGGCCGGGGTGATGATCTCGGATTGCGGAATGACACTGGCGCAGGTGGCCAGGCCCATGATCAGCAGGAGAATGACAAACAGGCGCATGACCGCTCGCTCTTGGAATGTGCCGCCGATGCTGTGACGCAGGACCATGCGGGTCAACCGATCAAATGGGCGGGACGATCAGGTCCAGGCGCGGCTGCTCGCTTTCCAGCGACGGTTTGAGCGGCATATGCCGGGTGCGTACCACCTGCTCGCCCTGCACGCTTTCCAGATGAATGTCGAACCCCCACAGGCGGTGCAGGTGCTTCATCACTTCGTCACAGGAGTCGGCCAGCGGTTTGCGGTCGTGCTGGGTATGGCGCAGGGTCAGCGAGCGGTCGCCGCGGCGGTCGACATTCCAGATCTGCACGTTGGGTTCGCGGTTGCCCAGGTTGTACTGCGCCGCCAGCAGCTCGCGGATATGCCTGTAGCCGGGCTCATCGTGGATTGCCGACACCAGCAGGTCGTCCTTCTGGTCATCGTCGATGATGCTGAACAGCTTGAAGTCGCGGATCACCTTGGGTGACAGGTACTGCAGGATGAAGCTTTCGTCCTTGAAGCTCTGCATGGCGAATTTCAGGGTCGACAGCCAGTCGCTGCCGGCAATGTCGGGGAACCAGCGTTTGTCCTCGTCGGTGGGGTTTTCGCAGATGCGGCGGATGTCCTGATACATGGCAAAGCCCAGGGCATAGGGGTTGATGCCGTTGTAGTAGGGGCTGTCGAAGCTCGGCTGGAACACCACGCTGGTGTGGTACTGGAGGAATTCCAGCATGAAGCCGTCGGTGACCAGGCCTTCGTCGTACAGGTCATTGAGCAGCGTGTAGTGCCAGAAGGTGGCCCAGCCCTCGTTCATCACCTGGGTCTGGCGCTGCGGGTAGAAGTACTGGGCGACCTTGCGCACGATGCGCACCACCTCGCGCTGCCAGGGCTCCAGCAACGGCGCGTGTTTCTCCAGAAAATACAGGATGTTCTCCTGCGGCTCGGCCGGCCAGCGCTTGCCGTCGCTGGCCTTTTGCTTGTCGCCGGTCTTGGGAATGGTGCGCCACAGGTCGTTGACCTGCCGCTGCAGCTGCTCCTCCCGCTCCTTCTGCCGTTGCCGTTCTTCCTCGGCGGAGATCGGGTAGGGGCGCTTGTAGCGGTCGACGCCGTAGTTCATCAGGGCATGGCAGGAGTCCAGCAGTTCCTCCACGGCGTCGATGCCGTGGCGCTCCTCGCACTGCATGATGTACTGCTTGGCGAACACCAGGTAATCGATGATCGAGCTGGCGTCGGTCCAGCTGCGGAACAGGTAGTTGCCCTTGAAGAAACTGTTGTGGCCGTAGCAGGCGTGGGCGATCACCAGCGCCTGCATGCACATGGTGTTTTCTTCCATCAGGTAGGCAATGCACGGATCGGAGTTGATCACGATCTCGTAGGCCAGGCCCATCTGCCCGCGCGAGTAGCCTTTCTCGGTGGCGAGGAAGTGTTTGCCATAGGACCAGTGGTGGTAGCCGATGGGCATGCCGACCGAGGCGTAGGCATCCATCATCTGTTCAGCGGTGATCACCTCGATCTGGTTGGGGTAGGTGTCCAGCGCATAGCGCTCGGCGAGACGGGCGATCTCGCGGTCGTACTGCTGGATCAGCTCGAAGCTCCATTCCGAGCCACTGGAGATCGGCTGGCGCGGGCGGGCACTCATGCGCTGATCCTCCTCTGGAACAGTTCGCGGAACACCGGGTAGATATCGGCGGCGGCGACGATCTGCTGCTGGGCGAAACTGTCGGGGAAGGCTTCGCCCACGCTTTCGTATTCGAACCACAGGGCCTGGTGTTCGCGCGGGGTGATCTCGACGTAGGTGAAGTACTGCATGAACGGCATGATCTGCTTGAGCAGGATTTCGCGGCACACGGGCGAGTCGTCGTTCCAGTTGTCGCCGTCGGAGGCCTGGGCGCCATAGATGTTCCATTCATGGGCCGGATAGCGCTCGGCCATGATTTCCTGCATCAGCTTGAGCGCGCTGGAGACGATGGTGCCGCCGGTTTCCCGCGAGTAGAAGAACTCCTCCTCATCGACCTCTTTGGCACTCGTATGGTGGCGGATAAACACCACCTCGATCTTGTCGTAGCTGCGCTTGAGAAACAGATAGAGGAGGATGAAGAAGCGTTTGGCGATGTCCTTGGTGGCCTGGGTCATCGAGCCGGACACGTCCATGATGCAGAACATCACGGCCTTGGAAGTGGGGTTGGGCTGCTTGCTCAGCAGGTTGTACTTGAGGTCGAAGGTGTCGAGAAACGGCACCTTGTCGATGCGCCGGCGCAGGCGGCTGATCTCTTCCTCGGTGGCGGCGATGGCGGCGAGGTTGTCCGGCTCTTCGCTCTTCAGGCGATCCAGCTCGGCCAGCGCCAGTTTCAGTTTGCCGCGGCTGGAGCCGGACAGGGCAATGCGCCTCGCATGGGCCGAACGCAGGGTGCGGACGATATTGATGCGCGACGGGTTGCCTTCGTTGCTGATCCCGGCGCGCACTGTCTTGAAACTGTCGATGCCGGTCAGGTGACGCTTGACCAGATTGGGCAGAGCCAGATCCTCGAACATGAAATCGAGGAATTCGTCCTGGGTGATCTGAAAGACGAACTCGTCCATGCCCTCGCCGGAATTGCTCGCCTTGCCGCTCCCGCGTCCACCGGCGCCGCCCTGTGGCCGGCTGATGTGCTCTCCGCTGGTGAATTCCTTGTTACCCGGGTGTACCTGGGTCTGCCGGCCGCCGCGACCATGGTGCAGCACCGGCTCGTCGATGTCGCGGCCGGGAATGCTGATCTGCTCGCCGTGCTCCATGTCGGTGATGGAGCGGCGGCTGACCGCATCCTCCACCGCTTTTTTGATGTGCTCGCGGTAGCGGCGCAGGAAGCGCTGGCGGTTGACCGTGCTCTTGTTCTTGCCGTTCAGCCGCCGGTCGATGACGTAGCTCATAGCCGTTCTCCGGGCCAGGCTCAGGGGGCAGCACGGCGGGCCGCATGGCCCGCCGGCGGCGCGCGCTTACTGCGACTTGCGGACGCGCAGATACCACTCCGACAGCAGGCGCACCTGCTTCTCGGTGTAGCCGCGCTCGACCATGCGCCGCACGAAGTCGTTGTGCTTCTGCTGATCGTCCTTGCTGCCCTTGGCGTTGAAGCTGATGACCGGCAGCAGGTCCTCGGTGTTGGAGAACATCTTCTTCTCGATCACCACGCGCAGCTTCTCGTAGGACATCCAGGTCGGATTCTTGCCGTTGTTGTTGGCCCGCGCGCGCAGCACGAAGTTGACGATCTCGTTGCGGAAATCCTTCGGGTTGCTGATACCGGCTGGTTTCTCGATCTTCTCCAGTTCCTCGTTGAGCGAGGCGCGGTTGAGAATCTCGCCGGTTTCCGGGTCGCGGTATTCCTGATCCTGAATCCAGAAGTCGGCGTACAGCACATAGCGGTCGAAGATGTTCTGTCCGTATTCGCTGTAGGACTCCAGGTAGGCGGTCTGGATTTCCTTGCCGATGAAATCGACATAGCGCGGCGCCAGGTATTCCTTGATGTAGCGCAGGTAGCGCTCGCGGGTTTCCGCCGGGAACTGCTCCTGCTCGATCTGCTGCTCCAGCACATAGAGCAGGTGCACCGGGTTGGCGGCCACCTCATGGGGGTCGAAGTTGAACACCTTGGACAGAATCTTGAAGGCGAAGCGGGTCGACAGACCGTTCATGCCCTCATCTACCCCGGCGGTGTCGCGGTATTCCTGCAGCGACTTGGCCTTGGGGTCGGTGTCCTTGAGGTTCTCGCCGTCGTAGACGCGCATCTTCGAGTAGACGTTGGAATTTTCCGGTTCCTTCAGACGCGAGAGCACGGAGAACTGCGCCAGCATCTTCAGGGTGTCCGGCGCGCAGTGGGCGCGCGCCAGCGAGCTGTTGGCCAGCAGTTTGTCGTAGATCTTCACTTCATCGGACACGCGCAGGCAGTAAGGCACCTTGACGATGTAGATGCGGTCGATGAATGCCTCGTTGTTCTTGTTGTTGCGGAAGCTGTGCCACTCCGACTCGTTGGAGTGGGCCAGGATGACGCCGCTGAAAGGCAGCGCGCCAAGGCCTTCGGTGCTGTTGTAGTTGCCCTCCTGAGTGGCGGTGAGCAGCGGGTGCAACACCTTGATCGGCGCCTTGAACATCTCGACGAATTCCATCAGGCCCTGATTGGCCCGGCACAGGGCGCCCGAGTAGCTGTAGGCGTCAGCGTCGTTCTGCGGGAATTCCTCCAGCTTGCGGATATCCACCTTGCCCACCAGCGCGGAGATGTCCTGGTTGTTTTCATCGCCGGGCTCGGTCTTGGCCACCGCGATCTGGTTGAGGATCGACGGGTACAGTTTGACCACGCGGAACTGGCTGATGTCGCCACCGAATTCGGCCAGGCGCTTGGTCGCCCAGGGCGACATGATCGAGTTCAGGTAGCGCCGTGGGATGCCGTAGTCCTCTTCGAGGATGGCGCTGTCTTCTTCGGCATTGAACAGCCCCAGTGGCGACTCGTACACCGGTGACCCCTTGATGGCGTAGAAGGGCACATGCTCGATCAGGTGCTTGAGCTTCTCGGCCAGTGACGACTTGCCGCCGCCCACCGGCCCCAGCAGGTAGAGAATCTGCTTCTTCTCTTCCAGGCCCTGAGCCGCATGACGGAAGAAGGCGACGATCTGGTCGATGCATTCCTCCATGCCATGGAAGTCGGCGAAGGCCGGATAGCGGCGGATCACCTTGTTGGAGAAAATCCGCGACAGCCTGGGGTCGTGGGCGGTGTCGAAGAGTTCCGGTTCACCGATGGCCATCAGCATGCGTTCTGCCGCCGTGGCATAAGCACTGCGGTCCTGCTTGCAGATTTCCAGGTACTCCTGCAGGGAAATCTCTTCCTGCCGGGTCGACTCGAAACGTTGCTGGAAGTGGCTGAAGATGCTCATGACCTCACCTCGCTCGCTGACTGGAGCCGGCTCGGGGTATCGGGCGGGTGCAGGCGGGCGGTCACGGGCGTGACCGATGAACATCCCCCAGAACACCTAAAGTCGCTGCCGAAGGCCCCGGAACCGGTGTGCCGGCTCTCCGCTGTTTTGGATGGCCTGAGGTTAAGGATAGTTCGCTTTGGCGAGGGTCAAGGCCGCAAGGGGGTGCGGCTTTGTAACAAGAGGGCCAAGCCCGCGCGGGCTACGGGCTTGGCGGGCGGAAAATTATTCGGCGGAGCTTTGCGCTGTGTCCTGCGGATAGAGGCTGCGCCACAGCTCGAAGCCACCATCCAGACTGTAGACCTCACTGAAGCCCTGATGGGCCAGATAGGCGGCGGCGCTCTGGCTGGAATTGCCGTGGTAGCAGACCACCACCAGTGGCTTGTCGAAGTCGGCGCCGGCTATGAAGTCCGGCAGCGAATGGTTGTCCAGATGCACGGCGCCAATCATGTGACCGGCGGCAAAGCTCTGCGGGTCGCGGATGTCCACCAGTTGGGCGCCCTGTTGCAGCAGGGGGCGGGCCTGTTCCGGGGCGATGCGTTGAAACTCGCTCATGGTCGTTCTCAGCTCTTCAGGTTGGCGGGGCGGCTGCAGGCGCATCGGTGCATTTCGCCGCTGTCGACGTTCAGCAGGGTCATCTTGCCGCCCCAGACACAGCCACTGTCTAGGGCGATGACTCCGGGCTCCTTGCAATTGCCTTCGAGGGCAGCCCAGTGACCGAACAGGATGCGCTGGCCACGGCTCTTGCGCTGCGGCCAGCTGAACCAGGGGGCATAGCCACTGGGGGCGGTGCCGACGCCTTCCTTGCTCTTGAGGTCGAGGGTGCCATCGGCCGTGCAGAAGCGCAGGCGGGTCAGGCAGTTGGTGATCACCCGCAGGCGCTCGATGCCCTTGAGTTTGCCGCTCCAGCGGGTGGGTTCGTTGCCGTACATGCCGTCGAGAAACAGCGGCAGTGCGTCGTCGTCGCGCAGCACGGCCTCGACTTCGGCCGCGCGCTTGAGCGCCTTGCGGACGCTCCACTGTGGCGGCAGACCGGCGTGAACCATTGCCACATCGCGCACCGGGTCGTAGTGCATCAGCTTCTGCCGGCGCAGCCAGTCGATCAGTTGGTCGCAGTCAGGCGCCTCGATGATCTCGCGCAGGGTATCGGCTTTTTTCAGGCGCTCGATGTTGTATGCCACCGCCAGCAGGTGCAGGTCGTGGTTGCCCAGCACGCAGGTTACGGCCTGGCGCATGCCATAGAGAAAGCGCAGTGTTTCCAGCGACTGCGGGCCGCGGTTCACCAGATCACCGACCAGCCACAGACGGTCGATCTGCGGATTGAAGCCGACCTTGTTCAGCAGGCATTGCAGGGGCTCAAGGCAGCCCTGCAGATCGCCGACGGCATACAACGCCATCAGTGCAGGGCCCCCGGTACCGCCAGTCGGAAGGGTTTGATCTCGGCGTCGAACTTGGTGCCGTCGGCGCCCAGCATCTGGTAACTGCCCTGCATGATGCCCACGCGGGTGGCCAGTACGGTGCCGCTGCTGTAGGTGTGGCTGGCGCCCGGCTCGATGGTCGGCTGCTGGCCGATCACGCCGGGGCCGCGGACTTCCTGCACACGGGCATCGCCATCGGTGATGATCCAGTGGCGGCTGGTCAGCTTGGCGGCCAGACCTCCGCTGTTGCTGATGGTGACCGTGTAGGAGAAGGCGAAGCGGTTCTGCTCCGGCTGCGACTGTTCTGGCAGGTAGCGCGTGGTGACGCTGACATCGATCTGGTAAGGCGCAGGCTGGCTCATGGGTGATCCTCGGCGCAATCAGGCAGGGAGGCCGCGCTCGGCCAGGCGGTCGGCCAGGCGCACGAAGGCGGCCAGGTCGAGCTGTTCGGGACGCAGGCTGCCATCGACGCCGGCGGCTTCGATGTCTTCGTTGCTCAGCAGTTGCTTGAGGGTATTGCGCAGGGTCTTGCGGCGCATGTTGAAGGCTTCGCGCACCACGCGCTCCAGCAGCCTGGCGTCCTTGGCCGGGTGTGGCAGCACGGCGTGCGGCACCAGACGAACGATGGCCGAGTCGACCTTGGGCGGCGGATTGAACGCGCCGGGGCCGACGTTGAACAGGTGCTCCACGCGGCAGTGGTACTGCACCATGATCGACAGTCGGCCCCAGTCGCCACCACCTGGCTCGGCGGCCAGGCGCTCGACCACTTCCTTCTGCAGCATGAAGTGCATGTCCTCGATCACGTCGGCATGGTCTAGGAGGTGGAAGATCAGCGGGGTGGAGATGTTGTACGGCAGGTTGCCGACCACCCGCAGCTTGTCGCTCGGGCTGCCGATGCTGGCGAAATCGAACTTCAGGGCATCGCCCTGGTGCAGGGTGAACTGCGGGTTGATACCGAAACGCAGCTTGAGCAGCGGCACCAGGTCCTGGTCCAGCTCGATCACGTCCAGCTTGGCGCCACTGCCGATCAGGCCTTCGGTCAGGGCACCCTGGCCCGGGCCGATTTCCAGCAGGTGCTGGCCGGCCTTGGCGTGGATCGCGCGCAGAATGCGGTGGATCACGCCGGCATCGTGCAGAAAGTTCTGGCCGAAGCGTTTGCGCGCGCGGTGGACGTAGAGTTCGCTCATGGACGGGTGCTCGAAAAACGGTCAGGCCGGACGGCTGCGGCCGGTCCGGCGGATGTGCAAGCTTAACAGGTCGCGGGGCCTGCTCGCAGCGACTCAGGCTGACCGGCTGCTGCGGGCCATCTCCAGTGCGGTCTCGATGGCCACCTGCAGGCTGCCGGTCTCGACGCGGCCTGTGCCGGCCAGATCCAGCGCCGTGCCGTGGTCGACGGAGGTGCGGATGATCGGCAGGCCCAGCGTCACGTTCACCGCGGCACCGAATCCCTTGTACTTGAGCACAGGCAAGCCCTGATCGTGATACATGGCCAGCACGGCATCGCAGTGTTCCAGATGCTTGGGGGTGAACAGGGTATCGGCCGGCAGCGGGCCGATCAGGTTAAGCCCCTCGGCACGCAGGGCTTCGAGAGCGGGTTCGATTACCTCAATTTCCTCGCGGCCCAGGTGGCCGCCTTCGCCAGCGTGCGGGTTGAGGCCGCAGACCAGTATGCGCGGCTGGGTGATGCCGAACTTGTCCCGCAGGTCGGTATGGAGGATGCGCGCCACCCAGCTCAGTCGGTCGGCGGTGATGGCATCGGCCACGTCGCGCAGCGGCAGGTGGGTGGTCACTAGGGCCACTCGCAGGCCGCGGGTGGCGAGCATCATGACTACCTGCGGCGTTTCAGTCAGTTCGGCAAGAAATTCCGTGTGCCCGGAGAAGGGGATACCCGCTTCGTTGATCACGCCCTTGTGCACCGGGGCGGTGATCATCCCGGCGAACAGTCCGTCGCGGCAGCCCTCACCGGCCCTGCGCAGGGTTTCCAGCACGTAGGGAGCGTTCTGCACGTTCAACTGGCCCGCCGCGACCTCGGCATGCAACGGGGTATCCCAGACGTAAAGGCTGCCGGCAGCGGCCGGGGTGATCGGCAGGTTGTCCGGTGTCACGCTGATCAGCTCGATGACCAGGCCAAGTTCTCGGGCGCGTTGCTGCAGCAGGGGCTGGCTGGCCACGGCCACCAGTGCGGCAGGCTGTTGTTCGCGCGCGAGCAGCAGGCACAGGTCAGGGCCGATACCGGCCGGTTCGCCAGGCGTCAGGGCAAAGGGGAGTGGGTAGGTCATGCTTGCAGTCTCGGGATGGCAGGCTGTTGCGGCTTTCAGTCTATAACGGCCAGACGCAAAAAGCCCGGCGCAGCGCCGGGCTTTTGGGTATCGCTCTGGCTGTTACAGCTTGCTTTCGACGTAGGCCTCGTCGCGGATCTGGCGCAGCCAGCTCTGCAGTTCGAGGTCGTACTTGCGGTTGCGCAGCAGGTTCAGCGCCTGTTGCTTGCGGAACTGCTCGCTGCTGTCGGTGGCACGGCGGCCGAGGACTTCCAGTACGTGATAGCCGAACGGGCTCTTGAACGGCTTGGAGACCTGACCGACCTGGCTGCGCTCCATCTCGGCACGGAACTCCGGAACCAGAGCGTTGGGGTCAATCCAGTCCAGTTCGCCGCCATGCAGGGCCGAACCCGGGTCTTCGGAGAAGGTCTTGGCCAGCTCGGCGAAGCTTTCGCCGGACTGAATACGTTCATACAGGCGTTCGGCCAACTGACGGGTCTGCTCTTCGCTGCGGATTTCGCTGGGCTTGAGCAGGATGTGGCGCACATGCACTTCATCGCGCAGCTGGGTGTCGCCGCCACGCTTGTCGAGCAGCTTGATGATGTTGAAGCCGCTGGCGGTGCGAACGGGCTCGGTGACTTCCCCCTTGCTCAGTGCGCTGACCATGCTGTCGAAGGGCGCTGGCAGCTGGGCAGCCTTGCGCCAGCCGATTTCGCCGCCTTCCAGAGCGGTGTCGCCGGCCGAGCGGGAGATCGCCAGCTGGGCGAAGTCCGCACCCTGACGCAGCTGCTGGTACAGCTCGTCGGCCTGGCGCTGGGCTGCCTGGATGGTCTCCGAGGAGGAACCTTCCGGGACCGGGATAAGGATGTTGGCCAGGCGGAACTCTTCGGAAAGCTGAATCTTGCCGAGGTCAGAGGCGAGGAAGTTCTCCACTTCCTGATCGGTCACCTGAATGCGCTCGGCAACACGGCGCTGACGTACGCGGCTGATGATCATTTCGCGGCGCACCTGCTCGCGGGCGTCATCCAGAGACAGACCATCGCGCTGCAAGGCCTGGCTGAATTGCTCGAGGGTCAGGTTGTTGCGCTGGGCAATGGTCGCCACGGCCTGGTTCAGTTCCTCATCGGTGATGCGGATGCCCGAACGGTCGCCGATCTGTAGCTGAATGTTCTCGATGATCAGGCGCTCCAGCACCTGCTGGCTGAGCACATGCTCGGGCGGCAGTGCTGCGCCACGCTTGGCGATGGTTTGCTGCACTTCGCGCAGGCGCTGGTCGAGCTGGCTCTGCATGACCACGTCGTTATCGACGATGGCCACCACGCGGTCCAGTGCGGTGACTTCAGCCAGGGCCGGCAGGCTGCAGGCCTGGCTGATGAGGGCGCCCAACAGCAGGGGGCGCAGGCAATCAGAAAGCTTGATCTTCACGTTCACGGTAACCTTGGATGCCCTGGTCGAGGAAAGTCTCTACCTTGTTGCCAACGACCCCGCCGAGGCCTTTCAGCACGATTTGCAGGAAGATGCCGCGGTCGGCTTCTTCGTTCAGGTTGGGCGACAGACTGTATTCGTCATAGTCGACCCAGTAGCGGTTGATCAGACGCAGCTTCCAGCAGCAGCTGTCGTACTCGAAGCCACCGAAGGCCTCCAGAGTGCGGCTGCGGTTGTAGTCATACTGCCAGCGGGCAATCGCATTCCACTGCGGAACCATCGGCCAGATGACGGAGGCGTCGTGCTGGTCGATCTTGTAGTAGTCCTTGATCACTTCGCCGGTGACTGGGTCGGTGTAGTCACCGCCCTGCTGCCACTTGCCTTCGGTCGAGTTATAGACGACGGCGTCATTGCGGTAGCGGTAACCGAAGTTGACCACCTTGTTCGGGTTGTTTTCCGGCTGGTAATGGAACATCAGGCTGCCAGAGCGGGTCTGCCCCAGCGAGCGCTCTTGGGCCAGGTTCAGGCTGGTGCGCCAGTCGCGGTTGAAGCGGTACAGGTAGTCCAGCGCGTAGGGCGACGTAGATGTGCGCGCATCATCACGCTCGCGGTAGTCGATGCCACGCATCTGTACTTTTCGGTCGGCAAAGTACAGTGCTTGGCCGAAGCTGACCTGCTGACGCTCGAAACCGTTTGGTTCGATCCAGCGACTGGTAGCGCCCAGTGACAAGCGGTTTTCGTCGCCGATCCTATCTTTGCCAGAGAAGCGGTTCTCACGCCATAGGGAGCTGTAGCTGAAGCTGCTTTCTGCACTGTCGAAGACTGGGATTTCATCTTGTTTCTCGTGCGGCACATAGAGGTACATCGCGCGAGGCTCAAGGGTCTGACGGTAACCATTTCCGAAGAACGAGGAGTTACGATCAAAGTACAGGCCGCTGTCTAGGCGATAGAGCTCCAGTTGGCGGTTTTGGCTGCTGTCAAAGACCTCATTATCGGCCAGCATATCTGCTTTGCCTTGCTGGTCGAGGCTAAGATCGTACTGGGTACTCAGTAGTTTGAGTGTTGGCTTGATGTAGCCCCAGCTCCAGTCCATTGGCATGCTGACGCTCGGTTCGATGTGCGCGCGATCACCATTGGCGCGGTCTAGGCCTTCGATTCTTGAGTCAAGCCACAGCAAGTCGTTGCCGTTGCTGTCTTTGGTGTTTCCATTCTCGTCGGTAAATACGCCGTTGCGCAGATTGCGGTCGAAACGCACGAATTCAGCTGCGTAACCCAAGTCGAATGGACCTGTTTCAAAGGGCAGCTTGCCGTTCAGGGTCAGCTGCGGCAGGCGGTCGTACGGGGTGATGTCGGTGACCGTCGCCATCTCGTAGGCTTGGGCATTCAGGCGGGCTGTGTAGCTGTCGCCTCGCCACGTCAGGGTGCCGCGCTGGTTGACATATGTTGGGGTGTCGATACCCAGGTCGGTGGACAGGTCCTGGAAGTAGTACGGATCGCTGATATCTGTGTAGTCGACCTCGGTCAGCAGGCGTGAATCCAGACCGCCCTTGTGCTGCCAGCTGTACAGCCAGCGCTGATCTTCGTACTCGCTCTGCAGTTTGCGCTCGTCTTCCTGGTCGTCCAGATAAGCAGCACCGACCGAGCCTTCGCTGCTGCGGGTCAGGTAACGACCTTCGCCTTCCAGCAGCAGGCCGCGATTGCTCATATAGGTCGGGTACAGGGTTGCGTCGTAGTTCGGCGCCAGGTTGAAGTAGTACGGTGTCTGCAGGGCAAGGCCGGTGTCGCTGCCGCTGCCGATGCTCGGCGCGAGGAAGCCGGACTGGCGACGGTCATCGATCGGGAAGTAGATGTAGGGGGTGTAGAACACCGGCACATCCTTGATCCGCAGGGTGACGTTGGTCGCGGTGCCGAAGCCGGTGGCCGGGTTCAGCTTGATGTTGTTGCCCTTGAGCTGCCAGGCATTGTTGCCCGGTTCGCAGCGGGTATAGGTGCCGTCTTTCAGGCGGACGATGGCGTCTTCCTGGCGTTTGACATAGGCGGCACTGCCGCGCACATGGCCCTTGTGGATCACGTACTCGGCGTTTTCGATCTTCGCCTCACCGTTGTCCAGTTGCAGCTCGGCGCGGTCGCCGACGATCAGCATGCCCTTGTCGCGCAGGCGGACATTGCCGACCAGCTCGCCGCGGTTTTCGGTCTGGTACAGGTGCGCTTCGTTGGCTTCGGCCTGCATGCCGGACTGGCGCAGAACCACGTCGCCGGCCAGGGTGGCAACCTGCTTCTCCTGCTCGAAGCGGGTGGCTTTGGACGAGACGAACATCGGTGACTCATCCAGTGGTGTGTCGTCTTCCATGCCCGGGCGCTGAGGCTCGATGTAGCTGCCTTCGCAATACGGGCCGATCTCTGCCAGCTGGGCGGCGTTCAGTTTGTCACGCGGCACCCAGTCCAGATGGCTGTAGTCGGCGCTGCGGCTGGTCAGCCCCTTGCCGTCGCTATCGGCAACCTGCTCGGTAGCCGGGCTGGCCTTGGTTTCGCCCGACTCGCTGGCGCGCTTGCCGGCCACGGCCATGCCGGTAGTCGAGCTGACCGCCGACTCCGTGTGCACCGGGCGGGGTGGCAGGGCGCTGGTCGTGCTTTTGGGCGCACAGGACCAGCCGGCTGCACCGGCTTTGCAGTCATACTGCTCGGCGGCAAAGACACTCGGGCTGGCCAGCGGCTGCAAAGCCAGCAGGCTGCCGGTCACCAGCAGTGGGAATTTTTTGCGAAAAGCGGGGGATTTGACTGCCATCTTGTTAGTCCGAGCTTCCTGCGCGTATCGGCCCAAGGACCGCACGCCTCTCGATGGGCTGAAAAAGATGCAGGATAATAAAGCATGACCCGTACAACGGCCAGCATTCCCGGAGAACCCTCTGCATGACCGAAGATGTTCGTTATCAAATGCTTGTCGATTGGCTGGCGCAGGAGCTGCCGGCGCTGTTCGCCGGACAGGGTTGGGGTGAGGTGCCGTCGGCCAGTCTGAGCCCCGCCAGCAGTGATGCCAGCTTTCGGCGTTACTTCCGCTGGCAGGCTGGCGAGCGGACATTCATCGTCATGGATGCGCCGCCTCCGCAGGAAGACTGTCGCCCGTTTGTGCGCATGGCCGAGCTGCTGGCTGAGGCGGGAGTGCATGTGCCACAGGTGCTGCTGGCCGACCTGCCGCGAGGTTTTTTGCTGTTGAGCGATCTGGGGCGGCAGACCTATCTCGATGTGATCAATGCGGATAATGCCAACGCTCTGTTTGAAGATGCCCTGCAGGCGCTGGTGGCTTTGCAGCGTCTGCAGCGGCCGGCCGAGTTCCCCGAGTACGACCGCGCGCTGCTTAAACGGGAGTTGCAGCTGTTCCCTGACTGGTATGTGGCGCGTGAGCTGCGTACCGAGTTTACGGCCGCGCAGCAGCAGGCCTGGGGGCGTATCTGTGAGCTGCTGATCGGCAGCGCCCTGGCGCAGCCGCAGGTGCTGGTGCATCGCGACTACATGCCGCGCAACCTGATGCTTAGCGCGCCCAATCCCGGGGTGCTGGATTTTCAGGATGCCGTGTGGGGGCCGTTGACCTATGACGTCACCAGCCTGTTCAAGGATGCTTTCCTCAGCTGGCCGCAGGCGCGTGTCGAAACCTGGCTGCAGCGCTATTACCAGCTTGCCGGGGAGGCGGGCATTGCCTTGCCATCAAGCTTTTCCGAGTTTCAGCGGGCCAGCGACCTGATGGGCTTGCAGCGCCATCTCAAGGTCATCGGTATCTTTGCGCGTATCTGTCATCGCGATGGAAAACCGAAATATCTGGGTGATGTGCCGCGCTTCTTTGCCTACATCGAAGAGGTGCTCAGCCGGCGGCCGGAGCTGGCCGAGCTGGGGCAATTGCTCGCGCAGCTGCGCCAGCCTTCGGCGGTACCGGCATGAAGGCGATGATTCTCGCGGCGGGCAAGGGCGAGCGCCTGCGCCCCCTGACCCTGCATACCCCCAAACCTCTGGTGCGGGCGGGCGGCGTGCCGTTGATCGAATACCATGTGCGGGCACTGGCGCGCGCGGGCTTTACCGAGCTGGTGATCAATCACGCCTGGCTTGGTCAGCAGATCGAGGACTACCTCGGCGATGGCGCGCGCTTCGGGGTGCGGATTCAGTACTCCCCCGAAGGCGAGCCGCTGGAAACCGGTGGCGGCATCTGCCGCGCTTTGCCGCTGCTGGGCGATGACCCCTTTCTGGTGGTCAATGGCGACATCTGGACCGATTGCGATTTTGCTCTATTGCGCCGTCCTCTGAAGGGCCTGGCTCATCTGCTGCTGGTGGATAACCCGGGGCACAACAGTCGTGGTGATTTCACGCTGGAAAACGGGCAGGTACGGGATGCCTGCGAGGGCGACGCCAGCCTGACCTACAGCGGCATGGCGCTGCTGCATCCACAGCTATTTGCCGGCTGCAGTGCCGGTGCCTTCAAGCTGGCGCCGCTGCTGCGTGCGGCCATGGCAGAGGGGCGGGTGAGCGGCGAGCACTTCCATGGGCGCTGGGTGGATGTGGGTACCCACGAGCGCCTGGCCGAGGTTGAACAGCTGCTGGCGGTGCCGGCCTGATGCGCTGGCCGGCCACCTTGCTGGGGGCGGCCGCCGGACTGGCGCTGGCCAGTATTCCGGGGGTGCTGCTGGGTGGTTTGCTGGGTTATCTGCTGGATCGCCGGCTGCAGCTCGACTCCTGGTCGACCTTCGTGCGGCGACTGCGTGGGCAGGTGCTGCCGCATGGTGATGAGCTGTTGTTCATGCTGCTGGGGCGAGTGGCCAAGGGCGATGGGCGCGTATTGCCCGAGCATATTCGTCTGGCGCGTGGCGAGATGAAGCGTCTGGGGCTGGATGAGGCGCAACAGGCGCTGGCGATCGCCGCGTTTGGTCGTGGCAAGCACCACGAACGTGGCTGGCGTCTGAGCCTGCTGCCGCTGCGGCGAGATGCGGCCCGGGCCGAAAGCTGGCTGCGCAGTTGCTGGGTCATGGCCGGTGCGGGTGGTTCGGTGTCGGTGGCCAATGGCGAGCGCATCCGCTTGTGGGGGCGTTGGATGGGGCTTGCTGCTGAGCGAGTGGAACAGCTGGCGGCCGAGTTCGAAGGTGTGGCTAAACGAAGTGCGCCTGTGCGCAGGCACGATGACTATGCAAAAGCCCTCACGCTCCTCGGCGTATCGGAGACCAGCTCGGCGGAACAGGTCAAGCGTGCCTATCGCAAGCTGCTCAGCCAGAACCATCCCGACAAACTGGCGGGGCAGGGCGCCAGTCAGGCGCAGCTGCGGGCTGCCACCGAGCGTACCCGCGAGTTGCACAGCGCCTATGCCAAGGTGCGAGAACAGCGCGGGTTTCGCTGAGCGCAGTGTCAGGGCGCCGCTTTGATCTGCAGATCCAACCAGCCGCGAATGCGCCGGAACAGCTGCTCCGACTCGATCTCAGGATTGCCCGGCAGCGCTTTCATCGCTACCTGGACATAGGCAGGGTGTTGCTGGCGCTTGCCGGCCTGCATGCGTTTGAGCGCCGCCTGGCGGTCCTGCGGCTGATCCTTGTAGTAGAAATCACCTGTAGCCAGCTTGATGCCGGCAAGCAGCTCTTCGGCGTTGCCGGTGAAGCTTTTGGGTGGCTCGGCTGACACCAGAAGCAGGTTCTGTATATCGTCCGGTTTCTTCTCGCTGAGGTATTGCGCGGCCCAGTAAGCGCCGCTGCCATGGCCAAGCAGAATAAGGCGAGCCGGTTTCTCCTGGCGGGCAGCCGCCACGGCAGCATCGATGCGGTCGAAGACGCGCTGCTGATGACTGACCTGCGTGGTGGCAGGCTCTGCAGCCGGACTGGCGGGTGCTGGCTCGGCAGCACCTGCTTCGGCCGGAGCGGTTTCACTGCTGTTGTCGGCTGGCGCAGCAGGCGCTTCACCTGTGGCATCGCTGGCAGGTGCTGCAGGCGCGGCTTCGGGGCGGGGCGGCAGGCTGGGTGCCTGCGGGTCTGGCAGGGTCAGGCTGAGCGTCGACCAGCCTGAGTTGGGCAGCTTGTGGCGCAGAGGGCTGACGACCTGTGGCCAGTCGGCGCTTTCGCCGTCCCCCGGCACAATCACCACGATACCCGAGGCGGTGCCGGCATTGGCGGGCAGCCAGAGCGCGAGAAAGCTCTCGTCGCCGGCCTTCAGCTGTTGCTGTTCATCAGCACTCAACTGGTTCTGCAGCCCTTGTGCCTGCTCGACGCTCACCGGCGCCGGCTCGACCCGGATGGGAGGCTCGCTGGGGACAGCTTCGGTGCTGACGGTATCGGCGCCACTGGCGCCGCCGGCGGCATCGTCGGCGGGCGGTGCGGCCTCTGCGGACGCGGCGGGTGCTGTAGCGCTGCCGCCCTCGCTGGGTGCGGCTGGGGCGGCGGGTGCATCTTCGGCACCGGCGTGCAGGCTGAGCAGAAGCAGGGCAAGCGGGGCGAGGTGTTTCGACGGCATGACGAATCTCCTGTGACGTGTCTAAAGACTAGCTGCTTGCCAGTGGCTTTGTCAGGCGCAGGCGGCAGCCAGCGGGAGGCTCGGGTACACTAGGCGCCTTACTGACTTGCCGAGGTGCCGCATGCAGCCGTTTGCCATTGCTCCGTCGATTCTGTCTGCCGATTTCGCCCGTCTGGGCGAGGAAGTGGACAATGTTCTGGCCGCCGGTGCCGATATCGTCCACTTCGATGTGATGGACAATCACTACGTGCCCAACCTGACCATCGGCCCGATGGTCTGCTCGGCGCTGCGCAGGTACGGCATTACCGCGCCGATCGATGCGCACCTGATGGTCAAGCCGGTGGACCGCATCATCGGTGATTTCATCGAGGCCGGTGCCAGCTATATCACCTTCCACCCTGAAGCTTCGGAGCACATCGACCGTTCCCTGCAACTGATCAAGGATGGTGGCTGCAAGGCAGGGCTGGTGTTCAATCCGGCCACACCGCTGGACGTGCTCAAGTACGTGATGGACAAGGTCGACATGATCCTCCTGATGAGCGTCAACCCAGGCTTTGGCGGGCAGAAGTTCATCCCAGGCACCCTCGACAAGCTGCGCGAGGCGCGGGCACTGATCGATGCCAGCGGTCGTGAGATTCGCCTGGAGATCGACGGCGGGGTGAATGTGCAGAACATCCGCGCCATCGCCGAGGCCGGTGCCGATACCTTCGTGGCCGGCTCGGCCATCTTCAATCAGGCCGACTACAAGGCGGTGATCGACGCCATGCGCGCCGAGCTGGCCCAGGTGCGTGCGTGACCGCGCTGCACCAGCTGTTTGGCGGTGAATTGCCGCGTCTGGTGATGTTCGATCTGGATGGCACCCTGCTGGACTCGGTGCCGGATCTGGCCGCAGCCATCGACCGGATGCTCGGTCAGTTGGGCCGCTCGCCGGCTGGTGTGGCCAAGGTGCGCGACTGGGTTGGCAATGGTTCCAAGGTGCTGGTGCGCCGGGCCCTGGCCGATGATCTCGACCACAGCGCCATTACGGATGAGCAGGCCGCGCCGGCGCATCAGCTGTTTCTTTCGGCTTATGCCGACTGCCATGCCCTGAGCACCGTTTACCCCGGCGTGCGTGAGTGCCTCGACTGGCTGCAGGCCCGAGCCGTGCCGCTTGCGCTGGTGACCAACAAGCCGACCCAGTTCGTTGGCCCGCTGCTGGCGGAGAAGGGGCTGGACGGTTATTTCCGGTGGGTGCTGGGCGGTGACAGCCTGCCGGTGCAGAAACCTGACCCGGCCGCGCTCAACTGGGTGCTGGCCGAGGCGGCGGTGGCGCCAATGCAGGCGCTGTTTGTCGGTGACTCGCGCAACGATGTACTGGCCGCGCGTGCCGCGGGTGTGCCCTGCGTGGCGCTGACCTATGGCTATAACCATGGACGGCCGATTGCTGAGGAACGGCCGGCGCTGGTGCTGGATGACCTGCGCCAGCTGGTTGATTCGACCGGGGGGCTCGGGTAGTGTGCCTCGACCTCAGGCTTTTCCCGCCGAAGAGATCAGATCGTGGTGGCTTCTTTATGAATTTCAGGCGCAAACACTGGATGAACGTGATCAAGGCCCTGGCCCGTTGGCGCTGGCGCGCCTGATCTCGTCCTGGCCGGCCTGCCGGCGCGTTTGCTCATGACCGTACACCCTCATGCCACGAGGCTGATTTATGAACCACGAAGCTATTTCCCGTGAAGAATTCCTGCGTTTGGCAGCCGAAGGCTACAACCGCATCCCCCTGTCGTTCGAAACCCTGGCCGACTTCGACACGCCGCTGTCGATCTACCTGAAACTGGCTGACGCACCAAACTCCTACCTGCTCGAATCCGTGCAGGGCGGTGAGAAGTGGGGGCGTTTCTCCATCATCGGTCTGCAGGCGCGTACGGTGCTGCGAGCCTATGGCCATCAGGTTACGGTCAGGGTCGACGGTATCGAAACCGAGCGGCATGAGTGCGCCGATCCGCTGGACTTCGTCGAGCAGTTCAAGGCGCGCTATCGCGTGCCGACGCTGAGCGGTCTGCCGCGTTTCAATGGCGGCCTGGTCGGTTACTTCGGCTACGACAGCGTGCGCTATGTCGAGAAGAAACTGGCGCAGTGCCCGAATCCTGATCCGCTGGGCACTCCGGATATTCTGCTGATGGTCTCGGATGCGGTCGTCGTATTCGACAATCTGGCCGGTAAAATCCACGCCATCGTCCTCGCCGACCCGGCGCAGGCCGATGCCTATGAGTCCGCCCAGGCTCAGCTGCGCAGCCTGCTGGACAAACTGCGCCAGCCGATCACCCCGCGTCTGGGGGTCAACCTGGCGCTGCCGGCCGGCGCGGAACCCGACTTCGTCTCCAGCTTCAAGCGCGACGACTACGAGGCGGCGGTCAACCGCATCAAGGACTACATCCTGGCCGGTGACTGCATGCAGGTGGTGATTTCCCAGCGCATGTCGATTCCCTTCCAGGCCGCGCCGATCGACCTGTACCGCGCCCTGCGCTGCATCAATCCGACGCCGTACATGTACTTCTTCAACTTTGGTGACTTCCACGTGGTTGGTTCCTCGCCGGAAGTGCTGGTGCGCGTGGAGGACGAGCTGGTCACCGTGCGGCCCATCGCCGGTACCCGTCCGCGCGGCGCGACCGAGGAGGCCGATCTGGCGCTGGAGCAGGACCTGCTGGCCGATGCCAAGGAGATCGCCGAGCACCTGATGCTGATCGACCTCGGGCGCAACGACGTCGGCCGGGTCTCGACCACCGGCACGGTGAAGGTTACCGAGCAGATGGTCATCGAGCGTTATTCCAACGTCATGCACATTGTTTCCAACGTCACCGGCCATCTGAAGAAGGGGCTGAGTGCCATGGACGCCCTGCGTGCCATCCTGCCGGCCGGCACCCTGTCAGGTGCGCCCAAGGTGCGCGCGATGGAAATCATCGACGAGCTGGAGCCGGTCAAACGTGGCGTCTACGGCGGTGCCGTGGGCTATCTGGCGTGGAACGGCAACATGGATACGGCGATTGCCATCCGCACGGCGGTGATCAAGGACGGCGAGCTGCATGTGCAGGCCGGCGCCGGCATCGTGGCCGATTCGCAGCCCGCGCTGGAGTGGGAAGAAACCCTGAACAAGCGTCGCGCCATGTTCCGCGCGGTCAGCCTCGCCGAACAGTCTGTGCAGTAAGGGAGACGCCAACATGCTGCTGATGATCGATAACTACGACTCCTTTACCTACAACGTGGTGCAGTACCTCGGCGAGTTGGGGGCCGATGTCCATGTGATCCGCAACGATGAGCTGACCGTCGCCGAAATCGAAGCGCTCAAGCCTGAGCGCATCGTGGTTTCGCCCGGCCCCTGTACGCCGACCGAGGCGGGTGTGTCCATCGAGGCCATCCTGCACTTTGCCGGCAAGCTGCCGATCCTCGGCGTGTGCCTGGGCCACCAGAGCATCGGTCAGGCCTTCGGCGGTGACGTGGTGCGCGCCCGTCAGGTGATGCACGGCAAGACCAGCCCGGTATTCCATGAGGACAAGGGCGTGTTCGCCGGCCTCAACAAGCCGCTGACCGTGACCCGCTATCACTCGCTGGTGGTCAAGCGCGAGACGCTGCCGGACTGCCTGGAAATGACTGCCTGGACCCAGTTCGAGGACGGCTCGGTGGACGAGATCATGGGCCTGCGCCACAAGACCCTGAATATCGAGGGCGTGCAGTTCCACCCCGAGTCCATCCTGACCGAACAAGGTCACGAGCTGTTTGCCAACTTCCTCAAGCAA
Organism: Pseudomonas sp. HAR-UPW-AIA-41; assembly: GCF_002304225.1. Classification (GTDB taxonomy): domain Bacteria; phylum Pseudomonadota; class Gammaproteobacteria; order Pseudomonadales; family Pseudomonadaceae; genus Aquipseudomonas. Next base: position 380,926 of record NZ_NSLB01000003.1, read on the forward strand.
CAGGGGGGCGTACGCGCATGAATATCAAGGAAGCCCTCAACCGGGTGGTCAACAACCTCGATCTGAGCACGGCCGAAATGCAGGACGTGATGCGCGAGATCATGACCGGCCAGTGCACCGATGCGCAGATCGGTGCCTTCCTCATGGGCATGCGCATGAAGAGCGAGACCATCGACGAGATCGTCGGGGCCGCGAGTGTGATGCGTGAGCTGGCAGCCCCCGTGACCATCCATGCCGAGCGCCTGGTCGATACCTGCGGTACCGGCGGCGACGGCATGAATATCTTCAACGTCTCCACTGCGGCGGCGTTTGTCGTGGCGGCTGCAGGCGGCAAGGTGGCCAAGCATGGCAACCGCGCGGTATCCGGCAAGAGCGGCAGCGCCGACCTGCTGGAGGCGGCTGGGGTCTATCTGAATCTGAAGCCCGAGGAAGTGGCGCGCTGTGTGGAAAGTGTCGGCGTCGGCTTCATGTTCGCCCCGGCCCATCACGGCGCCATGAAGCATGCCATCGGCCCGCGCCGCGAGCTGGGGCTGCGCACGATCTTCAACATGCTGGGCCCGATGACCAACCCGGCAGGGGTCAAGCATCAGGTACTCGGCGTGTTCAGTCAGGCCCTGTGCCGGCCGCTGGCTGAAGTGCTGCAGCGCCTGGGCAGTGAGCATGTGCTGGTGGTGCATGCCAGCGATGGTCTGGACGAAATCAGCCTGGCGGCGCCGACCTTTGTCGCCGAACTCAAGGACGGAGAGATCCGCGAGTACCAGATTCAGCCGGAAGACTTCGGCATCAAGAGTCAGACGCTGATCGGTCTGTCGGTCAACGATGCGCAGGAATCGCTGGCGCTGATTCGCGATGCGCTGGGCAAGCGCAAGACCGAGAACGGCCAGAAGGCCGCCGACATGATCGTGCTCAATGCCGGTGCGGCGCTCTATGCCGCCGACCACGCCAGCAGCCTGAAGGAAGGCATGCACCTGGCGCAGGATGCCCTGCACACCGGGCTGGCCTGGGAAAAGCTCGATGAGCTGGTGTCCTTTACCGCCGTCTTCCAACAGGAGAATCAAGCGTGAGCCTGCCCACCGTGCTGGAAAAGATCATTGCCCGCAAATTCGAGGAAGTCGCCGAGCGCCGTGCCCGGGTGAGCTTCGCCGAGATCGAGGCGCTGGCGCGTGGTGCCGATGCGCCGCGTGGTTTCGCCGCAGCCCTGCAGGCCCGGGTGGCGCGCCGTGAGCCGGCGGTGATTGCCGAGGTTAAGAAGGCTTCGCCGAGCAAGGGCGTGCTGCGTGAGCATTTCGTTCCGGCGGACATTGCCCGCAGCTACGCCGCAGGCGGCGCGACCTGCCTGTCGGTGCTGACCGATATCGACTTCTTCCAGGGCGCGGATGATTACCTGCGCGAAGCGCGCGCGGCGTGCAGTCTGCCGGTGATCCGCAAGGACTTCATGGTCGACCCCTATCAGATTGTCGAGGCCCGCGCGCTGGCTGCCGACTGCGTGCTGCTGATCGTCTCGGCACTGGATGACGGGCGCATGGCCGAGCTGGCCGCGACCGCCAGGGATGTCGGCCTCGATGTGCTGGTGGAGGTGCACGATGCCAGCGAGCTGGAGCGGGCGCTGAAGGTGCTTGATACGCCGCTGGTGGGCATCAACAACCGCAACCTGCATACCTTCGAGGTGAGCCTGGATACGACGCTGGACCTGCTGCCGCAGATTCCTAGCGACCGTCTGGTGATTACCGAGAGCGGCATTCTCAACCGCGCCGATGTCGAGCTGATGGAAATCAACGAGGTGCATGCCTTCCTCGTTGGCGAAGCCTTCATGCGCGCCGAGGAACCGGGCGTCGAGTTGCAGCGCCTGTTCTTCCCCGGCAAGGCGCCGGTGCAACTGGGTGCTGATCCGGACTGAATGTGCCGGTACAAAAAAGCCCGCCGATTGGCGGGCTTTTTCATTGGTCTGGCCGGCAGGCCTTAACGGGTACCGAATACCACCATGGTCTTGCCTTTGACATGCACCAGACCCTGTTCTTCCAGGGACTTCAGTACGCGGCCGACCATCTCGCGGGAGCAGCCGACGATGCGGCCGATTTCCTGACGGGTGATCTTGATCTGCATGCCATCGGGGTGGGTCATGGCGTCCGGCTGCTTGCACAGGTCGAGCAGGGTGCGTGCGACACGACCGGTCACGTCGAGGAAGGCCAGGTCGCCGACCTTGCGCGTGGTCTTGCGCAGACGCTCGGCCATCTGGTTGCCGAGGGTATAGAGAATGTCCGGGTCCTGCTGGGTCAGCTCGCGGAACTTGGCGTAGCTGATTTCACCGACCTCGCATTCGGTCTTGGCGCGGACCCAGGCGCTGCGCTCGTTTTCCTGGCCTTCCTTGTCGAACAGGCCCATCTCGCCGAAGAAATCGCCGGGATTGAGGTAGCCGATGATCATCTCGCGGCCATCGTCATCCTCGATGAGGATGGTCACCGAGCCCTTGATGATGATGAACAGGGTCTCGCAGCGGTCGCCGGCGTAGATGATGGTGCTCTTGGCGGTGTAGCGACGGCGATGACAGTGCGCGAGCAGCTTGTCCAGGTTCTTGATTTTGGGTGTGAGGGTAATTGCTACCATGCCCGAGTCCCGAGAGGAAAAAAGGTAAGCCTTTGTCTAGAAGGCCATTTTTCTTATTAGTTATACGTCTAAGTGTGCCAGTTATCCGGCGCCAGCTTAACAGACGCATCCCAGCCGGATAGTGCGTTTTGCGACCTGGCTAACACCTGGGCGCCTACATTCTCAGCTCAAGTGCCTATCTAAGGCCATCCGGGGCCTGTGTTAAGCTTTCGGCCCTTCTTTATACAGCGTGGAGTCCCCTAGATGAAAGCACGTATCCAGTGGGCCGGCGAAGCCATGTTCCTGGGCGAGTCCGGCAGTGGCCATGTGGTGGTCATGGATGGCCCGCCGGAAGCCGGTGGCCGCAACCTGGGCGTGCGGCCGATGGAGATGGTGCTGCTGGGTCTGGGTGGCTGCAGCAACTTCGATGTGGTGAGCATCCTGAAAAAGGGCCGGCAGCCGGTGGAGAGCTGCGAGGCCTTCCTGGAAGCCGAGCGGGCCGATGAGGATCCCAAGGTGTTCACCAAGATTCACCTGCACTTCGTGGTCAAGGGTCGCGGGCTGAAAGAAGCCCAGGTCAAGCGTGCGGTGGAGCTGTCGGCGGAGAAGTACTGCTCGGCCTCGATCATGCTTGGTCGTGCCGGTGTCGAGATCACCCACGACTACGAGATTGTCGAGCTGGGCTGAGTCTGATGATGAAAAAAGGGCGCTTCTGGCGCCCTTTTTTGTGCCTGCCGGATCGGTCAGATCCGGTAGGTGCTCTTGGTCATGACCTTGGCCAGCAGGCTCATGCCGAACTTAACCGGAGCCGGGAAGTTCAGTCCGCCGGCTTCGAGGGCGGTCGTGGCATGCTGCTGCTCGTCACTTTTCATTTGCTCGAGAATGGCGCGCGACTTGCGATCTTCGGCGGGGATCTGTTGCAGGTGCTCGTCCAGGTGTTTGACCACCTGATCCTCGGTGGCGGCGACGAAGCCCAGACTGACCTTGTCGCTGACCAGTCCGGCCAGGGCACCGACGCCGAACGACAGACCGTAGAACAGCGGGTTGAGCAGGCTCGGGCGGCTGCCCAGTTCGCGGATGCGCTGTTCGCACCAGGCCAGGTGATCGATTTCCTCCTCGGCGGCATGCTCCATGGCCGCGCGCACTTCGGGCAGCTTGGCGGTCAGCGCCTGGCCCTGATACAGCGCCTGTGCGCAGACCTCGCCGGTGTGGTTGATGCGCATCAGACCGGCCACATGCTGGGTGCTGGCTGCGTCCAGTGGCTGCTCGTTTTCCAGCACCGCGGGCGAGGCGCGGTGAGGCTGGCCACTGAATGGCAGCAGTGTTCGCAGGGCTGCATCGGCTTGCAGCAGCAGACGATCAGCCGGGGTGTAGGCGCGGTTGCCAGTCATGCTCTTGGCTCCAGAAGGTGACAGGCGCAGTTTAACTCACACGGCTGTGCAAGGCTTGACCGGTATCAGGCCGGGCGACGGGCGTTGCGTGGGCTCAGTCCAGTTCGCGAACGACGCGCAGGCCAAGGGCGTAGTGCTTCTGATCCGGCTGGCGCAGGTCACGCAGGCTGCTGCGCAAATAGGCCGGGCCACTGTTCCAGGCGCCGCCACGCACCACGCGCGGGCTCTGGTCGAGCAGGCCGGCGTCGCGCTGTTCGCTGCCATCCCAGGGGTGGGCATAGCGCGAGGCGGTCCACTCCCAGACATTGCCGGCCGTGTCGTACAGGCCAAAGGCATTGGGCGCAAAGCGCCCGATCTGGGCGGTCTTGTTCTGAATGATGCGCGGGCTGTTGCAGCCCCGGCAGTGGGCACGTGGGTGCTGCTCGGGGCTGTCCAGCTGCTCGCCCCACCAGTAGTAACTGCGGCTGCCGGCGCGGGCGGCATATTCCCACTCGGCTTCGGTCGGCAGGCGATAGCGCTGCCCGCTCATGCGGCTGAGCCACTGGCAGTAGGCGCGGGCTTCCTGCCAGGACACGTTGATGACCGGGCGCACGTCGGACAGTCCCCAGCCTTCGTTGTCTGGCAGCGGGGTCCGGGTGGCCTGCTGGTACAGGCGCCAGTCGGCAAAGGTGATTTCAAAGCGGCCGATGGCAAAGCTACGGGTAATCTGCACGGGGAGCGCTGGGCGCTCATTGTGGTTGCCACGACCACTCAGGTCGCCCAGTTCGAACTGGCCGGCAGGGACCACCACCAGTTCGGGGCCGGGCTGTCCGCCGGGCAGGGTGTCGCGAAACACCGTGCCCTCGGGCATGGCCTGAGCACTGAGGCTCAGACCAAACAGCAGATAGAGCAGACCGCGCATCAGCCCGGCGGCCAGTTCAGCTGACGCTGGCCGAGCACGTGCATATGGATGTGGTAGACGGTCTGACCGCCCAGCTCGTTGCAGTTCATCACCACACGGAAGCCTTCTTCGCAGCCCTGCTCTCTGGCCAGGCGCTGGGCGGTGAAGAGAATATGGCCAGCCAGTGCCTTGTCTTCTTCGGTCAGGTCGTTGAGGGTGCTGATGTGCTTTTTCGGGATCACCAGAAAGTGCACTGGCGCCTGCGGCGCGATGTCATGGAAGGCGACCACGTGTTCGTCTTCATAGAGCTTGCGTGCCGGAATCTGCCCGGCGACGATTTTGCAGAACAGACAATCCATGGAACTATTCCCGGGTTGTTGACAGAGCGGCCGAGTGTAAACGGCGGGCGCACTTTCCGGCCAGCGCGTGCCGGCACAAGGAGCGAGTGTGAAGAACGATATTCATGATCTGGGGCTGGTGCTGGACTCGCGGGTCAAGCTGGTGGTGATCGAGTCCTGGGACGAGCCCCGGGTGCTGGAGGTGCTCACCGGGCTGGCGGTCAAGCGCGGTCTCAGTCTGCTCACCTGGTCGGTGACCGAGGGCCTGCAGCGCCTGGGCTTTGGTGGCGACCCGATTGGCGAGGTGGACAGCTGCGATCCAGAGGCCGCGCTCAAGCTGGTCAAGGCGGATGTGCAGCCGACACTGTACGTGATGTGCGACCTGCATCCGTTTTTGGAGAACGAGCCCAAGCGCGTGCGCCTGCTCAAGGAAATCGCCATGGCTGAGGGCACGCACAAGCCGACGCTGGTACTGGTGTCGCACGCCTTTAAGCTGCCGGCCGAGCTGCAGCGTCTGACTGCGCGCTTCAGCCTGACCCTGCCGAGTGAAGAGGAGCTGCTGGCCATCGTCCGCGACGAAGCCAGTCACTGGAGCAACAGCAATCGCGGGGCTCGGGTGCGTACCGACAACCGCACCCTGCAGCAGGTGGTGAAGAACCTGCGCGGCATGAGCCATGCCGAGGCGCGCCTCTTGGCCCGCTCGATCATCTGGAATGACGGCGCCATTACTCAGGACGATCTCGGAGCACTCAACCGCAGCAAGTTCCAGTTGCTCGATATGGAGGGTGTGCTCAGCCTGGAGTACGAAACCGCACGGTTCGCCGATGTCGGTGGTCTGGAGAATCTCAAACGCTGGCTGGGCGAGCGGCAGCAGGCCTTCCTCGGCGAGGTGAGCGAAGACATGCCCAAGGGCATCCTACTGGTCGGCGTGCAGGGCGGTGGCAAGAGCCTGGCGGCCAAGGCGGTTGCCGGGCTGTGGGGGCTGCCCCTGCTGCGTCTGGATTTTGCCTGCCTGTACAACAAGTTCTTCGGTGAGACCGAACGCAATCTGCGTGAGGCGCTCAAGCTGGCAGAGCAGATGGCGCCCTGCGTGCTGTGGATGGACGAGGTGGAAAAGGGCCTGGCCAGCGGCGAACAGGACGGCGGTGTCAGTCAGCGCGTGCTGGGAACCCTGCTGACCTGGATGGCCGAGCGCAAGAGCCCGGTTTTCATGGTCGCCACGGCCAACGCCATCGACCGGCTGCCGCCGGAGCTGGTGCGCAAGGGGCGCTTCGACGAGCTGTTCTTTGTCGATCTGCCGCAGGGGGAGGTGCGTCAGGACATCTTTCGGATTCACCTGCAGCAGCGTGAGCTGGACCCGGCGCAGTTCGATCTGGCGGCACTGGCGCAGGCCAGCGAGGGTTTCTCCGGCGCCGAGATCGAGCAGGCGGTGGTGGGGGCTCTGTATGCGGCGCAGGCGCGGCAGACATCGGTCGACCAGACGCTGCTGCTGCACGAGTTGGCGCGCACGGCGCCGTTGTCGGTGGTGATGGCCGAACAACTGGCCGGATTGCGCGCCTGGGCTGCAGGGCGCACGGTGCAGGCGGGGTAGAAAGCTGGCCGACCGCAATGGTCGGCCAGGGGCGGCATTATTCTTCGCTGTACTCGTAAGGGGCTGCCGGCGCGGCGGCCTCCACGGGTTCTGCATAGCTGCTTTCGCTGTCCATGCTGGACAGGTCCATGTCGCCACCCAGCGAGTCCAGCATGCCGACGCCGCCTGCGATGGCGGCAATCACCACCAGCAGCAGAATCACCAGCCACAGCGAGGCCAGAACCTTGACGGCTGTGCTGTTCGGCGGTTGTGGCGGGCCGTAGCGGTTGGCGCCGGCGTTGCCCGGAATCAGCAGCATCAGCAGCGGAAACACGCTGCCCACGATAGGGACAAGATTCAGCAGATACAGCCAGCCCGACCAGCCGATGTCGTGCAGGCGCTGCACGCCAATCTGTACGCTGACAACGACCATTGCGATCGTCACGCCTGCGATCAGGATGATTCCGACCGTGTCGGAAATGCCCATACCCAGCGCCGCAATGCCCAGTGCAGGAGCCATGACCAGAATGAGTACCAGCGACCAGGCCAGGTAGCGCAGGCGCCCGATGCGTCCGGTAACGCCAAAGGGTTTCAGTTCGCCAAACTCCGGTAGCTGTTCGGCCACATTGGCTTGAGGCGGGGCATAAGGCGATGCATTGGCCGGTGTTTCGGGCGCGGCTGTCGGGGATGCACTGCTGATGGAGGCCTGAATAACGGCAGCTTCCTCCTGCAGCTGTGCCTGACGGGCCAGGTACTTCTCGATGATGATGCCGCAGGCTTCGCATTCGGCCGACTTGGCCTGTTCGTGACCGCACTTGGGGCAGGTCATGCGGGTGCTGCTGGCGGATTCTTCGGCGGGCTGCGGTGCCGAAACGCTTTCGTCAGGGTGGTCATCGGTGGCCACCAGGGACAGTTGCAGACCTTCACTCTGCTTGCTGACCTTGGCGCCGGCACGCTGCAAGGCTGCCAGGTATTTGTCGGCTTCCGCGCTTTCCAGATTGCGCTTGAGCGGAACGCTCTGACCGCTGAACAGGGCTTCGATCTTGTCCAGATCGCTCTTGAACAGGCCGGCCAGGTTGGCTTTGACGGTGTCGAGGGCAAAGCCCGGCAGGGCCTCACCGGCAAACAGGATGGAGTAGCGGGGTTCGCTCATCAGGGCTTCCTTGTCGGGGCGAAGAATGATGTGGCTTCAAGCCTAAGCCCTGACCGTCTGGACAACAAGTCAGGGCGCAGGCCATTGAGGGGTGACTTAGCGCCGCCGGGATTGACCAAGCTGCTGAGCGTGCTGCAGGGCGGCCCGATACTCGCCGTCCAGTCGCGCGACGAGCTCGGCCACGCTCGGCAGGTCATGAATGTCGCCGGCGCCTTGCCCGGCCGACCAGACGGTTTTCCAGGCCTTGGCCTCGTCGTTGACTGGCTTGAGCTTCTCGCCGTAATTGATGTCGCCCTTGTCCTGCAGGCGGGCGAGGTCATAGCCGGCGGCCAGCAGGCTCTGGCGCATGAAACTGGCCGGCACGCCGGAGACGGCCGGCGTGTGAATGATGTCGGCGGCCTGGGCATCCAGCAGCATCTGCTTGTACTCGGCGCTGGCGCGGCTTTCCTCAGTGGCGATCAGGCGCGTGCCCATGTAGGCCAGATCGGCGCCCAGCAATTGCGCGGCGAGTATTTCGTGGCCGTGATTGAGGCAGCCGGCCAGCAGCAGCGCTTTGTCGAAGAACTGGCGAATCTCGGCGATCAGGGCAAACGGGCTCCAGGTTCCGGCATGTCCGCCGGCGCCGGCGGCGACCGCAATCAGCCCATCCACACCGGCTTCGGCGGCTTTTTCAGCGTGGCGGCGGGTGGTGACATCATGGAAAACCAGTCCACCGTAGCTGTGGACGGCATCCACCACTTCCTTCACGGCGCCCAAGCTGGTGATCACGATGGGCACGTGTTGTTCGACGCAGACGGCGAGGTCTGCCTGCAGGCGCGGATTGCTGCCATGCACGATCAGATTGACGGCATAAGGCGCGGCCTGTGGCGTAAGTCCGGCATTGATCTCTTCCAGCCAGGCGCGAAAGCCGCTGGTTTCGCGCTGATTGAGGGCCGGGAAGCTGCCGACAATGCCCTGAGCGCAGCAGGCGCGAACCAGCTCCGGGCCGGAAACCAGAAACATCGGGGCAGCCACCAGTGGCAGGCGCAGTTTGTCTTGCAGCAAGGCAGGCAGGCTCATGGTGACTCCCATTTGCGCAGGGGCAGGCTAGAAGGGTTTGACGACAACCAGAATGACAATCGCCAGCAGGAAGAGTACGGGGACCTCATTGAACCAGCGGTAAAACACATGGCCACGGCTGTTGTCGCCTCGGGCAAAGCGTTTGTACATCACGCCGCAGGCGTGGTGATAGCCCACCAGCAGTGCCACCAGCAGCAGCTTGGCGTGCAGCCAGCCCTGGCTGAGCCAGACCGGGTTGAGGTAGAGCAGCCAGCCACCGAACAGCAGCGTGGCAATCATCGAGGGATTCATGATGCCGCGGTAGAGCTTGCGTTCCATGACGATGAAACGCTCGCGACTCGGCTGGTCTTCGCTCATGGCGTGGTAGACGAACAGGCGTGGCAGATAGAACAGGCCGGCGAACCAGCAGACGATGGCGATGATGTGCAGGGCCTTGATCCACAGATAGAGCATTACGGGTCTCCTTATACCTGCGCCGATAGTAGTGGCCGCGCGCCTGTGCGTCACTCTGCTGCTGGCCCGATGCGGCCTGCGGCTTTATCATCGCGGCCTTTATTTGTACTCAAGATGCGTACCCGGGGGGAAGGCAGCATGATCAAGGTCGGTATCGTCGGCGGCACGGGCTACACCGGTGTGGAGTTGCTGCGTCTGTTGGCGCAACACCCGCAGGCGGAAGTGGCGGTGATCACCTCGCGTTCGGAAGAGGGCGTCAAGGTCGCCGACATGTACCCCAATCTGCGCGGCCACTACGACGGCCTGGCTTTCAGCGTGCCGGACGTGGCGACCCTCGGCAGCTGCGACGTGGTGTTTTTTGCCACTCCGCATGGCGTGGCGCATGCCCTGGCCGGTGAGCTGCTGGCCACCGGTACCAAGGTGATCGACCTGTCTGCCGACTTCCGCCTGCAGGATGCCGAAGAGTGGGCCAAGTGGTACGGCCAGCCTCATGGCGCGCCGGAACTGTTGCCTGAGGCGGTCTACGGCTTGCCGGAGGTCAACCGCGAGGCGATCAGGCAGGCGCGCCTGATTGCCGTGGCCGGTTGCTACCCGACCGCCACTCAACTGGGTTTCCTGCCGCTGCTGGAGCAGGGGCTGGCCAATCCGGCCACGCTGATTGCCGACTGCAAGTCGGGCGTCAGTGGCGCCGGCCGCGGCGCCAGTGTCGGTTCGCTGCTCTGTGAGGCCGGCGAAAGCATGAAGGCCTACTCGGTGAAAGGTCACCGCCATCTGCCGGAGATTCGCCAGGGGCTGCGCCGCGCGGCCGGGCAGGATGTCGGGCTGACCTTCGTGCCGCACCTGACGCCGATGATTCGCGGTATCCACGCCACGCTTTACGCCACGGTGGTTGATCGCGGCGTGGATCTGCAGGCGCTGTACGAGCAGCGTTATGCCAATGAGCCGTTTGTCGATGTACTGCCGGCGGGTAGCCATCCGGAAACCCGCAGTGTGCGCGGCGCCAACGTCTGTCGCATTGCCGTGCACCGGCCGCAGGGCGGTGATCAGGTGGTCGTGCTTTCGGTGATCGACAATCTGGTCAAGGGGGCTTCCGGTCAGGCCATCCAGAACATGAACATCCTGTTCGGACTGGATGAGCGTCTGGGCCTGTCCAACGTGGCTCTGATGCCCTGAGATAAGTTGACCATTTTACTGGGTTAAGCGGATAATGCTGCCCAGTAGTGCTGTAACGGCTGAATGCCGGGAGATTGCCAATGACCATCGAAACCTTCACCCCGACTGCCCTGATGTTTACCCAGGGTGCGGCGAACAAGGTGAAGAGCCTGATCGACGAAGAGGGCAATGAGCGCCTGAAGCTGCGGGTGTTCGTCACCGGCGGCGGTTGCTCGGGCTTCCAGTACGGTTTCACCTTCGATGAAGATGTCTCAGAGGACGACACCATTGTCGAGCGCGATGGCGTGAGCCTGGTCGTCGATCCAATGAGCTTTCAGTACCTGGTGGGCGCCGAGGTGGACTATCAGGAGGGGCTGGAAGGATCGCGCTTCGTGATCAACAACCCCAATGCCAGCACCACCTGTGGCTGTGGTCAGTCGTTCTCGATCTGATCGTTAGCTGCTCAGGTAAAACGCCGCACGCTGTGCGGCGTTTTGCTTTCTGGGGTGTGCATCACGCCGGATAAAGTGCGCCCAATACCCGCAAGCCCGCAGCCCCGGTCACACTCGGGCGATTGGCCGGGATGCGCTCAAGGAAGCAGTGTGCCAGCCAGGCAAAAGCCATGGCCTCGATCCAGTCCGCCGGTGCGCCAAGGTCGTCGCTGCTCGCAACTGTCACGCCGGGTAGCTGCTGACCAAGGCGGGCAAGCAGTGCTCCATTGTGCGCGCCGCCGCCACAGACGATCAGCCGTTCGCTGTCCGGCTGAGTGTTCAGCAGTGCCTGGCTGCAGCAGTGGGCTGTCAGTTCGAGCAGGGTAGCCTGAACGTCTTCTGCAGCGATCACATCAAGGTGATGCAGTTGCTGATTCAGCCAGTCCAGGTTGAACAGCTCGCGTCCCGTGCTCTTGGGGCCCTGTACCCGGAAATACGGCGCTGACAGCATTCGGGCCAGCAAACCCTGATGGATCTGGCCGCTAGTGGCCCAGCTGCCGTTGTCGTCATAAGGCTGGTTTCGGTGCTGCTGAATCCAGGCGTCCATCAGGACATTGCCGGGGCCGCAGTCAAAACCACGAACTGCTGTCGAGCCTTGCTCAAGCAGGGTGATATTGCTGAAACCACCAACGTTGAGCACGGCCAGCTTGCCGGGTTGACTACCGAAGAGCGCCTGATGGAAGGCCGGAACCAGCGGGGCGCCCTGGCCTCCGGCGGCAACGTCGCGGCGACGAAAGTCGGCAATGACATCGATGCCGGTCAGCTCGGCGAGCAGGGCGGGATTGCCGATCTGTACGGTATAACCCTGCGCCGGCTCATGGCGGATGGTCTGGCCGTGGCTGCCTGTGGCGCGGATGTCGGAAGCGGAAAGTTGTTGCTGCCTCAGGAGTTGCTGAATGCCTTCAGCTACCAGTGTTGCCCAGCACGCCTCCGCCAGGGCACTGCGCTGAATTTCATTATCACCGGAGCTACACAGATCCAAAAGTTGCTGGCGAAGCTCGCCGGGCATGGGCAGGAACAACTTGCCACGTAGCTGCGTCCCGTTGTTCTGCTCTATCAGCGCAATGTCGATACCGTCCAGACTGGTACCGGACATTACGCCGATATACAAAGGCATGGATCAGCGCTTGTTCATGGCCAGCATGCTGGCCTTTTCTTTGTCGAGCTGTGCCAGCAGCGGCTTGCTCATTTGCAGAAAGCGCTGCTTCTCATTGCGGGCGATGGGATCGGCCATCAGTTGCTTCTGGCTGAGTGGATCGACATGTACGCCGTTGACCTGGAACTCATAGTGCAGGTGTGGTCCGGTGGACAGTCCGGTGGTGCCGATATAGCCGATGATCTGGCCCTGGCGCACAGTGCTGCCGGTGCGGATGCCTTTGGCAAAGCCGTTCATATGGCCGTACAGGGTGCGGTAGCGGCTGCCGTGCTGAATGATGACGGTGTTGCCGTAGCCACCCTTGCGCCCAGCCAGTTGCACGCGGCCGTCCCCGGCGGCTTTGATCGGTGTGCCGCGTGGGGCGGCATAGTCGACACCCTTGTGCGCACGAATTTTGTTCAGGATCGGGTGGCGGCGCCCGTTGGAGAAGCGAGAACTGATGCGGGCAAAATCCACCGGGGTGCGTATAAATGCTTTGCGCATGCTGTTGCCGTCGGCGGTGTAGTAGCTGCTAACGCCCTGTTTGTTGGTGTAGCGGATGGCGGTGAAGGTCTTGCCGCGGTTGATGAAGCGGGCTGCCAGAATCGCGCCGCTGCCAACGCGCTTGTCCTTGACCACTTTCTCTTCATACAGCACTTCAAAGCTGTCGCCGTCACGCAGATCCAGAGCGAAGTCGATGTCGTAGCCAAAGATATTGGCCATATCCATCGCCAGCGCATGGCTCATGCCGGCGCGTTTGGTTGCGACAAACAGCGAGCTGTCGATAACGCCACGGGCGTAGGTTTGGCGTACCTCGGGTTTGATCAGGTCGCGCTTGAAGACAAAGCCCTTGTCGGTTTTGCTCAGCTGAATGCTTTCGAGGTCGCTGAGTTTCGAGCGGACACCCTCAAAATCACCCGTTGAAGTCAGCTTGAACTCAAGTACCTGTCCAACCTTGAGGTGCGATAGCTGCTTCGCCTCCTTGCTGCTGGCAAGCAGTTCGTGCACCAGCTGGTTGTCGAACCCGGCCTGCGCAAAAACTGTCGACAAGGTATCGCCCTTACCCACAGTAATAGTCTTGCGGGTCGGGTCTGCAGGCGTTTGGCTGACGGTGTTTGAGCTTTCTTTATTAGTCGCGTCTTTTCCGGCGCTGTTCTTCTGGACTGGATTGCCTGTTTGCGAAAAGGGCGATCCCTCTGTCTCCCCTGTGACGGACTCTGGTCGGAGATCGTCATTTTCCTGAATGATGCGCTCGGCATCGGCTTCAAGGTCGAGGTCAATCAGAGTTCTTTTCGCCTCGACGTCGCTCGAGGGGAACACCAGGAGAGCCAGGCTCAAGAGCGCAGCGACGCCGCTGGCAGCCAGCAGGTGCGTCTTCGGGTAGCGCGGCGCTTTAGAAACGTTATGCGTCATGGCTTCGAATGGCGTTTTTCAATATATATAACTGCCTAAAATATAACCAAAATCTGTTAGCAGCAAGCTCCGGCCGACGTCTCGCACGCGGGCGGCGGCTTTGCTTGGGCAAAACTTGTAATTAGTCAGTGATCTTGTATGGTTGGTTCCCTTTTTTGTGCTGGTCTAGTGTGGGGCCTGAGATGAAGTCGGTAGAAGAGCAGCTGGCGCTGATCAAGCGTGGTGCGGAAGAGGTTCTGGTTGAAGCGGAACTGGTTGAAAAGCTCAAGCGCGGCCAGCCGTTGCGTGTCAAGGCCGGTTTTGACCCGACTGCGCCGGATCTGCATCTCGGGCACACTGTGCTTATTAATAAGCTGCGCCAGTTCCAGGAGTTGGGGCATCAGGTGATTTTCCTGATCGGCGATTTCACCGGGATGATCGGTGATCCTTCTGGCAAGAGCGCTACGCGCCCGCCGCTGACGCGCGAGCAGGTGCTGGAAAATGCCGAAACCTACAAGGCGCAGGTGTTCAAGATTCTGGATCCGGCCAGGACCGAGGTGGCGTTTAATGCCTCTTGGATGGACAAGCTGACGCCTGCTGACTTTATCCGTCTCGCGTCTCAGTACACCGTAGCGCGCATGCTTGAGCGTGACGATTTCAATAAGCGTTACAGCGATAACCAGCCAATCGCTATTCATGAGTTCCTTTATCCGCTGGTGCAGGGTTACGACTCTGTGGCGCTCAAAGCTGATGTCGAGCTGGGTGGTACTGATCAGAAGTTCAACCTGCTCATGGGGCGTGAGCTTCAGCGTGCCTACGGCCAGGAGCCGCAGTGCATTGTCACCATGCCTCTGCTGGAGGGGCTGGATGGCGTGAAGAAGATGTCCAAGTCGCTGAATAACTATGTGGGTATTCAGGAGGCGCCGGGCGTGATGTACAGCAAGCTGGTGTCTATTCCCGATGCTTTGATGTGGCGTTACTTCGAGCTCTTGAGCTTCCGCTCCATGGAGGAGATCGAGCAGTTCAAGCAGGATGTCCTGGCTGGTGCCAATCCGCGTGATATCAAGATCAAGCTGGCTGAGGAGATTGTCGCGCGCTTCCATGGTGAAGAGGCGGCTGCTTCGGCGCATCGTTCGGCTGGCAATCGCATGAAGGATGGCGAGCTGCCGGAGGATTTGCCGACCGTGGTTATTGCGTCGGCTGAGGATATGCCCATAGCGGCGGCTCTTAATCGGGCTGGCTTGGTAAAGAATGCTGCGGCAGCGCGCGACCTGCTGGGGGCTGGGACGGTCAAGGTAGATGGTGAGGTGGTCGATCGTGCTTTTGTTCTGAAAGTGGGCTCCTCTTATATCTGCCAGGCCGGCAAGAAGGCTTTTGCTCGTATTGAGGTAAAAGGCTGATTTATTTTGCTTTTCGGGGGTTGACGTCGAAATCTGCGGCCCTATAATGCGCCCCACTTTCAGCGCTTCTGCAAAGAAAGCCTTCCAAAACAATAAGTTATGTTCTGGTTGGTGCTGAGAGTAGGGGCTTGGTTATACGGCTCCGCACTTTTGAAGAAGGTTTTCAAAAGTGGCTGTGGAGGGTGTTGACAGCGATCGATGATCCTGTAGAATTTGCCTCCCGCTGACGAGAAGCTGAATGGCTGATCGGAAGCGCAAGCGATTGAGTAGAAAAGAAATTTTCGAAAAAGAGCTTGACGGGTTGAAGAGGTGCTGTAGAATGCGCGCCTCGGTTGAGACGAAGGCTTAACCAAACGCTCTTTAACAAGTT
>NZ_NSLB01000040.1 GCF_002304225.1 Pseudomonas sp. HAR-UPW-AIA-41
AAACAAGCGACCGATACAACGATTGCTATTGCGCCAAGCCATTCGCGCCCCATGCACTAACTCTTCATATGTATGACTATAACTTCCCGTCGCTTCAATTTGCTCCTTAATCTCTTGCAAACGTTTTGTTCGTTCCATTTCCGACTTATTTAATTCTTGGTAACATTGTTTTATAAAAGCCTGCGCATCATTCCAAAGTTGCCTAATTTTTCCGTCATTTGTGGCATAGTCAACATGCTGCTCAAGTGCTGTGAACACTTCCTCTTCTGTGCGTGCTTCCCTTTCATCAAATACATGCAGCGTTTGCCAAACAAGCGACCGATACAACGATTGCTATTGCGCCAAGCCATTCGCGCCCCATGCACTAACTCTTCATATGTATGACTATAACTTCCCGTCGCTTCAAT
>NZ_NSLB01000041.1 GCF_002304225.1 Pseudomonas sp. HAR-UPW-AIA-41
AGTCAGTCGGTCGAAGTGCTGTGGGGGCCGTAGAGCGGCCCTGATCGTTGAACCCGGGCCCGTCGCAGTCCTGTTTGCCATCAGGGACGGGTTTTGGGAGACGCCGTTACCGGTACGGCCGGGCGATACCACGCATAGCCAAAGACAGAGGTAGATCAATGGCAGATGAGAGAAACGGCAGAGGCGACGATAGCGGTAAGTTGCTCTACTGCTCGTTTTGTGGAAAGAGCCAGCATGAAGTCCGAAAGCTCATTGCAGGGCCCTCGGTGTTCATCTGCGACGAGTGCGTCGATCTGTGCAACGAGTCAGTCGGTCGAAGTGCTGTGGGGGCCGTAGAGCGGCCCTGATCGTTGAACCCGGGCCCGTCGCAGTCCTGTTTGCCATCAGGGACGGGTTTTGGGA
>NZ_NSLB01000042.1 GCF_002304225.1 Pseudomonas sp. HAR-UPW-AIA-41
CAACGACCAGGCGGATTTGAGGCTACACAAAAAGGTTATTTTTATCAAAGAGCAAGACAACAAGATATTAACCTTGCTCGAAAAGCACTTAATGGGGGACGATATCACCCTGCTAGTTATTCTTTATGGTTTTTCGAGCCGCCCGGAAGTTGTCCTGCCCAATGGTATAATCAGCCCAATACCGGCCGATTCAAGTCGCATTGTTTCTTTTCTCCAACTCGTGCCAATTGTCCAAGCGTTTATTAACCATTCGAAGGAGGATTCTTAATGAAGCAACAGACCGCAAACCCGTATGGTCTATCAACGACCAGGCGGATTTGAGGCTACACAAAAAGGTTATTTTTATCAAAGAGCAAGACAACAAGATATTAACCTTGCTCGAAAAGCACTTAATGGGGGA
>NZ_NSLB01000043.1 GCF_002304225.1 Pseudomonas sp. HAR-UPW-AIA-41
TCCTCCTACGACTAAAACAGAACCCTTTTTTAATTGCGTTGCATTTTTATATTGAGAAGAGTGCAGTTGCAACACGTGGTCAGAAAGCGAGGTTGAAAAACGCTGGAATGAAAGGCTTTTGAAATGGTCCGGTCGCTACAACAACTTTTTTTGTAAAAAATTCTCCTTGATTTGTGATGAGTTGAAAGCCATCTTTCACTTGAACTAACTTTTGCACCGTTGTGTTATGACAAATAGGGAGAAATACACTTTCCTTTCCTTAGCGAGCTCGACCCCAATTTGTGCACCTGAATTTCCTCCTCCTACGACTAAAACAGAACCCTTTTTTAATTGCGTTGCATTTTTATATTGAGAAGAGTGCAGTTGCAACACGTGGTCAGAAAGCGAGGTTGAAAA
>NZ_NSLB01000044.1 GCF_002304225.1 Pseudomonas sp. HAR-UPW-AIA-41
GTCTCTTGAGTCTAGCGATCTGGTAATATGGATTGGCTAAATACCATTGAAGATTATTATGTAATTAACTCGCGTTGCTATTTTGATGTGCGGAAGTTAAGAGGTGTCAGTGGTAATGTGAGCTCTGTAAATGAGGGGGCATTATCGTTGAAAACCTGGGGGATTGGCTCTGGATGCGCTGTGTGTTGCGGGCGTATCCTATAAATCTTTAAGTATTGACGAGCTTGCCGGCATGGATCGTTTTTTAATAGCGACTGCGCAAGGCGAAGTCTCTTTCGCTTCGCGATATAAGTCTCTTGAGTCTAGCGATCTGGTAATATGGATTGGCTAAATACCATTGAAGATTATTATGTAATTAACTCGCGTTGCTATTTTGATGTGCGGAAGTTA
>NZ_NSLB01000045.1 GCF_002304225.1 Pseudomonas sp. HAR-UPW-AIA-41
GAACTCCAGCTGGTGTAGGCTTTGGTATGAACCCACCTAATTTGCTGAAAGCTGGCGATACAGTGGAAATTACGATTGAGCAAGTTGGTACTTTACAGATTGTGTCAGCTGATGAAATTGAAGATCCGCATCAATTAAATATTGAGACGAAAGTTAACGGGGAAATCCGTCAGCAATCGAATACAAAGTATTTTATTTTTCCGATTGATGAAATTATCTCCACACTCTCTAAAGGAATGACATTAGAACCAGGTGATGTCATTGCGACAGGAACTCCAGCTGGTGTAGGCTTTGGTATGAACCCACCTAATTTGCTGAAAGCTGGCGATACAGTGGAAATTACGATTGAGCAAGTTGGTACTTTACAGA
>NZ_NSLB01000046.1 GCF_002304225.1 Pseudomonas sp. HAR-UPW-AIA-41
ACCGAGCGCCAGGAGCATGGCGATACCGCCCTGGTCGACGCAGCTCCTCACCCACCTCGCGGGCCGACGAACTCGAGCGCTTGACTCGAAGCGCGTCGCGTAACCGATCATCGCCAGCACCGCAGCCAGCACCGTCAGGTCGAACGGAACCCGGAAGAACGCCAGCACGCCGAGGGTGATCACCACGTCGTGGATCAAGGATGCGATGGCGCCGACACCGAACTTCCATTGAAAGCGTAAAGCCAGGTACAGCAGGATGCCACCGAGCGCCAGGAGCATGGCGATACCGCCCTGGTCGACGCAGCTCCTCACCCACCTCGCGGGCCGACGAACTCGAGCGCTTGACTCGAAGCGCGTCGC
>NZ_NSLB01000047.1 GCF_002304225.1 Pseudomonas sp. HAR-UPW-AIA-41
CCGAAACCCCATGCTGTTTACAAAGGGCTGTAATCGTTGGAAAGTGCGTTTCAAAATTAGGAATCGAGCGAATATCGATATACACACCCTTTCCACTAGCTCGCGCTTTATAAATTTCATAAGCGGTAATATGTCTTGGAGCTAAATCCTTTAATGGATGCACATGTTCCATCAATCGATTTCCATTGTCATCCACGAGAACACCACCAGCACCTCTCACCGCTTCCGATACAAGCCCTTTAGTTTCTCCATTCACATCCGAAACCCCATGCTGTTTACAAAGGGCTGTAATCGTTGGAAAGTGCGTTTCAAAATTAGGAATCGAGCGAATATCGATATACACACCCTTTCCACTAG
>NZ_NSLB01000048.1 GCF_002304225.1 Pseudomonas sp. HAR-UPW-AIA-41
CACAAAATCGCATGTGGGAAGCAGAGAAATGGGAGAAGTTATTTGTCGACAATGTGATTATGCAGTCATTTGCCATTGGTCTAGTTTGGGGTGTATATGGAAAGAGTGTGAAAAATTTACCTCAAGTTGCTAAGAGTGATGATGAACAAAAAGCAACCGATGCGAGAGAACAGTTCAAGTTGCTGAAGAAGCAACTGAAAACGGTAGTAACGAACCAAAAAACTAGACTAGAAGCTGCATTATCACAAAATCGCATGTGGGAAGCAGAGAAATGGGAGAAGTTATTTGTCGACAATGTGATTATGCAGTCATTTGCCATTGGTCTAGTTTGGGGTGTATATG
>NZ_NSLB01000049.1 GCF_002304225.1 Pseudomonas sp. HAR-UPW-AIA-41
ATATGCCAAGCAAATGTTTGAATGTGTAATTAGAGCTGAATTGGATGAAATGGTTTCGTGGTGGATTGGCATAAAACACGATTTTCAAGTGTCACCGGGGAAAATGGGCAAGTATTTCAAAAAGTATCTTCCTGAATCGTAAAAAGAGCCGACAGAATCTATGTTTATGAGTTGTTGTAATAATTTTTGGTGGTGTTTACAAAACGTTGCGAAAGGAATTTGGCGTGATGAATTGCCATATGCCAAGCAAATGTTTGAATGTGTAATTAGAGCTGAATTGGATGAAATGGTTTCGTGGTGGATTGGCATAAAACACGATTTTCAAGTGTCACCGGG
>NZ_NSLB01000004.1 GCF_002304225.1 Pseudomonas sp. HAR-UPW-AIA-41
CAGCACCAACCAGAACATAACTTATTGTTTTGGAAGGCTTTCTTTGCAGAAGCGCTGAAAGTGGGGCGCATTATAGGGCCGCAGATTTCGACGTCAACCGGCATTTCACAAATATCTTAGAAATGCCGCCCTGATGAACGATTACACCAGCAAAGCGACAGAAATCACGTCCAGCACGTTGACGTATGCGTAAAGCATGCCTTACGTTTACGTAAAGGTAATAGAAAAAGTGCCCTTATGAGCAGCTCCTACAGCATCTCCGACCTGGCCCGCGAGCTGGACATCACCACCCGCGCGATCCGCTTCTATGAAGAGCAAGGCATGCTCACACCCGAGAGGCGTGGCCAGGAACGGGTTTACTCCCCCAAAGACAAGGTGACACTCAAGCTGATCCTGCGCGGCAAGCGCATCGGCTTTTCCCTGGCCGAGTGCAAAGAGCTGATCGAGCTGTACGACCCCGAGAGTGGGAACCGCAAGCAGCTGGAAACCTTCATGCACAAGATTGCTGAGCGCCGTGCTCAGCTTGAGCAGCAGCTACTCGACATCCAGCAGATGCAGCTGGAACTGGATACTGCCGAAGAGCGCTGCCTGGCAGCGCTTGAGGCAACCGAATCGCAACAGGCCTAACTCCCCTTTTCATTAATAAAGACAAGACACAGGTGGAACCATGAGCTATCCGTCCCTCAACTTCGGTCTCGGCGAGACCATCGACATGCTGCGCGACTCAGTCCGGCAGTTCGCTCAGGCCGAACTGGCACCCCGTGCCGCGCAGATCGACCGGGACAACGAGTTCCCCATGGACATGTGGCGCAAGTTCGGCGACATGGGCCTGCTCGGCATGACAGTCGTGGAGGAATACGGCGGCACCAACATGGGCTATCTGGCGCACGTGATTGCCATGGAAGAGATCAGCCGCGCCTCGGCCTCGGTCGGGCTGTCGTATGGGGCGCACTCCAACCTGTGCGTCAACCAGATCCACAAGAACGGCACCCACGAGCAAAAAGCCAAATACCTGCCCAAGCTGTGCTCCGGCGAGCACATCGGCGCGCTGGCCATGAGCGAGCCCAATGCCGGCTCCGACGTGGTGTCGATGAAGCTGCGCGCTGATCGCAAGGGCGACCACTATGTGCTCAACGGCAACAAGATGTGGATCACCAATGGCCCGGATGCCAACACCTACGTGATTTATGCAAAGACCGATGTCAGCGCCGGCTCCAAGGGCATGACGGCCTTTATCGTCGAGCGTGACTTCAAGGGTTTCTCCCGTCACCAGAAGCTGGACAAGCTGGGCATGCGCGGCTCCAACACCTGCGAACTGGTCTTCGAGGATTGCGAAGTGCCGGTAGAGAACGTCCTCGGTGCCGAGGGACGAGGCGTAGCAGTGCTGATGAGCGGCCTGGACTACGAGCGCACCGTGCTCTCCGGCGGCCCGACCGGGATCATGCAGGCCTGCATGGACGTGGTGGTGCCCTACGTACACGAACGCCGCCAGTTCAATCAGTCGATCGGCGAATTCCAGCTGATCCAGGGCAAGCTGGCCGACATGTATGCCGGCATGAATGCGTCGAAGTCCTACCTTTATAACGTGGCCAAGGCCTGCGACCGTGGCGAGGAGTCGCGCAAGGATGCCGCGGCGGTCATTCTCTATACCGCCGAGATGGCCACCAAGATGGCGCTGGATACCATCCAGATCCTCGGTGGTAACGGCTACACCAACGAGTACCCGGCAGGCCGTCTGCTGCGCGACGCCAAACTCTACGAGATCGGCGCCGGCACCAGCGAAATCCGCCGCATGCTGATCGGCCGCGAGCTGTTCAACGAAACCAAGTGACCCGTCGCCGGCCACTGGCCGGCGTAACGCTGAGAGACGGAGTTCGCCAGATGGCCATCCTCAACACCCAGATCAATACACGCTCGCCGGAGTACGCCGCCAACCAGGCTGCGATGCAGCGCCAGGTCGATGAGCTGCAGCGGCTGCTCAATCACATCCATCAGGGCGGCGGTGCCAAGGCACAGGAGCGGCATACCTCGCGTGGCAAGCTGCTGCCCCGTGAGCGTATCAACGCCCTGCTCGACACGGGCTCGCCCTTTCTGGAGGTCGCCCCGCTGGCCGCTCATGAGGTGTACGGTGAAGATGTGCCGGCCGCTGGTGTGGTGGCGGGTATCGGTCGGGTCAGCGGCGTGGAATGCATGATCGTGGCCAACGATGCCACGGTCAAAGGCGGCAGCTACTACCCGCTGACGGTGAAGAAGCACCTGCGTGCGCAGACCATCGCCCAGCAGAACCGCCTGCCGTGCATCTATCTGGTTGACTCCGGCGGCGCCAACCTGCCTAGACAGGACGAGGTATTCCCCGACCGCGAGCACTTCGGGCGCATCTTCTTCAACCAGGCCAACATGAGCGCGATGGGCATTCCACAAATCGCCGTGGTGATGGGCTCCTGTACCGCGGGTGGCGCCTATGTGCCGGCCATGGCTGACGAAGCCATCATGGTGCGCAATCAGGCCACCATCTTCCTCGCAGGACCACCACTGGTGCGCGCCGCTACCGGAGAAGTGGTTAGCGCCGAAGATCTCGGCGGCGCCGATGTTCACTGCAAGACCTCGGGCGTGGCCGATCACTATGCCGAGAACGACGAACACGCCCTAGCCATCGCCCGCCGCTCAATCGCCAACCTGAACTGGCGCAAACAGGGTCAGCTGCAGGCACGCACACCGATTGCGCCGCGCTACGCCAGCGAGGAGCTATACGGGGTGATTCCCGCCGACAGCAAGCAGCCCTTTGATGTGCGCGAAGTCATTGCCCGCCTGGTCGACGACTCGCAGCTCGATGAATTCAAGGCGCTGTTCGGCACCACCCTGGTCTGCGGCTTCGCGCACTTGCACGGCTACCCGGTGGCGATCCTGGCCAACAACGGCATTCTCTTCGCGGAGTCGGCGCAGAAAGGCGCGCACTTTGTCGAGCTGGCCTGCCAGCGCGGCATTCCGCTGCTGTTTCTGCAGAACATTACCGGCTTCATGGTCGGACAGAAGTATGAAGCCGGCGGTATCGCCAAACATGGCGCCAAGCTGGTGACCGCCGTGGCCTGCGCCAAGGTGCCGAAATTCACCGTGATCATTGGCGGCAGCTTTGGCGCCGGCAACTACGGCATGTGCGGCCGCGCCTACGATCCGCGCTTCCTGTGGATGTGGCCCAACGCGCGAATCTCCGTGATGGGCGGCGAACAGGCCGCCGGCGTGCTCGCTCAGGTCAAGCGCGAACAGGCCGAACGCAGCGGGCAGAGCTTCAGCGCCGACGAGGAACAGCAGCTCAAGGCACCGATTCTGGAACAGTACGAGCGCCAGGGGCATCCCTACTACTCCAGCGCCCGCCTGTGGGACGACGGCGTCATCGACCCGGCACAGACACGCGACGTACTGGGCCTGGCACTCTCGGCCAGCCTCAATGCCCCCATCGAGCCGACCCAGTTCGGCATTTTCCGGATGTAATGAGCATGACCACCTTCAACAGCGTCGAACTGGTCAGGGACCCGCGCGGTTTCGCCACCCTCTGGCTGAACCGTCCGGAGAAGAACAACGCCTTCAACGCCGAGATGATCCGCGAGCTGATCCTCGCGCTGGATGCCGTCCAGGAAGACAAAACCCTGCGGTTTCTGATGCTGCGCGGACGCGGCAAGCACTTCTCTGCCGGCGCGGATCTGGCCTGGATGCAACAAGCCGCCGGCCTCGACTACAACGCCAATCTGAACGATGCCCGCGAACTGGCCGAGCTGATGTACAACCTGTACTACCTAAAGATCCCGACCCTGGCCGTGGTGCAGGGCGCCGCCTTCGGTGGAGCGGTAGGACTGGTCAGCTGCTGCGACATGGCCATCGGTGCCGAAGATGCACTGTTCTCCCTGTCCGAGGTGCGCATAGGCCTGGCGCCGGCAGTGATCAGCCCCTTCGTCGTACAGGCCTTGGGCGAGCGCGCGGCCAAGCGCTATGCGCTAACCGCCGAGCGCTTCGATGGCCTGCGCGCCCGTGAACTCGGCCTGCTCGCCGAATGCTACTCAGCCAGTCAACTGGACAGCGAGACGGAGAGCTGGATCAGCAACCTGCTGCTGAACAGCCCGCAGGCCATGCAGGCCAGCAAGGATCTGCTGCGCGAAGTCGGCCCGGGCGCCCTCAGCCCGGCGCTGCGCCGCTACACGGAAAACGCCATCGCCCGCATCCGCGTCAGCGCCGAAGGCCAGGAGGGCCTCAATGCCTTCCTCAACAAACGCACGCCAGCCTGGCAGGAGTCGCACTGATGAAGCCGATCAACACCCTGCTGGTGGCAAACCGTGGCGAGATCGCCTGCCGCGTGATGCGCAGCGCCAAGGCCATGGGTATTCGCACCGTGGCCGTGCACAGCGCCATCGACCAACACGCCCGGCATGTCGCCGAGGCCGATATCGCCATCGATCTGGGCGGTGCCAAACCCGCCGACAGCTATCTGCTGGCCGACAAGATCATCGCTGCCGCCAAAGCCAGCGGCGCTCAGGCCATCCACCCTGGCTACGGTTTTCTTTCGGAAAATGCCGATTTCGCCCAGCTGTGCGCCGAACACAATCTGCTCTTTATCGGCCCACCGGCCAGCGCCATCCGCGCTATGGGCAGCAAGTCCGCCGCCAAGGCGCTGATGGAAGAAGCCGGAGTGCCTCTGGTGCCCGGCTACCATGGCGAGGCGCAGGACCTGGCAACCTTCCGCGCCGCTTCCGCAACCATCGGCTATCCGGTACTGCTCAAGGCCGCTGCCGGTGGCGGCGGCAAGGGCATGAAAGTGGTGGAAAGCGAAGCGCAACTGGCCGAAGCCCTCGCCTCTGCCCAGCGCGAAGCGCAGTCCGCCTTCGGCGACTCGCGCATGCTCGTCGAAAAATACGTGCTGCAGCCACGCCACGTGGAAATCCAGGTCTTCGCCGACAGCCATGGCAACTGCCTGTACCTGAATGAGCGTGACTGCTCGATCCAGCGTCGCCACCAGAAGGTGGTCGAGGAAGCCCCCGCACCGGGGCTCTCGCCCGAACTGCGCCGCGCCATGGGCGAGGCCGCAGTCAAGGCCGCCCAGGCCATCGGCTATGTGGGTGCCGGCACCGTGGAGTTTCTGCTGGATGCCCGCGGCCATTTCTTCTTTATGGAAATGAACACCCGCCTGCAAGTGGAGCACCCGGTCACCGAGGCCATCACCGGTCTCGACCTGGTCGCCTGGCAGATCCGCGTGGCCCGCGGCGAGGCGCTGCCGATCACCCAGGAGCAGGTCCCGCTCAGGGGTCATGCCATCGAGGTCCGTCTGTATGCCGAAGACACCGAGCAGGACTTCCTGCCGGCCTCCGGCACCCTCGCCCTCTACCGGGAGCCGGCCAGCGGCGAAGGTCGCCGTGTCGACAGTGGCGTACGCCAGGGCGATGCCATCTCACCGTTCTACGACCCGATGCTGGCCAAGCTGATCGCCTGGGGCGAGAACCGCGAGGAAGCGCGCCTGCGTCTGCTCAGTATGCTCGCCGACACCAGCGTCGGCGGCTTCAAGACCAACCTCGCCTTCCTCCAGCGCGTACTGGCTCACCCGGCCTTCGCCGCTGCCGAACTGGATACCGGTTTTATCGGCCGTCATCAGGCCGAGCTGCTGCCAGCGCCTGACGAACTGCCGGAAGACTTCTGGCAGATGGCCGGTCAGGCCTGGGTGCAGAGCGAAGCTGGCCGGGGCCGGGCCGATGATCCGCATTCGCCCTGGGCCATGCACAACGGCTGGCGCGCCGGGCTGCCGGCGGAAATCAGCCTGCACCTGAGCTGTCAGGGACAACGTCACTGGCTGCGCCTGCGTCAGCAGAAGACGGAACCCCAGTGGTGCCTGGATGGCGAGCGCCTGTACCGTCAGGACCAGGGCCAACTGAGCAGCCGCCGCGCCATTCGCCAGGGGGAAGCACTGTTCATCGAGTGGCAGGGAGAGCTTCGTGAAGTGCGCCGCGTCGATCCGATCGCCGAAGCTGAAGCCAGCCACGCCCAGCACGGCGGTCTGACCGCTCCGATGAATGGCAGCATCGTGCGTATCCTGGTGGAGGCCGGGCAGGCCGTGGAAGCCGGCACCGCGCTGGTGGTACTGGAAGCCATGAAGATGGAACACAGCATTCGCGCGCCTCACGCGGGTATCGTCAAGGCGCTGTACTGCGCAGAAGGTGACCTGGTCAGCGAAGGCAGCGCGCTGGTGGAGCTGGAAGAATGAGCATTGCCCTGCCTAGTCAGGTCCGTCTGGTCGAAGTCGGCCCGCGCGACGGTCTGCAGAACGAGAAACAGCCGATCAGCGTGGCCGACAAGGTACGCCTGACCGACGACCTGAGCGCCGCCGGGCTTTCCTATATAGAAGTCGGCAGCTTCGTCTCGCCCAAGTGGGTACCGCAGATGGCCGGCAGCGCCGAAGTCTTTGCCGGTATTCACCAGAAACCCGACGTGGTCTACGGTGCCCTCACGCCCAACCTCAAAGGCTTCGAGGCCGCAGTCGAGGCCGGGGTGAAGGAAGTGGCGGTTTTCGCCGCCGCCAGCGAGGCCTTCTCGCAGAAGAACATCAACTGCTCCATCGCCGAAAGCCTCGCGCGTTTCGTGCCGGTGATGGAAGCGGCCAAGGCCCACGGCATCACGGTGCGCGGCTATGTATCCTGCGTACTCGGCTGCCCCTACGAAGGCGAGATCCGCGCCGAGCAGGTCGCTCCGGTGGCCCGCGAACTGCTGGCCATGGGCTGCTACGAAGTCTC
This sequence comes from Pseudomonas sp. HAR-UPW-AIA-41, assembly GCF_002304225.1. Classification (GTDB taxonomy): domain Bacteria; phylum Pseudomonadota; class Gammaproteobacteria; order Pseudomonadales; family Pseudomonadaceae; genus Aquipseudomonas. The sequence goes on from NZ_NSLB01000004.1 coordinate 6,768, forward strand.
GCTGGGCGACACCATCGGTGTCGGCACCGCCGGGCAGACTCGCCGCCTGTTCGACGTGGTCGGTCGTGATATCCCGCGCGAGAAACTCGCCGGCCACTTCCACGACACCTACGGCCAGGCGCTGGCCAATATCTACGCCAGCCTGCTGGAAGGCATCGCCGTATTCGACAGCTCTGTTGCAGGTCTGGGCGGCTGCCCCTACGCCAAGGGCGCCACTGGCAACGTCGCCACCGAGGACGTGCTCTACCTGCTCAATGGGCTGGGCATCCACACCGGCATCGACATGGACCAACTGATCGCCGCCGGCCAGCGCATCTGCGACGTGCTCGGCAAGCCCAATGGCTCACGGGTGGCCCGCGCCCGCCTCGGCTGTCAGGGAGTCTGAGCATGAACACCCCGCTCTGGGCGCCCTCCGCCGAACGCATCGCCGCCAGCCGCATGGATGCCTTCCGCCGCTTCGTCAACCAGCGTCACGCACTCCAGCTGAACGACTACCCGGCGCTGCATGCCTGGAGCGTTAAGCAGCGCGAGGCGTTCTGGCAGGCCATTGTCGATTTCTTCGACATTCGTTTCAGCGGCCAGGCCGAAGCCGTGCTGCGTGAGGGCGATGCCATGCCCAGCGCGCACTGGTTCCCCGGCGCCACCCTGAACTTCGCCGAGCACCTGCTGCGTCGCCGCGATGACCACCCGGCGCTGGTCGCCATCAGCGAGGACGGCAGCCGCGAGCAACTGTCCTATGCCGAGCTGGCCGCCCATGTCGCCGGCCTGCAGCAAAGCCTCAGGGCCGCCGGTGTCGGCGTGGGCGACCGCGTGGCCGCGTTTATGCCAAACACCTGGCAGACGGTGGTCGGCATGCTCGCCACCGCCAGCCTCGGCGCCACCTGGTCGTCCTGCTCCCCGGACTTCGGCACCCAGGGCGTGATCGACCGCTTCGGCCAGATCGAACCCAAGGTGCTGATCGCCGCCGCAGGCTATCGCTACGCCGGCAAAAACATCGACCTGACCGCCAAACTCAACGAGATCCTCGAACGCCTGCCTTCGCTGGCGCAGCTGGTGGTGGTGCCCTACTCCCGCACCGAAGCCCAGGCGGATGACTTCCGCACCAACGCCTGCGTCGCCCTGTGGCAGGACTTCTATCAGGCTGGCGGCGAGCCGCAGTTCATGCCGGTCGCCTTCGAGCAACCGCTGTACATCCTCTATTCCAGCGGCACCACGGGTGTGCCCAAATGCATCGTGCATGGTGTCGGCGGCCCCCTGCTGCAGCACATCAAGGAACTGGGCCTGCATACGGACCTCACGGCCGACGACACCCTGTTCTACTACACAACCTGCGGCTGGATGATGTGGAACTGGCTGGTCTCAGGCCTGGCACTGGGCGCCACTCTGGTCCTGTTCGACGGCTCACCCTTCCACCCATCGGCCGAGCGCCTGATCGACCTGATCGACGCCGAGAACATCAGCATCTTCGGCACCAGCGCCAAGTTCATCGCTGCACTGGAAAAGGCCGGTGCCAAGCCGCGCGAAACGCACAAGCTGAGCCGGCTGAAGGCCATCCTCTCCACCGGCTCGCCGCTAGCCCACGAGAGCTTCGAGTACGTCTACCGCGACATCAAGCGTGATGTCTGCCTGTCCTCCATCTCCGGCGGGACCGACATCGTCTCCTGCTTCGCCCTCGGAAACCCGACCCTGCCGGTGTGGCGCGGCGAGCTGCAGTGCAAGGGCCTGGGGATGGACGTACAGGTGTGGAATGACGAAGGGCTTCCAGTCACCGGGGAAAAAGGCGAGTTGATCTGCGCCCGGCACTTCCCGTCCATGCCGGTGGGCTTCTGGAACGATGCGGCTGGCGAGAAATTTCACGCGGCCTACTTTGCCAGCTTCCCCGGCGTCTGGGCCCATGGCGACTACGCCGAGATCACCGAACACGCTGGTCTGGTGATCCACGGCCGCTCCGACGCCGTGCTCAACCCCGGCGGCGTGCGCATCGGTACCGCCGAAATCTACCGCCAGGTGGAAAAGGTGCCGCAGGTGCTGGAATCCATCGCCATCGGTCAGGACTGGGATAGCGATGTGCGCGTGGTGCTGTTCGTCCGTCTGCGCGAAGGCGTCGTGCTGGATGACGCTCTTCAGGCCGAGATCCGCCAGGTGATCCGCGCCAACACTACGCCACGCCATGTGCCGGCGAAGATCGTCCAGGTCGCCGACATCCCGCGCACCATCAGCGGCAAGATTGTCGAGCTGGCGGTGCGCAACGTGGTGCACGGCAGACCGGTGAAGAACACCGACGCCCTGGCTAATCCGCAGGCGTTGGAATTCTTCCGTGACCTGCCGGAGCTGATGAGTTAACGACTTTTGAGCTGGATGTAGAGGGCCTCGACCTTCTCTCGCGCCCAGGGCGTCTTGCGCAGGAAGGTCAGGCTCGACTTGATGCTCGGGTCACTCTTGAAGCAGCGGATATCGATGCGCTGGCCCAGGCCACTCCAGCCGTAGGTGTCCACCAGCTCGACCAGAATGGCCTGCAGGGTGACACCGTGGAGTGGATCTTTGGCAGTGGTCATGGCGCTGTCCGCAACAGGAAATGGCTGCGCAGCTTAGTGCAGCGCAGCCGCTTCGACTAGAGAGAGCCTCAGGCTGGCTTTACGCGGCGCGGGCCGACCAGAGCCCAGATGATCAGCCCGATCAGAGGCAGGAACAACAGCAGCAGAATCCACAGCACCTTGAAGCCGACCTCGGCCGGGCTGTTGACCACTTCCAGAATGGCCCACAGCACCAGGGCGATGAAACCGAGACTGACCAGAGCACTGAACAGGCTAGCCATGTGCCGTCACCTCAAACGTGGCTCAGGGCCAGCAGGAAGTTGGCCAGCGCGAGGCCGAGGATCAGCAGCCAGGTCGCCAGGGTGCCGAAGAAACGCCCCCGCGAGTATTGCCCCTGTGTGGCCAGAAAGCCGTAGGCATGGGCAATGCGCGCCACCAGCAGGGTGAGCCCGGCCAGGTGCAGCAGAATCGGCGAGAGACCGTTGAGTTCGGCCAGGGCCAGCAGGATCAGGGCCAGCGGAATGTTTTCCAGCGCATTGGCGTGAGCGCGGATACGCACCTGCAACTCCTGGTTGCCGGCATCGCCGAGGCCGATCTTCTGAGTCTTGCGAATGGCGACGACCAGTCCAGCCAGCACCATGACCAGAGCGGCCAGCAGGGAGGCATACAAAGCGGTAATGGGCAGCATGGAACACTCCTTCGTTGTTGTTATGCGGGCAAGACTAACCCTAGTGCCCGCCGGCTGTCGCGTTAACCGATCAATCCTCCAGCCGGTTGAAGCGACTGGCGATCTCGTCGCCGCTGTACTCGGCCTGCCAGCCATCCGCCTGCCCCAGCAGCCGAAGCGTCACGTAACTCGGTCGCTCACCCATATCGAACCAGTGCCAGGTATTGGCCGGGATGACCAACAGATCGCCGCGCTCGCACAGTATTTCGTAAACATGATCGGCAATATGCAGGCTGAACAGGCCCTGCCCGGCTACAAAGAACCGCGCCTCGACGCCCGCATGGCGGTGCTCGGCCAGGTAGCGGTCACGCAACTCGGCCCGGTCGGCCTGATCCGGGCACACGCGACTGATCTCGACGTGCGGGTAATCTCCGGCAGCCTGCAGCGCCGCCAGTGGCTCGCGGTAGGCGGCCAGAATCGCCGCGTCATCGGCGTCCGCCGGCAGCTGCACGCGCGGCCACTGGGCAAACTGCACACCCAACTCGGCCAGGGTCGCGCTGATGTGCTCCGGCTGGCTGAGCACCTTGTTCGGCAAGGCCGGCAGACTCTCGTGGTAGACGCTCAGGCGGCTCATGATCGGTTCTCCCCTTATTCGGTGTGTACAGCAGGGTCACGCAGACAGGCGGCCATGATAGCTGCTGCGGCCAGTGCCGCCACACTGGCCAGAGCAAAGGTCCAGGCCGGGCCCAGGCTGTTCCAGCTGTAACCGGCATAGAGAGCGCCCAGTGCTCCGCCTACCCCGGCCAGCGCGGCATACAAGGCCTGGCCCTGACCTTGCTGGCCGGGGCCGAAGCTGCGCTGCACGAAGTGAATGGCCGCTGCGTGGAAACTGCCAAAGGTGGCGGCATGCAGCAGTTGGGCAAACAGCAGCAGCCACAGATGATCGGCAACAAAGCCCAGCAGCAACCAGCGCAACGCGGCAATTAGAAAACTGGCAATCAGCAGCTGCTTCAGGCTGACATGCTGGAGCACACGCGCCATGCCCATGAACAGCAGGATTTCCGCCACCACGCCGAGTGCCCACAGCTGACCGATCACACCCCGCGAGTAGCCCAGGCTTTCCAGGTGAATGGTGATGAAGGTGTAGTACGGCCCGTGGGACAGCTGCATCAGCGCCACACAGAGGTAAAAGGCCAGCACGCCCGGCTGCAGCAACTGCCGGACAAAGCCATGGCCGGCATCGTGCTGCAGATGAGCGACCGGCCGGGCATCGGGTACCCAGCAGCTGGACAGGGCAATGCCGGCGATGATCGCCAGCAGCACCCAGGGGTAAATGGCCAGGCTGAACACCTCGAACAGCTCACCCAGACCGACCACCGTGAGGATGAAACCGATCGAGCCCCACAGGCGCAACTGGGTGTAGCGGGCTGACTGCTCGCGCAGGTGCGCCAGGGTGATCACCTCGAACTGCGGCAGCACGGCATGCCAGAAGAACGCATGCAGCGCCATCACCAGCGCCAGCCAGGCATAGCTCTGGCTGATGAAGATCAGGCTGAGACTGGCCAGCGTGGCAAAGGCGCCCAGCCGCACGATCAGCAGGCGCTGTCCGGTGCGGTCACCGAGCCAGCCCCACAGGTTCGGCGCCACGCAGCGCATCAGCATGGGAATGGCCACCAGCTCGCCGATGCGTGCCGGCGAAAAGCCCAGTTGCTCGAAGTACAGCGCCAGAAAAGGCGCCGTGGCTCCGAGCAGGCCGAAGTAGAAGAAATAGAAGCCGGACAGCCGCCAGTACGGCAGCGGCTTGGCCGTCACAGTTGCGGCAGTACCGGCGTGATCACCTGCACGGCGGCGTTCTGCGCGCGGTGGCGCATCAGGTGATCGAGCAGAACGATGGCCATCATCGCCTCGGCGATCGGCGTGGCGCGGATACCAACGCACGGATCGTGGCGACCCTTGGTGATGACTTCCACCGGGTTGCCGTGGATATCGATGGAGCGGCCCGGCGTGGTGATGCTCGAAGTCGGTTTGAGCGCCAGATGGGCGACGATCGGCTGACCGGAGGAAATACCGCCGAGGATGCCGCCGGCGTGGTTGCTGACGAAACCGTCCGGCGTCAGCTCATCGCGGTGCTCGGTGCCGCGCTGGGCAACGCAGGCAAAACCATCGCCGATTTCGACGCCCTTGACCGCATTGATGCTCATCAGCGCATGGGCCAGCTCGGCGTCCAGGCGGTCGAAAATCGGCTCACCCAGGCCCGGCATCACGCCTTCGGCGACCACGGTGATCTTCGCACCGACCGAATCCTGGTCGCGGCGCAGCTGATCCATATAGGCCTCCAGCTCCGGCACCTTGTCCGGGTCGGGGCTGAAGAAAGCATTCTCTTCGACGCTGTCCCAGGTCTTGAAGGGAATCTCGATCGGGCCCAGCTGGCTCATGTAGCCGCGCACGGTGATGCCGAAACCGGCCAGCACCTTCTTGGCGATGGCACCGGCGGCCACGCGCATGGCGGTCTCACGCGCCGAGCTGCGGCCACCGCCACGGTAGTCACGGGTGCCGTACTTGTGGTGGTAGGTGTAGTCGGCATGGGCCGGACGGAACAGATCCTTGATCGCCGAGTAGTCCTTGGACTTCTGATCGGTATTGCGGATCAGCAGACCGATCGAGCAACCGGTGGTCTTGCCCTCGAACACCCCGGAGAGGATTTCGACCTCATCGTCTTCCTGGCGCTGGGTCGTATGGCGGCTGGTGCCCGGCTTGCGGCGGTCAAGGTCACGCTGCAGGTCCTCAAGAGAAATCTCGATGCCCGGCGGGCAACCGTCGACGATGGCGACCAGCGCCGGACCATGGCTTTCGCCAGCGGTGGTGACGGTAAACAGCTTGCCGTAGGTATTGCCGGACATCACAAGGCTCCGCAGAGGGCTTAAAACGGGCCGCCAGTATACCCATGCCGTCCTGGCCTGACACGCCCATGATTGTCCGCCACAGTTGCAGAGTCGCGTCATTTGGCCGATATAGAGGAAACAACAAGAACTGGCAGCACCAGCATGAGCGAAACGCCCAGCCCCCCTGAAGAACAGCCTGTCGACCCGATTGCCCTGCTCAAGGCGCAGTGGGCGGAGCTGAAACCCAAGCAGTTCCATCTGCTGCGCCTTGCCGCGCAACCCACCGAGCGCGGAGCCGGCGCGCGGCCGCTGCGCTTTGCCGAGCTGGGCCGGGTGGAGCGCCACACCAAGGATCTCAGCCTGTTGCGCCTGACCGTACAACTGCCCGGCCAGATGCTGCACAAGGAAACCAACCTGCTGGAGGTGTGGGTCAATCACGCCGAGCGCCGCATCAGCTTCGCTCCCGAAACGGGCCTGCAGGTCGAACCCGGCAACCGCGGTCTGGGCCGCTTTCTCCTGGCTCAGGCCATCAGCTGGGCACGCCAGCATTTCTCGGCCTATCAGGTAGGTGACTTTGCCCTGGGCATGAAGGGCAGCCTGGACGACGAGAACCGCCATCGCCGCGATAAGCTTCTGGAAAGTCTGGGTTTTACAATCGAATACGAAGACAAGCTGCACATGAAGGGGCGCATCCATGCCGGCCTGGTCGCCAGCCTGAATGCCGATTGGAACCATGAAAAGCTGATGCCGCTGAGCATGCTCGATGCCGGTCAGATGCTGCAGCAGGCCGACCAGAGCCTGCATGAACAGGCGCTCAAGATTCGCACACTGGAAGAACAGCTATCGGCCAATAAGCGGGATGAGTCGGCATTGCGCTTTACCATCAGCCTGCTGGTGCTGTTCAGCCTGTTTGAAGCGGCATTGGTCTTTCTACTGATGATCTTCTGAGAACCTATCTACAACCTGCTGCGCGTCGGAAAAACTGCGTTCAAAGCGGTCTCAGAATGCTCATTTACAACCTGTAAACTCGGCTCTGGCATCCTGCTTCGCTCTAACGCCTGCATCCCTGCAGGCGTCCGCTTCCTCAACCGCTTTCGCCTTGTTTTTCTCTAGCTCGCGAGCCCGTAGACAGGCTCTGAGAACCAGCCTCGCTCAGAGCAGGCGCGAGCGAAACAGCGCCTGATGTTCGCGGCACTGCGCCGCCGCAAGCAGGAAGACGCCGTGGCCGCCCTCTTCGAACTCCAGCCAGGTGAAATCCACCTCCGGGTACAGCGTCTCCACATGCACCTGGCTGTTACCCACCTCGACAATGAGCACGCCCTGCTCCGTCAGATGATCGGCCGCCTCGGCCAGCATGCGCCGCACCAGATCCAGACCATCCTCGCCACAGGCCAGCCCCAGCACCGGCTCATGCTGATACTCGGCCGGCATGTCGGCGAAGTCCTCGGCGTCCACGTAAGGAGGGTTGGAGACGATCAGGTCAAAGCGCTGCTTGGGCAGGCCATCGAATCCGTCACCCTGCACGGTGTAGACCCGATCTTCCAGGCCATGCCGCTCGATGTTCTGGCAAGCCACTTCCAGAGCGTCAAAGGACAGATCGCCCAGCACCACTTCGGCCTCAGGGAAGGCATAGGCGCAGGCAATACCGATGCAACCAGAACCGGTGCACAGGTCGAGAATCCGCGCCGGCGTTTTGGGCAGCCAGGGCTCGAACTGCGCACCAATCAGCTCGGCAATGGGCGAACGCGGCACCAGCACCCGCTCGTCGACCAGAAAGGGCAGCCCGCAGAACCAGGCCTCGCCGATCAGATAGGCCGTCGGCACACGCTCCTCGATACGACGGCGAAGCAGCACTTGCAGATGCTCGCGTTCATCATCCTCCAGACGGCAATCCAGGTAGCTGTCGGCGATCTCGAACGGCAGATGCAGGGCACCGAGCACCAGTTGCCGGGCATCGTCCCAGGCGTTGTCGGTACCGTGACCGAAAAACAGCTCTTCGGCATGAAAACGGCTGACGGCCCAGCGGATATGGTCACGCAGGGTAAGCAGACGGGACGGGTTCACGGCACACTCCTGAAAAACGGGTGGGCGATTCTAAACCCTAAGTGCAGACGGCACACCTGCCCCCTGAACTTATCGCGCGGCCGAGAGTCAAACGGCCAAGCCGCTGGAGGAGCGCCATGAAGCTCTCGGGACAATTCAACGCACGCACCCTTCGCGATCAGCGCCCGCCCGTCTGGCGCTGGCGTCTGCTGGCCGCCATCGGCGCCCTGCTCAGCGCCACGGGCGTTCTGCTACTACTGGCAACACTGGCCGGCCTGCTGGGCCAGGCCACACCATTCAGCAGCGCCAGTCCGTCGGCCGCCGTCAGTGCCCTGCTCGGTCTGGCCGCCGTGAGCGCGCTGACCGGTGGCGTCCGGCTCTGGCGCGTGGCACGCCGCCACCGTTGCCGCAGCAAGCAACTGTCCTTCGCCCGGGACCTGCTGAAACGCCAGCCCTGATCAGGCTAAAATGCCCGTCTCAGTGCGGAGCCTTCCATGTCAGACGATGATTTTTCCCTGTTCACCAGCGAGATGCGTGGTGTCAAACGTATCCAGGTAGATCAGGCCGACACCGGCAAGGTTCGCCCTGATCGCCAGCAGATTCAGCAGCGCCGGCAGAATGCCATGGTGCGCAGCAGCGAAACCAAGGTCGACGGTCTGTCCGATCAGTTTGTCATCGATGTCGGTGCCGAGGATGAGCTGTACTGGGCCCGCGACGGTGTGCAGGACAGCCAGTTGCGCAAGCTCAAGGCCGGCCAGGTGCCCTTCGAAGGCAGCCTCGACCTGCACGGCATGAGCGTGGAAAAGGCCCGGGAGACGCTCTGGGACTTCTTTGCCGAAGCCGCGCGCTACGAAGTACGCTGCGTACGCGTGACCCACGGCAAGGCTGCGCGCCTCGACGGCAAGCGGCCGATGATCAAGAGCCACGTCAACACCTGGCTGCGTCAGCACCCGCAGGTGCTCGGTTTCACTTCCTGCCTGCCCAAGCATGGCGGTACCGGAGCGGTCTACATCCTGCTCAAACGCACCATGATGGATGGCCGCGACGAGGACTGAGGCGGCTCAACCGGCACCACGCGCCGGCCACAGGCTGATGGCCCGTTCGGCCAGCGCGGCGATGGTCAGACTCGGATTGACCCCGACATTGGCGGCGATGCTGCTGCCGTCGATTACGTACAGCCCCGGATACCCGAACACCTGATGCCGGGCATCCACCACACCCAGTTCGGGGTTGGCTGCCATCACCGCACCGCCCAGCAGGTGGGCCGTCACCGCGCGATTACCCAGGCTTTCCGGCAAGACATTCAGCGCTTCCCCACCGCTGACCTCGGCAAAGGTCCGGGCTGCCCGGTTGGCCTGAGGCAGATAGGTGGGTGAAGCCTCGCCGACGGACACGCGCGAATCCAGAGCGAAACCGCCCAGCCGCCACCAGCGCCGGCGGTAGGCAAAGGCCAGCTGGTTGTCGGCCTGCTGCATCACCGTCAGCACCGAGATGCGTCGGTACCAGTCCGCCGTGCGCCAGTGCCCCAGCCAATGCCGAGGCCGGCGCAGCAATTGGCCCAGCACCTTGCCGGCACGCCGCAGTGGTCGCGCCTCATCCACCAGCGGCCCCATGTACAGACGCATGAAGTTGTAGCTCGGCGGGAAGCGGTTCTGGGTGATGTGAGTCTGGGCATCGGCGTGAAAATGGCTGGAGATGGTGGTGCCCTCGCTGACATCCACCCCGCTCTGCCCACGGATCGCTACAATCGCCTCGCTGTTGGTGCGCACATGCTCGCCCAGTGCCGCCGGCAGGTGCATCAGGGTGCGGTAGCGATCGCGACTGGCAAACAGGATCTCCAAGCTGCCGAGCACCCCGGCGGCGACAATAACCTGCGCCGCATCCAGGCTGCGCAACGGTAACGTGCGGCTGCGCAGGTGCACCCGGTAGCCCGCACCGTGGCGGCTGATATGGCTGACGCGGGTTTCGCTGAAGACCTGCACACCCAGTTTGCGCGCCAGATACAGATAGTTCAGGTCCAGACTGTTCTTCGCCCCCTGCGGGCAACCGCTGATGCAACTGCCGCAGCGATTGCAGCCCCGCCTTTGTGGACCCTCACCGGCGAAAAATGGATCAACTGGATCTTTCTGCGCGCCGAAGTAGATACCCTGCGGCACCGGCCCGTAACTCCCGCTGACGCCCATGGCCGTGGCAGTCTGCGCCAGCCAGCGGTCCTGCAGCCCCTGATAGGGGTTATCGGCCACACCGAGCATCTGCCGGGTGCGCCGGTAATGCGGCGCCAGACTCGCCTGCCAGTCGCTGTCTAGCGACGCCCATGCGGGGTCGCGATAGAAGGCCGCCTGCGGCTCCAGCAGCACCGCGGCATACACCAGACTGCCGCCACCCACGCCGACGCCGTGGACGACACCGACATTGCGGTAGACCTTCTGTGCCAGCGGGCCACGCAGGCCCAGCGCCGGCGCCCAGAGCAGATGACGCATCGACTGCCCCGCGCGCTGAAAGTCATCGGCACTGTGCTCGCGCCCCTGCTCCAGCACAGCCACCCGGTAGCCCTTCTCGGCCAGGCGCAGGGCACTGACGCTGCCACCGAAGCCTGATCCGATGATCAGCACATCGAAGGCCTCACTCATGCCTCACGCACCAGCAGGAAGGGAAAACCGAGTTTCCTCAGCCCAGGCAGATCAACAAAGGTCAGGCACAAACAGCGCTGTTCATCCAGCTGACGCAGTTCATCCCGCACCCAGCGCCACGGCCGACGGGTGGCCGCGCCATAGGCTAGCGCGGCGCACGGCTGGCCATCGAGCCAGGAAGGCTGCTCGCTGCAGCTCATCGGCAGCAGTTCGGACAACTGATCGCCGCGCCGCTGCAGGTTGACCGCAGAACTCGGCTCAAGAAAACGCTTGCCGTACCAGCCCGGCATGCCGCTCAGGGCAATGCTCGGGCCGGCACTCAAACGCAGCCACCAGGGCCCGACGAATTCAGCGCGCCAGCGCCCTGTAAGCGTTTTCGCAGCAGGTAACTGACGGTAGCGGGACAGCAGTTGGCCCAGAGAAAGCTGGTTGAGCGTGTCATTCATGGCAGCACCTTATTCTTAGAGTTATTGCTCCAGACTAATCGCCATCCTCGCCTGCGGCAGCACGCATATCCGCCAACAACAGGGTGGTAATCGCCAAGGCGAGTGGCACTTGCCAGCAACGTGCGCGCCGCCTACCCTGCGCGGCTGCAAATTTGAGTGGAATTCCCATGTCCCTGGAACAGCAATACACCGCCATTCTCGGTCAACTCGGCGAAGACGTGTCCCGTGAAGGCCTGCTCGACACCCCCAAGCGCGCGGCCAAGGCCATGCAGTACCTGTGTCGCGGCTACCAGCAGACGCTGGAAGAAGTCACCAACGGTGCGCTGTTCAGCTCTGACAACAGCGAGATGGTGCTGGTGAAGAACATCGAGCTGTACTCCCTGTGTGAGCACCACCTGCTGCCCTTCATCGGCAAGGCCCATGTGGCCTATATCCCCAACGGCAAGGTACTGGGCCTGTCCAAGGTGGCACGCATCGTCGACATGTACGCCCGGCGTCTGCAGATTCAGGAAAATCTCAGCCGGCAGATTGCCGAAGCCATCGAACAGGTGACCGGTGCCTTGGGCGTTGCCGTGGTGATCGAAGCGCAGCACATGTGCATGATGATGCGCGGCGTGGAGAAGCAGAACTCGTCGATGGTCACCTCGGTGATGCTGGGCGAGTTCCGCAGCAACCCGGCCACCCGCAGCGAGTTCCTCAGTCTGGTCCGCTAACCGGTTCGAGGCCGAGGCGACGGGTCTGCCAGTCCGCCCGGGAGAGACTGAAAAGCAGCAGGTCGCCCTGCTGCCCGTCGGGCCTGGCCACACCCTGCAGCGTGCCGCGCAGCTGCATCCCGCACTTTTCCAGCACCCGCGCCGCCGCGCAGTTGTGCCGGTAGCAGCTGCCGCGCATGCCCACCAGCTGTGCGTCCTCGAACAGGTAGTCGATGATGCACGCCAACGCCTCACTGGCGTAGCCCTGGCGCCGGTACGCCGGGGCAATCCAGCAGGACAGCTCGGCCTCATCGTCGTCCAGCGATGCATTGAGCATGCCCAGGCAGCCATTCAGCGAACGATTGCCACGCGGACTGACCGCCCAGGTCAGCTCACCCGATTCACCGGCCAGCAGATCCGCCACCCAGCCATCGAGCATGCGCGGCAACTTGTGCATACCGCCCAGCACCGCCGGGTCGCCGCGCAGCGCCTGACCGTCCTGCAGTCCCAGAGGACGCAGGCGCAGTCGGGCGCTGAGCAGCTCGACGCTCATGATTTCAGTCGTACATGCCGACGTGGCGCGGATGGCTGGCCACCCGTGCCAGCCAGGCGTTGATTGCCGGGAAGCCGGACAGGTCGAAACCGCCCTCGTGGGCCACATGGGTGTAGGCGTACAGGGCGATATCGGCGATGGTGTAGCTGTCACCCACCAGATACGGCGTGCGCATCAGCTGCTGCTCCATCACCGCCAGCGCCTTGTAGCCGTCGATATGGCAACGCTCGTACTCGGCACGCCGCTCCTCGGGCAGGCCCTGGTAGAACTGGATGAAACGCGCCACAGCGACAAAGGGCTCATGGCTGTATTGCTCGAAAAACTGCCACTGCAGCACCTGGGTGCGCAGACGCGGCTCGCGCGGCAGCAGCTCGCTGCCGTCAGCCAGGAAATTGAGGATGGCATTGGACTCCCACAGGCAGGTACCGTCTTCCAGCTCCAGCACCGGAATCTTGCCGTTGGGGTTCTTGGCCAGAAAGGCCTCGCTGCGGGTCTCGCCCTTGAGAATATCGACCGCCACCCACTCATAGGGAATATCCAGCAGGTGCAGCGCCAGCTTGACCTTGTAGCAGTTGCCGGAACGGTAATCGCCGTAAACCTTGTACATCCCCTTCTCTCCTTATACTGACGGCTGACTCACTGCTGTGCCTGTTGCGCCTCACGGACCACGGAGGCCAAGCGGCGCAGGCCCTCGCCCAGTCGCTCCGGCTCCACATGGCTGAAGTTAAGACGCAAATGCCCCGGATGGGCATCCGGCTCGGTAAAGAACGGCTCACCAGGCATAAACGCAACGTTCTGCGCCATCGCCGGCTGCAGCAGGGTACGGGTATCCAGCGGCTGCTTGAGGGTCAGCCAGAAGAACAGCCCGCCCTGCGGCACCTGCCAGCCGGCCAGGTCGCTGAAGTGTTCCTCCAGGGCGGCCTGCATGGCATCACGGCGCTGGCGGTAGAAATCGCGCAGCTCGGCCAGGTGCGCGTGGTACTGCTCGGTGCCCAGCCACTGCAAAGCCTGCCACTGACCGATGCGGTTGGTGTGCAGGTCGGCCGACTGCTTCAGACGCAGCAGGTGCGGGAACAGGTCCGGAGTGGCAATCAGAAAGCCCACGCGCAGGCCTGGCAGCAGGGTCTTGGACATGGTGCCGGTGTAGATCCAGCTGGCGCGCTTGAGGCGGCTGACGATCGGCGTGGCACTGCCCTCGTCGAACACCAGCTCGCGGTAGGGTTCGTCTTCGATCAGGGTAACATTGAACTCGTCCAGCAGCGCCGCCACGGCGTCGCGCTTGGCTTCGCTGTAACGCACCGCCGAGGGGTTCTGGAAGGTCGGGATCAGGTAGGCGAACGCCGGCTTGTGCTGTTCCAGACGCACGCGCAGTGCCTCCAGCTCGGGGCCGTCGGCCTCCTGCGGCACGGTCAGGCAGTCGGCGCCGAACAGCTGGAAGGACTGCAGCGCGGCCAGGTAGGTCGGTGCCTCGACCAGAATCTCGGTGCCCGGATCGATGAACAGCTTGCTGGCCAGATCCAGCGTCTGCTGCGAACCACAGACCACCAGCACCTGACTGGCCTCACAGGGCACGCCCAGCTTGCGCGCCTCCTCGGCAATGCGCTCGCGCAGCTCCGGCTCACCCTCACTCATGCCGTACTGACTCATGCTCGCCGGCATACCGCTCCAGTCCACCTTCGGCAGCATCGGCTCGGCCGGCAGGCCGCCAGCGAAGGACATCACCTCCGGGCGCTGGGCCGCGGCGAGGATTTCACGGATCAGAGAGCTTTTCAGGCGGGAAACACGTTCGGAGAAGGCCATGGGGACACCGGATGCTAAAGCGGATAAATTAAGTCAAACTGATTGACCGAAACTACGCCAACCACCACAGATACGTCAACATGCCTGACCTAAAAAACCCAACCGTTCAGCAGCAGGCGATGGAAGCCTTCTTCTTCGGCTACCAGGCATTCACCGCCAAACCGGACGAAATCCTCGCCCGCCGCGGGCTGTCGCGGGTACACCACCGCATTCTGTTCTTCATCGCCAAATACCCCGATCTCAGCGTCAAGGAACTGCTGACCTACCTGGGCGTCAGCAAGCAGGCACTGAACACGCCGCTGCGCCAGCTGATGGAGATGCATCTGGTGGAGAGTGTGGTGGCCGCGGATGACAAACGTAAGCGCCTGCTCAGCTTCACGCCCGAAGGCGCCAAGCTGGAAAAAGCCCTGCGCCGCGAACAGGCCCGCCTGCTTGAGCGCGTTTTTGATGAGGTCGGCGCACAGGCGGTCGAGAACTGGCTGAGCGTCAATCAGGCGCTGGGGCGTATTCGTCAGGCCGAGCACAGCGACTAGCTGATCGCCAGCGCGTCAACGGCAGCTAAGCCTCTTGCAGCTCGGCGGCCACACGGAAAAACAGCAGCATCTGCGCCAGCAGAGCCCCGATCAGCGGTAACGGCGCGAGCAGAGCCAGCAGCAGGCTCATCAGCATCACCCCGCCGGCGATGTCCAGCCAGGCCATCAGGCGAAAGGACGGGTAGACGTTCTCCACCCGCAACAGGCGAATCCCCAGCCACAGACTGATGCACCCCAGCAGGAAAACCCCGGCCAGACTCAGGAACAGCGGCCAGTCCAGCTCGCCGGTCGGCTCGCCCAGAAGCAGCATGCCGCCCTCGAACAACAGGGAAAACAGCACCATGACCCACACCGGGCGCTGCAAGCCTTGCGCATTAAAGCGGGCCTCGGCCAGTTGCTTGAGCTGCAGCAGCAGATAGCAGCCGAGCAGAACCAGCGCCACGCCCAGCCAGTCATTGAGGACCTGCAGCTGCGCCGGATCCAGCCAGACGCCGGCAAAGGACGATAACCACAGCAGGGTATTGCCCAGCACTCCCGCCAGGCACAGCCAGCCCAGCAGATTGAGCCGGCCCGCCGTCCAGCCTTGCAGCTCGCTCGGCTGAGTGTCTACCAGTGGCACCGTCGGGGCGGCAAAAGGGTTGTCATCCTGCATGGCACCTCTCCCGGCGCTTGTCTCACTACGATTTGTGTATGCCTGCGACTCTAGCAGGCCTGGCAACTGTATGGGCCTTTCGCCCCCCGGCTGTATCGCGACAGGCACAGTTGCACGACTTTATGCTTCCGCGCTCAACTGCACCTGACCTGCGCCGCTCAGTCGACACCTTCGCGCCAGTGCGCAGGTTCATCTCAGCAATCGTTTTCCGGAGCGTCCCGATGCCGGCCAATCCACTGCGCCAGTTCTGGCGCGACAGCTCCCTTTCCGCGCTGGTTGCCGGTTTCATCGCCATGCTGACCGGGCACACCAGTGGTCTGGTGCTGATCTTCCAGGCCGGCCAGGCCGCCGGACTGGACAGCGGACTGATCGCCTCCTGGATCTGGGCCCTGTCACTGGGCATGACCTGCTGCACCATCGGTTTGTCGCTGTACTACCGCGCCCCCATCGTGGTGGCCTGGTCGACACCGGGCGCGGCACTGCTGATCAGCAGCCTGCCGGGTGTGACGTTCAACGAAGCCATCGGTGCCTATCTGGTGTGCGCCCTGCTGCTGACGCTGGTCGGCATCACCGGCACCTTCGAGCGCCTGCTGCGCCATCTGCCAAATTCGCTGGCTGCTGCCCTGCTGGCCGGCATCCTCTTCCGCATCGGCAGCGAGATTTTCCTCGCCGCCCAGAGCCAATTGCTGCTGGTGCTGGCCATGCTGTTCAGTTACCTGCTGATCAAGCGTTTGCAGCCGCGCTATGCGGTACTGGCCGCCTTGCTGGTGGGCGCGGCGCTGGCCGGCGCCAACGGCCTGCTCGACCTGTCGCAGGTACCGCTGCAGCTGGCCGTCCCACAGTGGACAACGCCGGCGTTCAGCCTCAGTGCCGTAATCAGCATCGGGCTGCCGTTGTTCGTGGTGGCCATGGCCTCGCAGAACATTCCGGGCCTGGCCGTGTTGCGCGCCGATCACTACCCGGTGCCCGCCTCGCCACTGCTCAGCGTGACCGGCTTTGCCTCGCTGCTGCTGGCGCCATTGGGCAGTCACGGCGTCAACCTGGCCGCCATCACCGCCGCCATCTGCACGGGCCCGCAGGCCCATGAAGACGCCAGCAAGCGTTATACCGCTGCAGTTTTCTGTGGTCTGTTCTATGCGCTGGCGGGTCTGTTTGGCGCCAGCTTAGTGGCACTCTTTGCCGCCCTGCCCAAGGCGCTGCTGCTGTCGGTGGCGGCCATTGCCCTGTTCGGCTCCATCGGCAATGGCCTGCAGGCCGCCCTGCACAATGCCGAGGAGCGTGAAGCGGCCCTGCTGACCTTCATGCTCACCGCCTCGGGCATCAGCCTTGGCGGTATCGGCTCGGCCTTCTGGGGGCTGCTGCTGGGCCTGGCCGTGCTGTGGATCGGCAAGCTCGGCCGGCGCGCCTGAATCAATCCTGTCAGGCAGCGCCGCCGGCCAGCTCGCGGCCATGCACGCGATTGACCAGCCAGCCGAACACCCCGGCGGTGAAGAACATGATGAAGCCGTAGATCGCCGGCGGAATGGCCATGGTCGGGTTGTTCAGCAACGCCGGACTGAGCGCCAGGGCAATGGCCAGTGTGCCGTTGTGAATACCGATCTCCATGCCGATAGCAATCGACTGTTTCAGGCTCAGGCGCATCAGACGCGGTACCCAGTAACCCACCGCCAGGCTGACCAGATTGAAGACCAGCGCGGCCAGGCCGACTTCCGCGGCATAGGTGGTGACAGTGTCCCAGTCCTTGATCACCGCCAGCACGATGACCAGCGCCAGGAACAAGGCCGACAGAATCTTGACCGGCTTATCCATGCGCGCGGCAAAGCCCGGCGCCACGCGCCGCACCAGCATGCCGATGGCCACCGGCCCGAGCACGATGAGAAACACCTGCAGCACCTTGCCGAACTGCAGCGGCAGAGCCTGATCGGCCGCCATGAAGTAGTTCATCGACAGATTGACGATGATCGGCATGGTCAGCACGGCGATGACCGAGTTCACCGCGGTAAGGGTAATGTTCAGCGCCACATCGCCATGGGCCAGGTGGCTGTAGAGATTAGCACTGGTACCACCGGGCGAAGCCGCCAGCAGCATCAGCCCCACGGCCAGAGCCGGCGCCAAGGCAAAGCCCTTGGCAATGAAGAAGCAGGCCACCGGGAGGATGAGGATCTGGCAGACCAGGCCGATGATCACCGGCTTGGGGTATTTCACCACCCGGGTGAAATCCGCCAGCGTCAGCGAAAGCCCCAGACCGAGCATGATGATGCCCAGCGCGGCGGGAAGAAAAACGGTCAACAAGGGATCGGCGGTCATTGTTTTTATTCTCGAACGGAAAGCTTGATCGATTGTGCCCAGAGTGCGGCGCGGCTGGCCAGTGACTCAGGCGGCCAGTAGCCTGCAATTTGTAAGCGAAAACAAGCAGGAAGCGACAGTGCTGATGCCATTCGCTCAGCCAGAGGTTCGCTAAGCACTCATGCCTTACTGCCTTGGAGCCTCAGTTTTTATTTCAGCTCATCTGCAAGAAGCATTTGGGGTGCCCGCAACCTCCACGCTTTCAACAGTTTGACCTTAACGGTCAGGCAGCGCACAGGCGCCCCTTTCGTCCGGCGGAGTGCAGTCGTTGTGTAGAGGGGTAAGCCGCAGGGAGCGGCGCAAGCGGCGATGGGCCAGGGATGGCCCTTCGCCGTGGCCCCTCGGAGCAATGACGTAGCGAAGGAACCCTGCGCGAAGCGCAGGGCCGGATGACGGGGCTAGACCTTTGGTTTCTTTTGGGGCAATGCCAAAAGAAACTCGCCCAGCAGGGCGAAAATGAGCATCCCAGCCACTTCGACAATGAGCGGAGTATGCGGCGCTTTGAGCGAGCCGCATTACTCCACTGCTCGCTGCTTACATCGCCGTTACGCCACCATCGATTGCCAGCGCCTGACCGGTAGTAAAGGCAGCCGCATCGCTGCACAGGTAAAGCACAGCAGCAGCCACCTCCTCGACCTTGCCGATACGCCCGACCGGGTGCATGGCAGCGGCGAACTCGCCCTTCTTCGGGTCGGCCTCGTAGGCGCGGCGGAACATGTCGGTATCGATCACTGCCGGGCAGATGGCATTCACGCGGATTTTCTTCTTCGCATACTCGATGGCAGCCGACTTGGTCAGACCGATCACCGCATGCTTGGAAGCGCTGTAGATGCTCATCTTCGGCGCAGCACCGAGACCGGCCACCGATGCGGTGTTGACGATCACGCCGCCGCCCTGGGCCAGCAGCAGCGGCAGCTCGTGCTTCATGCACAGCCACACGCCCTTGACGTTGACGCCCATGATGGCGTCGAACTCGGCCTCGCTGCCCTCGTTGAGCTTGCCCTTCTCGATTTCGATCCCGGCGTTGTTGAAGGCGTAGTCCAGACGGCCGTACTGCTCCTTGATGGTCGCCATCAGCGCCACCACCTGCTCGTCGCGGCTGACGTCGCAGCGCACGAAGATAGCCTCTCCGCCGGCAGCGCGGATCAGCTCCACAGTACCTTCACCACCCACGGCGTCGAGGTCGGAGACCACCACCTGCAGACCTTCACCGGCAAATGCCAGGGCAGTGGCGCGGCCGATACCGGCGGCACCGCCAGTCACCAGGGCCACTTTTCCAGAATATGTAGCGCTCATGCAGCATCCTCCCATTGAATGGCCGGCAGTCTAGCCAGCCGCTCCACGGCAGGGGCAGCACTATCAGGCCGCTGTAGCAGGCGTCATGCAGGTAACTGATGAAGAACGCGTTGAGCGTCGATAGACTGCCGCCTCATCCAGGAGGACTGCCATGACACAGAAGGAAAACTACCGTTTCAGCCTGGGCCGCGACGACAAGGCTCACGAGGTCGTGCGCTCAGGGCTCGAGGCCTTCAATACGGCGCTGATAGGGGAAAACCCCTACCACGACTTCGCCCTCTATGCCCGCGACGGGCAGGATCAGGTGGTCGGCGGGATGTTCGGCCACTCAGGAGCAGGCTGGCTGTACATCGACTACTTGTGGCTGCACGACAGCCAGCGCGGCCAGGGGCTCGGCGCACACCTGCTAGGGCTGGCCGAAGAGGAGGCCCGGCAGCGCGGTTGCGTCGGTGTATTCCTCTACACCTACAGCTTCCAGGCACCGGGGTTCTATCAGAAACAGGGCTATCAGCCGATGGGCGTACTGGACGACTGCCCGCCGGGTTACCAGCGCATCTACCTGAAGAAATCCCTGACGGCCTGAGCCGTCAGGTCAACACCTCAGGCCAGTTCAGCGACCACAGCGGCCAGAGCAGCAGCCGGATCAGCCGCCTGGCTGATCGGCCGGCCGATGACCAGATAATCGGAGCCGGCCGCCAGCGCCTGGCTCGGCGTGAGGATGCGCTTCTGGTCATCCGCGGCACTGCCCGCCGGACGAATCCCCGGCGTGACCAGCTGCAGCTGCGGCTGTGCGGCCTTGAGCGCCACCGCTTCCTGTGCGGAACAGACCAGACCGTCCAGACCGGCCTGTGCCGCCAGACCCGCCAGGCGCAGCACCTGCTCCTGCGGAGCGATGTCCAGGCCGATGCCGGCCAGATCGCTCTGTTCCATGCTGGTCAGCACCGTCACACCGATCAGCAGCGGCTTGTTGCCGGCCAGACGGTCCAGCTCCTCGCGGCAGGCACTCATCATGCGCAGGCCACCGGAGCAGTGCACATTGACCATCCACACCCCCAGCTCGGCAGCAGCCTTGACCGCCATGGCCGTGGTGTTGGGGATATCGTGGAATTTCAGGTCGAGGAACACCTCGAAGCCCTTGGCCTGCAACGCCTCGACCACCGCCGGGCCACAACGGGTGAACAGTTCCTTGCCGACTTTCACCCGGCACTGCGCCGGATCAAGCTGGCTGGCCAGAGCCAGTGCCGCATCACGGGAAGGAAAGTCGAGGGCAACGATGATCGGGGTCTGGCAGGCCATGGCGAAATCTCGGGCAATAACGAATCGGCGCGCATTGTAGCCGATGGCCGCCGCCCTGCCGACCTTCAGCCTTACGACAGCAGACACAAAGCAGGTGGTCAGGTCGCATCGCTTGCAACCTAAAACCACCTATTCTCAACAGCACCGCCATCAACCGCAGCCAGGAGCACGACCATGATCAAGCGCCTACGCCCCGCTCTGCTGTTGCTGCTCTGTCTGGGTCTGCCGGTAAGCGCCGAGCAGCCGGCGCCCCTGAGCTACCTGACCGAAGCCTATCCGCCCTACAACTACAGCGATGACAATATCCTGCGCGGCATCGCCGTGGATTTGCTAATCAGCGCCACGCAGCACACCAGCAAGCCTGTCACCCGCAGTCAGATCCGCCTGCAACCCTGGCCGCGCGCCTACCGCACTGCACTCAGCAAGCCCGATACCGTACTGTTTTCCACCACCCGCACCGAGGAGCGGGAAAAGCTGTTCAAGTGGGCAGGCCCCATCGCCACCACCCGTGTGGTGCTGCTGGCGCGCAAATCCAAACAGATCCGCATCGAGTCAGCCGCTGATCTGCAGCAGTACCGTATCGGCACGGTGCCGGACGATATCGGTGAGCAGTTACTCCTTGCCATGGGCGTGAGCGAAAAACAGCTGAAACACTCGGCCAATGCCATTGCCCTCGCCCAGCAACTGCAGGTGGGGCGCATTGATCTGTGGGCCTATGAGGAAAACGTCGCCCGCTGGTTCCTCAGCAATGCCAAGCTCGAGCCTGACGACTTCGAGTCGGTCTATCTGCTCAAGCAGGGTGAGCTGTGGTTTGCCTTCAACCCACAGGTCAGTGATGTACAAGTCAGTGAACTGCAGCAGGCTATCGATAATCTGCGTCAGCAGCCTGGCCGGGTCGGCAAGACACGCTACGACGATATCCTGCTCGACTACCTCTGAGGCCACTGCGCCGTGATTGTGCAAACTCGCCCGCTGCTGACCCATCGGTGGGCAAAAGCATCAGCGCGGCACTGCTGTAACGCCCGTATTTCAAGGACTCCCACATCTGGCATAGACCATGCTTAAGGCGTTGACACTTTAGTCAACTTCGAGGGTTACAGCATGGGCACAACACTCAAAGCCAGTCTCGGAACCCCGCATCTGTGGGGCATCGCCGTAGGCCTGGTGATTTCTGGCGAATATTTTGGCTGGAGCTACGGCTGGGGCGTAGCGGGAACCCTGGGGTTCCTCATCACCGCCCTGCTGGTGGCGACCATGTACACCTGTTTCATCTTCAGTTTCACCGAACTGACTACTGCCATTCCCCATGCCGGCGGACCTTTCGCCTACAGCCGTCGGGCATTCGGCGAGCGCGGCGGACTGATCGCCGGTCTGGCCACCCTGATCGAATTCGTTTTCGCCCCGCCAGCCATCGCCATGGCCATCGGTGCCTATCTCAACGTGCAGTTCCCGGGCCTCGATCCCAAACTCGCGGCCGTCGGCGCCTACATCATCTTCATGGGCCTGAATATTGTCGGGGTCAGCATTGCCGCCACCTTCGAGCTGGTGGTGACCATCCTCGCGGTGGTCGAACTACTGGTGTTCATGGGCGTGGTGGCACCCGGTTTCAGCTTCAGCAACTTTGTGCTCAACGGCTGGGCCGGCAGCAACGAGTTCAACCTCGGGGCGATCTCCGGCATCTTCGCCGCCATCCCCTTCGCCATCTGGTTCTTCCTCGCCATCGAAGGCGCGGCCATGGCCGCCGAGGAAGCCAAGGACCCGCAGCGCACCATTCCCAAGGCGTACATCAGCGGCATCCTGACCCTGGTGCTGCTGGCTCTTGGCGTGATGATCTTCGCCGGCGGCGTGGGCGACTGGACAGTCCTGTCCAACATCAACGACCCGCTGCCCCAGGCGATGAAGACCGTGGTCGGTGAGAACTCCGGCTGGCTGCACATGCTGGTGTGGATCGGCCTGTTCGGTCTGGTCGCCAGCTTCCACGGCATCATCTTGGGCTACTCGCGGCAGTTCTTCGCCCTGGCCCGCGCAGGCTACCTGCCGGCAGGCCTGGCCAAGCTCAACCGTTTCCACACCCCGCACCGCGCCATCATCGCCGGCGGGCTGATCGGCATCGCCGCCATCTACAGCGACGGTCTGATCAACCTGCAGGGCATGAGCCTGACCGCCGCCATGATCACCATGAGCGTGTTCGGTGCCATCGTCATGTACATCATGAGCATGCTCAGCCTGTTCCGTCTGCGTCAGACCGAGCCGAACCTGCAGCGCAGTTTCATGGCGCCGGGCTACCCGGTGATTCCGGCCATTGCCCTTGCTCTCGCTCTGGTCTGCCTGGTGGCAATGGCCTGGTTCAACACCACGATCGGTCTAATTTTCCTCGGTTTCATGGCTGCCGGCTTCGTCTGGTTCCAGTTCACCGCTCATCATCGCGAAGCCGCAGCTGGCGATACCCTGCTCACCGGCGGTGCTGCTTAACTAGCCTGACAAGCTATTGAGAAAGTCCCCGAGCCGTGCCCCGCCGGGCACGGCTTTTCCCTGTTCGGAGTCAGCGATGGCCTACCAGACCAGCGTCGGCAACACCCTGTACCGTTTCCCCGATCTCAAGACCCTGCTGGCCAAGGCCAGCCCGGCCCGCTCCGGCGACTACCTGGCGGGGCTTGCAGCCGCCACCTACGAAGAGCGCATGGCCGCCAAGATCGCCCTGGCCGATGTGCCGCTCAAGACTTTCCTCAACGAGGCACTGATCCCCTACGAGCAGGACGAAGTCACCCGCCTGATCATCGACCGCCACGACACGAATGCCTTCGCCCCGATCAGTCACCTGACGGTCGGCGACCTGCGCGACTGGCTACTGCTCGACACTACCGACAGCGTCACGCTGGCCGCTTTGGCACCGGGGATAACCCCGGAAATGGCAGCCGCCGTGAGCAAACTGATGCGTAATCAGGACCTGATTCTGGTCGCCCGAAAGTGCCGGGTAATCACCCGCTTTCGCAACACCATCGGCCTGCCAGGCCACCTCTCGGTGCGCCTGCAGCCCAATCACCCCACTGACGATGTACGCGGTATCGCCGCCAGCCTGCTCGACGGCCTGCTCTATGGTTCGGGCGACGCCACGGTGGGAATTAACCCGGCCAGCGACTCACTGCCGACCCTGATGCGCCTATGGCAGATGATGGATGAGGTACGCCAGCACTTCGATATCCCCATGCAGAGCTGCGTGCTCACCCACGTCACCACGCAGATTCAGGCCATCGAGGCTGGTGCGCCCATCGACCTGGTGTTCCAGTCCATCGCCGGCAGCGAGAAGACCAATGCCAGTTTCGGCGTGTCGCTGGCCATCCTCAGGGAGGCCCATGAGGCAGCGCTGAGCCTCCAGCGCGGCACCTTGGGCGACAACTGCATGTACTTCGAAACCGGTCAGGGCAGCGCGCTGTCGGCCGGCGGTCACCACGGTGTCGACCAGCAGACCTGTGAGGCCCGCGCCTATGCCGTGGCGCGCGAGTTCCGCCCGCTGCTGGTCAATACCGTGGTCGGTTTCATCGGCCCGGAATACCTGTACGACGGCAAGCAGATCATTCGCGCCGGTCTGGAAGACCACTTCTGCGCCAAGCTGCTGGGGCTGCCGATGGGCTGCGACGTCTGCTACACCAACCATGCCGAAGCCGATCAGGACGACATGGACAGCCTGCTGACCCTGCTCGGCGCGGCCGGCATCAGTTTCATCATGGGCATCCCCGGCGCCGACGACATCATGCTCAACTACCAGAGCACCTCGTTTCACGACGCGCTGTACCTGCGTTCGGTCCTGGGCCTCAAGCGTGCCCCCGAATTCGACGCCTGGCTGACCCGCATGGCCATTACCGAATCTGGCGGCGCACTGCGCGAGATCGGCCGCGGCCACAGCCTGCTCAAGCAACTGCCCACTCTTTCAGGAGCAGCCTGATGGATCTGATCCAGCACAATCCGTGGGACGAGTTGCGCGCCCACACCTCGGCACGCATAGCGCTTGGCCGCGTCGGATCAAGCCTGCCGACCGCAGAGGTGCTCAAGTTCGGTCTGGCTCATGCACAGGCCCGCGATGCCGTGCACCGCCCGCTGGATTTCGCCGCCCTGCGCAGCGAGCTGGAGGCTCATGGCTTTCGTTGCCTGCAGGTCGCCAGTGACGCGCCCGACCGTTCCACCTACCTGCTGCGTCCGGACAAGGGCCGCCAGCTCAAGGCGGAATGCGCCACGCGCCTGCAAGAGGAAGCACCAGCCCCGGAGCTAGCCATGGTTCTCGCCGACGGCCTTTCCGCCATCGCCATTCAGCGCCATGCCCTGCCCCTGCTCGATCTGTTTCGTCAGCACTTCGACACCGACTGGGCCAACACCCCGGTCGTACTGGCCGAACAGGGCCGCGTGGCCATTGGCGACGGCATCGGCGAAGCCTTGCGCGCGCGCCTGGTGATTGTGCTGATCGGCGAGCGACCGGGACTCAGCTCACCAGACAGCCTGGGCATCTACCTGACCTACCAGCCCAGGCCGGGCATGATGGACAGCCAGCGCAACTGCATTTCCAACGTGCGCCCGGAGGGCCTGCCCTATGCACTGGCGGCGCACAAGCTGGACTTCCTCGCCCGCCAGGCCCTGCGCCTGCAGCTCTCCGGTGTCGAGCTTAAGGACGACAGCAGCCTGCAAAATGTTCTGAGCAACTGACAGCGCAGACCTACAAGGCTATTGTGGAAGTCTCTACCCAAGGAGAATTCCATGCCCTGGTACGCCTGGATGGTCATAATCCTCGCGCTCGGCTCCATCGTCGGCAGTCTCATGCTGCTGCGCGACAGCGCCAGCAAACTGCCACTGAGCGAGGAACAGCTCAAACGCATCCGTGAACGCAACGCCGAGGCCGATGCCAAGGACGCCGGAAGCCGTTGAAGCAGCTAACACACGGAAGTGAATACTCGTTCCGCTACTGGGCGCTGCCGTTAACCTGGCTGACGATTGGCGGGGCACTGGGTCAGATTTCTTTTATCGGTCTGTTGCTGGGTTGTCTGTTTGTTCTTTGGCTGGCATGCAGCCCGCGCATCGCGCCTTGGCTCTGGCGCAGCGTCACCCTCCTGAGCAGCCTGATGCTGGCTGCTCACCTGCTGCCGGGTTTCACACCGATGCCGCTCAGCGAACCACTGGCCTGGAGCCCCGATGCCCGCCCTGTGCTGCTGCGCCTGTCGTGGGACAAGGTGCTGGCCGGCCTGGGTTTGCTCGCCTGGTGGTTGCAACAGCCCACCCGTGCTGCCCCCCCACTGGAAGGCTGCGCTGCTGATCAGCCTTCTCACCCTGCTGCTGGTTCCTCTGGCAGCCCTGGGCCTGGGCGTGGTTGGCTGGCAGCCGAAGTGGCCGCAACAGCTGGCGCTGTGGCTGTTGCTGAATCTGGGGGGCGCGATCCTGGCCGAGGAGCTGCTGTTTCGCGGCTTGCTGCAGACTTGGCTGCTGCAGCGTCTGGGCACGCTGCTGGGCATAGGCCTGACTGCACTGCTGTTCGGTGCCGCCCACTGGCCGTTCAGCCCGCTGTTTGCCGCTGTCGCCATGCTGGCGGGCCTGGGTTACGGACTGGCTTTTCACTTCAGTGGTCGCCTGTGGCTGGCGATGCTGTTGCACCTGGCCGTCAACCTCTGCCACGTGCTGCTGCTTACCTATCCGCTACGTATGGCTTAACTCGTACACCATAGGGTTCGAAGATCCGCTGCAGCTCACCGCGATGCCTCATCTGCTCCAGCAGCGCCTGCAGCTGATCAGGGGTGATCGAAGCTTGTGGACGCAACAACATGTAATGCCTGTAGGTCTGATCAACCTGTTCGCCGACCAGCAACTGCTCCTGCAGTATTGGCTCGCGCAATTGGCGCTCTTTGAGCCAACTGCGGGTCAGCAGACCAATGTCGGCTCGACCGCGCAGCACCAGGCCCAGAATACTGTCGTGGGAATAGGTGAGTTCAGCGTTGTAATGCTGACGCAGCAGGCTCGGGTCATTGGCAAAACCCGAAAAGCCGTAGTGGTAGCCCTTGAACAGGGCCAGTCGCTTCCCCTTGAGCGGCTGAAAGAAACGCTGGTCTCTCCCTGGCTTAGCCTGAGCAACAAAGAGCTCGGCATCTTCCAGGCCCATCTCCAGACGAGCAGCCGCGATGCCTTGCCAACCCCAGTCAGGATTCTCAAACACTGCAAGATCAATCTGCCCATCGCGAAGATCACCAAATCGACGGGCCAAGGAGGTGCTTCGAGCAACGAATCGATAGTCGCGCTGCTGACGATTGAGCCCTTCGAGGAGTTGAGGCAGCAAGCCACGCCCTGGCTCATCCTCAAAAACATAAGGGGGAAAGTGCACACTGGCGACTTTGATCTCTGGCACAGCTGCCAGGCTGGACTGGTTCCAGCCCAAGCACACCAAACATCCCAGCGCCGACAAGAACGTCCTGCTCATGGCCTTACCCATCAATTCCTGCTTGGCGCAACCTTAACGCATTTCCTGAACATCAGGTCAATGTGAGGTAGCGGAATCGCCATGCATGGACAACTGGTAACGCTGCAGCAGCGGCATCAGGACGCCAGTATCTTTCAGATCATCAAGCAGATGTCGCAGTTGAGCACCATCAAGTGGTGCCTGGGGGCGCAGTAGCGCCCGATGGCGATAAACCTGATCCTCTCGCTCGGAAACCAGCAATTGACTGCGATATTCCGGGTTGTCACGGAAATACAGCGCCAGATAAGAGCGAGCCACGATCGTCAGATCGACGCGTTTACGCTGGACCATCAGCAGGTTGCTGTCATGGGAATAGGTGAAGGTCACCTTGAAGTGCTTTTTAAGATAGTCCGGGTCAGAGTTGAAGCCTGCGAAACCATAGTGATAGCCGCTGTACAGGGCAAAGCGTTTATCTGCCAGCTCCAGAAAATAGCGCTGATCACGGCCAGCCTCCTGACGCGCCACATAGACTTCGGCATCCTCGATATGCAGATCCGCACTCTGGTGGGGGATGGACTGCCAGCCCCAGGCTGGTGACTCGAAAAGGATAAGATCGAAACGCGCTGACTGCAGATCAGCGTAGCGACGTGTTACAGAGGTGGGCACTAGGCTGAAGTGGTACTTCGTCTGGCTACTGTTGAGCGCCGAGAGTAGCTCAGGCAGAAGCCCACCGGGCGTAGCTGTTTCCGGTTTAATGGCATAGGGAGGAAAGTGATAGGCGCCGACTTTGACCTCCTGCGCAAAGGCCTGTACCGCGCCGACAGATAGCAGCGCATACCACCAGACACCACAAAAAAGCTTGCGCAGAAGGGAAATCATCAAGGCCTCTTCAGATACAGCGGGGCTTTTGTGATCTCAGCCTAGTCGATATGTGCTCAGTTGTCCTTGATCACCAGCGACAAAGCTTCTTCGGCTAACTGATCCAGGGTCATCGGGCCATCGGGGCGAAACCAGGTGGTGGTCCAACTCAGCGCGCCGGTGAGGAAACGACGGATGATGAACGGATCGGCCTTGAAGTAGCCGGCGGCCTTGGCCTCGCCCAGCACCTGCAGCCACAACTGCTCGTAGGTGTCACGCAGGCCGAGGATGTAGTCGCGGCCCTCGGCGGACAACGAACGCCACTCGTACACCAGCACGCCCATGGCCTCGCCGGTGCCGCCCATGATCGACTGCAGCTCACAGCGGATCAACGCCAGCACACGCTCATGCAGGTTAGTGGCCTCGGCCAGCGCCGCGTGCATCAGGGCGGTGTTGTAGATGATGGTTTCCTCCATCACCGAGCGCAGGATCTCGTCCTTGCTCTTGAAGTGGTGAAAGATGCTGCCGGACTGGATGCCCACCGCGCTGGCCAGATCCCGTACCGTGGTGCGCTCGTAGCCCTTGCTGCGAAACAGATGCGCAGCCGTTTGCAGCAATTTACCGCGGGCACTTTCCGGATCGGTGACCTGGCCGGAGGCGACCACTTGCTGCATCACCTCACGGGCTTTTTGTTCGTCCAGGCTCATCAATCCCCCAATTTGCGCAATCGTCGCGTCAGCCTCCAATCGAAGGATGGCGCGCAAGTAGTTGTCTTGGGGCGAAATTTAGGGCCTGGCAGACTACCAAGCAAGCGCTTGGGTAAAAATATGCAGCAAGCCCTTTTCAACCAAGCGCTTGCTTGGTAGTGTTCGTTTCACCCTATTCATGTGTTGCGGATAACTCCAATGACCCAAACCGTACGCATCGGCTGCGCCTCCGCCTTCTGGGGCGACACCTCCACCGCCGCCGCCCAGCTGGTTCGTGGCGCCGAACTGGATTACCTGGTGTTCGACTACCTCGCCGAAGTGACCATGTCGATCATGGCCGGAGCGCGCATGAAGAAGCCGGACGAAGGCTATGCCACCGACTTCGTCGAGGTGCTCTCCCCGCTACTGGGCGAAATCGCGCAGAAGAAGATCCGCGTGATCAGCAACGCTGGCGGCGTCAACCCAGCTTCCTGCGCCAAGGCACTGGCCGCTGCCTGCGAGAAGGCCGGGGTCAATCTGAAGATCGCCGTGCTGCACGGTGACAACCTGCAGCCCAAGCTGGGCGAACTGGCCAAAGCCGGGACCACCGAGATGTTCACCGGCGCCCCGCTGCCGCCCATGTGCGTGTCGGTCAATGCCTACCTCGGCGCGCCGGGCATCGTTGCTGCTCTGGAAGCAGATGCTGACATCGTTATCACCGGCCGCGTGGTCGACAGCGCCGTGGTCAGCGCCGCGCTGGTACATGAGTTCGGCTGGAGCTGGACCGACTACGACAAGCTCGCTCAAGCCGCGCTCGCCGGTCATATCATCGAATGCGGCGCGCAGTGCACCGGTGGCAACTTCACCGACTGGCGCGACGTGCCGGACTACGAACACATCGGCTTCCCGGTCGTCGAGGTGCAGGCCGATGGCCGCTTCGTGGTCGCCAAACCCGAAGGCACAGGCGGGTTGATCTCCACCCTCTCGGTGGGCGAGCAGATGCTCTACGAGATCGGTGACCCGCGTGCCTATTACCTGCCCGATGTGGTCTGCGACTTCACCCAGGTGCAACTCACCCAGGTCGGCGCCAACCGCGTCGAACTGAAAGGCGCCCGCGGCCTTGCGCCGACCAGTCAGTACAAGGTCAGTGCCACCTACCCGGACGGTTTCCGCTGCACAGCCAGCTGCCTGCTGGCCGGTATCGATGCCGCAGCCAAAGCAGAGCGCGTCAGCCAGGCCATCATCGCCAAGACCGAAGAGATGTTCGCCGAGCGCGGTTGGGGCCCGTACAAGGAAGTGTGCATCGAGCTGCTGGGCACCGAGGCCACCTATGGCCCCCGCAGCCAGCGCGCTGACACCCGCGAAGTGGTGGTCAAGCTCGGCGTGCGCCACGCCAAGAAGGAAGCCCTGATCCTGTTCTCCCGCGAGATCGCCCAGGCGGCCACCGGAATGGCGCCAGGCCTGACCGGCATCGTCGGTGGGCGCCCCACCGTGTACCCGGTGATCCGCCTGTTCAGCTTTCTGGTCGACAAGAGCGCCTGCGCGCTGGAGATCGAAATCAACAACGAGCGCCAGCCGGTCACCCTGCCGGAAGTCGCCGTGTTCGACGCGGCCCAGATCGCCAGCGAGGCTGCCCTGCCCGCTCCGGCCGGCAGCGCCGATGCGACTGTGCCGCTGATCAAGCTGGCCGTGGCCCGCTCCGGCGACAAGGGCAACCACAGCAATATCGGCGTGATGGCCAGAAAGCCCGAATATCTGGCGTGGATCGCGGCTGCGCTCACCGAGGGCGCCGTGGCGCAATGGATGCAGCACGTGCTCGACGGCCAGACCGGCAAGGTCAGCCGCTGGCACCTGCCGGGCAGCCACAGCCTGAACTTCCTGCTGGAGAACGCTCTCGGCGGCGGCGGTGTTGCCAGCCTGCGCATCGACCCGCAGGGCAAGGCCTTCGCCCAGCAGTTGCTGGAATTCCCGGTTCCGGTGCCGCGCGCACTGGCTGACAGCCTGTAAGGACAACACGCACGATGAGTTACGACTCCGTATTCAAGCCCGGCCTGTTCAGCGGCCAGACCATCCTGGTCACCGGTGGCGGCAGCGGCATCGGCCGCTGCGTGGCCCATGAACTGGCCCACCTGGACGCCCACGTGGTGCTGGTCGGCCGCAAGCTGGAGAAGCTGGAAAAGACCTGCGGCGAAATCCTCGAAGACGGCGGCAAGGCCAGCTTTCAGGTGTGCGACATCCGTGACGAGGAAGCGGTCAAGGCCATGGTCAAGGCGGTCATCGCCGAGCACGGCCCCATCCATCATCTGGTCAACAACGCCGGCGGCCAGTTCCCGGCCCCGCTGATCGGCATCAACCAGAAAGGCTTCGAGACGGTGGTGCGCACCAACCTGGTCGGCGGTTTCCTAGTGGCCAAGGAAGTCTACCTGCAGAGCATGAGCAAGACCGGCGGCAGCATCGTCAACATGCTCGCCGACATGTGGGGCGGCATGCCCGGCATGGGCCACTCCGGCGCCGCCCGCGCCGGCATGGAGAACTTCACCAAGACCGCCGCCTACGAGTGGGGCCACTCGGGCGTGCGGGTCAATGCCGTAGCGCCGGGCTGGATTGCCTCCAGCGGCATGGACACCTACCCGGAATCCATGAAGCACATGATCCGCAACCTCAAGGACCACGTGCCGCTGCAGCGTATCGGCACCGAGTCGGAGGTGGCCTCGGCCATCGTCTTCCTGCTCACCCCCGGCGCCAACTTCATCAGCGGCAACACCATCCGCATCGATGGCGCCGCAAGCCAGGGCACCCGCGCCTGGACCCTGGGCAAGGCGAAATCCAGCGAGTCCTACAACGGCTTCCACCGGGCCTATCTGCCCGACGTATTCAAGGATCAGGAGTAACCCTATGCCTGTCATCCAGTCGGAAATCGACGTTCACGGCGAAGGCTTCGCGCTGAACCGCGAGGCCATGCTTGCCGCCATCGCCAGCTTCCGCGACGTGGAGCAAAAGGTGCTGGACAAGGCCAATGAGGCCAAGGCCAAGTTCGAGCGCCGTGGCCAGTTGCTGCCACGCGAGCGCCTGAACCTGCTGCTCGATCCGGGCGCACCGTTCCTCGAGCTGTCCTCGCTGGCCGGCTACAAGCTGCACGACGACAAGGACGGCAGCATGGCCGGCGGCGGCATCATCGCCGGCATCGGCTACATCGCCGGTGTGCGCAGCCTGGTGATCGCCAACAACAGCGCGATCAAGGGCGGCACCATCTCCCCCACCGGCCTGAAGAAATCCCTGCGCCTGCAGCAGATCGCCTTCGAGAACAAATTGCCGGTGGTGACCCTCGCCGAAAGCGGCGGCGCCAACCTCAACTACGCCGCCGACATCTTCGTCGAGGGCGCACGCGGCTTTGCCAACCAGGCGCGCATGTCGGCCATGGGCCTGCCGCAGATCACCGTGGTGCACGGCTCCAGCACCGCTGGCGGCGCCTACCAGCCGGGCCTGTCCGATTACGTGGTGGTGGTGCGCGGCAAGGCCAAGATGTTCCTCGCAGGTCCCCCTTTGCTCAAGGCAGCCACCGGTGAAGTGGCCACCGACGAGCAACTGGGCGGCGCCGAGATGCATGCCCAGGTCGCCGGCACCGCCGAATACCTGGCCGAGAACGACGCCGATGGCGTGCGTCTGGCCCGCGAGATCGTCGGCATGCTGCCGTGGAACGCGCAACTGCCGGCGCGCCCGGCCAAGAGCTGGCGCGACCCGTTGTACCCGGCCGAGGAACTGCTGGGCATCGTCCCGGCCGATGCCAAGAAACCCTATGACGTGCGCGAGATCATCGCGCGCATCGCCGACGGTTCGGAGTTCCTCGACTTCAAGAACGAGTTCGACAGCCAGACCGTCTGCGGTCACCTGCAGATCGAAGGTCACAGCTGCGGCATCATCGGCAACAACGGCCCGATCACCCCGCGTGGCGCGGCGAAAGCGGCCCAGTTCATTCAGCTGTGCGAGCAGAGCAATACGCCGATCCTGTTCTTCCACAACACCACCGGCTTCATGGTGGGCACGGAGTCCGAGCAGAACGGCGTGATCAAGCACGGCTCGAAGATGATCCAGGCGGTGGCCAACGCCACCGTGCCCAAGCTGACCATCGTTGTCGGCGGCTCCTACGGCGCCGGCAACTACGCCATGTGCGGCCGCGGCCTCGACCCGCGCTTCATCTTCGCCTGGCCCAACAGCAAGACCGCCGTGATGGGCGGCGCGCAGGCCGGCAAGGTGCTGCGCATCGTCACCGAGGAGAAGCACCTCAAGGAAGGCAAGGAAGCCGATCCGAAAATGCTCGACATGCTCGAGCAGATGACTGCGCAGAAACTCGACAGCCAATCCACCGCGCTCTACGGCACTGCCAGCCTGTGGGACGACGGCCTGATCGACCCGCGCGATACCCGCAAGCTGCTGGGCTTCCTGCTCGACATCTGCGCGGAGGCCGCGGTACGGCCGCTCAAATCGTCCACCTTCGGCGTCGCCCGCCTGTAACCCCATTAGGAGCCTGCATCATGATCTTTACCCAGGAACACGAAGAACTGCGCCGCACGGTCAAGAATTTCGTCGAGAAGGAAATCAACCCGCACGTCGACGAATGGGAAAAGGACGGCCGCTTCCCGATCCACGAAATTTTCAAGAAGGCCGGTGATCTGGGCCTGCTGGGCATCTCCAAGCCGGAAAAGTTCGGTGGCATGGGCCTGGACTACAGCTACTCCATCGTCGCCGCCGAAGAGTTCGGCACCATCCGCTGCGGCGGCATCCCGATGTCCATCGGCGTGCAGACCGACATGTGCACCCCGGCCCTGGCCCGCTTCGGTTCCGATGAGCTGCGCGAAGAGTTTCTCAAGCCCGCGATTGCCGGCGACATGGTCGGCTGCATCGGCGTCTCCGAGGTCGGCGCCGGCTCCGACGTGGCCGGTCTGAAGACCACCGCGCGCAAGGACGGCGATGACTACGTGATCAACGGCAGCAAGATGTGGATCACCAACTCCCCGTCGGCCGACTTCATCTGCCTGCTGGCCAATACCAGCGACGACAAGCCGCACGTGAACAAGTCGCTGATCATGGTGCCGATGAAGACCCCGGGCATCACCGTCAGCCCGCACCTGGACAAGCTCGGCATGCGCAGCTCGGAAACCGCTCAGGTGTTCTTCGACAACGTGCGCGTACCGCAGCGCTACCGCATCGGCCACGAAGGCGCCGGCTTCATGATGCAGATGCTGCAGTTCCAGGAAGAGCGCCTGTTTGGCGCAGCCAACATGATCAAGGGCCTGGAGCACTGCGTGGACAGCACCATCGAGTACTGCAAGCAGCGCCACACCTTCGGCAACCCGCTGATCGACAATCAGGTCATCCACTTCCGTCTGGCCGAACTGCAGACCGAAATCGAAGCCCTGCGCGCCCTCGTCTACCAGGCCACCGAGATGTACATCAAAGGCCGTGACGTGACCAAGCTGGCCTCCATGGCCAAGCTCAAGGCCGGCCGCCTCGGCCGTGAAGTCTCCGACTCCTGCCTGCAGTACTGGGGCGGCATGGGCTTCATGTGGGACAACCCGGTTTCGCGTGCTTACCGCGATGTGCGTCTGGTGTCGATTGGCGGCGGCGCCGACGAAATCATGCTGGGCATCATCTGCAAGCTGATGGGCATTCTGCCCGGCAAGAAGAAGTAAGGAGCACGTCATGGCCGAGCTGCCGAACTGCGAAACCCTGCTGCTCAACCTTGAAGGTGGCGTGCTGCACGTCACCCTCAACCGCCCGGACAGCCGCAACGCCATGAGCCTGGCCATGGTCGGTGAGCTGCGCGCGGTGCTCGACAGCGTGCGCGCCAACGCCGAGGTACGCGCCATTGTCCTGCGCGGCGCCGGCGGCCACTTCTGTGCCGGCGGTGATATCAAGGATATGGCAGGAGCCCGCGCCAGGGGCGGCGACGCCTACCGCGAGCTGAACCGTGCCTTCGGCGCCATGCTGGAGGAATTCCAGCAGGCGCCGCAGGTGGTGATCGCGCTGCTCGAAGGCGCGGTGCTCGGTGGCGGTTTCGGTCTGGCCTGCATCAGCGATATCGCCATCGCCGATCAGGCCTGCAAGTTCGGCCTGCCGGAAACCACCCTCGGCATCCTGCCGGCACAGATCGCCCCCTTCGTGGTCAAGCGCGTGGGTCTGACCCAGGCACGCCGGCTGGCGCTGACCGCGGCCCGCTTCGACGGCGCCGAGGCCCTGCGTCTGGGTCTGGTGCATTACTGCGAAGCCTCCGATGCTGCGCTGGAACAACGCCTGGGCGAAGTACTCGGCCAGGTGCGCCAGTGTGCGCCGGGCGCCAATGCGGCGACTAAGGCCCTGTTGCTGGCCACCGAGCAGGAGGCCCTCGGCCCGCTGCTGGACCGCGCCGCCGAGCAGTTCGCCGCCGCCGTCACCGGTGCCGAAGGCATCGAGGGCACCATGGCTTTCGTGCAGAAACGCGCTGCCCGCTGGGCACAATAAGAACATCGAACGGAGCAGCCCCATGCCCGCCTTTCACAAGATCCTGATCGCCAACCGCGGTGAAATCGCCTGCCGCGTCATGCGCACCGCCAAGGAACTCGGCTACCGCACCGTGGCGGTGTACTCCGAGGCCGACGCCGGCGCCCGCCACGTGCAGGTAGCCGACGAGGCCGTGTGCATCGGCCCGGCGCAGGTCAACCAGTCCTATCTGGTGATCGACAACATCATCAAAGCGGCGCAGAAGACCGGCGCCGACGCCATCCACCCGGGCTACGGATTCCTCTCCGAGAACGCCGATTTTGCCCGCGCCTGTGAAGCCGCCGGCATCGTCTTTATCGGCCCGACCGTGGAGGCCATCCACCTGATGGGCAGCAAGCGACTGTCGAAGATCGCCATGCTCGAAGCCGGCGTACCCTGCATTCCCGGCTACGAAGGCGCAGCCCAGGACGACGAGACGCTGGTACGTGAAGCCGAGCGCATCGGCTACCCGTTGATGATCAAGGCCAGCGCCGGCGGCGGTGGCCGCGGCATGCGCCTGGTGCATCAGGCCAGCGAGCTGCAGGAGCAGATCCGCACCGCCCGCTCGGAAGCGCAGAACGCCTTCGGTTCCGGCGAGCTGATTCTGGAGCGTGCGGTGATCCGCCCGCGTCACGTCGAGATTCAGGTCTTCGGCGACCAGCACGGCCATATCGTTTACCTCGGTGAGCGTGACTGCTCGGTGCAGCGCCGCCACCAGAAAGTGGTCGAGGAAGCGCCCTGCCCGGTGATGACGCCCGAGCTGCGCCGCGCCATGGGCGAGGCGGCGGTCAAGGCCGCCGCGCGGGTCAACTATGTCGGCGCCGGCACGGTGGAATTCCTGCTCGATGCCAGCGGCGAGTTCTTCTTCCTGGAAATGAACACCCGCCTGCAGGTGGAGCACCCGGTCACCGAACTGATCACCGGGCAGGACCTGGTGGCCTGGCAGATTCGCGTTGCCGAAGGCCAGGCGCTGCCGCTTGCGCAGGACGAGATCGCCCTCACCGGTCACGCCATGGAAGTGCGCCTGTACGCCGAGGATTCGGCGCACAACTTCCTGCCGCAGACCGGTCGCGTGCTGCGCTGGGAGCCGGAGTTGCTGGAAGGCATCCGCATCGACCATGGTCTGGTCGAAGGTCAGGAAGTCACGCCTTTCTACGACCCGATGCTGGCCAAGGTCATCGCCTACGGCGCCACCCGTGAGGACGCCCGGCGCAAGCTGGTGCGTGCCCTTGAGAACTGCGTGCTGCTGGGGGTCAACGGCAACCAGCGTTTCCTCGCCAACCTCTTGGCCAACCCCGAATTCGCCGCCGGCAATGCCACCACGGCCTTTATCGCCGAGCACTTTGCCAGCGACGAAAGCCTGACCCCGCAGGCGCCGGCAGCCAGCGAGCTGGCGATTGCCGCCGCCCTGCTCTATCAGGAATCGGCCAACAGCCGCAGCCACCAGTCTGGTCTGGCTGGCTGGCGCAGTGCCGGTAGCGCGCCGTGGCGCTTCATCCTCAAGCAGGGCGAGCACAAGCACGTGGTCGAGCTGGACGTACTCGGCGACGGCGCCCAGCCACAGCTGCGCGCCCGCGTGGGCGACAGTCAGGTTGAACTGCGCCTGCTGGCCAGCGATGGCCGCTGGCTGACCCTGGAGCAGGACGGCATCCGCCGCCGCCAGGCCTATCACCACGACGGCGACCGCCTGTGGC
Organism: Pseudomonas sp. HAR-UPW-AIA-41; assembly: GCF_002304225.1. GTDB lineage: Bacteria > Pseudomonadota > Gammaproteobacteria > Pseudomonadales > Pseudomonadaceae > Aquipseudomonas. Next base: position 43,322 of record NZ_NSLB01000004.1, read on the forward strand.
TGTTCGGCCACTTCGGCAACCTGGAACTCACCGACGTGACCCGCGAACCGGCCGGTGGCCAGAACGCCGCCAGCTCCGGCGCGGTGAAGGCCCCCATGGACGGCGCCATTGTCGAGGTGCTGGCCGAGGAAGGCGCCCGCGTCAGCAAGGGCCAACTGATGGTGGTGCTGGAAGCCATGAAGATGGAACACCCGCTCAAAGCCGGCGTGGACGGCGTGGTACGCCGGGTCGGCGTAAGCCAGGGCGACCAGGTCAAGAACCGCCAGTTGCTGGTGGAAATCGAGGCCGACCCAGCCTGATCGCCACGCGCCACTGGCTGATACCAAGCCCCGCACCAGAGTTTTCTGGGCGGGGTTTGCCCATTTCTGTGCAAGCGCCCTTATGGAGGCCAAATGTCACTTAACGGCAAGACCCTGTTCATCACCGGCGCCAGCCGCGGCATCGGCCGCGAGATCGCCCTCAAGGCCGCCGCCGACGGCGCCAATATCGTGGTCGCGGCCAAAAGCGCCGAGGCCCACCCGAAACTGCCGGGCACCATCTTCTCGGTGGCCGAGGAAATCGTCGCCGCCGGCGGGAAGGCCCTGCCCCTGCAGCTGGACGTGCGTGACGAAGAAGCGGTGAAAGCGGCCATGGCCCAGGCTGCCGAGCACTTCGGCGGCATCGACGCGCTGATCAACAACGCCGGCGCCATCCGTCTCAAGGGCGTGGAGCACCTGGAGCCCAAGCGCTACGACCTGATGTTCCAGATCAACACCCGCGCGGTGATGGTTTGCAGCCAGGCGGCGCTGCCCTATCTGAAGAAAACCCAGGGTCATATCCTCAGCCTCTCCCCGCCACTGAATCTCGACCCCAAGTGGTTCGCCAGCTACGGCCCCTACACCACCACCAAGTACGGCATGAGCATGCTGACCCTGGGGATGCACGAGGAATTCAGGAAATACGGCATCAGCGTCAACGCGCTGTGGCCCAAGACAGTGATCGCCACCGCCGCCATCGAGTTCGAGGCCGGCGGCCCCGCCGTGATGAAGGCCGCGCGCCTGCCGGCGATCATGGCCGATGCCGCCTACGCCATCCTCAGTAGCAGTGAGCGCAGCATCAGCGGTCGCCTGCTGATCGACGAAGAGATTCTTCGCGAACAAGGTCAGACGGACTTCGAACAGTACCGCTATGACCCGGCCGGCAAGCTGATGACCGATCTGTTCGTCGACTGACGCCAGTGATCCCAAGGCGCGGAGCCACTTCCGCGCCTTCACTCAGTCAGGCAGGCGCCACGGCGGGTTCAGACGATTCTCGCCGGCGCGGTAGAGGCAGATGCGGTTGCCATCGGGATCACGCAGGTAGGCTTCGCGCCACAGCCAGGGCTGATCCTGTGGCAGCTGTTCGAACGACAGGCCCTCGGCCTGCAGCCGGACCACCTCGGCATCCAGTTCCCCGCACTCGAAATAGACCAGCGTCGAGCCCGGCACGACCTGCGCCTCGCGGCTGAGCGAAAAGCTCGCCTGTCCGTCCGGGCAGACAAAACGCGCATAGTCCGGCAGGTTCTCGACGATCAGCTTCAACCCCAAACACTGGTAAAACGCGATAGCACGCGGCACATCCGTGACGGCCACCGTAACCTGATTCAAATTCATCGCCACCCCTCAGGGATTCGTCACAGCCAAAAGGTCCAGGCTGCCGGAGCGCCCTGCACCTGTTCTTTACCCTCCGAGCATCACCAGCAAGGTGCCAACGCCAGCCACCGCCACCACCGTCAGCGCGGCCAACTGCACGGGCTGGAACCAGGCCACCTGTCGCTGTTCCGGGCGTCCCAGGGCCAGCAGCTGAAGAACCAGCAAGGCCAACCCGGCGAGCAAGCCCTGACCGGTCAAACCGAGAATCGCGCCGATGCGCCAGCCGGATTCATACACCGGTGCCTCACCGGGGGCAGGCGTGTACAGCAGAACGCCTTGGGGGTTGCTCTGATGCACGGCGTAACCAGCCAGTGCCGCCAGCCCGACAACCAGCAACAACACGCCGATCAGGTAACGCGGTATCGCGGGCATCAGTGTTCACCTCCGGCATAGATCCACATCGGCTGAGTCTGCCCGGCACGGCTGAAACCCAGGTTTTCATAGAACGAAATGGCCCGCCCATCGGCGGTGAGCATCTGCATGTGCAGCCCGGCATAGCGCTGTTGCAACGCGTCCATCATCTGCCTGCCGATACCCTGCCCCTGAAACTCCGGATGCACCAGCAAGTGCGGGTAATAGACCACCAGATGGCCATCGGAAATGGCATTACCAAGCCCGACCAGACGGCCATCCAGACGCGCCGTCACCAGGCTGTGGGAGTTGCGCAGGGCAGCCAGCAACTGCTCGGGCTTGTCGGCCGAAGACCAGTCATTGGCACGGTAGAGAGCGACAACTTCATCCTGCTGGAGGCTGTCGCCCAGTTGAATCTGTAACGGCATGAGCAATCCTTGTAGTGCATCAGTAAAAGGCAAGACTCTGGGCAAAGCTAGAATCTTTAATACTTCGCGAAGGTATGAGTCGGTAGGGCAGGTAGTCACTCAAACAGCACACAGGGAGTATTGGTTTATGTCGCAATTGAAATGGGCTCCGCCGCTGTTGTCACTCTCGCTGCTTGGGATGAACTCAGCCTGGGGCTGATTGCAGTGATTACTTCGTCGGAGACAACCTTTACTACCTGGGACGAACCAGCAGCCAGTCAGTCTGGATATCCAATACCCAGACACTGGGTGACTATGCACTGAGCGCCCCTGGTGTCGCCAATATTGATACGTGGACCAGTATCCGCAACCCGCAATACCGACTCAGCGTATCGCCGGTTGTTGTGGATGGCGTCAATGGTACTCATCAGCTGCAGATACTGGGCGTGAGTGGCGACCCCGCAAAACCCAATTGTTTTGTGGCGTCACGCAGTCAAGTTAATCCGATCATTCCGCCGACCTGGCGCCCGCCACAGAAGCCCGATCTACCTGCAATACCTGTTAGCCCCGAGTTACCAGACCAACCGGTTGTGGTGCGCCCCTCGCTGCCTGATCGCCCTGTTGCAGTACGGCCAACCTTACCCGACCGCCCCATTGCTGTCCGGCCCTCGCTTCCCGACAGGCCAGTTGTGACCAGACCTGCCCTACCAGACCGCCCAGTGGTAAGCCGACCGATTGATCCTGATCAGCCGCAGGAGTCTTATCTACCTGAGCTCAATGGCTCCCCGGCGCTGACGCAAACAGAAGTAGCGTCATTGTGCCCATCCGCTGAGCGCGATGCCGCAGGCCAGTACACGCCTGAAACACTTGAGCGCTGCCCCGCACTGCGCCTGGCTCTCACACAAGCCCCACTAACGCCGGGGCGAGATCTGCCAGATGAGAGCCTGTGGAACGTCTGGGTTGACCCGCATTACATCTATACCAGCAATCGCCGGGGGTTCAGTGATGTGGAAGAAAAAACCCATAGCCTTGGCATGGGCGTGGACAGGCGAATCAACGCCGACCTGGCCATTGGTGTTCTTCTGAACATCAACGATCTTCAAACCGAAAGCTTTGACGGCAACATCACAACGGATGGCACTAGCTACAATCTGGGCCCCTACCTCGCCTATCAACTTTCCCCAGCCTGGTCCCTATTTGCCAATGCCACCATCGGCACAGCCAACATGGAACGTGAAGTGCTGATGTTCAAAGGTGACGGCGATAGCAGCAGCTATGGCGGAAACATCAACCTCTATGGTGATTACCCGCTCACGGAACAAACCCATGTGAGGCCGAAGCTGGGCATCAATTATCAGAAGGAAGACATCGAGGACTTTACCCTCAAAGGACGTCTAGCCAGTTTTTACCTTGAGCCAGAAATCGAAGGTTCAAGGCAGGAAAGCGGTCAGGCACTGGCCACAGTCGAACTCAATACACTGTTTGTTGGTGCAGGGAATGAGGTCTATCGCCCCTATGTAGAGGTCGGCACTTACTACAACTACCTGCAAGACAAGAACAGCATCTACCCCGAGTGGCAGGGCGTATTCCGAGGAGGACTGCGCGCACTGTTGGGCAGCCACACGCAAGTCGACGCAAGCCTTGGCTATGAAAGTATTGGTGTTAGCGGCCTGGATGTCTGGGATATAGGCCTGTTCGTTTCCCATGGCTTCTGACTGGCATTACGGTCAGAAGCCATACCCACACACTCAATTGCCCGGAGGCTCCCGCCGGGCAGGTTCGGCATACCAGTTTTCCTTTGGCACCCATTTAGCGTCCTGCGGGTCGGCGATGTAGTGCGGCGACATGATCTGTACGCCGTACTCGTTGAAGACATCCTGAATATGGGCATGCAACGCCGACAACAGCGCTGCACGGGGACGCGGCTGACTCGGTACAGCCTGCGCCACCAGTCGGTACTCCGGGTAGTAGTCCGAGAGTGCCGTCTGGAAAACCTGCGGCTTTGGCTCGGCCAGAATACCCTCGGTACGCCGGGCCGCTTCGATGAGCATCGCCTCAACCTGACGCCAGGGGGTGTCGTAGCCGATGGTCACCGTCGTATCGATCACATACCCCTGACCTTTCACGCTGCGCGAGTAATTCTTGGTCACGCTGCCGGTAATCATCGAGTTAGGAATGCTCAGTACCTCACCCAAGCCGGTACGTATACGGGTGGTAAACATCCCCATTTCAGTGACGGTGCCCTCATGTTCCCCTATCCGCACGTACTCTCCCGGTCGCAACGTGCGGGTGTAGGTCAGGATCAGCCCGGAAGCAGCCTGACCAATCACACTGGAAGCGCCCAGCGACACCATCAGGCCAAGCAACACCGAAAGCCCCTTGAATGCCTCGGTACCCGCACCGGGCAGGTAGGGATAGGCCATGGCCAATGCAAACAGCCAAACGGCCAGCGCCGAAAGGCGCCGCGTGGGAGCCAGGGTTTCCTGATTCAACCACGCATCGTTGTCGCCATGCACAGCCATGCGTTTGAGCAGACGCTGGACAAAGGCACTGAGGCCCCGGGCGATGAAGAAAATCGCCACGGCGACTCCCAGCCCCGGCACCGCGCTGACAATCCCATCAAACAGGTAGCGGGCCAGATCTACCAGGTAGCTGTTGAGGCTCTCTCCCCAGGGGCGCGTGTAGGGAAAGCGCGACAGCACAAAGCTGAGCCACTCATAGGTCAACAACAGCACTATCAGCCAGCGCACCGCGTGCAGCACCCGTGAGACCACCGGGAACAGCTGATGGACATCAACGACCTGAGTACTGCCCAGCTTGAGTGCTCTGGTATGCCGCTGCATCACGCCAGGCAACGCTCCGAGCACCTTGCCGCGCAAGAAATAGATCAGCCGGATCAGAAGCAGGAACACAACAGTCGCAACAACCGAGTAAACCACTGCCAGCAGCATGAAACGCAGGTTGCGGCTTTCCTCGTTCTCGCTGACCACCTGGTGCAGCACCTGGGCCGCTGCATTGGCGGCCGCCTCGACCGACTCATACTGAACAGGATCGACGTCCCCCGGCGAGACGATAAAGGCGCGGCGGTCGCCCAGGCGCACAATGATGCTGCCGTGAACCGGTTGCAGGCTGACCTTCAGCTCACTGCTGCTATCCAGTACTTCATTGATCACCGCGCGGGCACGTGCGGCCCGGATTTCGGGAGACTCACCGAGCAACGTGGCACGCAACACCAGAATCGTGCGGTTGGCCACTTTCAGCTCTGCAGCCGGCGCCTCCGTCTCACCATCTGACTCATCTGCAGCCAGCGCGGCAGACGACAGCAGACAAAGCAGCACACCACGAAGCAACCACCGCCACCACCCAACACTCGCCATCGATGTCACTCCCCTGTGCATGCTCCAATGATCGATCATTACCTGCTGCGGCGCGCTGACATCGCTGTCCGAACGGGCAAGAACAACTGCAGCCACTGCCAAGCTGGCAAGGTGACAATTCTTAGCCATGTTCGAGGGTATCTGGCGCCAGAACCGGTGTATGAACATAACGCACGGCGTGACATTTGCCCAAGTGCCAGACCAGACTGCGCCAGAGTCATAGCCGCGCCGGCAGGCCTCCCCGTAGAGTCGCCGCAGGCGCAATTTGCCCATAACAACGACAATCGCGTGAGCCATGACCCAAGCCGACCTGATTTCCCCCGTTCGCTTCCTTGCCCGTCTGCCCCAGCACCTGCCGCGCGTGCCGCGCATGCTGCAGGGCCTGTACTACGCCGGCATCCGCAACCGTGAGCGCCAGCTCTCGCTGGGCTGGGCTCTGGAGCGCGCCACCCGCCTGTTCCCGGACAGCCCCGCGTTGATGGATGAAACCCGCCGCCTGAGCTATCGCCAGTTCAACGCCTGGGCCAACCGCCTGGCCTGGACATTCAAGGGCGACGGCGTGCGCCACGGCGACGTGGTCGCGGTGATGCTGGAGAACCGCCTGGAACTGATGGCCGTGCTGGCGGCACTGGCCAAACTGGGTGCCATCGGCGCTCTGCTCAACACCAGCCAGCGAGGCAAGGTGCTGTGTCACAGCCTGAATCTGGTCAAGCCGTCGTTCTTCGTCATCGGCGAAGAACTGGTCGAGGCCTTCGGCGAAGTGCGTGGCGAGGTCGAGCGGGCTGACCGTCCGTGCTACTGGCTGGCCGACCGCGACACCCTGCAGGATGCCGGTCAGGAGCCGGAAGGCTGGGTCAATCTGGCCAGCAGCTGCGTGGCACAGAGTGACGACAACCTGCCGGACAGCCGCCGGGTACAGCTCAAGGATGCCTGCTTCTACATCTACACCTCAGGTACCACCGGCATGCCCAAGGCCTCGATCATGAGCCACGGCAAGTGGATCAAGGCCTATGGCGGATTCGGCCATTCCGGCCTGACCCTGACCAACAGTGACGTGCTCTACCTGACCCTGCCCTGCTACCACAACAACGCCGTCACCGTGTGCTGGAGCTCGGCCCTGGCCGGCGGCGCCGCCATCGCCCTGCGCCGCAAGTTCTCCGCCAGCGCCTTCTGGAAGGACGTGGCGCGCTACAACGCCACCTGCTTCGGCTACATCGGCGAGCTGTGCCGCTACCTGCTCAACCAGCCGGTGACCCCGGAAGAGCAGAACAACAGCCTGCGCTGCATGATCGGCAACGGCCTGCGCCCGGCCATCTGGAACGAGTTCAAGCAACGCTTCGGCATCGAGCACATCACCGAGTTCTATGCCTCCAGCGAAGGCAACATCGGCTTCACCAACGTGTTCAACTTCGACAATACCGTCGGCTACACCCCGGCCACCTTCGCCATCGTCCGCTACGACCTGGAGAACGACTGCCCGGTGCGTAATGCCAAGGGCTTTCTGGAGAAGGTCGATCAGGGCGAACCAGGGCTGCTGATCAGCGAGATCAGCAAGAAATGGCCGTTCGACGGCTACACCGACCCGGCCAAGAGCGAGGCGGTGATCCTGCGCAACGTATTCAAGAAGGGCGACGCCTGGTTCAACACCGGCGACCTGATGCGCGACATCGGCTGCAAGCATGCGCAGTTCGTCGACCGCCTGGGCGATACCTTCCGCTGGAAGGGCGAGAACGTCTCCACCACCGAGGTGGAAAGCCTGCTGGGCGGCTTTGCCGGTGTCGAGGACGCGGTGGTCTACGGCGTCGAGATCGAAGGCACCAATGGCCGCTGCGGCATGGCCGCACTGCGTCTGGCCCATGGTGCGCAGCTGGATTTTTCCGCCCTCGCCCGCTACCTGGACCACGAACTGCCGGCCTACGCCGCACCGCTGTTCATCCGCCTGCTGGCAGAAGTGGAAACCACCGGCACCTTCAAGTACAAGAAAACCGACCTCAAGCAGGTCGCCTACAACCCGGAACAGACCAGCGATCCGCTCTACGTGCGCCTACCGGGCAGCGCTACATTCACCCCACTGGACAGCGCCACCTACGAGCAGATTCAGAACGGCACTCACCGTTTCTGAGTCCTGCGAGGTCAGCCCTCAGCGGGGCTGACCTCAGTTGCGGAATTCGAAATTCAGCTGCGCGCCATCGACCTTGTCGAAGTAGTTGTCGCGCTCCAGCTTCTCACCGCTCTTGTCGCGCTCATGCTCGTTGGTGATCAGCTTGCCACTGAGCTGAAACGGCGCCGGCTTGGCCTCTTTCTCGACAAACAGCGGCGGCAGCAAAGGCTTATCCTCCAGCAGCGGCTCGCCGTGATGCAGATCCTCGACCAGCTCGCGCGGCAGGCTCAGGTCCAGTTTGATCGGCGGCAGTTTCTGCTCCACCGCCGACTTCTCCCGCGCTGGTTTGCTCGCAGCCCTGGCCGGACTGACTCTGGCTGCAGGTTTACTGACCTCAGGCGCAGGAGCCTTGGCCTGAGTGACCGGAGATTCACCGGCTTCAACCGTAGACGAGCGCTGCTGAACCGGCTTGATCGGCGCTGCCTTGATTGGAGAGATTACCGAATAGCCGGTGGGCGCAGCCTCTGACGACGCAGACTGGGTCTCGGCAGAAGCAGGCGCCCCGGCCGGATCAGCAGTGGCAGGAGCGGCAGATGGAGCTGCCGGTGCGGCCGTTGAAGGTGCAGACTCCTTAACAGCAGCCGGCGCAGAAACAGGCTTGGCTGGCTGCTCATCGCAACCAGCCACAGCGAACAGAAAAACGGCCACACAGGCCGATGGCAAAAGGCGGGACATCGGTTTCATGCGCACATGCTCGCCCGCGCAGAGCAAGCCTGCAAGCGCCGAGCGCTCCAGTCAGCCGCGCCAGGGTTGCAGCACCTGCATGTCAAAGCTCTGCCAATGGACCTGCGGCTGCTGTTCACCTGCCAGATGCCAGCGCCAGCCGCGCTTCTCCAGTGTCTCGGCCGGCAAGGCCAGCAGCTCGTCGAGTTTCAGGCGGATACGCCGGCCACGGTCAGCCGGATCGTCCCAGTCCTGGCTAAAGACGCGCACGCTCAGGCTGTCGCCGGTAAAGGCCTCGAAACGCGGCATATGGCCAAGTGAGCCAGGGCGCCGGCGCAGCGTGCGCTGCTCAACATCCAACAGCCACAGCTGCCACTGGCGGGCATGGTCGGGATCGTCGTTGTCCGGCGAATCCCACTGCAGCAGACGGGTCAGCGCCAGGTAGCGGCCGTCGGCGCTCCAGCAAAAGCTCGGGGTGACGCCATACAGCGCGCATCCCGACGCGGTCAGCAGATAGCCCAGCTGACGCGCACACTGCTCGCGCAGCCAGTTGTCCGGGTATTCGGTTTCCGCGCCGCGCAGCCAGGCCGCATCGCACCCCTGGGGCGCCGGCAGGATGAAATCGCCATCGGCATTGGCCGCCTGTGGCTGCTCGGCCAGACGCCAGTCCGGTACTGCCTCAAGTCCCTGCCCGCCCAGGCGAAAGCGCCGCAGCTCATGGCAGGCTCCACCGTAGCCACGTTCGCGGTAGCAGGCAGCGGCGCAGTGGGCCGGCGGTGCCGGCTGATCAAAATGGCGCAGCGGCTCGGGGGTGAACTGGCTGCTGCACAGCCCCGCCAGGCAGACCACTTCCACGCAGCCGTCGTGAAAGTCTCGCAGTCGCTCCACCAGCAGGTACGGGCTGGCCAGCAGGCGCCGCTCACGGCTGTCAGCCACCACCACCTGCTCGGCCAGCGCCGAGCCATCACAGGCCGGCAACAGCGCCACGTAACGGCCACAGTTGGACACACGGTGTTCCAGCTGCCACTCGCCTGGAATCGTCCAGTCGCCCAGTTGCAGGCGATACGCCACCTGCCCCTGACCGCGTCCGGCATGCTCACTGAACTGTAAGCGAGTGCCATCGGCCATCACCTGAGAACGGACAGCAGGCGTGGCCAGATCCGTGGTCAACGCTACCTCGAAACGGGTCAGCGCTGTCTCGCCGGGAATGATGCGGCCATAGGCGTCATGCCCGCGTTTGGTCTCGGTAGCACTCAGATAGTCACTTAACGCCTCGCCATACTCGCCGCGGTTGGGCAACGGCGAACCCAGCTCCGCCTCGACCCATACCTGTCCTTCCTCCAGCGCCTGCACAGCGCCGAAGTAGATGGACAGGCGCTGCTGCTCAACCAACTGCAGCTCGGGAAGGCGCTGCCAGCCACTGGCAGCCTGCCACAACCAGTAAGAGGTGCCTTCACCGGGCTGTGCCAGAGCCCTGGCGCGACAGGCCAGTGCCTGACCATCAGCCCGCCAGCAGGGCTGTTCCTGCTCATCCAGGAGCAGCCCTGTGGCCTGCTCCTCCAGCAACAGTTCGTAATCGGGGTAGCGCAATGGCCGCAGCGGGTCGTCAAGGCAAGCCAGGCTTTCCGGCAAGGCCAGGCGACCTTCCAGCGTCTGTCCACCCGGGCCTGCTGGCCACTGTTTGCGCGTCTTTTCGATCTTCTCCTGCCAGTCTGGCAGCAGCCACAGGTCGGCAATCGGCACCAGATCGACCGCCTCGGCCTGATCGAGGATCTGCTGCAGGCTCAGCCGCACGCCGCCGTTGTGCACCAGCGGGCTGTGCCGGCCGCGAATATGGGTGGCGTCGAAGTCGTCGATCTCCCACAGAGGCACATCGGCCTGACAGCGGTAAACACGGCGGGCCTGACGGTCGAGCAGCAACAGTCCCCAACTGCTGCGCGACGGCAGGGTGGCAATGAAATAGCGTCCGTCCGGGGAAAACCGGCAGGAGCTGCCGATGCCTTCCAGCAGCACGCCATCAGGGAATAGGTAGTCACCGTACACCGGGCCGCCCATGGCGATTTCGCCGCCACCGAGCATGCGGATGATGCCACCCTCCGGGGTGCGGTTTGGCTCCTCACCACCCCAGGCACTGCCACCCGTGCGACCTGCACCTTGTTCATCGGTTTCACTGGTCAGCACGCGGTCACCCTCCTCGCTCGTTTCCTCTCGCTTGAGGCCCAGACGGTTCTCCAGACTCCCTACTCCGGCCAGCGCCAGGACGATCCAGACTATGGCCTCGAGCAGCGCCCAGTCACTGGCAAAACTGCGGCCGATGGCAAAACCGGTGCCGATCACACAGGCCGTCAGCAGTCGCGACAGATGGCCGGCGAGCTTGAGCCAGCCGAGGCGTACACAGAGGAGCTGCACCAGCAGCAGCGCCACTTCGCCGGCCAGGCCCCAGGCCAGCGGCAGTATCGCCACGATGAAGATCGGCACCAGCAACACCAGCAGTTGCCAGACGAGCATCAGCAGCAGATAGCCGAGGCTCTCGGCGGGGGCTTCAGAGCTGGGTGAACGGGACATCGCGCCTCCTTGCGCTTGAGGATGGTTCCGGGGACAGATGCTATCGCACCCGCCCCCGTCCTGACCGGACCCAGTTAACGCGGCAGCCGCAGCAGTTCCGCCTCGATATCCCGCTGCGGATAACGCTGCTGCAGCTCGGCCAGCAAAGCGGCGGCGGCGTCCTGTTGGCCGCTGTCACGCAGTTGCTGCAGTTGGCGCAGGCTGTCTTCCAGGCTTGGCGCCGGCGCTTTGGCCTTGGCCAAGTCTTCGCTAGTCACACCGGCAGGCGCCGCCATCATCTGCGCAGGCGGAGCCGCCGGGAGCAACAGACTTTTTTTGGCCGGCTCCGTAGCAGCCGGTGCTGACGCGGTACGCTCTGCAGAACGCTGCGCGGCAACCGGCGCCTCGCGCTTGGCCATCGCACTGTTTGCCTGTGAACTGCCGGGCAGCGCACTGTCGGCCGCCGGCAGGCTGTCGCTGAAAGCGGCCGCTTCCTCAGCCACAGGTGCCGGGGCGGATGCCGCTGCAGGCAGAGCTTCAGGAATCGGCGCCGACATTGGCTGGCTGACCTCCAGCGGCATTCGCGCGGCAGGCTCCTGCAGGGTGCGCCAGGTCAGACTGACGGCCAGCCCGACACAGGCCACCCCGGCCAGCGCTGCCATGCCGCTGGGCGCCAGCAGGCGTTGCAGCCAGTTCTGCCAGCCGCCCTGTGCGGGCTTCGCGCGGCGGGCCTCGGCTGTTGCGGCGGCGAGAATGCGGGCATCCAGTTCGGCCGAAGGTTCGCCCTGGCTGTGCTGGCGGAAATGGGTGAGCAGTTGGGCCTCCAGAGCCTCTTCTGCCAGGTGCGGCTGATCCGCAGGCGGACGCGTACTCATGCCGACTTCTCCTCGATGGTGGCGGGCTCGCCCAGCAAGCGCCGCAGTTTCTGCAAGGCATAACGCAGGCGGCTTTTCACCGTCTCCTGCGCCGTCGCGGTGAGTTCGGCAATCTCATGCAGCTCCAGATCGCCCTGGGCACGCAACAGGAACACCTCGCGCTGTTCGGCCGGCAGATCGGCCAGCGCCGCGGCCAGGCGTTGCTGGTCGCGGCTGAAGCTCAACTGCTGTTCGGGCCCCGCGGCAGGATCGGCGCGGCCATGCTCAGCCTCGTCGTAACTGTCGTGCAGCGCCGCCTTGCGGCCCTGGCGACGCCAGTGATCGATCAGCCGGTTGCGCGCGATCTGGTACAGCCAGGTCTTGAACTGCACCTGCTGGCGGATATCGCTGTCGGTGCGGATCAGGCTCAGCCAGGTTTCCTGAAACACCTCCTCGGCCAATGCCTGCTCGCCGCAGAGGCCGAGCAGAAAACGAAACAGGCCCTGGCGATGCCGCGCATACAGCTCGCCGAACGCCGCCGCATCGCCCTGTCGGTAGCGCCGCAACAGCGCGGCATCGCTGGCGCTCGGGGATGGCTCTGGGATCATTGCACCGCATCCTGGGTGGAAAGCGCTGGATTGTGCAGGCTCTGCGCCAATTCAACCAGCTGGACAAACTCATGGCGCAGACCAAAGCGATCGTCCGCCAGCGCACCCCGGGCCAGCGCCAGGGTCGCGTCAGCGCCAAAGCCCTGGGTATAACGTTCCCCGCGCAGCTGCTGGGCAAAGGCCGCCACCGCCGCGGCAAAGCGCAGGTCGGCCGAAGGTTGCGCCGCCACCTGAGCCGGGAGCGGCTGCTCGATCATCTGGCTCTGGCCGCCCGTGACGGTCTTGTAGCGCAGGCGCAGCCAGGCCAGTTCACCGCTGTTGCTGGCCGGCGACTCGGCTGCCTGATAGCGCAGCGGCTCGATCCAGCCCTTCTGGCCGGCCGGGACTATCTCGTACAGCGCGGTGACGCGCTGACCCGCGCCGATCTCGCCGGCATCGACCTGATCATTGTTGAAGTCCTCGCGCTTGAGCTGACGATTCTCGTAACCAAGCAGGCGGTACTGGCTGACCTGCGCCGGGTTGAACTCGACCTGCAGCTTGACGTCGCGGGCCACCACCGAGAGCGTCGAGGCCAGCTGCTCTACCAGCACCTTGCGCGCCTCCTGTAGGGTATCGATGTAGGCGTAATTGCCGTCGCCGGCATCGGCCAGCTGCTCCATCAGCTGTTCGTTGTAGTTGTCCACGCCAAAGCCCAGGGTGGTCAGCGACACGCCGCTGCGGCGCTCGCGCTCGGCCATGGCCTTGAGCGAGGCAAAGTCGCTGATGCCGACATTGAAGTCACCGTCGGTGGCCAGCAGGATGCGGTTGATGCCGTCCTTCTGCAGGCTCTGGCGCGCCTGCTGGTAGGCCAGCTGGATGCCCGAAGCGCCGGCCGTGCCGCCGCCGGCGCTGAGCTGATCAATCGCCGCGCGGATGCGGACCTTGTCGCTACCCGGTGTGGAGGCCAGCACCACCCGCGCATCGGCGGCATAGGTCACCAGGGCCACCCGGTCCTCGGCTCGCAGTTGCTCGACCAACAGCTTCAGGGTGGCCTGCACCATCGGCAGGCCCTCGCGGCGGTCCATGGAGCCGGACACATCGACCAGAAACACCAGATTGGCTGGCGGCATCACGGCCAGGCCCTGCTCCTGCGCCGCCACGGCCAGCCGCAGCAGGCGTGTCTGCGGGTTCCAGGGCGTGGTCATCAGCTCGCTGCTGACGGCAAAGGGCCGGCCATCGGCGCGGCTCGGGTAATCGTAGGGAAAGTAGTTGACCAGCTCCTCCAGACGCACGGCGTCCCTGGGCGGCAGCTGACCGGCATTGAGAAAGCGCCGCACGTTGGCGTAGCTGCCGGTGTCCACGTCGATGCTGAAGGTCGATACCGGCTGCTCTCTGACCAGTTGTACCGGGTTATCCGTCAGCGTCTGGTACTGCTCGCGCGGCACATCGCGGTAACCCGGCAGGCTGTTGTCCGCCTGCGGCGCGTAAGCCATCACCTCGGCACTGGCCGGCAGCGCCATCATGCGCTTGGCCGGTGCGGCGGCCAGCGGCGGGCTGGGCATCTCGGACTTGATCTTGGCGAGATCGGCCTGTGTTTCGGCCGGGCTCCTGCCGGCCGGCGCCTGCGGGCTTTCCGGAGCGCTGCAGGCCGCCAGCAGCAGGGTCAGGGTGAAACCGGCCAGCAGCGGTTGAACAACGGGGTGCAGGGTCATGGCGCCTCTCCTCGGCAATGAACAGGGTGTTCAGCCAGGTAGACGGCGGTATCGAGTGAAGCGGGTTAACCGCTAAATCTTTTGCGCAGCACGTCAGACGGCGCCCTGCGGTCCGCCCGGCAGGCAACCGGCCAGCAGGCGCCGAGCATTGGTCGCACAATCGATGTCGTCCGGTTTGGACTCAATCTCGTCAATCAGCGAGAGGAGATGGCGCTTGCTCTCGCCCAACTGCCGCTCCAGCGCCTCGATCTCGCGGACCTTGCCCTGCAGGGTGTCGATCAGCGTGCCGTGCTGCCACTGGGACAGGTCCTGAGGCAACAGAGTGCGCAGCTCGTCGAGGCTGAACCCCGCCTTCTGCGCCGTGGTGATCAGGTTGAGCACCAGCACCGCTTCCGCCGGATAGCGCCGGTAGCCGTTGGCCTGACGCTCGACCATCTTCAGCAGGCCAATGCTTTCGTAAAAGCGGATGCGGGAAGGGTTGAGGCCGGTACGCTCGGCCAGTTCACCAATTTTCATTGTCACTTGCCCTGTCTACTACTCAGCAGAGGCCAAGGTTAACGCAAGGTGACGGTTTGCCACCTCACTAGTCAAATGACGTGAATTTCCGGCCATATGGTTCTGGAAGCAACTACTCAGTAGCGCCAGGTCGCACTGACACTCAGCGCTTGAATCCAGGCGTCCTCAAGTTCGCCCGACACGCGCTTAGGATCGCCCAGCGGCAGGGATTTCTGTTGATCAATTTCCATATCGCCCATCCACACCAGCTCATAGCTGAGGTTGAGGTCGGTGCGGTCATCCAGGGCGTACGTGAGGCCTGTCCCCAGGCGCCAGGTTTCACCCAGGGGTGTGGACAAGGTGCGATCTTCGTCATCCACTGGTGAACTGTCGTAAGCCAGGCCCAGACTCCACAGCCAGCGTGGGTCGAAACGATACTGCGTCCCCAGCGAGGCATGCCAGGTGTCGCGGTAGTTGGCATCCTGAGTGATCGAGCGAGGCGTCGCGCTGTCGAGGTCGATGCCGACCTCGCCGAAGCGCGACCAGTCCTGCCAGTTCAGGCTGGTCAGCAGCGCCCACTGGGCATCGAGCTGGTGGTACAGACTTAAGGTCAGCGTCTGCGGGAGGTGCATGTCGATACGCGTGGATGCTTCCAGTACACCGCGGTTGCGCAGCACGGTTTCCGCGACGGGCCCCAGGTTCTGCAGGTCGAGATCGTCGTCGAATTGCACATCGATCTCGCTGGTGTAGCTCATTCCCAGGCGAGTGCCGGGTTCGGGTTCGTACAGGACGCCGAGCTGGGCACCATAACCCAAGTCGTTGTCCTGATAAGCGAGACGGCCATCATCTCGCTGCAGAAGTCCGAAGGGATCATTGTCCAACGCCAACTGGGTGTCGAACATCGCATAGAACGCGCGCAAGCCGATGCCTACGGCCCACTGCTCGTCGACACGGTAGGCCAGCGAGGGCATCAGCGTCATGCCGGTGAGTGAGCCGTTCTGCAGGAAGTAGCGGCCGCTCCATGCGTTCTCGTAGTTGATGTCCAGACCGAAATCACCATAGGCGGCGAAGCCGGCGGACCAGCCATCTTCCAGCGCCTGGGTGACGAACAGGCTGCCGCCGGGTGCCCAGTCCATGGCGTTACCGCTGTCTCCGCCACCGATATTGGTATTGCCATCGGTGTCGAAGCGCAGATTGCCATGCAGCACCTGAGCGCCAGCAGTGATCTGCGTACCCGGCAGCCAGGCCATGCCGGCGACATTGCTGGCCAGAGTAGCCGGCCCCTGGGCACGGGCAGCGGCGCCCGCGTTGGCCAGGCCGACATTGTCGCTACCCACCTCATAGAGGATCAGGCCGCCGGCCTGCGCAGTCAGCGGGGCCAAGGCCAGGCTGGCAAGCAGTATTGCGGTGCGATGAGTCATCGTGGGCATGGCAGGCTTCCTGGTCACTTACAGGGCTTTGACGATAGCCGGCGGCTGCCAACTGCCACTGCCTGCTGGCAGGATCGACGGTGCCTCGACGCGCGGCCAGTACAGGCGCATCACCAGATAGATAGGGCCGTTCGGGGCAGGCAGCCAGTTGGCTTCCTTGTCTGCTCCGGGCGAATCCTTCTGGATGTACAGGGTCAGCGAGCCGTCGGCGTTTTTCTGCATGTCCGGCAACATCGGCGAATTGATCAGGTAGCGGTTGATCGGGTTCTTGATCAGTAGCTGGGTGTTGCCGTCGTAAAGGGTCACCGACCAGAACGAGTTGACCGGCGGCAGCTGGCCCGCCGGGAAGGTCAGGGTGTAGTTGTGCTGGCTGCCGTCCAGAGGTTCGCCATTGGCCAGGGTACGGGTCATCGGATATACCGCCTCGACCGCATCGTTGCCGAAGATGCCGGCCGAAGCCGCCGCCGCGCGCAGCAGCCAGTTGCCGTTATAGAAGGCACGGTCACCGAAGGCCGAGCCGACCCGCCAGCCGTTGATATCCTTGAGCGCTGTTTGCAGGAAGTCCTTGATCTTCGCTTCGCCCTGCTGCATGCCTTTGATCACTGCGGCCTGGGTTACCGGCGTTGGGGTCTCGAGCGCCTTCATCAGAGTGTTCAGCTTGGCGCGGGCCTCCCGCTCCTCAGGACCGGGTGGAGCAAATTGCAGGGCGAACGCCAGGTATTCCCAGAAGCGGGTCTTGGCCAGCTCCTTGTCGATTTTCGGGAAATCCGGCAGCGGTTTGGCCGCTGGCGCTGGCTGTTTCAGATAGGCGGACAGCGGGCGCACCTGGTAGCCGGCCTGGATGGCCTCGACGTTCGGCATGTCTGCCGGGTTGAACAGCTGGGTGCGATAGGCCACTGCCGAGAATTGGGTGGAAGAGTGGAATACCTGCTTGATGCCCGGTGGGGGCTGTCCCTGCCAGTCCGGGCCGACCACCAGGTAGTCGCCGGCTTCCGAGCCAGTGGCACGCTGGCCGATGTAGCCATAGTTGAAGGTGTTGCCGTCGCACAGCATGACCGAGTAGTAGCGCTCCTTGGGTACCGCCGGTACCGAGAGCACCATGGGCTCGTTGCGCAGGTCCAGCCAGAGCAGTGAGTAAGGGGTATCGCTGTTGGGTGTGACGATGGCCGTGTCTTCATAGGTGAAGACACGGTTCTCGTTCTTGATCACGTTGAACGGCGCTTTGTACTGCGGCGAACTTTTATCGACGCTGTATTCGTACATCACCGCGTAGTTCATCACGATGGGCAGGCCGTAGAGAAAGCTTTCTTCGGCCAGCGTGGTGATCTGTTCTGACGACAGCGTCTGAGCGTTCACTGGCTGGATTGTACTGCCCATAGCCAGTGCCGCCGACAGCCCGAGGGCATGAATAATCCGTTTACGCATAGCCTCATCTCCTTACTGAAACACGCACGCAGGGTCTGGGGCGATTTCGCCCCAGACCCTGGCCGACTGTCGAGCCTATTACAACGTCAGCATCACTGTAACCTTAGTGACCTGAAGTTGGCTTGAAGCTGATCGCATCACGGGTCAACTGATCGATCACCGGGCGCATGTCGGCGGTGGTGATCTTCTGCTGATCATTACTCAAGGTCTTGCCAAAGCCCTTGCGCACCAGTCGCATTACCGGCTGCCCGGAGCGATGGTCGATCAGCTCGCCTTCCAGATAGAGCTCGCTGTTCTGGTCACGCTCTCCGGCGGCGGTCAGTGCCCCGGCAAGCACCAGCGCGATCGGCAGCACCTCATAGGGACGCAAGCCTTGCGTTTCGGCAGCTACACCGGTGATGGCGCCACGAAACACCAGCGTACGAGGCCCAGCCGAGGCTGCGTCCACCAGCGGCAGGCGCTGGGCGATGGCGCCGCCGATCTGCTGGTTGGCCTGGGCGAGCAGCGCGTCCAGGGTGGCCTGATCGATGCGGGCATCGGGCTTTGGCTGAGGGTAGTAGCTCAGTGGCTGAAGGATCACGCTGTCGTACTGGCTGACGTCAAACCCAGGAGCGACCCAACGCAATACCGTGGCACCGGAAACCGTCTTCACCGACTCGAGCCCCTCATAACTGGAGAGGAACCCGGAATATTGGGACTGCTTGACCGTCTTGCTGGTACAGCCCGCCAGGGCCAGACCGAGAGCAACAACGGCAGGGAACAGCAAATTCTTGGACATCATGCGGTGAATTCCTGGTTGAGTAAAAACGCTGATCTGCCGCCACTATGGCCGCAGATTTAGTAGTCAGTGACCAATAAACAGTGCGTCTTCGTGTGGCTGTGGTTGACCAAAACTCAGTGCAGCAACACGGGCAGCCTCCTCCGATCCAATCCCCAAGGAGCGCAGGATGGCGCCGACCAACTCGGCCACATAAGCGTCACTCAGCGGCCGCTGCAGCAGCGAGCCGAACGTGCAGAGCACCGGTCCCAGCACCAGGTCGATCGCCAGCGCCGGATCACTCAGGGTGAACAGCCCCGCCTTCAGCCCCATCTGAACATCACGGGCAATGGCGTTGGTAGCGCCGCCTCCGGCGAACACCGCCTGTGCGCCGCCCTTGACCAGAAAGGCTGCGACAAGTGGATAGCGCTGCGCCAGCTGGACGCAGAGCGTCACCCCACAGGCCACTCGTACTGCGGCGTTGTCATGCAGCAACACCTGGGAATCGACCGAGCTGACGATCTCGTTGCTGACCTCGGCAGCCACGGCCAGAAACAACTCGCGCTCACAGCGGAAATGGTTGTAGAAAGTGCCCCGCGACAGCCCCGCCTGACGGATGACCAGATCAATGATCGGCACATCGAGTCCCTGCTCGGCGAACAGCTGAAAGGCCGTCTGCAGCAGCTTGCGCCGGGTGCGCAGGCGCCGGTCGGCACCTACCCGGGTGCGGTGGTCGATGCACGTACTCTGCTGCATGGCAGACCTCGGTTTAGAAGTGGTAGCTCATACCCAGATACGGCCCTTCGTTTTCCATGTCATAGACAAAGTCGCCCTTGTCGTAATCAACCTTCATGTAGCGCACGCCGAAGTCGGCCGTGAAGCGCTCACTGAGCGCATAGGAAAGGCCCAGTTGCGCCTGGGTGGTGAGGTCCGAGCCCATGCCGAAGCCACCGACGTCGGCGCTGGCAACCAGCGCCAGTTGCCCTGTCACAGGCAGGCTTCCCCGCACACCGATGAAAGGCTCTGTCCAGTCGACGGTCTGATCGTGGTCCAGTTCGGCCGTGGCACCGAATACTCGGGCATCCAGGTCGAGGCTCTCGCGGATACGGGTGTAGCGCACACCGACGAAGGCATCGGAGGTGGCTGCCTGATCCAGCCAGCGGTAGGCGAGGGCGCTGGAGAGCATGGTCTGGCGTACGGTCATGTCGGCGTCGGCACGGGCCGCTCCACGCGGGCCGGCCATGCTGACCGAGTCAGAGGTCTTCATGTACATGCTGTCGAGCAGAATGCCCCAGCGGCCATGCTGGAACTCCATGGCGCCCATGAAGCCGGCATCCAGGGTGTGCAGGATGTCGGAGAAGCTCATGTCGAGCTGAGCTTCCGGAAGGTCTCTGATCTGCGTGCTGCCGTGCATACGGGTGGCCCACAGGTAGGGGGTGACCTTCACCTCCCAGCCTTCATCGGCCTGGGCCTGCGAGGCAAACAAAGTGGTGATGGCCAGACTGGTGCCCAGAGCCAGGGTGTTTAGTGCTTTCATCAAAAATGCTCGCTCAGCCATCACAGGTCGATGCTCGAAACGGCCCAGTCGATACCCTGGAAGTCGGGCATCTCGCGGCCATCATCGGCGCCCATTTCCCGGGCGATGGCGGTGTTCAGTTGTTGGTTCAGGCGCATCAGCAGCGCATCGTCGGCCTGGGCAGCCAGGTTGAGCTTTTCCAGCGGGTCGGCGTGCAGGTCGAACAGTTCCAGATCGTTCCAGCGTCTGAGGGCTTCCAGGGTGGTCGGGGTGTTGCGCTCGATCGGCGAGAAGTAGCGGGTGAACTTGTGGCGGCCGTCATAAATGCTGCGCAGGCTGCCGCGCTTCTTCAGGTTCGGCCGGTAGCCAGCCTCCTGCACGGCCACTTTCGGCGGCACGCCACGGGCGCGGCCTTCCGAGATCACGCGGGTCAGCTCACTGTCGTTGGTGGCGATACCGCTGTAGGTGAAGAGGATCTGTTCGCGCACCGTGTGCAGCTCGCTGGCTACCAGGTTGTTCAGCGCCGGTGCGATGTCCCGTCCAGGCAGCTCGCGACCAGCCGCCTCGGCAGCCTGCGTGGGGCTGGCGCCACAGAACGACAGCAGCGAGGGCACCAGGTCGATGTGGCTGGTCAGTGAGACGCACTGGCCGCCGCCCTGTACATCCGGGTGACGGATGATCAGCGGTACGTGGATCGACTCTTCGTAGGCGAACGGGCCTTTGCCACGCAGGCCGTGAGCCCCGCCCATTTCGCCATGGTCGGCGGTGAACACCACGATGGTGTTGTCCTCCAGGCCGAGCTGCGCCAGCTCGTCCAGCAGGCGGTTGACCTGGCCGTCCACCGACAACAGCGAGTTGTAATAGAAGTCGTTGAAGCGCTGCCAACGTGCATCCTCGTTGGGAATGCGGCCGAGGGTGTAGCTCCAGGCCCGGTCGAACTCATAGTGAGCCTTGGGCCGGTCCGCGCTGGTCAGACTCTGGTAGCGGGTGGCCGGCAGCGGCAGTGGCCAGCGCTTGTCGTACATCGGATGTCTCGGGGCGCGCGAGGACTGCATCATCAGCTTGCCGTTGTCCTGCACCTGCTCACTGCCGACATCGGTGTTGAAGTACATGATGTCGTGCGGGTTGACCAGGCTGACGAACAGCGACCAAGGCTTGCCCTCGTCGCTGAGCTGGCTGCCGGTACCGCGCAGCCAGGAAATCGCGCTGCCGGCGATCATGTGGTCGTTCTTGTAGCCGCCCAGAGTGTGCGTCAGTACATCACCAGGCCAGACATAGTCAGAGAAGCCGTAAGCCTCCATCTCATGGGTAAACAGCTTTTCAGGTGTTTCCGTCTCGAAGCTGCGATTGAGGTGCCATTTGCCCTTGTAAGCGGTGTAGTAGCCCTGCTTGCGCAGCATGTGGCCAATGGTCGGTGTGGCGGTGGAGAGCGGCTTCACATAGGGCATGTCGACGTTCTCGAACATGCCGTTGTCGCTGGTCTGCAGGCCGGTCAGCAACACCGCACGCGAGCTGGTGCACATCACCGCCGGGCAGTAGTGATTGGTGAAGGTGGTGCCGCTGGCCATCAGGCGCTGGTGCGCGGTCAGGCCCAGATCGTTGTGCAGGGTTCGGGAGAAGCGTTCCTGGTCGGTAAAGATGAACAGCACGTTGGGCTTGCCGCTCCGCTTGCCCATGGGTGGGGTGGGTTTCTTCGCCGCTGGAGCCGTTGTGCTGGCACTGGCTCCGCTTGGAAGCGCTGATGCCGCCAGCGTGACGCCCGCCATGCTGAGAAAATCCCGTCGGGAAAGCCCTGTCGTCTGTTCCTGGTCGCCTTTGCCTGTGTGATCCATCCGAGCGGCTCCTTCTGGCTGCCTGTAAGCGAGAGAGCCGAACTGTACAAACTGTCATTTTGAACATCAAGTTCATTTCATAACCAGACAAGCATGTGCACACCAGACCTAAGACACAAACGACAAACTTGACTGAAGAAAGGAGCTGTCAAAACCCGACCATCACCTCGCGCAGCTCATCCCCTTCGCGAAGCACGAAGATGGCGGCCAGCCCTTCCCGCTCGGCCAGCGCCCGGCCACGCTCAGGCCCGAGCACCATCAGCGCGGTGGCCCAGGCATCAGCGTGCATACAGCTGGCACACAGCACCGAGACGGAGGCCAGGTTGCTCTGCAGCGGCGCGCCGCTGGACGGGTCCATGGTGTGCGAGTAGCTCTGCCCGTCGCGCTCGCGCCAGTGGCGGTAATCGCCGGAGGTGGCGATGGCGATATCGGACAGCTCCAGCGCGCCCAGCACCTCGCGCCGGCCCCGCAGCGGCCGCTCCAGCGCCACCTTCCATGCAGCGCCATCAGCCTTCAGGCCACGAGCGCGCATTTCACCGTCGATGCCGACCAGATAGGACGTGATGCCCTGCGCCTCCAGGCAGCGCGCCATCTGGTCCACGGCAAAACCCTTGGCGATGCCGTTCAGGTCCAGCGTCAGCGGCCCATGCTTGCGCACCAGTTTGCCTTTGGGGTCGATTTCCAGCAGCTCGCTGGCGCGCCCGGGGCGGGCCGGGATGCTGCCGACAGCGGCTTGCGGGCCAAAGCCATAGGCCGTGACCAGCTCGCCCACCCCGATCTCGAAGGCGCCGCCTGACGCGACACTCACCTGCAGTGCGCCGAGCAGCACCCGGAGCAGCTCGTCCGGCACTGCCAGCCACTGCCCGCAGGGCGCGGCGTTCAGGCGCATCAGGTCAGATTCCGGCTTCCAGGTCGACATCTGCCGGTCGACCCGATCGACCGCCGCCTGCAGCTCGACGCCCAGGGCCCCGGTATCCAGACCGGCGGATGCCTGCAGCACGGCGCTAAAGCGCGTGCCCATGGTCGACCCGCTCAGGCTGTAGCGCAGCAGCTCAGTAGACATCCTCGCGATACCTCCCCTGCAAGCGCAGCTGTTCGAGGCTTTCGCCCAGAGCCAGCAGCATCGGTTCGATCACCGCGCGCACACCAGCCGCCATCTCCCGCGAACCGCATACCAGCACCTGAGCCCCCTGCTGCAACAGCAGGCTCAACTGCTGCGTGTCCTCGCGCAGGCGATCCTGCACATAACGCGGCTCCAGCCCCTGGGAGAAGGCCAGGCGCAGTCCGCTCAGGCGGCCCTCGGCCAGGTAGGTTTCCAGCTCGCGACCGTAGAGGAAATCTGCCTGCGGATGGCGCCCGCCCCAGTACAGGTGCAGCGGACGCTGGTTGAGGTTCTTGCGCACGAAGCCGATCAGCGGAGCAACCCCGGTGCCGGCACCAATCAGGATCACCGGATGGCAGCCGGCCGCGGGACGGAATTCCGGATGAGGCTGGATGAAGCCCTCCACGCAGTCGCCGGGCTGCAGGCCATGCAGCAGTCCGGAACAGTGCCCGCCGGGCTGGCGGCGCACGCAGATTTCCACGGCGCCATCCTCATCGCTGCTGGCGATCGAGTAGAAGCGCGGCGCCAGCCCCTCACCCGGTCGGATCGCCAGCAGGTCGCCCGGCGAGAAACGGGCGCGGCGCCGCCAGAGGCGCGCCAGCCCATGCGCAGGCACTGCGGGCTGCAGCGCAAAGCGCAGGATGGCCGCCGGCGCCTCGCTCTCTTCGCCATAGAGCTCACGGCTGAGCAACTGCAGGCGCTGCAGGGCCACGCGCGGCTGCGCCGGTACCAGCTGCAGGGCGCAACCGAGCCAGACACCCAGACGCTGGGCCAACGCCTGCAGCGCCGCCGGATCGCCGCGGTCGATGCACTGCAGGGGCAGTGCCAGCGCGTGTCCCAGACGTTCGAGCTGCTGCGCCACCTGCCGGGCAAAGCCGCAGAAATGCTGGAAGCGCGAGTCGCCAAAGCCGACCACGGCGGTGTGCAGAGGCTTGAGCTGCGGGCTCTGCTCAAGGCGCTTGAGAAAGTCACGGGCCGAGTCCGGGGCCTGGCCATCGCCATGGGTCGCGGCGAGCAGCACCAGCTGGCGGGCCTGCGGATAGTGCGGCTGCAGCTGGTTCATGCTGGCCACGTGTACGCGCTGGCCGGCGGCCTGCAACTGGGCGAGCAACTGACGGGCGTAGTGCCAGGTGCTACCACTCTGGCTGCCGACCAGCACGACGACCTGCGCCTGCTCGGACGGCACATTGCCGCGCAACTCGCCGGTCAGGCGCCTGCGATGCCACCAGGCCAGCAAGCCCGAACCGGTGAGAAACAACAGCGCCAAGGAGCAGCCGGCCAGCAGCAGCGACCAGAACGGCGAACCGGCGCCGGTGTGCAGCACATAGGCTGTTTCCGAAAGGCGCTGGGCCAGTCCATGGCGCTGGAAACTGATCCACTGGCCACTGGCGGCATTGACGAAACCCTCGCCGGTGGCCGTGCGCAGGGCGTAGTAGTTGCCTTCGTCCCTGTCGGCCGGAAACTCCAGCTCGCGCAGGTCTTCCAGCGCCAGATTGCGCAGCGCCGACAGGTTGCCCAGGGCGGCGGCCGGCTGCGCATAGACGGCGTCGGGATAGCTGGCGCCGCCCTCCTCGTCGCCACCAATCAACTCCAGGCTACTGGCGGACAGGTACAGCCCGCTTACGGCCAGCACCACGGCTACCGGCAGTGTCCAGCGCGCCACCACCGTGTGCCAGTGGGGTATCGGCCTTTGGTGGTGAGTCGCATGGGTGTACCACGGATTCGCTGAGTTGCAGCGAGTATGCGATTTCCGACTAATTAAGTCAACTATAAGCCCTAGCTTTATAGTCGGATATATCAGGCGTGCGGGCGCGAATTGTAACAAGCCCGCAGCCATATGGCATCAGCGAGGCGACGACTCACTCTCACCCTTTACCTCGGCGAAATCCTCATCACGCAGCTCCGGGAGCTTCTTCGCGCAATAGTCGCTGCCCAGCGCCGTCAGCGCCTTGCACATCCCCTCCAGGCGCTCGTCGACCGCCTGCAGGTGATCCAGCAACTGGCCGATGGCGCGCGCCACCGGATCCGGCATGTCCTGCCCCAGACCATAGGCATCGAACCCGTACTTCTCGGCTATCGCCTGGCGCTTGGCTTCCTGCTCATCCACTCCTTTGGCAATGATCCTGCCCGGAATGCCCACCGCCGTTGCGCCAGCCGGTACCGCCTTGGTCACCACGGCATTGGAACCGATCTTGGCACCCGCACCGACAGTAAAGGGACCGAGCACCTTGGCCCCCGCCCCCACCACCACGCCATCTTCCAGAGTCGGATGGCGTTTACCCTTGTTCCAGCTGGTCCCACCCAGTGTCACGCCCTGATAGAGCGTAACGTCATTGCCGATCTCCGCCGTTTCACCGATCACAATGCCCATGCCGTGATCGATAAAGAAGCGCCGGCCGATCTTGGCCCCCGGATGGATCTCGATTCCGGTCAGCCAGCGACTGAAGGTGGACACGAGGCGCCCCAGCCACTTCCAACCCATCCGCCAGCAGGCATGCGCGACGCGATGCAGCCAGATCGCATGCAACCCCGGATAGCAGGTCAGCACCTCGAAAGCACTGCGCGCCGCCGGGTCACGATGAAACACGCTCTGAATGTCTTCCCGCATGCGCTCGAACATCACTCATCACCTTTTTTGCAAGCAGCGCCTTCGACAACCTTCAAGGTCTCCGTAAGGATGCCGCGCAGAATGTTCATTTCCAGCCGGCTGATCCCGCAGCGCCCGTAGAGACGACGCAAGCGCGCCATCAGGTGGCGCGGCTTCTCGGGATCGAGAAAGCGAATGGCGATCAGCGTCTGCTCCAGATGACGGAAGTAAGCCTCAAGCTCCTCAACCGTCACCAGCTGACTATTGAGCATGGCCGTGGTTTCCAGCTTGGCCATCTTGGTCGGCTGCCCCTGCCGCGCCAGCCAGGCCATGCGCACTTCATAGGTGAGCACCTGTACAGCAGCCGCCAGGTTCAGCGAGCCAAATTCGGGATCGGAAGGAATGTGCACATGAAAGTGACAGCGCTGCAGCTCCTCATTGGTCAGGCCGGCGTACTCACGACCAAACACCAGCGCCACCTGCCCACCCTGCTCCACATGCTCCAGCGAAGTAGTCGCACATTCCCGAGGATCAAGCAGCGGCCAAGGAATGCGCCGGTCACGGGCACTGGTACCCAGCACCACACTGCAACCAGCCAGAGCCTCTTCCAGGGTATCCACCACCAGCGCCGCATCAAGAATATCGGTCGCCCCGGAAGCACGCGCGACCGCCTCGCCGCTGGGGAAGTCCTCAGGCTGCACCAGCACCAACTGAGACAAGCCCATGTTCTTCATGGCTCGCGCAGCACCGCCGATATTGCCGGGATGACTGGTATTAACCAGTACGACTCGAATGTTCTGCAGCACCACAGACTCTCACACGACATGGGATAAGCCGCGATGTTACCGAACGAAGCGATTCAACGCACGCAACAGACGGAGCAGCCTGCATGACCTACGCTTTTCTGGTAATATGATCGGCTTTCTTTAACGCCCCAGGTAAATTGCCATGCAGCCCATGCTGAATATCGCGCTGCGCGCGGCCCGCAGCGCCGGTGAACTGATTTTCCGTTCCATCGAGCGCCTGGACGCCATCTCCGTCAACGAGAAGGACGCCAAGGACTACGTCACCGAAGTAGATCGTGCGGCTGAGCAGACCATCATCGCTGCACTGCGCAAGGCTTATCCTAACCACGGCATCTACGGCGAAGAAAGCGGCCTCAGTGAAGGTCAGGGCGAAGGCAAGGATTACCTGTGGATCATCGACCCGCTCGATGGCACCACCAACTTCGTGCGTGGCGTACCGCATTTCGCCGTCAGCATCGCCTGCAAATACCGCGGCCGCCTTGAGCACGCGGTGATTCTGGACCCTGTCCGCCAGGAAGAATTTACTGCCAGCCGTGGCGGTGGCGCCGCCATGAACGGCCGTCGCATTCGTGTCAGCAATCGCAAGAGCCTGGAAGGCGCCCTGCTCGGCACCGGCTTCCCCTTCCGCGACAGCCAGCTGGACAACCTGGACAACTATCTGGGGATGTTCCGCAGCCTGGTCGGCGAAACCGCCGGCATCCGCCGCGCCGGCGCCGCGAGCCTGGACCTGGCCTACGTGGCTGCCGGTCGCTTCGACGCCTTCTGGGAGTTCGGCCTGTCCGAATGGGACATGGCAGCAGGCGCCCTGCTGATTCAGGAAGCCGGCGGCCTGGTCAGCGACTTCACTGGCGGCCACGAATTCCTTGAGAAGGGCCACATCGTGGCGGGCAACACCAAGTGTTTCAAGGCCGTCCTGACGGCCATCCAGCCGCACCTGGCACCGAGCATGAAGCGCTAAGCGCACCCTGCTCAGTAATAAAAAAGCGCCCCTCAGGGCGCTTTTTTATTGTCGGAAGATTACTGCGCCGAAGGTGCCACAGTCTGCTGCGAAAGAATCAGCTGACCGCTGTCACTCAGCGGAATCCGCTGACCCGGATCATGATCCATGCGCACCTGACCGATCTTGCCATCCAACTGGTACTGCACGTCATAACCCACCAGTTTTTCACTGGTATCGGTCACCGTATTGCAGCGCGTTTCAGTGGTGGTGTAGGTATCGCTGGCCTGCATGTTTTCCTGCACCTTGTTGCCCGCGTAGCCACCGGCCGCCGCACCCGCCACGGTCGCCACTTTCTTGCCGGTACCACCACCTACCTGATTGCCGAGCAGACCACCGGCCAGCGCACCAATCACCGTACCGGCGATCTGATGCTGATCCTTTACGGGAGCCTGCTTGGTCACCGTTACCTCACGGCACTCCTGGCGCGGCGTCTTGATGGTTTCCTTGACCGGCTGCACCGCCAGCACTTCGGCATACTTGGGAGCAGTGACCATATGGTAGGTCGCCACGGCGCCCCCGGCAGTCACACCCACAGCACCCAGCACCGCGCCAACGATCATCGACTTGTTCATCTCGCCCTCCACTATGGCCAGACCTGCGGAAAAGCCCCGCACCTGTAGCATTGGAGAGCGGTTGCACCGGCAAGTTCCAGCCACCGCCAGTAAAGCCCCGTAGTTGCGACTCAACCCACAAAAAAGCCCGGCACAAGGCCGGGCTTCTTGATTAGCAACACCTCAGGGGCGCTCATCAACCTCTTCGGACGCCGCAGGGGGAATCAGGTCCTCACTGGTCAGTTTCAGCCAGATCAGCAGAATGCTGGCGATATAAACCGACGAGTAGGTACCCGCCGACACACCAATGAACAGCGCCAGGGAAAAGCCCCACAGCGGCTCACCACCGAAGATCATCAGCGCCACGATCGCCAGCAACGTGGAGATCGACGTCGCCATGGTGCGCAGCAAGGTCTGAGTTGTCGAGATGTTGATGTTGTCGATCAGCTCGGTCTTGCGCAGCACACGGAAGTTCTCCCGGATACGGTCGAAGACCACGATGGTGTCGTTCAACGAGTAACCGATGATCGCCAGTACGGCCGCGAGCACAGTCAGATCGAATGGAATCTGGAAGAAGGAGAACACGCCCAGAGTCACGATCACGTCGTGAATCAGCGACACAATGGCGCCAAAACCGAACTTCCACTGAAAGCGGAAGGCGACGTAAAGCAGGATGCCGCCGAGCGCCAACAGCATG
Source organism: Pseudomonas sp. HAR-UPW-AIA-41 (assembly GCF_002304225.1). GTDB lineage: Bacteria > Pseudomonadota > Gammaproteobacteria > Pseudomonadales > Pseudomonadaceae > Aquipseudomonas. The sequence goes on from NZ_NSLB01000004.1 coordinate 71,846, forward strand.
CCCAGACCACCCTGATCACGCAGCTCCTCGCCTACAGCGGGCCCCACGAATTCGACGCGCTTAACCGTAGCCGGATTGGCGCTGTCTGCCTCGAGCAGCGCATCAGCCACCTTGTTGCCCAGCAGCGGATCATCGCCCGGCATACGCACCAGAAGGTCAGTGGTGGCACCAAAGCTCTGCACCACGGCATCGGCATAACCGGCCTCAACCAGTTGCGCCTTGACCTGCTGCTGATCAGCCGGTTTCTCGTAAGACAACTCGATCAGCGTGCCACCGGTGAAGTCCAGACCAAAGTTGAGCCCCTTGGTGGCCAGACTACCCAGCGAAATCAGGGTCAGCACCACGGTGACCGCAAAGGCCGCGTGGCGAATACCCATGAAATTAATGACTTTCTTCATCTGGTCAGCCCCTTAGATCCACAGCTTCTTGAAGTCCCGACCACCGAAGATCAGGTTGACCATGCCCCGGGTCACCACCACCGCCGTGAACATCGAGGTGATGATGCCCAGCGACATGGTCACGGCGAAGCCCTTGATCGGGCCGGTACCCATGGCAAACAGAATGCCGCCAACCAGCAGCGTGGTCAGGTTGCCGTCGATGATCGCCGTGAAGGCGCGATCGAAGCCTTCATGGATGGCCCGCTGCACCGACATGCCGTTGGCGATTTCCTCGCGAATACGCGAGAAGATCAGCACGTTGGCGTCCACCGCCATACCCATGGTCAGCACGATACCGGCAATACCCGGCAGGGTCAGGGTCGCACCCAGCGCCGACATCAGCGCCAGCAGAACGACCATGTTGAAGCCCAGCGCTACCGTCGCCAGCACACCGAAGAAGCGGTAGATGGCAATGATGAACAGCGAAACAAAGAGGAAGCCCCACAGGGATGCCTCGATGCCCAGCTGGATGTTCTCGGCGCCCAAGCTCGGACCAATGGTGCGTTCCTCGGCGAAGTGCATAGGCGCGGCCAGACCACCGGCACGCAGCAGCAGGGCCAGCTCCGAGGACTCGCCCGGGCCATCCAGGCCAGTGATACGGAAGCTGTTGCCCAGCGCCGACTGGATTGTGGCCAGGCTGATGATCTTCTTCTCTTCCTTGAAGGTCTGTACTTCGACTTCCTTCTCGACTCCGTCGACCAGTTGGCGCACCAGTTTGCTCTGTGGCTTCTGCTCGATAAAGATCACCGCCATGCTGCGCCCGACGTTGGTACGGGTGGCACGGGTCATCAGCTCACCACCGTGACCATCCAGACGGATGTTCACCTGCGGGCGGCCGTTCTCGTCGAAGCTGGCCTGGGCATCAGTCACCTGATCACCGGTGATGATCACCGCCCGCTCCAGCGGCACAGCCGGGCGACCGGCTTCACGGAACTCGAAAGACTCGGTCGCGGCACGTGCAGTGTCGGCATCGGCCGCCAGACGGAACTCAAGGTTGGCAGTCTTGCCGAGAATACGCTTGGCTTCGGCAGTGTCCTGCACGCCCGGCAGCTCGACCACGATACGGTTGGCGCCCTGACGCTGCACCAGCGGCTCGGCCACACCCAGCTCGTTGACGCGGTTGCGCACGGTGGTCAGGTTCTGCTTGATCGAGTATTCACGGATCTCGGCCAGCTTGGCCTGGCTCAGAGCCAGACGCAGCACCTGCTGACCGGCGCGCTCACCGCGAGTCATCTCGAACTCGGTAAAGCTCTTGCGCACCAGCGCCTCGGCCTGTTCCAGCGTCGCCTCATCACTGAAGCCCAGCGAGATGGCACCATCCTGCGGCGGCAGGCTGCGGTAGCGCACACGCTCCTTGCGCAGCAGGCTCTTGACCTCACCCTCATAGACCTTAACGCGCGAGGTGACGGCCTTGTCCATATCCACTTCCAGCAGGAAGTGCACACCACCCGAGAGGTCCAGACCCAACTTCATCGGGCTGGCGGCCAGATTGCGCAGCCACTGCGGCGTAGTCGGTGCCAGGTTCAATGCGACTACATAGCCATCACCGAAGGCATGACGCAGCACATCCTTTGCCGGCAACTGGTCGGACATCTTGGTCAGGCGCAGCAGGGCGTTCTTCTCGCCCAGACTGCCGGCCTTGACCGCAATACCGGCCGCCTGCAGCGCCGCCTCGGCTTTCTTGACATCTGCCTCGGTAATTTTCAGCGCCGTACTCTCACCGCTGATCTGAATGGCCGGATCGTTGGGATAGAGGTTTGGCGCGGAATAAATGAAGCCGATCGCCAGCACAGCCAGGATCAGCAGGTATTTCCACAGTGGGTATTTATTGAGCATGACACCGCCCGTTTATTATGAAGCGGGGCGCCATAAGCGCCCCGTTATTGGAAGACCAGCCTGAAAGTCAGATGGCTTTCAGTGTGCCTTTCGGCAGAGCCGCAGCAATCGCGCCCTTCTGCATCTTCAGCTCGACGGTGTCGGAAACCTCGATCACCACGAACTCATCGGAAACCTTGACCACCTTGCCAGCGATACCACCGGAGGTCACCACTTCATCACCCTTCTGCAGGCTGCCGATCAGGTTCTTGTGCTCTTTGGCACGCTTGGCCTGCGGGCGCCAGATCATGAGGTAGAAGATGACCACGAAACCGATCAGGAATACCCACTCGAAACCGCTGCCAGCAGGAGCAGCAGCTGCAGCCGGAGCAGCTGCATCGGCATACGCGGCGGGAATCAGAAAGCTCATGTAAAACTCCTAGTCAAAGGTCTTGGATATGGTGTGCGACTGGCCAACCCGGCCGATATCGCATGAACTCTGCAAACTGGCAGGAATTCTCATTAAGTGGGGCGCACGCGAGCCGATTTCAACCCTGCCTAATCCGCCAGCGGCGGCACTGGCAGGCCGCGCTTGGCATAGAAGGCCGCAACGAAGTCGGCCAATGTACCCTGTTGAATAGCCTCGCGCAAACCAGCCATCAGGCGCTGATAATGACGCAAGTTATGGATGGTATTGAGCATACTGCCGAGCATTTCGCCGCATTTGTCCAGGTGATGGAGATAGGCGCGCGAGAAGTTCTGGCAGGTGTAGCAATCGCAGCTCGCATCCAGCGGCGAATCATCATGCTTGTGCACCGCGTTACGGATCTTGATCACGCCGCTGTCGGTGAACAGGTGGCCATTACGGGCGTTACGCGTCGGCATCACACAGTCGAACATGTCGACCCCACGCCGCACACCTTCCACCAGATCTTCCGGTTTGCCAACGCCCATCAGGTAACGCGGTTTGTCGGCCGGCAGGTGCGGCGGCAGGAAATCCAGTACGCGAATCATCTCTTCCTTGGGCTCGCCCACCGACAAACCGCCAATGGCCAGACCATCGAAGCCGATCTCGTTGAGGCCTTCCAGCGAACGCAGCCGCAACTCTTCGTGCATGCCGCCCTGAACAATGCCGAACAAGGCCGACGGATTGTCGCCATGGGCCTCCTTGGAACGCTTGGCCCAGCGCAGCGACAGCTCCATCGAACGCTTGGCGGTATCGAAGTCGGCCGGGTAAGGCGTGCACTCATCGAAAATCATCACGATATCGGAGCCCAGCGCGCGCTGAACGGCCATCGATTCTTCCGGCCCCATGAAGACCTTGGCGCCATCCACCGGAGAGGAGAAATACACCCCCTCCTCCTTGATCTTGCGCATGGCACCGAGGCTGAACACCTGGAAACCACCGGAGTCGGTAAGAATCGGCCCCTGCCACTGCATGAAGTTGTGCAGGTCACCGTGCTGTTTGATGACTTCGGTACCCGGGCGCAACCACAGGTGAAAGGTATTGCCCAGAATGATCTGGGCGCCGATCGCCTCGATATCGCGCGGCAGCATGCCCTTGACCGTGCCGTAGGTGCCTACCGGCATGAAAGCCGGAGTTTCCACCACACCACGGGGAAAGGTCAGGCGACCACGGCGGGCACGCCCGTCAGTGGCCAGCAAATCGAATTTCATGAAGCTCATGCCTGGGTCTCCGGCGCGTCGGGTTGCGGATTACGCGTGATAAACATGGCATCGCCATAACTGAAGAAGCGGTAGCTGTGTTCAACCGCCGCCGCATAAGCGGCCATGGTGGCGCGGTAGCCAGCGAACGCACTGACCAGCATCAGCAGGGTCGATTCCGGCAGGTGGAAGTTGGTCACCAGGGCGTCGACCACATGAAACGGTCGCCCCGGATAAATAAAGATAGACGTGTCACCGCTGAAGGCCTTGAGCTCGCCGCTCTGCGCTGCCGTCTCCAGAGAGCGCACGCTGGTGGTGCCCACGGCAATCACCCGCCCGCCACGAGCCCGGCATGCCGCCACGGCATCAACCACAGCCTGAGTGACTTCCAGCCACTCGCTGTGCATGTGGTGATCTTCGATGCGCTCGACGCGCACGGGCTGGAAGGTGCCAGCCCCGACGTGCAGGGTGACAAAGGCCATATCCACACCCTTCTCGCGGATACTGGCCAGCAACGCCTCATCAAAATGCAGACCCGCCGTAGGCGCAGCGACCGCTCCGGCCTTGCCCTTATCGGAATAGACCGTCTGATAACGCTCACGGTCTGAGGCTTCGTCAGGGCGATCGATATAGGGCGGCAACGGCATGTGACCGACGCGGTCCAGCAGCGGCAATACCGGCTCGGAGAAACGCAGTTCGAACAGCGCATCGTGACGGGCCAGCATCTCGGCCGATCCACCGCCATCGATAAGAATCTGCGTGCCCGACTTGGGCGACTTGCTGGAACGCACATGAGCCAGTACACGATGGGTATCGAGCACTCTCTCGACAAGGATTTCCAGCTTGCCGCCGCTGGCCTTCTGACCAAACAGACGAGCCGGGATCACCCGGGTGTCGTTGAACACCATCAGATCACCGGGGCGCAGGTAATCCAGCAGATCAGCAAACTGGCCATGATTCAGCGAACCCGACTCCCCCTCCAGAACCAGCAGACGACTGGCACGTCGCTCAGCCAGCGGATGGCGGGCAATCAGATGTTCAGGGAGTTCAAAATGAAAGTCGGCAACACGCATGACAGGCAATTCTCGTAAGGGGCGCAAATCTTACCGGAAACCCCTATCCTCAGCCACGCACAAGCCTGCCGGCCCGACTAACGCCCGCCCGTATAACGCTCAACAATGCCTGTGAGCGTGCCATCCTTCCGCAGCGTGGCAATGGCAGCATTAAGAGGCTCCAGCAGATCCGCGCGGGAACGATGCACCCGAATCCGCAGCGCGGATCTGTTGATCACCGGCCCCGACTCAATCCGCCCGGCAACCCCCTTGAGCTCCGCGTGCTCGCGCAACAAATAAGCAAGCTCCACCCGGTCGATAATCGCCGCCTCAGCCCGTCCCTGAGCGAGCCGGAGCAACTGCGACTTACTGTCGGGACTGTCACTGCGGATGAAGTACTCACTGCCGATGTATCCATAGCCCCGCACGGTAGCGATGGTATGGCCCTGCAGGTCCTGCAACTTGCCAAAGGGAAATGCCCGGCCAACCGGAAACACCAGCACCTCTTCGGCCTCCAGCACCGTATCGCTCCACAGCGACACCTCGGCCTGCTCAGGCGACGCCCGCCAGGCCATGCTGACACAGCACTCCAGTTGCACCTTTGCCTGAAGGAACTGTTTCTGCGCTCGCAGGGGCGGCAGCGGCCGGTCCGGCAGCAGAGGCTCATCCACATGCACCTGGAGCGCCTGCATAACATCACTCAGGATTCCGCTGACGGCACTGCCGCGCACGATCCAATAGGGCTCCCAACTCTCACTGGTCACAGCGTAACGGGCCGCATCCGCCTGGGCATAAAACGACAGAGGCAACAAGACCCACACCACCCACCGGGCAAGATCTTTCACATCAGGCTCCGAGCAATGTTTTCCCGAGCATAGCCCTCACGTGCCAGAGAACGACAGCTCGCCCAAAGTCGCTGACAAAGACCGTCTGTCGATTGACCGCCCAAAGACGCATCCCTATACTTCGCGCCCTGTGCCTCGGTGGCGGAATGGTAGACGCAGCGGATTCAAAATCCGCCGTTGGTAACAACGTGAGAGTTCGAGTCTCTCCCGGGGCACCACTCCTAGATTTACCCCTCGTTTTTATCCCCGCATCCCCCCTGTTTTTCCTGTTGGCAATCCTCACACATTGGCGTAGAGTGCTTTTCACTGTGTGTTTGCATGGGTCACGAGAAACATGACCTGATGCAGTAGATCGCCTGATCCGCTTCATCTTTGCTTGATTTTCCTTAAATCCTTGCAAAACTCAGTACCGGCCCTCGGCCATGCGGACGAGGCGTTTTATTAAGTTTCAAGGATTTTAGGCATGTCCCAGCGTCAAAACGGCACCGTGAAGTGGTTCAACGATGAGAAAGGCTACGGCTTCATCACCCCGGAAAGCGGCCCAGATCTGTTCGTTCACTTCCGCGCTATTCAGGCTGACGGCTTCAAGAGCCTGAAAGAAGGCCAGAAAGTGACTTTCGTGGCCGTTCAAGGCCAGAAAGGCATGCAAGCAGACCAGGTACAACTGGTAGGCTAAGGCCAAATGAGAAAAGCCCCCACGGGAAACCCTGGGGGCTTTTTTCTGTCTGCCATTTATTGCTGCTCCCGCCTTACAATGACGGCCGAATGCACTTCGTGAGCCCGTCATGCCGAAACATCAGTTGCGCCCTCAGGGCGACTTCCCCACTGCCGGGCTGACCCGCCGCCTGGCCGCCATGTTCTACGACTTCCTGCTCAGCGTAGCCCTGCTGATGGTGGTGACCCTGATCTACAAGGGCATCCAGATGAGTATCATTGGTGAAGAGCGCCTGCGTCAGCTGAGCGATGCCGGCGCGCTGGACGGCGATCCACTGCTCTCGACGGTGCTGGTCATGGTGCTGTTCGGCTTTTTTGCCAAATTCTGGACCCACAATGGTCAGACCCTCGGCATGCAGGTCTGGGGACTGCGCATCCAGAATGCCGACGGCAGCGCCATCAGCCTGTGGCAGGCACTGCTGCGTTTTGTCGTGTCCGTGGGCTCCTGGCTCTGTGGCGGTCTGGGTTACCTGTGGCTGCTGTGGGACAAAGAAAAACGCACCTGGCACGACATCTACTCGGAAAGCCGGGTGGTGCAACTACCGAAGAACGTGCACAAGAAATGAAAGAAGCCGGCAGTTGCCGGCTTCTTTCATTTAACCCCATGCCTAACGGCGCAACTGGGCGCAATAGTCCTGCTCGGGCAAGGCCGCCGTGTACCAGACATAGTCGGCCTGTTCGACACCGACCGTTTGCCCCGCCTCCGCCAACATCAGTACGACCGGTTCGTCGCCAGCCAGATCCTTCAGGTGCAGGGGAATGCCCAGATCCTTGCGCACATGGAAGCCTCCGGCGAACAGCAGGGCCGGCGCCGGCGCCGCCAGCAGGCGCTCAGCCATGCGCCGGTCACGTTGCTGCTGGACGGCCAGCATGGCCGGCAGCTGCGCCTCCGGCAAGAGACCGCAATGTGACGCACGAATATCATCGAGCAGCGCTTTCTGCACCGTTTCAGCCGTCGACGCCCTGCCACTCAGCGCGGGCTTGCTGCGATAGATCGCCATGATTTCGTCACGATCAAGGTTGGCCGCCAGCAACGGAAACGGCTGCTGCAGGGCATAGTCGACCAGCGGGCCGTACATCGACCACGACCAGTTCTTCTGCCATCCCAGCTGCCGCGGCAGGTTCTCAGGCCTCTCCCCTTGGCGAAGACGCTGCTGAACCGCCTCGACCTTGCCCTGCTGATCCGGATTGAGCATCTCCAGCAACAGACTGCCCTGCGGACGCTCGCCCGCCAGGCCGCGCAGCAACCACAACTGCAGGGCATGATGGTCGGGATTGTCGTGTTTTTCCCCCACCAACACCTGCGACGCGCCCGCCAGGCGAGACAGCAGCTCATCCGGCGTCAAACGCTGGCCGCTACGCAGATCTTCAATGACGCCCAACTGCGGGTGATCCCGCTGCGCCGTCGCTTGCCAGGCCGGCACTGGCGACACTGTCGACTGACAGGCACTGAGCAACCCCAGCACTGTCACCAGCAAAAAACGTAACTTCATCATCACCTCAACGCGCCACAATCAACGGATGACCACGTTCGGGATGGGCCTGTACCAGCACTTCCAGCCCGAATACCCGACCCACTGTTTCAGCCTGAAGAACCTCGGCTACTGGACCATAGGCACAGGACTCGCCGCGATTCAGCAGAAGCAACTGATCGCAATAGCGCGCCGCCAGATTCAGGTCATGCAGGATCACCAGCACCGCCACGCCACGCTCGGCAAACTGGCGCACCGCCTGCAGGATGGTGTGCTGGTGCAGCGGATCCAGCATCGAGGTCGGCTCATCGAGCAACAGCACCTGTCCGGCCTGCCCCGGCCACAACTGGGCCATGACCCGGGCCAGATGCACACGCTGGCGCTCACCGCCGGACAGGGTCAGATAACTGCGCCCTGCAAGATGCCCGACATCCGCTGCAGCCAGTGCGGCCTCGATGATCTGCGCATCGACAACCCGGCCACTGGCGTGCGGCAGGCGCCCCATGCCCACCACCTCATCCACGCGGAAGGCAAACCCCAGCGTGGAGCTCTGCGGCAACACCGCCAGCTGCCGGGCCCGGGGCAACGCCTCCCAGTCCTGCAACGGCGTGCCGCTCAACAGTATCTGCCCGCGACTGGCCGGCAGCTCGCCACTCAGAGCAGCCAGCAAGGTGCTTTTGCCCGCGCCATTGGGCCCCAGCACCCCCAGCACTTCCCCCGGCCGCACAGTCAGGGCAATGTCGCGCAATACCGGGCACTCGCCACGGTTCACGCCCAGATCGATTACCTGCAGCATCAGTGACGCCCCTTGACCAGCAAATAGAGGAAGAACGGCGCACCGAGCAATGCGGTAATAATGCCGATCGGCAATTCCGCCGGAGCCAGCAGCAAGCGCGCCAGCAGATCCGCCAACAGCAACAGCGCCGCACCGGCCATGGCCGATGCCGGCAGGAGAATGCGGTGATCCGGGCCGACAAGCAGGCGCAGCAGATGCGGCACCACCAGCCCGATAAAACCGATCAGCCCGGCCGCTGCCACCGCAGCGCCTACCCCCAGCGCAGTGCACAGCACCAGCTCCCGCTTCAGCCGCTCGACCTCGAAGCCCAGATGACGGGTTTCCGACTCCCCCAGCAGCAGCGCGTTCAGCGCCGTCGCCCGGCGTGGCAACCAGATGGCCACCCCCACACCCACCAGCAGCAACGGCCACAACCGTGCATAGCTGGCGCCATTGAGGCTGCCCATGTTCCAGAACGTCAGGCTGCGCAGGGTCGCATCGTCGGCGAGATAGGTGAACAGTCCGATCAGCGCCCCGGCCAGGGCACTCAGCGCCACCCCGGCCAGGAGCATGGCCGCCACACTGGTCTGGCCGTCACGCCGGCCGAGGCGATACACCACGGCCGTCACGCCCAGACCACCGGCGAAGGCGGCCAGCGACAGCAGATAGGGCTGCAGCCACAGAGGCCCCAGCCCCCAGCCGAGAGTGGCGCTACCGACAATCACCAGCGCCGCGCCCAGGGCCGCTCCGCTGGAAACCCCGACCAGACCTGGATCGGCCAGCGGATTGCGAAACAGCCCCTGCATGGCGACACCACACAGCGCCAGCACCGCGCCCACCGACAGGCCCAGCAGGGTTCGCGGCAGACGAATCTGACCGATGATCAGCTCAGCCTGCCCCGGCACCTGCTCAGCGGACAATCCGCTCAGGCGCAGCAGTGCCTCAAGGGTATCCAGCAATGGCAGGCTGACCGGCCCCAGGGCCAGCGACAACCACAGCGCCACCATCAGCAAGGCCGTCAGTGCGATAAACAGGGTGCGGGGAGAGATGACGGCAATCATGGCTGAGCGTGCGCCAGGCGGGGACTAGGAGCGGCAGGATAAAAGCCTGCCGTCAGGCTGGCCAGCACTTGCGGAATCCGCGGCCCCAGCCCGCCGACCAGGACGCTCGGATCCAGACTCGACACCCGCTGCTCACGCACCGCACGCAGCTGCTCAAGCGCCGGATTCTGCGCCAGCAAGGCCGCAATGGCGGCTTCACCCCGCAGGCGCCGGTCGGCCACCAGCAGCACATCGACATCCAGCCCCAGCAGGGCTTCACTCGACAGTGGCTTGTATCCCTGATGCGCGACCGGACTGACTCCCCCGGCCTGCTCGATCAGCCATACCGCCGAGGTGTCCCGCCCGGCAATCAGCGGACTGCCTCCGGCGTGCCCCAGCAGCATCAGTACCCGTGGCGCCGGCTGGCGTTGCTGAGCCTGACGAATGGCCTCGGCCTGTTCCTGCAGATCACGAGAGAACCGCTGCCACGCCTGCTCTGCAGCAGACGCATCACCCAGCAGAAGGCCCAGACGCTGCAGATTGCCCTGCAATGTCGGCAGATCGGCGCGGGCCGACAGCACTTCAATCTGCACACCGGCGGCCTTGAGCTGCTGCAGCACCGGTGGCGGCCCCATCTCCTCGGTCCCCAGCAGCACCTGCGGGCGCAAGGCCAGAATACCTTCGGCCGCCAATTGACGCTGGTAGCCGATGTTTGGCCGCTGAGCCAACGACTGCAGGTGCAGACTGGTGCTGTCCACGCCGACCAGACGCGACTCGCCACCCAATGCAACCACCCACTCGCTGATGGCGCCCCCTGCGCTGACCCAGCGCGGGGCATCCTGTGCGTGCAGGCTCCCGGCAACAAGTGCCGCCATCCATGCCAACAGCCAGCGCCTCATTGCGCCGCCTCCAGCGCCACAAAGGACTCGGCCAGCTGACGCCAGCCGTCCAGCTCCGGCACGCCGGGCTTGCGCGCACCGAACAGCTGTAGCACCAGCTCGCCATCCGCATCGAAGGCTTCCCAGCTGGTAATGACACCATCCGTGCTCGGCTTGCGGACGCGCCACAGAGAATGCACGCCGCGCGTCTGCAGGTGCAGGTTGAATTCGGGGTCCATCACGTTGAACCAGCTGTCCAGCCAGCGCAGGTTCTGCACCGGGCCGCTGTGAATCTGAATGCAGTGGGCGTTGCCGACAAACACCATAATCGGTACTTCCCGAGCGGCAGCCGCTTCGAACAGGCGCGGCAGTTCGGTCACCGCCAGCGGCTCGGCCCACTCGCGCCCAGCCAGACGCAGCGCCTGCTCACGGGCAGCAGCGTGCCGGTTGATCAGCGCAAAGAAGTGGTGGGTGTCCTTGAGGGCTGTCCAGCCAGCTCGCAGCGAGTCGGCATCGATCTCGTCATCGGCTCGCGCCGCCGTCTTCGGCATGCCAGGAAGGATCTCCAGCTCCGGCTGCTGATCCTCATGACGGAAGCGTTCCAGCAACAGGTTCCAGGCATCCAGATCACTCTGCTCTGTGAGAAACACCTTGTGCACGGCCATCCCCTGCGCATCGAACACCTGCAGGCTGCGCTGAACACCACGCCCCGTCGACTCGGTCAGCGCAAAGACGCTCTCCCAGCCCTTGAGGAACAGGCGCAGATCGATGTCCGCCGACACCACCAGCCCCATGCCACCATTGGTACTTACCGAAACCTCGCGGTAGATGCCCTTGCGCTCGTGAACGCAGTGCTCATTACGGGTCAGCGCCATCACATAACCCAGGCTCTCCAGCGCCGGCAGCAGGTCGGCCCAGTGCGGGCGCAGGCGCAGAGCATCGGTGCCGACACGGCAGGCCAACAGCTCGCCTTCACTGACACCCAGCTGCTGGGCAGCCTCACGCGCCCGCAGCTTGGGCTGCTCACTGCGCAGGTGCTGCCAGGCACGGTAAAGGGCAGGCGTTGTCACGACGGCGGATGAAATACTGACGGAATTCATGGTTAGTCCTTACTCGGAGGGAATGGACGCTGCCGGCTATCGCGCCGTCAGCAGGTTGAACTCGATGGGAATCTGCACCCGGCTGGGCACGGCCTGACCGCCCACGCGCTCGGGGTTGAAGTGCCAGGTCTGCACGGCCTCCAGCGCCGCGCGGTCGAGCATGGGCACACCGGAGGAACGCAGCAGACGACGCTCACGCTGCTCACCGCGAACACCCAGACGTACCTCGACCCACACCACGCCCTGCAGGCGGCGCTGCCGGGCCAGGGCCGGATAGCGCGGCGCAGTCGGCGCCTGACGAAAGCTCGGGCGCTGCACCAACACCTCTGGCAACACCCTGTCCACCGCCGGCGCAACCGGCTCTCTCCTTGCGGTAGCCGGAGCCGCTGACACACCAGTGGTAACCGTCGGAACTGGCGCCGGCATCTCACGGGCCTCGGTCGGCCGGGCACGGGGGCGAACGCGCGCCGGCGCCTGTTGCACCGTCACTGGCGGCTTGAGCTCTGGCTTCGCTGCCGGCTTAGGCACAGGCACTGGCGCCACTGTCTGAGAAGGAGCTGGCAGCGGCGCCAGACTGATCTCGAACACCTCACTCGCCTGCCCTGCCACAGGTGCAGCGGCCTCCGGCCAGGCGTCGCGCAGCCACCAGCCCAGCACCATGTGCAGGACCAGCGAACAGCCGAGGGGAAGGAAAAATCGCAGCATGACTCTCTCCAGATGCGAATCTATTTGATAAGCATTTGCATCAAATCGTCAAGCTGAGTAATGTTCGGCGCCGATATCAACCGGCGCCCATCTGCCTTCCGGCACGTCTACGGCGCATTTCAGGAGCCGCTCATGCTGTACTCACCGCCCTTCGCCCGTCGTTTCCCGCTGCTTGCCCTGCTGCTCTGCCCGCCTCTGGCGCTGGCCAGCGAAGCCCAGCCCACCCAGTTCGATACCGTGACGGTTACCGCTACCCACAGCGAACAGAGCCTTGGCAGCGTGCCCAGCACCGTGAGCGTGGTGGATGCCCGGCAGATCGATCAGCAGCAGATCAAGAACATGAAAGACCTGGTGCGCTACGAACCCGGCGTGTCGGTCAGCGGCACCGGTAGCCGCTTCGGCCTCTCGGGCATCAGCATCCGCGGTATCGGTGGCAACCGGGTGCTGACCCAGGTGGACGGCGTCAGCGTGCCGGGCGAGTTCGCCTTCGGTCCGTTTCTCAGTGCCCAGCGCAATTACATCGACCTGGACACCGTCAAACAGGTCGAGATCATCCGTGGCCCCGCCAGCACCCTGTATGGCAGTGATGCCATCGGCGGCGCGGTGTCCTTCCTGACCAAGGATGCCGGCGACTATCTGGAGGACGGCGACGACAGCTATGCCCGGCTGAAAACCGGGTACGACGGCAGCGATGACAGCTGGCAGCGCAGCGCCACCCTGGCGGCCCGCCAGGGCGATTTCGATGGTCTGCTGCACCTCAGCCGCCGCACCGGCCAGGCCCTCGACACCTACGGTGGTCAGGGCGGCAATGGCAGCTCGCGTGAAGAGGCCAACCCGGTGGACTTCACCACCGATAACCTGCTGGCCAAGCTGGGCTGGAACTACGCTGACGGCGATCGCCTGCAACTGGTCTATGAGCGTTTCGCCGACGATAGCGACACCCGGGTGCGCAGCGGCTACAACCAGGCCAGCAGCACCCGCCTCTTCGGCAACACCTACAGCAACACCCTGATCAAGAGCAGCGATGGGCGGGACAGCACCGACCGCGAGCGGGTCGGTCTTGAGCACAGTTTCCACATCGGCAGCCTGCTGGCCGACCATGTCGACTGGCAGCTCAACTATCAGACCAGCCAGACCCGCCAGCGCACCTACCAGGAGCGTTACAGCTGGACGGGCGCGGCCAGCAGCACGCCGCCGGGCTCCGCCCCGCTGCGCCAGCGTTACCGCGACTCGGTCTACGAGGAAGACGAATGGAGCTTCAACAGCCAGCTGAAGAAAGGTTTCACCCTGGGCCAGACCGAACACCTGCTGACCTACGGCGCGGACCTGTCACGCAGCGAAAGCAGTGACCTGCGCAAGGGCAGTGAAATCAATACCGTCACCGGGCTGCCTTACGCCAACCCCGAGCCCTTTCCGCTCAGCGACTTCCCCGACCCGACTCAGGACGAATACGCCCTATTCGTTCAGGACAGCATCGATGTCGGCCGCTGGAACCTGCTCGCCGGCCTGCGCTATGACTACTACCGGATGAAACCGGATGCCACCGCCGAGTACCTGAAGAACAACCCGCTGGACCGTGACCCGTCGAGCTTCAGCGACAGCCACCTGTCGCCGAAACTGGCCGCCACCTACCAGCTCGACGATGCCCACAGCCTCTATGGTCAATACGCCGCCGGCTTCCGCGCACCGGAGGTGATCGACATCTTTGGCGAGTTCGTCAATCTGCAAAGCAACTACCAGACGCTGGCCAACACCAGCCTCAAACCGGAAACCAGCGACAGCTTCGAAGTCGGTCTGCGCGGCCAGTACGCGCAGGGCAGCTGGGGCCTGGCGCTGTTCTACAACCAGTACGATGACTTCATCGAACAGGTCACCCTGGCGGAAGATCCGACCGGCAATGGCCGCCTGACCTTCCAGTCGCAGAACCTCGACCGCGTGACCATCCGCGGCGCCGAGGCCCGTGGCGAACTGTTCCTCGACAACGCCGGCCTGCCAGCCGGCAGCAAGCTGCGCGGCAGCCTTGCCTATGCGCGCGGCAAGGACGAGGAAAGCGGCCAGCCGATCAACAGTATCGATCCGCTGAAAAGCGTGATCGGTCTAGCCTACGACGCCCCGAGCGGGCAGTTCGGGGGCGAACTGGCCTGGACGCTGGTCGCCGCCAAGGAGCGCATCGACGACAGCCAGACAGCCAACCAGTACCAGCCCTCCGGCTACGGCACCCTGGACCTGCTGGGTTACTGGCAGCTCACCGAGGAGGTCTCGGTCAATGGCGGCCTGTACAACCTCACCGACAAGCAATACTGGCAATGGGGTGATGTGCGCGGCCTGAGCAGCACCAGCGCCGGTCTCGGCCGTTACAGCCAGCCGGGCCGCTACATGGCCGCCAACCTGATCTGGGAAATCTGAGCGGCACTTTCGGCCTCCACCGCGGGCGGTGATAATCACCGCCCCAACGGAGGTCGCCATGCATGCAGTGTGTGAAAGCCGTGATCTGGCCGAAGGCCAGAGCCGCGGCTTTGTCATTGAAGAAACCAGCCTGCTGGTGGTGCGCCGGCATGGGCAGGTGTACGCCTACCGCAACCGCTGCCCCCATCGCGGAATTGCCCTGGAGTGGCTGCCCGACCAGTTTCTCGATCACAGCGGCAGTCTGATCCAGTGCGCGACCCACGGCGCACTGTTTCTCATCGAGTCCGGCGAGTGCGTGGCAGGCCCCTGTGCCGGACAGATGCTCCAGACGCTGGCCTGCCAGGAGCAGGACGGCAGCATCTGGGTTTCGCTTTAGAAACCGGTTAGAGCAGCACTTCCAGGCGCCGCACCAGACTAATTGCCTCGGGAGTAATCTCGGCGCCATAGGCCAGCACCTCGACGCCCGCCTCCCGGGCTTCACACAACCCGGCGGCATAGGCCGGATCAATCTCCTGCGCCGCGCGTACCGCTTCGATGCCGCTCAGGTTCACGCAATACAGCTGCACGGCCCGCACACCGGCGCGAGCCTGTGCCGCCAGCTCGCGCAGGTGCCTGGCGCCCCGTTCAGTGCGGGCATCGGGGAAGGCGGCCACGGCCGAATCCGCAAAGCCCAGGGTCACGCTCTTCACTTCGATCCAGGCCGGCCCTGTGGCGAACTGCAGGCAAAAGTCCGCCCGGCTGTTTTCCTCGCCAAAGCGCACCTCGCGCCGGAGCCCTGCGAAACCGGCCAGTTCGGTGATCACCCCGCCGCGCAGAGCTTCCTCCACCAGCGCATTGGCCCGCGCGGTATTGATGCAGGCCAGGCGCCCGTGCGGGGTTTCGCCCAGTTCCCAGGTGCCCGGCAATTTGCGTTTGGGGTCCTGGCTGCGGCTGAACCAGACACGGCAGCCTTCGCTCATGCAGTTGAGCATCGAGCCGGTGTTCGGGCAGTGGATGGTCAGCTGCTCGCCGCCGGCTGTCTCGATATCGGCGAGAAAGCGCTTGTAGCGGCGTAGCAGGCGGCCCTCCTCCATCGGCGGATCAAAGCGCATCGGGGCGCCAGCTCTTCAGGCCACGGGCAATGCGCTCGACCGCCTGCTGCAGACGCGGCAGGCTCTGGGTGTAGGCAAAGCGCACATGCTGGTCGGCCTGGTAACGGCCGAAGTCGATGCCCGGAGTGAAGGCCACATGCTCGGTTTCCAGAAAGTGCCGGCAGAAGGCAAAGGCGTCGCCACCGAATGCCGAGATGTCGGCATATAGATAGAAGGCGCCCTGTGGTTCCACGGCGATGCGGAAACCCAGCTCACGCAGGGCCGGCAGCAGGTAGTCGCGGCGCGCGGCGAACTCGCCACGGCGTTCTTCAAGAATGGCCAGTGTCTCCGGCTCGAAGCAGGCCAGTGCCGCATGCTGGGCCATCGAGGGGGCGCTGATATAGAGGTTCTGCGCCAGTTTCTCCAGCTCGCCCACCGCCGCCGGCGGCGCCACCAGCCAGCCGAGACGCCAGCCGGTCATGCCGAAATACTTGGAGAAGCTGTTGAGCACGAATGCCTCGTCATCCACCTCCAGCACGCTGGCCGCCTCACAGCCGTAGGTCAGGCCGTGGTAGATCTCGTCCACCACCAGATGCCCGCCACGATGCCTGAGGGACTGCGAGAGCGCAGCCAGCTCGTCGCGTTCCAGCAGGGTACCGGTGGGATTGGCCGGCGAGGCCACCAGGGCACCCACACTGTCAGCACTCCAGAAACGCTCGACCAGTTCCGGCGTCAACTGGTAACGCACCTCGGGGCCGACCGGTACCAACTGCGCGGCACCTTCGACCAGACGCAGAAAATGACGATTGCACGGATAGCCCGGGTCGGCGAGCAGCCAGTGCTTGCCCGGGTCGACCAGGAGGCTGGCCGCCAGCAGCAACGCGCCGGAGCCACCGGGGGTGATCAGAATGCGCTCTGGATCAATCGACAAGCGATAGCGATCGGCGTAGAACCGGGCAATGGCCTCACGCAGTTGAGGCAGGCCACGGGCGGCGGTGTAACGGGTATGGCCGGCGCCCAGCGCCGCCTGACCGGCACGCACGATGGGTTCGGCGGTGGTGAAGTCCGGCTCGCCGATTTCCAGATGAATCACATCGTGACCGGCGGCCTGCAATTCATTGGCCCGCGCCAGCAGTGCCATGACGTGAAAGGGCTCGATGGCACGACTGCGTGCACTGTAAGACTGGGCCATGGGGCTACCCTGAAAAGACAAAGGCGCAATTCTACCCAAGCCCTGCGCACACGGCAGCAAGCACGACATGCGGGAGTGGCGCCCACGGGAACCTTCTGGTAAGTTCGCCCGCTTGCAGCCGCAGGGCCCGTTTATCGGGCGATGGACACGTTCCTGCGCAGTGGATAAGAGAAAGTGAGAGGCAGTCATCCATGGCCACCAAAGCAAAACAACAGAACAGCCAACTGATTCGCGGCTTCGAACCCTACAAAGAGAAAAAGGGTGAGGAGTACATGAGCGATTCGATGCGCGCGCACTTCACTGACATTCTCAACAAATGGAAGCTGGAGCTGATGCAGGAAGTCGACCGTACCGTGCATCACATGCAGGACGAAGCGGCCAACTTCCCGGACCCGGCCGACCGCGCCAGCCAGGAAGAAGAGTTCAGCCTGGAACTGCGTGCCCGCGACCGCGAGCGCAAGCTGATCAAGAAGATCGACGAAACCCTGCAGCTGATCGAAGACAATGACTACGGCTGGTGCGATTCCTGTGGCGTTGAGATCGGCATTCGCCGCCTCGAGGCCCGCCCTACCGCCACTCTCTGCATCGACTGCAAGACCTTGGCGGAAATCAAGGAAAAGCAGATCGGTTCCTGATCCCGGACGGGGCGCCTAGGCGCCCCGTTGCATTTCTGCCGCCTGCCTCGCCATGACCGCCAGTTCCTATATCGGGCGCTTCGCTCCCACCCCCAGTGGCCACCTGCACTTCGGTTCACTGGTAGCTGCTCTCGCTTCCTTCCTCGACGCCCGCCATGTGGGCGGCCGCTGGCTGGTGCGCATGGAAGACCTCGACCCACCAAGGGAAATGCCCGGTGCCCAGGACGCCATTCTGCGCGCTCTGGAAATCTACGGTCTGCACTGGGACGGCGAGGTCATTCGCCAGAGCGAGCGCCACGCAACCTACGCGGCGGTGATCGAGCGCTTGCTGCAGCAAGGCCTGGCCTACGCCTGCGACTGCTCGCGCAAGCAGCTCGAAGGCCACCACGGCATCTACCCCGGCACCTGCCGCAATCGCCAGCTGCCCGCCGAGAACGCCGCCATCCGCCTGCGCGTGCCGGAGCTGGAGTACCACTTCTGCGACCGGGTACAGGGCAAATACCGCCAGCATCTGGGCCGCGAGGTCGGTGACTTTGTCATCCGCCGCCGCGACGGGCTTTACGCCTATCAGCTGGCTGTGGTGCTGGATGATGCCTGGCAGGGCATCACGGATATCGTCCGCGGCGCCGATCTGCTGGATTCCACCCCGCGCCAGCTGTACCTGCAGGAGCTGCTCGGCCTCCCCACGCCGCGCTACCTGCATGTACCGCTGATCATCCAGCCCGATGGCCACAAGCTGGGCAAATCCTACCGCTCGCCGCCGCTGCCGGCCGATCAGGCTCCCGCCCTGCTGGTGCGCGCCCTGCGCGCCCTAGGCCAGCAGCCGCCGGAAGCGCTCGCCACCTGCAACACCGGCGAGGTGCTGGACTGGGCCATCCGTCATTGGGATGCCCAGCGCATCCCGCGCTGCCGCACCCTGGCCGAAGCACAGCTACGCTGACCCACGGCGGCTCACGATGCTTTCAGCCGCCGGTCGGCTCCGCTACCATCGCGGCACGCCCGTCAAGAGTTCCGGCATGTACATCTACCGTCTGGTCCTGCTCCTGGTAGTAGGGATCTACCTGTTCTCCCCCGCCATCATGGATTGGTGGATCGAGCCCTCCGGCGCCTGGTACCGCCCGTACCTGCTGTGGCTGATCCTGATCGTGGCAACCTTCATCCTGCAGAGCCAACACGATGCTGACGAGCTTTAGCCTTAGCCAGCTGCTGGCCATCAGCACGCTGTACCTGCTGGCCCTGTTCGGCGTCGCCTGGATCAGTGAGCGCGGCTGGATTCCCCGGCGCGTCATGCGCCACCCGCTGACCTACACCCTGTCACTGGGCGTGTATGCCAGTGCCTGGGCCTTCTACGGCACCGTGGGCATGGCCTACCAGTACGGCTATGGCTTTCTCGCCAGCTACCTGGGGGTATCCGGAGCCTTCCTGCTGGCGCCGGTGCTGCTCTATCCGATTCTGCGCATCACCCACACCTACCAGCTGTCATCGCTGGCCGACCTGTTCGCGTTCCGCTTCCGCAGCACCGCCGCCGGTACCCTGACCACGGTATTCATGCTGCTCGGCCTGCTGCCGCTGCTGGCACTGCAGATCCAGTCGGTCGCCGACTCGATCAGTATCCTCACCCACGAACCCCTGCAGGAACGCGTGGCCCTGGCCTTCTGCGGCCTGATTACCCTGTTCACCATGCTGTTTGGCGCCCGCCATGTGGCCACCCGCGAGAAACATGAAGGCTTGGTGTTTGCCATCGCGTTCGAGTCGGTGGTCAAGCTGGTGGCCCTTGGCGGCATCGGCCTGTACGCCCTGTATGGCGTGTTCGACGGCCCGCAGGATCTGCAGCAGTGGCTGTTGCAGAACCAGTCGGCGCTGACCGCCCTGCACACGCCACTGCAGGAAGGTCCGTGGCGTACCCTGCTGCTGGTGTTCTTCGCCTCGGCCATCGTCATGCCGCACATGTACCACATGGCCTTCACCGAGAACCTCAACCCACGAGCCATGGTCACGGCCAGCTGGGGCCTGCCACTCTTGCTGCTGCTGTTCAGTCTGGCAGTCCCGCTGATCCTCTGGTCGTGCCTCAAGCTCGGCGCCACCACCAGCCCGGAATACTTCACCCTCGGCCTGGGCATCGCCGTGGAAAGCGAGACCCTGGCCCTGCTCGCCTATGTCGGCGGCCTGTCGGCGGCCAGCGGTCTGATCATCGTGCTGACCCTGGCGCTGTCAGGCATGGTCCTCAATCACATCGTGCTGCCGCTGTACCAGCCGCCTGCCGAGGGCAACATCTACCGCTGGCTGAAATGGACACGCCGCGGCCTGATCTGCGCCATCATCGTCGCCGGCTATGGTTTCTATCGCCTGCTCAAGGCCGAACAGGACCTCTCCAACCTGGGCATCGTCGCCTTCGTCGCCACCCTGCAGTTCCTTCCGGCCACCCTCTCGGTACTCTACTGGCCGAACGCCAATCGGCGCGGTTTCATCGCCGGCATGCTGGCCGGCATGCTGGTGTGGGCAGTCAGCCTGCTGCTACCACTGCTGGGTAATGTGCAAACGCTCTATGTGCCGCTGTTCAGCACCGTGTACGTGCTGGATGACACCAGCTGGCACCTCGCGGCCATCGCCTCGCTGGCCGCCAACGTGCTGGTGTTTACCCTGGTGTCGCTGTTCACCGAGGCCAGCGCCGATGAAGTCAGCGCCGCTGAAGCCTGCGCCGTGGACAATGTGCACCGCCCGCAGCGCCGCGAACTGCTGGCCGTCTCGCCACAGGAATTTGCCGCACAACTGGCCAAGCCTCTCGGCCCCATGACCGCACAGAAGGAAGTCGAGCGGGCCCTGCGCGATCTGCACCTGCCCTTCGATGAGCGCCGCCCCTATGCCCTGCGCCGTCTGCGCGACCGCCTGGAGGCCAACCTGTCCGGCCTGATGGGCCCCAGCGTGGCGCAGGATCTGGTGGAAAACTTCCTGCCCTACAAGTCCGGCAGCAAGGCCTACGTCAGCGAAGACATCCACTTCATCGAGACGCGCCTGGAGGACTACCACTCGCGCCTGACCGGCCTGGCCGCCGAACTGGACACCCTGCGCCGCTACCACCGCCAGACCCTGCAGGAACTGCCGATGGGCGTGTGCTCGCTGGCCACCGACCGGGAAATCGTGATGTGGAACCACGCCATGGAGGATCTCACCGAGATTCCCGCGCAGCAGGTCATCGGTTCCCGACTCGATGCCCTGCCCAGCCCCTGGCGTGAGCTATTGGTGTGCTTCGTCGACTTGAATATTGAGCACTTGCACAAGCAGCGCCTGAACCTCGACGGCCAGGCGCGCTGGCTCAATCTGCATAAAGCCGCCATTGAAGAGCCATTGGCACCTGGCAGCAATGGCTTGGTACTACTAATCGAAGACGTGACCGAGACCCAGTTGCTGGAAGACAAGCTGGTGCACTCCGAACGCCTGGCCAGCATCGGCCGGCTGGCCGCCGGGGTCGCCCACGAGATCGGCAACCCCATCACCGGCATCGCCTGCCTGGCGCAGAACCTCAAGGAGGAACGCGAGGGCGACGGCGAGCTCGAGGAAATCAGTCTGCAGATTCTCGAACAGACCAGGCGCGTCTCACGCATCGTGCAGTCACTGATGAGTTTCGCCCACGCCGGCACCCGCACCCATGACGCCGAACCTGTTTGCCTGGCCGAAGTCGCGCGCGAGGCCATCGGCCTGCTGTCGCTGAACAAGCGCAGCAACGACGTGCAGTTCTTCAACCTCTGTCATCCCGATCACTGGGTCAACGGTGACCCGCAGCGCCTGGCTCAGGTGCTGATCAACCTGCTGTCCAACGCACGCGACGCCTCACCGGATGGCGGCATCATCCGGGTCTCCAGCGAGCAGCAGGGTGACAGTATCGAGCTGACCGTCGAGGATGAGGGCAGCGGTATTCCCCAGTCGATCATGGATCGGCTGTTCGAACCCTTCTTCACCACCAAGGACCCGGGCAAAGGTACGGGCCTCGGCCTGGCACTGGTCTATTCGATCGTGGAAGAGCATTATGGGCAGATATCCATCGATAGCCCGGCCTTCCCTGACCGTCAGTGCGGAACCCGCATTCGTGTCACCCTGCCCCGGCATGTCGAGGCGACGTCCGATGAACCCTGAGCAATCGCGCGCTCCCGGCCGGCCTGAAGCCGACTGTGTTGCAGCACCGATCCCGCGACCGTCGAGAGAATTGTATTGATGCCGAACATCCTGATCGTCGAAGACGAAACCATCATCCGCTCCGCGCTGCGACGCCTGCTGGAGCGCAACCAGTACCAGGTCAGCGAAGCTGGCTCGGTGCAGGAAGCTCAGGAACGCCACAACATCCCCGGTTTCGACCTGATCGTCAGTGACCTGCGCCTGCCCGGCGCTCCCGGCACCGAGCTGATCAAGCTTGCCGAAGGCATCCCGGTGCTGATCATGACCAGCTATGCCAGCCTGCGTTCGGCGGTGGACTCGATGAAGCTTGGCGCGGTGGACTACATCGCCAAGCCCTTCGACCATGACGAGATGCTCCAGGCCGTGGCCCGCATCCTCAAGGATCGCGAGAATGCCCGTAACCGCCCGGCAGAAAGCCCGCGCAGCAGTGCGCCTCGCGGTCAGGATAAAGCCGCCGCGGCCAGCGAAGGCGACATGAACATCATCGGCAACTGCATGCCGATGCAGGACCTCTTCAGCAAAATCCGCAAAGTGGCACCCACCGATTCCACCGTACTGATTCAGGGTGAATCAGGCACCGGCAAGGAGCTGGTAGCCCGCGCCCTACACAACCTCTCGCGCCGGGCCAAAGCACCGATGATCTCGGTGAACTGCGCCGCCATCCCGGAAAGCCTGATCGAGTCCGAGCTTTTTGGTCATGAAAAAGGCGCCTTTACCGGCGCCAGCGCCGGTCGCGCCGGTCTGGTGGAAGCCGCCGATGGCGGCACCCTGTTTCTCGACGAGATCGGTGAACTGCCACTGGAAGCCCAGGCCCGCCTGCTGCGCGTGCTGCAAGAAGGCGAGATTCGCCGGGTCGGCTCGGTACAGTCACAGAAGGTCGACGTACGCCTGATCGCCGCCACCCACCGCGACCTCAAATCACTGGCCAAGACCGGCCAGTTCCGCGAAGACCTCTACTACCGCCTGAATGTCATCGCCCTGCGCCTGCCTGCTCTGCGCGAACGTGGCGATGATGTTCTGGAAATCGCACGCTCCTTTCTGGAGCGCCAGTGCACGCAGATGGCGCGCGAAGGCCTGCATTTCAGCTTCGAGGCCGAACAGGCGATTGCCCAGTACAGCTGGCCTGGCAACGTACGCGAACTGGAAAACGCCATCGAGCGCGCGGTGATCCTCTGCGAGGGCGGCGAGATCAGCGCCGAGCTGCTGGGCATCGATATCGAGCTGGCGGAGCTGGACGACGATTTCGATAACAGCAGCAGCGGTTCTGGCCTGGAGCCTACCGAAGACCTGTCACTGGAAGACTACTTCCAGCATTTCGTCCTTGAGCACCAGGACCACATGACCGAAACCGAACTGGCACGCAAACTCGGCATCAGCCGCAAGTGCCTGTGGGAACGACGCCAGCGCCTAGGCATCCCACGGCGCAAATCCAGCGCCTCATCCTGACCCAGACTGCCGGCCCCGAGCCGGCAGTTTGCTGTTACCCCCTCAATATCTCGTAACAAGTCCGGGGAAAGCGGTAACGAGAATGCCCCCACCAGCACCACACTGGCGCCACACAAAACCATCAAACCATTGTTTTTAAAGGATTTTCAAAAGTTGGCACGCCATCTGCTTTCTATTTGGCACAACAACAATAAAAAGCTCCAACCAAAAACAATAAGAACAAGACGTTACGACTCCCGCACAACAAAAACAAAAATGTGGAGGCGCAGTTAACTGATTGTTTTGGAGAGGAAGCGCCGCCGGGTAAAACCGCAGCCAGACCGAGAATAATAAAACTGCCCCGAGGCAGCAGCCGCTCTGACTGGATCATGGATTGATCATGGCAACATCAGCTTCCAAAGCAATCCGTTGGCTACTGACTCCCTGCTTGGGAGTAGCTGACAAGGCCCCTGGCCTGCCTTACGGGTCAAACAATTCCAACAACAAGCCCGTAATAATAATAAAAACAAAGCACGCACCAACTTGGGGGGGAACTTCGGTTCCCCCAGTAGCTTTGCCCCTTCTCCCCCCGCTGCATTCACCAGCCTTCGTGCCAGTGCTAGAATCCGCGCCTATTGCCCGGGCCTCTATCCTGCCGGCCCCGAAATCCATTCGACAGAACACCCCATGCTGAAGAAGCTGATCCAGTCGCTACGACGCAAGCGCCCCAACGCCACTCCGCGCAGCACACCCACCGTGCTCAATGCCCGCCAGCATAATCTGGCCCGCGACCGCATCAGCCGCAACGCCGTGAATGTGGTCGAGCGATTGCAGAAAGCCGGCTACCAGGCCTACACCGTGGGAGGCTGCGTCCGCGACCTGATGCTGGACTTCGACCCGAAGGATTTTGACGTCGCGACCAGCGCCACCCCCGAACAGGTCCGAGCCGAGTTCCGCAACGCACGCATCATTGGCCGGCGTTTCAAACTGGTTCATGTGCATTTCGGCCGCGAGATCATCGAAGTCGCGACCTTCCGTGCCAACCATCCGGAAATCGATGACGAAGACAACCCGCAGCAATCCTCCCGCCACGAAAGCGGGCGCATCCTGCGCGACAACGTCTACGGCAGCCTGGAGGACGACGCCCAACGCCGCGACTTCACCATCAATGCCCTGTATTACGACCCGGTGACCGAGCGCGTACTCGACTACGCCCATGGCGTGCCTGACATCCGCAACCGGCAGATACGCTTGATCGGCGACCCGACCCAGCGCTACCAGGAAGACCCGGTGCGTATGCTGCGTGCGGTGCGCTTTGCCGCCAAGCTCGACTTCGACATCGAACGCCACACCGCCGCGCCAATCCAGCGCCTGGCCCCACTGCTGCGCGACATTCCCTCGGCGCGCCTGTTCGACGAAGTGCTCAAGCTGTTCCTCTCCGGCTACGCCGAACACACCTTCGAACTGCTGCTGCAATATGATCTGTTCGCCCCGCTGTTCCCCGCCGCAGGGGCTGCCCTGCGTCAGCAGCCGGACTATGCCGGCAAGCTGATTCGCCAGGCCCTGATCAATACCGACGACCGCATCGAACAGGGCAAGCCGGTTACCCCCGCCTTCCTCTTCGCCGCGCTTCTCTGGCCTGCGCTGCCAGCCCGCGTGCTGCGCCTGCAGGAACAGGGCATGCCGCCGATCCCGGCCATGCAGGAAGCGGCACACAGCCTGATCGCCGAGCAGTGCCAGCGCACTGCTATCCCCAAGCGATTCACCATTCCGATCCGCGAAATCTGGGACATGCAGGAGCGCCTGCCGCGCCGCCAAGGCAAGCGGGCCGACCTGCTGCTGGAAAATCCGCGCTTCCGCGCCGGTTATGACTTCCTTCTGCTGCGTGAAAGCGCAGGCGAGCAAACGGACGGTCTGGGCGACTGGTGGACTGACTATCAGGAAGTCTCCGACAGCGAACGCCGGCAGATGATCCGCGACCTCAGCAGCAAAGAGCGGGAAGACAGCAATGGCGCGCCACGCAAGCGCCGTCGCGGCGGTAATCGCCGGCGTCGCGGCCCGCGCAGTGACGGCAACGCACCCAGCGGCGAATAAGATGGAGCGCGTGTATATCGGCCTCGGCAGCAATCTCGCCGAGCCTCAGGAGCAACTGCGCGCCGCCCTGCAGGCCCTGCAGGGGCTGCCTGACAGCCAGCTCAGCAGATGCTCTTCGCTGTATGCCAGCGACCCGCTCGGCCCACCCGACCAGCCGCGCTACGTCAATGCCGTGGCCGCTCTCGACACCCGCCTCGAACCGCACGAGCTGCTTGATCATCTGCAGCACATCGAGCTCGAGCAGGGGCGCCAGCGCAAGGCCGAACGCTGGGGGCCGCGCACGCTCGATCTGGACATTCTGCTGTTTGGCCAACGCCTGCTGAACGACGAGCGCCTGACCGTGCCACACTACCATATGCATGCCCGCGCCTTCGTTCTGTATCCGCTGGCCGAGCTGGCCCCCGACCTGCAGCTACCCGATGGCCGCACGCTGGCCACACTGCTGAGCGCCTGCCCCTTCACTGGCCTTGAGCGTATTGCCGAGGCGCCTCTGCTGGCGGTAACGACGTAACACGCAGGTAACACCTGCAATTGACTTCCCCGCCCCCCATCAGGACTATAGGCGTCCCGTTGCCTAGCGCCCTGTTTCGAGAGGCGCCAATCCAGGCCTGCCGACGCTGACATTGCCCCGCGCAGTCGCCGTACGCCGGCAGCTTGAATGAGGACATGCCCATGCCTGATGTAACCCTGACCACCCTGCAAGAGCTGAAGCAGCGCGGCGAGAAGATCGCCATGCTCACGGCCTATGATGCCACCTTCGCCCAGGCGGCCTGCCAGGCTGGCGTCGATGTGCTGCTGGTCGGCGATTCCCTTGGCATGGTTTTGCAAGGTCAGGACAGCACTCTGCCGGTCAGCGTCGCCGACATGGCCTATCACACTGCTGCCGTTAAACGTGGTAACCGAGGCGCACTGATCCTCGCCGACCTGCCGTTCATGAGCTACGCGACGCTGGAACAGACCTTTGCCAACTGCGCCGCGCTGATGCAGGCCGGCGCACACATGGTCAAGCTTGAAGGCGCGGCCTGGTTGGCCGAGCCTATCCGCCTGCTGGCCGAGCGCGGCATTCCGGTCTGCGCGCACCTGGGGCTGACCCCGCAGGCGGTCAACATCCTCGGCGGCTACAAGGTTCAGGGGCGCCAGGAGGCCCAGGCCCGTCAATTGCGTGCCGACGCCATGGCACTGGAGCAAGCGGGTGCCGCCATGCTCCTGCTCGAATGCGTGCCCAGCGCACTCGCCGCGGAAATCAGCCAGTCGGTGAAAATTCCGGTGATCGGCATTGGCGCCGGCGTCGATACCGATGGCCAGGTTCTGGTGTTGCACGACATGCTGGGCCTGGCCCTGTCAGGGCGCACACCGAAGTTCGTGAAAAACTTCATGGACGGTCAACCTTCCATCCAGGCAGCACTGGCCGCCTACGTGAGCGCCGTGAAGGAACGCAGTTTCCCCGCTCCCGAGCACGGATTCTCCGCATGAACACCGTCAAGACCGTACGCGAACTGCGTGCCGCCATTGCCCGCGCGCGCGCTGAAGGCAAGCGCATCGGCTTCGTACCAACCATGGGCAACCTGCACAGCGGCCACGTCGCGCTGGTGGAGAAAGCCAGCCAGCGAGCCGACTTCGTGGTGGCCAGCATCTTCGTCAATCCGCTGCAGTTCGGCCCCAACGAGGACCTCGCCAAATACCCGCGCACCCTCGCCGCCGATCAGGAGAAACTGGTCAGCGCCGGCTGCCATCTGCTGTTCGCCCCGACGCCCGAGGAGATGTATCCCCAGGGCATGGACAACCAGACCCGCATCAGCGTGCCGGTAGTATCCGAAGGTCTCTGCGGCGGAAGTCGCCCGGGGCATTTCGAGGGCGTCGCCACCGTGGTGGCCAAGCTGTTCAACATGGTTCAGCCGGATCTGGCGATCTTCGGTGAAAAGGATTTCCAGCAACTGGCGGTGATCCGCAAGCTGGTACGCGATCTCAACCTGCCGGTACAGATTTTCGGTGAGCCCACGGTGCGCGCCGACGACGGCCTGGCCCTGTCCTCGCGCAACGGTTACCTGAGTGCCGAGCAGCGCCAGGTAGCGCCTCAGCTGTTCGCCACCCTAAAGGACATGGCCGACAGCATCTGTGGCGGCCGCGACGATTTCTCACGCCTGACTCTGGATGGTCTCAAGCACCTGGAGAAGGCCGGTTTCCGCCCCGATTACCTGGAAATCCGCGAAGCGGGCAGCCTGCGCCCGGCCCAGGCCGGCGACAGGGAACTGGTGATTCTGGTGGCGGCCTACCTGGGCACCACCCGGCTGATAGACAATCTGGCGTTCACCAGCCACCCCTGAACCTGACTCGAAGAGCGCCAGCCATTGGCTTGCGCCACATAACCGCTAGAATCAAGCCCGGTCTTACCGGGCTTTTTCATAACAATGCCAGCCACTCTTGCCGCAAGGTTTATATGGATCATCACCTGACGCCCCTCGATGTCACCCAACTGGCCAACTGGAAGGCTCTCACCGAACACCGGGATGCGATGAGCACGTTCAGCATGCGCGCGGCCTTCGCCGGCGACAGCCAGCGTTTTCAGCGTTTCAGTCTGTATGCCTGCGGCCTGATGCTGGACTACTCGAAAAACCTGATCACCGAGCAGACCCTCGAGCTGCTGGTGAAACTGGCCGAAGAGGCGCAACTGGGCGATGCCATCAGCGCCATGTTCAACGGTCAGGTGATCAACGCCTCGGAGCAGCGCCCCGTGCTACATACAGCGCTGCGTCGCCCCGTGGGCGACAAGGTGTTCGTCGGCGGCAAGAACATCATGACCGACGTACATCAGGTGCTGCAGCAAATGACCGATCTGGTCACCCGCCTGCACAACGGGCTTTGGCGCGGCTACAGCGAGAAGGTCATCACCGATGTGGTCAATATCGGCATCGGCGGCTCCTTCCTCGGCCCGCAACTGGTTTCCGAGGCCCTGCTTCCTTTCGCTCAGAAGGGACTGCGCTGCCACTACCTAGCGAACGTGGACGGCAGCGAGTTCCGCGAACTGGTCAGCAAGCTGTCGGCGGAAACCACTCTGTTCATCGTTTCCAGCAAGTCGTTCAGCACCCTGGAAACCCTGAAGAATGCCCAGGCGGCAAGAGCCTGGTACCTGGCTCAGGGCGGCAGCGAGGCCGAACTGCACCGCCACTTCATCGCCGTATCGAGCAATGTCGCCGCAGCCAAGGCCTTCGGCATCCGCGAGGAAAACGTGCTGCCGATGTGGGACTGGGTGGGTGGGCGCTACTCGCTGTGGTCGGCCATCGGTCTGCCGATCGCCATGTCCATCGGCATTTCCAACTTCAAGGAAATGCTCTCCGGCGCCTATGCCATGGACCAGCATTTCCAGAGCTCCCCCTTCGACCGCAACATCCCGGTGCTGCTGGCCCTGCTCGGCGTCTGGTACGGTGATTTCTGGGGCGCACGCAGCCAGGCGATCCTGCCGTACGACTACTACCTGCGCAACATCACCGACCACCTGCAACAACTGGACATGGAGTCCAACGGTAAGACTGTGCGCCAGGATGGCTCGCCGATCACCGCCGGCACCGGCCCTGTGATCTGGGGTGGCGTCGGCTGCAACGGCCAGCATGCCTATCACCAGTTGCTGCATCAGGGCAGCCAGCTGATTCCGGCCGACTTCATCGTGCCGGTATCCAGCTATAACCCGGTCGCCGACCACCACCAGTGGCTGTATGCCAACTGCCTGTCGCAGAGCCAGGCGCTGATGCAGGGCAAGAGCCGTGAGGAAGCCGAGGCCGAACTGCGCAGCAAGGGCCTGCCGGAAAGCGAAGTGCAGCGCCTGGCGCCGCACAAGGTGATCCCCGGCAACCGGCCGAGCAACACCCTGGTGCTGGAACGCATCAGCCCGCGCCGCCTCGGCGCGTTGATCGCCATGTACGAGCACAAGGTCTATGTACAGAGCGTGCTCTGGGGGATCAATGCCTTTGACCAGTGGGGTGTGGAGCTTGGCAAGGAGCTAGGCAAGAACGTCTATTCGCGCCTCACCGGCAGCGACGACAGCCAGGCCGATGACGGCTCGACCCAGGGCCTGATCGAGTTTTTCCGCGGTCGCCACCGCGGCTAAGCAAAGCCACCCGCCGCAGTCAAAGCCGATCGCGCCGTATAGACCGGTCGGCTTTTTTGTCGCCATCGGCTGACCAATATGCCAGCCATATACTGCGCACCAACTATTGAACCAAGCAGTTGCTTGGTTCACCCTAGCGTCCATAGCGAAATCACAACAATAAGGACCTCGCCATGTACGCCATCACCCAGCATCCGGTCAGCGATGCCGTGCGCGCCCGCGCGCACCTGGACAACGACGCCTACCTGCGCCTGTATCGCCAGTCGATCGAACAGCCCGAAGCCTTCTGGAACGAACAGGCGCGGACCTTCCTCGACTGGTTCAAGCCCTGGGATCAGCTGCATCACAGCGATCTCGCCAAAGGCGAGGCGCAGTGGTTCAAGGGCGGTCTGCTCAACGTCGCGCACAATTGCATCGACCGCCACCTGGCTGAGCGGGGTGAGCAGATTGCGCTGATCTGGGAAGGTGATAACCCCAGCGAATCGGCGCACATCACCTACAACCGCCTGCACGACAAAGTCAGCCGGCTGGCCAATGTCCTGAAAAGCCGCGGCGTACAGAAAGGTGACCGGGTGTGCATCTACATGCCGATGATCCCCGAAGCCGCCTACGCCATGCTCGCCTGTGCGCGCATCGGCGCAGTGCATTCGGTGGTGTTCGGCGGTTTCTCTCCGGATGCCCTGCGTGACCGTATCCTCGACGCCGACTGCCGCACGGTGATCACGGCCGATGAAGGCGTGCGCGGCGGCAAGTACATCCCGCTGAAGAAGAATGTCGACAAGGCACTGGAAAGCTGCCCGGAGGTCTCCACCGTGGTTGTCGTGGAGCGTACCCAGGGCGAGGTGAACTGGGTTGAGGGCCGCGACCTCTGGTACCACCAGGCCATGCAGACGGTCAGCCGTGACTGCCCGGCCGAGCCGATGGATGCCGAAGACCCGCTGTTTATCCTCTATACCTCCGGAAGCACCGGCAAACCCAAGGGTGTACTACACACCACCGGCGGTTACCTGCTCGGCGCCGCCATGACCCACAAATACGTGTTCGACTACCACGAGGGCGACATCTACTGGTGCACCGCCGACGTCGGCTGGGTCACCGGGCACAGCTACATCGTTTACGGCCCGCTGGCCAACGGCGCCACCAGCCTGATCTTCGAGGGCGTGCCGAACTACCCGGATGCCTCGCGCTTCTGGCAGGTGATCGACAAGCACCAGGTCAACATCTTCTACACCGCCCCCACTGCCCTGCGCGCCCTGATGCGCGAAGGCGAGGAGCCGGTGCGCAAGACCAACCGCTCCAGCCTGCGCCTGCTCGGCTCGGTGGGCGAACCGATCAACCCGGAGGCCTGGGAGTGGTACTACCACGTGGTCGGAGATACCCGCTGCCCCATCGTCGACACCTGGTGGCAGACCGAAACAGGCTCGATCATGATCACCCCGCTGCCTGGCGCCACCAACCTCAAACCCGGCTCGGCCACCCGCCCCTTCTTCGGCGTACAGCCGGTGCTGCTGGACGACAAGGGGCATGAAATCGACGGACCGGGCAGTGGCGTACTGGCGATCAAGTCAAGCTGGCCAAGCCAGATCCGCAGTGTCTTTGGCGATCACCAGCGGATGATCGACACCTACTTCAAGCCCTATCCCGGCTACTACTTCACCGGCGACGGCGCGCGCCGCGACGAGGACGGCTACTACTGGATCACCGGCCGGGTCGACGACGTGATCAACGTCTCCGGCCACCGCATCGGCACCGCCGAAGTGGAAAGCGCGCTGGTCCTGCATGACGCCATCGCCGAAGCCGCAGTAGTGGGCTACCCTCACGATATCAAGGGCCAGGCCATCTACGCCTTCGTCACCCCCGTACTGGGCGTGGAGCTGTGCGAGCGCCTCAAGGCCGAGCTGCTCGCGCTGGTCAGCAAGGAGATCGGCAGCTTCGCCAAGCCTGAGCTGATGCAGTGGGCACCGGGGCTGCCGAAAACCCGCTCGGGCAAGATCATGCGCCGCATTCTGCGCAAGATTGCCTGCAACGAGCTGGACAACCTCGGCGACACCTCGACCCTGGCAGACCCCAGTGTGGTCGAAAGCCTGATTGAACAGCGCCTAAACCGCTAACACCGTGGAAGCACTGCGACGGCGCATCGAAGCCCAGGTTCTCAGTCTGAGCGGCCTGGCTCTGGGGCAAATCGACTACGAGCACCCCATAGGCGATAAGGGCTTTTTCGGCCCCGACTCCATGCCCTGGGAGGTGCACCGCGATTTCACCTGCATGTTGGTCGGCGGAGTGGCTGCACTGCTCTTGCAGATGCTCCACCCGCTTGCGCTAGCAGGAGTCTGGGACCACTCGAATTTTCGTCAGGATATGCTGGGGCGCCTCCGTCGGACGGGCCAGTTCGTCGCAGGAACCACCTTCGGCCCCAGCGCCTCTGTGGACTGGCTGCTAAAACGGGTTCGGCAAATCCATCAGGGCGTCAACGGCATCACAACTGATGGTCAACCTTACGCGGCCAGTGATCCAGCACTGCTGACTTGGGTACACGTCGCCGAAGTTTCCTGCTTTCTTGCTAGCTACAGGCGTTACTGCAACCCCCATCTGAGTGTCGCCGAACAAGATCGCTACTACGCGGAAATGGCTCGGGTTGCCGAAGGGTTAGGCGCCACCAACGTTCCCACTTCGTGCCTGGCAGTAGCGGACTATCTGACGGCCATGCGTCCGCAACTGCGTTGTGATGAGCGCACCGTGGAAGTCTGGCAGTTGCTGCGCGACGCACCTGCTCCCAGCCGTATCAGCGTACCGATCGCCCATCTGTTTCGCTTGGCCGGCATCGACCTTCTGCCTGACTGGGCTCGCACACAACTCCATTTGCAACTAGGTGCCTGGCAGCGCTCCTTGATCCGCAGCGGTGTGCACACCCTGGCTCCGCTATTGCGCTGGGCCGTACGCGACGGAGCCGCTCAGCGCGCCCGGCGCAGGATGGGACTGCCAACACGCGACTGAGCCGCTGGCTGCTGCCTGCCCGGTATGCGACCATTGCCGCTTTCCCGGTCAGTCCCTGACCGTCGTTATCCGTTGTGAGGACAAGCTCCATGCGTGAAGTCGTTATCGTCGCCGCCACCCGCACCGCCATCGGCAGCTTCCAAGGCTCTCTGGCCAACGTCCCGGCCACCGAGCTGGGCGCCGCTGTCATCAAGCAGCTGCTGGCTCAAACCGGCCTCGACGGCGCGCAGGTTGATGAAGTGCTGCTCGGCCAGGTTCTTACCGCAGGTGCCGGCCAGAACCCGGCACGCCAGAGCGTGATCAAGGCCGGCCTGCCGCACACGGTCCCGGCCATGACCATCAACAAGGTCTGCGGCTCGGGCCTCAAGGCCCTGCACCTGGCCACCCAGGCCATCCGCTGCGGCGATGCCGAGGTGGTCATCGCCGGCGGTCAGGAAAACATGAGCCAGTCGCCCTATGTCATGCCCGCGGCCCGCACCGGCCAGCGCATGGGCCACGGCAAGCTGGTCGACACCATGATCCAGGACGGCCTGTGGGACGCCTTCAACGACTACCACATGGGCATCACCGCCGAGAACCTGGTGGAAAAGTACGGCATCAGCCGCGAGGAGCAGGACGCCTTCGCCGCCGCTTCCCAGGCCAAGGCCGCCGCCGCTATCGAGGCCGGGCGTTTCACTGACGAGATCACCCCGATCCTGATTCCTTCGCGCAAGGGCGAGCCGGTCAGCTTCGCCACCGACGAACAGCCGCGCGCCGGCACCACCGCCGAGTCGCTGGCCAAGCTCAAGCCGGCGTTCAAGAAAGACGGCAGCGTCACCGCCGGCAACGCCTCCACCCTCAACGACGGCGCCGCTGCCGTGCTGCTGATGAGTGCCGACAAGGCCAAGGAGCTCGGACTGCCGGTACTGGCGCGCATCGCCGGTTACGCCAATGCCGGTGTAGACCCGGCCATCATGGGCATCGGCCCGGTCTGCGCCACCCAGCGCGCGCTGGCCAAGGCCGGCTGGCAGCTGGCCGACCTGGACCTGATCGAAGCCAACGAAGCCTTTGCCGCACAGGCCCTGGCCGTCGGCAAGGAACTGGGCTGGGATGCCAGCAAGGTCAACGTCAACGGCGGTGCCATTGCCCTCGGCCACCCGATCGGCGCCTCCGGCTGCCGCGTGCTGGTGACCCTGCTACACGAGATGATCAAGCGCGACGCCAAGAAAGGCCTGGCCACCCTGTGCATCGGTGGCGGGCAAGGCGTGGCCCTGGCCATCGAACGCTGATAGCAGGTCAATCGCTGCTGCGCTTGATCAGGCGTTGTTGAAAGCAGGCTCGGGCTGCTCATTTACACACAAGTAAACTCCGCGCCCTCGCCAGCTTTCGCCTAGCCTGACCTACGCTCGCGACGCGATTGCTCCTGCTATTCCAATTAGCGCCGGCCTAGTGCCGGCGTTTTTCTTGGTAAACTGCGCGCCTTCCCTTTGCGAGACGCCGCGCATGTCCTCTCTCGACCAGGCGCTGCGCGCCGCCTTCGCCGCCCGCGAAACCCTGCTGGCGGAACTGCACAACCAGGGCACCGACTGCTACCGCCTGTTCCATGGCAGCCAGGAGGGCATACCCGGCCTGACAGCCGACCGCTACGGTCCGCAACTGATGGTGCAGAGCTTCCACCAGCCCATCGAGCGCGATGCTCTCCTGCAACTGCACGCCACCGTCAACCAGGCTCTGGGACTGGAACTACAGCTGGTCTACAACGACCGCTCCGGCAGCAATTCGCGGATCGACCGCAGCGACCCGGTGTATCAGATCGAACCCGCCGCCCTGGAAGATCAGATCGGCCACGAGTGGGGCCTCAACTACCGGGTACGCGCGCGCCACCCGGGACAGGACCCGCTGCTGTTTCTAGACCTGCGCAATACCCGCGGCTGGATCAAGGCTCACAGCGCAGGCAAATCGGTACTCAATCTGTTCGCCTACACCTGCGGCGTCGGCCTGTGTGCCGCAGCCGGTGGCGCCCGCGAAGTGGTCAACCTCGACTTTGCCGAGGGCAATCTGGCGGTGGGTAAGGAAAACGGCGCACTGAATCCACAACTGCCAGCCATGCAGTTCATCCAGTCCGACTATTTCCCGGCCATCCGCCAGCTCGCCGGACTGCCGGTCAGTACGCGGCGCGGGCAGAAGCTGCCGCACTATCCACGCCTGGAACAGCGCCAGTTCGATCTGGTTCTGCTCGACCCGCCCGCCTGGGCCAAGAGCGCCTTTGGCACGGTGGATCTGCTGCGTGATTACCAGAGCCTGCTCAAGCCGGCCCTGCTGGCAACTGCCGAGGGCGGCACGCTGGTGTGCTGTAACAACCTGGCCAAGGTCGAGCTGGAAGACTGGCGGAACCAAGTGCTGCGCTGTGCGGAAAAACTCGGCAGACCGGTTCGGGATTGCCAGGTGATCCGCCCGGCCGACGACTTCCCCTCGCGCGATGGCAAGCCGCCACTGAAGACACTGCGCCTGCAACTCTAAGCCAGCTAGACCACTTCACGCTCGGGCAGCCATACTCAAGGCATCATGTGTCGGGAAAGTGCACACAGCCATGTCCAAAGGATTGCAACGCGGCCTCACCACACTCGCCGTCGCCGCCGGCGCCTACAGCCTGCTGGGCTTCCTCATTCTGCCCGGCGTCGCACAGCGCGTCGTCAACCAGCAGTTGGCTCAGTATGCCGCCGTGCCGGCCAGCCTGCAGCGCATCGAGCTCAATCCCTTCACCCTCAGGCTTGATCTCTGGGGCCTGCAACTGGGTGACGACACGCAGCGTCAGGTCGGTTTCGAGCACCTGGGCATCGACCTGCAATGGAACAGTCTGTGGAGCGGCGCGCTGCACCTGGCCAGCGTCGAACTGAACAAACCGCACACCGAGCTGCTGTTCGCCAAGGACGGCACGCTCAACCTGACCCAACTGTTCAAACTGCCCGCCAGCCAAGGCAAGACCGAAGAGCCGGCGGCCGAACCCTTCCCGCTGCGTCTGGACCACTTTGCCCTCAACGGTGGCAGCCTGCACTTCAAGGATGAGCGCCCGACTGAAGCCATCGAATTCACCTACGACAGCCTCGACCTGAGCCTGCACAAGCTCAGCACCCTGCCGGATGACAATGCCGATCTGACGCTCATGGCCACCGGTCCCAACGGCGGCAAGCTGGAATGGCAGGGCGAGTTCAGCCTCAGCCCTCTGGCCTCCACGGGCAGCCTGAAGCTCAGCGATGCCAAGCTCAAAGCCTTCTGGCCCTATGTGCGTGATGCCGTGCCACTGGACCTGCAGGAAGGCACCCTGAGCGCCAGCACCAACTACCAGTTCAGCCTGCTGCAGGGTACCGCCCTGAAGCTTGAGCAACTCGCCGTCAGCCTTGCCCCCTTTGCCATCCAGAGCCCAGAACAGAAACCGCTGCTGAAGCTCGAGCGACTGGACATCAGCAACAGCTCGCTCGATCTGGCGCAAAAGCAAGTGATCATCGGCCAGATTCGCAGCCAGAACCTGGAAGCCTGGGCGGCCCGCGAGAAGGATGGCCAACTCGACTGGCAGAAACTGCTGGCTACCCCGGCCAAACCGGCAGCCAGCGAAGAGCCGAGCGCCAGCCCGGCTGAACCGGCTATAACAGCAACAACTGCATTAGCCACAACCACCCCGACACCAGCGGCCGGCGAAACCAAGGCGAACGACCAGGCCACAGCGGCGCCGGCAGAGCCTGGCACAGACAAACCCTGGCAGATCACCCTGGTCGATACCCAGCTACGCGGCTACCGCGCGCATCTCGAAGACCGCGTACCCGAACGGGCGGTGAAACTGGATGTCGGCCCTCTGGATCTCGACCTGCAGAACTTCGTCAGCAGCGGTGATCAGCCCTTCCAGCTGAAACTCGACAGTGGCCTGGGCAAGCAAGGCAAGCTCAGCGCGGCCGGCCAGGTCCTGCTGCAACCGCTCGGTGCCCAGCTGCAGGTCACCACGAAGGATATCGACCTGCGTCTGGCGCAGGCTTATCTTCAGCCGTTCGTGCGCCTGGAGCTACGCAGCGGCCTGCTGGGCAGCGATCTCAAGGTCGATCTGAAGAGTGCTGCGCCACTGGTCTTCAGCGTTGCCGGCAGTGCCGAAGTGCATCAGCTGCATACACTCGACACCCTGAAGAACCGCGACTTTCTCAAGTGGCAGCGGCTTCAGCTTGATGGTTTGCAGTATGTCCATGGCGATCAGCTGCGTATCGAAAAGATCCGTCTGCAGCAGCCTTACGCCCGCTTCATCATCAACGAAGACCTGACCACCAACGTCAACGAGCTGCTGATCCCGCAACCCGCCAGCCCTGCCCCCAGTGCCCCAGGCAAACCGCTGGGCATTCATATCGGTGGCATCGCGATTGCCGACGGCTCAGCCAACTTTGCCGACTTCAGCCTCAGCCCCAACTTTGCCACCGCCATTCAGCGCCTCGAGGGCCACATCGGCACCATCGACAGTCGCTCGCCCAAGGCGGCAGCTGTCGATATCAAAGGCCGTGTCGATCGCTATGCGCCGGTCAGCATCAAGGGCGCGCTGAACCCCTTCGCCCCGCTGGACAAACTGGATATCGCCACCAGCTTCCAACACGTTGAACTGACCACCCTGACCCCCTACTCCGGCAAGTTCGCCGGTTACCGGATCAAGAAGGGCCGCCTCAACCTCGACCTGCACTACCGCATAGAGAAAGGCCAGCTGAATGCCGACAACAAACTGGTGCTGGAACAGCTGCAACTGGGTGAGCAGGTGGACAGCAAGGATGCCGTGGATCTGCCCATCCGCCTGGCCGTCGCGCTGCTCAAGGACAGCGAAGGCAAGATCAGCATCGAGCTGCCGGTATCGGGCGATCTGAACAATCCTGAATTCAGTGTCATGCCCATCGTCTGGCAGACACTGCGCAATCTGGTGGTGCGGGCCGTACAGGCGCCGTTCAACTTCATTGCCGGGCTGGTCGGCGGCGAGCAGGCCGACCTCAGTCAGGTCAGTTTTGCCCCCGGCAGCGACAGTCTGGACAAACAGGCCACGGGCACCCTGGAGACCCTGGCCAAGGCCCTGCAGGAACGCCCCGCCCTGCGCCTGGACGTGGAAGGCGTCAGCGCCAAGGCCAATGATGGCCCCCTGCTGGCGAGCCAGCGCCTGCAGGAGGAGTACCAGAGCAACTACTACCGCATGCTGCAACGCAGCGGTGACAAGGTCCCGGCCAGCCCCAGCGAGCTTGAAGTACCGGACGGCATCAAACCCAGCCTGCTCGAAGGCATCTATCGCGCCCGCCTGAAACAACAGCCTCCGACCGAATGGAAAGAGCTGGGTGATGCGGAGCGCAGTGCCCGCCTGGAGCAGGCGGTGCTCGCCAACTGGCAGGGCAGCGAGCTGCTGCTGCGTCAGCTGGCTCAGGATCGCGCCCGCAGCATCAAGGATTTCCTGGTCAGTCAGGGCCTGGCCGACGAACGCATCTTCCTGCTAGATGTCGCCCTCAGCGACACCGCCGAACCCGGGCGCACCGCCAGCGCCCTGCACCTGGACAGCGAATAGTGAACAAACCTCTGTGGTTCCTCCTGCTGGCGACCTGGAGCGCCGCCAGCCAGGCAGAAAGCATGCGCTGTGGCAGCGCGCTGGTCAGCGTGGGCGACCGCGCCTTCGAGGTCGAGCAGCGCTGCGGCCCGCCGAAATACCGCGACGTGCTGGGTTACAGCCTGGGCGAATACGACCGCCGCGAGTTCAGGATTGAGGAGTGGGTGTACGGGCCGAACAACGGCATGCTGTATATCCTCACCTTCGAGGCCAACCGCCTGCGCAGCATCGAAACCAAACGCAACCAGTGAGTTCTGCCATGCCTTGCCGACTGCTGCTCTGCCTGCTCCTGCTGGTAAGCCCCTCACTCTGGGCCAGCTCAACCCTGCGCTGCGGCAGTGGCCTGGTCAGCAGCGGCGACACCACCGGCGAAGTAATCAGCACCTGCGGCGAACCGATCAGCCGCGACTTCCTCGGTTACCGAGTCGTCACCGGCTACTATGGCGAACGCAACGAAGTCGCGGTGGAGGAATGGGTCTACGGCCCACGCAGCGGCATGTATCATTTTCTGCGCTTCAAAGGCGGTCGCCTGACCAGTGTGACCAGCAAGCGCAAGCAGTAAAACCCAAGCACACGGAAGTCCCCCATGCTGATCATTCCGGCGGAACACCCGCTCGACTGGAAACGCCCGCCGGTCATCACCCTGCTGCTGATCCTGCTCAACTGCCTGATCTACTTCGCCTACCAGAGTGGCGATGAGGCGCGACAGGAAGCCGCCATCAAGAGCTACCTCGATGGCGGACTGCTGAATCGGGAGCGCAATCTGATCGTCGAGCGACTGATGCAGGAGCATGAGCTCAAGGAGTACGAACGCGAGCAGGTCCAGGCCATGCCTCGTCAGCAACTGGCGGGCGCCGCGCTCACCGATTTGGAGTTCGAACAGCAGATCCACCAACGCGCCGACTACCAGGCCGATGCCCAATGGCAGGCCAAGCGCCAGGCCGCCGAAGCCGCCCGCGATCAGATCAGTAGTTTCCGCTTCGGCTTCATTCCCGAGCGCTTTACCGTTCAGGGGCTGTTCGGCGCCATGTTCCTGCATGGCAGCTTCGATCACCTGTTCGGCAACATGCTGTTCCTTTTCATCTTCGGCTTTGCTCTGGAGCTGGCACTGGGCAAAGCCACCTACCTGCTGCTGTATCTGGCCAGCGGCCTAGCCTCGCACCTACTGTGGTGGGCCGTAGAGCCAGCCTGGGTGCCAGGCGTAGGCGCCTCGGGTGCGATTGCTGGACTGATGGGCATGTATCTGGGTGTCTACGGCCTGCGCAAGATCAAGTTCTTCTACTGGCTAGGCCCGCTGTTTGGCTACTTCACGGCGCCGGCCCTGTGGGTACTGCCGGTATTTCTCGGCAAGGAGCTTTATGGCGCCCTGCTGGCCGACAATAACGTCAACTACTGGGCGCACTTTGGCGGTATCGCCTTCGGCTTCATCGCCGTCTGGTTGCCACGTCAGTTCAACCGCATCAAGGTCGATGAGGCCTATATCAACAAAGAAGATGCCGATGCGCCGTTCAAGCGCGAGCTGCAGGCGCTGGATCAACTGATCGGTCGCTTCGTTCTCGACCTGGCCGCCACTCGCGGACTGGACCTGTTGCAGCGCTACCCCGAGCGCCTGGAGCTGCTCGACAAGCTCTACCCAGTGGCCAAGACGCGCCAGGACAAGGCGCTGTTCAGCGCATTGCTCAAGCAGCTGTTTACTCTGCCCCCCGGTAGCGGACAACTGGCCCTGCTGCAGAAGCTTGCCAGCGACGCCGGCGAAGGTCAGTCACCGATGCTCAGGCACCCCAGCGTGCTGCTGCACCTGCTGCAGCATCTGCTGCGTGAAGGCGACAGCCGCCATGCTCTGCATCCCTGGCGCCTGCTCGCTGCACAGACACCCGTGCCCGCTCAACTGGCCACACTGAGCCTGCAACTGAGCAAACTGCTTGGCCAGCGCGGTGATCGCCACAGCCTGGCCGATGTCGCACGCCTGCTCCGCGAACAGTTTCCCGAGGCCGAGCAAACCCGCCAGGTGAACCTGTTGCAGGCTCACCTGGCGCGCTGATCAGTTGGCAGCCAGACGGCTGATCACTGCTTCCAGCGCGTCCACTTCATCCAGCAAGGGTGAGCCGGGGTAGCGACTGCGGATAAAACCCAGCAGTTTCTGCGCCGGCTCCAGCTGCCCCAGCCCCTCGGCAAAGCCACGTGCCGCCAGCAGGTATGCCCGTGGCACATGCGGGTAGTCGGGGAAGCGCTGGTGGAAGTTGCGCAGCAGGCTCAGCCCTTCGCGGGTCTTGTGCCGTGCCAGCAGCGCTTCAGCCACCTTTTCGCAGACCAGTGCATCCTCGGGCAGATAGTCACCCTGCAATTGCCGCGCATTGAGCATGGCCGTGGCTGCTTGCGCGGGGTTCTGCCGGGCAGCCAGCGGCAGGTAATGCGCCAGGTGGCGCAGGCAGCGCTCACGGGACTGCATGGCGAACAGCAACTGGTGATAACGCTCATTCAGACGCAGATCGTTGGCATCGCGATCCAGCGCCTTGCCGAGGACTTCCAGCGCCTGGCCAGCCTGACCTTCCTTCAGACGAATTTCCGCTTCGGCCAGTGCGCGGCGCTTGCGGTATTCCGATTCGGGAAAACCGGCATGCTCATCCTCTGCCGCCGCAGCAAAACCCAAGGCGCCCTGATACTGGAACACCGCATAGCCAAGCATGGCACTCATCACCACCAAGCTGTAGACAAACAGGAAGGTCGCCACCGGCATCAGCACAACCCGCGGCAGGCCATGGGCGAGCAGATATACCACCGAGTCCGGCAGGCTCCATAGCATGAAGCAGAACACCCAGAGAATCAGGTAGCGCCAGCCCATGGCCTTGATCACCGCACCAATCGCATCCGGATTCAGGGCTGCCAACAGACTCTTGTCCAGCACCAGGCGGATGATGATGGCCGGCAACACCAGTTGAATCAGCAGCGCAGTGATCATGAAGATCGCCTCGCTGTGAAAGTCCGCCGCCAGCCACATCAGCCCGGCACTCAACAGCACCAGCCCCAGCAACTGGAAGAACAGACTGAAACGTCCCGAGCCAAAGGCTGCGCTGAGGCTGGGGGCCTCAGCCAGTGCCAGGCTGGCATGCTCGATAACCGCCTCCAGGTATTTGCTGGTCAGGCTGATCAACACCACCAGCAGCGCCATCGTGGCCATAAAGCCAGAGGGCATGAACAGGCTGACCAGCGCCACCAACGCCGCCAGCTGCAGCGGAGCGGCCTGCAGGCCATAGAGGAAGAAACGCGGGATACGCTCCCAGAAGGGCTGCGCGCGATTGGCTGCGCCCAGGTAGGTCAACGCCCCTCCACACAAAGGGCAACGCGGCAGCTCGTCGGGCGCATCGGCGTTGCGCGGCATGCAGCAGTCGCCAAAATGCCGCGTGCAAGGGGCACAGTGCCAGGTAGCCGGCTGTGCGGGGTGATAGTGACAGTACGTCTTGTCCATCCGTGTGACATCCCTGATCGATAGGCGCCCATTCTCCGGGCAAAAAAAGGGGGCCTGCAAGGCCCCCTTTCTTCTTAGCGGTCGCTGGCTTAGACGCCAGAGGCCTCGGCAGCTTCAACGTCCTTCATGGACAGCTTGATGCGGCCGCGGTTGTCGACGTCGAGCACCAGGACTTTGACCTGCTGGCCTTCCTGCAGAACGTCGGTGACCTTGTCGATGCGCTTGTCGCTGATCTGCGAGATGTGCAGCAGGCCATCCTTGCCCGGCAGGATGCTGATGAACGCGCCGAAATCGACGATGCGCTCCACCTTGCCTTCGTAGATCTTGCCGATTTCGGCTTCGGCGGTAATGCCCAGCACGCGCTGACGAGCAGC
Organism: Pseudomonas sp. HAR-UPW-AIA-41; assembly: GCF_002304225.1. GTDB lineage: Bacteria > Pseudomonadota > Gammaproteobacteria > Pseudomonadales > Pseudomonadaceae > Aquipseudomonas. Next base: position 113,859 of record NZ_NSLB01000004.1, read on the forward strand.
TTCAGCGGCATCCTTGGTTTCGCCGTAGATCTTCACGCTGCCATCGTCTTCGATGTCGATGGAAGCCTTGGTCTCTTCGCAGATGGCACGGATGGTCGCGCCGCCCTTGCCGATGACGTCACGGATCTTGTCCGAATCGATCTTCATCTGAATCATGGTCGGAGCGTTTTCCGACAGCTCGGCACGTGCAGTACCGATCACCTGATTCATCTGGCCGAGGATGTTCAGACGCGCTTCCAGCGCCTGCTCCAGGGCTTTTTCCATGATCTCTTCGGTGATGCCGTTGATCTTGATATCCATCTGCAGAGCAGTGATGCCCTTGGCGGTACCGGCTACTTTGAAGTCCATGTCGCCCAGGTGGTCTTCGTCACCGAGGATGTCGGTCAGTACGGCAAACTTGTCGCCTTCCTTGACCAGACCCATGGCGATACCTGCTACCGGCGCCTTGACCGGCACACCGGCATCCATCAGAGCGAGGGAAGCACCGCAAACCGACGCCATGGAGCTGGAGCCGTTGGATTCGGTGATTTCCGAGACCACGCGGATGGTGTAGGGGAACTCCTCCTGGCTCGGCAGCATGGCCTGAACGCCACGACGGGCAAGGCGGCCGTGACCGATTTCACGACGGCCGGCACCGCCCATGCGACCACACTCACCAACCGAGAACGGCGGGAAGTTGTAGTGCAGCATGAAGCTGTCCTTGCGCTCGCCTTCCAGGGTATCGAGCAGTTGAGCGTCGCGCGCGGTACCGAGGGTAGCAACTACCAGCGCCTGGGTCTCGCCACGGGTGAACAGTGCCGAACCGTGGGTTTTGCCCAGTACGCCGACTTCGATCTTCAGCGGACGCACAGTGCGGGTATCGCGGCCGTCGATGCGCGGCAGACCGTTGACGATGTTCTCGCGCACGGTGCGGTATTCCAGCAGACCGAACACATCCTTTACTTCGCCAGCGGAGAACTGACCTTCGCCTTCACCGGCGAACTTGGCCACCACCTGCTCACGCAGCTCGTCCAGACGGTTGTAGCGATCCTGCTTGATGGTGATGGTGTAGGCCTGGGAGATGGCAGCACCGAACTCGGCCTTGATGGCATTGACCAGCACGGTGTTCTCGGCCGGAGCGCTCCAGTTCCAAGCTGGCTTGCCGGCTTCGGCCGCCAGTTCCTTGACCGCCTTGATCACGGACTGGAACTCTTCATGGGCGAACAGCACAGCACCCAGCATCTGGTCTTCGGTCAGCTCTTCGGCTTCCGACTCCACCATCAGTACGGCGGTGTCGGTACCGGCCACGACCATGTCCAGGCTGGAGCTCTGCAGCTGCTCGTAGGTCGGGTTGAGGATGTAGCCGATTTCCGGGTGGAAACCAACGCGGGCAGCACCAATCGGACCGCTGAACGGAATGCCGGAGATGGCCAGAGCGGCGGAGGTACCGATCATGGCAGCGATGTCCGGATCGGACTTCTTGTTGGTCGACACCACCGTGCAGACAACCTGCACTTCGTTCATGAAGCCTTCCGGGAACAGCGGACGGATCGGGCGATCGATCAGACGCGAGGTCAGGGTTTCCTTCTCGGAAGGACGGCCTTCACGCTTGAAGAAACCGCCGGGGATACGGCCAGCGGCATAGGTTTTCTCTTGGTAGTGGACGGACAGCGGGAAGAAGCCCTTGCCCGGATCGGCCTGCTTGGCGCCGACCACAGTCACCAGCACGGTAACGTCGTCCATGGTGACCAGTACAGCACCGCTGGCCTGACGGGCCATGCGGCCGGTTTCGAGGGTGACGGTCGACTGACCGAACTGGAATTGCTTGATGACCGGGTTCACGGTGTCTTTACCTTCTCTATTTGTTGCTCTTGGGGAAATCGCGGGCAGCTACGGGAATCGGACCCGGTACCGTCCAAAACGCGGAAGACGGAAAGCCAGAAGCCGAAAGCAGGGTTTCCCCCACTTCCGGCTCCAGGCTTCCGCTCCAAATCTGCAACGCTAAATTAGCGACGCAGACCCAGGCGACCGATCAGGGCGCTGTAACGAGCAGTGTCAACGTTCTTCAGGTAGTCCAGCAGCTTGCGGCGCTGGTTAACCATGCGGATCAGACCACGACGGGAGTGGTGATCCTTGGCGTTGTCCTTGAAGTGACCCTGCAGCTTGTTGATGTTGGCGGACAGCAGGGCAACCTGCACTTCCGGAGAACCGGTGTCGCCTTCAGCGCGCTTGTAGTCGTTTACGATCTGGGCTTTTTCTTGAGCGCTCAGTGCCATGGTTAGGGCTCCTCTGAGTGAACAGGCCAGGGCTTTAACCCTGTGTTTTAAAATGAGGAATGACCATGCCTGTTAACAGCCACCCTCGGTCCCCTGGCAGATAAACCCGCCAGCGGTTTCGGTCAGACCGACCGAATCAATCGACGCGGAGCAATTCGCCCGTCGTCCGTCACCTCACCGATACCGATGAAGCGTCCTTCGTGATCCTGTACCCGCAGCATGCCGAACTTCGGTGCCTCCGGTGCGCGAACCGGCTGCCCATGCAACCAGTAGTACGCGCTGTGTTCCGAGAGCTGCACCAGCGGCCAGTGCTGCAAACCCGCATCCGCCGGCAGGAGAAACACATCCAGCGCTTCCGGGCCGCCCTCAGCATGAGCTTTTTCCAGCGTTTCCAGACTCACAGCCTGGTCCAGCACAAAAGGCCCAGCCTGCGTCCGGCGCAGTTGCGCTACATGGGCACCACAGCCAAGCACCTGACCAAGATCCTCGACCAGGGTGCGAATATAGGTGCCTTTACTGCAGGCTACATCGAGCGTCGCCAGTGGCGACTCGAAGGCCTCCACCTCAAGGCGCGATATAGTAACAGATCGCGCCTCGCGCTCCACTACCTCTCCTGCCCGGGCCAATTTGTACAACGGCTGACCATCCTTCTTCAACGCCGAGTACATGGGCGGTATCTGCTTGATATCACCACGAAAACCCGCCAGTGCCTGCTCCAGTTCGGAGCGACCAACGGTCACCTCGCGGCGCTCAAGGACATCACCTTCGGCATCCCCGGTGGCGGTGGTCACCCCCAGCTGCGCCACGGTGCGGTAACCCTTGTCGGCATCCAGCAGGTACTGGGAGTACTTGGTCGCCTCACCGAAGCAGAGCGGCAGAACCCCCGTGGCTAGCGGATCAAGGCTACCGGTATGACCGGCCTTCTCCGCATTGAGCAGCCAGCGCACCTTTTGCAGCGCCTGGTTGGAGCTCATGCCCAGTGGTTTGTCGAACACCAGAATGCCGTTGACTGCACGGCGAACACGCTTGACCTGGGCCACGCTCAATCCTCGCCCTGCTGCTTGCGACGATCTTCAGCCAGCGCCTGATCGATCAGGGCGGACAGATGCGCACCACGGGAGATGCTCTCGTCATAGTGGAAATGCAGCTGCGGCACACTGCGCAGTTTCATCACCTTGCCCAACAGCATGCGCAGATAACCGGACGCATCGTTGAGGATATGCAGATTGGCACGCACCTTGTCCGCATCGGTGTCGCCCATCAGGGTGATGAACACCTTGGCGTGGCCCAGATCGCGACTGACCTCGACAGCCGTGATGGTGACGAAGCCCAGACGCGGATCTCTCACTTCACGCGGGATCATGACGGCCAGCTCTTTCTGCATCTGGTCGCCGATGCGCTGGGTGCGACTGTAATCTTTTGCCATTTTCCTTTACCTCATAAGCGGCAAACGCCCGGCCCCGCAAACAGAGCGGAGCCGGGCGCTGCAGGGCGAACGGGCAACCTTACAGGCTGCGCGCCACCTGGACTTTCTCGAACACCTCGATCTTGTCGCCGACCTTGACGTCGTTGTAGCTCTTCACCGCGATACCGCACTCCATGCCGTTACGCACCTCGGACATGTCGTCCTTGAAGCGGCGCAGGGATTCCAGTTCGCCTTCGAAGATCACCACGTCGTCACGCAGCACACGGATCGGACGATTACGGTACACAACACCCTCGACCACCATGCAGCCGGCGACCGCGCCGAACTTCGGCGAGCGGAACACGTCACGCACTTCGGCGATACCCAGGATGTTCTCGCGTACATCGCTGCCAAGCATGCCGGTCAGGGCCTTCTTGACGTCTTCGATGATGTCGTAGATCACATTGTAATAACGCATGTCCAGGCCTTCGGCCTCGACGATCTTGCGCGCACCGGCGTCGGCACGCACGTTGAAGCCGAACAGTACCGCGTTGGAGGCCAGTGCCAGGTTGGCATCGGACTCGGTGATACCACCGACGCCGCCACCGACCACACGCACCTGCACTTCGTCGTTGCCCAGACCGCTGAGCGAACCCTGCAGCGCTTCCAGCGAGCCACGGACGTCGGATTTGAGGACGATGTTGAGCGTCTTCTTCTCTTCCTGGCCCATGTTCTCGAAGATGTTCTCCAGCTTGCCGGCATGGGCACGGGCCAGTTTCACCTCACGGAACTTGCCTTGACGGAACAGCGCGACTTCACGGGCCTTCTTCTCGTCGGCAACCACGGTCATGTCGTCGCCAGCTTCCGGCGTGCCATCCAGACCGAGAATCTCGACCGGAATCGACGGACCGGCTTCCTTGATCGACTTGCCGTTCTCATCAAGCATGGCGCGCACGCGGCCATAGTTGACGCCGACCAGCACCATGTCGCCCTGACGCAGGGTACCGTCCTGAACCAGCACGGTAGCTACCGGGCCACGGCCCTTGTCCAGACGGGACTCGACGACCACGCCACGGCCCGGAGCCGACGGAGTGGCTTTGAGTTCAAGCACTTCAGCCTGCAACAGCACGGCTTCGAGCAGCTCGTCGACACCGGTACCCATCTTCGCGGAGACGTGAACGAACGGCGCATCGCCGCCCCACTCTTCCGGGATAACGTCCAGAGCGGCCAGGCCGTTCTTGATGTTGTCCGGATTGGCGTCCGGCTTGTCGATCTTGTTGACCGCAACGACGATCGGCACGCCGGCCGCTTTCGCGTGCTGCACGGCTTCCTGAGTCTGCGGCATCACGCCGTCGTCAGCCGCCACCACCAGAATGACGATGTCGGTCGCCTTGGCACCGCGGGCACGCATCTGGGTAAACGCAGCGTGACCCGGGGTGTCGAGGAAGGTGACCATGCCGCGGTCGGTTTCGACGTGGTAGGCACCAATGTGCTGAGTAATGCCACCGGCCTCGCCGGCGGCCACCTTGGCACGACGGATGTAGTCGAGCAACGAGGTCTTACCGTGGTCAACGTGACCCATCACGGTCACAACCGGCGCACGGGATACGGCTTCACCTTCGAACTTCAGAGACTCGGCCAGTTGTTCTTCCAGAGCGTTCTCGCTGACCAGCTTGACCTTGTGACCAAACTCTTCAGCTACCAGTTGGGCAGTTTCCTGATCCAGCACCTGGTTGATGGTCACCGGGGTGCCCAGTTTGAACATGAACTTGACGATTTCCGCGCCCTTGATCGCCATCTGCGATGCCAGTTCGGCCACGGTAATGGTTTCGCCAATGTTCACATCACGCACGATCGGCCCCGCTGGGCTCTGGAACCCATGTTGGTTGCGCTTCTTCAGCTTGGACTTGCCACCACGGCCACCACGGCGGAAACCATCGGTCTCCTCGTCGGTGCTGCGCGGTGCCACACGCGGCGCAGGAACCTTCTCTTTCTCTTTGACCGAAGGACGGTGTGCCGAGTGTTTGCGGTCGCGACGCTCATCGTCATCACGAGTCGGAGCCGGACGATCCGGCACACGACGGACTTCGTCCTTCTTGCGCTCTTCCTGCGGAGCGGCAGCAACAGCTTCGACAACTGGAGCCACTTCAGCGGCAACCGGTGCTGCAGCCTGAGCCTGACGACTTGCTGCCTCGGCAGCCTGCTTCTTGGCTTCTTCGACCGCCTTCTGGCGGGCCGCTTCCTCGGCAGCCTGCTGCTCAGCGAGCTCGCGCAGACGCTCCGCCTCCAGCTCTTCCGGGCTGCGCTTGACGTAGGTTTTCTTCTTGCGCACTTCAACGCTGACCGTCTTGCTGCCCGCGACCTTCAGGGTCGTGGTGGTTTTGCGCTGCAGGGTAATCTTGCGCGGCTCTTCAACCTTCTCGCCGTGACTACCCTTCAGGTAGGCCAGCAGAGCCTGCTTTTCGTTATCGGTCACAACCTGGTCGGCGCTGGAATGCGACAGACCGGCCTCACGCATCTGCTGCAGCAGGCGCTCTACCGGCGTATCGACCACTTTGGCCAGTTCTTTCACCGTGACTTGCGTCATGCACTTCTCTCCTCGGACAGCGACCGCTTACTCAAACCAGTGAGCGCGGGCTGCCATGATCAGCTTGCCGGCACGCGCTTCATCCATACCGTCGATCTCGAGCAGGTCATCAATCGACTGCTCCGCCAGATCCTCACGGGTAATCACACCGCGCATGGCCAGCTCTGCAGCCAGTTCGCGGGTCATACCGTCCAGGTTGACGAGATCTTCGGCAGGATGGGCATCCGCCAGTTTTTCCTCTGTGGCGATCGCCTTGGTCAGCAAACGATCCTTCGCGCGGGCGCGCAGCTCATTGACGATATCTTCATCGAAACCGTCGATATTGAGCATTTCTTCCATCGGCACATAGGCGATTTCTTCCAGGCTGGTGAAGCCCTCTTCGACCAGCACCTGCGCCAACTCTTCATCCACTTCCAGTTCATCAATGAACTGCTGGAGGATGTCACCAGTTTCTTCCTGCTGCTTGGCCTGGATGTCCGCTTCGGTCATGACATTCAGGGTCCAGCCAGTCAGCTGACTGGCCAGACGCACGTTCTGGCCGCCACGACCGATGGCCTGGGCCAGGTTGTCCTCGGCAACGGCGATATCCATCGCGTGGGCATCTTCGTCAACGATGATGGCCGCCACTTCGGCAGGCGCCATGGCATTGATCACGAACTGCGCCGGGTTGTCATCCCACAGCACGATATCCACGCGCTCGCCACCCAGCTCACCGGAAACGGCCTGGACGCGCGAACCGCGCATACCGATGCAGGCACCCTGCGGATCGATTCGCTTGTCTTTGGAGCGCACGGCGATCTTGGCGCGCGAACCCGGGTCACGGGCAGCTGCCATTACGTCGATCAGTTGCTCGGCAATTTCCGGCACTTCGATGCGGAACAGCTCGATAAGCATCTGCGGTGCAGTACGCGACAGAATCAGTTGCGGACCGCGGTTCTCGCTGCGGATTTCCTTGAGCAACGCACGCAGGCGGGCACCAACACGGAAGGTTTCACGCGGAATGATGTCTTCACGAGCCAGCAGAGCTTCGGCATTGTTGCCCAGATCAACGATTACGTTGTCACGAGTCACTTTCTTAACGGTGCCGGAGATGATGTCGCCAACGCGCTCGCGATAGGCTTCAACTACCTGAGCACGCTCGGCCTCACGCACTTTCTGCACGATAACCTGCTTGGCAGTTTGCGCCGCGATACGACCAAACTCGATGGAGTCGATTTTCTCTTCGACAACGTCACCAATCTTGGCGCCCGCCTTGATCTCTTGAGCCTGCTCCACGGTCAGCTGAGCTGCCGGATTCTCAAGGTCATCTTCATCAACAACAGTCCAGCAACGGAAACTCTCGTAGTTGCCACTGTGACGATTGATTTCAACCCGCACTTCGACTTCGTCGTCGTAACGTTTCTTGGTGGCAGTCGCAAGCGCCAGCTCCAGCGCTTCGAAAATCACACTGGCCGGCACGCCCTTTTCATTGGACACCGACTCTACAACCAGCAGTACTTCTTTACTCATCGTACGCCTCGCCTATCTCAATCCGTTGGACCCGCGGAATCCGCGCTCTATGCGTGTTCAGCGCCAGCTGCGGAGCCGCGCTTCAATCAAACCGGGGAATGATGTTGGCCTTTTCAATGGAATCGACCGGTAGCAGGTATTCATGCTCGTCCGCCTGGACAATCACATCCTGCTCCTCGACACCCTTCAGCAGACCCTGAAAGTTGCGACGTCCCTCAAATGGCGAACGCAGCTTGATCTTCACTTGCTCGCCGGCATGTTTGGCAAACTGCTCAAGCGTGAACAGCGGCCGATCCATGCCTGGCGACGAAACCTCGAGGGTGTACTCGGAGCTGATGGGATCTTCAACATCCAGCACACCACTGACCTGACGACTGACCTTTTCGCAGTCATCCACCTGAATGCCATTGGCATGATCGATATAGACACGCAGTAACGAGTGTCGCCCCTGGGAAATGAACTCAATCCCCCAGCACTCATAACCCAGCGCCTCAACGACCGGAGCCAACATGGCCTGCAACTGTTCCAGCTTGCTCGACACGTGAACCTCTCGTGCATGCCGTGAAAATAAAAAATGGGCGAAACGCCCATCCCATGTGCCGCCGCATGACGACCAAAACTGTCCAGCTAGCAAAAAGCCCCTAAAAAGGGGCTTCGCGACCACTGGTGCGCGAGCCTGGCCTCCGAAAATGGAGCAACCCTGCACCGCAACAAAGCTGATACGAAAGGATACAGCTCCATAACCCTTTCGGTCAACCTTGCGACCAGTAACGACAACGCCCGCATGAAGCGGGCGTTGTCTTATATGGTACCGAGGAGGGGACTCGAACCCCTACAGCCTATGGCCACTACCACCTCAAGGTAGCGTGTCTACCAATTCCACCACCTCGGCAAAACCGTCTTACTGCCCCTCTGCGGGAGGAACATCGGAAGCAGCGCCAGCCTCAGGCTTTTGCTCTTCCAGAACCGGCACATCAGATGCTGCCGGAACTTCTTGCTTCTGCTCAAGCACTGCCGGATCCGGCAGACCTGCACCACTCAGCTCGTCAGCTTTCTCTTTAGCAAAGAACGCTAAGCCCAAGCTGGTAATGAAAAATACGGCAGCGAGTATAGCAGTAAACCGACTCAGAAAGGTAGCAGAACCTTGGCTTCCGAATACAGTTGCCGAAGCACCCGCACCAAAGGACGCACCAGCATCCGCACCTTTACCCTGCTGCAACAGCACCAGAACCACAAGGCCCAGCGCCATCAGCAGATGAATCACGACTACGACAGTCTCAAGCATTCTCAGTTTCCTGCGGCGCGACAAATCGCACCAAACTCATCTGCATTAAGTGAGGCGCCACCAATAAGCCCCCCATCAATATCCGGCATGCCGAACAACTCGACAGCATTAGCGGCCTTCACACTGCCACCATAAAGAACGCGCAAACCACGCGCCACTTCAGCATTCTCTGCAGCAACCTGAGCACGTATTGCCGCATGCACTTCCTGGGCCTGCTGAGGCGTTGCCGTCAGCCCTGTACCAATCGCCCATACCGGCTCATACGCCACAACAGCTCGGGCAAAGGCACCAACACCCAACTCTTCAATCACCGCACCCAACTGGCGCGCAACAACCGACAAGGTATCACCCGCCTCACGCTCCTGCAGGGTCTCCCCAACACAGAGAACGGGCTGCAAACCACATGATTGCGCCGCTTCGAACTTCCGCGCAACCTGCTGATCGGTCTCACCCAGCACCATGCGGCGCTCGGAATGCCCAACCAGAACAAAGGCACATTCAGCGTCATGCAACTGACTTGCGGCAACCTCACCAGTCAACGCCCCCTGCATCGGCTCAACCGAGCAGTTCTGAGCACCGACCGCAATCGACTTGCCACGCAGCTCATGAACAACCTGCTGCAGGTACAGACAGGGCGGAAGAACCGCTACGTCCACACCTGCTGGCAACGCCAACTGACGGAGCCCTTTGATCAGCTCTGCGACGCTGGCGCGGGTACCGTGCATTTTCCAGTTACCAGCTACCAAGGGGCGACGCATGCTCTACCTCGTCGATCAAAGTGGGCGCAGATGTTACCCAAGCGAAAATGAAGAGGCAAGAAAAATCAGGCACATACCTCAGCCACCAGAGCAGCCAGCGACTCCGCATGCGCGCGAACCACCTGCTCATCCTCACCTTCGACCATGACCCGCACCAGCGGCTCGGTTCCCGACTTGCGCAACAACACGCGCCCCTTCCCAGCCATGGCAGCAGTAACTTCCGCACACGCTGCCTGAACCCGGTCATCAGCAACAGGATCATTGGCACCAGCCTGGTAGCGGACATTGATCAGCACCTGCGGACACTTGCGCATCGCCTGACGCGCCTCCGCCAGACTCTGACCGGAGCGCCGCAAGGCCATCACAACCTGCAGTGCCGCAATGATCGCGTCCCCCGTGGTTGTATGCTGGAAGCACACCAGGTGACCCGAGCCCTCTCCACCCAGAACCCAACCACGCTCAAGCAGTTCAGCAATCACATACCGATCGCCGACCTTCGCACGCACAAAGGGAATACCCAACTCCTGCAGAGCCAACTCCATCCCAAGATTACTCATGAGCGTACCGACAACCCCGCCCTCGAGACGCCCACGCTCATGCAGATCCCGAGCAATGAGGAATAGCAGCTCATCACCATCCACCACAACGCCCGCATGATCGACCATCAATACCCGGTCGCCATCGCCATCAAAGGCGATCCCAATATCTGCACCCTGCGATACAACCGCTGCCTGCAAAGCCTCGACATGAGTCGAGCCACAGTGATCATTGATGTTCAAGCCATTGGGCTGAGCAGCAATTACCGAAACATCAGCTCCCAACTCGCGGAATACACTCGGCGCCACCTTGTAAGTTGCGCCATGAGCACAATCGAGCACTACCTTCAGCCCAGCAAGGTTGGTACTGGTCGGCACACTGCTCTTGCAGAACTCGATATAACGCCCTGCAGCATCATTGATGCGAGACGCCTTGCCAATCTGCGCCGACTCAACCACCGTCATTGGCTGATCCAGCAACTCCTCGATCATCAATTCCACTTCATCTGGCAACTTGGTGCCCTGACTGGAAAAGAACTTGATGCCATTATCGTCATGCGGATTGTGCGAGGCACTGATGACAATGCCCGCCTCCGCCTGAAAAGTGCGGGTCAGGTAGGCCACTGCCGGAGTTGGCATAGGCCCCAGAAGCTGCACATCGGCGCCGGCAGCAGCCAACCCAGCCTCAAGAGCAGACTCGAACATATAGCCAGAAATGCGCGTGTCCTTGCCAATCAGGATGCGGCACTTGCCGTGCTTGCGGAAAGCCATGCCCGCCGCCCAGCCGAGCTTGAGCATGAACTCGGGAGTGATTGGATACTGCCCGACATGACCACGAATACCGTCGGTTCCGAAATACTTTCTGCCCATTAGTACTACATCCTTTTTATTCAGCGCATCGCACCGCATCGATCATGCGCACGACATCGACAGTATCAGCCACATCATGGACGCGAATGATATGAGCACCTTTGGCAACCGCCAAGGCCGCCAAAGCCAAACTACCGGGCAGACGGTCTTCCACATCGCGCCCCAGCACCTTGCCGATCATGCTTTTACGCGACACACCAACCAGCAAAGGACTACCCAGCTCATGCAGCCGCTCCATCTGACGAAACAGACTGAGGTTGTGCGCCAGCGTTTTGGCAAATCCAAACCCCGGATCCACCAGCAGCTTATCCCTAGCAATACCGGCCTGCACGCAGGCCAACTGGCGCTCACGCAGAAAACCCATCACATCAAGCAGCACGTCGTCATAGAGCGGATTGTCCTGCATGGTCTGCGGCTCACCATGCATATGCATGAGACAAACTGCCATACCACTCTCTGCTGCAGCCTGGAGAGCCCCTTCCCGCTGCAATGAACGCACATCATTGATCAAGCCAGCCCCCAGCCGACCGCACTCACGCATCAGCGCAGGTGTCGACGTATCCACCGACACCACAACATCCAACTCCGCCACGATACGCTCGACCACAGGCGCAACGCGCTCCATCTCCTCAACTGGAGAAACGGGGTGAGCACCCGGACGAGTCGACTCGCCGCCGACATCGATCAAGGAAGCCCCAGCCCTGACCATCGCTTGCGCATGGAAAAGCGCCGCATCCAGAGCACTGTAACGGCCGCCATCAGAAAAAGAGTCGGGGGTGACATTGAGAATACCCATCACGTGCGGATGGGCCAAATCAAGAACCCGGCTACCACACGGCAGCCGGGTCAGAGAAGGCTGACTGGTCATCGAAAGCCTTAGTGCTCGCCGGCCGGACCACCGATTGGTGACTGCGGCGCATCTACCGGAGCATCTGGCGTCGCAGTACTACCCGAACCGCCCTGCCAGTCACGCGGCTCGCGAGGCGGGCGGCCGTCCATGATGTCACTGATCTGCTCGGCATCAATGGTTTCGTACTTCATCAACGCCTCGGCCATCACATCCAGCTTGTCTCGATTTTCTTCGAGCAGGCGCCGCGCACGACCGTAACTGTCATCAATGATGCGGCGAACTTCCTGATCAATCAGCTTGGCGGTATCACCCGACACATTGGTGTGTTGACTGCCCGCACTGCGCCCCAGGAAGACTTCACCCTCCTCTTCGGCATACATCAGCGGACCGAGCTTTTCCGACAAGCCCCACTTGGTCACCATGTTTCGTGCAATCTGGGTAGCGCGCATGATGTCATTGGACGCACCCGTGGTCACACCATCGAAACCCAGGGTCATCTCCTCAGCGATACGCCCACCGAAGAGCGAACAGATCTGACTCTCCAGCGCACGCTTGGACAGGCTGTAACGATCTTCCTCGGGCAGGAACATGGTCACACCCAAAGCACGCCCGCGCGGAATGATCGATACCTTGTAGACAGGATCGTGCTCAGGCACCAAACGACCGACGATGGCGTGCCCCGCTTCGTGGTAGGCCGTGTTGAGCTTCTCCTTGTCGGACATGACCATGGATTTGCGCTCGGCACCCATCATGATCTTGTCCTTGGCCAGCTCGAACTCCTTCATTTCTACCAGTCGTTTGTTGGCCCGAGCAGCAAACAAGGAGGCCTCATTCACCAGGTTGGCCAAATCCGCACCGGAGAAGCCCGGCGTGCCACGCGCAATAACGGCCGCATCGACGTTATCGCCCATTGGCACCTTGCGCATGTGGACCTTGAGAATCTGCTCACGACCACGGATATCCGGCAGACCGACCACCACCTGACGGTCAAAGCGACCTGGACGCAGCAGCGCCGGATCCAGCACGTCGGGACGGTTGGTGGCCGCAATGACGATGATGCCATCGTTCATTTCAAAGCCATCCATTTCCACCAGGAGTTGGTTCAGGGTCTGCTCGCGCTCATCGTGACCGCCACCCAGACCAGCGCCACGATGACGACCTACTGCGTCGATTTCATCGATAAAGATGATGCAGGGCGCATGCTTCTTGGCCTGTTCGAACATGTCACGCACGCGACTGGCACCGACACCAACAAACATCTCGACGAAGTCGGAACCGGAGATGGTGAAGAACGGCACCTTGGCTTCACCCGCGATAGCCTTGGCCAACAGGGTCTTACCGGTACCAGGCGGGCCAACCATCAGCACGCCACGGGGAATTCGGCCACCCAGACGCTGGAACTTGCCCGGATCACGCAGAAACTCGACCAGCTCACCGACTTCTTCCTTGGCCTCATCGCAACCGGCGACGTCAGCCAGAGTGGTTTTGACCTGATCTTCCGAAAGCAGCCGAGCCTTGCTCTTGCCAAAGCTCATCGGCCCACCCTTGCCGCCAGCGCCGCCTTGCATCTGGCGCATGAAGAACATGAAAACGGCAATGATGACCAGAATCGGGAAGCTGGCGACCAGCAACTGGGTCCAGATGCTCTGACGCTCAGGCTGCTCACCAATGATCTTGACGTTGTTGTCGAGCAGATCCTTGATCAGCCCACGATCTTCTATAGCAGGACGCACGGTATCGAACTTGGTGCCGTCCGCTCGCTTGCCGCTGATGATATAGCCGTTGACCGTCACCTCGGTGACTGCACCCTGCTGCACCTGCTGGATGAACTCGGAATAGTTCAGCTTGCTGGCTTCAGTAGGGCTGGAGAAGTTGTTCATCACCGTCACCAGGACGGCTGCGATGATCAGCCACAGGATCAGGTTCTTTGCCATATCGTTCAATTCACTACCCTCTGAAGCTCGCCCCATCCCGAGGCGCCACTCCGTATCACGGCTGGTTGATTACCCGCCTTAACTTACACCAAAGCCCCTCGCCCCGCAGGCACGCTCTGTAACGCTTTACTACCTGAAACCAGTCTAGGCTCCGCGAAAGCCACGAGCGAGCGGATTTTGCTCATGCACACGACTACTCAGCGACAGACGCCTGCCACCTACATTCAGCACAGATAGGCGCAACACAAAAGATATTGGGGCTATTTCAATAATCACAAGAGTAACCGAGCAATTACCGCTGATACTTGGGTTTGGCTGGGCTGCCATCGCTCGCTCGGTTAAACTAGCGACCGTTTCCAAAGAGTTCAGACCTAGAGGTCAAATTATGGCGCTCACTCAAGAGCAGAAGAAGCAGTTCAAATCCATCGGCCACCACCTCAAACCAGTGTTGATCGTGGCGGAAAACGGTTTGAGCGAAGGGGTTGTTGCTGAGCTGGAACGCGCCCTGAACGACCACGAACTGATCAAAGTGCAGTTTCGCATCACCGAGCGCGAAGATCGCCGCGCTCTCATCGATGAGATCAGCCGTGTCGGCCGCTGCGAACTGGTGCAGGTGATCGGCAAGATGGCACTGCTCTATCGCAGAAACCCCAAGCCGAACAAAAACCTGTCCAACATCAGCCGCTTCAGCGCACTCTGAGCATGACAGTGCGCAGCGCCTCAGGCGTTGCGCACCGATTCAATGGCCGGCCCCGCCTGCAATACCAGCAACAGTCCGCAAAAAGCCTGGCCGAGATAGCCCAGCAGCTGCCAGAACAATTCCGCCGACCACCAGTGCCGAGCCAGGAAGAACAGCAGCGCCAAGCCCAGCACCGCGAACAACAGCTGACCGCGCAAGCCCAGAACGGCGCGACGCCCCTCTGCCAGCCACAACACCCACAGCTGCAACAGTGCACAGAAAGCGGCGAAGCCTACCAGCGCCGGACGCAACCTGTCGGCCACGCCCTCCACCAGCAAGCTGGCCATCCCCGCCTGTTCCAGCATGGGCAACAGAACGAAGTGGAACATCCACATACCGCCCACCCAGCAGGTCAGGGCCAGGCGCCAGGTAATGACGCCCGCCGAGAGCGGAATGGCGTCAGAGATGGCGGACTTCGACAATCTCGTACTCGATCAAGCCACTGGGGGTCTGCACCGTCACCACATCACCCTCTTCCTTGCCGACCAGGGCACGGGCGATGGGCGAGCCAACGGAAATCTTGCCCTGCTTGATGTCGGCTTCGTCTTCACCAACGATCTGGTAGGTCACGCTCTCGTCGGTTTCAACGTTGGCGATTTCCACGGTAGTGCCGAAGATCACCTTGCCGGTATGCGCAATGGTGGTCACATCGATGATCACCGCATTCTGCAGACGACCTTCGATATCACGCACACGCGCCTCAACCATGCCCTGCTCTTCACGCGCGGCATGGTATTCGGCGTTTTCCTTAAGGTCACCCAGCTCGCGAGCCTCGGCAATCGCCTGACTGAGTGCGGGACGACGCACCTTGGTCAGGTGCGCCAGCTCCTCTTCCAGGGCGCGAGCGCCCTGAACGGTCATGGGGTACTTGTTCATGCCTTGATTCCTGCATGCAGATCCTGCAGCCGGCGCACGGTCTTCTCGGGACCGAACTTCAGCGCTTCGCAGACCGCCTGCCCCGCCGCGATGGTGGTGGTGCAGTAGATCTTGTGCTGCAGAGCGTTACGACGGATCGAATACGAGTCAGCGATGGACTGACGACCTTCGGTGGTGTTGATGATCAGGGTGACTTCGTCGTTCTTGATCATGTCGACGACATGCGGACGACCTTCAGTCACCTTGTTCACACGACGCACCGGCAGGCCGGCCGCCTCAATCACCTTGGCGGTGCCTGCAGTGGCCACCACCTCGAAGCCCAGCGCCACCAGGTCACGCGCGACCTGTACGGCCTCCGGCTTGTCATCCTCGCGCACGCTGATGAAAGCACAGCCGGAGTTCGGCAGGATTTCGCTGGCGCCCAGCTGGGCCTTGGCGAAGGCTTCGCCGAAGCTGTCACCAACGCCCATGACCTCACCGGTGGACTTCATTTCCGGGCCTAGGATCGGGTCGACACCCGGGAACTTGGCGAAGGGGAATACCGCTTCCTTGACGCTGAAGAACGGCGGGATGATTTCCTGGGTGTAGCCCACCTCGGCCAGGCTCTTGCCGGCCATGACGCGGGCCGCGACCTTGGCCAGCGACTCACCAACGCACTTGGAGACGAACGGCACGGTACGCGAGGCGCGTGGGTTCACTTCGATGACATAAATGTCTTCACCCTGCACGGCCATCTGCACATTCATCAGACCGACCACGCCGAGCTCCAGGGCCATCTTCTTGACCTGCTCGCGGATCTCGTCCTGGATGTGTGCCGGTAGCGAGTACGGCGGCAGCGAGCAGGCGGAGTCACCGGAGTGCACGCCGGCCTGTTCGATGTGCTGCATGATCGCGCCGATAACCACGGTCTCGCCGTCGCACACCGCATCCACGTCCACTTCAATGGCGCAGTTGAGGAAGCGATCAAGCAGCACCGGGCTGTCGTTGGACACTTTCACCGCTTCGCGCATGTAGCGCTTGAGCTCTTCTTCCTGATAGACGATTTCCATCGCCCGACCGCCCAGTACATAGGACGGACGCACGACCATCGGGTAACCGATGCCCTTGGATAGGGCCAGGGCCTCGTCTTCGCTGCGCGCGGTGGCGTTGGCCGGCTGGCGCAGACCGAGGCGCTGGACCATCTGCTGGAAGCGCTCGCGGTCTTCGGCGCGGTCGATGGCCTCGGGGCTGGTGCCGATGATCGGCACTCCGGCTTCTTCCAGAGCACGGCAGATCTTCAGCGGAGTCTGGCCGCCGTACTGCACGATCACGCCCTTGGGCTGCTCGACGCGAACGATTTCCAGCACGTCTTCCAGGGTCACCGGCTCAAAGTACAGGCGATCGGAGGTGTCGTAGTCGGTGGAGACGGTTTCCGGGTTGCAGTTGACCATGATGGTCTCGTAACCGTCTTCACGCATGGCCAGCGCGGCATGTACGCAGCAATAGTCGAACTCGATGCCCTGGCCGATGCGGTTGGGACCGCCGCCGAGAATCATGATCTTGTCGCGGCCGCTCGGATTGGCCTCGCACTCTTCCTCGTAGGTCGAATACATGTAGGCGGTATCGGTGGCGAACTCGGCGGCACAGGTGTCGACGCGTTTGTACACCGGCAGCACTTTTAGCTTGTGACGATGAGCACGCAGGCTCTTCTCGGAAACGCCGAGCAGCTTGGCCAGACGCGCGTCGGAGAAGCCCTTGCGCTTGAGCTTGAACATCAGGTCGTAGTCGATGGAGGACAGGCCGAGGGTCTTGACCTTCTCCTCGTCCTTGATCAGATCCTCGATCTGCACCAGGAACCATTCGTCGATGTTGGTCAGCTGGAAGACCTCATCAACGGTCTTGCCGGCGCGGAAGGCGTCAGCCACGTACCAGATACGGTCGGCACTCGGCACGGTCAGCTCGCGGCGCAGGGTGCTCTCGGCTTCCGGATCGTTGAGATCGAGTTTCGGATCAAAGCCGGCCACGCCCACTTCCAGGCCGCGCAGGGCTTTCTGCACGGATTCCTGGAAGGTACGACCGATGGCCATGACTTCACCCACGGATTTCATCTGGGTGGTCAGGCGGGCATCGGCCTTGGGGAACTTCTCGAAGGCGAAACGCGGAATCTTGGTGACGACGTAGTCGATGGCCGGCTCGAACGAAGCCGGAGTGCGGCCACCGGTGATGTCGTTCTGCAGCTCGTCAAGGGTATAGCCGACAGCCAGCTTGGCCGCGATCTTGGCGATCGGGAAACCAGTGGCCTTGGAGGCCAGCGCCGAGGAACGCGACACGCGCGGGTTCATCTCGATCACGACCATGCGGCCGGTATTCGGGCAGATACCGAACTGTACGTTGGAGCCGCCGGTTTCAACGCCGATCTCGCGCAGCACCGCCAGGGAGGCGTTGCGCATGATCTGGTATTCCTTGTCGGTCAGGGTCTGCGCCGGAGCCACGGTGATGGAGTCGCCAGTGTGCACGCCCATCGGGTCGAAGTTTTCGATGGAGCAGACGATGATGCAGTTGTCCTTCTTGTCGCGGACCACCTCCATCTCGTATTCCTTCCAGCCGATCAGCGATTCGTCGATCAGCAGCTCGCTGGTCGGCGACAGATCTAGGCCGCGGGCGCAGATTTCTTCGAACTCTTCGCGGTTGTAGGCGATACCACCGCCGGTGCCACCCATGGTGAACGACGGACGGATGATGCAGGGGAAGCCGACCTTTTCCAGAACGCCGTAGGCCTCTTCCATGCTGTGCGCGATGCCGGAAACCGGGCAGGCCAGACCGATGTCTTTCATCGCCTTGTCGAAGCGCGAGCGGTCTTCAGCCTTGTCGATGGTGTCGGCATTGGCTCCGATCATCTCGACGCCGAACTTTTCCAGCACGCCATGACGTTCCAGATCCAGCGCACAGTTCAGCGCGGTCTGGCCACCCATGGTCGGCAACAGAGCGTCCGGACGCTCCTTCTCGATGATCTTGGCCACGGTCTGCCATTTGATCGGCTCGATGTAGGTGGCGTCGGCCATGGCCGGGTCGGTCATGATGGTGGCTGGGTTGGAGTTCACCAGAATGACGCGGAAACCTTCTTCCTTCAGGGCCTTGCACGCCTGAGCGCCGGAGTAGTCGAACTCACAGGCCTGGCCAATGACGATGGGGCCGGCGCCGAGGATCAGGATGCTTTTGATATCTGTACGTTTTGGCATGTTTCTTACTCGAATCCTTGGGTCAGTCGGCAGGCTTAACGGCGCTTGGCCATGGCTTCGATGAAGCGGTCGAACAGCGGGGCCACATCATGCGGGCCCGGGCTCGCTTCCGGGTGCCCCTGGAAGCTGAAGGCTTCCTTGTCGGTGCGCTCGATACCCTGCAGGGTGCCGTCGAACAGCGACTTGTGGGTGGCACGCAGGTTGGCCGGCAGGCTGCTTTCTTCCACGGCAAAGCCGTGGTTCTGGCTGGTGATCATCACCACGCCGGTTTTCAGGTCCTGCACCGGGTGGTTGGCACCGTGGTGGCCGTGGCCCATCTTCACGGTCTTGGCACCGGAAGCCAGGGCCAGCAACTGGTGGCCCAAGCAGATGCCGAATACCGGAATCTCGGTTTCCAGCACTTCTTTGATGGCCTGAATGGCATAGTCGCACGGCTCGGGATCGCCAGGGCCGTTGGAGAGGAACACGCCATCCGGATTCAGAGCCAGCACTTCGCTGGCCGGGGTCTTGGCGGGCACCACGGTGACGCGGCAACCGCGCGCAACCAGCATGCGCAGGATGTTCAGTTTGACGCCGAAGTCATAGGCCACCACGTGATAAGGCAGTTCGGACGCAGCGATTTCCGGGTGGAAGTCGCCCTTGAGCTGCCACACACTGGAGCGCCACTCATAACGCTCGGCAGTGGTAACTTCCTTGGCCAGGTCCATGCCCTTGAGGCCCGGGAAGCTGCGCGCCAGTTCCAGTGCTTTCTCTTCAGTAGCGTCGTCGCCCACCAGAATGCAGCCATTCTGCGAGCCTTTCTCACGCAGGATGCGCGTCAGGCGGCGAGTATCGATACCGGCGATGGCCACGGTGCCGTTCTCTTTGAGATAGGCATCCAGCGGCTGCTTGTCGCGCCAGCACGAAGACAGCAGCGGCAGGTCACGAATGATCAGACCGGCAGCCCACACGCGGTTGGCTTCGGCGTCTTCCGGCGTGGTGCCGGTGTTACCGATGTGCGGGTAGGTCAGGGTAACGATCTGCTGGGCATAGGAAGGATCGGTGAGGATTTCCTGATAGCCGGTCATGGCCGTATTGAACACGACCTCACCAATGGTATGACCATCGGCTCCAATGGAATCGCCGCGAAAAATGCTGCCGTCAGCAAGGGCGAGTATGGCTGGCTTAGTCAAGAAGACCTCCCGTAGATCTAGGCTTGCGCAAACGCAGGTTGTAAAAAAGCGGGATGACGTGTTGACCGTCACCCCGCTTTTTTATCTGAACCATTCTGCGTAACTTTTAATGAACACACTAAAGCTGCATTTTACAGGAATGCGTCATTTTGGTCCACCGCAAGACTGGGTCGATTTGTCCCACTCAGCGTAAACCGAGCACATCCTGCATGTCGTACAGGCCTGCCGGCTGCTTTTCCAGCCACAACGCAGCGCGGACGGCACCATTGGCAAAGGTCATGCGACTGGACGCCTTGTGTGTGATCTCCACGCGCTCGCCATCGGCAGCGAACAGCACCGTGTGATCACCCACCACATCGCCGGCGCGCACCGTGGCAAAACCGATGGTTTCGCGTTCACGGGCGCCGGTCTGGCCTTCACGCCCATAGACGGCGACCTTTTCCAGATCTCGCCCCAGTGCATTGGCCACCACCTCGCCCATGCGCAGCGCTGTGCCGGACGGCGCATCGACCTTGTGGCGGTGGTGAGCTTCGATGACCTCGATATCGACATCATCGCCCAGCACACGCGCCGCCGTGTCGAGCAGCTTCAGACACAGATTGACGCCCACGCTGTAGTTGGCGGCAAACACGATCGGAATCTGCTTGGCCGCCTCAGACAGCAGCTGTTTCTCCTCTACCGTGAAACCGGTGGTACCAATGATCATGGCCTTGCCGGCCTGACGGCAGATTTCCAGGTTTTTCAGGGTCACGCTGGGATGGGTGAAATCGATCACCACATCAAACTGATCCAGCACAGCCGCCAGATCGCCTCCCAACACCACACCATTGCGGCCGATGCCCGCCAGCTCGCCCGCATCCGCGCCGATCAGGCTGCTATCCGGACGATCAATGGCAGCAGTCAGTTGTGCACCGACCGCCTGATTGACCGCTTCGATCAGATTCTTGCCCATGCGCCCGGCGGCGCCCATCACAGCAATTCGTCGCATCACTCAGCTCCAGGCTGCAGCGTTATTAATCAGAGGTCGCCAAAAAAGCGCTTCACACCCTCGAACCAGCCACTGGCTTTCGGCGAGTGCGAGCTGTCGCCTTCCAGCGAGCCACGGAACTCTTCCAGCAGCTCACGCTGACGCTTGCTCAGGTTGACCGGCGTTTCCACCGCCACCCGGCACATCAGGTCGCCGGCATCGCCACCGCGCACCGGAGCCACGCCCTTGCCACGCAGGCGGAACAGTTTGCCGGTCTGAGTGCCTTCCGGGATCTTCAGTTTGACCCGGCCATCCAGAGTCGGCACTTCCAGCTCGCCGCCCAGCGCCGCATCGGCGAAGCTGATCGGCACCTCACAGTACAGATGTTTGCCATCGCGCTGGAAGATCGAGTGCTCGCGCACACTGACCACCACGTACAGATCGCCCGCCGGACCACCCTGTGTCCCGGCTTCACCCTCGCCCGACAGGCGAATGCGGTCACCGGTATCGACACCCGCCGGCACTTTGACCGACAGCGTCTTGTGTTCTTCCACGCGCCCCTGACCATGGCAGCTGCCACAGGGATCGGTGATCATCTTGCCGCTGCCATGGCAGCGCGGACAGGTCTGCTGCACCGAGAAGAAGCCCTGCTGCATGCGCACCTGACCGGCGCCACCACAGGTGGTACAGGTCACAGGACTGGTGCCCTTCTTGGCCCCGGAGCCATCGCAGGTCTTGCAACCCACTAGAGTCGGCACCTTGATGGTCACGGTGGTGCCGCGCACCGCCTCTTCCAGATCAAGGTCCAGGGTATAGCGCAGGTCAGCACCACGCTGAGCCCCGCCGCGACCGCCACGACCGCCACCGCCGCCGAAGAAATCGCTGAACACATCGCCGAAGATGTCGGAGAAGCTCGCGCCACCGCCGCCACCAAAACCGCCGCCGCCCATCTGCGGGTCGACGCCAGCGTGGCCGTACTGGTCGTAGGCCGAGCGCTTGGCAGCATCGGAGAGCACTTCGTAGGCCTCGTTGGCCTCCTTGAACTTCTCCTCGGCTTCTTTGTTGTCCGGATTGCGATCCGGGTGATACTTCATCGCCAGGCGGCGATAAGCCTTTTTCAGCTCCGCCTCACTGGCACCGCGCTCGACTCCGAGCACTTCGTAATAGTCACGCTTGGCCATAACTTTCCTGCACCTTCAATTCGTACCGTCCAGATACGCCGACGCGGGAGCAAGCTCCCGCGCGGCAGATCATGCTCACCCGCAGGTGAGCCGGAGGGGAGCGTGACGCTTACTTGTTGTCTTTCACTTCTTCGAACTCGGCATCGACCACGTCGTCTGCCGCGCCTTTGGCGTCGCCCGCCGCACCGGCATCAGCTGCCTGAGCCTGCTCGGCATACATCTTCTGCGCCAGCGGAGCGGTGACTTCGGACAGCGCCGCCATCTTGGCTTCGATAGCCGCCTTGTCGTCGCCCTTGACGGCGGCGTCCAGCTCTTCGACAGCCTTCTCGATGGCCGCTTTTTCCTCGGCAGTCGCCTTGTCGCCCGCCTCGGTGATCATCTTGCGGGTGGCATGCACCAGCTGATCGCCCTGGTTGCGCGCAGTGGCCAGCTCTTCGAACTTGCGGTCTTCCTCGGCGTTGGCCTCGGCATCGCGCACCATCTGCTGGATTTCTTCCTCGGACAGACCGGAGTTGGCCTTGATCACGATGGACTGCTGCTTACCGGTAGCCTTGTCCTTGGCGGACACGTGCAGGATGCCGTTGGCATCGATATCGAAGGTCACTTCGATCTGCGGCACGCCACGCGGAGCCGGCGGAATCTCGGCCAGATCGAACTTGCCCAGCGACTTGTTGCTGCTGGCCTGCTTGCGCTCACCCTGCAGCACGTGAATGGTCACGGCGCTCTGGTTGTCGTCAGCAGTCGAGAACACCTGCGATTTCTTGGTCGGGATGGTGGTGTTCTTCTCGATCAGCGCAGTCATCACGCCGCCCATGGTTTCGATACCCAGGGTCAGCGGAGATACGTCGAGCAGCAGTACGTCTTTCACGTCGCCCGAGAGCACCGCGCCCTGAATGGCCGCACCGATGGCAACGGCTTCATCCGGGTTGACGTCCTTGCGCGCTTCCTTGCCGAAGAACTCGGCAACCTTCTGCTGCACCATCGGCATGCGGGTCTGACCGCCCACCAGGATCACTTCATTGATCTCGGAAACGTCGATACCGGCGTCCTTCAGCGCAGTGCGGCAAGGCTCGATGGTACGGGCAACCAGATCCTCAACCAGCGCTTCCAGCTTGGCGCGGGAAATCTTCACATTGAGGTGCTTCGGACCGGTCTGATCTGCAGTGATGTACGGCAGGTTGACGTCGGTCTGAGTGCTGGAAGACAGCTCGATCTTGGCCTTTTCAGCGGCTTCTTTCAGGCGCTGCATGGCCAGCGGATCGCCCTTGAGGTCCATGCCGCTTTCTTTCTTGAACTCGTCTACGAGGTAGTCGATCAGACGGATGTCGAAGTCTTCACCACCGAGGAAGGTGTCACCGTTGGTGGCCAGCACTTCGAACTGGTGCTCACCGTCAACCTCAGCAATCTCGATCACCGACACGTCGAAGGTACCACCGCCCAGGTCATAGACGATCACGGTGGAGTCGCCCTTGGCCTTGTCCATGCCATAGGCCAGCGCAGCCGCGGTCGGCTCGTTGATGATGCGCTTGACGTCCAGACCGGCGATGCGGCCGGCGTCCTTGGTGGCCTGACGCTGGCTGTCGTTGAAGTAGGCCGGCACGGTGATCACCGCTTCGGTCACGGCCTCGCCGAGGTAGTCTTCGGCGGTCTTCTTCATCTTCTTCAGCACTTCGGCAGAAATCTGCGGCGGCGCCATCTTCTGGCCCTTCACTTCCACCCAGGCGTCACCGTTGTCGGCCTTGGCGATCTTGTAAGGCACCATCTTGATGTCTTTCTGCACGACATCTTCTTCGAAACGACGACCGATCAGACGCTTGACCGCGTACAGGGTGTTCTGCGGGTTGGTGACGGCCTGACGCTTGGCGCTCTGACCAACCAGAGTCTCGCCATCGTTGCTGTAGGCGATGATCGAAGGCGTGGTACGCGCGCCTTCGGCGTTCTCGATAACTTTGACGTTGCCGTTTTCCAGGATCGCCACGCAGGAGTTGGTGGTGCCCAGGTCGATACCAATAATCTTGCCCATTTTCACTCTCCGGAAACTATGTCTTTAACGTTGGCGGCGCTGGCGACCGATGATTTGGTCCGCGCCTCGGCACTTAATTCGCTTGATCTAACAGATGGGGTCGGCCTGAAGGATTTCAAGCCTGCTCATCAATCGACGGCGCAGGTTCAGCCGGCGCCTTGCTGACCACCACCATGGCGGGGCGCAGCAGGCGGCCATTGAGCAGATAGCCCTTCTGGAACACCTTGAGCACGCTGTTCGGCTCAACGTGGTGGCTTTCCTGCATGGCCATGGCCTGGTGGTGCTCCGGATTGAACGGCGCGCCATGCGGGTCGACCGCATCGACCTGATAGCGCTTGAGGGTGTCGTGGAACAGCTTGAGGGTCAGTTCCATGCCTTCGCGCACAGCCTTGATCGCCTCGTCGTCCGGGCTGGAAAGCTCCAGACCGCGCTCCAGGCTGTCGACAACCGGCAGCAGATCAGATGCGAACTTCTCCAGGGCAAACTTGTGCGCCTTCTCGACGTCCTGCTCGGCACGCCGACGGATGTTTTGCAGATCGGCCGCCACACGCAGCGACTGATCCTGAGCAGCAGCCAGCTGCTCTTCCAGCTCGGCGACACGCGCCTGCAGATCGGGCGCCGCTTGCGCAGTCTCAGGGCCCTGGTTATCCAGAATCTGTTCGTCAGACATCGTCCTCTCCTTTCAATCGACAACGAGGCACCGCTCGTTTGCATGCCCCTAATCTGG
Source organism: Pseudomonas sp. HAR-UPW-AIA-41 (assembly GCF_002304225.1). Classification (GTDB taxonomy): domain Bacteria; phylum Pseudomonadota; class Gammaproteobacteria; order Pseudomonadales; family Pseudomonadaceae; genus Aquipseudomonas. The sequence continues at coordinate 138,751 of NZ_NSLB01000004.1, forward strand.
GGATGGTTTTAACCATTTCAAGGGCAACAGGTGATTGCCAGCAGAAAAACAACTACTGTATAAATGAACAGCCTTCATTTTCAGGAGCCTTGCCATGCTGGTGCACCTCTCCGTTCACAACTACGCCATCGTCGAACACCTCGACCTCGAACTGCAGGGCGGCATGAGCGTGATTACCGGGGAAACCGGCGCCGGCAAGTCGATCATGCTGGACGCCCTCGGCCTGGCGCTCGGTGACCGCGCCGACAGCGGCGTGGTTCGTCCGGGAGCGGACAAGGCCGATATTCTCGCCAGCTTCGATCTGGCCGACATTCCCGAAGCCCGCAGTTGGCTGAACGAGCGCGACCTGGACACTGAAGGCCCCTGCATTCTGCGCCGGGTCATCACCAGCGAGGGCCGCTCACGCGCCTATATCAATGGCAGCCCCTGCCCACAGGGCGATCTCAAGGCCCTTGGCGAGCTGCTGATCGACATTCACAGCCAGCACGAACACCAGTCCCTGCTCAAACCCGACACCCACCGCCGGCTGCTCGATGAATATGCCGGCGCCAGTGATCTGGCCCGTCAGGTGCAGCTGGCAGCCCAGCGCTGGAAACAGACCCGCAGCGAGCTGGAACGCCTTTCCAGCAGCAGCGATGAGCAGCGCGCCCGCCATCAGTTGCTCAGCTATCAACTGGAGGAGCTGGAAAACCTCTCCCTCGGCGACAACGAGCTGGAGCAACTGGAGCAGGAACACAAGACCCTGAGCAATGCCGAACAACTGCTGAGTACCTGTCGTCAGGTGCTAGAGCTGTGCAGCGAGAGCGATGCCGGCAACGTCCTGTCCGCACTGACCGCCAGCCTCAACCGGCTTGGCGCTTTCAGCAATCAGCCCGGCGCACTCAGCGAGGCCACCAACCTGCTGGCCAGCGCACAGATCCAGGTGGAGGAAGCCGTCGGCGAACTCAATCGCTTCATCGATCACTTCGATGCCGACCCGCAACGTCAGCAGCAACTGGAGGATCGCCTCGACAGCATCTACAGCCTGGCGCGCAAGCACCGCGTGCAACCGGGCGATCTGGGCCAACTGCAGCAGCGCCTGCTGGACGAACTGGAAAGCCTGAATGCCGACGATGAAGCCGTGGAGCGACTGACTGACGAACTGGCCGCCTACGCCCGCCATTATCAGGAAAAGGCGAGCGAACTGAGCCAGCTGCGCCAGGCTGCAGCCAGTACACTGGCCAGCGCCGTGGAAATTGAGATGCAGCGACTGGGCATGCCCGGCGGCCGCTTCAATATCCAGCTCATCGCCCAGGACAGCGAGAATCTGCAGCCCAATGGCCTGGAGCAGATCGAGTTTCAGGTCAGCGCCAACCCCGGCCAACCGCTCAAAGGCCTGGCCAAGGTCGCCTCCGGAGGGGAACTGTCCCGCATCAGCCTGGCCATTCAGGTCATTACCGCGCAAACCTCGCGCGTACCCACACTGGTGTTCGACGAAGTCGACGTGGGCATCGGTGGCCCCACCGCGGAAGTGGTCGGTCAGTTGCTGCGCAGACTCGGTGAGCGCGGTCAGGTACTGACCGTCACACACCTGCCACAGGTTGCCGCTCAGGGCCATCAGCACCTGTTCGTGCACAAGCAGCGTGGCAGCGAGGGAACCCGCACCGCCGTCGCCACACTGGACGCCGAACAGCGCATCGAGGAAGTCGCTCGTATGCTTGGCGGCCTCGACCTGACCGACGAGTCCCTTGCCCACGCCCGCAAGATGCTGGCCGCCAGTTGCGCCTGATGAACCTCTATAAATGAAAAACGGCGACCAGGGTCGCCGTTTTTTCTAACACTCAGAACCGTTACTGTTTCTTGCGCACGTACAGCACCAGATTGTGATCGACCAGCTCGAAACCGTGCTCGGCCACGATCTCTTTCTGCCGTTTCTCGATTGCCGGGTCGATAAACTCGATCACTTCGCCGGTATCGACACACACCATGTGGTCGTGATGACCGCCATCGGCCAGTTCGAACACGGCATGACCACCGTCGAAGTTGTGCCGCACCACCAGGCCTGCCGCCTCGAACTGGGTCAGTACGCGATAAACGGTGGCCAGGCCCACGTCCTCGCCCGCCTCCATCAACGCCTTGTAGACATCTTCAGCGCTCATGTGACGCAGACCCGCAGAGTCCAACATCTGCAGGATCTTGACCCGTGGCAGGGTCACTTTGAGGCCGGCTTTGCGCAGTTCGCTATTTTCTACCATGGTCAGCTTTCTCGGCTGGAGTGCTTCGCAGCACCCCGCAATGCAGGTATCATCGGGATTTTTCGTGGCCCCAAGATAGTGGAAGTCGCCCCTTGATGCAAAAAGCCAAGCTCATGCTGACCAGTCTCACCCTTGTCGGGCTCGCCGCACTTGCCGGCTGTTCATTTCCCGGGGTGTACAAAATCGACATCCAGCAGGGCAACGTCGTAACGCAGGACATGATAGACCAGCTCAAGCCCGGAATGACCCGGCGGCAAGTGCGGTTTATCATGGGCAACCCGCTGATTACCGACACTTTCCATGCCAATCGCTGGGATTATCTGTACAGCATCCAGCCCGGTGGCGGTCAGCGCCAACAGGAACGCGTCAGCCTGGTTTTCAATGGTGACCAGCTTGCCGGTCTGTCGGGCGACTTTATGCCTGGCGTTTCCCGTGACGACGAAATCCGCGGCAGCGGCGGTGAAACCCGTGTCACTCCCTCCGACAGCAGCAAGCCGCAGAGCGAACTCATCGAGCGCGCAGCCCCTGGCTCGCTGGAAGAGCAGATCCAGCAGGAAGTCGACAGCGTGGAAGCCATCCCGGTGCCGACGCCGGAGCCACTGGAACCCATGCCGGAATAATTCGGCCAAACAAAAAAGCCCGGCAATGCCGGGCTTTTTTGTGCATGCTAATCAAGCATCGGCCGCATCGTCGGCCTGCTTGGCCTGAGCCGCCTTGGCCGCGCGCTGCTTGCGCACCTCTTTCGGATCAGCAATCAGCGGACGGTAGATTTCCACCCGCTCACCTTCCTCGATCGCCCGCTCATCGGGCTTGCTGACAGCCTTGCCGAAAATGCCCAGCGGCGCATTCGCCAGATCCAGCCCCGGAAAGAAAGCATCCATCCCCGAGCGCAGCGCCACCTCACGCACCGTGGTGCCGCGCGGCACACTGAGGCTCAGTAGCTTCTGCTTGTCCGGCAGGGCATAAACCACCTCGACAACCAGCGTCTGCTTATCCATGAAGTTGCTTTGCCCTCTGACAAAATGCATCGACCAGTGTATTGGCGGCCTGAGTGAACAGCGGCCCCAGCGTAGCCTTGACCAGAGGCCCGGCGTAATCAAAGGTCAGGTCGAGACTGATCTTGCAGGCCTTGTCGCCCAGTGCCTTGAACTGCCAGATACCATGCAGCTGGCTGAACGGACCTTCTTCGAGATTCATCTCGATACTGGTCCCTGGGGTCAGCGTATTGCGGGTGACGAAACGCTGGCTGATGCTGCCCTTGGCCACCGTAAGCCCGGCCCGCATCAGCTCCGGCGTTTCTTCCAGCACCGAGGCGGCGGCACACCAGGGAAGAAACTCCGGATACCGCGCCACATCGTTGACCAGCGCATACAGGGCCGGCGCCGGGAAGGGCAACAAAGCCGAGCGCTGGATATGGGTACTCATAATCTGACTTCTTCCGACTGCGATTGAACGCCACCATGCCCGGAGGGCCGGCAGCGGGATATGCACGTGAATTGTCGGAGATATCGTCCCGCCCCTCAAGCACGGCAGCATGGCGGAGAACCCTCGGCGTCCTTATAATGCCGCCCCTATGGCTAAGCAAAAGAAACACCCCGAAGGCACCATCGCGCAGAACAAGAAGGCGCTGCACGACTATTTCATCGAGCACCGCTTCGAAGCGGGCATCGCCCTGTCCGGCTGGGAAGTGAAAAGCCTGCGGGCCGGCAAGGCACAGCTGGTCGACAGCTATGTCCTGCTCAAGGATGGTGAAGCCTGGCTGCTGGGCAGTCATATCACCCCGCTCACAACTGCCAGCACCCACGTCTACGCCGACCCGGTACGTTCCCGCAAACTGCTGCTGCACAAGCGCGAGCTGGGCAAGCTGTTTGGCGCCGTGCAGCAGAAAGGCTACGCGTGCGTCTGCCTGAAGCTCTACTGGAAGAAGCACCTGATCAAATGCGAAATTGCTCTGGCCAAGGGCAAGAAGGAATTTGACAAGCGCGACGTGGAAAGAGAGCGCGACTCCAACCGCGAGATCCAGCGCGCCGTCCGCCACGAACAGCGCTAAGGCACGCCAGCAGGCTCAGAGCAACTGCTGGCGCACCTGCTCACGCAGGCGCTGCAAGTCCAATGGCTTGACCATACACCCCACCGCACCCCGCGCCAGCGCCTCGCTGAACACACGCTCGTCGGCCACCGCGCTGATCACCAGCACGGGCACACGCCGCTCCCGCAGCTCATCAAGCAGCTCCAGTCCACTGCCATCCGGCAAGTCGATATCCAGCAGCAACAACGCCGGCAGATGTTGCGCCAGATACTCGCGCGCCAGACGCAAGGTGCTTGCCCCACGCACATCAGCCATGCCCCGCAAGGCTTCCTGCACCACCTTGAGACTGGCCGGATGATCCTCGACACAGAGTAACTGCGGACGCGCCGCCGCCAGCGGCGGCACAGGCTCCTCGCCGCCTGACGCGGCAGGAGCAACAACCCGCGGCAACTCGATCCAGAAACGACAGCCCTGGCCCGGCGCACTGCGCACCCCAACCTGCCCGCTCATCAGCAGTGCCAGCTCACGGCAAAGCACCAGACCAATACCGGTACCCGGCGTATTGGAGTTCTCCCGCCCCAGACGCTGGAACGGCTGGAAAAGCTGCTGCTGCTGCGCCGCCGTCAGCCCCGGCCCCTGATCCTCCACCCACAGACGCAGGGACTCCGCCCCCAGCTCGACACCCAGACGTACCTCTCCCCGTTCCGCGTTGTACTTGAGCGCATTGGACAGCAGGTTGAGCAACACCTGACGCAGGCGGCGGCTGTCGGCCTGCACATACAGATCACCAGCCACCGGCTCCAGCAACAACCGCATGTGCCGCAACTGCACCTCCGGCTGAATCAGCTCCGCACAACTGCGCAGCATCTCAAGCACGCAGACAGCCTCGACCTGCAATTGCTGCCGGCCGTACTCCAGACTCGACAGGTCGAGGATGTCATCCACCAGGGACGTCAGATGCTGACTGGCCACGATGATCTCGCGCGCATAACCACCCGCCTGCTCCAGCCCGTCGCGGTTTTCACATTCCAGCTCGATCAACTGAGCAAAACCATTGATGGCATTGAGCGGCGTGCGCAGCTCATGACTCATGCTCGACAGGAAGCGGCTTTTGGCCTGACTGGCCGCCTGCGCCTGGACACTCGCCTCGCGCAACTCCTCCTCCACCGCCTTGAGTCTGGAGATATCCATGTGCGTGCCGCTGATGCGCAGCACCTGGCCCTGCTCATCGCGCTCGATCACCTTGCCGCGGCTGAGCAACCAGGCGTACTGCCCCTGCGCATCGGCAAAGCGATACTCGGCATCAAAGGCACCGCCCTCCGTCATCAGACGCTGACGCAGCTGCCGGACGCGCTCACGATCCTGCGGATGGATGCGCTCATTGAACTGCCGCAACGGCAAAGGTCCTTCCGGCAGACCAAAGCGGCGAATGAAGCGGCCACTGATGTGCATGCTCTGCTGCACCACATCGACATCCCAGATGCTCTCGGTCGTACCCTCCAGCACCACCTGCAAATGCTGCTGCGCCTTCCAGCGCTCATGCTCGCTGTCGGCCAGATGCGCGCCCGTCTGGACCACGGCCAGCGCCATATCCTCCAGCTCGCTGATGTCCGAGTGCTGCATGCGCGGCTGGTAATTGCCCTCGCCGATCTGCCGCATCATCGCCATCACCCCGCTGATCGGATCAGCCAGGAAATGGCTCAATCGCCGCGCCCGCAGCCACATCAGGCCGAAGAACACCACATAAAAGCCGACCAGACCGGCAATCAGCCAGTAGCCCAGATTGAGATAACGCGAAGCCAGACTGTTGGTCTGGGCAAACACCCGGTCTTCATCCATGACCATCAGCAGGCGCCAACCGGTCTGCTCGATCTCGCTCCAGGCCACCAGTTGCTGCCGGCCACCAAGCTGCACCTCATCCACACCACTGGTGCTGCTGACCACGCTGCGGGCCAGCGGCTGCAAGGCCGGATTGAGATCGAGACGAAAGTCCTCGGGCTTGAGCTGCTCGCGGCGCACAGCCTCGTCATAGGAGTAATGCGTCAGTTCACGCAGACCAAAATCCGCCTCCCCAGCCGGCGGCAGCGCCAGAATCCGCCCCTCCCGACTGACCAGCAAGGCATAACCGGACCAAGGCACGCTCAGGCGGCTGATCTGCTCCAGCAGCTTGCCCACGGTCAGGTCCAGGCCGGCCACACCTTCCAGAAAGTCACCGCGATACACCGGCGCAATCGCCGACATCATCCAGCCCTGCCCCGCCGGATCCAGATAGACATCCGTCCACACCTCACGCCGTGCCGGGTTGTGCCGCGCATCAGCCAGGTAATAGAAGTTGTACTCGGGAATCACCATGTCGTGCGGATACTGCTCGGGCGTCATGAAGAACGGCAGAATCCGGTTGTAGCTGTCCCAGCTATTGAAATAGATCGCCGACACCTGAGGATTGGCCGCCCGGATCGAGGCCATCAGCGGGTCCACCTGCGCCAGGCGCAACGCTTTGGCGTGATCCTGCTGCGCCAGAGGCGTACTGGCCGAATAGAAAGAGGCTGCGCGCCCTTCATCGCGCTGACTGAAAAACACCCCGGAAGGCGTGACCGCATGCCGGCCGGTCTCCAACTGATCGGGCTGATAGCGCCGGTCCTGCAGCGCAACACCCAGCGCATCGCGGTATACCTGCAGGTGGCTGATCAACGCGCGCAACTGCCCATCGATCACCCGCGCCTCGCGTTGCACCGCCACATCCAGGCTCTCCAGAGCCGTCTCGTGCAGGTGCTCAACCTGAGCATCGCGGATGGCCCCGTTGGTCAGCAGATACACGGCAATCAGCACCGACTCCACCAGTACCAGAGGCACCAGCGCGCTCTGCACAAAAGCACGCCAAACCCAACGAAACAGTGGCTTTCGCTTAACAGTCATGCACCCACCTTGGCAGAGCCCTGCAGCCCATCCCGAACACGTGACCATAGTGTATGAGCTTCCGCTGGTCGACGCTGCGGAACCTTTGCCGTACACTGCGCGTCGTAATACCAAGCACCAACCGTTTTGGGGCCGATTAGGATTCGACGCCGGTAACAAAACTTGAGGGGCATGCCGAGTAGGTGACAGTTCTCGTAAATCCGCTGCCACAACTTCATAGTTGCCAACGACGACAACTACGCTCTGGCCGCCTAAGGGCGCCAGCAGACCCTAGGGGATGCCTGTAAACCCGAAGATTTGGTCTGTCAGATAGAACAGGATCGCCGCCAAACTCGCTGCAGGTGTAACGGCTAAAACTTATGCAGCTCGCTCCAAGCACCCTGCCACTCGGGCCGCGCGGAGTTAACTCAATAGAGATGGCTACGCATGTAGAACCGATAGCGGCGAACTGGCGGACGGGGGTTCAAATCCCCCCGGCTCCACCAAATAAACCCCTGACTTTCCTTGAGAAAGTCAGGGGTTTTTCTTTGGGCGCCGAAAAGCGGCAGCAGTACCACTCGGCGATTCAGACGCACTGCTAAGCAAGGCCAGCATGCCTAACTTAATACAGGTAAGTTCGATGCAGTCGCCTATCCTCATCAAGCCTCGCTCGCTAGGTTCGTCCCAGTAATTGGCTCGTCAGGATTTATTCAGGTCCAGCGACTAGAGTGAAGAAACAAATCAAGCTTGTAACTTACGCCCTGCTGGCCCATCAGCAGGCGCCGGTTTGTAAGGGTTGCAGCTAATCGCAGCACCTACGAATGCCTGACTGAGCGAAGTATCTGATGATCAACCGGAGATACCATGAATACCCCTCATGTGAGCACCATACGTCCTGGCGAGCGTTTCGACTTCAGTACGTTCCGCCCTTTTCGCGATGCCTATGAGGCTGAACTGGCGAAAGAAGAGGTACGCACTCTGGTTATCGATCTGAGCGGTGTTAAGTACATCGACTCCGCAGCCATTGGCATTTTGTTGTCGTTGCGCAAGAAAGCAGCCGAAGTGCAGAAGGAAGTTGAGCTGTATAAACCCCAAGGCGTAGTACACGACGTCCTCCATGTCACCAATATGCTCAAACTGTTCAAAGTTACTGAATAGCCATGAGAGCCCTGTGCATTCTGATTATCGACGACCAGCCGGCTATTGGCCGGTTGTTATCGTCCTACCTCAGCAAAGTCGGGCATCAATGCCAATATGCGCCATCTGGTGATGAGGCTCTGAAGTTGTACGCCCAGCAGCCCTTCGATTTAGTGCTGGTAGACCAGAGCATGCCAGGCCTAGATGGTCAGCAAACCACTCGCCTGCTACGAGAACTGCAGTTGAACATGGGGTGGCGACCGATCCTGATGCTTTCTGGCAACGCCGAAACCGAAGCGCAGATCGCTGCACTTGAGGCAGGCTGCGATGATTTCGTAGCAAAGCCGGTGAGCCTGGATATGCTGGCTGCCAAGATCAACTCATTCCAGCGTATTGCCGAGATGCAGGAGCAGATCACTCGGCAGAACCGCGAGCTAATCGAATATCGCGAACGTGATAAGGAAGAGCGCAATATCAGTGCCTACCTGATGAGCCGACTGGCTCGCACGGCAAAACTGGAAGGGCGCCAGCTGGACTATTTTCTAAAACCAGTCAGTGAGGTTTCTGGAGATCTGCTGCTGGCCTGGCGCGCCAGCAATGGCGATCGCTACGCTCTACTGGCCGATGCCACCGGCCATGACCTCCCCGCAGCATTGAGTCTGCTACCCGTAAGCGAAACCTTCTACAACATGGCAGCCAAGGGATTCTCACTTGAGGGGATTGCCCGGAAACTCAACCGCAAGAGTGCCGAGTACCTGCCCGCCAACCGTTTTGTCGCTCTGCTGATGGCCTTGTATAGCCCGCTTGATGGCACCTTGCAGATCTGGAACGGGGGTATTCCGGGTGCACTCCTAATGGCCGACGATGGTCGCGTACTGGAGCGGTTCGAGTCTTTGAATTTTCCGATTGGCATCTTGGATGAGGACGATCCGCTGTTCTGCTGCCAGGTCGAAACCGTGCACATTACTGAGAGCTGCCAGTTCAGCATGTTTTCTGATGGACTGATTGAAGCCGAATCCATCAGTGGCATGCAATTTGGCTTGGACAGAGTCGAAGCAGTTTTACATGACGTGAAACCTGAGCAACGCGCGGCACGCCTACAGGAAGCACTGGCACTGCATACATCAGGAGCACAACCTCACGATGATGTTGCGTATATGCACATCTACTGCGAACCAGCGAAACTGGATATGCAGCCGGCGCCCCCAGCCTTTCACGAGTGCAAACCCTGGAGCCTGCAGTTACAACTGAATGTCGAGCAGCTACGAAACCACGATTTGGAGCCGCTGATCAGCAGTTTCTGCCAAAGCCTTGGGCTTGAACCGGCACAGCACGGCATTTTCAGCCTGGTACTGCGAGAGTTGCTAGCCAATGCCATCGAGCATGGTCTTTTGCGACTTGATACCAGCATCAAACATCTATCTGACGGGTTCGAACGCTACCTACAATTACGTCAGAGCAGCCTGCAAGCACTGGAGCACGGAGAACTGCAGGTGGATATCCAACAAGCGAGCCTGGAGGGTATTAAGCGTTTATCAGTAACAGTTACCGACAGTGGTCCTGGTTTCGACTTCCAGAACTACAAAGCGACGGCGAGTGAAGAACAGTTTCACGGCCGTGGCTTATATCTGCTGCGCCAACTATGCGCAGACTTGCAATTCGGCGGCGTCGGCAATCAGGTTACCGCCACCCTGCAATGGCAATGAGGGTGGAACTTAGCCTCCCCGCTGTTCCCGATACTGCGCAGGCGGCATGCCTTCCCAGCGTTTGAACGCCCGGCGGAAGTTGGCGATATCGGTGTAGCCGAGGGTGTAGGCGATCTCTTCGATGCTCAGGTGCCCGGCCTGAAGATGCGCTACCGCCAGGGTGTGGCGCACTTCTTCGAGAATCGTCTTGAACGAGGTGCCCTCCTCCAGCAGACGCCTGTGCAGGGTGCGCGGCGTCAGGTGGAACAGGCGCGCCGTCACGTTGAGACTGGGAAAGCCGTTCTGCTTCTCCAGCATCACCCGCCGCACCCGTGCACTCATCGACACGGCCTGCTGCAGCTTGTCCAGTTCACGCTGACAGATCAGCTCGGCCTCGCGGAACGAGGCCGGGTCGGCCATTTTCAGCGGCAGGTCGAGCAGCGCGAGCGGCAGGGTGAAGCCGGCCCACTGCGCGTCGTAGGCCACCTCGCAGCGGAACATTTCCTCGGCCAGCTCGGCATAGGCCGGGCGGGCAAACGGGAAGCTGACCCGGGTGAGCGCATAACTGCCCAGCGTGATGGCATCGAACACGTTCTTGATCGCCAGCACGATGGCTTCCAGCACCGGTCGCTGGATATCGCCCAGCGCATAGCTGGGGGTGAAAAGGATATGCGCTGACGTTTCATCCTGACGCAGGCTGACGGACACCAGGCTGGTACGCAGCCCCAAGTAGCGCTCCACCAGTTGCAGGGCCTGGCGCACCGAGCCGCTCTGCATGGCGGCATAGCCGAGGATGCCGTGGGTATTGACCACCAGACGCTCGCCCACCAGCAGGCCGAAGGCGCCCTCGCCGGTGCTGTCCAGTGCATCCTGAATCAACTGACAGAAGCTGCCGAAGTCCGGCTGAAAAGCCGCGTCGTTGAGCTGCGCCTCGCTCAGCCGGCTACGCGCCAGCCAGGCCGGAACATCGGCGCCCATGGCGGTCAGTTGCTCGGCGACCTGCCGCAGGTATTGCACGGGAAGGGTGAAGTCCTGCACGACACGGGCCTCCGGAGGAAAAGTCAGCTCCGGGAAAATTGTCAATAAATGACCCATAGAATGTCAATCGCGAACCTCCAGCGCCGGGCGCCAGGGACTTAGCCTGTCACCGTCCCAAGCCTCTCCCGCGAACAAGTACAACCGGAGGACGCATGTTTTCACTGTTTGCCAAGAAGGGTCCGACCACGGCCACCATCAATGGTCAGGCGATCCCCGTCGAACCCAAGGAAACCCTGTTGCAGGCGGCCCTGCGCGCCGGCATCGACTTCCCTCACAGCTGCCGCGTGGGCGGTTGTGCCGCCTGCAAATGCCAGCTGGTCGCCGGCCAGGTCAGGGAACTGACCGAAACCGGCTACCTGCTCACGGATGAGGAGCTCGATCAGGGTTACATCCTCGCCTGCCAGAGCGTGCCGAAAAGCGATATCCGCGTCAGCGTCGACCTCAGCCAGCAGCAAGCACGCCGCATGGTGAAAGGGCGCATCGTCGACCAGGAAAAACTCACCCACGACATCACTCGTCTGGTCGTGCAGCTGGAACAGAGCCTGCCGTACAAGGCCGGGCAGTTCGCCGAGCTGTGCCTGGATGCGCTGCCCGATATCCAGCGCAGCTACTCCTTTGCCAGTGCCGTGCAGGCCGACGCCAAGGTCAGCTTCTTCATCCGCCACGTGCCCGGCGGCCTGTTCTCCTCGTTCGTGCAACAGCGCGATCTGCTCGGCCAGGGCATTCAGGTACAGGGGCCGTTGGGCGATTTTTACCTGCGACAGGCTGATGCGCCACTGCTGCTGATTGCCGGTGGCAGTGGTCTGGCACCGATCATCGCCCTGCTTGAAGACGCCCTCGCCCATGGCGTGCAGCGCCCGGTCAGCCTGTTGTTCGGCGCCCGTGAGGAGCGCGACCTGTATGCCCTGGACAGCATCAGTGCAATTGCCGCGCAGTGGCGCGCCCCGTTCCGCTTCCTGCCGGTGTTGTCCAACGCCAGCTCTGATGCCACCTGGAGCGGCGCGCGCGGCCTGGTCACCAGCCAGCTGCCCGCACTGGTGACTCCCGGCGCACACGCCTACCTGTGCGGCCCGCCCGCCATGATCGACAGCGCGGTAGCCCTTCTGCGCGACCACGGCGTGCCACGCGAACACATCCACGCCGACCGATTCACCACCCGGCAGGACGCCCTCGCGGCGTCGGCCTGAGCCCTCATCAACGCGGTACCACCTGCCCATAACAAGAGAAACCACCATGAACCTTCTGCACTATTTGAAGTACTTCCTGTTCCACGGCGTCGGCCTGATGGCAGCGCTCGCCATTCTGGCCGGCGGCGCCTGGATCACCTTCGGCCTGATCGCGGTGCTGGTGATCTACATGGTCGGTGACGCCATCTGCGGCGACGACACCAGTACGCCGCAGTTCAAGCACCCCGGCATCCTCACCTTTCAGCTGTGGCTGGCCCTGCCGCTGCTGGCATTCATCGTCTTCTCCGCGCTGTGGAGTTTCAGCAGCGGCGACTTCCTCGGTTTCGGCGCGGCCCTGACCCAACTGACGGGCTATGACCTGATCGCCGCACGCGATGCCACCTTTGCCGGGCATTACGTGTCCACCGTACTGATCACCGGCCTGATGATCGGCATGGTCGGCACCATCCCGGCCCACGAGCTGACCCACCGAACCTGGGACCCGATCTCCATGCTGGTCGGACGCTGGCTGCTGGCCTTCAGCTTCGACACCATCTTTTCCATCGAACACGTCTACGGCCACCACCGCTATGTGTCGACCACGGAAGATCCAGCCACCGCGCCGCGTGGCCGCAATGTGTACTTTCACATCCTGGCCTCGACCCTCAAGGGCAACGTCAGCGCCTGGAAAATCGAGCAGAAGCGCCTCAAGCGCAAAGGCCACAGCCTGTTCGGCTGGCATAACGCGGTGCTGCGCGGCCATCTGATGAGCGTGCTGCTGGTGGTAGCCGCCTATGTCATCGGCGGCTGGCAGACCGCGCTGTTCTTCACCGCCTGCGCCCTGTGGGGCAAGGCCCTGCTGGAGATCGTCAACTACATGGAGCACTACGGCATGGTGCGCAACCCGGCCACCCCGGTGCAGCCGCGCCACTCGTGGAATACCAACAAGCGCATCAGCTCCTGGGCCATGTTCAACCTGACCCGTCACTCGCACCACCACGCTCAGGGCGAAGTGCCCTACCAGGACCTCAAGCCCTTCCCGGATGCGCCGATGATGATCGGCGGCTACCTGACCACCATCATCGTCGCCATGATTCCGCCGCTGTGGCACAAGCTGATGACGCCCAAGGTACTGGACTGGGATCAACGCTACGCCACCGACGAAGAGCGCCTGCTGGCCATGCAGGCCAACGCCAGAAGCGGCATCAGCGCCCTGCAGCAAGCCAATGTACGTTACCAACCTGCTGCGGCGCAGGTGGCCCGCGCCTGATTGTCGCAACCCGCCAGACGCGGCATTGAATGGCGCGTCTGGCCGACTTCCCTGTGGGCGGCTATCCCCGGCCCACCTTGCGCAAGCCCCGGCCAGCAATGGCCGGTTTTTTTTATGCCTGCTGCCTGTGACACGGCACGCTGGCAGTGCCTTTCAGGGTTGTATCACGCGCCGCATTCGGGTATCAGTGCACACGCATTCACGCTCCGCCCGTCACTCCGCGCCGAGGCCTATGAAAAAACTCGCTCCCGCACCCGAACAATCCGCCAAGCCAGCAGGCCGTGTCCGTCAGAAGAACGAAGCAGCGATTCTTGCCGCCGCCGAAGAAGAATTCGCCCTGCACGGGTTCAAAGGCACCAGCATGAATACCATCGCCCAGCGCGTGGGACTGCCCAAGGCCAACCTGCACTACTACTTCGGTAATAAGCAGGGCCTGTACGTCGCGGTGCTGGATAACATTCTTGATCTGTGGGAAGACACCTTCAATCACCTGAGCGTGGACGACGACCCGGCCACAGCCCTCGCCGCCTACATCCGCAGCAAGCTGGAGTTCTCGCGCAAGAACCCGCTGGCCTCACGCATCTTCGCCATGGAAGTGATCCGCGGTGGCGACTGTCTGACCAACCACTTCAACCAGGACTACCGCGACTGGTTCCGGGGCCGCGCCGCCGTGTTCCAGGCCTGGATGGATGCCGGCAAGATCGACCCGATCGACCCGGCGCATCTGATCTTTCTGCTCTGGGGCAGCACCCAGCATTACGCCGACTTTGCCTGGCAAGTGTGCAACCTGACCGAACGCCCGCGCTTGCTAAAAACGGACTTCGAACAGGCCGGCGACGTGCTGGTGCACATCATCCTCAAGGGCCTTGGCCTCACCCCGCCGGCCGCATGAGCTTCCTGCTGGGCGGCCCTGCCCAGTTCAGCGAGGAAATACGCAAGAGCCGCTTCCTTGCTCAGGCCCACCCCCTGAACGACGCCAGTCAGGCCGGCCAGCTGCTGGCCGGCCTGCGTGATGCCGGTGCCTCGCACAACTGCTGGGCCTGGAAGTTCGGCACCCAGTACCGCTTCAGCGACGATGGCGAACCCGGCGGCACGGCTGGCAGGCCGATTCTCAGCGCTATTGAAGCGCAGGAGATGGACCAGCTGATTGTCGTGGTCACCCGCTGGTACGGCGGCATCCAGCTGGGCACCGGCGGCCTGGCGCGGGCTTACGGCGGCTGTGCCAACCAGTGCCTGCAACAGGCCGAGCGCATTGCCCATGTCCCGCGCCTGAACGTCAGTTGCCACCTCAACTTCAGCGAACTGGCGCTGTTCAAGGCACGCCTGGACAGTTGCGCCACCCTGCTTCTGAACGAAACCTACGATGCCCAGGGCGCGCGTCTGGAGCTGGCCGTCGCGCCCGCGCAGCTGGACGCCCTGCAGCGCCTGCTCAGCGATATCAGCCGAGGCCGCAGCCTGTTACAGCGTCGGGAGGAGTCTGAGCTCACTGGCTGAAAGCGCGTACCAAAATCGTTTTCACATCGTTGGCCGACTAAGCTAGCCTGAGCCCCGAAGCGCGCTGGCCGCCATCATTCAAGGAGTGAACGAGTGACCCTACAACCCGTAGAAACCCTCCTGGCAGCCCTGCTGGTTCTGCTGCTGGGGCGCGGCGTCAATCGTCTGGTACCACTGCTGGGCCGCTACAACATCCCCGAGCCGATTACCGGAGGCTTGCTGTTTGCGAGCATGATGGCCGTGCTGGGTGCCAGCCTGGGCTGGCAGATCAGCTTCGATGTGACCCTCAAGCCTATACTGCTACTGACCTTCTTCGCCGCCGTCGGACTGTCAGCCAATCTTGGCCTGCTGCGCCAGGGCGGCAAGCGCCTGCTGCTGTTCGTGCTGGTGCTGATCCCTTTTCTCTTCCTGCAGAACACGCTCGGCCTGCTGCTGGCCTGGGGCCTGGACCTGCACCCGCTGATGGGGCTGGTCGGCGGCAGCATCACCCTGGTCGGCGGTCACGGCACCGGCGCGGCTTATGCCGAACGCTTTGCCGAGGTGAACAACATCCAGTCGATCATGGAGCTGGCGATGACCGCCGCCACCCTCGGTCTGGTCCTCGGCGGCATTGCCGGCGGCCCGCTGGCGCAATGGCTGATCAAGCGCCACCAGCTCGCCGGTGCCGATGGCAAAGCCGCTGAAGTGGCGCACAGCAGTGACGGCGATGCTGACTCGGTTCGTGCCGCCAACTTCGTCCCGGTACTGGCCGCCACCCTGCTGGCCGTGCTGGCCGGTCAGGCCACTGCCGAATGGATCGGCGAAGGCACCATCACCCTGCCCAGTTTCCTCTGGTGTCTGCTGTATGGGGTGCTGATCCGCAACCTCGGCCACTTCGTCGGCCTGCGCCTGAACGACGACGCCATCGAACTGGTGTCGTCGGTCAACCTGTCGCTGTTTCTCGCCATCACCATGATGGCCCTGAGCCTGGCCAGCGTGTTCAGCCTGGCCGGCCCGCTGATGCTGATTCTGCTTGGCCAGTTGCTGCTGGTGCTGATTTACGGCGCGCTGGTGACCTACCGCTGGACCGGCCGTGACTACGAGAGCGCGGTGATGTCCGCGGCTTTCTGCGGCTTCGCCATGGGCGCTACCGCCACGGCCATCGCCAACATGCAGGCCATCACCCAGCGTTACGGCCCCTCGCCCCAGGCCTTTGTGGTGGTGCCGCTGGTCGGTGCCTTCCTCATCGACCTGCTCAATGCTCTGGTGTTGACAGGATTTCTTTCGCTGCCAGGGATGGGGAGCTGATCATGCTGCGTTATCTGTTACTGAGCCTCTGTCTTCTGCTGGCGGCCTGCTCCCAAGGTCCCGACAGCGACCGGCTGCAACGTGATCTGCAGGAACGACTGGATCAGGTCTTCGGGGCCGGCAGCGTGAACATCAGCGAGCTGCAACGGCGCGGGTCTGCCAGCGACGCCCATGCCGACGGGAACAACGTGCAGCGTATTGTTTACTTCGATGCCCAGCTCAAGCTGACCAGTGCCCGAAACTTCAGTTCCTGGGACTCACCCGGCATTGCCACCTTGATCAGCGCAACCGGAGCAGGCCCCCGCGGCATCAAGGGCATCAACAGTCAGGGCAATGCCCTTGGCGATCAACTCAGCGTGCACGGCAGCCTCATCTACCGCCGTAATGGCGACGATTGGGACGTACTGCTACCCCAGGGATTCAGCCCAAGCAAAGCGCCTGAGTTGGGCGAAGACACACCACAGAAGCGCCGCGAGATGCTGATCAGTGCCATCAGTACAGCCCTCAACCTGGCACCACAAGGCAGCAACCCACGGCAGATAGAAATCATCCGCGATGAAATGACTCGTACCCTGGCCAGTATCCAGGGGCGCATCAGTCGTCAGGAAAATGGCTTTGGCATCGCCAGCGGCAGCACCAGTGGCCAATACAGTCGGTTTGCCAAGGCTTTCAGCAGCCAGCTTCGCGAGCAGGGCATAAACATGACTCCGCTGACCACCGAAGGCGGACTGGAGAATCTGGAGCTGTTGCGTAACGGAGAAACCACCCTGGCCCTGTCGCAGAGCGACCTAAGCCACCAGGCACTGGTCGGTAGCGGCCCGTTTACTGGGGACACGCCGTTCACCCAGTTGCGCGCCCTGGCCAGCCTCTACCCTGAGCCACTGCATGTGCTGGTACTCAAGGGTGGCCCCAAGAGCATCAGCGAACTGGCTGGCAAGCGGGTCAATATCGGCCCGGCGGGCTCGGCAAGTCAGAGCACCGCGCTGGCCGTACTGGCCGCTCACGGCATTCTCCGTGAACAGCTGGCGATGGCCCGTGAACTGGATTTGCCGGAATCCCTGAAGGCTCTGCGCGATGGCGAGGTGGATGCCATCGTGCAGGTCATCGGCGCCCCCGCTGATGCCATCCGTGCCGCCAGCGAAGATCTCGAGCTGCGCCTGCTGCCTCTCAAGGCCGATGCCGTGCGTCAGGTGCTGGAGCAAGTCCCCGGCACCTTTGCCCTGCAACTACCCAGCGGCACCTACCCGCGTCAGCAACAGCCACTGGCCACACTGGCCGTCAGCAGCGTGCTGCTGTGTGACGCCAGCCTGAGTACCAACGAAGCCAAACAGCTGGTCACCAGCCTTTTTGCCGGCAACCACCAGTGGCTGGCGGCGGGCAGTGTGCAGGGCGCCCAGCTGTCGGTGGCCAATGCACGCCGCGGCCTGAGCGTTCCATTACATGAAGGCGCCATACAGGCACTGCAGACATTGAGCCAGGGCAGCGGCAAACAGGTGGATTGAATCTAGACTTCTGTCAGATCAGGGTTGAATCCCCGCTGACAGAGGTTTCGCATGCGCCCTTACATGGCCTTGGCCGGCAAACTGGCCGCAGCCTATCTGTTCTTCAGCATGCTGTGGATATTCCTCAGCGACAGTTTGCTGAGTTTTCTGTTCAGCGATGCTGAGCAGATCGCCCTGCTGCAGACCAGCAAAGGGCTGCTGTTTGTCGTGCTCAGCAGCCTTGCTATTGGTCTGCTGGCCATGTCGCTCGGTGAACGACTGGCGCGCAATGAGACACTGCTGCAACGCCGTACCGCTGAGCGCGATGAAATCGAAGAGCATGGCCACATAGGAAGTTGGCACTATGACGGCCAGTTCCACTGGTCACTCCAGGCAACACGTCTGCTAGGCTGCTCGACCGATTGCTCACTGGAGGAACTGCTGATCCTGATCTGCCCGGCAGACCGAGGGGGCCTGCAGCGCTCACTGATCGCCTGCCTGGACGAGCAACAGGATGGCTTCACGCTGAATCTGCAGCTCAATCGTGCGCCTACCCCCCATACCAGCCAGTGGCTGCAAATCTGTGCCCAGCGCAGTGGCACAGACAGCCAGTTGCACGGCACCCTGCGCGATATCACCAGCCAGCGCCACGACCAGGAAGCCCTGCGCGAAAGCGAGCAGCGCTTTCGCCGACTGCTTGAGCAGACCCCACGCATCGCCGTTCAGGCCTATGACCGAGAGCGCCGGGTGATTTTCTGGAACAGCTCCAGCGAGCGCCTCTACGGCTACAGCCTGACAGAAGCACTGGGGCGGCACCTCGAAGAGCTGATCATCCCGGAGCCGATGCAGTCCAAGGTCATCGGAGATATTCAGCGCTGGATGAATGGCGGCGCTCCTCTCCCGCCCAGCGAACTGGCGCTAAAACGTAAGGATGGCAGCCTGGTCTGGGTCTACTCATCTCACCTGTTGCTGCGAAACCGGCAAAATCAGCCAGAGATGTATTGTCTGGACATTGACCTGAGCGAGCTCAAGCAGACCAGCATGGCGCTACACAACAGCGAGCTGCGCTTCCGTCAGTTGGTCGAACAATTGGGAGAAGCCATCTTCCTCTGCGACACCCAACTATTCCTGCGTTTCATCAATCCGGCCTGGCTCCGCCTGCATAAACGCTCAGAAGCCGAATGTCTGGGACAACCGCTGTGGCAGTTTTTCCATCCTGAAGATGCGACGCTACTGCGCGAACGCGCAGCGGCCATTATCAATGGTCAGGAGCAGCACTGGAGTCGCGAACTTCGCCTGCGCAGCAATGACCACCAAACCCACTGGGTGCGCCTTGAGATCGCCCGTGACGCCCTGGACGGCGGCCTACGTGGCAGCCTCACCGACACCCAGTTGCAACACCACAACCGCCAGTTGCAGGAGGCTCGGAACGCTACTCTGGATGCACTGCTCAGCCATCGCAGGCCTCAGGAAATTCTGCTCGACATCACCCGTCGACTGGAGCAGATCAACCCAAGCATGCGCACCTCGATCATGCTCAAGGATGCCGATAATCGCCTGCACACCGCTGCTGCGCCCACACTGCCGGAAGCCTATCTTCAAGCCATCGAGGGTATCGAAGCTCTTCCCGGCGTTGGCTCCTGCGGGCACGCCACTGCCACGGGCGAGCTAACGATAGCCGCAGACCTGCAGCAACATCCCAATTGGGCCAACTATCGCCAACTGGTTGCCAGCTTTGGTCTGCGGGCCTGTTGGTCATTGCCCTTCAAGAATGAGCGCGGGGAGGTACTGGGCACCTTTGGCGTGTATTACGACGAGCCAACTCAACCCAGCGCCAGCGATATCCGCCTGGTAGCCGACTTTACCCGTCTGATCGTGCTTACCCTTGAGCAATCGCGGCGCGAAGACGAGCGTGAAAATAGCGAGCAGCTTTTCCGGGCAACCTTCGAGCAGGCCGCAAGCGGCCTGGCACTGGTCAGCACCCAGGGCCGCTTCCTCAGGGTCAACCAGCACATGTGCTTACTTCTGGGCTACAGCGAAGATGAACTGCTGCAAATGACCTTCCAGGAGGTCACCTATCCCGCCGACATCGACAGTGACCTTCAGCAAACCCGCCTGCTACGCGATGGTGAGATTTCCCGCTACAGCCGCGACAAACGCTACAAACGTAAAGACGGGAGCCTACTGTGGGGCCGGCTTGATGTTTCACTGCATCGCAGCGCTCAGGGCGAGCCGCAATTCTACATATCCAGCGTGCAGGACATTGGCTGGCGCAAACAGCAGGAGCAGGAGCTCCAACTGGCCGCCACGGTGTTTCACAGCAGCCATGAAGCCATGGTGCTGATCGACACTCAGCGTCAGGTTGTAACCGCCAACCCGGCTTTTACCCGTCTCACAGGGCTTCCTCTGGAGCAACTGCTCGGCCGCCGTTTACCACCACCAGATCGCCATGGTGCCGGACGCCGACAGTTGCGCCATGTATGGCAACAACTGCACGAACACGGTCATTGGAGCGGAGAGATACAAGCCCAATTCAGAGACAGGAAATATCGCCTATGGCTCAGCGCCAGCCGCACCAGCCCCCTTAACGAAAGGGACGAAGAGACGCAGTACATCCTGCTATTCAACGACCTAGACCCGCGACAAAACGCCACGACAGCTACAGGCGACCACTAGCCCGAGCCTTGACTCAGATCATCCTGAATGAAGCCTGCAGACCTAGACTGGTCACCTCAGTTATCCGGAGGGACCATCATGAGAATAGAGCTGAATGCCCTGAGCAAACCACAAGGCCGCGCCTGGCAAGTCTGCCTCGATCAGCACAGTGTGACCTTCCGCAGCGAAGCCGAAGCCCGCGCCTTTGTTGCCACTCTGGAAGCTCGCCTGCAGGCACCTCACGTGTTACCTCGCGAGTCAAAGAGCCAACGCCTGGCCAGTTGATCAACGCAGCGGCCGACCCGCTTGCCAGTAACGCGCCAACAGGCTGCTAACCAGAGCCATTGCGGCGCAGCTGCTGATCACCAGGGCCATCGGCCAGACGCTGCCATCGTGTAGAACGCCGACCAGTGCGGAGCTGACTCCGGCAATCGCAAACTGAATGAAGCCCAACAAAGCCGAGGCACTGCCTGCATGCGCCGCCTGCCCCGACATCGCGCAGGCGGATGCGTTGGGCAGCAGACACCCCAAGCTGGCAATAGCGACAAACAGCGGTACCAGTAATGGCCATAGCTGCTGCGGCTGCCAAGCCGATACGGCGAGCAACACAAGGCTAGCCACCAGATGCAGGATCATGATGCGACTGAGCCATACCTGCGGCCCGGCGTAACGCATCAGCCACGCATTGATCTGAGCAGCAATGATGAAACCAGCTGCATTGGCACCAAAGACCCAGCCAAAATGTTCTGGGGGCACCCCGTAGAGTTCGATGAACACATAGGGCGAACCGGCGATGTAGGCGAACATACCGGCCATCACCAAGCCACCGCTGAGGGCGTAGCTGACGAACAACCGGTTGCCCAGCAGCCGCAGATACTGCTTACCAGCATGCCGGAGGGGGATATGCGGCGCTTGAGGCCGGTGGGTTTCCGGCAACCAAAGTGTCACCGCCAGCGCCGACAGGCCGCTGAGCAGAGTTAGGGTGATAAAAATCCAGCGCCAGCTGGCATGTTCCAGCAACCAACCACCAGCCAGCGGCGCCAGGATCGGCGCCAGCCCCATGACCAGCATCAGCTGCGAGAACACCTTGGCCGAAGCCAGCGGGTCGCACAGGTCGCGCACCACCGCACGGGCAATCACCATACCAGCACAACCGCCTAAGGCCTGAACAAATCGGGCCGCGATCAACTGGTCGAGACTACCGGCCATGGCACAGGCCAGCGACGCCAGGGTGAACAAGGCAATGCCAGCCAAAAGTGGCTGTCGCCGGCCGAAACGATCGGCCAGCGGCCCGTAAACCAGTTGGCCGAGAGCGACACCCACAAAGTAGGCCGACAAGCTCAACTGCACATGATCAACATCACTGGCGAATTCACGCGCCAGGGTCGGGAAGCTCGGCAGGTAGAAATCGATAGCCAGCGGACCGAAGGCACTCAGCGCCCCCAGTATCAACAGAATCGGCAGATTCACGTCATGCGTTCTCGGCAGACAACAACGCCACCCGGAGGTGGCGTTGTTGGCAAATCGCTATTGACTCAATGCGGGCTGTCACCGTTCGCTGCCGGTTTCTTGCCCAGTTTATCCAGCTTGGCGCTGAAGCTTTCGACCCACAGGTAGAACATCGGGATCAGGAAGATCGCCAACAGGGTCGCAGCCAGCATGCCGCCGATCACCCCGGTACCGATGGAGTGACGGCTGGCCGAACCCGCCCCGGTACTGATGGCCAGTGGCACACAACCCAGGATGAAAGCCAGCGACGTCATCACGATTGGCCGGAAGCGCAGCTTGGCCGCTTCCAGCGCCGACTCGAAGATGCCCTTGCCTTCCTCGCGTAGCAGCACGGCGAACTCGATGATCAGGATGGCGTTCTTCGCCGCCAGACCGATCAGGGTGATCAGACCGACCTGGAAGTACAGATCGTTCTGAATACCGCGCAGCCAAACGGCCAGAATCGCACCGAACACAGCAAAGGGCACCGCCGTGACCACCGCCAGCGGCAGGCTCCAGCGCTCATACTGGGCAGCCAGGATGAGGAACACCATGATCAGACCGAAGACGAAGGCAATACTGCCCGAGCCCTGACTGGCCAACTCCTGATAGGCCGAACCAACCCAGCCCAGACTGTACTCGCTACCCAGTACTTCATCGGCCACTTCCTGCATCGCCTGCAAGGCCTGACCGGAGCTGTAACCAGGCGCCGGACCACCAAGGATCTTCGCTGCCGGGTACACGTTGAAGCGAGAGAAAGTTTCCGGGCCGAGAATACGCTCAACCTTGAGCAGCGAGGAAAGCGGTACCAGCTCGCCGGTATTGGAACGCACATAGACCTGAGCCAGGTCCTGTGGCTTGCGACGGAACTCGGCCTCGGACTGCAGGCTGACCTTCCAGGTGCGCCCGTACAGGTTGAAATCGTTGACGTAGTAACTACCGAACGTGGACTGCATAGCCACGAACACATCATTGATCGCCACCCCCAAGGCCCTGGCCTTGGTACGGTCCAGATCCATGTAGTACTGGGGAATATTGGCGCTAAAGGTGGTCTGCATTCCGGCCAGTTCCGGTCGTTTGCTGGCCGCTGCCAGGAAGGCCTGCACCTTTGCCGCCATATCGGCAATGCTTGCGCCGCCGCGATTCTGAATGTAGCCCTCGAAGCCTCCCGTGGTGCTCATGCCGGTGATAGGCGGAGGGTTGAAGGACATCACCACACCATCCTTCTCCGAAAGCCCCATCCCCATGAAGGTACGGGTCAGGTTGCGGGCATCCAGCTCAGGCGTGGTGCGCTCTTCCCAGTCCTTGAGCGGCACAAAGGTTACTGCCGAGCTGGTGCGGTTGCTATTGGAGAGAATGTCCATGCCGGCGAAGGTCAACACATCGCGAGTGGCCGGGTGTGCCATCAATTTCTTGTCAAAATCGCTGGTCAAAGCCTCAGTACGCGATAGCGAGGCCGCAGGTGGCAGGAAATAGGCATTAAGCACATACCCCTGATCTTCATCAGGGACCAACGCGGTCGGTACGCGGGAGAACAAGCCTACGGTCAAGGCAATCATGCCGCAGAAGAGCACAAGGCCAACCAGCGAGCGCTTGAGGAAAAAGCTCACCCCTGCGCCATAGGCCTCGGTCATCTTGTCGAAGACGCGGTTGAACGCACGGAACGGCGCAATCGGCTCCTTGTGTTCATTCTTCAACAACAGTGCGCACAGTGCCGGTGACAGGGTCAGGGCAACAACGCCGGAGATCACCACAGACACCGCGATGGTAATCGCGAACTGCTTGTACATCTCTCCCGTCAGGCCGCCCAGGAAGCCAACCGGTACGAATACAGCGCACAGCACAAGAACAATGGCGATGATCGGCCCGGTCACCTCCTCCATGGCCTTGACTGCCGCATCACGGGCATTGAGCTTCTCGGTACGCATCACCCGTTCGACGTTCTCGATGACCACAATGGCGTCGTCCACCACGATACCGATGGCCAGCACCAGACCGAACAGCGTCAGCAGGTTGATCGAAAAGCCCAGCAGGTACATCCCGGCGAAGGTACCAACCAACGACACCGGAATAGCCAGGACCGGAATCAGGGTAGCGCGCCAGTTCTGCAGGAAGATAAAGACCACCAGCACCACCAGCACCAAAGCCTCTGCGAAGGTATGCATCACCTCCTCGATGGAGACCTTGACGAACACCGTGGTGTCATAGGGGATCTTGTAATCGATGCCCGGAGGGAAACGCTCAGACAAACGGCTCATGGTGTCACGCACAGCCTGAGCAGTATCCAGAGCATTGGCACCCGGTTGCAGATAGATGCCGAAGGACGCGTTGCGCTTGCCGTTGAGCGAGGTCACCAGCGAGTAATCCTGAGCGCCCAGCTCAACACGGGCGACATCACCCAGAGTCAGACTGGCACCGCTGGCGTCGCTGCGCAGAATGATCTGCTCAAACTGCTTGGGGTCGACCAACCGGCCCTGGGTCGTCACCGTGTAGGTAAAGGCTTGCGGCTCGTTGAGCGGCTCCTGACCAAAACTACCGGCTGCGAACTGCGAGTTCTGTTCGCGAATGGCATTGACCACATCGCTGGAGGTGAGGTTGTACTGCGCCAGTTTGTCCGGGCGCAGCCAGATGCGCATCGAATAGTCCTTGGCGCCGAACTGGGTCACGTCGCCCACACCGGGCAGACGTTTGAGTTCGTCGATCACGTTGATCAGCGCATAGTTACTGATGGCTACCGGATTTTCCGAGTCATCCGGGGAAAACATCGACACCACCTGCAGGATGTCCGACGATTTTTTCACCACCGTCACACCCTGACGACGAACTTCCTCCGGCAGTTTGGCCAGAGCAGCCTGTACCCGGTTGTTGACGTCGATCGTGGCCTGATCGGGATCACGCCCCACTTCGAAGTAGACCGAAAGGCTCATGCTGCCGCTGCCAGCCGAGGTCGACTGCTGGTAGATCATGCCCTCAACGCCGTTGATCTGCTGTTCCAACGGCGCGGCAACGGTTTCAGCAATGACCTGGGCACTAGCACCGGGGTAGTTGGCGCTGACCTGCACCTGAGGTGGCAGGATCTGCGGATACTGCGCCACCGGGAGGCTCTGAATGGCGGCCAGACCGGCCAGCAGGATGACGATTGAGATGACCGTGGCGAAGATCGGCCGATCAATAAAGAAACGTGAGATCACTGGGGCGACTCCTTACGGCTTCGTGGCGGCAGTGGGCTCGACAACCTTGACCGGCTGATCCGGACGCACTCGAATCAGTCCATCGACGATGACCCGCTCACCCGAACTCAGACCGGAACGAATGATCCAGCGACCATTCAGGGTGTAGTCCGTATCCACCGGGCGAGCACGGGCTACGCCCTGTTCATCCACCACATAGACGAAGTTGCCTGCAGGCCCCTGAGCCAGGGCCTTTTCCGGCACGGTGATGGAGTTCGGCCGGACCATGCCGGAGATGCGGATACGGACAAACTGTCCTGGCAGCAGAGCCTGCTCGGGGTTAGGCACGATGGCGCGCGCGCTGACTGTGCCGGTGCCCTTGTCGATCAGGCTGTCGGTGAAGTCGACCTTGCCCTTCTGGGCATACAGGCTGCCGTCGCCGAAGATGATCTCGGCGGTCAGTTGGTTGTCTGCCGGCAAACGCACCACACCGCTTTGCACGGCCTCACGCAGACGCGCAGCCTCACGGTCGGCGTAGGCATAGTTGACGTAGATCGGGTCGAGCTGGGTGATCTGGGTCAGCAGGCTGGAATTGGGGTCGTTGGCGACGATCAGGCTGCCTTCGGACACCGCTTCCTTGCTGGTGATACCGGAAATCGGCGCTTCTACCGTGGTGTAGTCGAGGTCAATCTGCTTGGACTGCACCTCGGCCTTGGCCGCCTCGATATTGGCCTTGCTCTGCTCAAAGTTGGAAATGGCATTATCCAGCTCGCTTTCGCTGGCAAAGCCCTTCTTCTGCAATTCGCGAATACGTCGCAGGTCGCGTTCGGTCTGGCGGTAACGTGCCTGCTCCTGGGCCAGAGCGCCTTTGGCACGAGCCAGGGCCGCTTGGTAGGTGCGCGGGTCAATGCTGAACAGCACCTGCCCCTGCTTCACCTGAGAGCCTTCCTGGTAATTACGCTGCTGCAGGATGCCACTGACCTGAGCCCTGACCTGTACCTCACGGTAGCCTGCGGTACGACCTGGGTACTCCAGAAAGAAGCTGACGTCCTCGCTCTTGGCGACAGCAACAACCACTTCGGCCGGTGGCATGGCCTGCGCGGCAGGATTGGCCAGGGCGGAAGAACAGGTGAAGGCGGCCAGAACGGCCAGGGCGAAGGGCAAACCACGATCCAGCGGCATACAAAGGGTCTCCTGCCAGCAATCAGCACCGAGACAACCGCTCGGCACCGATTATTTTCAATTTATGTCCTGCCGGCACTGTAGCTGCAAATACCCCTACCCCGCCACCGCAGCGCTCAGGCGCGAGCCTTTACCTCATAACCCTCATCCGCAATCAAAGCCATAATCTGCTCACTGCTGAGTGCACTACCGACCCGCACCTCGCTTGCAGCCAAGTCAACATCGACCACCGCTTCGTTATCTGCAGCCAGCAGAGCCTGGGTAATAGCCTTCACACAGTGGGCACAACTCATACCCTTAACCTCAAATACACGCATAACGTATCTCCTTGTATCGATCAGAGGTTCTAGCCTGCGACTTACCTCAGAGGCAAGGTCAAGCCCGATCTGGTCAAGCAATCGCTGAGCTGGCCGATAATTCCGTGAACCAGCCTTTGCGGAGCTCACCATGCGCTTGCTACCCATATTTGTTCTGTACGGCGCTAGCCTGCTCAGTCCCTGGCTCGGCGCCGTCGAACTGAGTAGTCGCACGCCCGACTATGGTGTGCTGATCATTTCCCGTGAGCGCCTGGAAATCGCCACTGCCTGTGATATCGGCGTTTACCTGCAGGATCAGCTGGTCAGCCGGCTGTTCCAGGGCCAGTCGGCCTCCTACAACCTGCCACCGGGCACAGTATCGGTTCGTCTGGGCATCATGGGCGATACCGGCTGCCAGCCCAGCTTCGAGCAGATCCGCAGCGACCAGGTGCAGATCCGCGCCGGCGCCATACACAGATACCGGGTCATGCTGCTCGAGAACGGCCTGGGCCTGCGCGAAATCGCTCCATGAGCCCTCTATAAGAATCTGCGTGCAACGCGCTTGACCTTGCCATAAGGTCAGGGTTGATCCTGTCGGCGTGATCAGGAGACCCGCCCATGAATGCCCCCTTGCCCGTAGCCTACGACCTGCCCATCGCCGGCATGACCTGCGCCAGCTGTGCCGGACGCATCGAACGTGCCCTTAGCAAGCAGCCCGGCGTCGTCACGGCCAGCGTCAATCTGGCCAGCGAACGCGCCAGTGTCAGCGCTCCTGCCGGCAGCCTGACCAGCCTGATTCAGACCATCACGAGCGCCGGCTATCAGGTGCCGCAGCAACAGCTGGAACTGCAGCTGGGCGGAATGACCTGCGCCAGCTGTGCCGGCCGCATCGAGCGCGCACTCAGCAAACAGCCCGGTGTCGTCACGGTCAGCGTCAATCTGGCCAGCGAACGCGCCAGCCTGCTGGTCCTCTTCGGCACCGAGCCGGCAGCGCTGATCGCCGCCGTGCAGGCGGCCGGCTACCAGGCCAGCCCGGTTGCAGCTCCCGGTGAAGCAGACAGCCAGGCCAACAGACTGCGCCACGAGCAGCGACTCCTGCTGCTGGCTGCGGTTCTCAGCCTGCCTCTGGTGGTGCCGATGCTGGCTGACTTGTTCGGCGGTCACTGGATGCTGCCGGCCTGGCTGCAGTTCACCCTGGCCACGCCGGTGCAGTTTTACTGTGGCGCGCGTTTCTACCGTGCCGGCTGGGCGGCGCTGAAAGCCCGCAGCGGCAACATGGACCAGTTGGTGGCCATCGGCACCAGCGCGGCCTTCGGCCTGAGTCTCTACCTCTGGTGGCAGGCCCATCCCGGCCACATGCCACATCTGTATTTCGAGAGCGCCGCCGTGGTGATCACCCTAGTGCTGCTGGGCAAATACCTGGAAAGCCGCGGCAAGCGCCGCACAGGCGAGGCCATCCGCGCCCTGCAAGCCCTGCGCCCGCAGCGGGCCCTGCGCATCACGCCGCAAGGTGACGAAGATGTCGCGGTAGAGGCCCTGCGCATCGGCGACCTGCTGCGGGTTCGCCCCGGCGAACGCTTCCCGGCCGACGGCCGTGTGTCTGAGGGGCAAAGTCAGGCCGACGAAGCACTGATCAGTGGCGAAAGCCTGCCGGTGCCCAAGGCACCCGGCGACGCGGTGACCGGCGGAGCCATCAATGGTGAGGGCCAGTTGCTGGTCGAAGTCACCGCGCTCGGTGCCGAGAGTGTGCTGGCACGCATCATCCGCCAGGTGGAAAACGCCCAGTCCGCCAAGGCTCCGATCCAGAAACTGGTCGACCGGGTCAGCGCGGTATTTGTGCCCGCGGTACTGCTGATCGCGCTTGCCACCCTTGCTGGCTGGCTGCTCGCCGGTGCCGCACTGGAAACCGCACTGATCAACGCCGTGGCCGTGCTGGTGATCGCCTGCCCCTGCGCGCTGGGGCTGGCAACGCCGGCGGCAATCATGGCCGGCACCGGGGTGGCGGCCCGTCACGGCATTCTGATCAAGGATGCCGAAGCGCTGGAGATTGCCCACCGGGTCACCGATGTCGCCTTCGACAAGACCGGCACCCTCACCTCCGGCCATCCGCGCCTGCTGCACCTGCAGCCTGCCGGCGTGGACGAAGGCGAGCTGCTGCGCCTGGCCGCCGCCCTCCAGCAGGGCAGCGAGCACCCGCTGGGCAAGGCCCTGCTGGCCGCTGCCGGCGAGCGCAGCCTGACAATGCCGGCGCTCACCAACAGTCGCAGCCTGCCCGGCCGGGGTACCCGTGGCCTGGTCGAAGGTCGCGAACTGGCACTGGGCAATACCCGCCTGCTCGCTGAACTGGGTACGCAGGCCGGCACTCTGCAGGCACAGGCCGATGCCTGGCAGGCCGAGGGCCGCACCCTCTCCTGGCTGATCGAAACTGGCGAAAAGCCGCGCCTGCTGGGTCTGCTGGCCTTTGGCGACGAACTCAAGAGCGGCGCCGCCGAAGCCGTGACCGAGCTGCACAGGCTGGGACTGAGCTGCCACCTGATCAGTGGCGACAACCGCGGCAGCGCCAATGCGGTGGCGGCGCAGCTGGGCATCGATCAAGTCCAGGCCGAGGTACTGCCGGCCGACAAGGCCGCCCGCGTGGCCGAACTCAAGCGCGCCGGGCGTCAGGTGGCGATGGTCGGTGACGGTCTCAACGACGCCCCGGCCCTGGCTGCCGCCGACGTCGGCCTGGCCATGGGCAGCGGCACCGACGTGGCCATGCATGCAGCCGGTATCACCCTGATGTACGGCGATCCGCGCCTGGTACCGGCCGCGCTGGACATCAGCCGGCGCACCTGGCGCAAGATCCGGCAGAATCTGTTCTGGGCCTTTATCTACAACCTGATCGGCATTCCGCTGGCCGCTCTCGGCCTGCTCAGTCCGGTGCTGGCCGGAGCCGCCATGGCGCTTTCCAGCGTCAGCGTGCTGGCCAACGCCCTGTTGCTCAACCGCTGGAAACCACGCCTGCCCGCGGGTAGCCAAACGCCGGGAGAGAAGCCATGAATATCGGCCAGGCCGCCCGCGAGAGCGGGCTCACCGCCAAGATGATCCGCTACTACGAAAGCATCGACCTGCTGCCGGCGGCCGGTCGCAGCGACAGCGGCTACCGCCGCTACAACCAGCAGGACCTGCACCGTCTCGGCTTCATCCGCCGCGCACGGGATCTGGGCTTTTCACTGGAGGAGGTCGGCAAGTTGCTGGGCCTGTGGCAGGACCGTCAGCGTGCCAGTGCCGAGGTCAAGGCACTGGCGCAGGCCCATATCGATCAACTCGACCGCAAGATCGCCGAACTGACCAGCCTGCGCGACACCCTCAGCGAGCTGGCCGGCAGCTGCCAGGGCGATCACCGGCCGGACTGCCCGATCCTCAGGGAACTGGAAGCGGGTCACTGCGCCTGACCGGGGCACTCTGAGACGGGGTTTTACTGCAGCCAGGGCGGCGGTGGCGGCTCGTCGCTCGGCGCATCCTCGGCCTTCAGGGCGGCCTCGCGGCGGGCCTGCTCGGCGAGCGCGGCGCGGATCTCACGCATCACCGCATCGACGTCGGCCTCTTCCTCCGGCTCCTCGAATTCGCCGGTCAGCTGGCTGTCCGGGGTCAGCTTGCCTTCCTCGAACAGCGCCCACATTTCCTTGGCGTAGCGGGTCCTGAGCAGTTCCGGGGCGAACTGGCCGAAGTACTCGGCCATGTTGCGCACGTCGCGCTCCAGCATGCTGAAGGCATGGTTGTTGGCCGCCGCATCCACCGCCTGGGGCAGGTCGATGATCACCGGGCCGTGGGGATCGAGCAGTACGTTGAACTCCGACAGATCGCCATGGACCAGGCCGGCGCAGAGCATCTTGACGATCTCGCGGATCATGAAGGCGTGGAACTCGCGGGCATCCTCGGGCAACAGGTCGACATCATTGAGGCGCGGCGCAGCATCACCGTAGCCGTCGTCGACCATTTCCATGAGCAGCACGCCGTCCTGGTAGTCGTATGGCTTGGGCACGCGAACCCCGGCATTGGCCAGACGGAACAGGGCCGATACCTCGGCGTTCTGCCAGGCCTCCTCCTGTTCCTTGCGCCCGTATTTGCTGCCTTTGGCCATGGCCCGCGCGTCGCGGCTGTTGCGGGTCTTGCGGCCTTCCTGATATTCGGCGGCCTGACGGAAACCACGCTTATTGGCTTCCTTGTAGACCTTGGCGCAACGCAGCTCCTTGCCACAGCGCACCACGTACACCGAGGCTTCCTTGCCGCTCATCAGCGGGCGCACCACCTCGTCAATCAAGCCATCTTCAAGCAGAGGTTCCAGGCGTTTCGGGGTCTTCATTGCGCGGGCTTAGGGTCCTGTCTGTTGGGTTTGCTGCTTAGGCTGCCGTTATACGGCAATCCTGCGCCGACGCCCAGACTAACTCCCTTGCAAGGCACGGCGTAGCGCCTCGATGGCATAACGCACCTTGGCCGGCTGAGCATCGCGGCGCGGCGTCACGAGGTGCAGGCCAATGGCCTCTGGCTGCCACTCCGGCAGCACCGCAAGCAATTCGCCACTGGCCAGCAACTCGCGAATTTCCGGTTCCGGCTGCAGTGAAACACCCATGCCGGCCAGGGTGAACTGGCGCACCGCGAGGATGTTGTTGCAGGCGATACGGCTTTCCAGACGCAAGCGCTCCTGCATTCCAGCCGGCCCCAGCAACTGAAGGTACTGCGCCCGCTCGGTATTGAGGCCGATCCAGTCCACAGCTTGCAGCTGCGCCGGCGTCTCGATCCAGCCACAGCGCGCCAGGTAGGCCGGTGCCGCACAGAGCAACATGCGCCAGTCGACAACATGGCGAGCGACGAGACTCGAATCCTCCTGACGGCCGACACGAATGGCCAGATCGATGCGCTGCTCGACCATATCAATGAGTTCGTCATGGAAGAACAGGCGCAGACTGAGGCCTGGATGGGCACGCAGTAGAGGAGCCAGCGCGCCGCTGAGAATGCGACCAGGCAGGCCGACCGGTGCGGCAATGCGCAACTCGCCTACTGGTGCGTCACGCAGTTCGGCCAGGCGCTGCTCGGCCTGCTCCGCCAGATCAACGATCTGTCGACAGCTCTGGTAGAGCTGAGCCCCGGCCTCGGTAAGGGTCAACCTACGCGTGGTGCGGTGCAGGAGGCTGACCTGGGTGGTCTGCTCCAGTTTGCGAATCTGCTGGCTGACTGCCGATGCCGTCATACCCAGCGTTTCGGCGGCACCAACCATGGACCCTTTGTCCACTACCGCCGCAAAAACCGCCATGCGTTTGAGCTGATCCATTACTAAGCCCAGCTTAATTATCAAAGCGAATTAAGCGACTTTTTCTGAACTTTATCCAGCTGAGATTATGTACACACCCTAACTCACCCCAAGGAAAGTCCTATGAAACTCGCTCTGATCGGCGCCACTGGATATGTCGGCGCAGCCCTGCTGGAAGAAGCCCTCAACCGCGGTCACCAGGTCACCGCATTGGTCCGCCAGCCTCAGAAACTGCCGTCCTTGCCAAATCTCAGTGCACAACAGTCCGATGTCCATGACGTCGACCGTCTGACCGAACAGCTGCGCGGTCATGACGCCGTGATCAGCGCCTTCAACCCCGGCTGGGGCAATCCGGACATCCGCGAGCAATTCATTGCAGGCTCGCAGGCCATCACTGCCGCCACCAAAGCGAGTGGGGTCAGGCGGCTGCTGGTGGTGGGTGGCGCCGGCAGTCTTTACGTTGCACCAGGCCTGCAGTTGATCGACACGGAAGGCTTCCCCGCCGAGTACAAGGAAGGGGCCGAAGGTGCCCGGCAGGCACTGAACCTGCTGCGCAGTGAGCATGACCTGATCTGGAGTTTTATCTCCCCGGCCGCACTGCTGGAGCCCGGCCCGCGCACTGGAACATTCCGCCTGGGCGGCGAGCATTTGCTGATGGATGGCAAGCACCCCGGACGCATCTCGGTGGCAGACCTGGCCGTGGCACTGCTTGATGAAACCGAGCGCCCGCAGCACATCCGCCAGCGCTTCACCCTGGCCTACTGATCATCACGCCCCTCCTGACGAGGGGCCTTCTCTTAGAGGCTCAACATGCACCAGTTCAACAGCAGCGCCTTTGTCGCCACCCACTCCCCAACACGATACATCCGCCGCCTGTGTCAGCACTTCGCACACAAGATTCCGGTCAACTTCAATGATCAGCAGGGCCAGCTCGACTTCAACTGCGGCCAGGCATGGCTGACGGCCGAGGAACAGGGGCTGACCCTGACGGTGTCAAGCCGCGATGCCGGCGACCTGAACAAACTGCAAGAGATTGTGGCCAGCCATTTCGAGCGCTTTGCCTGGCAGGAGTCGCTGCAACTGGAGTGGCGCACACCGGCAGTTTGAAAGTCAGTCGCGGGATTGGCAGCGCGGGCAGCAGCCCCGACAATCGCCACCTACCCACTGGAGTGCCGCCCGATGCTGGACCCCGAACGCTGCTGGCAGGCTGTGTGCGAACGTGATGCCACGCAGGACGGTCAATTCGTCTTCGCCGTGCGCAGCACCGGCATCTTCTGTCGCCCCAGCTGCCCGGCACGGCGGCCGCTACGCCGCAACGTGGTGTTTTATCCGGATGCTCCCAGCGCCAGCGCCGCCGGCTTTCGTCCGTGCCAGCGCTGCTCGCCCCATGGCCCGAGCCCGGCCGAGCACCTCGACGGTCTGGTGTTGGCGGCCTGCGAACTGCTGCGCAATGAGGATCTGCCGCTGGCCGCACTGGCCGCGCGCATCGGTCTGTCACCCTCGCATCTGGTCCGTGCCTTCAAAGCCCGCACCGGCCTGACACCCCGGAGCTGGCGTCAGGCCCATGTGGTAAAGGATCAACCGCGTGCGAAAACCGGAGGGGAAACCCTGAGCTACAGCCTGGCCAGCTGCCCGCTGGGCTGGCTGTTGTTGGCGGCCAGCCCTCGTGGCCTGCGGGCCCTGCTGTTTGGCGACACGCCCGACGCCGTACTGGCCGAACTGCGCGAACGTTTTGCCGGCGCCGATCTGCAGCAGGACGACAACAGCCTGAAACCGGCCCTGCAGGCCGTGCTCGCCCAACTGCAGGAGCCAAGCCGCGCCGCGCACCTGCCGCTGGACATCCGTGGCACGGCCTTCCAGCAGCGCGTCTGGCAGGCCCTTCGGCAGATTCCTCCCGGGCAGACCCGCAGCTACAGCGAACTGGCAGAGGCGCTGGCCAGCCACCCCCGGGCGGTGGCCCGCGCCTGTGCCAGCAACCCACTGGGCCTGCTGGTGCCCTGCCACCGCGTGGTGGGTGCGGACGGCAGCCTCAGCGGCTACCGCTGGGGCCTGGCGCGCAAGGCCGAGCTGTTGCGCCAGGAAGAGGACGCCGCGCCTATCCTCCCCTAGACCTGAGTTGGCAGGCCGTTGAAAACGTTGGCGAGGCAGCCAGCGCAAGGCAAAAACAGGCGAAAAAGCGCAGTTTACGAGTGGTAAATGAGCATTTTGAGCCTGTTTTTAACACCGCGATGGCAACGCAGGTAGTTTTTCAACGACCTGCTAGAGCTTATGCCGGGCGGCATAGAGACAGATCATCTCCATCGCCAGGGTGGCGCCGGCCAGGGCGGTGACTTCGGCGTGGTCATAGGGCGGTGAAACCTCCACCACATCCATGCCCACCAGGTTGATGCCGCGCAGACCCCGGAGGATTTCCAGAGCCTGATGACTGGAAAGACCGCCGCACACCGGGGTGCCGGTGCCGGGGGCAAAGGCCGGGTCGAGGCAGTCGATGTCAAAGGTCAGGTACACCGGGTTGTCACCAACCCGGGCGCGGATCTGCTCGGCGATCTGCTCCGGCGTGCTGCGGTTGACCTGCCGCGCATCCAGCACCTGAAAACCCATCACATCGTCATTGGTGGTGCGCAGGCCGACCTGCACCGAACGCGCCGGATCGACCAGTCCCTCGCGGGCCGCGTGGTAGAACATGGTGCCGTGATCGATGCGCTGCACCTCCTCATCCGGCCAGGTGTCGCTGTGCGCGTCGAAGTGAATCAGCGACAGCGTGCCGTGCTTTTTCGCGTGGGCCTTGAGCAGCGGGTAGCTAATGAAGTGGTCGCCACCCAGGGTGAGCATGGCGCAGCCGGCGGCCAGAATCCGGTCGGCATGAGCCTCGATGGCAGCCGGAGTGTCCTGCGGCGTGCCATGGTCGAAATGGCAGTCGCCGTAATCGATGCAGGCCAGCAGGTCGAACGGATCGAACTCCCAGGGATAGTGCCGGGCCCACGCTGACTGGATCGAGGCGGCGCGAATGGCGCGCGGGCCGAAGCGGCTGCCGGGGCGGTTGGTGGTGGCGGTGTCGAACGGCACGCCGCTGACCACCAGATCCACCCCGTTCAGGTCGCGGGTATAGCGGCGACGCATAAAGCTGGTGATGCCGGCGTAGGTCGGTTCGGCGGCGGTGCCATACAGGCTGTCACGGGTGATGGCCTGATCGTTGTCGAAGGCTTGGTCCATGGTCATTACTCGATAAGGGGTACAGGCCGCTCAGTGCCGGAGCGGCCAGACGGCTGTCAGTACTGGGTGCGGAACCTGCTCCAAAGCCGCGTCCGCTCGCGCTGCTCGCGCAGCGGCAGCAACTGTTCGGCAAACAGCTTGGCGCGCACAGCCTCGGGCGGATAAACATCCGGATCGTTGCGCACTGCCTCGTCGAGCAACGGCGTGGCTGCGCGATTGGCATTGGCGAAGAACAGCGCGTTGGTCAGCTCGGCGATGGACTCGGGCTTGAGCATGTAGTCGATGAAGGCCCGCGCCGCCTCGGGATGCGGCGCATCCACCGGGATGGCCATGGTGTCGAACCAGATCAGCGTGCCTTCTTTGGGAATCCGGTAGACCACCTCGAATGGCTGCCTGGCCTCGACCGCGCGCGCCGCCGCCATGCCGGCATCACCGGTGTAGGTCAGGGCCAGACAGATCTCGCCCTTGGCCAGGTCATTGATCTGCCGGCTCTGGCCGAGGTAGCGCAGGTTGGGCTGCAGCTCGGCGAGCAGCCCTTGCACCGCCTTGAGATCCTCCGCCGAGCCGGCATAGGGCGGACGCCCCAGATAATTGAGGGCGATGGCCACCACCTCCTGCGGCGAGTCGAGCACGGCGATACCGCAGTCCTTGAGCTTGCTGGCGTACTCCGGTTTGAACAGCAGGTCGAGGCTGTTCAGCGCAACGCCCGGCAGGCGCTGCTCCACGGCCTGCCGGTTGATGGCCAGACCCACGGTGCCCCAGGTGTAGGGCACGCCGAAGCGGTTATCCGGGTCGATCTGCGCCAGCTTGGCCAGCATCTCGGGATCGAGGTTGGCGGCATTGCCCAGCACCCCGACCGGCTGCAGGGCCTTGGCCTGGATCGCCCGGCCCAGGCCACTTGAGGCCGGGAAGACAACGTCGTAACCACTGCCG
Organism: Pseudomonas sp. HAR-UPW-AIA-41; assembly: GCF_002304225.1. Taxonomy (GTDB): domain Bacteria; phylum Pseudomonadota; class Gammaproteobacteria; order Pseudomonadales; family Pseudomonadaceae; genus Aquipseudomonas. The sequence goes on from NZ_NSLB01000004.1 coordinate 174,694, forward strand.
CCGGTGAGCAGCTTGGCATCCAGCACCTCGGCGCTGTCGAAGGTGTCGTACTTCACCTGAATGCCGGTGTCGCGCTGGAAGCGCTTGAGCGCCTCCTGCGGCACATAGTCGGCCCAGTTGTACAGGTTGAGTGCCGGCTCGGCCGCCAGTGACGGCAGGCTGAGGGCACACAGGATCAGGCTTGCAGCAAGACGCATGAGAAGTTCCTCGGGCAGTTCTCGGTTGGCCGTGCCTCTCTGGCGGAGGCTGGGGATGACTGCATCCTGCGCCCGGCATTGCTTCGAATAAATACGAAGTGATCTACTCTGACTTCTACAGAAATCAATGTTTGGACCCCTCATGCTCAGCCAACTGCGCGACCTCGATCTGCAGCTCCTGCGTCTGTTCGTCACCGTGGTGGAAAGCGGCGGCTTCAGTGCGGCTCAGGGCGAGCTGGGCATCGGCCAGTCCACCATCAGCACCCAGATGGCCAAGCTGGAGACGCGCCTGGGCTTTCGCCTGTGCGAGCGCGGCAAGGCCGGTTTCCGTCTGACGCCCAAGGGTGAGCAGGTGCTGGCCGCCACACGCAAGCTGTTCAGCGCCATCGAGACCTTCAAGGGCGAAGCTCAGGGCATGGCCGACAAGCTGCTGGGCGAGCTGCATATCGGCCTGTCCGAGGCGCTGGCCGACGAGGTGCTGGAACGGGTCGCCGGTGCCATCCACCGTTTCCGCCAACGTAACCAGGCGGTGCAGATCGAACTGCTCAGCGCGATGCCGGCCGAGCTGGAGCGACGCCTGCTGCAGGGCCAGCTGCAACTGGCCATCGGCTATTTTTCCGGCGCACAGACCACGCTGGATTACCGGCCGCTGTTCAGCGAGCAACAGCAGCTGTATTGCGGCCGCGGGCACCCCCTGTTCGGCCGCGCGGACCTCGGCGCGGAAGATCTGGACCGCTGCGACGGCGTGCTGCACCCCTACCGCTTCATCGCCGCCGACGAACCCTGGCAGGCCGGTGCCAGTAGTGCCCGCAGCGAGCAGGTGGAAGGCACGCTGGCCTTCATCCTGTCCGGCGCCCACATCGGCTACCTGCCCGAACACATCGCCGCCCCCTGGGTCGCACGGGGTCAGTTGCAGACTCTGCTGCCCGCCCAGCAGGGCTTCAGCGTCGAGTTCCGCCTGGCCCAGCACCGCGCCCGCCAGCCCAGTGAGGCTCAACGGGCACTGGTCGAGGATCTGCTCAGCGCATTTGCTTAGCGTTTAGCGCAGTTTCCGCACAACTGCCCCAGCGCCTGACCGATTTGCCATCCTTGTCGACGGTTATGACACTTTATTCTCTAGACCGACCGGTCTACATATACCCCCCATGAACACACACACCCTCAGTACCCGCGACAAACTGATCGCCGCCATGGCCGACGCGCTGCAGCGCAAAGGCCTGCATGGCGTTGGTCTGAATGAACTGCTGAGCCAGGCGCAAGCGCCCAAGGGCAGCCTCTATCACCACTTTCCAGGCGGCAAGACGGAGCTGGCGGTGGCGGCGATCGAGTACCTCGGCACCCGCATCGATACCTTCGTCGAACGCCTGTTCAGTGAACACCCCGAACCGCTGCAGGCCCTGCGCCGCTGGCTCGACGGCGGCCTGCAACAGCTGGAAGCCAGTCGTTTCAGCCGGGGCTGCCCGCTGGCCACGGTGGCGCTGGAGAGCGGCCCGGAAGACGTGGAAATCCGTGCTGCCCTGGCCAACTGCTTTGTGCGGCTGCGCGAGGCTCTCGGCCGGCAGATCGCCTCCATGGGTTACCCGCCAGCCAGTGCCAACCAGTTCGCCAGCCTGTTCGTTGCCCTCTACGAAGGCGGTCTGCTGCAAGCCCGCGTGGCCGCCGATTGCCAACCGCTGCTCGATGCCGCCAATGCCCTGTTCGAGCTGCTTCAACACTACCCCCGGGAGATGCGCCATGAAGCCTGAAGCCGCCATCAGCCAGGAACGCCTGAACCTCACCGCCTCCGATGGCTACCCGCTGGTGGCCACCCTCTATCACGCGCCACAGCCCCGCGCCCGCCTGCTGATCGGCGGCGCCACCGGCGTGCCGCAGGGTTTCTACCGCCGCTTTGCCGAGTACGCTGCGCAGCGCGGCTTCACCACACTGAGCGTGGATTACCGAGGCATCGGCCAGTCCAAACAGGGCAGTCTGCGCGGCTTTGCCATGCAGTATCTGGACTGGGCCTGGCACGACCTCGCGGCCGCCCTCGATCACCTGCACGGCGATGACCTGCCCACCTACATGGTCGGCCACTCCTTTGGCGGCCATGCCTTCGGCCTGCTGCCGGGGCATGAGCGGGTATCCGGTTTCTTCACTTTCGGCACCGGTGCCGGCTGGCACGGCTGGATGCCGCGCGGCGAACGCCTGCGCGTGCAGCTGATGTGGAATCTGGTCGGCCCGCTGATCGTGCGGCGCAAGGGCTACCTGGCCTGGAGCAAGCTGGGCATGGGCGAAGACCTGCCGCTGGGCGTGTACCAGCAATGGAAACGCTGGTGCCGCTTCCCCCGCTACTTCTTCGACGACCCAACCATGCCCGGCATGGCCGAACGCTTTGCCGCCGTGCGCACGCCCATAGTCGCTGCCAATACCCTCGACGACCTGTGGGCGCCACCCGCCTCGCGCGATGCCTTCATGGCCCATTACCGCAACGCGCCCTACCAGGCCCGCACCATCGACTCGCCGGCCGAAGGCCTCGGCAACGTCGGTCATATGGGCTACTTCCGCTCCAGCAGCCAGCCTCTGTGGGACGAGGCACTGGACTGGTTCGAACAGCTGCAGAACAACCGTCGCGCCGCCTGAACAGCCGGCTTTCAGACAGAACCCAGGAGAAAACGGATGAACCCGCAACAGATGAGTGGCCTGCAGATCATGCAGGCCTTTGCCGCCGGGCACTTCCCCAAACCCGGTATCGCCAAGACCGTGCCCATGGAAGTCGAAACGGTGGAGCCCAACCGCGTGGTCTTCGCGGTGACCGCCGACGAGCGCCACACCAACCCACTGGGCGGCGTACATGGGGGCTTTGCCGCCACCGTGCTGGACTCGGTGACCGGCTGCGCCACCCACACCGCACTGGCCGCCGGCGAGAGCTACGGCACCATCGAACTGAACGTGAAGATGAGCAAGGCCATTCCGTTCCACCGTACCCTGCGCGCCGAGGGCAAGGTGATCAACGTCAGCTCGCGCCTGGTCATCTCCGAAGGCAGCATCCGCGACGAAGACGGCACCCTCTACGCCTACGGCACCGCCACCTGCATGATCCTGCGCTGAGTCCGTCACGGCCGGGCCGCGGCCAGCAGCTACGCTCAAGGCATAGCCTGTGTCGCGGAGGCCGCCATGGCCCTCAGTGTGCTCGACCTGTTCAAGATCGGTATCGGCCCGTCCAGCTCCCACACGGTCGGGCCCATGCGGGCAGCAGCGCGTTTTGCCGAGGGACTGCGCCGCGACGGTCTGCTGACCGCCACCGCACAGGTACGGGTCGAACTCTATGGTTCACTGGGCGCCACCGGGCGCGGCCATGGCAGCGACAAGGCCGTGCTGCTGGGTCTGGAAGGTGAGCAGCCGGACAGCATCGACACCCGGCAGATCGACGCGCGCCTAGCGGCGATCCACGCCAGCGGCCGCCTGCTGCTGGCCGGTCTGCAGCGCATCCGCTTCGTCGACAGGGAACACCTGGCGCTGATCCGCAAGGCGCTGCCCTATCACCCCAATGGCCTGATCTTCCGCGCCTTCGACAGCGCCGGTCTGCAGCTGCGCGCCCGCGAGTACTACTCGGTGGGCGGCGGTTTCGTGGTCGATGAGGCAGCCGTGGGCGCCGACCGCATCGTTGCCGACCAGACCACCCTGCCCTACCCCTTCCACAGCGCCCGCGAACTGCTCGCCCACTGCCAGAGCACGGGGCTGTCGATCAGCGCCCTGGTGCTGGCCAACGAAGCCGCCTGGCGCCCGGAGGCCGACACCCGCGCCGCACTCTTGGGCATCTGGCAGGTGATGCAGGACTGCGTCGCCGCCGGCTGCCGCCATGAAGGCATCATGCCCGGCGGACTCAAGGTTCGCCGGCGCGCCGCCGACCTGCATCGTCAGCTGTGCGCCCAGCCCGAAGCCAGCCTGCGCGACCCGCTGACCGTAATGGACTGGGTCAATCTCTACGCCCTGGCCGTCAACGAGGAAAACGCCAGCGGCGGCCGGGTCGTCACCGCCCCGACCAATGGCGCCGCCGGCATCATCCCGGCCCTGCTGCACTACTACCGGCGCTTCAGCCCCGGCAGCAGTGACGAAGGCGTGCTGCGCTTTTTGCTTACCGCCGGCGCCATCGCCATGCTGTACAAGGAAAATGCCTCCATCTCCGGCGCCGAAGTGGGCTGCCAGGGCGAAGTCGGCGTGGCCTGTTCCATGGGCGCCGGCGCCCTCTGCGAAGTGCTCGGCGGCACCCCGCAGCAGGTCGAGAACGCCGCCGAAATCGGCATGGAGCACAACCTCGGGCTGACCTGCGACCCGGTCGGCGGACTGGTGCAGGTGCCCTGCATCGAGCGCAACGCCATGGGGGCCGTGAAGGCCATCAACGCCGCGCGCATGGCCCTGCGCGGCGACGGCCAGCACTACATCAGCCTCGACCGGGTCATCCGCACCATGCGCCAGACCGGCGCGGACATGAAGAGCAAGTACAAGGAAACCGCCCGCGGCGGGCTGGCGGTGAACATCATCGAGTGCTGAGCCTGCCCGGCACCGCAAAAAAGAAGGCGGCACTGCTTGCGCAGGCCGCCTCAATCACGGAGTTGACACTCTGTCGAACTCGGCCGCCTACCGACACAACACGGCGGCCCAGTGAACCTTGGATTACTTTTCCAGGATCGCGGTCACACCCTGGCCACCGGCGGCGCAGATGGAGATCAGGCCGCGGCCCTCGCCGGCTACCGAGAGCAGCTTGGCCAGGTTGGCGACGATGCGTCCGCCGGTAGCGGCGAACGGGTGGCCGGCGGCCAGGGAGCTGCCCTTGACGTTCATCTTGCTGCGGTCGATGGCGCCCAGCGGCTTGTCCAAACCCAGGCGGGTCTTGCAGTAGTCGGCGTCTTCCCAGGCCTTGAGGGTGCAGAGCACCTGGGCGGCGAAGGCTTCGTGGATTTCGTAGTAGTCGAAGTCCTGCAGGGTCAGCTGGTTGCGCGCCAGCAGACGTGGCACAGCATAGGCCGGCGCCATCAGCAGGCCCTCGTCACCTTTGACGAAGTCCACGGCGGCCGCTTCGCCATCCTTGAAGTAGGCAAGAATCGGCAGACCACGGGCCTTGGCCCACTCTTCGCTGGCCAGCAGTACCACCGAGGCGCCGTCAGTCAGGGGCGTGGAGTTGGCCGCGGTCATGGTGCCGCGCGCGCTGCGCTCGAAGCAGGGCTTGAGGGTCTTGAGTTTTTCCAGGCTGATGTCCGGGCGCAGGTTCTGGTCGCGGGTCAGACCACGGAACGGGGTGATCAGGTCGCTGTGCCAGCCTTCGGCATAGGAGGCGGCGAGCTTCTGGTGGCTGTTCACGGCCAGTACATCCTGCTCGTCACGCGGGATTTCCCAGCGCTGCGCCATCAGTTCGCAGGACTCGCCCATGGACAGGCCGGTGCGCGGCTCGCCGTTGCGCGGGATGGCCGGGGCCAGATGGCGCGGACGCACTTTCAGCAGGGTCTTGAGCTTGTCGCTGGTGGTCTTGCCGCGGTTGGCTTCGAGCAGAATCTGGCGCAGCTCTTCGTGCACACCGATGGGCGCATCGGAAGTGGTGTCCACACCGCCGGCGATACCGCACTCGATCTGCCCCAGGGCAATCTTGTTGGCCACCAGCAGCGCGGCTTCAAGGCCGGTACCGCAGGCCTGCTGCAGGTCATAGGCCGGCGTCTCAGCCGACAGGCGCGAACCCAGCACGCATTCGCGGGCGAGGTTGAAGTCGCGGGAGTGTTTGAGCACCGCGCCAGCGACGAACTCGCCCATGCGCTGGCCGTGCAGGTTGAAGCGCTCGACCAGACCATCCAGAGCGCTGGTCAGCATGTCCTGGTTGGAAGCCGTGGCGTACACGGTGTTGGAACGGGCGAAGGGGATACGGTTGCCGCCGACGATGGCGACCCGACGCAGCTGGGCCATGGAGTGCTCCTGAAGTTGAGGCTGTTGCCAGTGGCGCACAGGCTAGCGTCTGGCCGAATCGCCGCATTGGCCGCCTTGCCAGGGTGCCAGGCAGCGCGGTCAATTGCGTCATCGCCCGGCATGCGTAGAGTGGCGACACTTTTTCGAACCCTGCACCTCGGGAGCCGCTCCATGTCCGATCGTTACCTTGCCTTCGTCAACTCCAATTTCGGCCGCCGCCTGGCCGGTTCCCTGGGCCTGCCGGCACCGGTACGCCTGGAGCGCTGGATGGCCGGTCGGGCTCGCCCGGTGGATGGCGCCCTGCTGCTCGGCGGCGACGGTGCTCTGACCGAAGCCGCCAGCGGCGTGCTGAACAAGCTGACCGACGAGAGCTACGCCGATGTCGAAGGCCGTTTCGGCCTCAAGCGCTGGACAGCCGAGCACGGCCCGAAACTCAAGGCGCTGGTGTTCGATGCCAGCGGCCTGAGCAAATTCGAGCAACTGATCGAGCTGCGCAACTTCTTCCAGCCAGCCATGAAGGGCCTGGGCAAGTGCCCGCGCGTGGTGGTGCTGGGCCGCGCCCCGGAATCGCTGAAGGACCCGATTGCCGCCAGCGTGCAGCGTTCGCTGGAAGGTTTCACCCGCTCGCTGGGCAAGGAAATCCGCCGCGGCGGCAACGTGCAGCTGCTGTATGTGGCCAAGGGCGCGGAAAACCAGCTGGAAGGCGCCCTGCGTTTCTTCCTCTCGCCCAAGAGCGCCTATGTCTCCGCTCAGGTGCTGCGCCTGACCCCGGCCACTGAGCAGGTCAAGGACTGGACCCGTCCGCTGGCCGGCAAGAAGGCCCTGGTCACCGGCGCCTCGCGCGGTATCGGCGCGGCCATCGCCGAAGTGCTGGCGCGTGACGGCGCCGAGGTGATCCTGCTCGACGTGCCGCCGGCCAAGGACGCGCTGCAGGGTCTGGCCGCCCGCCTGGGTGGCCGTGCCGTAGCGCTGGACATCTGCGCCGAGGACGCACCGGCGCAGCTGCTGGAAGCGCTGCCCGAGGGGGTGGATATCGTTGTGCACAACGCCGGTATCACCCGCGACAAGACCATCGCCAAGATGAGCGATGCCTTCTGGGACTCGGTGATCAACGTCAACCTCAAGGCGCCGCAAGTGCTCACGCAGGCCATGCTCGATGCTGGCAAGATCAATGACAACGGCCGCATCGTGCTGATCGCCTCGATCTCCGGCATTGCCGGCAACCTCGGCCAGAGCAACTACGCCGTCAGCAAGGCCGGTGTCATCGGCCTGGCCCAGGCCTGGGCGCCGACCCTGGCCAAGCGCGGCATCACCATCAACGCGGTAGCACCGGGCTTCATCGAAACCCAGATGACGGCGGCCATCCCCTTCACCATCCGCGAAGCCGGCCGGCGCATGAACTCGATGAACCAGGGTGGCCAGCCGCAGGACGTGGCCGAGGCCGTGGCCTGGTTCGCCCAACCGAGTTCGGGCAGCCTCAACGCGCAGGTGATGCGTGTGTGCGGGCAGAGCTTGCTCGGCGCCTGATAACCGCTACTGTCACCGCCCTGGCCACTGCGTCCGGGCGGTGTTACCGGCGCAGGCCGGGCACCCTTCGCAAGTTCGGCGCCACGCCCGCTCGCCAGCCATTAGCATGAGCGGATTCTCTGCCAGGAATCCGACCATGCAGATCACCCGCCTGTTTGTACCCGCCCTTGCCTTGTTGAGCCTCGTAGGCTGCAGCTCGCCCGCCAAGCAAGCCGTCCAGATCGCCCCCGAGGCCAGTAGCGCGCAGTACCAGAGTTTCAGCGTGGCGCCGATCCGCGCGCCGGGACACCGGCTGGATCTGGAGCAACGCTTCACCACTGCCGTCGTCCGCGCGCTGCAGGCCAAAGGCTACGAACTGCAGCAGAACGCCGATATGCAGGTGATCTACGCGTTGGGCTTAAGCAAGGAAAGCGGCGTCGAACTCAAGCCAGTGCAGGTGGCTGGCGCGACCTATACCCAGACGCTGACCACCGAGGAAGAACGCGCGCGCCTGGCCCTGCGCATCCTCGATAGCCGCAGCAAAGCCGTGCTGTTTCAGGTGGCGATCAGCCGTCAGCTGCACAACCCGGACATGTCGCAGGAGCGCTTCGATCAGGGCGTCGCCAAGCTGCTGGCCGACTTCCCCGCCCGCCGCTAAAACCTGCCGCTGGCACTCACGCCTGCGCCTCGACCTGACGCAGGCAGAGAAACGCCAGCGCCGCCGACACCGCTTCAAACAGCAGCGCGGCAAGGTTGAAGGTCTGCTGCGCGCCACCATCCAGCCACAGGCCGCCGATACGGGCCAGGGCCAGGGCGCCATACAGCAGCACCAGCAGCATACAGGTGGCCTCCAGCAGGCGCGGGCGCAGCAGCGCCAGCCCCAGCCAGGCCGCCAGACCCAGCTGCAGACCACCGTAATAGGCCCGCACATCGGTGACCGCCGCACTCTGCATCAGCAGCATGCCGCTGAGGTTGGCCATGGCCTCCGGCCAGATGAAATAGGCCAGGCCGAAACCGGCCAGCGTCAGGGCCTGAACCCCGAGAAACACACGTGTCCACAGCATCAGCAATCCCCCTTAGAGTCTGCGGCGAGCATAGGGGCAAATCCGCCAAACGCCTACCACTGCCCTGAGTTACAGTGCAGCTTTCCTTTCCGGAGCACTGACCCATGCAGTACTGGCAACTGGACGTATTTGCCGACCGCCCGCTGGCCGGCAATGGCCTGACTGTTTTCGCCGATGCCCGGGGGCTTTCCGCCAGCGCCATGCAGGCTCTGACCGTTGAACTGCGCCAGTTCGAGTCGATCTTTCTCCTGCCAACCGAGAGTGCGGACTGTTTCCGCGCCCATATCTTCACCGCCGAGGAAGAGCTTCCCTTCGCCGGCCACCCCCTGCTCGGCGCGGCGGCACTGCTGCACCATCTGCATGCGGGTGATCAGCACGAAAGCCGCTGGCATCTGCAGCTGCGCGACAAAACCGTTCCCCTGAGCAGTCAGCGGCGCGGCTCAGGCTTCTACACCGAAATGAATCAGGGCAATGCCGAATTCGGCGCGGTGCTGAACGCGCAGCAGGCCCAGTGGCTGGCGCAAGCCTTTGGCAGTGACCATGACAGTCGTCACCCGGCTCAGGTGGTCAGCACCGGCCTGCCCTATGTATTGCTGCCGGTCAGTAGTGCCGGGCTGGCCAAGGCCCGGCAGCGGGAAAACCTGCAGCCGCTGCTCGATGAACTGGGCGCCGCCTTCGTCTTTCTGATGGATGTGGACGCCGCCGAAGGCCGGACCTGGGACCCCGAGGGCGTCATCGAAGACATCGCCACGGGCAGCGCCGCCGGTCCCGTGGCGGCCTGGCGGGTGGCCCGCGGGCTCAACCGGAGCGGTGAGCCGTTCAGGCTCCATCAGGGGCGTTTTCTGCGCCGTCCGAGCCAGCTCGACGTTCAGGTCGGCGCTGACGGGCAGGTCAGGGTCGGCGGAGAGGTTCAGTTGCTGGCCCGCAGTGAATTGCTGCTGAGCGCCGCGCAGCTTTCCTGAGCCGGTCCATATCCTGCAACAGTCCCTGCCTTCAACTGAAAGCGAAGGGCGCGTAGCCTGTTGCTTTTGCCGGAGAACCGCCATGAGATCACTACTGCTTGCCACGCTGCTGCTCAGCGCCACCATCCAGGCCGGTGAAACCCCGGTGATTGATGTTCACCGCGATGCCAACTGTGGTTGCTGCAAGGACTGGATCAAGCACCTCGAAGACAACGGCTTCAAGGTCAACGATCACGTGGAAGCCGACATGAGCGCGGTCAAGGCCCGCCTCGGCGTGCCGCCCCGTCTGGCCTCCTGTCACACCGGGGTGATCAATGGCCAGTTCGTCGAAGGCCATGTGCCGGCCCGCGATGTCCTCGGGCTCAAACAGCGCCCCGAGCTGGCAGGTCTGGCCGTGCCGGGCATGCCCCACGGCTCGCCCGGCATGGAAACCGGCCGTCAGGACAGCTACGAAGTGATCGGCCTCGACCGTCAGGGCAAGGAAAGCGTGGTGCAGAGCTACCCCTGATACATACCCACTTGCCGGGCGTCCGACGAAAGGCAACACTGCAGCGATAACCCTCTGCACAAGGTTCGCCGTATGCCCGTCTTGCCCAGCCTGCATGCCCGCCCTTCCGCCCTGCGCCAGCAGGGCGGCATCCTCCTCAAACTGCTGCTGGGCCTGGTGATACTGCTGGTTATCGGCGCGGCGCTGCTGTTCAAGCTGCGCCCGGAACTGTTCGCCATGCTGCAGAGCACACCGGTCATCCCGGCACCGAGCACCGCGCAGGTGCCTGTCGAAAAGCCCAAACCCATTGTTCCGCCAAGCGACAGCCGCCAGCTGGTACAGGCGGTGTTGCTCAGCAGCGAAGATGTGCTGGGCGAGCTGATGGCGCGCGGCGATCAGGTTTACAAGAAGCCAAAAAGCCAGCTGTTCGAAGGCAGCGTCAGCAACCCCTGTACCACGCCGGCCAAGGCCAGCGGCACCTTCTACTGCGCCCGTAACAAAACGCTGTACATCGATCTGGGCCAGTTGCAGCAACTGCAGCGGGACTACCCCGCAGAGGGAGCCGTCGCCCAGGCCTACCTGATCATGCGATCCGTGAGTCAGCACGCCAGCGCTCAGACCGGCCTCTATGCCCGCTTCAAGATGGCCCGGCAGATCGCCGGCAAGGGCAAGGAAGGCGAGGAGCTCAAGCTGCGCTTCAACCTGCTCAAGGACTGCTTCACCGGGGTTTGGGCCGGCTATGCCCGCAAACGCCTGGACTGGCTGGAGGAGCGCCACCTCAGCGCGGCGCTGATCGCGGCCAACGTGGTGACCCAGCGGCGCATGCAGAATGACAGCACCAGCCAGTGGCCGGAGCCGATCAGCCATGGCACCTCCAGCCAGCGCGAATATGCACTCAAGCAGGGCTTTGAGTCCGGCGACCCGATGACCTGCGACCCCTTTATCCGGCCCTGATCAGAGCAGCGCCAGCAACTCGGCGCAGCTGCCGGCATGCAGGTCGGTCAGCTGCGGCCAGGGGTTGTCCGGCAGGTTGACCAGCACCGCGCAGGCTCCAGCCTGACGGGCGCACTCCAGGTCATAGCGATAATCACCCACCATCACCAGACGGCTGCTGGGCACCTGCCAGTGGGCCGCCAGATGCAGCAGGCCACCCGGATCAGGCTTGGGCGGTGCCTCGTCACGACCGAGGATGGCCGCATCGGCAAAGCACCCGCGCAGGCCGATGACCTCCAGCGTCAGATCGGCCAGCGGCAGGGCATTGCGGGTCAGGATGCCCAGCTGGCAACCGCGCCGGGACAAGGCCTGCACCAGCTCACGGGCACCGGGCGCCGGCTGTGCGGCCAGGGCCAGCTCGCGCTCATGGGCCAGCAGCCAGGCATGCTTGGCCGCTGCCTCATCCTCCGGCAGCTGTGCCAGATGCGCGAGGATGTCGTGCTCCTGGGGGATGTCCAGAGCACGCTTGATCGCCGGAAAGTCGTGAATCGCCAGAGTCAGGGTGCCGTCCATGTCGAACACCCAGTGCTGGCGGTCACGCAGCGCCGCAGGGGTCATTTCCAGTCTTCGCGCAGACGGGTCAGGCCTTCCTGAGCCACCGAAGCCACCAGTTGGCCGGCGCGGTTGTAGATGCTGCCACGGGAGAACCCGCGGGCATTGCCCGACCAGGGGCTGTCCATGCTGTACAGCAGCCAGTCGTCCATGCGCAGGTTGGCGTGGAACCACAGCGAATGGTCGAGACTGGCCACCTGCATGAACTTCTGGAACACCGACACGCCATGGGGCTGCATCGAGGTGGTCAGCAGGTTGAAGTCACTGGCGTAGGCCAGCAGGAACTTGTGCAGTTGCGGCTCGTCCGGCAGGTTGCCGGCGGCACGGAACCATACATGCTTGACCGGCTCGCAGGGCTTGGGCGCGAAGGGGTTGATCAGCGTAACCGGGCGAATCTCGATCGGTTTTTCGCTGGTGGCGCGCTCGCGCATGCGCTCGGGAATCATCGGCGCCACCATGCGCGCCAGCTCGGTTTCCGATTTCAGTTCCTCCGGCCCCGGCACCTCAGGCATCTGCGGCTGGTGGCTGAAGCCTTCTTCGTCGTACTGGAACGAAGCGGCGCAGCTGAAGATCGGCTTGCCCTTCTGGATCGCCGTCACCCGGCGGGTGCTGAAGCTGCCGCCGTCGCGGATGCGCTCGACCTGATAGACCACCGGAATGGTGGCATCGCCGGGGCGCAGGAAATAGCCGTGCATCGAGTGCACATGGCGCGCCTCCTCCACCGTCTGACTGGCCGCCGAGACGCACTGGCCAAGCACCTGGCCACCGAACAGCTGGCGAAAGCCGAGGTCCTGACTGAGACCGCGAAACAGGTTTTCCTCGATCTGCTCAAGGCTGAGCAGGGCCACCAGGTTATCCAGCACGTGGGTCATGGGTTCTCCTCTAATGCCCGGGCTCAGGTTTGCCCGGGGCGACGCAAGGTGGGGTAAGCCGGCTGGCTGCTCAGGCGCAGATCCCAGACGGCACGACCAAGGGTGAAATGGTAAAGGCTTTGCAGGCGGCTGTCGGCAATCCCGAGCAGTTCATGCACGGCATCATCGAAGTAACAGCCGATGCCGGTCCCGGACAGACCTGCCGCCTCGGCCTCCAGATAGAGCAACTGACCGATCTGGCCGCACTCCCAATACAAGCGCGGATAGGCCCAGCTGCCATTGGCCAGGGCGTCATCGAAGTGCGCCAGCATGGCCACCGCCAGGCAGCCATCGGCGGCGATGTCCTGACCGCAGCTGAGAAACTGTGCCACCCCGCGGGCATCACCCTCCAGCAGCCGGTACAGCGGCAGGGCCCCGCTGACCGGCTGCCAGAGGAAATCCGCACGCAAGGCCTGCGGCCCGCTGCCGGTCCGGTCCAACCAGTACAGGCCGGGCGTCAGGCCCTCGACACGATGAACAAACAGCAGCAGGTCGACGCGCGGCGTATCGCCCGTCAGTGCCAGCGGCACCGGCGAGTGCCCCGGCAGCAGGCGCGCCAGCCAGCTGTCGAGCAGCTCGCGGCGGATGCCACTGCGCCCGTCCATGCTTTGCGCACTGCGGCGCCGGTGCAACAAGGGGCGTAGCAGCAGCTCCGGCTCCTCGACCGTGCCCTGCCCTGCCACCTCCGCCCACGGCCGTAGCGGCAACTGAGGTGCCCGGCACAGCGCCTGCGCACGCCCCAGTTCCGGCCAGTGCCGCTGTTCAGCCGACAGCCGATTGGGCAGCCCCAGCCGTGGCAGCGTGGACAGCCCAGCCAGCAGCGTCTCGCGCAGATGCGGCTCAGCGTGTTGCGGCGGCCCGATCCAGAGCAGACAGTCGGCCTGTTCAGCCTCGGCAAACTCCGCCTGATCCAGCCCCAGCACCGCGTCCAGCCGCGCCTCCGCCACCCCGTGTAGCAGGCGCACCTGCCAACCCAGCGCACTGGCGGCGATAGCCAGCGCCGCCTGGGCGTGACCCAGGTCGTGCTGGCAATAGCGGTAAGCCCGTTCGCCATACTTCCATGCCTCGCGCCAGGCAATGCTGGACAGGCCCAGCAGAAAGCCTCCGGCCGGCACTGCTGCAGCCAGCATCGTGCCGAGCGCCTGTGGCAGTTCGCTGCGGACCTCCAGGGCATGCTCATCCGGTGCGTAATGGGCCAGCAGACCCGGTTCGCCGGCCACCGCTGGAGGCAGCAGCAGGTAGGCCTCGGTCGGGTGCAGGTTGCCCGAGGAAGGGTTGACCCGCAGGGCCCAGCGATTTCCCCCGGCCTCCTTCCACGCCGAAAGGGCCAGGCTGTCGTAGAGCAACTGGCCGAGGCTGGCCAGATTCAGCGGCGCCGGCTCGCCCAACGGCGCGGCAAACACCGCCTCGTAGGCCGGCGACTGCTCCAGCGGGCGATGTGGCAGTTCGATCAGCGCCGCGCCGGCATAGCGGCGAAACGGCGCAGGCTGGCAGGCCCAATCCAGATAGCCCGGCCCCGGCGCATAGTGCTGCGGCTGGTGTTTGCTCAGCGCATGGTAGGCGTAGACGCCTTGCAGATCAGTCATGTTGGAATTCCTGCCACTCTTGCCAACTGAGACGGTACAGCACATGGGCCGACAGCGGGTGCGTGGCCGGCAGACGCGGATGGGCAAAATCGCCCTGCTCGTCGCGGCGCAGACCAAGACGCTGCATCAACGCCCGCGAGCGCTGATTGGCCGGCACGGTAAAGGACACCAGTTGCGCCAGCCCCAACTGGGCAAAGGCACAATCGCGCGCCGCGCGGGCCGCCTCCAGCGCCAGCCCCTGCCCCCAGTGGGCCCGGCCCAGCCGCCAGCCGATCTCCACCGCCGGAGCAAAGGGCGCGGCAAAACTCAGCTGCAGCAATCCGGTAAAACCGATGAAGGCGCCGCTGTCACGACGCTCAAGGGCCCACAGGCCGTAACCATATTGCGCGAAGTGCGCACGAATACGCTCAGCCAGGGCATCGCTTTGCGCCCGGTCGAGACAGGCCGGGAAATAGCGCATCACCTCGGCATCGCTGTTGAGCGCGGCAAAACCCGCCAGGTCTTCGTCGCGCAACTGCCGCAGCAGCAGCCGGGGGGTTTGCAGTTCGATCACGGTTTGCGCCTCGCTGAATCCGCACAGCATACTGCCTCAAGCCCGTTGCCGAGCCCCGTCATGCCGCTGCCGCTGATCTACCACGAGGATTACAGCCCGCCCTTTCCGGCCGGGCACCGCTTCCCCATGGCCAAGTTCCGCCTGCTCAAGGAGCAGTTGCTGGCCAGCGGTATCACGCGCGAAGAACAGCTGCTGCGCCCGGCCATCTGTCCGCCGGAGATTCTCGCACTGGCGCACTGCCCGGCCTACATCGAACGTTTCATGAGTGGCACCCTCAGCCACGAAGAGCAGCGCCGCCTTGGCCTGCCCTGGAGCGAAGCGCTGGCACGGCGAACCGTACGCGCCGTGGGCGGCTCGCTGCTGGCCGCCGAGCAGGCGCTGGAACATGGCATTGCGTGCCATCTGGCCGGTGGCACACACCATGCCCACTACGACTTCCCCTCGGGTTTCTGCGTGTTCAATGACGCCGCCATCGTCAGCCGATACCTGCTGAGCAGACAGCGGGTTGCGCAGGTTTTGATCGTCGACTGCGATGTGCATCAGGGCGACGGCACGGCACGCCTGCTTGCGGATACGCCGCAGGCGTTCACCCTGTCACTGCACTGCGCGAAGAACTTCCCCGCGCGCAAGGCGCAGAGCGACTGGGACATCGAGCTGCCCAACGGCATGGGTGACGACGAATACCTGCGCATTCTGGACGATGCTCTGGACGTGCTGCTGCCGCGTCTGCAACCGGATCTAGTGCTGTATATCGCCGGGGTGGATGTGCACGCCGATGATGCCCTCGGCTATCTGCAACTCAGCGATGCCGGCATTGCCGCGCGTGATCGCCTGGTGCTGGAGCGCTGCCTGGAACGCGATATTCCGGTGACCGGCCTGCTCGGCGGCGGTTATGACCCGGACCCGGCCCGGGTCGCCGCCCGCCATGCAATCCTGCACAGCAGTGCGGCCGAGCTGTGGAAGGTCTGGCGCTGATTAGCGGTTAGAGCAGTACTTGGTTACGGCCGGCATGCTTGGCCCGGTACAGCGCTTCATCGGCGCGCTGGTAGAGCGTACCGGATGACTCTTCCGGGCCGGACAGCGCCAGACCCAGACTGGCAGTCATCACCGGCAGGGTAGTCGAGCTGCGGTGCTCGATGGCCAGTTGCTCGATGGCCTGGCGCACTTCTTCAGCCAGGCTGTTCAGCGCCTGTTCATCGCAGTCGAACAGCAGCAGGGCAAACTCCTCCCCGCCCAGGCGCACCGCCATGTCCAGCGGACGGCGGGCAAAGTCGTGCAGTACCCGCGCCACTCTCTGCAGGGCCAGATCACCGGCACGGTGACCGTAGCTGTCGTTGTAGGCTTTGAAGTGGTCGAGGTCGACCAGCACCAGACCAATACGACACTTCTGCCGCCGCGCCTGGAGGAACAGCACGGCCAGTTTCTGCTCCAGACTGCGGCGGTTGTACAGGCCGGTCAGGCTGTCTCTCTCAGCCAGCCAGTTGAGCAGGTGCCGCGACAGAAATTGCTCGCGCTGGTTGTGATCGCGCAGGTAACCACCGCCGGCGCTGACCAGCACGCCAAGGAACAGGTACACCGCGGTGAGGTTGAACGCCCGTAGGTAATCGCCGATCAGCAGCCATTGAGCCAGCAGGAAACTGCCGATGGAAATCGCCAGGCCAACCATCAGGCTGGTGTAGAAGGTCATGCCCAGCGGGAAGAACGCGGCAATGGTGAGCAGGATCACGCCGTCATAGGAGGCCTGCATGCCCAGACGGCTGTACAGCATGTTGATCAGCGCGGTGACTATCCCTGTCAGGGCGATCACCCAGGGCGTCAGTGGCAGGGTGAGGAACTCAAGGCGCTTGAGCAGAATCATCAATTGCGCCCCCACCAGCAAGCCAAGCACGGCCCAGCGCAGGTGCAACAGCCAGCTGGCTGTTTCACTGAGCTGTACACCCACAGTGAATGGCTGCAAACGGTGCAAATCTACCGCGACGAAACCACACCAGATCAGAAGAGCCAGAACAATAGCGATACGCCGCTGACGAATCGCTGCAGCGCCCAGGTATTGGTGGTATTCACGTTCCAGTTGCGGCTCAAAGCGCAACCAGACAAAGCCCTTGAGCAATTGCTGCAAATAAGGGTTACCCGGGGTTCCGCGAAACAGTTCTTCGAAACTGGACAACATCGATCGGCGCCACTCTTTATAGGTGTTCTAGGCCCGCATACCGTTAAAGGTAGTGCCGCCGGCACGGGAAAGCCAGCCTTGCGCTTGCACTGACTAGGCTAGAATGCGCCTCCCCTGCCTGGAGACCCGCATGACTTCAACCTCTTCTGCCGCGCTGCCCATCGTGATTGTCGGCGGCGGGCCGGCCGGCCTGATGGCCGCCGAAGTACTGGCTGAGCAGGGCCTACCGGTAGCGCTGTACGATGCCATGCCCTCGGTCGGGCGCAAGTTTCTGCTGGCCGGGGTGGGCGGCATGAATATCACCCACGCCGAAGCGCTCCCCGAGTTCATTAATCGCTACGGCGAACGCAGCCAGCAGATCGGTCAGCTGCTGCAGGACTTTTCGCCCGACCAGTTGCGCCAGTGGATTCACGGACTGGGCATCGACACCTTTGTCGGCAGCTCCGGCCGGGTATTTCCCTCAGACATGAAAGCCGCCCCCCTGCTGCGCGCCTGGCTGCGACGCCTGCGCGAGCTGGGCGTGGTCATCCATACCCGCCAGCGCTGGCTGGGCTGGACCGAAGATGGCGCCCTGCGCTTTGTCGGGCCAGAGGGGGAACACAGGGTTGCCGCGCGCGCCACCCTGCTCGCCCTGGGCGGCGGCAGCTGGCGCCGACTGGGCTCGGACGGCGCCTGGCTACCCTGGCTGGCTGAGCGCGGCGTGCAGGTTGCACCACTGCAGCCGAGCAACTGCGGTTTTGTCAGCCAGCCGTGGAGTGAGTTGTTCGTCGAGCGTTTTGCCGGCGCACCGGTCAAGCCGGTGGCGCTGAGCCTGGGCGATGATGCGCCGCGCCAGGGGGAGTTCGTGATTACCACGCAGGGCATTGAAGGCAGCCTGGTGTACGCCCTCTCGGCGGCCATCCGTGAGCAGATCAACCGTAACGGGCAGGCCAGGGTCTGGCTCGATCTGCTGCCCGGGCGCAGCGTGGATAAAGTCGCCAGCCTGCTGAGCAAGCCGCGCGGGCGCAAATCCCTGAGCAATCACCTGCGCAGCCAGCTCGGCTTGGAAGGCGTGCGCGCCGCCCTGCTGCGCGAACTGGGTGACGCCCGGCAGTTCGACGAGCCACTCGCCCTCGCCCACCAGCTCAAGCACCTGCCTCTCACGCTGCTGCGCACGCAGCCGCTGGATGAGGCCATCAGCAGCGCTGGCGGCGTAACCTTCGAAGCCCTGGATGAACGACTGATGCTGCGCCAGTTGCCCGGCGTGTTCTGTGCCGGCGAGATGCTCGACTGGGAAGCCCCCACCGGTGGCTACCTGCTCACCGCCTGTTTCGCCAGCGGCCGCGCCGCCGCCAGGGGCCTGACCGACTGGCTGCAGCAACAGGCGGATTGATCGACACAGGTGAAAACTGCAATATGGAACGAATGTTCCATATTGCAGTTTTCAACGGAGCCATTCCGATGGGCCTGACCATCCGCCGCGCCACTCCCGCCGATGCCGACGCCTGCGTGCCGCTGATCTACAGTTCGGGGCCTGCAGCCTTCGAGCATGTCTTCGCCTGTGGCCAACTGACCGCCCAGGATTTTCTGCGCCCGGCCTTCTGCTCAGGTTTCGGCCAGTTCGGCTGCCGGCAACACTGGCTGATCGAAGAGAACGGCCAGGTCCTGGCTACCGGCACCGCCTACAGCGGCCGCGACACCCTGGCCTACAGCCTGCGCTCGGCCCGGCAGATCCTCTCCCACTACAGCTTTCGTGCGGCGCTGGGAGTGCTGAGCCGAGGTCTGGCGATGGAGCGCCTGATACCGCCGCCGCCCCGCGAAACCTGGTATCTCGCACATCTGGGTGTTGCCGCAGAGGCCCGCGGCCAGGGCCTTGGCCAGCAGTTGGTTGACCACCTGGAGCAACAGGGGCGCACGGCTGGATTTGAGCGGGTGGCACTGGACGTGGCTGCCAGTAATCCGCGCGCGCAGGCCCTCTATGAGCGGTTGGGTTACCGGCTGGAGAAGGCGCGGACATCCACCATCGCCGGGGTGGCTGATCACCGCTACCTGAGCAAGGCGCTGTGATTCCGGCGACACACTAGTTCGTACTTGTAGCACTCAGGTAATGCTGGAGCGCCACCAGCGAGTCAGGGCACACCGGCCGCTCACCAGTCCAGCTGAGTACCTGCGTCGGCTCCAGGAAGCCGGCCTCCAGCACTTCCTCAGGCTGCAGTCGCAGCGGACCGTCCCACACAGCGGAAAACACTGCACACCACAGACGGTTGTCCGGCTGATCGAAGAAAAAGCGGCCATGCTCGCGTAGCGGCACACCCGCCACGCCCAGCTCTTCCTCCAGCTCGCGGGAAGCCGACAGGGCATAGTCCTCGTCGGCCTGAACCATGCCACCTGCCGCCACATCCCAGTAACCGGGATAGATCGCCTTGCTTAGCGCCCGGCGGTGCACACACAGCTCGCCCACGCTGTTGAACAGCAGGATGAAGGTACCACGCCCGATCAACCCGCGCTGGCGCAGCTCGGCACGCGGCAAGGCACCTAGCAGACCGTCCTGCTCGTCGACCCAGGCAATCAGCTCGGCATCCGAGGCCGCGCGGTGCGCAGCCTCGGCGGGCGACCAGTTGTTCATCAGCCCTGGCTCAGCAAGGTGCGCAGATCCAGAATCGCCGCGTTGGCGCGGGAGATGTAGTTGGCCATCACCAGCGAGTGGTTGGCCAGCACACCGAAACCGTCGCCATTGAGGATCATCGGGCTCCACATCGGCTCCTGAGTGGCCTCCAGCTCACGGATGATCTGACGCAGGCTGACAGTGGCGTTCTTCTTCGCCAGTACGTCACCGAAGTCGACCTCAACAGCGCGCAGCAGATGCGACAGCGCCCAGGCCTGACCACGGGCCTCGTAGAACACGTTATCGATCTGCAGCCAGGGCGTTTCGATCATTTCCTCACGAACCTGTCCTGGATTGGCTCCGGTCGCCAGTTGGTCATCCGACAGATCAGTATTCAGACGCACGCGGCCAACGCTGGCCGACAGACGCTGGGACAGCGAGCCAAGACGGGTAGCCACATCGCCCAGCCAGTTGTTGAGGTTGTCGGCGCGGGCATAGAACTGCGCATTGCCCTGGGCAGGATCAACCAGCTGCGCCAGGTAACGGTCCAGAGAACCAATGCCCAGGCGGTATTCAGCCTCGGAAGCCGGCAGCGCCCAGCTCTTGTTGTCAAAGTGGAAACGCGGCTCGGCCTTGCCCAGGTTCGGATCCTCGGTGGACTGCGACTGGGAACGGGCAAAGTCCTTGCGCAGAGCACGGGACATATCACGCACCTGCACCAGCACGCCGTACTCCCAGCTCGGCATATTGTCCAGCCAGATACCCGGCGGAGCGAGGTCGTTGGACAGGTAGCCACCCGGCTTGTCCAACAGGGTGCTTGCCACGGTCTTCAGGGTTTCCACCGTGGTGTAACCGCGCACCAGCTCGCGCTGGGCCTTTTCCGCCGCGGCCTGGGCATTCTGCTGCACCGGGAACAGCGCTGGCTCCTGGCTCCAGTACCAGCCGACAATCAAAGCCCCCAGCAGGTAAATGGCCAGGAGGGTACCCAGCGCCCGACTGACCCACAGGCCACCCAGGTAGCTCTGCACGTCCTCGACCGAATCATCCACCCGTCCACGAACCTCTTCGCTGCGTTTCTTCCAGTCCAGCATGAGCAATTCCTTCAATCACTTGCATGAAAAGAATGAGTCGCTTGTGGCGACGCTGGCTTCACTATAAGGGATGCACGCCACAGGCGGCAGCGTTGACCGACAAACTTAGGGCCGGCGCTGATCCAGGATGGAAGGCGGGATGGAAGGACAGCAGCCAATGACAGGCGGTAGTTTATTGGCGCCAAACAAGTGCTAGCATGCTGCCATCATTGCCATCCGAGCGCCTGTATGCGCCCCATGTCCGAACAAGACGACCCGTCCCGCGACCGCCTAAAGCATCACTTCGCCCAGCGAGTGACCAATCAGGCGCGTCAGGTGCTGGAAGTCTGGCAGCGACTGCAGCGCACAGAATGGAATGCCGCCACGCTGGCCGAGCTGGATGATGCCAGCCTCCGCCTGCTGCGCTATGCAGAACGCTTCGAGCAAGTTGGCCACAGCCAGCTGGCACATGCCATTCAGCAATGCGTGGAAGGCGTACGCGCCAATCGCGGCCGCCTGTCCAGCGATCTGATCAGCGAGCTCAGCCAGCTGATGCAACGCCTGTCCCGCACCGGCCTGCGCCATGGCGACCAGCTCGAACAGATCGCCCTCCCGGCCCTGCGCAAGCCTGTTTATCTGGCCCTGCAGGACTTGGAACGCTGTGAGCGACTGGTTCAGCAGTTGCACTCCTTCGGGCTTAACGCGATCGGCTGCTCAACCCGCGAGGCTCTGCTCGCTGCCTGTGAGGAACGGCGCCCGGCGGCCCTGCTTATCGACCTTGATTTCAGTGGTGCCCAGCAGGGCGTGTCCATCGTTCAGGAATTACAGAACGACCAGGAAAATCGCCTGCCGGTGCTGTTCTGCAGTGATACCGAAGCCGACACACCAACCCGCCTGGCCGCAATCCGCGTAGGCGGGGAGGATTTTTTCTGCGGCAGTGTCGACGCATCCAGCCTGCTCGAGCGTATCGAGCAGTTGACTCACAGCACCCATGACGACCCGTTCCGCGTACTGGTGGTGGACGACTCACGCGCGCAATCGACCCACGCCGAGATGGTGCTCAACAGCGCCGGCATCATTACCCGCACGCTGAACAACCCGATCGAAACTCTCGATGTGCTGGCAGAGTTCCAGCCTGACCTGATCATCCTCGACATGTATATGCCTGACTGTCAGGGCCCCGAGCTGGCCAAGGTTATTCGACAGCATGAACGCCATGTCAGCGTGCCGATCATCTTCCTTTCGGCAGAGGAAGACCTGGACAAACAACTTGATGCAATGAGCGAAGGCGGCGACGACTTCCTCACCAAACCGATCAAGCCACGTCACCTGATTGCCACCGTGCGTACCCGCGCCGCCCGCGCCCGCAGCCTCAAGGCGCGTATGGTGCGTGACAGCCTGACCGGACTGTACAACCACACCCATACACTGCAACTGCTGGAAGATGCCTGTCGCCGTGGCCTGCGCAGCGGCACCCCGGTCAGTTTTGCCATGCTCGATATCGACCATTTCAAGAAGGTCAACGACACTCACGGACACCCCATGGGCGATCGCGTGATCAAGAGTCTGGCACTGTTCCTCAAGCAGCGCCTGCGCAAGACCGATCACATCGGTCGCTACGGTGGCGAAGAGTTTGCCGTCGTGCTGCCCGATACGGACAAGCAAACGGCTTGGCGAATACTCGATGAAATTCGCCAGCGTTTTGCTGAGATTCACTTTCCCGCTGGTCAGCAGGACCTGCACTGCACCTTCAGCAGTGGCATTGCCGAACTGGAAATCGGTCTCGACTCCAAAGCCCTCTCCAAACGTGCTGACGAAGCGCTCTATGTCAGCAAACATGGCGGACGAAACCGCGTATCGATCTTTCAGGACGAGCCCGCACTGTCATAAAACCGCAACGGTACCGCCATAAATTGCGTGAAGAAATTCACAATCGCGGTACCACGCCATGCGCCTCAAAACCCTGACTAACCTCACCACGGTTTTGCTGATTACCGCCTGCGCCGCATTGGGCGCGACCCTCTGGTGGTCGCAACAGGCGCTGCAGCAGCCCTATCAGCTGATGAGTCGCTACCTCAATCTGTCGCAGCGCTTCCAGCAGGAAGTCGCCGACAACATCCAGGCATACCTGCGCAGCGGCGACGCCCTGCGTCACCAGGCTGCCACGCGCGCCATCGAACAGCTGGGCAGCGATCTGGATGCGCTGCCAGTTGAGCTGCAAACTGGTGTTCGTAGCCAGCTTGAGCAACTACAGCAGTTCAGCGCCAATGAACTACTGGCAGCCGGCAAACTCTCCGGCAATGCTCAGGGCTTGCTTCTCCAGGCCGAGCGGGAGATGGCCGGCAGCCTCAGCCAGCTGGGCCGCTATATGGCCGCCAGCACCCACCCGGATGCACCACGCTACGGCGAGCCCCTGCAGCGCGGCGGCCAACTGCTGCTGCAACTGGCGCACCAGCGCGAACAGTACGTCAGCCAGGGCCAGAGCCAGCAACTGGCCGAAGTGCAGCGCTCACTCAAACTGCTCGAACAGCTGAGCCGCGACCTCGAAGCCCTGCCATTGCTCGGCGTACTGGAGGAATCCAGCGGCAACGAGTTCGCGGCGATGCTCGGACTGGCCGACGAACAAGAAAAGCCTGCCAGCGACCAGGGCATCGCCCTCAAGCATGAGCTGGCGGCGCTGGTTCAGCGCTACCCCGCGGAGCTAGAACGGACCCGCCAGCTGATTACCGCGCGCAACGACCTGGCCGACGCCAGCCGCGAACGGATCGACAACCTGCAACAGGCACTGGCGGCACTGGAGCCTGCCGTACGCAGTGAACATCAGCGCATCCAGAGCGAGGTTCGCCTGCTGCAGGGCGGTGTGATCGCCCTGCTCCTGCTCATTGCCATCAGCATCGATACCTTGCAGCGCCGCCTGACCCGCGTTCTGGAGCGTCTGGTTCCACAACTGTCGAACTGGGCCGCCGGGCATTTCGGCCAGAGCGTCGGCCTGCAGGCTCAGACCACCGAAATGCGCGCCATCGAAGACTCCCTCAACCAGCTGCGCGACTATCTGGTCGGGCTGGTTGGCAGCATTCGCCTGCATGCCGAGCAGGTCGCCGGCAGCAGTCACAGCCTGGCGCACCTGAGTGACGGTCTGCATCAGGGTGCCGAGCGTCAGGTCGCCGATACAGCACAGATCCGCGACGCCCTTGGCGATCTGGAGCAGACCATCCAGCAGGTCGCCAGCGATGCCAGCCAGACCGCGCAGGCCAGCCAGGAGGCCGACCGTGCCGCCCTGCACAGTCAGCAGGTGATCAGCCAGAGCCTGGCCGGCCTCTACCAACTGGTCGAACAGGTACAGGGCAATGCCCAGTCCATCGAGCAACTGGCCGGCGAAACCGCCGCCATCGAACAGGTGCTCACCGTGATTCGCGGCGTGGCCGAGCAAACCAACCTGCTGGCCCTCAATGCCGCTATCGAGGCGGCCCGTGCCGGCGAGATGGGCCGCGGCTTCGCTGTGGTCGCCGAGGAGGTCCGCTCGCTGGCTCAGCGCACCACCCTGGCCACCAGCGAGATCCAGCAACTGATCGACCGCCTGCAGCAGGCCGCTCGCCAGTCGGTGGACGCCATGCGCATTCAGGTCGAACAGGCCAGCAGTACCGCTCAGCAGGCGGCCAGTGCCGACGGCGCGCTGGACGAGGTGGTCAAGGCCATCCGCACCATCGCCGAGAATGCCTCGCGCATCGCCGAAGCCACCGCCCAGCAGGGCGCGCCGCCAGCGAGATCCGCGGACACAGCCAGCGCATCCATCAGCTGGGTGGCGACAACCTGCAGCACATCAGCGCCAGCCGCCAGCAAGGCGCCCAGCTGCAAAATCTCAGCGGAGAGCTGCGCACCGCCGTGCAGGCCTTTCAGGTCTGACCGCTGGCACTGGCGAAACAACCGCTTGCAGGCGGAGCCTGCAGGCGGCAGGCGGCTCCGTTATGATGGCGGCTTTCTGCAGTTTCGAGACTGTCCATGCGCCGCCTGTTGCCGCTCCTGCTCCTGTTACTGTGCCTGCCCGTCAGCGCCAACCTGTTTGATCCGCGCCCCTCTGCCGAGTTGGGCGCACCGCTGAACAACAGCCGCGACTTCCTGCCGGTCGCCGAAGCCTTTGTACCGAGCCTGGTCGAGCGCACGGCCAGCTCCGTCAAGCTGCGCTTCGTCAATGCCGAAGGCTATTACCTCTACCGTCACCGTTTCAGCGTCAAGAGCGAGCCCGCCGGCATTGCCCTCGGTGAACTGCAGCTGCCTGCGGGCAAGCACAAGCAGGATGAGTATTTCGGCGATGTCGAGGTCTACTACGGCGTGCTCGATCTGGAAGTGCCGCTGCCGGCTGGAAACAATCAGGCCTTTACCCTGCTGCTGACCTACCAGGCTGCGCCGACAAGGGGCTGTGCTATCCGCCAGAAACCGCACGCCTGCCTATCCCGGCTGCTGCCGGAAGCATCCCGGCGACCACAGACGCGACGTCTGACAACTCCCCCACCGACAGCAGCGCAACCCAAACCGCGCTGAACTGGCATGAGCTGCTGCTGTTCTTCCTCGCCGGCCTCGGTTTGACCTTCACTCCCTGCGTGCTGCCCATGCTGCCGATCCTCTCGGGCGTGGTATTGCGCGGACAAATCGGCGGCCTGCGCGGCTTCAGTCTGTCGCTGACCTATGTCATCGCCATGGCCGCCAGCTTTGCCGTGCTCGGCGCTCTGATGGGCCTGTTCGGCGCCGAGCTCAACCTGCAGGCCCGCCTGCAGTCGCCCTGGGTGCTGATTCCTTTCGCTGCCTTCTTTGCCGCGTTCGCGCTGGCCATGTTCGGCCTGTACGAACTGCGCCTGCCACATTTCCTCAGCGCGCCGCTCGACCGTCTGGCCGGCAATACCCGTGGTGGCTCGCTGTGGGGCGCCGCCCTGCTTGGCGTGCTCTCCAGCCTGCTGGTCAGCCCCTGCGTGTCAGCCCCGCTGGCCGGTGCCCTGCTCTACATCAGTGCCAGTGGCGATGCTCTGGGCGGCGGCCTCAAGCTGTTCCTGCTGGGCATGGGCATGGGGACCCCGCTGGTGCTGTTCGCCACTGGCGGCGGCACCCTGCTGCCCAAGTCCGGCGCCTGGATGGTGACCGTGCGCAATACCTTTGGCGTGCTGCTGCTGGCGGTGGCCCTGTGGCTGCTGGAGCGCGTGCTGCCAGCCTCACTGAGCCTGGCACTGTGGGGCGTACTGGCGGCCGGCGTGGCACTGTGGCTGGGCGCCCTCGAATTCACCCTGAAAACCCACCGGCAGAAGCTGGCCCAGCTGCTGGGGCTGATGCTGCTGGTTTATGCCATCGCCACCTGGGTCGGCGCCCTGCGCGGCGAAACCGATCCGCTGCGCCCACTGGGCACGCTCGGCCCAAACGCGACCAACAGCCCCGCGACCAAAGCCGAACACTGGCAAACCATCACCACGCCGGCCGAGCTGAGCACCGCGCTGGCGGCCGCCAAGGCCGCCAAGCTGCCGCTGCTGCTCGACTGGTACGCCGACTGGTGCATCAGCTGCAAGGTGATCGAACGCGAAGTGCTGAACGCCCCCGAAGTGACCGCGCAACTGGGCGGCTACCGCCTGATCCGCTTCGATATAAGCGCCAGCAACGCCAAACAACGCGCCCTGCTCGATGGCTATCAGCTGTTCGGTCCGCCCGCCATCCTGTTTTTCGCACCCAACGGTGACGAATGGCGGGATTTGCGTGTCGTAGGTGAAGTCGATGCGCCGGAGTTCGCCCGGCGCCTGCAGGCTGCGGCCAGTAAACGCTGAGCCAAGCGTCATGCAATTGCCGTAATCGGCAGGCATCGTGTCGACAACTGCTGACAACTTAGGCGTCTTTCGGCATAGTCGCGCCATTCCATGACGGACTGGCGCGCGCTGCCAGGCTGGCTGCCAATAAGAAGGACAACGACACATGGCCACCTTTCTGGTGCTGCACGGCCCCAATCTGAACCTGCTGGGCACCCGCGAGCCCGACAAGTACGGCTCCACCACCCTGGAGCAGATCAACCTCGATCTGGAGCAGCGCGCCCGCGAAGCGGGTCATCACCTGCTCTATCTGCAGAGCAATGCCGAGTACGAACTGATCGAGCGCATCCATGCTGCGCGCAGTGAAGGCGTCGACTTCATCCTGATCAATCCGGCGGCTTTTACCCACACCAGCGTCGCCCTACGTGACGCATTGCTCGCAGTGAGCATCCCATTCATCGAAGTGCACCTGTCGAACGTGCACAAACGCGAACCTTTCCGTCATCACTCCTACTTCTCGGACGTTGCCGTGGGAGTGATCTGCGGGCTCGGGGCCACTGGCTACCGCCTCGCCCTGGAAGCCGCAATCGAACAACTTCAACGCCCCTGACCTCACCGGGAGTGACCTTTATGGATATTCGCAAAGTCAAGAAACTGATCGAACTGCTGGAAGAATCCGGCATCGACGAACTGGAGATTCGCGAAGGCGAAGAGTCCGTCCGCATCAGCCGCCACAGCAAGCAGGCCTTTGTGCAGCAGCCGGTATATGCTGCCGCGCCTGCCCCGGCCGCCGCACCAGCCGCTCCTGTTGCCGCCGCACCGGCAGCCGAAGCAGCAGCGCCGGCCGCCGCCAAGCTGAACGGCAGCGTGGTGCGTTCGCCGATGGTCGGCACCTTCTACCGCGCCGCCTCGCCGACCTCGGCCAACTTTGCCGAAGTGGGCCAGAGCGTGAAGAAAGGCGACATCCTCTGCATCGTCGAAGCCATGAAGATGATGAACCACATCGAGGCCGAGAGCAGTGGCGTGATCGAATCCATCCTGGTCGACAACGGCCAGCCGGTGGAATACGACCAGCCGCTGTTCACCATCGTCTGATTCGCGGGAGCCTGCGATGCTGGAAAAAGTCCTGATTGCCAACCGTGGCGAGATCGCCCTGCGCATTCTGCGCGCCTGCAAAGAGCTGGGCATCAAGACGGTAGCTGTGCACTCCACCGCCGACCGCGAGCTGATGCACCTGTCGCTCGCCGATGAGTCGGTGTGCATTGGCCCGGCCCCGGCGGCCAAGTCCTACCTGAATATCCCGGCGATCATCGCCGCGGCCGAAGTAACCGGCGCCACGGCCATTCACCCGGGCTACGGCTTCCTCGCCGAAAACGCCGACTTTGCCGAGCAGGTAGAGAAATCCGGCTTTGCCTTTATCGGCCCCACTGCCGACGTGATCCGCCTGATGGGCGACAAGGTCTCTGCCAAGGAAGCCATGATCAAGTCGGGCGTGCCGGTAGTACCGGGCTCTGACGGCCCGCTGCCGGAAGACGAAGAAGAAGCGCTGCGCATTGCCCGCGAAGTGGGCTATCCGGTGATCATCAAGGCCGCCGGTGGCGGTGGTGGTCGCGGCATGCGCGTGGTGCACAAGGAAGAAGACCTGATCAAATCGGCACGCCTGACCCGCACCGAGGCCGGCGCTGCGTTCGGCAACGAGATGGTCTATCTGGAAAAATTCCTGGTAAACCCGCGTCACGTCGAAGTGCAGGTACTCTCCGACGGCCAGGGCAACGCCATCCACCTGGGTGACCGCGACTGTTCGCTGCAGCGCCGCCACCAGAAGGTTCTGGAAGAAGCCCCTGCCCCGGGCATTGATGAAAAGGCCCGCGCCGAAGTGCTCAAGCGCTGCGTCGATGCCTGCATCGAGATCGGCTACCGCGGCGCCGGCACCTTCGAGTTTCTCTATGAAGACGGCCGCTTCTACTTCATCGAGATGAACACCCGCGTGCAGGTCGAGCACCCGGTCACCGAAATGGTAACCGGCGTCGATATCGTCAAGGAGATGCTGCGCATCGCCGGTGGCGCCAAGCTGTCGATCAAGCAGGAAGATGTGGTCATCCGCGGCCATGCCCTGGAGTGCCGGATCAACGCCGAAGACCCGGACAACTTCATGCCCAGCCCCGGCAAGATCAAGCACTACCACGCCCCGGGCGGCAACGGCATCCGCGTCGACTCGCATGTCTACAGCGACTATGTGGTTCCGCCGAACTACGACTCGCTGATCGGCAAGCTGATTGCCTATGGCAAGGATCGCGACGAAGCCATGGCGCGCATGCGCAATGCTCTCGACGAGATCGTGGTCGACGGGATCAAGACCAACATCCCGCTGCACCGCGACCTAGTTCGCGACAAGGGTTTCTGCAAGGGTGGCATCAACATCCACTACCTGGAAAAGAAACTCGGCATGGACAAGCACTGAGCCTGCTCCGCCACCGACAAGGGCTGCCAACCGGCAGCCCTTGTCGTTTGTGCCGGCTGCGCCCCTCAAGTAAGCTTGCCGCCTTTTCGTCCAAGCCCCATTTTCTGCGTCTTCGAGGTCTGCCATGCCCTGGTTACAAGTTCGTCTTGCCATTACTCCGGAACAGGCAGAAACCTACGAAGACGCCCTGCTGGAAGTCGGCGCCGTGTCTGTCACCTTCATGGATGCCGAGGATCAGCCGATTTTCGAGCCGGATCTGGGGACCACCCCGCTGTGGTCGCACACCCACCTGCTGGCCCTGTTCGAAGCCGACACCGATCCGGCCAATCTGGTAGCACACCTGCAACTGCTGACCGGCGGCGACCTGCCCGAGCACCAGATTGAGCGCATCGAAGATCAGGACTGGGAGCGCAGCTGGATGGACAACTTCCAGCCCATGCACTTCGGTCAGCGCCTGTGGATTGTGCCCAGCTGGCACGAGGCGCCGGAACCTCAGGCCGTCAATCTGCTGCTTGATCCGGGCCTGGCCTTCGGCACCGGCACCCACCCGACCACCTCGCTGTGCCTGCAGTGGCTCGACGGCCAGGCGCTAGACGGCTGCAGCGTGCTGGATTTCGGCTGCGGCTCGGGCATTCTGGCCATTGCCGCACTGCTGCTGGGCGCTGAGCGCGCCGTCGGCACCGACATCGACCCGCAGGCTCTGGAGGCTTCGCGCGACAACGCCTCGCGCAACGGCATCGCCGCCGAGCGTTTCCCGCTCTACCTGCCGGGCGACATGCCGGCCGGCACCTACGACGTGGTGGTGGCCAATATCCTCGCCGGCCCACTGGTGCAGTTGGCACCGACCATCAGCGCCCATGTCCGTCCCGGTGGCCGTCTGGCCCTGTCCGGCATCCTCGCCGAGCAGGCCGAGGAGGTACGCGCCGCCTACGCCGAGCTGTTCGAGCTGGACCCGACCGCGGTACAGGACGGCTGGGTTCGTATCAGCGGCGTGCGCCGCTGAGCGGCTTTTGGTTAGACTAGCGCCCAGCTTGATAGGGACAGCCGCATGACCGACAGCTTTGTCACCCAGTGCCCACACTGCCGCACCAGTTTCCGCGTGAGCAGCGCCCAGCTTGGCGCTGCCCATGGCGCCGTGCGCTGTGGTGCCTGCATGCAGGTGTTCAATGCCGCCCAGCATCTGCTGGGGGAGCAGACACCAAGCCGCACCGCACCGACCGCATCCGTTGTACGCCCAGCGGCGCCGACGCCGACACCGGCAACCGTCAAGCCAAGAACCGACACGCCCATTGCGGCCAGCAGCGCCACAGCCAGCTCAGCGCGTCCAGCCACAGCTCCGGCTCCGGCTCCGGCTCCGGCTCCGGCTCCGGCTCCGGCTCCGGCTCCGGCATCAGCATCGCCCAAGAAGATCAGTGACGACACCCTGTGGATTCACGACGATCTCGACCTCGACGCACTCAACCTCGACGAAGAGCTGGCACGCCTGGAAGAGGAAGAGCAGCAGCTCTCCCGTGACTTCCTCGCCGTGGAGCGGGCGCCAAAACCTCAGGAACAACTGCTCAGCCAGCTCAGCGCCCGCCGCGATCCACACGATGAGAGCTGGGCCGAGCAATTGCTGGAAGACCCCAAAGCCAGCCCGGCGCCTCCGCCCCCGCGGATTACGCCTCGTGAGCCTGCTGCTACACCGCCTGCGGCGGCTGAGCCACGCATTGAGCCAGCCGTTACTCCGCTGAGCGGCGAGGATGAGTCGCACGACGACGATGATGACGGCCTGCACCCGGACTTCCGCCGACATGAGGGTGACAGCTCGCTGCGCCTGAGGGCGGACAACGAGACTGACAGCGAGCCCGAAGAAGACGAGCGCGAACCCACGTTCAGCGCGCTACCGCCGCGCGCGCGGATCGAGGAAATCGAACTGACCGCCAGCGCCCCCCTGCGCAGCGAGCCGGCCCTGCGCAACGAGAGCCTGCTCAACCTCAGTGAAGAGCCGTTGCAGCTCGACTGGCAGCAGCCGAAGAAGCCCTGGGGCCGCTGGATCGGCTGGAGCCTGCTCAACCTGATCGGTGCCGGCGCTCTGGCAGGCCAGTACGTGAGCTACCACTTCGACGAGCTGGCCCGTCAGGATCAGTACCGCCCCTGGTTCGAGCAGCTGTGCCCGGAGATTGGCTGCAAACTGCCGTCCAAGGTCGATGTGGCGCAGATCAAGAGCAGCAATCTGGTGGTGCGCAGCCACCCCGAGTTCAATGGCGCCCTGGTGGTCGATGCCATCCTCTACAACCGCGCCCTGTTCTCCCAGCCTTTCCCACTGCTGGAATTGCGCTTCGCCGACATGAACGGCCAACTGCTGGCCAGCCGTCGCTTCAAGCCCGGCGAATACCTCGGCGGCGAACTGGCCGGCCAGGCGGAAATGCCGCCGCAGACGCCTATTCACATCTCCCTGGACATCCTCGATCCGGGCGCCAAGGCCGTGAACTACAGCCTCAGTTTCTTCTCCCCGGAATAAGCCGCAGCCGGCAATCGGCGCCGCCTGGCGCCGGTTTTAATGCTACTGGCGATAAGCCAGTGATTGTTCAGAATTTGTTCAAAACGGCCTTCACCCCTTCATCCGGAGCGGGTATCATGCCCACCCTTTTTCGCAGTCCCGACTGAAGCAGAACAGGCCCAAGAGGCAGGGAAGAACATGTCGGCGGTACGCATCGGCCCTTATACGCTGCCCAATCAACTGATCCTCGCGCCCATGGCCGGGGTCACCGACAGGCCCTTTCGCCAGCTGTGCCGGCGCCTGGGGGCGGGCTTGGTAGTGGCCGAGATGCTGACCAGTGACGTGCGCCTGTGGAACAGCCGCAAGTCGAGCCTGCGCATGATCCACGAGGGTGACCCGGAACCCCGTTCGGTGCAGATTGCCGGCGGCGATCCGCAGATGCTGGCCGAGGCGGCCCGCGCCAATGTTCAGCTCGGCGCGCAGATCATCGACATCAACATGGGTTGCCCGGCGAAAAAGGTGTGCAACAAGGCGGCCGGCTCGGCGCTTATGAAGGACGAGGCACTGGTGGCGGAGATTCTTCACAGCGTGGTGAGCGCAGTGGATGTCCCGGTGACCCTGAAGATTCGCACCGGCTGGGACCGGCAGAACAAGAATGGCGTGACGGTGGCCAGAATCGCCGAGGACGCCGGCATCAGCGCGCTAGCCGTGCATGGCCGGACCCGCGCCGACCTGTACACCGGCGAGGCCGAGTACGACACCATTGCCGCGATCAAGCAGGCCGTGTCGATTCCGGTCTTTGCCAATGGCGATATCGATTCGCCCCGCAAGGCCCGTGACGTGCTCGCGCACACCGGCGCCGACGCCCTGCTGATCGGCCGCGCCGCTCAGGGGCGGCCCTGGATCTTCCGCGAAATCGTGCATTTCCTGGAAACCGGCGAACCACTGCCGGCCCCGCAACTGGGGGAAGTGGAGCAGATTCTGCTGGAACACCTGTCGGCACTGCATGCCTTCTACGGCGAACACATGGGCACTCGTATTGCCCGCAAGCATGTCGGCTGGTACCTCGCCAGCTTGCCTGGTGCGCGGGATTTCCGCAGCCAGTTCAATCGACTGGAGAGCATGGATGAACAATGCGCCAACGTGAGGCAGTTTTTTGCCGAACGGCATAACAACGGAGAAGAGGTGGCGGCATGACGTTGTTGAACGAGACTTTTTCGAGTGGGACCACAGTTGTGAATGATGAGCTCAACCTGAAGCAGCACCTGAACGCGCCGAGCGCCGAAGGTCAGACGCTGCGCGGCAGCGTGGAAAAAGCGCTGCGCAACTACTTCGCCCATCTGGAAGGTGCGTCGGTCACCGACGTGTACAACCTGGTGCTCTCCGAAGTAGAAGCTCCGCTGCTGGAAAGCGTGATGAATTACGTGAAGGGCAACCAGACCAAGGCCTCGGAAATGCTCGGCCTGAACCGCGGCACCCTGCGCAAGAAGCTCAAGCAGTACGACCTGCTCTGACCCAATCCTGCATAAAGGGCGATCTCGACCGAGGTCGCCCTTTATGTTTTTGATCTTTACCGCCTGATGGACAGTGACATGACCGACCAGACCACCCGCCTCCCCGTTCGCCGCGCCCTGATCAGCGTCTCCGACAAGACCGGCATCCTCGAGTTCGCCCGCGAACTCGTCGCCCTGGGCGTCGAGATCCTCTCCACCGGCGGCACCTACAAGCTGCTCAAGGACAACGGCGTGGCCGCCGTGGAAGTGGCCGACTACACCGGCTTCCCGGAGATGATGGACGGTCGCGTCAAGACCCTGCACCCGAAGATCCATGGCGGCATCCTCGGCCGTCGCGCCCTCGACGGCGCGGTGATGGAAGAGCACGGCATCAAGCCGATCGACTTGGTTGCGGTCAACCTCTACCCCTTCGCCGCCACCGTGGCCAAGCCTGGCTGTGACCTGGCCGACGCCATCGAGAACATCGACATCGGCGGCCCGACCATGGTCCGCTCTGCCGCGAAAAACCACAAAGACGTGGCCATCGTGGTCAACGCCAGCGACTATGCCGGCATCGTGGAAAGCCTGAAAGCTGGCGGCCTGAGCTACGCCCAGCGCTTCGACCTAGCGCTCAAGGCCTTCGAGCACACCGCCGCCTACGACGGCATGATCGCCAACTACCTGGGCACCATCGACCAGAGCCGCGACACCCTGTCCACCGAAGACCGCGGCGCCTTCCCGCGTACTTTCAACAGCCAGTTCATCAAGGCCCAGGAAATGCGCTACGGCGAGAACCCGCACCAGAGCGCGGCGTTCTACGTCGAGGCCCAGCGCGGCGAAGCCAGCGTCTCCACCGCCGTGCAGCTGCAGGGCAAGGAACTGTCGTTCAACAACGTGGCCGACACCGATGCCGCATTGGAGTGCGTGAAGAGCTTCGTCAAGCCGGCCTGCGTCATCGTCAAGCACGCCAACCCGTGCGGCGTGGCCGTGGCCACCGATGAAGAAGGCGGCATCCGCAAGGCCTACGACCTGGCCTACGCCACCGACACCGAGTCGGCCTTCGGCGGCATCATCGCCTTCAACCGCGAGCTGGACGGCGAAACCGCCAAGGCCATCGTCGAGCGTCAGTTCGTCGAAGTGATCATCGCGCCGAAAGTCTCCCAGGCCGCCCGCGACGTGGTCGCTGCCAAAGCCAATGTGCGCCTGCTGGAATGCGGCGAGTGGCCGGCCGAACGTGCCGCCGGCTGGGACTTCAAGCGCGTCAACGGTGGCCTGCTGGTGCAGAGCCGTGATATCGGCATGATCACCGCCGCCGACCTCAAGGTAGTGACCAAGCGCGCGCCGACCGAGCAGGAAATCCACGACCTGGTGTTCGCCTGGAAAGTGGCCAAGTTCGTCAAATCCAACGCCATCGTCTACGCCAAGGGCCGCCAGACCATCGGTGTCGGCGCAGGTCAGATGTCGCGGGTCAACTCCGCGCGCATCGCCGCCATCAAGGCCGAACACGCAGGTCTGCAGGTTGCCGGCGCGGTGATGGCCTCGGACGCCTTCTTCCCCTTCCGCGACGGCATCGACAATGCCGCCAAGGTCGGCATCACCGCGGTGATCCAGCCGGGTGGTTCGATGCGCGACCAGGAAGTGATCGATGCGGCTGATGAAGCCGGCATTGCCATGGTGTTCACAGGAATGCGCCATTTCAGGCACTAAGGAACTGTCCATGACCTCGCCGGAATAATCTGGCAGGTCATGATTTCATCGCACGGTGCAGGCATGCTCTGCGCCGTGCTCAGCCAGGAGCCAAAGGATCATGCGCTTCAGCAAATATCTAATACCCCTATTGTTGCTGTGCCTCAGCGGCTGCGCCGGACACTCATCGTTCACCGAGGAAAAACGCAAGAGCGACTTCAACGCGCAAGAAGTCAAGGACATCTATATCTATAGCTTCCTCGACGCTCGACGCGAATACACAGGCGAATCGCTGTTTCCGGTGTTTCAGAAAACATTAAGCGATCGTTTCGCCAAACACGGCGTGCGTACGCACTGGCTTTGGTTCGAGGACTCTACCTTCGGTCAGAGTTATTCAGCTGCCGAAAAGAACAGCACCGACGGTTATGGAAAGATGATTCCAGTGGGGCTGGTCACAACGCTCAACCGCACCCAAGAACTGGAAAGCAGCGCGACTCACCGCTTAGTCATCTTCCCCAAGACAGTTGGGCTTACTGGCCTGCATCAGGCCGAAGAGGAATACTACGCGCTGATTAGCTGGACACTTGAACGTCAGGCAACTCCTGGGGATGCCGTGTTCAAGGGCAGCTCAACCTTCTACAGCCGCCCTCGACGTGCAACAGAGGACCTGCAAGAAGATGTCGACGGTTTAGTCGACGACTTCCTTAACCCCATTTATACCAAGTCAGCCAAGAGCGGCTCGGGCAACTAACTAAGAGTTCAATACTAATGAACGTACTGATCATCGGCAGCGGCGGCCGCGAGCACGCCCTGGCCTGGAAAGTGGCGCAGGACAAGCGCGTTGAGAAGGTCTTCGTCGCCCCGGGCAACGCCGGCACCGCCACCGAAGCCAAGTGCGAGAACGTCGCCATTGACGTGCTGGCTATCGAGCAACTGGCCGATTTCGCCGAAAAGAACGTGCAGCTGACCATCGTCGGCCCGGAAGCGCCGCTGGTGAAGGGCGTGGTCGACCTGTTCCGTTCGCGCGGCCTGGACATCTTCGGCCCCACCGCCGCCGCTGCCCAGCTGGAAGGCTCCAAGGCTTTCACCAAGGACTTCCTGGCCCGCCACAAGATCCCCACTGCCGACTACCAGAACTTCACCGAAGTCGAGCCGGCGCTGGCCTACCTGCGCGAGAAGGGCGCACCGATCGTGGTCAAGGCCGACGGCCTGGCCGCCGGTAAAGGCGTGATCGTCGCCATGACTCTGGCCGAAGCCGAAGAGGCCGTGCGCGACATGCTGTCGGGCAACGCCTTCGGCGACGCCGGCGCCCGCGTGGTGATCGAAGAGTTCCTCGACGGCGAAGAAGCCAGCTTCATCGTCATGGTCGACGGCGAAAATGTACTGCCGATGGCCACCAGCCAGGACCACAAGCGCGTGGGCGACGGCGACACCGGCCCGAACACCGGCGGCATGGGCGCCTACTCGCCGGCTCCGGTGGTCACCCCCGACGTGCACCAGCGTGTGATGGACGAAGTGATCTACCCGACCGTGCGCGGCATGGCCAGCGAAGGCAACGTCTACACCGGCTTCCTCTATGCCGGCCTGATGATCGACAAGAGCGGTGCGCCGAAAGTCATCGAGTTCAACTGCCGCTTCGGCGACCCGGAAACCCAGCCGATCATGGTCCGCCTGGAGTCGAGCCTGGTTCTGCTGGTCGAGGCCGCCCTGGCCAAGGCGCTGGACAAGGTCGAAGCCACCTGGGACCCGCGCCCGACTGTGGGTGTGGTGCTGGCGGCCGGCGGCTACCCGGCCGACTACGCCAAGGGCGACGTCATCGAAGGTCTGGATGCTGCCGCCAAGATCGACGGCAAGGTCTTCCATGCCGGTACTGCCCTGAAGGACGGCCAGATCGTTACCGCCGGCGGCCGCGTACTGTGCGCCACCGCCATCGGCCGCACGGTATCCGAAGCTCAGGAGCAGGCCTACCGTCTGGCCGAGCAGATCCGCTGGAACGGTTGCTTCTACCGCAAGGACATCGGCTACCGCGCCATCGCCCGCGAGCGCGGCGAAGGCTGAACGTAAGCTAGAAGTAAAGGTTATGACAAAGGCGGCCAATGGCCGCCTTTGTCATATGCTGGCGGACTGACAGCTGTCTATAATCCGACCACTTACTTCGAAGGGATCTCGCCCGTGCTCCGGCTCTGGATTGCCAAAGGACTCGCTATCAGCCTGCTGCTGAGCCTGCTCGGCCTGAGCGGTTTTGCTCATGCCGATGAGCCTGGCTGGCAGGTGCTGCTGGATGCCGATGCCAGCCTGCAGCTCGACGAGGTCCGCAGCCCGGCGCTGCAGGAACGTTTCCTCGCCCAGGAACCCGACCAGTTCTATCTGCCCGGCGGCCAGAAGGCTCTGTGGCTGCATTACCAGCTGCCCGCCGACAGTCAGACACGACTGATCCGGGTACTTGCCCCTTATCTCTCCTATCTCGACCTGTATGTGATGCGGGGCGAGCAACTGCTGCGGCACACCCGCACCGGCAACCAGCTGCCCTTCAGCAGCCGACCGCTGCCCAGCAATGATCTGCTGCTGCCGCTGCCCGAGGCCAATGCGCCATTGGACCTGTACCTGCGGCTGTCGGCCAACCAGGCCCTGCGCCCGATCATCAGCCTGGAAAGCCCCCAGGCGCGGATCAGCGACAACAGCCGCGACCTGCTGCACGGCGTCATCCTCGGCTGCCTGATGCTGCTGGTGTTTTACAACCTGATGCGTTTTGCCTACTACCGCAGCAGCAACACCCTGTGGCTGGCCGGCCTGCAGCTGGCAACCGCCGGCGCCCTGATCAGCGTTCTGGGCCTTCTTGCTCCCTGGCTGGGTCAGCAGCAGTTTCTTCAGGGACAGATGCTGACCCTGTCGATACTCGTCGGGGTGTTCTGCGCCCTGGGCTTTACCGCCGGTTTTTTCAATCGTGTATGCCAAAGCCCACTGGCCCGGAACCTGCTGCGCGGGGAAATGCTGCTGGTTGCAATGCTCGCCCTGCTGCCACTGTTCAACCTGGAAATCTATCTCAACCAGCTGAGCTACCTGCTGGTGATGCTGGCCGGCCTCAGCGTACTGCTGATTTCCGCCTACCACTGGCGTCACGGCTATCGTCCGGCGCGTCTGTTCTTCGCAGGTGTCCTGCTGTTCACCCTGGTATTTCTGGCCTGCCTGCCGGTGCTGTTCGGCGCGCCTCTGCTGGCCCCGGAGGACATGCTGGTGCTGCTGTTCGGTACCTGCGTGGTCAGTGGCTTTCTGCTCAGCATGGCACTTACCGAACGGCAGACCCGCATCCTCTTCGAGCAGTTCAGCACCAGCCGCCAGATGGCGACCACCTCAGCTGAACTGAAAGCCAAGGCCGAGTTCCTGGCCAAGATCAGTCACGAAATCCGCACCCCCATGAACGGCGTACTGGGCATGACCGAGCTGCTGCTGGGCACCCCGCTCTCGGCCAAGCAGCGCGACTATGTGCAGACCATTCACAGCGCGGGTAACGAACTGCTCACCCTGATCAACGAGATTCTCGACATCTCGCATCTCGAGTCCGGCCAGATCGAGCTGGACGATGTGCAGTTCGATATCAGCGCACTGATCGAAGACTGCCTGGATATCTTCCGCGCCAAGGCCGAGCAGCAACGCGTGGAACTGATCAGTTTCATCCAGCCACAGGTGCCGCGGGTCATCAGTGGCGATCCGACGCGATTGCGACAGGCCCTGCTCAGCTTGCTGGAGAATGCCTTCAAGCAGACCGCCGAAGGCGAGATTCTGCTGGTCGCCGCGCTGGACAACAGTGGCCAGCAGCCGCGCCTGCGCATCGCCGTGCAGGACAGCGGCGACCCCTTGGACAGCAGCGAGCGCAACGTACTCCTGCATGCCGAACTGCACAGCAGCGACTTCCTTGCAGCGACCCGTCTCGGCGGCCGCCTGGGTCTGATCATCGCCCGCCAGCTGATCCGTCTGATGGGCGGCGAGTTCGGTATTCAGTCCGGCGGTGAGCAGGGCAATACCCTGTGGCTCAACCTGCCACTGTCCAGCGAGACCCTGGAGCACCCCACCAGCGATCTCGACAGCCCGTTGCAGGGCGCACGCATTCTGGTGGTCGACGACAACGAAACCTGCCGCAAGGTACTCACCCAGCAATGCAGCGCCTGGGGCCTGCAGGTCAGCGCGGTGCCCTCCGGCAAGGAAGCTCTGGCCCTGCTGCGCACCAAGGCACACCTGCGTGAATACTTCGATCTGGTCCTGCTCGATCAGGACATGCCCGGCATGACCGGCATGCAACTGGCCGCCAAGATCAAGGAAGACCCGACGCTCAACCACGACATTCTGCTGGTCATGCTCACCGGCATCAGCAATGCGCCGAGCAAGATCATCGCGCGCAACGCCGGTATCCGCCGCATCCTGGCCAAGCCGGTAGCCGGCTATACGCTCAAGGCCACCCTGGCCGACGAACTCAGCCACCGCGGCAGCGACCAGCCGCAACCTCAGGCCATGACCCAGGCCATCGAGCCGCTGCAGGTGCCACGCGACTTCCGCATTCTGGTGGCCGAGGACAACAGCATCTCGACCAAGGTGATCCGCGGCATGCTGAGCAAGCTCGACCTGCAGCCGGATACCGCCAGCAACGGCGAGGAAGCCCTGCGCGCCATGCAGAAGACGCCCTACGATCTGGTGCTGATGGACTGCGAGATGCCCGTTCTGGATGGCTTCTCGGCCACCGAACAGCTGCGCCAGTGGGAACGCGAGGAAGGTCGCCCGCGTACCCCGATTGTCGCCCTCACCGCTCACATCCTCAGCGAGCACAAGGAGCGGGCAAAGGCAGTCGGCATGGACGGCCATATGGCCAAGCCGGTGGAGCTGTCGCAACTGCGCGAACTGATCCAGCACTGGGTGATCGAACGCGAGCGCCGCCGCCAGCAGAACAGCCAGCCCCTGCACGCCAACTGAGCGACCGCGCTACACTGCCCTCACGTCTGAGCCGAGTGCCGCCATGTTTGCCGAGCTGTCCAGTCTGTACCTGAAGATGCTGGTGCTCTACAGCCCGTTCTTCGTGCTGTCGTGCTTCATCAGCCTGACCCGGGGCTACACCATCAGAGAACGCAAGCGCCTGGCCTGGAAGGTCGCCCTCGGCACATTGATCGCCAGCGTCTCGCTGTACCTCTTTGGCGAACACATCTTCACCCTGTTCGGCATCACCGTGGATGCCTTCCGCATCGGCGCAGGCTCGGTGCTGTTCATCTCGGCCCTCGGTATGGCCCAGGGCAAGCCGGCGGTGCAGCAGGATAACCTGCAGCAGGACGTGACCATCGTACCGCTGACCATTCCCATCACCGTGGGGCCCGGTACCATCGGTGCAATGCTGGTCATGGGCGCCAGCCATCCGGGCTGGGACGACCGCCTACTGGCGGTGATCGGTATCGCCGCCGCCAGCGTCACCGTCGGCGTCGTGCTCTATCTCTCCGACGGTTTTGAACGCCTGCTGGGCGATCAGGGCCTGCAGATCGTCAGCCGCCTGATGGGGCTGTTCGTCTGCGCCCTGGCCGCGCAGATCATCTTCACCGGGGTGAAGAACTACCTGCTGACCTGAGGCTGCGGCAATCAGCCGCAGCCGATATTTTTACAAGCCGTGCGCCATGCGGCTAAATCTGTAGACCTGAACCTCCATACAACAGTCACTGCCGTGAATACCCACCGCCCCTCACTCAACCGTCCCTGGGTTGCCTGGATCGCCTGCCTGGCGGTACTGCTCAACCTGCTCGGCACGCCGTTGAGCCAGGCAAGCATGGGCAGTGGCGAAGCCGACTGGCTGATGGCCGGTTTCTGTTCCAGCAGTGACAGCGACCCGAGCGCCCTGACCGACCTGGCCGCACAGCTGGACCTCCTCGCCGCAGCGGATAACGGCGAACACGGCGATCATGCTCATACCTGCTGTTGTGCCGGCGCCAGCTTCGGCCTGGCCATCAGCAGCAGTGCAGGCCAGTTCACTCAGCCGCCGGCCCAGGCTCCGCCCCTGCCGGCATTCACACCGCAACCGCCCACCTCGCGCTACCTGCTCAGCGCCACGCCCCGCGCCTCACCACTCTGCTGACCTCCGCCGGCCCTGCCGGAACAGGCCTGTTGGCCTCACCTGTCCATCGCCAAGGCGATGGCCTTGTTCTTGTTTTGCCGGCCGCCATAGGGCCCGGCAACCGGAGTCAGCACCATGTCCAATTTCACCCAAGACGGCATTCGCCTGCCCAAACGCGCACTGCCCAACCTGGCCATTCTCGAACAGGCCCTCAAAGACAATCTGCCCGTCGGCCCCAGCCTGCGCCCTTACTGGCACCAGCTGTTCGACATCTGCCCCA
Organism: Pseudomonas sp. HAR-UPW-AIA-41; assembly: GCF_002304225.1. Taxonomy (GTDB): domain Bacteria; phylum Pseudomonadota; class Gammaproteobacteria; order Pseudomonadales; family Pseudomonadaceae; genus Aquipseudomonas. The sequence goes on from NZ_NSLB01000004.1 coordinate 215,524, forward strand.
GCCTGCTCAAACTCGATGCCCCCGAAGGCCGCAGCCTGCTGTACAGCTACCTGTACTGGGCGGCACGCCGTCCGGCTCTGCCGGGCTGGCAGTTCTATCTGGATGTCAGCCGCTGGCTGCTGCTCTCGCCCTACCGGCACAGGGTCAGCGACGAGCAGCTGGATATTCTTCTGGATGCCTCGGCCCTGCGCTGGAGCGACCTCGATCAGGGCCCGGCACAGGCCATCCTGCTCTATCGCCGGGGTGGCGAGCAGCTGAGTCTGGCCCGCAAGCGTGGCAGCCACGGCCGCCCGTTGGAAAACCCGGACCCAAGCCTGGTCGAACTGCCTACAGCTGATTTCGCCTGGGCTCTGCTGGAAAGCAACGAGATTCCCGCCCAGCCCAACTGGCAGACAGTACCTGCCTGACTGCCGGGCCAGCACCTGCCCTGAGCGGGTGCTGGCCGCCATGATCCGTCGACTGGCCCTTCGATTCCCTCCTCAACTCCCCTAGAATGCGCGGCCGTTTTTCCCGGACCCGCCCCATGCAGCTCAACGCCCCCGCCCGTGCCCTGGGCATCGACTTCGGCACCTCCAACTCCACCGTCGGCTGGTTGCGCCCGGAGCAGGACAGCCTGCTGCCACTTGAAGATGGCAAGATCACCCTGCCCTCGGTGGTGTTCTTCAACCTGGAGGAGCGCCGCCCGGTCTACGGGCGTCAGGCCCTCGGTGAATACCTGGACGGCTACGAAGGGCGCCTGATGCGTTCGCTCAAGAGCCTGCTCGGCTCCAAGCTGCTGAAAAGCGAAACCACCGTGCTCGGCAGCGCCCTGCCCTTTCGCGACCTGCTCGGTTTCTTCATTGGTGAGCTGAAAAAGCGCGCCGAAAGCCAGGCCGACCGCGAGTTCGAACAGGTGGTGCTCGGGCGCCCGGTGTTCTTCGTCGACGATGACCCGAGTGCCGATCAGGAAGCCGAAGACACCCTGCGCGCGGTGGCGCACAAGCTCGGTTTCAAGGACGTATCGTTCCAGTTCGAGCCGATCGCCGCGGCCTTCGACTACGAGTCGGGCCTCACCCGCGAAGAGCTGGTGCTGATCGTCGACATCGGCGGCGGCACCTCGGACTTCTCCCTCGTCCGCCTCGCGCCGGAGCGGCGCCAGCTCAGCCAGCGCCAGGACGACATTCTCGCCACCGGCGGCGTGCATATCGGCGGCACCGACTTTGACAAGCAACTGTCGCTGGCCGGCATCATGCCCCTGTTCGGCTACGGCAGCCGGATGAAAAGCGACGCGCTGATGCCGACCAGCCATCACCTCAACCTGGCCACCTGGCACACCATCAATGCCGTGTATGCCGCCGCCGCGCAACGCTCGCTGCAGAGCATGCGCTACGACTGCGTCGAGCCGCTGGGCATCGACCGTCTGCTCAAGCTGATCGAACAACGCGGCGGACACTGGCTGGCCATGCAGGTGGAAGAGAGCAAGATTGCCCTGAGCGAGGAAGATTGCCGGCACATCGATCTGTCGCGGATCGAACCCGGACTGCAGGCCGAGCTCAGTCGCCGTCTGTTCGAGGATGCCATCGAGCCGCTGCTGCAGCGCATTCACCAGAGCATTGGCGACCTGCTGAACAGCGCCGGTGTTCGCGCCGATCAGGTCGATACGCTGTTCTTTACCGGTGGCTCCAGCGGCGTGCCGGCCCTGCGCCACAGCGTCGCCGCCCTGCTGCCCAATGCCCGTGCCGTGGAAGGCAATGCCTTCGGCAGCATCGGCAGTGGTCTGGCAATCGAAGCCTGGCGCCGCTACGGCTGAGCCGGCAGGCATAACAAGTGCGCTCGGCTAGGCAGGCCCTTGAAAAACGTAGGCGAGGCAGCCAGCGCAAGGCAAAAACAGGTGAAAAAGCGGAGTTTACGCATGGTAGATGAGCATTTTGAGCCTGTTTTTAACGCCACGCTGGCAACACAGGTAGTTTTTCAACGGCCTGCTAGGCTGTGGACCTCCTACCACCTGCCGAGCGTATCGCCATGCCACTGCGCCCCCTGATCCTGCCCGCCACCCTGCTCCTCGCCCTCAGTGGCTGTGATGCCGGGGGAACCGCCACGACTGCCGCCCTGCAGGCCGAGCAAGCCAAACAGGCACAACAGCAGATGGAACAGCTCAAGCAGCAGGTCGAGGCTGCCAATGCGAAAAACACGGTACGACTGCAGGAACAGTTGCCGGCCGGCGAGCAATAAAGCATCAAATAATCAGATATTTTTATCCGGATATTTGCGCTTTTTTAAACCATTAAACTGATCAGAATAGGCAGCGTACTCACCCAGCCCCCACAAGGAGCCCACGATGAAAAACGTTGCCCTCGCCAGCCTGATCCTGGCCAGTTTCTCTCTCAACGCACTGGCCGTCCCGGCCGAACACAACCAGCCGCTGCTCGGGGAAAAGGTGCAGCCGGCGCACACCCAGCCGGTGGTGCCGGTTGCCGCCGATGGTGCTGATCGGGTGTCCGCCAAGCGCATCGCGGCGGATGGCGCCGACCGCGTAGGTCGTCAGCGCATTGCCGCCGACGGAGCAGACCGGGTCGGTGGTCAACGCATCGCCGCCGACGGTGCCGAGCGTGTCGGCAAGCCGCGTGTGGCCGAAGGCGGCGCCGATCGCCTGCTGGCGCGCCGACTGGCCTGAGCCGGCAGCTGTAGGTTGGCGTTGAGCGCAGCGAAGCCCAACAGCGGAAAGCTGGCTTCGTCGGGCTTCGTCGCCTTGCGGCTCAACCCAACCTACACGCTATTTCTCGCCCGCTGGCCGCCAGGTGCTGCCAGCGGGTGAGGCCTTTCTATTCGGCGAGAAAACCCTGCACCACCGGCAGGGTCAGCGCCGGATCTTCCTCCTGCAGCACATGCCCCAGCTGCTCGAAGATGACCAGGCGGCTACCCGCGATATCGGCCTTGAAGCGCTCGGCATTGGCCGGCGCAATCAGGCCATCGCGCCCGCCCCAGAGAATCAGCGTCGGCTGCCGCACCTGGCGGATCAGGGCCTGACTGTCGCCCGCCGGCGCCTGCTGGAAGCGCTGCACCAAGGCCTGGCGGTTACCAGCCCGTAGGGTCAGCTGGTAATAGCGCTCGACCAGCTCGTCGGTGACCCGAGTCGGATCGCCGTAGACGTTCTGCACGCTGCTTTCGATCATCCTGCGGGGCAGCAGCCTGGCCATCAGCGGCGCCAGAGCTGGCACCTGAGCCAGACGAAAGCCGATCGGCACCGAGCTGGACTGCCGTGGATAGCCGGCGGCATCCACCAGAATCAGCCGACTGACACGTGCAGGCCTGGCCACGGCCAGCTCCCAGGCCAGCTGCCCGCCGAAACTGTTGCCGGCCACCACCACCGGCGGCACTTGCAAGCGGTCGAGTAGGGCATCGAGAAATGCCGTGTAGTGGGCGATGCGGTAGTCACCATCGGGAAACGGCCCGGTCAGGCCGAAACCCGGCAGGTCGACGCTGATCACCCGTCGAGTGCGCTTGAGGTCGGCCACCCAGCCTTCCCAGGTATGCAGGCTGGCCGAGGTGCCATGCAGTAACAGCAGTGGCTCGGCATCATCACGAGGCCCCTCGTCGCGCAGGTGAACCTGCATGCCCATCAGCTCGATGAACTGTGACGGCGCCGGCGCCCAACGCGCCTGAAGTTCCTCCACCGGCCGATCCGGCGCCCAGTTCAGTACGATGAATCCTGCCACGCTGAGACCCAAAACCAGCAACACACCCAGCAGTACCCGTATGACCCGCCGCATCCTGTTCTCCTTGTGGCTCTATACCGTGCTATCGCGATTAGTACCGGCATGATGCCCCCAGCCCTGGCGCTGCCGATAGGCCGCCGGGGTGAGGCCGGTCAGGCGCTTGAACAGGCGACCGAAGGCCACCCGGTCCTGATAGCCCACCTGCTCGGCGATCGCCTCCACCGGCAGTCGACTGTTCTCCAGTAAGTCCTTGCTGCGCTCGATGCGCAGCGCCTGCTGGTACTGCATCGGCGTCATCCCGCAGGCCGCGAGAAAACGCCGCTGCAGGGTGCGCACACTGACATGAATCTGCGCCGCCAGCGCCTCCAGACTCAGCGTCTCGGCAAAGTGCTCGGCCAGATAAGCCTGAATCGCCTGAATCTCGCCATCGGCATGCCGCCGCCAGCCCGGTGACGGCATGTAGGCCGATTGCGGCCCATGGCGCAGGTCGGTGACCAGCAGCCGCGCCAGGCCTTCGGCGATCTCCCGCCCGCACAGGCGTTCGACCGCCTGCAGGCAGGCATCCACTCCCGCCAGCGAACCGCCGGAGCAGATCAGGTTGCCCGACTGCGTCAGGTTGCACGCCGCCTGCACCTGCACCCTCGGGTAGCGGGCCTGCAGGCCGTCGGCCAGCATCCAGTGGGTCGTGGCCGGTCGCTGATTGAGCCGGCCACTGGCGGCCAGCAGATACACCCCGCTGCACAGGCTGGCCACCAACACCCGCTCCGGCAGCTCGCGCAGCGCCTGGATGAGTCGCGGACTGCCCGCCACCGCGGCCGGCCCGGCCATCCACAGCGAGGGAATCACCACCAGATCCATCTGCGCCAGGCACTCGGGGCCACCGTCCACACTGATCAGGCCATCCTCATGCGCCACCGCCTGGCCGCTTTCGCTGATGCGCAACAGCTCGAAATACGGCGCGCCGGGCAGATGATTGGCCATGCGCAAGACATCCAGCACCAGCCCGATGCTGGCCAGGCTGTGCTGCGGACAGAGCAGGACGGCGACACGATGGGGCGCGGGCTTGGGCATGGGCTTTCCTGTCCAGATCAGCTTCAAAGATGGCATTTCGGGCGATTCTAGCCACGCACACAGACGCCGACAATGCGCCACCGCCCCCATTACTCACTGGAAACGGCCATGACCAGCGCCCCGCTCACCCTCTACACCTTCGCCATGTCGCACTTCAGCGAGAAGATCCGCTGGACCCTGGATGCCTGCCAGTTGCCCTATGAGGAACGCTGCCTGACCCCAGTGTTCCACATGCCCACCGCCCTGCGCCTGGGCCGACGCGGCCAGACCACCCTGCCGATCGTGCAGCAGGGCAGCGTCGCCGTGCAGGACAGCCCGCGCATCGTCGACTGGCTGGAGACCTGCCAGGGCACGCTGAGCATCCTTCCGCAGGCGCAGCGCGAGGCCATTCGCCAGATCGAGCAGCGCTTCGACAGCATCGGCAAGGATGTCGCCCGCCTGCTCTATGCCGGCAGCTTCGGCGTGGCCGATGGGCATATCCGACAGCTGTGGACGGCCCACGCCAACCCGCTGCAGACCCTGTTCATCCGCCTCGCCTACCCGCTGATCTGCCTGGGCTTCCGCCGGAAGCTGAACATCAACGCAGCCAGCGCCGCCCGCGCGAGCGAGCGCATTGGCGCGCAACTGGACTGGCTGGAGGCGCAGCTCGCCGATGGCCGCCGCTATCTGGTCGGCGACCAGCTGAGCCTGGCCGATATCACCGCCGCGTCCTTGCTGGCACCGATCGCCTGCCCGGCCGAACACCCGGTGTATGGCGACGCGGCCTACCAGGCCGGCATGGCCGCCACCCTCGCACCCTGGCAGGCACGCCCGGGCATGGCCTGGGTACGCGAGCTGTACCGCCAGCAGCGGCACACCAGGCTGACTGATTAAGCCGCGCTACGCCCGGTTCTGCGCATTGCTCGGCCCGGCCGGCAGATAGGGCTGCAGCGCCTCGCGCAGGCTTTCCAGACTCAGGGGCTTGGCCAAATGGCCGTTCATGCCGGCCTGCCGGCAACGCTCGACATGCTCCTGCAGGGCATGGGCGGTCAACGCCAGCACCGGCAGCGCGGGGCGCTGCTGCGCCTGTTCCAGCTCACGGATGGCCTGGGTGGCCTGGTAGCCATCCATCTCCGGCATCTCGCAATCCATCAGCACCAGGGTGAACTGGCCGCCGGCCTGCATTACCCGGTTGACTGCCTCGCGGCCATTGCCGACCAGCTCGCAGGCGATGCCGAGCTTGCCCAACAGACCGCGCACCACCATCTGATTGACCGGGTTGTCCTCGGCCACCAGCACCCGCACCTCGCTGTCACTGGCGCTGGTGGCGACCGCCGCGCTGCGCTGGGCCGGCTCATCCAGGCCGGAAAGCAGCTGGCGGAAGGCGCCCTTGAGTACCGCCGCCGAGGCCGGCTTCTGCACCGCCAGGCCAATCCCGACCGCCTCCAGCTGCTCGCGCGGCGGGATGCAGCGGGCCGCACTGAGCAGCAGGCAGCGCACCTCCCGCAGGGCCGGATCGGCCTTGATCGCGGCGGCCACCTCCACCCCGCTGAGGCCCGGCATGTTGTAGTCCAGGCAGGCGATGCGATACGGCTCGCCCTGGGCGGCCGCCTCGCGCAGCATCTGCAGGGCACGCTCGCCATAGAAGGCGGTCTGCGCCTGCATGCCCCAGGCCTGCACCTGCTCCAGCAGCATCTGCAGAAACTCCGGCGAATCATCGACCAGCAGCACGCGCACGCCCTTGAGGTCGTAGAAAGGCAGCACCTGGCTGCTGATGAACGCGGCATCGGCATCACGGCAAACGATCCGGAACCAGAAACGCGCGCCCTTGCCGGGTTCACTCTCCACCCCCACGCTGCCGCCCATCAGTTCGGCCAGGCGCTTGCAGATCGACAGGCCCAGACCCGTGCCGCCGTACTTGCGCGTGGTGCCCCGCTCGGCCTGACTGAAAGCCTGGAACAACTGGGCCTGGCCCTCGGCGGAAATGCCCACACCGGTATCGCTGACCTCGAACAGCAGGCAATGCTCGCCGGGCGCCAGCAAGGTTTCCGGGCAGCGGCGCACGCGCAGGCTGATGTGCCCCTCGTTGGTGAACTTGAAGGCATTGCCCAGGAGGTTGAGAAGAATCTGCCGCAGGCGCGTCGGGTCGCTCTTGATCAGCGTCGGCGTGCCCGGCTCCACCGAGCAGATCAGCTCCAGTCCCTTGCGCTCGGCCATGTTGGTGAACATCGAGGCGCATTCCAGGCACAGTTCGTCGAGGTCGAAGTCCAGCGCCTCCAGGGTCAGCTTGCCGGCCTCGATCTTCGAGTAGTCGAGGATGTCGTTGATGATGTTGAGCAGGGTGCGCCCGGAGCGCTCGATCACCTCGACATACTGGCGCTGCTGCGGGCCCAGCTCGGTGTCACGCAGCAGCTCGGTCATGCCCAGCACCCCGTTCATCGGCGTGCGGATCTCGTGACTCATGGTGGCGAGGAACTCGCTCTTGGCCCGGCTCTCGGCCTTGGCTTCGATGGCCTTGCGTTTGGCCGCCAGCTCCTCGGCCTGAGCGCGAAACTGCAGATTGGTGATACGTTCGTGCTCAACCCGCGACTGGCGCTCGGCCTCAAGGAGTTTTTCCTGAGCACGGTAACGAGCACGCCGCTCGCTGTTGATGCGGTCGGCCAGGGCAAAGGACAGCAGCACACAGATCAGCACATGGGCGATCTGCGGGGCGAACTCGATGACCATGCTGTAGGGCAGGATGCCCATCTTGTTCAGCGCCAGCACCATCGAAGCCGTGAGAAAGGCCATCCACGCCACGACGAAATAGCGTGCCGACTTCTGCCCGCGCAGCAGCATGCGAATGCCGATGTACACCGCCAGCACCACGCCGGGAATCACCAGCAGCGTGCTGGCGCTGACCGCCTGGTTATACGGCAGCCACAGGCTGAGCAGACCGCACACCGCCATCAGCACCGCATAGCCGCCCAGCCAGCGCGCATAGCGCGGCGCCTCCTGCGACAGGCGCATGAACAGCACGCCAAACCAGGCATCGGTGGCGGTAAACAGGAAGATCAGCAACGGAATGGCATTGTTCAGCTGCGGCCATTGCGGCCACAGGTACAGCGGCGTGAAACCGTGCAGGGTGGCCTGCAGCAGGCCATAGCAGAGCATCGACAGGACATAGACCAGGTAGCTCTGATCGCGCACCAGGGTATAGATGCACAGGTTGTACAGCAGCATGACCAGCACCACGCCGATATACAGCCCCTGGCCGAGGAGAAACTCCTGCTCGGCGCGGATGAAGTTCTGCGGCGTCCACACGCCGAGGGGAAACTGCATGGCGCCGGTGGTCTGCACCCGGAAATACAGGGTCTGCCGGCTCTGCGCCGGCAGCTCCAGCTCGTGCACCAGCCAGGGATGTCGCAGGGCGCGCTGCGACGCGGCCAGGCTGTCGCCCAGCTGGCCAAGATGACGCGGCGCGCGATCTTCCTGCAGATACAGGTCGATCCGGTCCAGCACCGGGTACTCGATGCCCAGTAGGCGCGTCTGCGCCTGGGCGCTGCTGTTGGCCAGCTGCAGACGGAACCAGTAGACCCGCGTGGTGAAGCCGAAGTTGGGGCTGGCGCCGGGCGCAGGCTGCCAGTTTCTGGCGCTGCTGCGGGCCACCTGTTCGGCCGTCAGTTGCCCGTCGACATCGACCAGATACTCCAGCCAGTGGCCGGCCTGCGCCACGCTGGGCTCGGTGGCGATATCCAGCTCGACGGCATGCCCCGCTTGCCAGGCACCGAACAGCAGGCTGAGCAGCAACGGCAAGCGCCGCATCCAGCCTTTCAGATGCTCAGCCATGCACAGTCCCCTGCTCTGCCCGCTACTGGCTTAACTATAGACACGCGCAACAGGGGGGCATGGGCGCCATTGGTCGGCCTGGCGCCAGGGCCTTAACAGGCTGTTAAATCGCTAGACAGCCTGTGGCAGGCGGTAGCGCCAGATGCGCCGCAACACAGTGGCGAACTGCCCGCTCATGGTTCCGGTGTTGTAGGTCTGCCCATAGCGCGCAGCAATTTCCCGCACCTCGCGGGCCATGGCCGCATAGCGACGCGCCGGCACGTCGGGATACAGGTGGTGTTCGATCTGGTGGCTGAGGTTGCCGGTCATGAAGTGCAGCAGGCGGCTGCCCTGCAGATTGCTCGAGCCCTTGAGCTGGCGCAGGTACCAGTGACCACGACTTTCCTGCTCCAGCACGCTGGCCGGGAAGACCGCCGCCTTCTCGGTGAAGTGCCCGCAGAAGATCACGGTGAAGGTCCACAGGTTGCGGATCAGGTTGGCCACCACGTTGCCGGCCAGCACGGCCAGGGCATTGCAGCCCAGCGCCAGGGCCAGCAGAGGGAACACCAGATAGTCCTTGACCCACTGGCGCCCGACCTTGGCGTTGAACTGGCGCAGCAGCGGACGCACCTCCTCCCGGCTGATGCGGCCCTTGAAGACCTTATCCAGACGCAGGTGCTGAATGGCCACGGCGTACTGGAACAGCAGCGCCTGCAGCGTCACCCACAGCGGCTGCCAGCGGTAGAAGGGTTTCCAGCGCTGCTCGGGGAACAGTCGCACCACGCCGTAGCCGATGTCGTCATCCATGCCCAGCACATTGGTGTAGGTGTGGTGGATGTGATTGTGGGTGTGCCGCCAGAAGTCGGCAGGCCCGACGATATCCCACTCGTAAGTGCGCCCGGCCAGCTCCGGATCGTTCATCCAGTCGTACTGGCCGTGCATCACGTTATGCCCCAGCTCCATGTTCTCGATGATCTTGCCCAGCCCCAGCAGCAGGGTGCCGAGCAGCCAGGTCGGCGGGAACCAGCCGGCCAGCAGAAGCAGGCGGCCGCTCCAGCAACAGGCCCGGACCACGGCCCGCACCCGGCGGATATAACGGGCATCGGCCTCACCCAGATCGGCCAGGGTGCGTTCGCGCAGGGCATCCAGCTCGGCGCCGAAGGCGTCGATCTCCTCGCGACTCAGTTGGCGGTCTTCACGCATGCTGCAACTCTCCTTACAGATCGACGCGCACATCGCCGAGCGGCGCGCTGACACAGATTCGAATGGACTGGCCCGGCTCGTGGCTGATTTCGCCACTGCGCAGATCGCGCACCGCCCCTTCCAGCAACTGACAGGTGCACTGGGTGCAGATGCCCTGGCGGCAGCCATGTTCGGGTTTCAGCCCGGCTGCCTCGGCCTGCTCCAGCAGACTGGACTGGTTATCGCCCACCGTTTCCTGCCGGCTGCGCACAAACTGCAGGCGTACCGGGCGGCGCTCACCCTCGGCGCGCCACTGCGGCGGGGTGAAGCTTTCCACCTGCAAACTGGCCGCCTGCCCCTCGACCAGCTCGCGCAACTGCTCGACAAAACCCGCCGGGCCACAGCTCAGCACATGGGCCTCGCGCCATTCGTGCAATTGCTCGGCATTCAGACGCTGACCGGAAGGCCCCGCCGTGACCGCCCACTCGACGGCCAGGTTGGGGTAACGCGCCTGCAACTGCTGCAGCTCCTCGACAAAGGCACGCCGGCCCTGCTCGCGGACGAAATGCAGCAGCCGCACCGGCGCGCTGAATCCCCGGCCCAGCGCGTCGCGCAGCAGACCGAGCAGAGGCGTGATGCCACTGCCCGCCGCCGCCAGCAGCACGGCGCCCTCCTGCGGCCAGCGCAGCTCGCCATAGGGCGAGCCCAGCTCGACACAGTCACCAACGCTCAGGTACTCGCACAGCCAGGCCGACACCCGCCCTTCTGGCTGGCGGCGCACGGCAATCTCGATACAACCATCGGCCTGAGCCGTCAGGCTGTAGCTGCGCGACAGGCGCACGCCATTTCGTTCGATGAACAGCTGCACATGCTGCCCGGCCTGCGCACCGGGCCAGTTGCCATTGGGGCGCAGACGGATGGCCAGCATGTCCTCGGCAACCCAGCGCCGTGCCTCGACCCGCGCATGAATGCGCGTGAGCGCCCAGGCCGGTTGCACAAAGCCCAGACAGGCATCGACATCGGACTCACGCAACCAGTGGTGCGCAGCCAGCCAACGCAGAGGAAGCAACAGGGGATGCAGGGGAATCGTCAGACGCAGGGGAAGCAGCGGCATGATCGCCTCACAGTGAACATTTGTTCACTAAACTGCCCGAGCAGCATCATTCAGTCAACAACTGTTCACTGAGCCAGACGAAAGGTCGGGCGCGCATCGCTTTGGTGCAAGTTCATCTGCGACTCCAAATGTAGCCCCGCGACGGTGCGAAAAAACCGGCGTCGCTCCGCAAGCAAAGTCTATCCACTTGTTATTAAACGTTTTTTTCATTTGGCACGATTTCTGCGATAGACCTGACGACCCTTTTGGTCCTTCCCACAATCGCGCATGGACAGCCAAGGAGGCTCTACATGAAACGCCGTCCCTTTCTGCAATCTACCCTCGCCGCCAGTGCCCTGCTGCTGACCGGCCTGTTTCCGTATACCGCGCAGGCCGCCGAGACCATCAAGGTCGGCATCCTGCATTCGCTGTCCGGCACCATGGCCATTTCCGAGACTTCGCTGAAAGACATGGCGCTGATGACCATCGACGAGATCAATGCCAAAGGCGGTCTGCTGGGCAAGAAGCTCGAACCGGTGGTGGTCGACCCGGCCTCCAACTGGCCGCTGTTCGCCGAGAAGAGCCGCCAGCTGCTGACCCAAGACAAGGTGGACGTGGTGTTTGGCTGCTGGACCTCGGTCTCGCGCAAATCCGTGCTGCCGGTCTTCGAAGAGCTCAACGGCCTGCTGTTCTACCCGGTTCAGTACGAAGGCGAAGAGATGTCGCCCAACGTCTTCTACACCGGCGCCGCGCCTAACCAGCAGGCCATCCCGGCAGTGGAATACCTGATGAGCGAAGACGGTGGCAGCGCCAAGCGCTTCTTCCTGCTGGGTACCGACTATGTCTACCCGCGTACCACCAACAAGATCCTGCGCGCGTTCCTGCACTCCAAGGGCGTACAGGACAAGGACATCGAAGAGGTCTACACCCCGTTCGGCCACAGCGATTACCAGACCATCGTCGCCAACATCAAGAAGTTCTCGGCTGGTGGCAAGACGGCTGTGATCTCCACCGTCAACGGCGACTCCAACGTACCGTTCTACAAGGAACTGGGCAGCCAGGGCCTGGAAGCCACCGATATCCCGGTGGTGGCCTTCTCCGTGGGTGAAGAAGAACTGCGAGGCATCGACACCAAGCCGCTGGTTGGCCAACTGGCCGCCTGGAACTACTTCCAGTCGGTGGAAAACCCGGTCAACACCGAGTTCGTCACCAAGTGGAAGGCCTACGCCAAGGCCAAGAACCTGCCGAACTACCAGACCGCGGTAACCAACGACCCGATGGAAGCCACCTACGTCGGCATCAACATGTGGGCCCAGGCCGTCACCAAGGCCGGTACCACCGACGTCGACAAGGTACGTGAAGCCCTCGCCGGCCAGACCTTTGCCGCGCCCAGCGGCTACACCCTGACCATGGACAAGACCAACCACCACCTGCACAAGCCGGTGATGATCGGCGAAGTTCAGGAGGACGGTCAGTTCTCCATCGTCTGGCAGACCGAAGGCCCGCTGCGCGCCCAACCGTGGAGCCCCTTCATTCCCGGCAACGACAAGAAGCCGGACTATGCCGTGAAGTCCAACTAACAACCTGCAATCGGTCTGCCGTGCCGGCGCCCGAGAGGGTCCGAAGCGGCAGACCGGAACAGGGGTAACACGCGTACCGCCCGGCCTCATGCCGGGCACACTGACCCGGTCCGGTGACCACGAACGCCGGACCGGGTGTTTTGTAGGCTCACACAGAAGGACTCCGTGATGCCCGCCTCCCTTCCCAGAATACTCATGGCCCTGGCCCTGCTGTGGCCATTGGCCAGCCAGGCCGGTGATGCCAATGACTTCGTTGCCGCCAACCCCGCCAAGCAGGCCAAACTGCTGGAAAGCTGGGCCGCGCAACCCGACCCGGCCCGTCAGCCGCTGCTCGATGCCCTGCAACAGGGCCGGGTCGCCGCGGACAGCAGCAAGACCGCCTTTATCGAAGAAGCCGGCAATTTCAGCGCCGCCGAGGGCGAGGCCGAACCGGCCAGCCCGCCGAAGAAGCTGCGCCTGAACAACCGCCTGCGCGGTCTGCTGCAGACCGCCCAGGCCAGCCACCAGTTGCTCGCCAGCGAAGCCAGCGTGCGTCTGGCCGCGGCCCAGCAACTGCAGAAGAGCGCCAAGCCGGCGCAGCTTGAGCTACTCAATGCCCGCGTCGCCAGCGAACAGGATGCCGCCGTGCGCGATGCCCTGGCGCTGGCTCTGGCCAACCTGCAACTGGTCGATCCCGACCCGGCCGTGCGCCTGCAGGCCGTCCGCCTGCTCGGCGAAACCGGTGAGCCCCTGGCCCGCACCCGCCTGGAAGCCCTGCTCGACAGCGACAGCGAAACCGATGCCGGCGTGCGTACCGCGGCCGAAACCAGCCTGGCCCAGGTCAAGCGCCGCCTGCTGGTTGGCGAACTGCTGGGCCAGGCCTTCAGCGGCCTGAGTCTGGGCAGCATCCTGCTGCTGGCCGCCCTCGGTCTGGCCATCACCTTCGGTCTCCTAGGCGTGATCAACATGGCCCACGGTGAGATGCTGATGCTGGGCGCCTACACCACCTACATGGTGCAGATCGCTTTCCAGAAACTCGCCCCCGGTTACCTTGCGCTCTACCCGCTGGCCGCCCTGCCGGTGGCCTTCTTCGTCACCGCCGCCATCGGCATGGCGCTGGAGCGCACGGTGATCCGCCACCTCTACGGCCGGCCGCTGGAAACCCTGCTGGCCACCTGGGGTATCAGCCTGATCCTGATCCAGCTGGTGCGGGTGATCTTCGGCGCACAGAACGTCGAAGTCGCCAATCCGGAATGGCTGTCCGGTGGCCTGCAGGTCCTGCCGAACCTGGTGCTGCCTTACAGCCGCATCATCATCATCGGCTTTGCCCTGTTTGTCGTCGCCCTGACCTGGCTGCTGCTGAACAAGACCCGCCTGGGTCTGAACGTGCGCGCCGTGACCCAGAACCGAAATATGGCCGCCTGCTGCGGCGTGCCCACCGGCCGCGTGGACATGCTCGCCTTCGGCCTCGGCTCCGGTATCGCCGGCCTCGGCGGCGTAGCCCTGTCGCAGATCGGCAACGTCGGCCCGGATCTCGGCCAGAGCTACATCATCGACTCCTTCCTGGTGGTGGTGCTCGGCGGTGTCGGCCAACTGGCCGGCAGCGTGCTGGCTGCCTTCGGTCTGGGGATTGCCAACAAGCTGCTGGAGCCGCAGATCGGTGCCGTACTCGGCAAGATCCTCATCCTTGCGCTGATCATTCTGTTCATCCAGAAGCGTCCGCAGGGGCTGTTCGCATTGAAAGGACGGGTGATCGACTGATGAACCAGCCCATGACCATCACGCTGGCCCAGAAAGCCGGCCCACGCCTCAGCCTGGCCGTTGGCGGGCTGGTGCTTGCCATCCTGCTGGCCCTGCCACTGCTGCACCTGCTGCCCGCCGACAGTGCCCTGCATGTGTCGGCGTACACCCTGACGCTGGTGGGCAAGATCCTCTGCTATGCCATCGTCGCCCTCGCGCTCGATCTGGTGTGGGGCTATGCCGGCCTGCTGTCACTCGGCCACGGCCTGTTCTTTGCCCTCGGCGGTTACGCCATGGGCATGTACCTGATGCGCCAGAGCGCGGGAGACGGGCTGCCGGCCTTCATGAGCTTCCTCGCCTGGAATGAGCTGCCCTGGTACTGGTACGGCACCAGCAGTTTCCTCTGGGCCATGTGCCTGGTGGTGCTGGTCCCCGGGCTGCTGGCGCTGGTGTTCGGCTACTTCGCCTTCCGCTCGCGGATCAAGGGCGTGTACTTCTCGATCATCACCCAGGCCCTGACCTTCGCCGGCATGCTGCTGTTCTTCCGCAACGAAACCGGCTTTGGCGGCAATAACGGCTTCACCAATTTCCGCACGATTCTGGGCTTCGACATCACCGCCCAGGGCACCCGCGCCGTGCTCTTCCTGTGCACCGTGGCCCTGCTCACCGGCAGCCTGTACCTGGGCTTCCGCCTGGCGCGCAGCAAGTTCGGCCGGGTACTGACGGCCCTGCGCGATGCGGAAAACCGCCTGATGTTCTGCGGCTACGACCCGCGCGGCTACAAGCTGTTCATCTGGGTGCTGAGTGCGGTGCTGTGCGGCCTGGCCGGCGCGCTGTACGTGCCGCAGGTGGGCATCATCAACCCCAGCGAGATGTCGCCGACCAACTCCATCGAGGCCGCCGTGTGGGTCGCCCTCGGCGGTCGCGGCACCCTGATCGGCCCGCTGCTGGGCGCCGGGCTGGTCAACGGCATGAAGAGCTGGTTCACCGTGGCCTTCCCGGAATACTGGCTGTTCGCCCTCGGCGCACTTTTTATTGTCGTCACCCTCTACCTGCCCAAGGGCGTCATCGGACTTTTGCGCAAGGAGAAAGAGCAATGAGAGCCGCCCCCATCCCGGAAGCCCTGCTCGACCCCAACCGTGACCCGGGCGGCAGCCGTGAGGCGGTCGGCCTTGGCAGTTCCGCCGGCAAGGGCCTGGATGTGCGCCACGGCACCATCCTGACCCTGGAAGACATCAACGTCAGCTTTGACGGTTTCAAGGCCCTGACCAACCTGACCCTGTACATCGGGGTCGGTGAGCTGCGCTGCATCATCGGCCCCAACGGTGCCGGCAAGACCACCATGATGGACGTAATCACCGGCAAGACCCGCCCCACCAGCGGCAGCGCCTTCTTCGGTGAAACCCTCGACCTGACGCGCCTGAGCGAAGTCGAAATCGCCCAGGCCGGCATCGGCCGCAAGTTCCAGAAACCCACGGTGTTTGAAGCCCTGTCGGTGTTCGAGAATCTGGAGCTGGCACTGAAAACCGACAAGTCGGTGTGGGCCAGCCTGCGCGCCAGACTCTCCGGCGCCCAGAAGGACCGCATCGATGAAGTGCTGCACACCATTCGCCTGGAAGGTTCGCGGCATCGCCCGGCCGGCCTGCTCTCCCACGGCCAGAAGCAGTTCCTGGAAATCGGCATGCTGCTGGTGCAGGAGCCGCAACTGCTGCTGCTCGACGAACCGGTAGCGGGCATGACCGACGCCGAAACCGAGTTCACCGCCGAGCTGTTCAAGTCGCTGGCACGCAAGCACTCGCTGATGGTGGTGGAGCACGACATGGGCTTTGTCGGCACCATCGCCGACCACGTCACCGTGCTGCATCAGGGCAGCGTGCTGGCCGAAGGCTCGCTGGAGCAGGTGCAAAGCAACGAGCGGGTGATCGAAGTCTATCTGGGGCGCTGAAGCATGCTGAAAGTCGAACAACTGCACCAATACTACGGCGGCAGCCACATCCTGCGCGGCCTCTCCTTCGAGGCCAGGGTCGGCGAAGTCACCTGCCTGCTCGGCCGCAACGGCGTGGGCAAAACCACCCTGCTCAAGTGCCTGATGGGTCTGATACCGGCCAAGGACGGCAAGGTCGAGTGGGAAGGTCAGCGCATCAACGGCTTCAAGCCGCACCAGCGGGTGCACGCCGGAATTGCCTATGTGCCCCAGGGCCGGGAAATCTTCCCGCGCCTGACAGTGGAAGAGAATCTGCTGATGGGCCTGTCCCGTTTCGGCGCCAGCGAAGCCAAGACCGTCCCCGAGTTCATCTACGAGCTGTTCCCGGTGCTACGCGAGATGAAGCAGCGCCGCGGCGGCGACCTCTCCGGCGGACAACAGCAGCAGCTGGCCATCGGCCGCGCGCTGGCCAGCCAGCCGCGCCTGCTGATCCTCGATGAGCCCACCGAAGGCATCCAGCCCTCGGTGATCAAGGAGATCGGCGTGGTCATCAGAAAACTCGCCGAGCGCGGCGATATGGCCATCCTGCTGGTCGAGCAGTTCTACGATTTCGCCGCCGAGCTAGCCGACCAGTATCTGGTGATGAGCCGCGGCGAGATCATCCAGCAGGGCCGCGGCGACACCATGGAAGCCGATGGCGTGCGCGGGCTGGTGGCAATCTGATACAAGACAGCCCATGAACGCCGCCCTTCCTCCCGTCCTGTTCACCCCCAGCTGGCACGCCGAGCTGGAGCTCGGCTATGCGCGCCAGGGGGATGCCACCCGCCCGGTGCTGCGCCGCCACCGCGGCCCGCTGCGCGTGCAGAAGCACCTGTACGCCGAAGGCCCCGAAGTATGTCAGCACATCATCGTGCACCCGCCTGCCGGCATTGCCGGCGGCGATCGCCTGCAGATCGATGCCCGCGTGGACGAAGGCGCCTGGGCGCAACTGACCAGCCCCGGTGCCGCCAAGTGGTACCGCGCGCGCAGCGCCGCGAGCCAGCAGGTCAACCTGCGCGTGGCGCCCGGCGCGACGCTGGAATGGCTGCCACAGGAAACCATCGTCTATGCCGGCGCGCAGGCCGAACTGACCACGCGCATCGACCTCGAAGGCGATGCCCGGCTTTGTTACTGGGACATGGTCGCGCTGGGCCGGCCGGCAGCCGGCGAGCGTTTTGACACGGGTTACTTCCAGGCACATCTGGATATCCGCCGCGACGGCCGCCTGCTCTGGCATGAACGCCAGCGCGTGGTCGGTGGCGACGGCCTGCTCGACTCGCCCATCGGCCTGGCCGGGCATCCGGTGTTTGCCACCCTGCTGATGACCGGCGAACTCTCCGCCGAACTGCTGGAACACTGCCGCGAGCTACCCGGCCCGGACGGCCAGATGCTGCGCGGCGACCTGACTCAACTGCCGGGTCTGATCGTCGCCCGCTGCCTCGCCGGCGAGGCCCTGCAGGCGCGCGCCTGGCTGATCGAACTCTGGCGCCTGCTGCGCCCCGCACTACTCGGGCGCGACGCCGTGCCCCCACGAATCTGGAGTACCTAGGCGAGGCCATCAGCCGTTCCGATCAGCGCGCCTATCCATGGAGACGAATATGAGCAATTCACATAACCGGCCCTTCGGGTTACGGCTTGGCGCCTCGCCAGGCAGCGTTGCGCACCTCGGCAAGGGAATGACCCTTACCGTCGGCACGCGCCTTGCCCGGCAAGCCGCCAAACCACAACGCACTGACTTGAACAACTGAAGGACTCGCCATGGATCTTTCGCCCCGCGAGAAGGACAAACTGCTGATCTTCACTGCCGGTCTGGTCGCCGAGCGGCGCCTGGCCCGTGGGCTGAAGCTGAACTACCCGGAGGCCATGGCCTACATCAGCGCGGCCCTGCTCGAAGGCGCCCGCGATGGCCAGACCGTGGCCGAGCTGATGCACTTCGGCACCACCCTGCTGAGTCGTGAACAGGTGATGGAAGGCGTGCCGGAAATGATTCCGGAAATCCAGATTGAAGCCACCTTCCCGGATGGCACCAAGCTGGTCACCGTGCACCAGCCGATTGCCTGACCATGACCATTCAAGACGCCATCAGCGCCGACCTGCCGGGCATCCTGGCCATCTACAACGATGCGGTCGAGCACACCACCGCCATCTGGAATGAAACCCGGGTCGGTCTGGCCAACCGACAGGCCTGGCTGAGCGAGCGCCAGAGTGCCGGTTTCCCGGTGCTGGTCGCCCGCAATGACGCGGACGAGGTCGTCGGCTACGCCAGCTACGGCCCCTGGCGCGCCATCGAAGGCTTTCGCCACACCGTCGAACACTCGGTCTATGTGCGCCCGGACTGTCACGGACAGGGGCTGGGCACCCGCCTGCTGCAGGCGCTGATCACCCGCGCCAAGACCCAGGGCCTGCACGTAATGGTCGCCGCCATCGAAAGCGGCAACCTGGCCTCCATCGCCCTGCACCAGCGCAGCGGATTTGTCGTGACCGGGCAGATGCCCCAGGTCGGCCGCAAGTTCGGCCGCTGGCTGGACCTCACTTTCATGCAACTGATTCTGGAGTAACGCCCATGATCCCCGGTGAATACCTGATCCAGGACGGCGAGATCGAACTCAACGCCGGGCGCCGCACCCTGCGCGTGACCGTGGCCAACAGCGGCGACCGGCCGATCCAGGTCGGCTCGCACTTTCACTTCTTCGAAACCAACGACGCCCTGACCTTTGACCGTGAACCCACGCGCGGTATGCGCCTGAATATCGCCGCCGGCACCGCCGTGCGCTTCGAGCCGGGCCAGTCGCGTGAGGTCGAGCTGGTTGAGCTGGCGGGTGACCGCCGCGTCTACGGTTTTGCCGGCCGCATCATGGGAGCGCTGTGATGAAGATTTCCCGCCAAGCCTATGCCGACATGTTCGGCCCCACCGTCGGCGACAAGGTGCGCCTGGCCGACACCAACCTGTGGATCGAGGTGGAAAAGGATTTCACCACCTACGGCGATGAAGTGAAGTTCGGCGGCGGCAAGGTCATCCGCGACGGCATGGGCCAGAGCCAGCTGTGCGCCGCCGACGTGGTCGACACGGTGATCACCAATGCGCTGATCATCGATCACTGGGGCATCGTCAAGGCCGACGTCGGTCTCAAGGGCGGGCGCATCGCCGCCATCGGCAAGGCCGGCAACCCGGACATCCAGCCGAACGTGACCATCGCCGTGGGCGGTGCGACCGAAGTCATCGCCGGCGAAGGCATGATCCTAACCGCCGGCGGCGTCGACACCCATATCCACTTCATCTGCCCGCAGCAGATCGAAGAAGCCCTGATGAGCGGCACCACCACCATGATCGGTGGCGGCACCGGCCCGGCCACCGGTACCTACGCCACTACCGTGACCCCGGGCCCGTGGCATATGGCGATGATGCTCAAGGCCGCCGACGCCTTCCCGATGAACATCGGTTTTACCGGCAAGGGCAACGTCTCACTGCCCGAGCCCTTGATCGAGCAGGTCAGGGCCGGCGCCATCGGCCTGAAGCTGCATGAAGACTGGGGCACCACCCCGGCGGCCATCGACAACTGCCTCTCCGTGGCCGACCAGTACGACATTCAGGTGGCGATCCACACCGACACCCTCAACGAGTCCGGTTTCGTCGAGACCACGCTGGGCGCGTTCAAGGGCCGAACCATCCACACCTACCACACCGAAGGCGCCGGCGGCGGCCATGCGCCGGACATCATCAAGGCCTGCGGCTTCCCCAACGTGCTGCCCAGTTCGACCAACCCGACCCGGCCGTTCACCCGCAACACCATCGACGAACATCTGGACATGCTGATGGTCTGCCACCACCTCGACCCGAGCATTGCCGAGGACGTGGCGTTTGCCGAGAGCCGCATCCGCAGGGAAACGATTGCGGCGGAAGACATCCTGCATGACCTCGGCGCGTTCAGCATGATCAGCTCCGACAGCCAGGCCATGGGCCGCGTCGGCGAGGTGATCACCCGCACCTGGCAGACCGCCGACAAGATGAAGCAGCAGCGCGGTCCGCTGCCCGAAGATGCACCGGGCAACGACAACTTCCGCGTCAAACGCTACATCGCCAAGTACACCATCAACCCGGCCATCACCCACGGCATCAGCCACGAAGTGGGCTCCATCGAAGTGGGCAAATTCGCCGACCTGGTGCTCTGGCGCCCGGCCTTCTTTGGCGTGAAACCGACGCTGATTCTCAAGGGCGGGGCAATTGCCGCCAGCCTGATGGGCGACGCCAACGCCTCGATTCCGACCCCGCAACCGGTGCACTACCGCCCCATGTTCGGCAGCTATGCCGGCATGCTGCACGCCACCAGCCTGACCTTTATCAGCCAGGCGGCGTTCGACGCCGGGGTGCCTGAACAACTCGGTCTGCAGAAGCAGATCGGCGTGGTCAAAGGCTGCCGCTCCGTAACCAAGGCCGACCTGATCCACAACGACTACCTGCCCAGCATCGAAGTCGACCCGCAGAACTATCAGGTCAGGGCCGACGGTCAGCTGCTCTGGTGTGAGCCGGCCGAAGTGCTGCCGCTGGCACAGCGCTACTTTCTGTTCTGAAGGGGCTCCGGCACGCAACTGAGGGGCGGCCCTGACTCCGCGTCAGGCCGCCGTCCGGTGCTGCCCCCACGCCAACGCCGCACCGCTGAGGATGATCACTGCCATGCCGAGCATCGACCAGGCATCCGGCACATGGTCGAAAAACAGCATGCCCAGCAGGGTGGCGGTCACGATCTGCACGTAAGTGAAGGGAGCCAGACTCGCAGCGCTGCCATAGCGGTAGGCGTGGGTCAGCAGCATATGCCCGGACATCGCCGTGGCGCCCAGCAGCGCCATCAGCAGAGCATCGGTCAGCGGCAGCGGCTGCCAGGTCCAGGGCAGCAGCACGCTCATGCAGAGGGTGCCGACCAGCGCCGAGAGAAAGTTGCTGGTAGCCGGATGGTCGGTGCCATTGAGGCGGCGGGTCAGCAACTGGTACAGGCCGAAACAGAAGGCCGCGCCCAGCGGCAGCAGAATGGCCCGGGTGAACAGCGCCCCGCCCGGCCGCACGATCAGCAGTACGCCCAACAGGCCACAGCCCACCGACAGCCACAGACTCCGGCTGATGTGTTCCTTGAGCACGGTGGCCGACAGCACGATGACCACCAGCGGCGCCAGGAAGATCACCGCCGTGGCCTCACCCAAAGGAATAAACCGCAGCGCACTGTAGAACAGCAGGGTGATGGCCACCAGACTGAAGCCGCGCGCCAGCTGCAGCCAGGGACGCCGGGTGCGCACCAGATTCCAGCCCATGCGCGGCGCAAACAGCGCCAGCATCAGCAGGTTCTGCGACAGGTAGCGCAGCCACATCACCAGAAGCACCGGGTACACCGCCGTGAGGGTCTTCGACAGCGCATCCTGACTGGACAGAAGCAGACCGGATGCGAGGATCAGGGCAATGCCCAGCCCGGGGTGAGGACGGTGCGGCACAGAAAGTTACCCGACACATAATTAGCAGGCTAAGCATGCTAATGATTTGCCAGCGCCCGATCCAGTCCGATCGGTCAGGTTACGACCAAAGGCCAGCACTCTCAGCGCAGCTGGCTGTCCTTGCTGCCGCGTCGGTTGTAGCCGGCAAACTTCGCCTGCTCCTTGTCGTGCTCGCGCTGGCAGGCCACGCACAGCCGCACACCGGGCAGCGCCTGGCGCCGCGCCTCGGGAATCGGCTGCGCGCACTCTTCGCACGCGTGAAGGCTGTCACCCTGCGGCAGCTGGCTGCGCGCCCGGGCAATGGCATCCTCGATGCTGTCGTCGATCTGCTCCTGTACGGCGCCGTCAGTGCTCCAGCCTCCAGCCATGCTGTTGTCCTCCGCGACGGGCAAGGGGCCTTGCCCCGCGCTATTCCTGTACGTTCATGTAGTCACGCGCCCAGACGAAGTAATCCTCCGGCTGGGTGTACTTGTGCGTCAACTCGGTGGCATTCAGGTCGCAGGTCGCCACGCCACGCTGCTCGCGCAGACAGTCGTAAGTGGCCTTGATCGCGGCAAAGTAGGCCGCATGCCCGTCGACCACGATGCGTACGCCGAGGCTGGCCAGACGGGCATCGTCGCGCAACGCCGGGTTGCCATAGCTGACCAGCATCAGCGGCACCTGCAGCTGGCTGGCGATCTGCTCCAGATGGTTGAAGTCGCGCACCCCGACCAGGCAGATGCCATCCGCTCCGGCTTGCTGATAAGCGACAGTCCGCTCGATCACCTCCTCCACGCTGAGCACGCCGGCATGGGTGCGGGCGATGATGGCCAGCGCCGTATCGACCCGCGCTTCCAGCGCCGCGCGGAGCTTGCCGACGCCCTCGTCGATGCCGATCAGGTCAGTGGACTTGCGCCCGAACTGCGCCGGCAACAGGGTGTCTTCCAGAGTCAGCGCCGCAACGCCGGCACGCTCCAGCTCGACCACCGTGCGCATCACGTTGAGCGCATTGCCATAACCGTGATCGGCATCGGCGATCACCGGCAGGCTCGCCACCCGGCCGATGCGGCTGGCCTGTTCGACGAACTCACTGAGGGTGATCAGCGCAAAATCCGGCGCTGCCAACACCTGCAACGCGGCCACCGAACCACCCAGGATGCCGACCTCGAAACCGAGATCGGCGGCAATCCGCGCCGACATCGGGTCAAACACCGACGCGGTGTGATAACAGGAGGACGAGGCCAGCAACGCCCGGAAATCCTGGCGCAACTGGTGATGGGAAGGTCTTTGCATGATGGGTTCCGGCAACAGGGATACAGAGTGAGTCGTCACCCGCGCCCGGCAAGACACATAGTGCGCCGCTGAAGCAGCCCGCTACGCCGGCTAACGCAGATCCGCCGGCACGCTCGGGCCGATACCCGCGCCGCTGATCAGGCCATGGGCAATCCACAACGCCACCAGCAGGTAGGCCAGGCGCGGCAGCCAGGTGGCCAGTTGTTCCTCGAAACCGGCCTGCTGCTGGCCCTGCCGCTGGGCAAATCCAAGCAGCACCGCCGGCAGTGTGCCGCTCGCCTCGCCGCTGGCCACCAGAGCGCGCAGCTGCGGCTGGCCGGGAAAGTCCATGTTCTGCAGCGCCAGCGCCAGAGGCTGACCCGCCACCACCCGCGCCTGTAACGCCACGAAGTCCTCGCGCAGCGCGGCATTGCCCAGACTCGCCACGGCCAGCGGCATGGCCTCGAACAGCGCCACGCCAGCCTCCTGCAGCAGGCCGAGGCTGGTGAAATAGTCGCGAACCGCGCGGCGCGCCAGACTCACACCCAGCACCGGCAGCCGCAGGCAAAAGCCCGCCACACGCGGATTCGTCGCCAGCAGACCCTGCTCCCCCTGGCGGCGCAACCGTGCCCAGCCCCAGACAGCCAGTGCCAGCCAGAGCAGCGGCTGCAGTACCGCCCACAGATAGCCGGCCATACTCAGGCTTCCGCCCACCAGCGCCGGCAGCGGCTGGATCAACAGCGCCAGCAGCAGGGTCGCACCGGGCAGGTACAGGCGAGACTGCATGGCCTTGCGCTGCCGGGCCTGCTCGGCGTATTGACTGGCCAGGCGCTGATACAGGCGCGCCGGGCTGCCAGCCTGCTCGGCAGCCTGCAGCAGACTGACCTCCAGCGGGCTGAACAGACCGCTCAGGCGCCCCGCTACAGCCAGGCTGCGCCCTGTCTCTACCTCGCGTTGCAGACGTGCTATTGCTGACTGCCTGTTGCTTCCCAGATGCAACGTGCGCAAAGCCTGACCAACCGGCACACCGGCTTGCTCCATGGCAGCCAAATGCGCGAAGAGTTCAGCACGCTGCTGTAACGGCAGCAGGACGGGCACCTTACTCATGGGGAGACGGCTGGGTCTGCATTAGGCTCTCGTGCATTGGCAGATGGCTAAACCAGCGCTGGTATATACGACCAAAACTGCCATCTCGTTTCATGTCATCCAGGGCGGTTTGCCAACGAACAACCAGCTCGGGATCAGTGGTCAGGGAGAACCCCAGGTAAGACTGATGCTGCAGAAAACTGAACTGCCCCTCGACATCTTCTGGGCTCATGTCAACTTCCGCCAAAAGCATCGGCAGGCTGATGTCACTCACAATCAGCACGTCGGTGCGTCCTTTGCTGAATAGGCTCGCCATATCCAGCGCGCTGGACACTGTAAAGATGTCGCGAAAGCCCTGTGCATTGAGGTACTGAAGGGTATACCACTGACGTGGCAAGGCGATGCGCAAGCCTTTCGCCTGATCCAATGACTCAATCCGCAAACTGCTGCCTTTGCGCGTGTAGAAGCGATTATGCGAAAGCATAAAAGGCCCGACCCACTGGAAAAGCCCTTCCCGCTCGGCAATAAGCGCCATCGAAAACAATCCGACATTGGCTTTATCGCGGGCCAGCGCATAACCACGGCTCCACGGCACCAACTCGATACGAACCTGATCGCCCGTGCGCTGTTGCAACGCTTGCACGAGTTCTACGGCATAGCCGGTTAAATGACCGTCACGGGTAAAGTTAAGAGGCGGCCCCTCCTCGGTGTACAGCAACAACTCTGCCGCCCGTAGTGGCAGGCAGAACAGCAGCAAGAGAGACAAGAGCACACGCAAGGCCATAAGCCACCCTGGATTACCCAATGCCCCTGCAGATTAGCAGGCCATGGCGATGACGCACTCTAGAGGGGCATCACACCTGGCAACCAACGCTGCACGATGCGCTTGAGTGAGCCATCCGCCCGCATGGCTTCCAGCATCGTTTGCCATTTCAGGACACGCTGAGAATCGGTTTGCCGGGAAAAGGCAATGTAGTAATCGGAACTCATAAAGCTGAAGTGTGCCTGGACCTGATCAGGATCCAGCCCCCCAGCAGCCAGCTCCTGAGCCAGAGTTATATCTTCGGTGGCAATCAGACTCGCGCGACCGTGCTTCAAGAGGTTAACCATTTGCCGGGATCCGCTGGTCCCGTACACATTGTTAAGACCATGCCCACGAAGCGTCTGATAGGTGTACCACTCACGCGGCACTGCCACCCAGCCGATGCTTGCCGCCTCCTGCAGATTACGGACCTGAAGGCCACTGGACTTGAGCGAATAGAAGCGAGTCTTACCGCGAACCAATGGCCCTACCCATTGGAACAGCGCTTCCCGTTCTGGTGTACGTACCGTAGAAAAGACGGCGGTATCAGCCTGCTGCTGAGCCAACAGATAGGCTCGCGTCCAGGGCACCAACTCTATCTCGATATCCTCACCGAGGCGTCGGGCCAGTTCACGCACCACATCAACGGACATTCCCTCGACCCCGCCCGCCTGCATAAAACTCATGGGAGGGGCATCCTCTGTAAGGAGCCGCACAGGCGCTGCCATACCGGGTAGCACCCAGCACATTACGGTCAGCAGCAATAGCTTTTGCAAGCCCTTACTCATTCGCCAAAGCTCCACATTACAAGGGCCAAGCATAGGTCAAATGAACGCTTTTGCCGCCGCTGAAACGAACGTCCATTGTGCTGACCCGGATCAAGCGACCATGCATGAGCGGCCGACTTATATTGTGTAACACAGTCGTGTCACCGATACTGCGCGCCGTTGATCGCGCCGCTGCTACCCTCAGAAGAGTTTCAGCCTGCGCCAAGCCCCGACCGGCAACCCAGCGCCGACGTGTGTTTCAAGGATTACCCCATGGTTAAAAAGAGCGATCTGGCCTGGACCCTCATCGGCCTGCTGGCGGTGGTGCTGTCCTGCTATCTGCTCTACAAGGAAATTCGCACCATCTCGTTGGCCGAGCTGGCTGACAGCCTGCGTGCGATTCCCTTCAGCAACTGGCTGCTGGCCGCCGGAGCGACACTGGGTGCCTATACGGCACTGGCCTGGTATGACCGGATTGCTATTGCCCATCTGGGCAAGAAGATTTCCTGGTGGTTCATTACCCTTTGTTCCTTCACCACTTACGCACTGGCCCACAACATCGGCGCATCGGTGTTTTCCGGCGCGCTGGTTCGCTACCGCGCGTACAGGACCAAGGATCTTTCCCCCCAGGAAATCGGAATCCTCATTGTCTTCTGCTCATTTACCTTTGCCCTGGGCACCCTGCTGGCAGGTGGCGTTGTACTGGTTGGCCAACCAGACCTGATCAAGCGGGTGGCCGACATCACCCCCTGGGTTTCGATAGCCATTGGCAGCCTGCTGCTGGGACTGGTGACACTGTATGTGCTGGGCTCCTGGCGCCAGTTCAAACCCTGGACCTGGGGCAAACTGCACGTTGAATACCCACGACTGGGTATCGTCGCCCGTCAATTGCTGGCGGGCCCACTGGAACTGGTCTGCGCGGCTGCAATCATCTATTTCGCACTGCCGGAGGCCAACCACCCAGGCTTTCTCGTGGTGCTCGGCGTCTTCCTGGCCTCGTTCTCGCTAGCCCTGCTCTCGCACGCCCCAGGGGGACTGGGAGTGCTGGAGGTGACCTTCATCAGTGCCATGCCCGAAATACCCACAGTCGATGTATTGGCTGCTCTGATCGTATTCCGTGGTTTTTACCTGCTACTGCCCTTTGCTCTGGCCATTGTGGTCGTACTGGGTTTTGAACTGGGCCAATGGCGCCAGCGCCGCCAAAACACACCAACCTGAGTGGCACCGTTCAAGGGAGCGGGGGATAACCCAACAGCACACGGACTTGAGGTTGTTGCAGGTTATCGGTTGTAGCAATTTGCACTGGCAGCCCCTGCGATCTTGGCTGCAGCGGAAGTTTCCCCTGCATGGCTTGAACCGCTTGGGTAACACCTTGGTAGCCCATCTGCCAGGCCTGCTGCAAAACCAAGGCGTGAATCTCTCCTCGCGCAAGCGCTCCGACCAGCAGATCACTGCTATCGAATCCGACATGAACTTGCTGCCCAAGCCACTTCAGCCGCTTGAGCGCCACATAAGCGGCCGTGGTCGTGGTGGCATCCGGAGTGAACAGCCCGGCGTAGTAGTGCTCACCAGCCTGCTCGAACACATGTTTCATCTGTGGGCTGTCAGCACCAATAAAACCCTCATCATCAACGGTTAACCCACCGGCTCGTGCTGCCTGCAAAAAGCCCTCTTCACGCTGCACCGTAGAGAGCACATCGCCTGACAAACGAAACAGCAAAACCCGGCCTTTGTGCCCAAGAGCCCTGGCCATAACCCTGCCCGCTTGCTGGCCTGCCTGATAGTTGTCGGTGGCCAGTACCGTCAGAACCGCATCCCCCCCCATGTCACGATCGATATAGAGGGTCTGTATTCCCTGCTCACGCAACCGGGCAGCACGAGCACCAATCGATTTGCCGGCCGGGGCAATAACCAGTGCGCGACAACCCTGTGCCACCACCCGGTCAATCACCTGCTGCTGAGCCACACTGTCTGCCTCACGAGCAGGACCTCGAAAATACACGTTCACCTGATGCTCTTTGCCCGCCTCCAGAGCACCATCTCTCACCAGATTCCAGTAAGCGGAACTACCACCACCGGGTATGACGCCCACACACTCTGTGGCTACCGCAGCCCCGCTCATCCACGCCAGACACAGCAAACCAACCGGCTTAAGCACTGCCTTGCTGATCATTGTCACCTCCGTCACACGTGCTCTCTGACTCTAGCAGTTGCAACTCACCATGCAGACATCGCACCAAATAGAGGCACCAAGCCATATGCGCACCAATGCAAGGCACGGAAATTGTGCATCCCAGGATCAATAGCCTTGACCTGTGGCGGCTCGGTCTTGGCAAGCCTCTTGCTGAAGCACCAGCATCATCTGAACACTCAGGTTCCAAATGCTGGTCATCCATCAACGCATCCCCACCCAGACCGACTGGGACGCCGAACTGCTGCTCAGTTTCGAGGCACGCAGCAAAAGTCGTCTGCGCTGTTTCAGCACCGCCGGCGAAGAAACCGGTCTGTTCCTCGAACGCGGCCAACCAGCCCTGGCTGACGGCGACTGCCTGCAAGCCGCCGACGGCCGCGTGGTGCGCGTCATCGCCAGCCCGGAGGCGCTGATGCATGTGACCTGCGCCAACAGTTTCGAGCTGATGCGCGCTGCCTACCACCTGGGCAATCGCCATGTGGCCCTGCAACTGGGTGAAGGCTGGCTGCGGCTGCCGCAGGACTATGTACTGCAGGCCATGCTCGAACAGCTGGGCGCGCAGGTCGTGCTGATCGAAGCGCCGTTCCAGCCGGAACAGGGAGCCTATGGCGGCGGCCATCACCACTCCCACGCCGGCGAGGCCGAGTTCAACTACGCGCCGCGCCTGCACCAGTTTGGCGTGCGTCTGTGAACCCGGCCTGGCAACTGCTGCGCCTGGCCAGCCCGCAGCTGCCGATTGGCGGCTACAGCTACTCCCAGGGGCTGGAACTGGTGATTGATCA
Organism: Pseudomonas sp. HAR-UPW-AIA-41; assembly: GCF_002304225.1. Taxonomy (GTDB): domain Bacteria; phylum Pseudomonadota; class Gammaproteobacteria; order Pseudomonadales; family Pseudomonadaceae; genus Aquipseudomonas. The sequence continues at coordinate 243,970 of NZ_NSLB01000004.1, forward strand.
GGGGCTGGTGCATGACGCCGGCAGTGCCCGGCGCTGGCTTGAGGATCAGCTGTTGCTCAACCTCGGTCGCTTCGAGGCCCCGCTGCTGCTGGCTCACTGCCAGGCTGCCGCGGAGGAGGACTGGGCACGTCTGGCCAGCCTCGCCGCCGAACACCTGGCCAGCCGCGAGACCCGCGAGCTGGCCCAGGAAAGCCGGCAGATGGGCTACTCGCTCAAGCAACTGCTCGACGGTTTGCCCGAACTGGACGCGAGCGCACGGGATTTTCTGGCAGCACTGCCCGAACCCGGACTGGCTCCGGCCTGGGCACTGGCTGCGCGGGCCTGGCAGATCACCCCGGCCGACGCCCTGGCCGCCTGGCTCTGGGGCTGGCTGGAAAACCAGCTGGCCGTGCTGATGAAAAGTCTGCCGCTGGGCCAGCAGGCCGCCCAGCGTCTGACCTCCGAGCTGCTGCCCACGTTGCAGCAGGCACAACAGCTGGCCAGCCAGCATCCCTCCGAACACTGGGGCAGTGCCGTATTTGGCCTGGCCCTGGCGAGCATGGCGCATGAGCGCCAGTACTCGCGTCTCTTCCGCTCATGACAAGGAACCTCAACATGCACAGTCAACCTCTGCGGGTCGGTATCGGCGGCCCGGTCGGCTCCGGCAAGACCGCCCTGACCCTGGCCCTCTGCCTGGCCCTGCGCGAGCGCTACAACATCGCCGTGGTGACCAACGACATCTACACCCAGGAAGATGCCCAGTTTCTGGTACGTAACGAGGCACTGGCACCAGAGCGGATCATCGGCGTGGAAACCGGCGGCTGCCCGCACACGGCCATCCGCGAGGACGCTTCGATCAATCTGGAAGCCGTGGAGCAACTCAACCGCCGCTTCCCAGGCCTGCAGCTGATCATCGTCGAATCCGGTGGCGACAACCTCTCGGCCACCTTCAGCCCGGAGTTGTCCGATCTGACCCTGTACGTGATCGACGTATCGGCCGGCGACAAGCTGCCGCGCAAGGGCGGGCCGGGCATCTGCAAGTCCGACCTGCTGGTGATCAACAAGGTCGATCTGGCCCCCATGGTCGGCGCCTCTCTGGAGGTGATGGAGCGCGACGCGAAGAAGATGCGCGGCGACAAGCCCTTCGTCTTCAGCAACCAGAAGATCGGTCAGGGCCTGGACGAAATCATCGCCTTCATCGAACGCCACGGCATGCTCAGCGCTGCCTGAAGCCCCGCACCAGTCAAGGAGACCACCATGAATCTGCGCCAACAACTTGCCACCCTCGCCCTCTGCTTTTTCCCTGCTGCCGCGTTCGCCCACAGCGGTCACGACCACTCCGGCCTGCTCGCGGGCCTGGCACACCCCATCGGCGGCCTCGACCACCTGCTGGCCATGCTGGCTGTCGGCTTGTGGGCTGCGCAGCAAAAAGGCACTGCCCGCTGGGCGCTGCCACTGACCTTCGTGATCAGCATGCTGTTCGGCGGCCTGGCTGGCTTCGACGGCCTGCAAGTTCCCGGACTGGAAAGCGGCATCGCCGCCTCGGTACTGGCGTTCGGGCTGCTGGTAGCGGTGGCCGCTCGTCTGCCAATGGCGGTTGCTCTGTCGCTGACCAGCCTGTTCGCGCTCAGCCATGGCGTGGCCCACGGACTTGAGCTGCCGGAGATGGCCGAGCCGATCGGCTACGCCCTGGGCTTCCTCGCCGCCACCGCAGCATTGCATGCTGTTGGCTATGCACTGGTTCGCTACCTGCCTCAAGCTGCCGCACCGCTGATCCGTTTGGCCGGAATTGGCAGTGCGGGTGCCGGGATCTGGCTGCTGGCTCACTGAGGTCACACCAGCGGGTCCATCAGGACCCGCTGTCATAACAGCGTCATCGACCTGTGCTGTGCTTCGAGCTTTTTACGGAACCCGTCTGCCCATGTTGAAACTGGCCCGCTTCCTGTTGATCCCCCTGTGCCTGCTGGCCTGCATCGGCGTGGCAATTGCTCTGTCCAGTTCTCCTGCCAGCACACCTGAAGCGCTCAACGGTCTGACTGATCGACCACTGGTAATCGCCCATCGGGGTGGCCGTGGACTGTGGCCGGAAAATACCCAGTTCGCCTTCCAGAGAGCAAGCGACCTGGGTGTTGACGTGCTGGAAATGGATATCCACCGTTCCCGTGATGGCCACCTGGTGGTGATTCATGACCGCCGTGTTGACCGTACAACTGATGGACAAGGCCGCATCCGCGATCTGGATCTCAGCCAACTGCAGGCACTCGATGCCGGCTACCGCTGGACAGCCGACGGCGGCCAGAGCTTCCCCTACCGGGGCCAGGGCATCCGCATTCCCACTCTCGACGAAGTACTGAAGGCACATCCCCGCCAGACCAAAGTCATCGAAATCAAAGTGCCTGATGCCGACCTCGAAACGCAGCTGTGCCAGCAGTTGCAGGCACAAGGGCAAACCCAGCGAGTGATTGTGGGCAGCTTCTACGAGCGCAGCCTGCAACGCTTTCGCGAAGTCTGCCCGCAGGTCGCTACATCCGCTGGCCCGAGCTCAGTCAAGTTGCTGGTGGTACTCAACTGGCTCGGCCTGAGTGACCTCCTCAGCCCGAGCTATGAAGCCCTGCAGGTGCCGGAAGAGCACGACGGACTGCCGATTGCCAGTGCAGACCTGATTGCCAATGCCAGAGAACGTGGCTTGCACGTTCAACTCTGGACCATCAATGAGCAGGCCGACATGCAGCGCTTGCTCGCAATGGGTGCCCAAGGGCTCATCACCGACTACCCCGACCGCGCCCTGCAGCTGCTAGGCCGCCAGACAGCACTCGCCCGCCAGGACGACTAGGAGGCAAAGCTGCCCATCACTCAGCCAGTGACGCCGGGCGGAGCTTTTTTGTTAGAGTGCGGCGCAATTCGTCCGTTGGAACCGTCATGTCTGCCCGTGCCGAACAGAAACAGCAAACCCGTCTGGCCCTGATGGATGCCGCCCGCCGTCTGATGGACAGCGGGCGCGGCTTCGGCAGCCTGAGCCTGCGCGAGGTCACCCGCGAGGCTGGGGTGGTGCCCACCGCCTTCTACCGGCACTTCCAGGAGATGGACGAGCTGGGCCTGGCCCTGGTGGCCGAGGTCGGCGGCACCTTCCGCGACACACTGCGCGTGGTGCGGCAGAACGAATTCGAGCTGGGCGGCATCGTCGAGGCCAGCACGCGGATCTTCCTCGACGCGGTCAGTGCCAACCGCTCACAGTTTCTCTTTCTCGCCCGCGAACAGTACGGCGGCTCGCAGCGCGTGCGTCAGGCCATCGCCGCCATGCGCCAGCGCATTACCGACGATCTGGCCGCCGACCTCAAACTGATGAATCGCATGCCGCAGCTGGACGACGCGGCCATGGACGTGGTCGCCGACCTGGTGGTGAAAACCGTGTTCGCCACCCTGCCGGAACTGATCGACCCGCCGGCGGACAACCTGCCGGTGCACCTGCAGCCCGAAGCCAAGATCACCCAGCAACTGCGCTTCATCATGATCGGTGGCAAGCACTGGCGCGGTCTTGGCCGCGCCCCGTCGGAGAGCTGACGCCTCAGTGCCCCTGGCGGCGCTGCGCCCTTGCCAGACGCTTGGCCTCCTCGCCGCCCTCATGCAGCACTTCCTGCACATAGTCGATATGCCGCTGCGAGCACTCGCGCGCATCCTCGGCACGCCCCTCGATGATCGCCTCGAACAGCTGCCGGTGCTGCTCGCGCAGGCGTTCGCGGGTCTCGCTACGCTGCAGATAGAGGCCGCCGATATTGGTCACCACATTGTGCTTGAGCAGGTCGAACAGACCGCGAATGGTGTGCAGCAGCACGGCGTTGTGGCTGGCTTCGGCAATGGCCAGATGAAAGCGCGCATCGGCGGCCCCCTCCTCGGACTGACTGGCGGGACTGCCTGATTCATAACAGGCCTGCAGCGCCTCGTAGGCCTCACGCAGGCGCTGGTGATCCGGCGGCGTGGCACGCAGTGCGGCGTAGTAGGCACAGGAGCCTTCCAGGGTATGACGGAACTCCAGCAGGTCGCGCTGAGCACCGGGGTGACCTTCGAGCAGGTGCAGCAGCGGGTCGCTGAAGGTCGAGCCAACCTGCTCGGCCACGTAGTTGCCACCGCCCTGACGGCTGACCAGCAGGCCGCGCGCCACCAGCTTCTGGATCGCCTCGCGCAGGGACGGCCGTGACACGCCAAAGCGCTCGGCCAGCACACGTTCGGCAGGCAGGCGCTCGCCGGCTTTGAGGCTGCCCTCGAAGATCATGGCTTCCAGCTGCTGGACGATGTCATCCGACAGACGGCGCTGTCGCACCTGACCCACTTCCATCATCCCTCTCCCACTGGTTTGACCAGTTCAATGGCTCTGTTCCGGCCCTGTCGTCAAGCCTATCGCCGCCACGCAGAGCACGGCAAGAAGCACTCCTGCGACCAAAGTCGAAGCCCGACAAATTGACAGGCCGGGACGTCACTCTTACTCTGACCGGGCAGTCTTGTAAATTGGTATTACCAATTAACCAGCAACTCTGCCCGGTGCGCGCTGCCCTCACCCGCGACACCCGGCCAGAACGGCAAGCCAACAACAATCCGGAAGCCACCACCATGAACACCTGGCAGCAGCTCTACACCCCGCTTGGCGGACTGGGACTCTCGGCGCTGGTCGCGCTGATCCCGATCATTTTCTTCTTCCTCGCCCTGGCGGTGTTCCGCATGAAGGGCCATATCGCCGGCAGCATCACCCTGGCGCTGTCGCTGGGCGTGGCCATCCTCGCCTACGGCATGCCCGCCGACATGGCCTTTGCTGCCGCGGGGTATGGCTTCGCCTATGGTCTGTGGCCGATTGCCTGGATCATCGTCGCTGCGGTGTTCCTCTACAAACTCACGGTCAAGAGCGGCCAGTTCGAGGTGATCCGCAGCTCGGTGCTGTCGATCACCGACGACCAGCGCCTGCAGGTGCTGCTGATCGGTTTCTCCTTTGGAGCATTCCTTGAAGGAGCGGCTGGCTTCGGCGCGCCGGTGGCGATCACCGCCGCCCTGCTGGTCGGCCTCGGTTTCAACCCGCTGTATGCCGCCGGCCTGTGCCTGATCGCCAACACCGCGCCGGTGGCCTTCGGCGCCCTGGGTATTCCGATCACCGTGGCCGGCCAGGTCACCGGCATCGACCCGTTCAAGATCGGCGCCATGACCGGTCGCCAGCTGCCACTGCTGTCGATCATCGTGCCGTTCTGGCTGGTGGCGATGATGGATGGCTGGAAAGGCGTGAAGGAAACCTGGCCGGCCGCGCTGGTCGCTGGCGGCAGCTTCGCCGTTACCCAGTTCTTCACCTCCAACTTCATCGGCCCGGAACTGCCGGATATCACCTCGGCGCTGGTCAGCCTGATCTGCCTGACCCTGTTCCTCAAGGTCTGGAGCCCGCGCCGCGCTGAAGAAAGCGAAGTGATCGGCGTATCCGGCGGTGCCGCCACCCTCGGCGGCTTCGGCGGCCACACCGGCGCTACCCCGTCGCCCTACAGCTTCGGTCAGATCCTCAAGGCCTGGTCGCCGTTCCTCATTCTCACCGTGCTGGTGACGATCTGGACCCTCAAGCCGTTCAAGGCGCTGTTTGCCCCCGGCGGTGCGCTCGAACAGCTGGTGTTTCTGTTCGCCATCCCGCACCTAGACCAACTGGTGATCAAGGTCGCGCCGATCGTGAGCAACGCGACGGCCATCCCGGCCATCTTCAAGCTCGACCCGATCTCGGCCACCGGCACGGCGATCTTCTTCTCCGCGCTGATTTCCATGCTGGTGCTGAAGATCGACCTGAAGAACGGACTAGCCACCCTCAAGGAAACCTTCATCGAGCTGAAGTGGCCGATCCTCTCCATCGGCATGGTGCTGGCCTTCGCCTTCGTCACCAACTTCTCCGGCATGTCCACCACCCTGGCCCTGGTGCTGGCCGGTACCGGCGCCCTGTTCCCGTTCTTCTCGCCGTTCCTCGGCTGGCTGGGCGTGTTCCTAACCGGCTCGGACACCTCGTCCAACGCCCTGTTCGGCTCGCTGCAGGCCACCACCGCGCATCAGATCGGGGTCAACGACACCCTGCTGGTGGCCGCCAATACCAGCGGCGGCGTGACCGGCAAGATGATCTCGCCGCAGTCCATCGCCGTGGCCTGCGCCGCCACCGGCATGGTCGGCAAGGAATCCGATCTGTTCCGCTTCACCCTCAAGCACAGCCTGATCTTCGCCACCTTCGTCGGCCTGATCACCCTGGTCCAGGCCTATTGGCTGACCGGCATGCTGGTGCACTAAGGTTTACCGCCGGGCCGTAAGGCCCGGCCTCAGTTCCGGGAACATTGCTGCCATGATCATTTCCGCCTCTACCGACTACCGCGAAGCTGCCCGGCGCAAGTTGCCGCCCTTCCTGTTCCACTACATCGACGGCGGCGCCTATGCCGAGCACACACTCAAGCGCAACGTCGCCGATCTGGCCGACATCGCCCTGCGCCAGCGCGTGCTGAAGAACATGTCGGAGCTGGACCTGTCCACCGAGCTGTTCGGCGAGAAACTGGCCATGCCGGTGGCTCTGGCTCCGGTCGGCCTGACCGGCATGTATGCCCGTCGTGGCGAGGTGCAGGCCGCCCGCGCGGCGGCGGCCAAGGGCATCCCCTTTACCCTGTCCACCGTGTCGGTGTGCCCGATCGAGGAAGTCGCGCCAGCCATCGACCGGCCGATGTGGTTCCAGCTCTACGTGCTGAAGGACCGCGGTTTCATGCGCAACGCCCTGGAACGGGCCAAGGTCGCTGGCGTCACCACCCTGGTGTTCACCGTCGACATGCCGGTGCCCGGGGCCCGCTACCGCGATGCCCACTCCGGCATGAGCGGGCCGAACGCGCCACTGCGCCGCGTACTGCAGGCCATGACCCACCCGGCCTGGGCCTGGGACGTGGGCCTGCTGGGCAAGCCCCATGATCTGGGCAACATCTCCGCCTATCGCGGCAACCCCACCGGGCTGGCCGACTACATCGGCTGGCTGGGCGAGAACTTCGACCCGTCGATCTCCTGGAAGGACCTCGAATGGATCCGCGACTTCTGGGACGGGCCAATGGTGATCAAGGGTATCCTCGACCCCGAGGACGCCCGCGACGCAGTGAAGTTCGGCGCCGACGGCATCGTCGTGTCCAACCACGGCGGCCGCCAGCTCGACGGCGTGCTGTCCAGCGCCCGCGCCCTGCCGGCCATCGCCGACGCGGTGAAGGGCGAGCTGAAGATTCTCGCCGACTCTGGCATCCGCACCGGCCTGGACGTGGTGCGCATGCTCGCCCTCGGCGCCGATGGTGTGATGCTCGGCCGCGCCTTCGTCTACGCCCTGGCCGCCGCCGGCGGTGCGGGAGTGAGTAACCTGCTGGAGCTTTTCGACAAGGAGATGCGTGTGGCCATGACCCTCACCGGCGCCCGCTCAATCGGCGAGATCAGTGCAGATTCGCTGGTGCGCGAACTGCGCCACGCCGCGTCCTGACCCCGGAGCCGCCATGAGCCTGCCCGCTGCCTTTCTCCAAGCCACCGCCCGCCTGATCCCGCAAGAGCGGCGTTTCGACGACCCGCTGTCGACCCTGGCCTTCGGCACCGACGCCAGCTTCTACCGGCTGATCCCCAAGCTGGTGGTCCGTGTGGAAAGCGAGCGAGAGGTGGTCGAACTGCTCAAGCTGGCCGGCGCCCACCGCGTGCCGGTGACCTTCCGCGCCGCCGGCACCAGCCTCTCCGGGCAGGCGATTTCCGACTCGGTGCTGATCGTGCTGGGCGACAACTGGAACGGCCGGGAGATTCGCGCGGGCGGCGCGCAGATCCGCCTGCAGCCGGGCGTGATCGGCTCCAGCGCCAACGCCGTACTGGCCCCGCTGCAGCGCAAGATCGGCCCCGACCCGGCGTCCATCGCCTCGGCGAAGATCGGCGGCATCGTCGCCAACAACTCCAGCGGCATGTGCTGCGGTACCGCGCAGAACAGCTACCACACCCTGGCCGGCCTGCGCCTGGTGCTGGCCGACGGCACGCTCGTGGATACCGAGGACGAAGCCAGCGTCGCGGCCTTCCGCGCCAGCCATGCCGGGCTGCTGGCGCAGCTGGCCGAACTGGGCCGGCAGACCCGCGCCAACACCGAACTGGCGGCGAAGATCCGCCACAAGTACCGGCTGAAGAACACCACCGGCCTGTCGCTCAACGCACTGGTCGATTTCGATGAACCGCTGGATATCTTGAGCCACCTGATGGTCGGTTCCGAAGGCACCCTGGGCTTTATCAGCGCGGTGACCTACCACACCGTGCCGGAGCACCCGCACAAGGCCAGCGCCCTGCTGGTGTTCCCCGATGTGGAAAGCTGCTGCCGCGCCGTGCCTGTGCTCAGGCAGCAGCCGGTTTCGGCCGTGGAGCTGCTGGACCGGCGCAGCCTGCGCTCGGTGCAGGACAAGCCCGGCATGCCGGAGTGGGTCAAAAGCCTCTCGAACGGTGCCTGCGCCCTGCTGATCGAGTCGCGCGCCGCCACGGCCTCCGTGCTGGCCGAACAGATCGAACGGATCATGGCCTCCATCGCCGAATTCCCGCTGGAGAAGCGCGTCGACTTCAGCAGCGACCCGGCCGTGTACAACCAGCTGTGGAAGATGCGCAAGGACACCTTCCCCGCCGTCGGCGCGGTGCGTGCCACCGGCACCACGGTGATCATCGAGGACGTCACCTTCCCGGTCGAAGCCCTGGCCGAGGGGGTCAACCGCCTGCTCGGACTGTTCGACCGTCACGGCTATAACGAGGCGATCATTTTCGGCCACGCTCTGGAAGGCAACCTGCACTTTGTCTTCACCCAGGGCTTCGACGACCCGGCTCAGGTCGCCCGCTACGACGCCTTCATGGGCGAGGTGGCGCAGCTGGTGGCGGTGGAGTTCGGCGGCGCGCTCAAGGCCGAGCACGGCACCGGGCGCAATATGGCACCCTTTGTGGAACTCGAATGGGGCCGCGAGGCCTACCAGCTGATGTGGGCGATCAAGCGCCTGCTCGACCCGCAGGGCATCCTCAACCCGGACGTGATCCTTTCCGAGGACCGCGAGCTGCACCTGAAGAACCTCAAGCCGCTGCCGGCCGCCGACGAGATTGTCGACAAGTGCATCGAGTGCGGCTTCTGCGAGCCGGTGTGCCCCTCGCGCGGCCTGACCCTGACACCGCGCCAGCGCATCGTGATATGGCGCGATATCCAGGCGCGCAAGCGTGCCGGTATCGACACCACCGAACTGGAAGCCGCCTACCAGCACCACGGCCTCGACACCTGCGCGGCCACCGGCCTTTGCGCCCAACGCTGCCCGGTGGGCATCAACACCGGCGAGCTGGTGCGCCAGCTGCGCGGCCAGCAGGTGCAGCACAACGGCACGGCCGGCTGGCTGGCCGGGCATTTCGCCACCGCCCTGAAAGCGCCCGCCTCGGCCTGCTTGCAGCTGATACGGCCCGCCGCCTGCTCGGCGCGCCGCGCCTGGCGCGCTGGGCCGCCGGTCTGCATCAGCAGTTCGGCACGCCACTGTGGACAGCGGCCATGCCTCAAGTGGCGCAGCCGCTGAAATGGGTGTCACCGGCGCCCAGCGAAAAGCCACGGGTGGTCTACCTGCCCGCCTGCGTGTCGCGAGCCATGGGCCCGGCCTTCGCCGATGCCGAACAGACCAGCCTGCTGGACAAGACCCGCGCCCTGCTGGAGAAGGCCGGCTTCGAGGTGATCTTCCCCGCGGGGCTGGACAACCTGTGCTGCGGCCAGCCCTTCACCTCCAAGGGCTATGCCAAGCAGGGCGACGCCAAGCGCGACGAGCTGCTCGCCGCCCTGCTCAGCGCCAGCCGCAATGGCCAGGACCCCATCTACTGCGACACCAGCCCCTGCACACTGCGCCTGGTGCAGGGCAACGCCGACCGCCGTCTGCGCCTGTACGACCCGGTGAAATTCATTCGCGAAGAGCTGCTGGATAAGCTCGAGATCACGCCACAGGAAGCGCCGGTGGCGGTGCACGTAACCTGCTCTACCCAGCATCTGGGCGAGGCCGAGCACCTGATCGAGATCGCCCGGCGCTGCGCGAAGACAGTGGTGATTCCGGAGGGCATCCACTGCTGCGGCTTCGCCGGCGACAAGGGCTTTACCACGCCGGAGCTGAACGCCCATGCGCTGCGTTCGCTGAAGGACGCGGTGCAGATCTGCGGGGAAGGCATCTCGACCAGCCGCACCTGCGAGATCGGCCTGTCGACTCACAGCGGCATCGACTACCACTCACTGGTCTATCTGCTCGACCGGGTCAGTCGCCCGACTGCCAAGACTTAAGGTGCGTGCCCCTGGCACGTTTCAGACCCCGCCCCGGCGGGGTCTTTTTTGACCGTTCAGCGCCAAAGAGCGGCGGCATGCCCGCGCGATCTAGACTGGCCACACCACCACTGGAGGAATATCGCCATGCGCCGTCTTGCCACCCTGGTATGCGCCACCCTGCTCAGCGCCCCGATCTGGGCCATGCACTGCCCGCAGGACATGGCACGAATCGACGAACTGCTGAAGACCAACCCGCCGGCCAGCGCCGAGGTGACGGCCGAGGTGCAGCGCCTGCGCGCTGAGGGCGAGGCCCTGCACAAGAGCGGCGATCACGCCGAGTCGATGCGGGTGCTCGAGCAGGCGCTGGACCTGCTGCAGGGCAGCGAGTAAGGCCGGGCCGATCAGCGCTGGGGAATCGGCGGCATCGGGAAGGGCATGACATTGCCGACCTGCGCTTCGGTCACCTTGGGTGTGCCGATGCGCTCGACTTCGTCGATGCGGATGATGCTGGGCATCGGGATGAAGCTGCGCAGCACGCCATCGAACTGGGCCTTGAGCCGCTCCTCGCTGGGGTCGACCAGCATCTGACTGCGCTCGCCGAAGACCAGTTCCTCCACCTCGAGAAAGCCCCACAGTTCGCTCTGGAAGATCTGCTTGGCATAGATCTCGAAGACCTGGCCCTGGCTCTGGAAGATCACCTTGAAGATGGGGTTTTCACGCTTGTTCATGCTGGGGAAGTAACGCCGGAAAAACGGGGCGCGAATCATAGCAGTCAGTGGACACACGGAGCTAGGAAGGCTGCCCGACGGTCACTATAATGCGCGGTCCTGTCATTACCCCCAGTGAAACACCCATGGCCAAGAAGCTTTACATCGAAACCCACGGTTGCCAGATGAACGAGTACGACAGCTCGCGCATGGTCGATCTGCTGGGCGAACACCAGGCCATGGAAGTCACTGAAAATCCGGCCGAAGCTGACGTGATCCTGCTCAACACCTGTTCCATCCGCGAGAAGGCCCAGGACAAGGTGTTCTCCCAACTGGGCCGCTGGCGTGAGCTGAAGCTGGAAAACCCGGAACTGGTGATTGGCGTTGGTGGCTGCGTGGCCAGCCAGGAAGGCGCGGCGATCCGCGACCGCGCACCCTATGTCGACGTGGTGTTCGGTCCGCAGACCCTGCACCGCCTGCCGGAAATGATCGACGCGGCGCGCACCACGAAAACCGCGCAGGTCGACATCAGCTTCCCCGAGATCGAGAAGTTCGATCACCTGCCCGAAGCCCGCGTCGACGGCCCCAGCGCCTTCGTCTCGGTGATGGAAGGCTGCAGCAAGTACTGCACCTTCTGCGTGGTGCCCTACACCCGCGGCGAGGAAGTCAGCCGGCCGCTGGCCGATGTGCTGCTGGAAATCACCCAGCTGGCCGAAAAGGGCGTGAAGGAAGTGACCCTGCTCGGGCAGAACGTTAACGGCTACCGCGGCCCGACCCCGGATGGTCATATCGCCTACTTCGCCGAGCTGCTCTACGCAGTGGCCGAGATCGACGGCATCGAGCGCATCCGCTACACCACCAGCCACCCGCTGGAGTTCTCCGATGCCATCATCCAGGCCCATGCCGACATTCCGAAACTGGTGAAGTACCTGCACCTGCCGGTGCAGTCCGGCTCGGACCGCATTCTCGCGGCCATGAAGCGCAACCACACCGCACTGGAATACAAGTCGCGCATCCGCAAGCTCAAGGCGGCGGTGCCGGACATTCTGCTCAGCACCGACTTCATCGTCGGTTTCCCCGGCGAAACCGAGAAAGACTTCGAGCAGACCATGAAGCTGATCGAAGACGTCGGCTTCGACTTCTCCTACTCCTTCGTCTACAGCGCGCGCCCCGGCACCCCGGCGGCCGATCTGGCCGACGACACCCCGGAAGAAGTGAAGAAGCAGCGCCTGTCGATTCTGCAGACGCGCATCGCCCAGCTGGGTTTCGAGAACAGCCGGCGCATGGTCGGCACCACCCAGCGCATTCTGGTCACCGACTATTCGAAGAAGGACCCAGGCATGCTCCAGGGCCGCACCGAGAGCAACCGCGTGGTCAACTTCCGCTGCAGCACCCCGAGCCTGATCGGTCAGTTCGTCGACGTGCACATCGACGACGCCCTGCCCCACTCGCTGCGCGGCAGCCTTCTCGACCAAAGTCTGATCTAAAGCCCGGGCCGGCGGAACTTTCCCCCTGCGCCGGTCGGGTTTATCCTGAACTCCCATCGCCCTCGGCCAAACAGCACATTGAACGCGAATCTGGAACTGCACCGCTTCACCCTCGACCCTTTCGAAGCCAAGCGCTTCGCCAACCTGTGCGGGCAGTTCGATGAACACCTGCGCCTGATCGAGCAACGCCTCGGCCTGGAAATCCGCAACCGCGGCAACCAGTTCGAAGTGGTCGGCGAGGGGCACCGCAGCCATGCCGCCGAGCTGCTGCTGCGCCGCTTGTACCGTGAAACGGAAGCCACCGAGCTGTCGCCGGATCTGGTTCACCTGTACCTGCAGGAGTCCGGCGTGGAGGCACTGAATAACTCAGCGTCCGAGCAGATGGTCTCGCTGAAGACGCGCAAGGGCATGATCAAGCCGCGCGGCGCCAACCAGCAGCGCTACGTCAAATCGATCCTCGCCCACGACATCAACTTCGGCATCGGCCCGGCCGGCACCGGCAAAACCTACCTGGCCGTGGCCTGCGCGGTGGATGCCCTGCTGCGCGAGGAAATCCGCCGCATCCTGCTGGTGCGCCCGGCGGTCGAGGCCGGCGAGAAACTCGGTTTCCTGCCCGGCGACCTGTCGCAGAAGATCGACCCCTACCTGCGCCCGCTGTACGACGCGCTGTACGAGATGCTCGGCTTCGAGCAGGTGGCGAAGCTGATCGAGAAGCAGGTGATCGAAGTCGCCCCACTGGCCTACATGCGCGGCCGTACCCTTAATAACAGCTTCATCATTCTCGACGAGAGTCAGAACACCACCACCGAGCAGATGAAGATGTTCCTCACCCGGATTGGCTTCGGATCGACAGCGGTCATTACCGGCGATATCACCCAGGTCGACCTGCCACGCGGCACCAAGAGCGGCCTGCGCCATGTGATCGAGGTGCTCAAGGACGTACCGGGTATCGGTTTCACCCATTTCGAATCCAAGGACGTGGTGCGCCACCCGCTGGTGCAACGCATCGTCGAAGCCTATGAGCGTTTCGACAGCGCCGCCGAGCGTGAGCGGGCCGAACGCCAGGCCGCCCGCCAGGATCAGGAGCCGCGCCCGTGATCGAACTCGACCTGCAGCTGGCCACCGAGGCCGGCGACCTGCCCGCAGAGGCGCAACTGCGCCGCTGGGTGGAACTGGCCCTGCGCCAGCGCACGGCCGACTCCGAGCTGACCATTCGTCTGGTCGATGCCGAAGAAGGCCAGGAGCTCAACCGCACCTACCGGCACAAGGACTACGCCACCAACGTGCTGTCCTTTCCCGCCGAGGTGCCCGAGGGCTTGCTCGACATTCCACTGCTGGGCGATCTGGTGATCTGCGTCCCGGTGGTCGAGCGCGAGGCCCGCGAACAGAACAAGGCGCTGGAGGCCCACTGGGCCCATCTGGTCATCCACGGCTGCCTACACCTGCTCGGCTACGACCACATCGACGATGAGGAAGCCGAGGAAATGGAAAGCCTGGAACGACAATTGCTGGCGGAACTGGGTTATCCCGACCCTTACCGCGACGACGAAGAGACCGAGTAACACCGCATGAGCGAAGACCGATCGAGTAACGGGCACAGGTCCTGGCTGAGTAAAATCTTCCAGGCCTTTGCCCATGAACCGAAGAACCGCCAGGAGCTGCTGGAGCTGCTGCGCGAGGCGCACCAGAACAAGTTGCTCGACAGCGAAGCCCTGTCGATTGTCGAAGGCGCCATTCAGGTCGCCGACCTGCAGGTGCGCGACATCATGATTCCGCGCTCGCAGATGATCAGCATCAAGGCCAGCCAGAGCCCCGAGGAATTCCTCCCGGCGGTCACCAGCTCGGCGCACTCGCGTTACCCGGTGATCGGCGACGGTGCCGACGATGTGCTCGGCATCCTTCTGGCCAAGGACCTGCTCCCCCTGCTGCTGCGTGGTCGCGAAGACTTCAACATCCGCGAAATGCTGCGCCCGGCCACTTTCGTTCCCGAATCCAAGCGTCTCAACGTGCTGCTGCGCGAGTTCCGCGCCAACCGCCACCACATGGCCATCGTCATCGACGAATACGGCAGCGTCGCCGGTCTGGTGACCATCGAGGACGTGCTGGAACAGATCGTCGGCGATATCGAGGACGAGCACGACGTCGAGCAGGACGGCTACTTCAAGGACCTGCCCAGCGGCGACTTCATCGTCAAGGCACAAACCCCGCTGGCCAGCTTCAACGAGCATTTCGATACCGACCTGAAAAGCGACGCCTGCACCAGCATCGGCGGCCTGTTGATGGACGAGTTCGGCCGCGTGCCCAAGCGCAATGAAACCCGCGAACTGGCCGGCTACCGCTTCCGCGTGATCAACGCCGACAGCCGCCGTATCCACCTGCTGCGCCTGACGCCGCTGGAACGCTGAGCACCGGCAATGCCGTGATACCAAGCCCCCGCCTGCGGGGGCTTTTGCTTTTAGCCTTCGACCAGTAGCCTTGGCGGCCTTGCACCACCCTCAAGGATCGCTATGCGCTGGATTACTGCCCCCGGCTGGCCCGGACACCTGCTCGCCGCAGCCGCCGGCGCCCTGATGACGCCGAGCCTGGCGCCCTTCGGCTGGTGGCCGCTGGCTCTGCTGTCACTGGGCCTGATCTACCTCGGCCTGCGCGAGCTGCCGACCCGCGCTGCTCTCTGGCGCGGCTGGTGGTACGGCCTGGGCACCTTCGCCGCCGGCACCAGTTGGATCTACGTCAGCATCCACGATTACGGCGCGGCATCACCGGCACTGGCCGGCCTGCTGATGCTGGCGTTCTCCATGGCCATCGCCTTCTTCTTCGCCCTGCCTGCCGCCCTGTGGGCGCGCTGGCTGCGCCGCCCCGAAGCGCCACTGGCCGATGCCCTGGCGTTCGCCGCCCTGTGGGTGGCGCTGGATGCCTTCCGCGGCTGGTTCCTCACCGGTTTTCCCTGGCTCTACGCCGGCTACAGCCAGCTGGATGGCCCGCTGGCACCGCTCGCGCCGCTGGGCGGCGTCTGGCTGATCACCTTCATCCTGGCCCTCAGCGCCGCCCTGCTGATCAACCTGCCGCGTCTGCTGAGCCGCAAACCCGTCCTGCTGGCTGCGATCACCCTGCTGGTTGCGCCTTGGCTGGCCAGCCTGGCGCTCCAGGGCCATGCCTGGACCCAGAGCAAGGGTGAGCCGCTGTCGGTGGCGGCCATTCAGGGCAATATCGAACAGCAGCTGAAGTGGGACCCTAGGCAGCTGGAAATGCAGCTCGACCTCTATCGCCAGCTGAGTTTCAACAGCCCCAGGGCCGATCTGCTGGTATGGCCGGAAACCGCCGTACCGGTACTCAAGGAATACGCCGAGGGTTATCTGAACGTGATGGCAATGTTCGCCCGTGATCGCCAGTCGGCGCTGATCACCGGCGTACCGGTGCGTCAGGTCAACGAGCACGGCGAGAAGCGCTACTACAACGGCATCACCGTGGTGGGCGAAGGCAGCGGCACTTACCTCAAGCAGAAACTGGTGCCGTTCGGCGAGTACGTACCCCTGCAGGACCTGCTGCGTGGCCTGATCGCCTTCTTCGACCTGCCGATGTCGGACTTCGCCCGCGGCCCGGCCGACCAGCCGCTGCTTGAGGCCAAAGGTCTGAAGATCGCCTCCTACATCTGCTACGAGGTGGTCTATCCGGAGTTCGCCGCCAGCATGGCTGCCGACAGCGACCTGCTGCTGACGGTCAGCAACGACACCTGGTTCGGTCGGTCCATTGGCCCGTTGCAGCACCTGCAGATGGCACAGATGCGGGCCCTCGAAGCCGGCCGCTGGATGATCCGCGCCACCAACAACGGCGTCACCGCGCTGATCGATCCCCAGGGACAGATCACCCGTCAGGTGCCGCAGTTCCAGCGCGCCGTCCTGCAGGGCGAAGTCAGCGCCATGCAGGGGCTCACGCCCTACCTGCGCTACGGCAGCTGGCCGCTGATCAGCCTGTGTCTGGCCTTGCTGCTGTGGGCGCGACTGAGCAGCCGGCTGAGCAAGGCGCTGTAAGAGCCGGTTTACGATCTCCTGGCTGTCAGCCATGCAGCGTTAAAAACGATCTCGGAATGCTCATTTACCGTTCGTAAACTGCGCTTCCTCGACCGTTTTTGCCTTGCCTGGCTCTAATCCAGAAGATCGTAATCAGGCTCTAAGGCCGGCTAATACAGCAGGGGATACAGCAGGCGACCCAGCGCCTCATTCAACAGCTGCGCGTTCTGCCAGAAGGCTTTGCCCTCTGGCAGCCAGCCACCGACGGGCCGGGCATTGTCTACACCGAGAAAGCCGACTGGCGCGGCCAGCACCTGCAGCCCCTGCCGTTCGAAACACCAGCGAGCACGCGGCATGTGCGCCGCCTGCGTCACCAGCACCACGCGCTGCACGCCGGCCTCGCGCAACAACGGTGCGCTGAACAGGGCATTCTCCAAGGTGGTGCGGCTACGCTCCTCGCGCCAGCGCACCACAATGCCGTAGTCGCGGGCCAGACTCTCCGCCATCAAGGCCGCCTCGGAGGGTGGCTGACCGTAATGCATGCCACCGGTGAGGAGCAAAGGCAGACCACTGGCCTTGGCCAAACGTGCCGCGTAACGCAGGCGCTCACTGGCCAGATGACCGGGCTGATCGCCCTCCCAGGCCGGATCGCCGCGCTCGCGGCCTGCCCCCAGCACCACAATGGCCTGAGCCTCACGCTGCAACTGAGTCCAGGCAGACTGCGGCAAGGGCGCCTCGCTCTCTAGGGCCCGACCGCCCCACTCCACCACAATCGGCAGGGACATCAGCCACAAGCCCAGTAACCCACCGACAAAGCCGGCCCTGGCCAGCCGCGGATAACGCCAACGCAGCCACCAGGCCGCCAGCAACATGAGCAGGAACAGCCCCGGTGGCAGGAACAACTGCTTAAAGAGGTATCTAATCGGCATAGGCCCTCCCGAACGAGGGCGCTAGCCTAGCAGGCTGCTAACGTGGCGTGCTTGCGCGAAACAGCTGCGAGCCGCAGGCCGGGCAAGGCGTCACGCCCTGCCCGCGCAACCAAGGTACTTCCGTACCGCACATGGCGCAGCACAGTTGCTGGCGACGCTTGAGGCGCGGTTTGACTGGTGCCACTTTACTGGTCGCCTGACGCGACGGCTTGCCAGCACCGCGCACACCGGCCGTACGCGCCTGTCGCAGGGCCTGATGCTCCAGCTGTTCCAGCTCTGCGGCCGCAGCATGCCAGCCCTGCAGCCACTGCAGGTCGCGCTCCAGATAAGCCTGAATCAACTCCATCTCGGCATTGGTCAACCCCTTGAGTTCGACCAGCTGCGGTTCGACATCGCGCAGTCGGCGCGCGCTTTCGGCTTCATCCAGAGCCAGGGCGAGACGCTGCAGCAATCGCCCGTACAATCCACCAGTCTGTTCCGACCTTCTCGACTCCATCATGACAACAACCCTGTACTACAAGCCGCTGAGGCCATTGTCATGAGCTTAGCCAGCACTCTTCGTGACGCAGTCGCAGCGCGACAAACGGCACAACAATCTGACCAATAAGACAAAAAATTTGCTGACTCGCACTCACCACCGACAGAACCGTCAGCCAACCGACACTGCCTGGCGGCATTTCCCTCGCAGTGCCTGCCTCATGTATCCTACCGCGTTTATCCGTAAGCCCCTTTCCCAGCGCCAGAAGCCATGCACGAACAGTACTCGCCCCGTGATATCGAAGCCGCCGCGCAGTCCCAGTGGGACGCGCAGAAATCCTTTGTCGTGAGTGAACAACCGGGCAAGGACACCTTCTATTGCCTGTCGATGTTCCCCTACCCGAGCGGCAAGCTGCACATGGGCCACGTGCGCAACTACACCATCGGTGACGTGATCGCCCGCTACCAGCGCATGCAGGGCAAGAACGTGCTGCAGCCGATGGGCTGGGACGCCTTCGGCATGCCGGCGGAAAACGCCGCCATGAAGAACAAGGTCGCGCCGGCCAAGTGGACCTACGAGAACATCGACTACATGAAGTCCCAGCTGAAATCGCTGGGCCTGGCCATCGACTGGACCCGCGAAGTCACCACCTGCAAGCCGGACTACTACCGCTGGGAACAGTGGCTGTTCACCCGCCTGTTCGAGAAGGGCGTGATCTACCGCAAGAACGGCACCGTGAACTGGGACCCGGTCGACCAGACCGTACTGGCCAACGAGCAGGTCATTGATGGCCGTGGCTGGCGTTCAGGCGCGCTGATCGAGAAGCGCGAAATCCCGATGTACTACTTCAAGATCACCGCTTACGCCGAAGAGCTGCTGAGCAGCCTGGACGAACTGGAAGGCTGGCCCGAGCAGGTCAAGACCATGCAGCGCAACTGGATCGGCAAGAGCTTCGGTGCCGACATCGTGTTCGACTACGATGTTGCCAGCATCGGTATCGAAGGCCAGCTGAAGGTCTACTCGACCCGCCCCGACACCCTGATGGGCGCCACCTATGTGGCCGTGGCCGCCGAGCACCCGCTGTCGCAGCGCGCTGCCGAAACCAATCCGGCCATCGCTGCGTTCATTGCCGAATGCAAGGCAGGATCGGTCGCAGAAGCCGATATGGCGACCATGGAGAAGAAGGGCGTGGCCACCGGCCAATTCGTCATCCATCCGCTGACCGGCGACAAGCTGCCGGTATTCGTCGCCAACTACGTGCTGTGGGGCTACGGCGAAGGTGCCGTGATGGCCGTGCCGGCACACGACGAGCGTGACTTCGAGTTCGCCAGCAAGTACGGCCTGCCGATCAAGCAGGTCTACGCGGCAGAAGGCAAAGCCTACGATGCCAGCACCTGGCAGGACTGGTACGGCGACAAGGCCGGTCTGACCACCATCAATTCCGGCAAGTACGATGGCAAGGACTTCGGTGCCGCCTTCGACGCCATCGTTGCCGATCTGGAAGCCAGCGCCCATGGCGCGCGCAAGACCCAGTTCCGCCTGCGCGACTGGGGTATCAGCCGCCAGCGCTACTGGGGCTGCCCGATCCCAATCATCCATTGCGACACCTGTGGCGACGTGCCGGTGCCGGAAGACCAGTTGCCGGTGGTCCTGCCCGAAGACGTGGTACCGGACGGCGCCGGCAGCCCGCTGGCCAAGATGCCCGAGTTCTACCAGTGCAAGTGCCCGAAGTGCGGTGCCGACGCCAAGCGCGAAACCGACACCATGGACACCTTCGTGGAAAGCTCCTGGTACTACGCCCGCTATGCCTCGCCGCAATACACCGGCGGCATGGTCGACCCGCAGGCCGCCAACCACTGGCTGCCGGTGGATCAGTACATCGGCGGCATCGAGCACGCCATCCTGCACCTGCTGTACGCGCGCTTCTTCCACAAGCTGATGCGCGACGAAGGTCTGGTCAGCTCGAATGAGCCGTTCAAGAACCTGCTGACCCAGGGCATGGTGGTCGCTGAAACCTACTACCGCACCCTGGAAAACGGCGGCAAGGACTGGTTCAACCCGGCCGACGTGGAAGTCGAGCGTGACGCCAAGGCCAAGGTCATCGGCGCCAAGCTGAAAACCGACGGCCTGCCGGTGGAGATCGGCGGCACCGAGAAGATGTCCAAGTCGAAGAACAACGGCGTGGACCCGCAGGCCATGATCGACGCCTACGGCGCCGATACCTGCCGCCTGTTCATGATGTTCGCCTCGCCGCCCGACATGAGCTTGGAGTGGTCCGACTCCGGCGTCGAGGGTGCCAGCCGCTTCCTGCGCCGTGTCTGGCGCCTGGCTCACAGCCATGTCAGCGCCGGTCTGCCGGGTGCACTGGATGTTGCCAGCCTGAGCGACGAGCAGAAGGCCGTGCGCCGCGCCATCCACCTGGCCATCAAGCAGGCCAGCAATGACGTCGGCCTGCACCACAAGTTCAACACCGCCATCGCCGCCGTGATGACCCTGATGAACGTGCTGGAAAAGGCACCGACCGCGACCGCGCAGGACCGTGCCCTGCTGCAGGAAGGCCTGCAGACCGTAGCCCTGCTGCTGGCCCCGATCACCCCGCACATCAGCCATGCGCTGTGGCAGGAACTGGGCAACAGCGGCGCCATCATCGACGCCCAGTGGCCTCAGGTCGACGAGAGCGCGCTGGTGCAGGACAGCCTGACCCTGGTCATCCAGGTCAACGGCAAACTGCGTGGCCAGATCGAAGTCCCGGCCGCCGCCAGCCGCGAAGAAGTCGAAGCGGCAGCACGCGGCAACGAAAACGTCCTGCGCTACCTCGACGACCTGACCATTCGCAAGGTCATCGTGGTACCAGGCAAACTGGTCAACATTGTTGCCAACTGAATAGTCGCCAACTGATCCAGGCCGTCGCAGCCCGCGCTGCGGCGGAACTCAGCAAGGGGAAAGAAAGAATGATGAAACGGAATCTGCTGGTAATCGGCCTGGCCACCGTCCTCAGCGCCTGCGGCTTTCAGCTGCGCGGCACCGGCGACACCCAGTTCGCCATCAAGGAAATCAACCTGACCGCGCGCAACAGCTACGGCGAAACCTACAAGCAACTGCGCGACCTGCTGCAGAGCAGCCAGGTCAAGGTGAGCACCGCCGCGCCCTACACCCTGGACCTGGCCAACGAACAGGAAAGCCAGCGCACCGCCAGCTACACCACCAATACCCGCAGCGCGGAAACCCAGCTGACCAGCACTCTGGACTACCAGATCAAGAGCCGCGACGGCCTGCTCCTGCTGCAGGATCAGGTGGAAGTGCAGAAGGTCTATGTGCAGGACGGCAACAACCTGATCGGCTCCGACGAAGAAGCCGCCCAGCTGCGTGGTGAGATCCGCCGCGACCTGGTTCAGCAGATGGCCATGCGCCTGCAGCTGATCAACCCGGAGCGCCTGGCCGAGCTGGAAGCCACCGCCCGCGCCAAGGCCAAGGCCGAAGCCGATGCCCGTGCGGCAGCTGCCAAGGCACGCGCCGAGCAGCCACAGCAATCGCCGATCCAGCTGCCGATCGGCCAGTAAGCAGACAAGGGCCGGGTAACCGGCCCTTTTCACTCCTGACGAAGCTCGCTCCGCAATGAAACTCAACCCCGCGCAACTCGGCAAACACCTGCAAAGCCAGCTGGCCCCGGTCTACGTGGTCAGTGGCGATGAGCACCTGCTCTGCCAGGAAGCCTGCGACGCCATTCGCGCCGCCTGCCGGGCCCAGGGTTTCAGCGAGCGCCAGGTATTTCATGTCGACAAGAACTTCGACTGGGGCCAGCTCTATGCGGCCGGTGCCAGCCTGTCATTGTTCGCCGAAAAGAAGCTCATCGAGCTGCGTATCGATGGCGGCAAGCCGGGCGACAAGGGTGCTGCCGCCCTGCTCGACTATCTGGTTCGCCCGGCCGAGGACACCCTGCTGCTGATCAGCCTGCCCAAGCTCGATGGCAGCACGCAGAAAACCAAGTGGGCCAAGGCCTTGATCGAAGGCCAGAACAGCCAGTTCGTGCAGATCTGGCCGGTGGAGAGCAGCCAGCTGCCTGCCTGGATTCGCCAGCGCCTGGCCAACGCCGGTCTGGCCGCCAGCCCCGAAGCAGTCGAGCTGATCGCCGCCCGCGTGGAAGGCAACCTGCTGGCCGCCCAGCAGGAGATCGAGAAGCTCAAGCTGATGGCCGAGGGCAACCAGATCGACGCCGCCACGGTGCAGGCGGCGGTGGCCGACAGTGCGCGCTTCGACGTGTTCGGCCTGATCGATGCAGCCCTCAACGGCGAGGCTCAGCACAGCCTGCGTATGCTCGAAGCGCTGCGTGGCGAGGGCGTCGAGGCACCCGTGATCCTCTGGGCACTGGCCCGGGAGATCCGCCTGCTGGCGGGTCTGGCCCAGCAGTTCGCCGCCGGCGTACCACTGGACAAAGCCTTCGCCAGTTGCCGTCCGCCGGTCTGGGATAAGCGCCGGCCGCTGCTGTCCAAGGCCCTGCAGCGCCATCCGCATGCCCGCTGGCAGCAGATGCTGGGGGATGCCCAGCGTATCGACGCGCAGATCAAGGGTCAGGCCGAAGGCTCGCCGTGGAACGGTCTCAGCCGCCTGTGCCTGCTGCTGGCCGGTCAGCGCCTGCACTTGCCCGCCGAGTAAACGGCAACTGGACATTTTTTGACCAGCCGCGCATGCTCCGCACGCCAGCAACCCGCTGGTGCTCATCGAGGAACACGCGCATGGCCAAGCCCCGCAAACGACGACCGAATCAGGCCAAATCCCTGGTTGCCCAACCACTGTTCCGCTGCCGCCAGGAACAACCGAAGAAGGGCAAAGGCAGTTACCGCCGCGAAGCCTCCCAGCAAAACTGGGAGGCTTCTGTGTTTCTGGCGGCCTGAAAAGCCCATTCGTGCTAGGGTAGCGACCTGTCCGCTGGTTCAGGAACACCCATGTCCATGCTGTCCCCCAACCGCCTTGGCTTTGCCATCGCCTTCGCCTTGCTCTGCTCCTGCAGCAGCACACCGCCCGCGACGAGCAACTCGACCAGCCAGGCCCAAGCACCCTCCCCGGTCGCTGCCGCAGCGACCAAGAGCGCCGCAACCAGCCCGGCCGACACACCGGCCCGCCATGAGAGCTTCAGCGCCTGGCAAAGCGACTTCCGCCGCCTGGCTCTGAGTCAGGGCATCAGCGTCGCCACTCTCGACCAAGCCCTCGCCGGCCTTGAGCCCGATCCGGCGGTCATTGCCGCCGACAGCAGCCAACCCGAATTTACCCGCCCGGTGTGGGAGTATCTGGACGGTGCCGTCTCGGCCAGCCGGGTAAAACGAGGTCAGCAACTGCAGGTCGAATATGCCGCCACCCTCAGCGCCATCGAACAACGCTATGCCGTGGATGCCCAGGTGCTGCTGGCGGTCTGGGGCATGGAAAGTGCCTTCGGCCACAACATCGGCAACAAGAACGTGATCCGCTCGCTGGCCAGCCTGGCCTATGCCGGTCGCCGCGCCAGCTTCTGGCAGGAACAGCTGCTCGCCGCACTGCGTATCCTCGATGCCGGCGACATCAGCGCACGCGGCATGATCGGCTCCTGGGCCGGCGCCATGGGCCAGACCCAGTTCATGCCGACCACCTATGCCAGTCATGCGGTGGACTTCGACGGCGATGGCCGCCGCGATATCTGGAATTCTGCCAGCGACGCACTGGGTTCAGCCGCACACTATCTGCACGCCTCCGGCTGGCAGGCCGGTAAGCCCTGGGGTTTCCAGGTCGCCCTGCCGGATAACTTCGACTATGCCCTGGCCGACACCGGCATCCGCAAGACCTACGCCCAGTGGAACGCCCTCGGCATCAAGGGCACACCGCAGGGGCTGGCTGCCGGCGACCGCGGCTATCTGCTGCTGCCCGCAGGGCATCGCGGCCCGGCGTTCCTGGTCTTCGGCAACTTCAACAGCATTCTCAAGTACAACAACTCGACGTCCTACGCGCTGGCCATCGGCCTGCTCAGCGATGCCATTCGCGGCCAGCAGCTCGCCCTGCAGTGGCCACGCGGCGACAAGCCGCTCTCGCGCCACGAGCGCATCGAACTGCAGGAGCAACTGAGCCGGCTGGGCTTCGATCCGGGGATTGCCGACGGCATCATCGGCGCCAACACCCGCCGCGCGGTGCGTGGCTCCCAGCAGCAGCTGGGCTGGCCGGCCGATGGCTACCCGACACCGCAGCTGCTGACTGAACTGCGCAAGCGCTGACCCCATAACCGACCAGCCGGTCAGGCTGTGATAAACTGCGCGGCGGCCACAAGCCGCCCCGCCCACTGAGCCTCACCCGGAGCCCAGACCGCCGATGTCCGACACGCCCCCGTCCAAACCCGTAGCCAGCGGCGAGAAGTTCCGCACCGCCCAAGGCATTACCGCGATCAAGGATGGTCAGAAGCGCCGCGCGTCGAGCGAGGCTCAGGTTTTCGAACCCAAGCCCAAGTGGTTGCGGGTCAAGGCCCCCAGTGGCAGCCGCTTCGAGGCGGTCAAGCGCAATGTCGGCGAACATCGCCTGAGCACGGTCTGTCAGGAATCGCACTGCCCGAACATGGGCGAATGCTGGTCCAATGGCACCGCCACCATCATGCTGATGGGCTCGGTCTGCACCCGCGCCTGCCGCTTCTGCGCGGTGGACACTGGCAACCCCAACGGCTGGCTGGACCTGGAAGAACCGCAGAACACCGCCAAGTCGGTGGAGCTGATGGCCCTGCGCTACATCGTGCTGACCTCAGTGGACCGCGATGACCTGGCCGACGGTGGCGCCAGTCACTACGCGGCCTGCGTGCGGGCCATCAAGCAGAACACCCCACAGGTCGTGGTCGAGGCACTGACCCCGGACTTCGACGGCGATCTGCACGCCATCGAGCAGGTCGTGGACTCGGGCCTTGAAGTGTTTGCCCAGAACGTCGAGACCGTCGAGCGTCTCACCCATGAAGTACGTGATCCCCGCGCCGGCTACGAGAAGACCCTGCGTGTACTCAAGCACGCCAAACAGCATCGCCCGCAGGTACTGACCAAGACCAGTCTGATGCTGGGTCTGGGCGAGACCGACGAGGAAGTGCTGCAGACCATGGATGACCTGCGCGCCATTGGCGTGGATATCCTCACCTTGGGCCAATACCTGCAACCGACGCGCAATCACCTGCCGGTCAGGCGCTGGGTCAGCCCGGAAGAGTTCAACCGCTTCCGCGAGATCGGTCTGGAAAAGGGCTTCATGGAGGTCGCCGCCGGTCCGCTGGTGCGCTCCAGCTACCGTGCCGACCGGGTATTCGAGAAGAACAACCTGGGACTGGCCGCACCGGTTCCGGTCCCCGGCCAGGAACTCGACAGCAGCCTGATCCCGGCGCTGAACCTGAACTGAGCCTGCCAGGCTCAGACCGTTGGCCGACGCCTGTTACTCGTAGCCAAGACGCTGACGCAATGCCTGCTCCAGGCGTTGCGCCACTTCGTCGAGTACAGGCGGCGTCGCCAGCAAATCCTTCATCTGCACCATCTTCAGGCCGGCATAGCCACAGGGATTGATGCGCTGAAAGGGCGTCATGTCCATGTCGACATTCAGTGCCAGACCGTGGAACGAGCAGCCACGCCTGACCCGCAGGCCCAGCGAGGCAATCTTGTCGTCCTTCACATAGACACCGGGAGCCTCGGCCTTGGGCGCCGCCTCGATGCCATAGCCGGCCAGCACATCCACCAGGCTCAACTCCATGGCGCTAACCAGCTCACGCACGCCCAGATCCAGGCGTCGCAGGTCCAGCATCAGATAGGCCACCAGCTGGCCGGGGCCGTGGTAGGTCACCTGGCCACCCCGCTCGACCTGCACAACCGGAATATCACCGGGCGCCAGCAGGTGTTCGGGCTTGCCGGCCTGCCCCTGGGTGAACACCCGGGGATGCTGCAGCAGCCAGATTTCATCCACCGTCTGCTCGTCACGCTCGTCCGTCAGGCGACGCATCGCCTCCAGCGTCGGCAGGTAATCCGCCAACCCCAGATGACGCACCAGCAGGGGCGGTGCCACTAGAGCACCATGTGCACGCGCCCGGTGGCGCGCAGATCGACATGGATGGCCTGCAACTGCTCGACACCGGTCGCGGTGATCAGTACCTGAACGGACAGGAAGCGCCCGTTGCGGCTGTCGCGCACCACCAGCGTGCTGCTGTCGAGGCCTGGGGCATGGCGGCCAATGACCTGAATGACCAGATCGGCAAAGTCTTCGCCGGCCTCACCGATCACCTTGATCGGGTAGTTCGGACAGGGGAATTCGATTTTCGGGGCTTGAATGTCGCTATCGGTCATGGCATCGGCAGGCTTTTGGCCCGTTGGCAGAGGCAGGCTCCAGAGTGGGAGCGCTGCACGGAAGGAAGTCAGCCCGGAGTGGGCGCTTCCCTATAAATAAGCCCGGCCTCGGGATTTTCAAGGCCGGGCTGCAGCTTGCGGACGCACGGTCAGGTGCGTCCATTCGGTCTCAGCTGAGTAGTCTCAGTTGAACAGACCGAAGAAGAACAGGCGAATACCGTCCCACAGGCGGCGGAAGAAACCGCCCTCTTCGACAGCCTCCAGGGCCACCAGATCGGCACTGTGCACCACTTCCTCACCCAGCTTGACCTGTACGCTGCCGATCACATCGCCCTGCTTGATCGGGGCCACCAGTTGCGGATTCAGGCTCATGCTGGCCTGCAGCTTGGCCAACTGGCCTTTGGGCAGGGTCAGGCTGAGATCGCTGGCCAGGCCCGCCTTCACTTCACGGGCAGTGCCCTTCCAGACCTGCGCCTTGGCCAGCTCGGCACCCTTCTGATAGAAGGTCTTGGTTTCGAAGAAGCGGAAGCCGTAGGTCAGCAGCTTCTGGGTTTCAGCGGCACGCGCCGACTCATTGGCTGTGCCGAAGACCGAGGTGATCATGCGAGCGCCTTCGCGGACGGCAGAAGCCACCAGACAGAAGCCGGCTTCCTCGGTGTGACCGGTCTTCAGGCCGTCGACGGTCTTGTCGCGGTACAGCAGCAGGTTACGGTTGCCCTGCTTGATGTTGTTCCAGAAGAACTCTTTCTGCGAATAGATCGCATAGTGCTCGGCATCCTCATTGATGATGGCGCGAGCCAGAATGGCCATGTCGTGGGCACTGGAGTAGTGCTCCGGGTGCGGCAGACCGGTGGCGTTCATGAAGTGGGTGTTCTTCATGCCCAGGCGCTCGGCGGTCTCGTTCATCATGTCGGCGAAGGCATCCTCGCTGCCGGCGATGTACTCGGCAATAGCGATGCTGGCGTCGTTGCCCGACTGAATGATGATGCCGTGCAGCAGGTCGTCGACTGTCACCTGACTGTTCAGCGGCAGGAACATGGTCGAACCACCCGAAGCAGCGCCACCGGTGCGCCAGGCATGCTCGCTCACAGTGACCAGATCCTGCTCGCCGATCTTGCCCTTACGGATTTCCAGGGTCGCGATGTAGGCGGTCATCAGTTTGGTCAGGCTGGCCGGCGGCAGGCGCTGGTCGCCATTGTTCTCCACCAGAACCTTGCCACTGGCGTGATCCATCAGCACGTAGGACTTGGCGGCCAGTTGCGGCGGAGAAGGCAGTGCATCGACAGCCCAGGCGCTGGGCGCACAGAGCAGCAGAACGGTAAGGAGCAGGCGTTGCAGGGTGTTGATGTTCATCCGAATCTCTGACAGTTACTCATGATGGTCGATCGGCCTCCCATCCCTGGGCGACCGTGCTGCCCGCAAGATGCGGGCGAATCGTGGTGCGGACTTACGGCTTGACCAGGGTCGGCTGCCCCAGATTGGCCAGGCGGATACTGTCCTGCAGTTTCAGCGCCTCATCCTGCGTGTCGATCGGCCCCAGGCGTACGCGGTGCAGGATCTGCTGATTCAGCGCCACCGAGCTGATAAACACCGGGGCAGCCGTCAGACTGCCCAGCTTCGACTTGAGCAGCTCCGCAGCGTCCGGATTGGCGAAGGCGCCCACCTGGAGATACAGGCCAGACAGCCCGGCTGAAGCGTTTTTTTTTGCGTCGATCTGCACCGGCAGGACAGCGGCGGCATGCTGTTCCAGCGGCGGCGTGTACTGCTCAACCGGAGCCGGCACAGGCTGAGCCGAGGTAGCCGGCAGCGACAGCGGCTTGTTCGAGGCCTGCTGCGGGGCAGCCAGCACCAGCGGCACCGGACGGCCCTGCTGGGCCCACCACTCATGCGGGTCGATACCCTCGACCGTCACGCGCGCGGTACCGGTTTCGGCATAGCCGAGCTTCTTTGCGGCGGCGAAGGACAGGTCGATGATGCGGTCGGAATAGAACGGACCACGGTCGTTGACGCGCAAGATCACGCTCTTGCCGTTGTCGAGATTGGTCACCTTGACGTAGCTGGGCAGCGGCAGGGTCTTGTGCGCCGCCGTCATACCGTACAGGTCATAGGTTTCGCCGTTGGCGGTAGCCTGGCCATGGAACTTGGTGCCATACCAGGAGGCGGTGCCCGTGGCGCGGTAACGGCGGGCGTCCTGCAACGGGAAGTAGGTCTTGCCCATCACCGAATAGGGATTGGCCTTGTAGCGCCCGTAATGCGGCATCGGCACGGCATCGGGGATCTTCGACACATCGACATCCCACCAGGGCGAGCCATCGCGGTGTGGCCTGGCATAGTCACCCGGGCCGCTGATCGGGCCAGCTCCCGGCTGCACGGGCTGCGGCGCACGACTGCTCGAGCAACTGGCCAGCAGGGCGGCCAGAGCGGCGTAAAGTGCAAGCGTCGGCAATCTCACTGAGCTTTCTCCCGGTCGGCACGCAAGGCCTCGGACAACTGATACACGGCCATCGAGTACATGTTGCTGCGGTTGTAGCGAGTGATCACAAAGAAGTTCGGCAGCCCCAGCCAGTATTCAGGGCCGGCCGCGCCATCAAAGCGGAAGGCACTGACTGTCAGGTCGTCGCGCAGCGCATCATGGCTGGACCAGCCCAACGTGCGCAACTGGCCGACATTCAGCTGCGGGTCGAGCCCCACGGTGAGGCCCTTCTCGTATTGCTCGCCACGCACATCCGCGCGGCTGACCACCGGCTCACCCTGAGCCCAGCCATGGTGCTTGAAGTAGCTGGCCACGCTGCCGATGGCATCCACCGGATTGGTCCAGATATTGATGTGACCGTCACCGTCGAAATCCACCGCATACGCGCGAAAGCTGCTCGGCATGAATTGCGGCAAACCCATCGCGCCGGCATAGGAACCCTTGAGTGTGAGCGGATCAACCTGCTCTTCGCGGGCCAGAAGCAGGAACTCCTTGAGCTGCTGACAGAAGAACGGCGAGCGCGGCGGGTAATCGAAACACAGGGTCGACAGGGCATCGAGCACGCGCCAGCTGCCGGTATTGCCACCGTAGAAGGTTTCCACGCCGATGATCGCGACGATCACCTGAGCCGGTACACCGTAGCTCTGCTCGGCGCGGGCCAGTGCCTCGGCATGCTGCTGCCAGAACGCCACACCCTTCTGAATCCGCGCATCGGTGATGAAGATCGGCCGGTATTCGCTCCAGGGCTTGACCCGCTCGGCCGGACGCGAGATGGCATCCAGAATGGCCTGCTTGCGCTCTGCCTGAGCAAACAGCGCGGTGAGCTGCTCACTGGCAAAACCATGATCACGGGTCATGCCGGCAATGAACTCACTGACCTGCGGTACGCCCTCATAGTCGGCGGCCAGCAACGGCTGACTGGCCAGACTGCCGAGCAGGGCCAGGCCGAGAGCCCGGAGGTGTTTGCGCACGCCAAATGTGTCTTTCAAATTAACCAACCTTGTTATGCCTGCGCGATCCACTTGCGGTGCGTGTGGACCGACATCAAAACCCCAAAGCCCGTCATCAGGGTCACCAACGAGGTGCCGCCATAGCTGATGAACGGCAGGGGAACCCCCACCACCGGCAACAGGCCACTGACCATGCCGATGTTAACGAATACGTAGACGAAGAACGTCATGGTGATGCTGCCGGCCAGCAGTTTACCGAACAGCGTCTGCGCCTGCGCCGTGATGAACAGCCCGCGTCCGATCAGTACCAGATAGACCATGAGCAGCAGGCAGATGCCAATCAGACCGAACTCCTCGCCGAGCACGGCAATGATAAAGTCCGTGTGGCTTTCCGGCAAAAAATCCAGGTGTGACTGAGTACCCTGCAGCCAGCCCTTGCCGAACACCCCGCCCGAGCCGATCGCCGCCTTGGACTGGATGATGTTCCAGCCAGAGCCCAGCGGGTCGCTTTCCGGATCAAGGAAGGTGTGTACCCGGCGCTTCTGATAGTCGTGCAGAACAAAATGCCACATGGCCACCGCGACCGGCACGGCCGCCGTCACCGCGGTCAGGATCCAGCGCCAGCGCAGACCGCCCATGAACAGAACGAAAGCACCGGACGCCAGAATCAGCATGGACGTCCCCAGGTCCGGTTGGATCAGCACCAGAACAAAGGGAATGCCAATCAGCAACAGACTGATACAGATATGTTTGAACCGCGGCGGCAAACTGCCACGCGCCAGGTACCAGGCGATGGTCGCCGGCATGATCAGCTTCATGAACTCCGAAGGCTGGAAGCGGATCATTCCGGGGATATGGATCCAGCGGGTGGCGCCCATCGCCGTGTAACCGAACAGCTCCACATAGAGCAGCATGCCTGTGCCACCCAGGTAGGCCAGCGGCACCCAGCGCGCCATGAACCGGGGCTCGATCTGGGCCACGATGAACATCGCCAGGAGGCCGAGGCCAAAGGAACTGGCCTGCTTAAGCAGGATGCCCCAGTTTTTGCCACTGGCCGAATAAAGGACAAACAGCCCGCCAGCCGCCAGCACCAGGAGAATCAGGAGCAGCCAGCCATCGATATGCAGGCGCTGCAGCAGCGTGGCGCGGCGGCGAACCACATCCTCGCTGGACAGGGTGCGGTCAAAATTACCCATCAGTGACTCTCCACGGCAGGCAACGCCGGACGGAACTGCGCCTTCAGCTGGCCACTGTCATCCAGCAGCCAGGCATCCATCACCTGTTTGACCACCGGCGCCGCGACGCCGGAACCGGACTCGCCATTTTCCACCATCACCGCTACGGCAATCTGCGGGTTCTCCGCAGGAGCGAAGCCTACGAACAGCGCATGGTCGCGATGACGCTCATGAATCTTGCTGCGATCATATTTTTCGCCCTGTTTGATCGCCACCACCTGCGCTGTACCGCTCTTGCCAGCGATGCGGTAGAGGGCCTGAGAACCGACCTTGAACGCTGTACCGCGCGGATTGTGCAGCACTTGCTGCATGCCGTTGCTGACCATATCCCAGTACTTCATATCCTTGAGCACCACGTCCGGTGGTGTCTCCACCAGAGGGATCTCACCAGCGGCCATCAGTTGCTCAGGCGTCAGACCCGAGGCCGAACGGAGCAGCCGTGGGCGTACCCAGCGTCCCTTGTTGGCTACCAGCGCCGTGGCCTGAGCCAGCTGCAGAGGGGTGGCCTGCATGTAACCCTGACCGATACCGAGAATCAGCGTTTCACCGGGGTACCAGGCCTGACGGTAGCGTGCCCGCTTCCACTCCGGTGACGGCATCAGCCCTTCGGCCTCCTCGCCCAGGTCGATGGACACACGGCGCCCGATACCCATGCCATACAGGTAATCATGTAGCCGGCGAACACCGAGCTTGAGCGCCAGATCATAGAAGTAGGTGTCGTTGGAACGCATGATCGCCAGCTGCAGATCGACCCAGCCTTCACCGTTGCGGTTCCAGTTGCGGTATTTATGGTCGTAGTTGGGCAACTGGTAATAACCCGGATCGAAGATGCGGCTGCGCTCGGTGATCACCCCGGCATCAAGGCCCGCAGCAGCCACCATCGGCTTGATGGTCGAGCCCGGCGGATACAGACCGCGCAGCACGCGGTTGTACAGCGGACGATCGATGGAATCACGCAGCGCCGCATAATCCTTGAAGCTGATGCCGGTAACAAACAGGTTCGGGTCGAAGCTCGGCTGACTGGCCATCGCCAGGATGCCGCCGGTGGCTGGCTCTATCGCCACCACCGCACCGCGCCGCCCGGCCAGCGCCGCCTCCGCGGCTTGCTGCAGCTTGAGGTCGAGATTCAGAGTCAGATCACGCCCGGACTGCGGCTCGGTCCGTTTGAGCACCCGCAACACACGGCCGCGGGCATTGGTTTCAACTTCCTCATAGCCCACTCGGCCATGCAGGACGCTCTCGTAGAACTTTTCCGCACCGGTTTTGCCGATATGGTGAGTACCGCTGTAGTCCACCGGATCGAGTTTTTTCAGCTCCTGCTCGTTGATCCGCCCGACATACCCCACCGACTGAGCGAAGTGCTCACCCAGCGGATAGTGCCGCACCAACTGCGCAGTCACCTCAACGCCTGGCAGGCGGAACTGGTTCACCGCGATGCGGGCAATCTGCTCCTCGGACAGCTCGAAGAGAATCGGCACCGGCTCGAACGGCCGTCGCCCCTGACGGAAGCGCTTCTCGAAGATCGCCCTGTCTTCGGCGGTCAGTTCCAATACCTGAACCAGGGTATCCAGCACCGCCTGCCAGTCACCGGCTCGCTCGCGGGTCACGGTCAGGCTGAAACTCGGCCGGTTGTCCGCGATGATCACGCCGTTGCGGTCGAAGATCAGCCCGCGGGTGGGCGGAATCGGCTGCACATGGATGCGGTTGTTTTCCGCCAGGGTGGTGTGGTGGTCGTACTGAATGACCTGCAGGTAATAGGCCCGCGCCACCAGTACCAGCGTCAGCATGAGCACCAGCGCGGCGCCGACCACCACGCGCCGTCTGACCAGACGGGCGTCTCGTTCGTGGTCCTTGAGGCGGATCGGCTGCGGCATCGGCGGCGGTCTTATTTGTGGTACGGGTGCCCGGACAAGACAGTCCAGGCCCGGTAGATCTGCTCACCGAGCAGGATACGCACGAGAGGATGCGGCAGAGTCAGCGGTGACAACGACCAGCGCTGCTCACTGCGCGCACAGACCTCCGGCGCCAGCCCTTCCGGACCGCCGACCATCAGGTTGACCGTACGCGCATCCAGACGCCAGCGCTCCAGCTCGGCCGCCAGTTGTTCGGTACTCCACGGCTTGCCGTGCACTTCCAGGGTGACGATGCGCTCGCCGGGCTGCACCTTGCTCAGCATGGCTTCACCCTCCTGACGGATCAGGCGGGCAACATCGGCGTTCTTGCCACGGGTGTTGAGCGGAATTTCCACCAGTTCCAGAGGCAACTCCGGCGGCAGGCGCTTGACGTACTCCTGCCAACCCTCCTCGACCCAGCGCGGCATGCGCGAGCCGACGGCAATCAGGCGAATGCGCACGGCAGCGGCTTACTCGTGTTCCGGACCATGCTGGGCACGGCTCTGCTCGGCACCCTGCCACAGACGCTCGAGGTCATAGAACTGGCGGGTAGCGGTCTGCATCACATGCACGACCACATCACCCAAGTCGAGCAGAGCCCACTCACCACCTTCCAGGCCTTCGCTGCCGATCGGGCGCACGCCCTGCTCCTTGACCTTTTCCAGCACCTCGTTGGCCAGCGACTTGACGTGGCGACTGGAGGAGCCGCTGGCGATCACCATGAAGTCGGTGACGCTGGTCTTGCCCCGCACATCGATCACGGTGATGTCCTGAGCTTTCATATCTTCCAGTGCGGCAACCGCCAGCTGGACCAGTTGTTCGTTTTGCATGGGTAACACGTCCTCGGTAATCAGTTCGGCGCCCGGTACAGTCCGTGCGCATCGATGTAGTGCAACACCGCATCGGGCAGCAGAAAGCGCACCGAGCGGCCTGTCGCCAGACGGCGACGAATATCAGTGGCAGACACCGCCAGCGGCGTCTGCCAGACAAAGGCAATCTGCCCGGCCGGCCCGCACAGGGCTGCCGGTTCGTTCACGCTGCGTGCCGCCAGCAGATCACGCAGTGCTTCCGGCGCTTCAGTGTCGGCATCCGGGCGTTGCAGCACCAGCAGATGGCAGTGCTGCAGCAGTTCAGTCCAGCGATGCCAGCTGGGCAAGCCGCAGAAGGCATCCCAGCCCAGCAGCAGAAACAGCTGGTCATCCACACCCAGCTCCGCGCGCAGCGACTCCAGGGTGTCGATGGTCCAGGACGGCGTCGCCCTGGCCAGCTCACGGTCATCCACCCGCAGCAGCGGTTCTCCCTCTGCCGCCAGACGCACCAGCTGCAGGCGCTGCTCGGCGGTGACCTGTGGCGTATCCCGGTGCGGCGGACGGGCGCTGGGGATCAGTCGGACCTCATCCAGCGCCAGGAGTTCGGCCACTTCCAGTGCGCCACGCAGATGACCGATGTGAATCGGATCAAAGGTGCCGCCGAGGACGCCGATGCGCCGGGCCATCAGGTACGCCCCATCAGGTACGAATGTGCCCGTCGCCGAACACCACATACTTCTCGCTGGTAAGGCCTTCCAGACCGACCGGACCACGGGCATGCAGCTTGTCGGTGGAAATGCCGATCTCCGCCCCCAGGCCATACTCGAAGCCGTCGGCAAAACGGGTCGAGGCATTGACCATCACCGAGCTGGAATCCACCTCGGTGAGGAAGCGCCGCGCATCGGTGAAGTTCTCGGTGATGATCGCGTCGGTGTGCTGCGAGCCGTACTTGTTGATGTGCTCGATGGCCGCATCCAGCGAATCGACAATGCGAATCGCCAGGATCGGCGCATTGTACTCGGCGTACCAGTCATCCTCGCTCGCGACCAGCACATCGCCACCCAACAACGCGCGGGTACGCTCGCAACCGCGCAGCTCGACGCCCTTGTCGCGGTAGATGGCCGCCAGCGGCGGCAACACGCGATCGGCAATCGCGCTGTGCACCAGCAGGGTCTCCATGGCATTGCACGGCGAGTAGCGCTGGGTCTTGGCGTTGTCGGCGACGCGAATGGCCTTGTCCAGATCGGCGGCCACGTCGATATACACGTGGCACACGCCATCGAGGTGCTTGATCACCGGCACCTTGGCGTCTCGGCTGATGCGCTCGATCAGTCCCTTGCCACCACGCGGCACGATCACATCGACGAACTCCGGCATGCTGATCAGAGCACCAACTGCGGCGCGGTCGGTGGTTTCCACCACCTGCACGGCCGCCGCCGGCAGACCGGCCTCGGCCAGCCCCTGCTGGATGCAGCGGGCAATCGCCTGATTGGAATGAATGGCCTCGGAGCCGCCGCGCAGGATGGTGGCGTTGCCGGATTTCAGGCACAGGCTGGCAGCATCGATGGTCACGTTGGGCCGCGACTCGTAGATGATGCCGATCACGCCCAGCGGCACGCGCATCTTGCCGACCTGAATGCCGGACGGCAGGTAACGCATGCCCTGAATCTCGCCGATCGGGTCCGGCAGGGTCGCCACCTGACGCAAGCCTTCGATCATCGAGTCAATGACGGCAGGGGTCAGTGCCAGACGGTCAACCATGGCCGGTTCCAGACCATTGGCCCGGGCGGCAGCCAGATCCAGCTCATTGGCCGCCACCAGCTCGGGGCGGGCAGCATCCAGGGCGCCAGCAGCCGCCTGCAGGGCACGGTTCTTCTGGGCGGTACTGGCGCGGGCCAGCACACGCGAGGCTTCGCGGGCAGCCTGACCCAGGCGGGTCATGTAGTCGAGCACGGACTCGGTCATGGTCAATCAAGCCTGACATTCAAGGAAAACGGCCGATTATAGCCGCGCAGCCCCGGCAAGCCCAGCCATGCCGGCCAGATGGTAGACAGTGCATCCCGCTGCACCTTCGCGTCACCCCGCCAGCCCCGCAAACAGGGCCAAGACAGCGAAACGGTGACACCCGCCGCTCGCCGCAGACCCTCCCCCACCCGAAGGATGGGTAAACAAAAACACCGACGATGTTTACCTTGACCCTCACAGCCTCCGTCGCAATAGCGTTTCAGGCCGACGGCAGCACACAACAACAAGGCACAGGAGTGCCGGAGACCGCCCATGCGCTACCGCACCGACTTCAACCCCAGCCTGCTTGGCGCAGCCCCGGATGTGCTCGAACTGGGTCCGTGGCGCCTGCACTACCTGGCGTTTTCCAGCTCGCCTGGCGACTCCCGCGAACCGGTCCTGATGCTCGGCGGCGCCTTCCAGAGCTTTCGCTCCTTCGCCAATGAGGTGCAGGAACTGCTGGCCGAACACCCGGTGATTCTCCTCGATCTGCCTGGCCAGGGCGGCAACCTTCAGGAAGCCGGCGAGCTCAGCCTGGAAGAACTGGCCGATCTGATCGCCGGCTTTGCCGACAGTCTAAACCTGCCAGCACTGATGCCCATCGGCCTGTCCTATGGCTCAACCCTGGCCGCCCTGTTCGCCAGCCGCCATCCGCAGCGCTGCGCCCGCCTGCTGCTGTCGGGCATTACCGCCTTCGGCCGCCCGGGCTCGCGGCGCCTTCTCGAGGAGGGCCTCAACCTGCTCGCCGAAGGGCGCCAGCAGGCCTTCGCCCAGGCCGCCCTGAACAACCTGCTCAACCCGCAACAGCTGCAGCACACCGATGTCGCCCCGGCGTTTCGCAAGGCCCTGCTGCGACAGATGCAACGCCTGTCGGCCGCCGAGATCGCCCGCTACCGGCAGAACAGCCAGCGCCTGCTCGACTTCGCCGGTTTCCGCCAGCACCCGCAATGCCCGACGCTGGTACTGGCCGGCGAGTTCGACCATTTCACCCAGCCGTGGGAGCAGGCATTGTTCGCGGCCGCCTGCCCACAGGGGCGCTACAGCCTGATTCAGAGCGCCGATCACCTGGCCCAGTTCGAGCGCCGCGAAGCCTGCGCCGCGCTGTACCAGCCGTTCCTGCGCGGCGAACCGGTCCCCGAGCAGGTCAGCGGCGGACGAACCCTGGCGTCACAGTTTCTGACGCTGCTGGAGCGCCGCAGTGAAGCGCGCCTTCGCCCGCAACAGCCACGCGCACAACTACGCCATGCCGAGGCCGGCACTTGGTTGGTGGAGATAAGCGAGCTGGGCTTCTTCGGCGGCAAGCTGAACGCAGCCCTGCCCGACGGCCTGCCCGCCCGCGGCTGGCAATTGCAGTGGAATGACAGACCTGCCCTGGAAATTCTGCCCCTGCAGCACAACGGTCAGGGCTTCAGCTTCGTCACCCTGCACAGCGATGCCGATGCCAGCGGCGCCCTCGCAGCCCAACTGCAGCCTGCGCCACTGTCCGCCTGCGCCTGATCAGACGCGGGCGTCGATCACCCGCACCAGCCCCGGCAGACGCCCGCGCGGCAACTGACGGCGCAGACTTTCCTCATGCGGGTCGAGCACGGCGACCTGACTGAATCCGCAGCGGGCGAAGCCAGCCTCGATGGCCGCCTGATCGCGGTAATGCAGCGGATACTTGCCGCGGGTCAGCAGCCCCACCAGCCCCACTCCCCAGCGCAACTGCCGATAGCTGGGATGCTCCTGCAGATCGGGGTACAGATCGGTCAGGTAGCTGCCCCGGACAAAGCCTTTGAGCTGCTCAGCCAGGCGCGCCCAGAACCCTTCAATCACCGCCAGCTCGAAGTAGTTGACCAGCCCCTCGGTAATCACCAGCACCGGCTGCGCCGGGTCCAGCCGCGCGAACAGGGCCGCCAGACTGTGCTCGCCACCCTCAGCGAGGATGTCCACCGCCTGCACCTGATGCTGTTCGCCCAGCCAGCCCTGACTGGCCAGCAGACGGCGCTTGCGGGCGGCCATTGGCGGCAGATCAGCCTCAACGTAATGCAACTGCGGGTAACGCTGACAGAAGCGCCGTCCACGAGGCGACAGACCGCAGGCAATTTCCACCACCTGGGTCACGCCACGCTGCTCGATGGCCTCCGTCAGCAAGGCGTCGATCAGCAGATGACGCTGCAGCAGCAGGCGCTCCAGATCGATATCGAAGCGCCGCGCTGCCCAGGTGATTGGGCTCAGCACAGCATGGGCAAAGCGCCCGAAATCGGTGACGAAGGCCGGATTGGACAACTGATGGCGGTACCAGACATAGCCGGTGTAATGCGCGCTGGGACTGATATGGGCGCTATCGGTGCGAGGCATGGGCGGCTCTTATTGTTTTTCTGTGTTTGTCGGCAGCCCCGGCAGGCCCGGCGCTCCCCCTATAATCGGCCAGCCTATGCCGCCAGCGAGCCCAACGACAGCCCCATGCGCGATGAACCCACCCTAAGTTTGCCCTGGCCGGAAGCGCGCCCACTGGAGGGTGCTTTCTTTCAGCGCGATGCGCTACGAGTCGCCGCCGACCTGCTGGGCAAGGTGATCCGCCACCGTGTCGACGGACTCTGGCTGAGCGCCCGCATCATAGAAACCGAGGCTTACTACGGCGCGGAAAAAGGCAGCCATGCCTCACTCGGCTACACCCACAAGCGGCGCGCCCTTTTCCTCGAGGGCGGCCACATTTATATGTATTACGCCCGCGGTGGCGACTCGCTGAACTTCAGTGCCGCCGGCCCGGGCAATGCCGTACTGATCAAATCGGCGTTGGTCTGGCCGGACACCCGCTGCACTGCTGACGCCATTGCCCGCATGCTGCACAACAATCCCGACCGCCAGGGCCGGCCACGCTCACTGCAGACGCTGTGCAGCGGCCAGACCCTGCTCTGTCGCGCCCTTGGCCTCAAGGTGCCGGACTGGGATGCCCGTAGCTTCGACCCGCAACGGCTGTTTGTCGACGACATCGGCGCGCGCCCGGCCTCCATCATCCAGACCACCCGCCTGGGCATCCCGACCGGGCGAGACGAACATCTGCCCTACCGTCTGGTCGAAGCCGAGTACGCCCGTCACTGCACCCGCAATCCGCTGCGCCGCGGGCAGGTGGCCGGGCGCGACTACCATTGCCTGAACAACCCCGACTCACTGGAGATTGCCCACTGATGGCCTGGCTCGACACACTCACCGCCTGGCTGGCGGCCCATCCGCACTGGCTGGGTCTGGCCGTGTTCCTGCTCGCCTTCGGCGAATGCCTGGCCATTGTTGGCTTGCTGATTCCCGGCACCGTGTTGCTGTTTGCCGTCGCCGTGCTGGCCGGCAATGGCGCCCTGCCATTGTGGGAAACCCTGCTGCTGGGCTTTGTCGGCGGCATGCTCGGCGACCTGTGCAGCTACGCACTGGGACGCCGCTTCCACCAGAACATTCGCGGGCTGCCGGTACTGCGCGACCATCCACAATGGCTGGCCAGCGCCGAACAGCACTTTGAGCGCTACGGCGTGATCAGCCTGCTGGCGGGGCGCTTCATCGGCCCGCTGCGCCCGATGCTGCCCATGGTCGCCGGCATGCTCGACATGCCATTCGGGCGTTTCACTGCCGTCAGCCTGCTGGCCGGCAGCGGCTGGGCCGTTGCCTACCTGCTGCCCGGCTGGGCCACCGGTGCCGCCCTGCGCCTGCCGCTGCCGGAAGACTTCTGGCAGAACGCCGCGCTGGTCGCCGGCGGCCTGGCACTGCTGCTGGGCCTGACGATCCACGGTACCCTGCGCGAACAGCGCCGGACCACGCCAATGAGCGCCCTGCTCAGCCTCGCCCTGCTGATCGCCCTGCTGATTGGCTGGCGCGGCCTGGCCGATCTGGATCAGGGCCTGCTCAGCCTGGTGCAGGAGCAACGCCATGAAACACTGGATGGTCTGATGGTGGTGATCACCCGCCTCGGCGACCTGACCACCCAGGTTGCCGCCGGCACGCTGCTGATCGCACTGCTGGCGCTGGCCCGGCAGTGGCGTGCCCTGATGTTTGCTGCCATTGCACTGCTCGGCACAGCCGTCAGCAACGGCCTGCTCAAGGAGTTGATTGAGCGGGCACGCCCCGAGGTGCTGCTGGAGCCACTGCACACCTTCAGCCTGCCTAGCGGGCACAGCTCTGCTGCCTTTGCTTTCTTTCTGGTACTGGGGATTCTCGCCGGACGTGGCCTGCCGGGACGCTCACGCCTGGCCTGGCTGCTGCTCGCCTGCCTGCCGGCCCTGGCCATTGCCGTATCGCGCCTGTATCTCGGCGTGCACTGGCCCAGCGATCTGCTGGCTGGCGGCCTGCTGGCCAGCACCTGGTGCGCCTTCAGCCTGGCGCTCATGCAGCGTCATCAGGTGATGCCGGCATTGCCGGCCAAAGTCTGGTGGCTGCTGCTACCAGCCCTGCTGGCGCTGTTTGGTGCCTTCGCCACCTGGGCCCTGCCGGCAGCCATCGAGCTGTACCGCTACCGCTGAGCGCCTTCAGGCAATCAGTTCGCCCTGCAGGGCACTGAGAAAGGTCTGTATGCGCGCCAGGCGCTGCGCGGCATCCGCCTCCTCAAGCAGCTCCAGCTTCTGCTCCTGACTCAGCGGCAGCAGATAGGCCAGTTGATGCGCCAGCGCCTGTTGGCCCTCGACCACACCCCCCATGCCCAGCGCCGCCACCATGGGATGCTCGGCCAGCGCCAACAGCAGGGCTGCCAGGTCGACATGCTCGGCCAGCAGCGGGCGGTCCTCGCCTTCGTCCAGCCACTGCACCTCGGCCAGCAGCAACTGATCAGGCTGCACCCGGGAGGACTGCACGGTAAAACGCCGCCCACCCTCAACCCGTATGCCGAGCAGACCATTGCCCTGCTGGTGAAAGTCGCGGATCAGCGCTTCGCAGCCATGCCAGGCGAAACGCCCGGGAGCCTCGCCCACCTCGCGCCCCTCAAGGATGCCGACCACGCCAAAACCTTCGCCGCGCTTCATACATGCGGACACCATATCCAGATAGCGCGCCTCGAAAATCTGCAGATCGAGACGGCAGCCGGGAAAC
Organism: Pseudomonas sp. HAR-UPW-AIA-41; assembly: GCF_002304225.1. Taxonomy (GTDB): domain Bacteria; phylum Pseudomonadota; class Gammaproteobacteria; order Pseudomonadales; family Pseudomonadaceae; genus Aquipseudomonas. The sequence goes on from NZ_NSLB01000004.1 coordinate 284,584, forward strand.
AGCACGGTATTGAGAGGAAACAACGGCAGGCTCACAGAAGGCTCCTCACACAATCAGTGCCACGACCAACGGCAACAGCACCGCGGTGGCCACCCCCATCAGACTCATCGACAGCGCAGCAAAGGCGCCGCACTCCTCGCCCTCCTGCAGCGCCCGCGCCGTGCCCACCGCATGGGCGGCCAGGCCCAGAGCCATGCCCTGCGCCGCCGGATGGCGGACGCCAACCAAACGCAGCAGCTCGGGACCGAACATCGCACCCAGCACCCCGGTAAGCAGCACGAACACCGCCGCCAGCGCAGCCACGCCGCCGATCTCGGCGGCCACCAGCATGGCGATGGGCGAGGTCACCGACTTGGGTGCCAGGGTCATGAGCATCTGCTGGTCGACACCGAACAGCCAGCCCAGACCGACACCCAGTACGGTGGCAACCACGCCGGCCAGCACCAGGGTGATCAACACCGGCCAGAACAGCAGGCGGATGCGCTTGAGGTTCATGAACAGCGGCACAGCCAAAGCCACCGTGGCCGGTCCCAGAAACAGGGTCAGCAGCTCGCTATGGCGACGGTATTCCTCAAAGCCGATATCCAGCAGCCACAGGCTGCCGATCACCAGCGCCATGGACACCAGTACCGGCTGCAGGAACACCCAGCGCGTGCGCTCGTAGGCGGCCATGGCCAGTTGGTAACTACCCAGGGTCAGGCCGAAGGCAAACAGCGGGTGGTGGATGACAGCCTGCCAGGCCGCCTGCCAGTCGGCGCTCATGGTGCCTCCCGGCGCTGCTGACGCTCGATCAGGCGCTGCATCAGCCAGCCGGTAAACAGCAGGGCCAGCACCAGCGACAGCAACAGCGCCGCTGCCAGCGCCCAGAAATTGGCCTTCAGCACCGGGCCATACAGCATCACCCCGGCCGCCGCAGGAACCAGCAGCAAGGGCAGGTAGCGCAACAGGCTGGTCGAGGCCACGGCCAGCGGTTCGTCCACCTCACCGCGCCAGAGCAGGAAGATGAACAGCAGCACCAGGCCGATGATCGGCCCGGGCAGAAAACTCAGCCACAGCACATTGAGCAGAGTGCCGAGCAACTGGAACAGCACCAGCGCGGTCAGGCCACGGAGCAGCATGGAAATCTCCTGCAAGCATGCCGCGGCATTATGGCAGTTCGTCGCCGGGTGGATAAACGATGATTTCGCGCACTGATGCGCTTGACCAAGGCGCAGCCGCGTGATGATCTAGGGCCATAGCGCACCGGGCGATCCAGCACCCGAGGCTGAGCAGGACCGCACAGCCAAGCTGGCAGACCGGGGCCAATAAGAATAACAACCCGCCCCTCATGGAGGACGTATGCCGTTCGTAGCAGTTGCAGACATCAAGAACTATATCGGTAAGGAACTCGGCCGCTCGGAGTGGCTGACCATCGATCAGGAACGCATCAACCAGTTCGCCGAGTGCACCGGCGACCATCAGTTCATCCACGTTGACCCCGAGAAAGCCAAGCTGACCCCGTTCGGCGGCACCATTGCCCACGGCTTCCTCTCGCTGTCGCTGGTGCCCATGCTCATGGAAAAAATCATGATCATGCCCGAGGGTCTGAAAATGGCCGTCAACTATGGTCTGGACAGCGTGCGCTTCATCCAACCGGTCAAGGTCAATTCCAAGGTGCGCCTGGTCGTCACCCTGACCGACGCCAACGAGAAGAACCCCGGCCAATGGCTGCTCAAAGCCAAGGCGGTGCTGGAGATCGAAGGTCAGGAAAAACCGGCCTACATCGCCGAGCCGCTGACTCTCTGCTTCGTCTGAGTCCGGCCGCTCCGAAAAGCCCGCTCCGGCGGGCTTTTTTGCGCCAGAATGGAAGCAATACCGCCAAGGACCTGCCATGCACCGCCTACTACCACTGAGCCTTGCGCTTCTGCTCGCCGCCTGCGGCGACGGTGAGCCGCTGACACCGCCCGATGCCCGCCTGCCAGACGGCGCGCGTTACCGCGGCGCAGTCGTCGACGGGCTCTTGCAAGGCCAGGGCCGTCTCGACTACCCCAACGGCAGCTGGCTCAGCGGCCGCTTCGTCAACGGCCAGCTCAACGGCCCGGGTGAATGGCGCGATCCCAAGGGGGCGAACTATCAGGGCGAATTCGTCGAGGGCGAATTTTCCGGCCAGGGTCGCCTGACCTATGCCGACGGCAGCGAGTATGTAGGCGCTTTCAAGCACGGGCGCATGCACGGCGAGGGGCGCCTGACCCAGGGCGAGCTGAGCTACAGCGGTGGCTTTCGCAACGATCGTTTCCACGGTTACGGCACCCTCGAACTAGCCGACGGCAGCCGCCATCAGGGACAGTTCGTCAGGGGCGAAGCGACCGGCCAGGGCGTGCTGGTGGACGGCGATGGCAATCAGTTCAGCGGCCTGTTCAAGCGCGGCCGCCTGAACGGCGAAGGCAGCTTTGTCGGCAGTGACGGCAGCCGTTACAGCGGCCAGTTCAAGGATCAGCGCTTTCACGGCCAGGGCCGCTATGAAAGCGCCGAGGGCGATGTGTGGAGCGGCCATTTCCGCCACGGCGAACTGCGCGGCCAGGGCGAGTTCCGCAGCGCCGACGGTGAACACTACGTCGGTGAGCTGCGCAACTGGCAGTACCACGGACCGGGTGACTTGCGCCTGACCGACGGCAGCCGCTATCAGGGCCAGTTCGCCCACGGCCAGTATCAGGGCGAGGGTCACCTGACCCTGGCCGATGGCCAGATCGAGGCCGGCCACTGGCTGAACGGCGTGCGTCTGCGTGATGCTGATGGCCAATCACTGGCCGACCCGCTGGAGCAGGGCATCCTCAGGCAGGGGCAACTGCTGCAGGAGGCCCTCGCGGCGGTGCCTGCCTCCACCCCGGCCAGCGAGCTGTACAGCCTGACCCTGGCCGGCGACGGCCAGCAGAGCGTCTTCCTGCGCGAGGCCGACTACGTCAGCCGGCTGCTGCGCGAGCGCTTCGGCGCGCGGGGCAACATCACCCTGATCAACCACCGCGAGCAGTTCACCAGACGCCCGCTGGCCAGCCGCGAAAGCCTGCGCCAGGCCATCCAGACACTGGCCGAACGCAGCGGAAACGAAGACCTGATCTTCCTCTACCTGACCAGCCACGGCTCGCACGACCACCAGCTGGTGCTGCAACAGCCCGGTCTGGAACTCAACAACCTGCCGGCCGCCGAGCTGGCCGAGCTGCTCAAGCCCTTGCGCGAACGGCACAAGGTGCTGGTGATTTCCGCCTGCTTCTCCGGCGGTTTCATTGCCCCGCTGCAGGACGACAAGACCCTGATCATGACGGCTGCCCGTGCCGACCGGGTCTCCTTCGGCTGCTCCGAAGAAAACGACTTCACCTACTTCGGCCGCGCTCTGTTCGAGCAGGCCCTGCAGCAAACCGACAACCTCGGTGAGGCCTTCGCGCTGGCCAAGCGCTACGTGAGCGAGCGTGAAAAAGCCGAGGACTTCGAGGCCTCCGAGCCGCAACTGGCCGACGCCCCCGCCGTGCAGAAAGCCTGGAATACCTTGCGCCAGCAGCAACGCGCCGCGCTGGCCCAGAACAGCCGCCAGGAGAGCGCGCCATGAGCCCACATAAGCCTTCAGAACAGGCACCAGGGAGTTCACCATGTATCTGACGCCACAACGCATTCTGCTTGCCGGCGCCACCGGCCTGACCGGCGAACACCTGCTCGACCGTCTGCTCAACGAGCGCACCGTCGAGCGCGTGCTTGCCCCCAGCCGCCGGCCGCTGGCCGAACACCTGCATCTGGAAAACCCCGTCGGTGAACTGGCCGACCTGCTGCCAAAGCTGCAAGGCCCGCTGGACACTGCCTTCTGCTGCCTGGGCACCACGATCAAGCAGGCCGGCTCGCAGGAAGCCTTCCGCGCGGTCGACTATGAACTGGTGCTGGCCTTTGCCGAGCGTGCCAAAGCCCTCGGCGTGCGCCATCTGCTGGTGATCAGCGCGCTGGGCGCCAATGCCCGCTCGCTGGTGTTCTACAACCGGGTCAAGGGCGAGCTGGAGCAGGCCCTGCAAACCCTCGGCTTCGAGCAGCTGACCATCGCCCGCCCCTCGCTGCTGCTGGGCAACCGCAGCCAGCCACGCGCCGGCGAAGGCCTGGCCGCCCCACTGATGCGCCTGATCCCCGGCAACTACCGCGCCATCGAAGCCTGCACCCTGGCCCGCGCCCTGTGGCGCCTGGCCCTGGAGGAAGGCAAAGGCGTGCGCATCGTCGAATCCGCCGAGCTGCGCCACCTGGGACGCTGAGATGAAGGCCCTGTACGAGCGCCATGTGCTGCCGCACCTGATCGACTACGCCTGTGGCATGGGCGCGGTAATGAAAACCCGCGCCCAGGTTGTTCCACTGGCCGAAGGCGAGGTGCTGGAAATCGGCATCGGCAGCGGTCTCAACCTGAGTTTCTATGACCCGGCCAAAGTCCGCCGCATCGTCGGCGTCGACCCCTCCGCCGACATGCAGAAGCTGGCCCGCCAGCGCGCCGAGCAGATCAGCATCCCGGTGGAGATGATTGCCCTGGAGCTCGGACAGATTCAGGCAGAGGATGCCCGCTTCGACAGCATCGTCTGCACCTTTACCCTGTGCACCATCCCCGACGCTGTCGCCGCCCTGCGCGAGATGCGTCGGGTGCTCAAGCCCGGCGGCAAGCTGCTGTTCAGCGAACATGGCCTGGCCCCCGATGCGCCGGTGGTACGCTGGCAGAACCGCCTCACCCCGCTGTGGAAGCCCCTAGCCGGCGGCTGCCACCTCAACCGCGATATTCCGGCACTGCTCGAAGCCGGCGGTTTCACCATCGGACAGCTGGAAACCAGCTACCTCAAGGGCCCGCGCCCGATGACCTGGGTCTACCGCGGCTGGGCCAACTGAGTATCAGAGGCCACCGCTTACGCCCAGCGTCACGCCCAGCTCGGCAGCCACGGCAAACGGCAGCAGCAGGGTATCGAGCAGCGCACTGAACGGCAGATCAGCCTGCGGGTAAGCCGGCGCCGGCGTGCCGAAGCGCTCGGTCGGGCAGCAGCCGCCATTGATGGCGTACCAGTCCAGCCGCGTGCCGGCATAGATCACCGGAGCATCGGCCTTGGCCGCATTCAGCGTGCTGATGCTGGCGCACCCCTGCAGCATGCTGCAGGCCAGCAGCAGGGCTGGCAGCGCCTTAGCAGGCTTTTGAAAAACTACCTGCGTTGCCATCGCAGTGTTAAAAACAGACTCAGAATGCTCATTTACCACTCGTAAACTCCGCTTCTTCGCCTGTTTTTGCCTTGCGCTGGCTGCCTCGCCAACGCTTTTCAACAGCCTACTAGTCATCGCTGGCCAGGTGATACTCGCCCCAGCGCGGCAGCATGTCCTGGGGAATGTTCAGGCAGTTGAGGATGCGCGCGACCACGAAGTCGACCAGATCATCGATCGTCTGCGGCTGATGGTAGAAGCCCGGCGCCGCCGGCAGGATGGTCACGCCCAGATTGGACAGCTTGAGCATGTTCTCCAGATGGATGCTGGAGAACGGCGCCTCGCGCGGCACCAGAATCAGCTGACGACGTTCCTTGAGCACCACATCGGCGGCACGCTCGATCAGGTTGTTGCAGGCTCCGGTGGCAATGGCCGACAGGGTGCCGGTCGAGCACGGCACCACCACCATGGCGCTCGGCGCGCCCGAGCCGGAAGCCGGCGGCGCCATCCAGTCTTCCTTGCCGTACACGCGGATCTGCCCCGGCGCAGCGCCGGTGTATTCACTGAGGAAGGCCTGCATGGCCTGCGGCTTGGCCGGCAGAGCCACATCGGTCTCGGTGGCCATCACCAGTTGCGCCGCCTTGGAGATGAGGAAGTGCACCTCGCGGTCCTCCTGCACCAGGCAGTCGAGCAGACGCAGGCCATACTGCGCGCCGGAGGCGCCGGTCATGGCCAAGGTGATGCGTTCTGGTCCAACCATAAATTCACTCTCACTGCTGTTGCGCTGGGTTATGCCGCGTTGGAACCCTGCTCAAAATGCTCATTTACGCGCAGTAAACTGCGCTTTTTCGCAGGTTTCCGCCTTGCCTAACCTGCGCTCACGACGCATTGAGAGCGAATTTTCCGCTGTCTATTCTTCCAGTGCCTTCGCCAGCTTGCCGTGCAGGCCGCCGAAACCGCCATTACTCATGACCACCACCTGAGTACCGGGCACAGCATGCGCCTTGACCCCCGCGATGATGGCCTCCAGCGAATCACAGACCTCGGTCGGCACGCTGGACGAGGCCACCGTGGCGGCCAGGTCCCAGCCCAGATTGGCCGGAGCGTACCAGAACACGCGGTCGGCCTGAGTCACCGAGCCGGGCAGGCCGTCGCGGTGGGCGCCGAGCTTCATCGAATTGGAGCGCGGCTCGATCACCGCAATCAGCGGCGCATCTCCGATCTGCTTGCGCAGGCCATCCAGGGTGGTGGCAATCGCCGTCGGATGGTGAGCGAAGTCGTCATAGATGGTCACGCCCTTCACCTCGGCGACCTTCTCCATGCGCCGCTTGACACTCTTGAAACCGGACAGTCCGGCAATCGCCACCTCCGGCACCACTCCCACATGGCGGGCGGCGGCCATCGTGGCCAGGGCGTTGGCGACGTTGTGCTGGCCGGTCAGCGACCACTCGACCACGCCCAGCAGGGCCTCATCGATGTACACCTCGAAACGCGAGCCGTCCTCGCTGAGCAGACGCGCCTGCCACTGGCCGGCGGTGCCGGTGGTCTGCACCGGTGTCCAGCAGCCCATGCCGATCACCCGCGCCAGCGCCTCTTCGGTCTGAGGATGGATGATCAGGCCATCGCCCGGCACGGTGCGCACCAGGTGGTGGAACTGCCGCTCGATGGCGGCCAGATCGGGGAAGATATCCGCGTGATCGAACTCCAGGTTGTTGAGGATGGCCGTGCGCGGGCGGTAGTGGACAAACTTGCTGCGCTTGTCGAAGAAGGCGCTGTCGTACTCGTCGGCCTCGACCACGAAGAACGGCGTGCCGCCCAGCCGGGCCGATACACCGAAGTTCTGCGGCACGCCGCCGATCAGAAAGCCAGGACTCATGCCGGCATGCTCCAGCACCCAGGCCAGCATGCTGGTGGTGGTGGTCTTGCCGTGGGTGCCGGCCACGCCCAGCACCCAGCGGCCCTGCAGCACATGGTCGGCCAGCCACTGCGGGCCGGACACATAGGGCAGGCCCTGATTGAGTACGTACTCCACCGCCGGGTTGCCGCGACTCAGGGCATTGCCGACCACCACCAGATCCGGCGCGGGCTGCAGGTGCGCCGGCTCATAGCCCTGCATCAGTTCGATACCCTGAGCTTCGAGCTGGGTGCTCATGGGCGGGTAGACATTGGCGTCGGAGCCGGTGACACGGTGACCGAGTTCTTTGGCCAGCACCGCCAGCGAGCCCATGAAGGTGCCGCAGATGCCGAGAATATGGATATGCATGAATGTCCTCGCAGGGCGGGCCGCCGTGGCCCCAGATGCTCGCGGCAGGTTATCACAGGGTCTGCAGTGAAAGACGCGGGCGCTCCATGAATCAAACGCTTGCTTGGATTGTCTTTTCCAGCAAGTATCTAGCACGCTCAATTGCGCCAAAGCTGGCATAAGCCATGCTTCATCTGAAGCGGATAACACTACAACGAGGTAGCCATGCGCATAGTCCAAGCCACCCTGGAACATCTGGACCTGCTCACACCGATGTTCATCAAGTACCGCGAGTTCTATGGCGAGCTGGCCCTGCCGGACTCCTCGCGCAAGTTTCTGGAGAACCGCCTCAAGCGTAAGGAGTCGGTGATCTACATGGCCCTGGCCGACGAGGAAGACCGCCTGCTCGGCTACTGCCAGCTCTACCCGAGCTTCTCCTCGCTGTCGCTCAAGCGCGTGTGGATTCTCAACGATATCTATGTGGCCGAAGATGCCCGCCGCCAGCTGGTAGCCGACCGCCTGCTGCAGACCGCCAAGAAGATGGCCAAGGACACCAACGCCATCCGTCTGCGCGTTGCCACCAGCCAGAACAACCTGGCTGCGCAGAAGACCTACGAGTCGATCGGCTTCCGCGAAGACACGGTATTCAAGAACTACACCCTGGAACTGGGCGACTGAACCTGAGCGGTTAACACCAAAGGCGGGGCTGATGCCCCGCCTTTTTCATATCCGCCTCATATCAGCGTCACCAGCAGGGCCAACAGCAGCTGCGCCATCAGCACCCCGAGCAGAGCAAAGCGCCATGGTTGCGGCCATACCTGCGGCTCGCTCCGGCCCGCATCGTTAAGCGGTCGCTCCAGCGCCTGCAAGAACTCCGACAAGGCATCAAAGCGCGCCCGCGGCTGTGGCGCCAGAGCACGCGCCAGCACGCCATCCCAGCCATTGGGCAACTGCCGCCCAGCCTCCGCCAGCGGCTCATAGCGAACCTGCTGAGGTGTATCTACCAGCGCCAGAGACGGCCACTCGCCACCCAGCAGCCAATAGCACAGGGCGGCCAGAGCAAACTGGTCGCAACGCCCGTCCAGCGGCTGTCCGTTACGCACCTCGGGCGCCAACGGCAATGGCGTAGACGCCACACTCTGCCGAGGCACCCCGGGCCAGCAGGCCGCCTGCTCCGGCAGCAGACATACCCGCCCCTGCTCATTGAGCAGGATCAGCTGCGGGTCCAGCACCAGCCCGAGCACGCCACGCCGCTGCAATGCACGCACCGCCGTGAGTAGGGGACGCAGCAGAGCCAGCACCTGCGCTGCCGACGGGCGGGCATGCTCTCGGCGCCACTGCGCCAGCGACAACACCCGCCCGGGCAACGGCCGCAGCACCTGCAGGGCATGACGGCGCGGCTCGGCCCGCGGCAGTAACACGGGCAGGCCGGGACAGGGCGCACGCCGCAGCACCCACTCGCGCTGACGAAACAGCTCGTCCACCGGCTGCTCGGCCAGCCACAGCCAGACACGTTCGCCCTCCTGCTCCGCCCACCAGAGGCGCCCAGAAGGGCCGGACTCTACCGGCGCCAGTACCGTCCAGCCTTCAACCGACTCGCCCGGCGCAAGCGGCGCCAGCACCGGCAGAGGCTCAACCGGAGCCGGCAACTGGACGGGAGCCAGCGAACCGGTACGCACCACCGCGGCAGCACCGGGGGCCACCAGCAGGGGTTGCAGCAGCGCCGTCAGACCGGCCGGGGTAGCCGTCCGGCAGCCGGCACTGAACAGTTCCAGATCGGCCACCGCTAGCAAGGGCTGTGGCGCCAGCAGGAGAAACTCACCCGAACTGAGCGGCAGGCTGTGCTGGATCAGGCCCAGCTCGGCCTGCACACCCAGCGGCGCGCTCTCGCGCCCATTCAGGCTCTGCAACACCCCCTCGCGCCAGCGCAACAGGCCGCAATCGCCCACCTGCATAAAGGTGGCCTCATCGCCCTGCAGCAACAACACGCCGGCACTGACCTCCGGCAGCAGGGCACCGCTGCCACGCTGAGTGAACAGCTGCTGATTGAGCGCGGACAACACCTGGCGCAATGCCTGGGTTTCACTCCACGCCTGCGGGGTCGCCTGATAATCGGCAAATAGCGCTGATAGGCTCCGCTCAAGAAAATGCACCACTTCAGGGCAACGACGTCCCCACAGCAGCGCCAGCAGCAGCACGGCAGGCCGTCCGCTTCGTCCAGCCAGCCATCGCGCTTCAATACGCGCAGCCTGCTCAGGCAGGTCTGGGCCGTGCCCTACAGCCGAGTGCAAGGCCGAATGTTCCAGGCAGTGAATCGTCATGGCATGCCCTCCAGCTCAGCGATGCAGGTAAAACTTTGCATCCTTTGTGCCTAGCCGCTCAGCCCTTAACAGCCGCTATACTCGCGCGCTTTGTCGCGCCGACTTCACGCTTGGAAAACACATGGAATTCAACCCCATCGACCTGATCCTGCACCTGGACACCTACCTGGAGATGCTGGTCACCCAGTACGGTACCTGGATCTATTTCATCCTCTTCGCAGTGATCTTCTGTGAAACCGGTCTGGTGGTCATGCCCTTCCTCCCCGGCGATTCGCTGCTGTTCCTCGCTGGCGCACTGGGTGCCATGGGCGGTCTGGACATCAATATCCTGATTGGCAGCCTGTGCGTCGCCGCCATCCTTGGCGACAGCACCAACTACTGGGTCGGCCGCAAGCTGGGCAAGCGCCTGTTCGCCAACCCCGACTCGAAAATCTTCCGCCGCGAGTACCTGGTCTACACCGAGGCCTTTTATGCCCGCCACGGCGGTAAGACAGTGACCATCGCCCGCTTCCTGCCGATCGTGCGCACCTTCGCCCCCTTCGTCGCCGGTCTGGGCCACATGCCCTATCGCCGCTTCGTGTTCTTCAGCGTGGCCGGCACGCTGCTGTGGGTCGGCGGCCTGTGCACCCTGGGCTACTTCTTCGGCAACCTGCCGATCATCCGCGACAACCTGACCCTGATGATCATCGGCGTGATCGGCTTTTCCCTGCTGCCCATGCTGATCGGCTGGCTGCAGCACCGTCGCCAGCAGGCCAAGGCGGCCTGAGATGCTCCACGCGCTGCGCCAGTGGTGGCGGCAGCGGCGCCTGCGCCGCTACCCGGTCAGCGATGCCGACTGGCAGGCTGTCCTGCAGCGCCTGCCGATACTCGACGGGCTGACGCCGGACGCCCTGCAGCGCCTGCGCGAGCGCAGCGCGCTGTTCCTGCTGGATAAACACCTGACCTGCCTCGGCGGCCTGCAGCTCGACCCGACCGACCGCCTGTGCCTGGCAGCCATGGCCCAGTTGCCGATCCTGGAGTTGCCGGAGCTGGACTGGTATCAGGGCTTTCACGAAATCGTCCTGTACCCGGACGACTTCGTCAGCCCGCAGCGTCATCGCGATGCCAGCGGCGTCGAACACCAGTGGGACGCCGAACACAGCGGCGAAGCCTGGCTGCAGGGGCCGGTGATCCTGGCCTGGCCGGGTGTCACCGGCAGCGGCGGCTGGGATGCCTACAACCTGGTGATCCACGAACTGGCGCACAAGCTGGACATGCTCAACGGCTCGCCCAACGGCCTGCCCCCGCTGCACGCCGATATGCGCATCAGCGACTGGGCCGGTGCCATGCAGCACGCTTATGACCGACTCAATGCCCAGCTCGACGCAAACCCGCATGCCCACACGGCCATCGACCCCTATGCCGCGGAAGACCCGGCGGAGTTCTTCGCCGTCACCAGCGAGTATTTCTTCAGCGCCCCCGACCTGCTGCACCAGGCTTTCGCCGAGGTCTACCAGCAGCTCAGCCTGTTCTATCGTCAGGACCCGCTGCAGCGGTTGCAGCAACTGCAGGCCAGCCATCCGGCCTACGCCAGCCCACGAAAGTCTGACTAGCCGCCCCAAGGCAATGTGCCTATAATCCCGCCACTTTTTTGGCCAGCCTCTCAGGAGACGCCCCATGAGCTTCAGCAAGATCCCGGCCGGCAAAGACCTGCCGAACGACATCTACGTGGCCATCGAAATTCCGGCCAACCACGCGCCGATCAAATACGAAATCGATCACGACACCGACTGCCTGTTCGTCGATCGTTTCATGGCCACCCCGATGTTCTACCCGGCCAACTACGGTTTCATCCCGCACACCCTGGCCGACGACGGTGATCCCCTCGACGTGCTGGTCGTAACCCCGTATCCGGTTGCCCCGGGCTCGGTCATCCGCTGCCGTCCGGTCGGCGTGCTGAACATGACCGACGAAGCAGGCGGTGATGCCAAGCTGATCGCCGTACCGCACGACAAGCTGACTCAGATCTACAAAGACGTACAGGAATACACCGACCTGCCTCCGCTGCTGCTGGAGCAGATCAAGCACTTCTTCGAGAACTACAAGGATCTCGAGAAGGGCAAGTGGGTCAAGGTCGAAGGCTGGGGCAACGCCGAAGAAGCCCGCACAGCAATTACCAAGGCGGTTGCGGCTTACCAAAAATAAGCCTGAACCACCCCCTAAAAGCCGGCCACAAGCCGGCTTTTTTATGCCTATGACTTTGCCAGTTATTGAAGCCAGCAGGCATCTCGCAAGACAGCCTGCGATGGACAAGCCTTTGCCACCAGCAGGCTTAACCGAGCCACTTAACGTCTCGCCAAAGTGCACTGCTCCGCCAGCACTTCCCGAAGCCGGGACCACCAAACTGCCTAAACGCCCCCTTCCTGCACTGTGCCAGTGGCCACATTTCCAGACGAAAGCACGACAGCTGCCCTTGAGTCTGGAGTCATGAACTACGCGGGCTGCGCTACCGAGCACGTTTTCGTAGCAGCATCCCGCTGACAGACAGTGATGAACCTAGTTGCGCAAGACTCATCACTGAGCGAACTGCAGCGAAGCACTGACCGAAGGGCTGGCGGTACGTCGCGAAGGGGCGGCAGGGTGGATTTCACATCCAGAGCATCAATGTTTACAGCAGCCGACTAAAGAATCTGGATGGTGCGCTTTCATGTCCTGGCTACCGACCGCATACCCAATGATCTGCGCAGTCGACACACGCAGGAGGGCTGCCCTTGCCCATGCTCAAGGCCTTGCTGGCACTCAATCTAGAGCGGATACGAAGTGACATACAGCCTTATAAGCTTATAGATCTCGCTGCAAGGGCTCTCCTATAGCGAATTCATCTTTATTAGCAATGAAGGCATTGTGCTATCAATATTTTGGCGTCAATAAAATGAACAGCCAACCGTTGTTGTATGACGGTTTAACCTGTTCCGCGGTTGTCAGAGATGCTCTTCCGTGGTTTCGCTCCAACCCGCTACAGCGGGCTGAACGTAGGAAGGTGGCCCATGCCTCGAACCCTGCTCTATCTAGCGGTAGCCGTGCTTGCCTCAACTGCAACGGTTGCACTCTTACTGCACGATTCTTCTGCGACCAACGTCGCTGCTGTTTCCCCTGATCGGCTACCACCAGCCCAGACCAATGCGTCAGCAACCGGTTTACCGCCATCCAAACCGCTAGTCATGCCATCGGCTGGCGCAGCGGAGTCGCTCGCGAGCACATCATTCCAAGAAGTAACGTCAAGCGCGGCCGCACAGACCGACGATGTGATTGAGCTTTGGGACAGCAGCTCGCTGGTACCCGAGCAGCAAGATGAAATGACCCTGTACCACACCCGCATGCCGGTTTCCGTCCTTGGCATGTTGGCCGTCGGCAAGACCTTGCAGCTGGCCGTTCCAGGTCGCAAAGAGCCGCTGCGAGCCAAACTGGACGAGACCCACAACACCGGCGTCGCAGTTTGGAGTGGATCGGTACAAGGGGGGCAGCCAGAGGACTCGCTGACCGTCGTACGCGGTCAGGTTGAGACCCATATCACCGTCGCCACACGCGATAAGACCCTGTCATTTGTAGTGGACAACGCCACGGGCAGCACGCTGATGACTGACCAGAACGAGCTACTGCTGCGCGCCACCCCAGACGCCCTCATTACCCCTGAATCCACGCCGTTGCAGCCACTCCCACCGCCAACCCGCGGCTGAGCGCTACAGGATTAGAAACCATGAAAAAACTATTCGCCTGCCTGGCCATGCTCTTGCTGACCCCAGCCACTCAAGCTGCCACCGAATTGCGCACCGTCGATCTGCTGGTGCTCTACACCAAAGAGGCGCAAGCCCTGCCTAATGGACGCGACATTGACGCCCGCATCGCCAGCTACATCGAATTCGCCAACAACGCATTCAAGAAGAGCAACGTCAACCTGCGTCTGCGCTTGGTCAACCGGCAACAGCTAACCTGGGCCAGTTACCCGACCATCTCTGCGAAAGATCTGTCTGCGTTCGCTGCCGACCCACGGGTACAGCAACTTCGTGAAACCTACGGTGCCGACGTAGTACAACTGATCAGCCGCACCCAAGTGGGTCAGGGCTATGGCGTGTGCGGCATCGGCTACGTGCTCTCCGGGCCGAAGAACAGCAGCACGTTCCAGAGTGGCGCCTGGGCAAGTGCCTACGGCATTACCGGCGTGGATTGCAGTCTTAGCACCATGGCTCACGAGATCGGCCACAATCTGGGATTGCGTCACTCGTACGAGCAGGATCAAACCGAGGGTTACTACACCTACCTGGCCCGTGGCATTCACCAAGGAACCTTTGAATGGGGGCGCGGCTACGGTATACAGGGTCGCTTCGCGACCATCATGGCCTACCCTCAAGCGTTTAATGCTCCGGTGCAAGCGCCGTTATTTTCCACTCCCGCCCTGAGCGACAGTACCTGTGCCAACCAGGCATGTGGCCGCGCCAGCTTTGCTGACGCCGCTCGCGCGCTCAACGATATGGCCACACAGATCGCCTCACTGCGTCCGACCAAAGTACCCGAAACGATCAACCCGACCAGCACGCCGACCACACCCACTAAACCAACCACACCGGCCACGCCCGTAACACCGCCGATAACGGCCTGGTGTACCAAACCAACCCTCACCGGCTTGGTAACCAACAGCGAATTTCGCACTCTGGATGGTTGGAAAACCTTGCTTAATGTGGCCAAGCTGAGCCAACTAAACGTAGGTAAAAATTGTCGTGACGACGCGTTGCAATTCGACCTTCCGGCTGGTCGCGACGACATGCTCGCCACCTCTGTCGGCGTGCTCAAGGTTGGCGCCACCTACCGGTTGAAAGCCAAGGTCATGCTCAAGGGCACCAACGTGCGCGGCAATGTTTTCCTGGGCATGGTCCACGAAGATAATGCCGGCATCAGCTACAACAGCGCCAACGGTACGATCAAGTCGGTGACCAGTAGCGAGTTCACGCCCATCGAGATGACCTTTATCTACCAGCCGCCACCAACAGTCATCCGTAACACCTACCTGGGCCTACTAAGCATGAACCGCCTGGGTGTACTTCTGGATGAAGTCCAGCTCGACGAAATAACGCCCACCACCGCAATCAAGCCAGTGACACCAGCGGCATTTATCTGGACGTTCGACAGCGTGATGGGGGAATGGACCGGATTCTACGGCAGCAATCGGCTCACTGCGCTGGCGGCAACGGGCAAGTCGCTGGAGGTTTATGCGCGTAAGGCCGACGGTACTGGAGCCAGCCTGTTGCTAGCCGGCAAGGTGCAGCCAGGCTTGTCGTATCGCTTTAGTGCTGACGTGATGGTAAGCCGCACTGCCAGCGTCACGGCGCTGTCCTATGCCTACCTCTACCTTGAAGATACGTCCGGCAATGCTCGTACGCTGTCACTCGGCGTGGTGAATACCAAGGGCGGGGTCTGGAGTCAGTTGCAGCAGAGTTTCCAGGTGCCGGCTGGTACTTATCGACGCATGGAACTGCTTGTGCTTGGAACTCGCTCAGACCAATCGCTGTTCCTGGATAACATCAGCATTAACCGGCTCTAGCCGAAAAATCTGAGGCTCGCGGTTGTTATGGATGTTCCCCCCACTAACTTCATGGGTTAAGGTGCAGGCTGATCTCCGCGGAGCGGCAGGATGCCTCGTTTTGTTGCCATCGCCCTGATCCTTGGTCTGCTGGCAGGCTGTAGCGAGCCGAAAGATACCGTGCGCATAGGCGCCAATCGCTGGCTCGGCTATGCGCCACTGTATCTGGCTGATGATCTCGGCTGGATGCAGCAAGGTCACTTACGCCTAGTCGAATATCCCCACGCCACAGGCGTACTTCGCGGCTACCGAAATGGCATGCTGGATGCCGCTCTGCTGACCCTCGACGAAGCCTTGATCCTGCAAAGCAGCGGTCAGCCCGTAGAAATACTTCTAGTAGCAGACGTCTCGACCGGCGCCGATGTGCTGTTCGCCAAACGCTCTATCACGCAGCTGAGTGAACTACGCGGCAAGCAGATCGGCGTGGAAAATAGTGCATTGGGTGCCTACTTCCTCTCCCGCACTCTGGATCTGGCCAAGCTAAACCGCACGGATGTGCGGGTACTGGACATGCCGATCAACGAACATCTGACTGCCTTGCAGAATGACCAGATTGATGCAGCAATCAACTTTGCCTCGGCCAGTCTGGATTTCGCGGAGCTGAATGCCCACCGACTGCTGGATAGTCGCGCGCTACCAAACGAAATCGTCGATGTACTGGTGATCAACCCACATACCATCACCTCTGAGCAGGCAAAACGGCTGCGCGCACTGTGGTTCACCAGTCTCAAGGAGTGGCAGCACCAACGGGCCAGCCATGATCAACGCCTGGAGCGTCGTCTGGGCCTTAGTCAGAATGAGTTGGAAGTGACGCTCTCAGGCCTGCAGATGGGAGATGCCACCCTCAATCAGCAACTGGTCAAGGACGGCGAGTTACAGCGCAGCATGCAGCGCCTCAACCAGTACCTCTTCAGCCGCCAACTTCAGAGCAAACCGGCGAATATCCGCCAGATGCTCCCCAACAGCTGTCAGGGTGATGCATGCTGACTCAACTATCGCTGCGTCGCTCTTTACCCCTGCTGCTCGGCCTTTTTGCCCTGATGTTCAGCCTGCTGCTATTGAGTATCGAATTGCCGTTACGCAGCAGTGCCGAAATGCGCAACTGGCGCCAACACAGCGAACAGACCCTGGCCTTGCTGCAGAGCAGCCTGGCCGATCACTTGCGCCAAGGTCGCAGTGAAGAGCTGCAAACCGAGCTAGCTGACCTGGGCAGCCTGGCCAATGTCCGCTGGGCCATGGTAATCGATGCCGAGCAACAGATTGTCGCGGCAACCCGTCTAGGCCTTGAGCTGACCAGTCTGACCGGCCTCAGCCACGCCGACCTGGCCCGCCATGGCGCCAGCACCAAGGCCCACTGGATTGCCCAAAGTGACGAGCGTTTTCTCGCAATCTACCCGCTCGACCGCCAGGGCAGTCATGTATTACTGGTCAGTTTCGACTTTGCCGAACAACTGCGACTAACCAGTCACAACACCTGGCTGTTCATAGGGCAAGTTCTGCTCCTGCTACTGACCCTCGGGCTGGTACTCAACGCCCTGTACCACCTGCTGGTGACTCGCCGCCTGGCAGCTATCGAGCAGGCGACCCAGCGTTTTGCTCTCGGCGCAGAGGATGCCCACGCCGAAATCTCTGGCAACGATGAGATCAGCCAGCTGGCCAGCAGCTTCAACCTCATGTTCGAGCAACTGCAGCGCCAGCAGCACACGCTGCGCGAGAGCCAGAAACTGCTGAGCACGCTGATCGACACCGCACCGATCGGCATGATGGTGGTCGATCACGAACTACGGGTAGAGCAGGCTAATCCGGCGGCAGCCAAGCTGTTCGCCTGTACGCCTAGGGACCTGCAAGGCAACTTGCCACAGGATCGACTGCTCGGGGGTGGCTGCTGGGAGCGGCTGATCCAGGCTCCGGCCAGCAGTAATCTTGAATTCACCACGCTGCGCAATGGCCACGAAACCTCCCTGGAAATCTCCATGACGCCCTTCCTGCGCGAAGGAGAAAAGCATTATCTGGTACTGCTACGTGATATCAGCGATCGCAAACTGGCCGAACAGCGCCTGCGCTTTCTGGCCCACTTCGATCCACTGACTCAACTGGCCAACCGCCACCAGCTGCAGCAGCGTCTGGAGCAACTGCTCGCCGCCGGCAGCCGCCTGGCCCTGCTGTTCCTCGATATCGACCACTTCAAGCGCATTAACGACATCCATGGCCACGAGCTGGGTGACCGCCTGCTGGTAGAAATCGCCGAGCGACTCAAGCCACTCATGCCCCCCCACTGCCTGCTTGGCCGCAGTGGTGGAGACGAATTTGTCTGCCTGCTCGAAGGTGCCGAACGCAGCAGCGCTCAAGCCCTTGGTGAAGCCCTGCTCGCCGCCTTCAAAGCTCCCTTTCAGGTTCGCCAGTACCATTTCAACATCACCCCCAGCATTGGCCTGACGCTGCACGGTGGCCAGCCGAGCAATGCCAGCGAACTGCTCAAGCAGGCAGACCTTGCGCTTTATGCAGCCAAAGACAGCGGGCGTAACAACATGGCGCTTTACAGTCCGAGACTGAGCGAAGCCACCGAGCTTCGACAGATGCTTGAAGCCGAACTACGACTCGCCATCCAGCGCGACGAGTTCGAACTGTTCTACCAGCCTCAGGTTTCACCCTCCGGCCAGCCATTGGCGATGGAAGCACTGCTTCGATGGCACTCGCCCAGCCGCGGCTTGGTCGCGCCGAACGAATTCATTCCGGTTCTGGAGGACAGCGGCCTGATTCTCGAAACCACACCCAAGATCGTGCGCATGGCCTGTCGTCAGGTGCGCCAGTGGCACTTGGCCGGCCTCGACTGGCGCGTGGCCATCAACCTGTCGCCACTGGATTTCAGCCAGGACGATCTGGCCGGGCGGCTGCTGGCGATTCTCGCCGAAGAACAGGTCAACCCCGACTGGCTCGAGCTGGAGGTCACCGAAAGCGCCCTGCTCAGCGACGGACCGGCGGTGCGTGACAGCCTGGCACGCCTGAAGCAGGCCGGTCTACCGCTGCTGTTGGACGACTTCGGTACCGGCTACGCCTCGCTGACCTACCTGCAGCAATTCCACTTCGACGGTATCAAGATCGACCGTCAGTTCGTCGCCGACCTGCCAGACAGCACCCAGTCGGTAGCACTGGTGCGCGGCATCCTGACCATGGCCGCGCAACTGGGCGTGGAAGTGATAGCCGAAGGCGTGGAAAACGAACGGCAGGCAGCCTTCCTCCAGCTCAACGGCTGCCAGCGGCTGCAGGGCTATTACTACGGTCGCCCGCAACCGGCTACGCAGCTCAATGCGGCCAGCCTGGCCTGATTTGCCCGCTGCGCCGCCCTCTGCTAGTGTCGCGCCGGTTCCGACAGCCCACGAGAAGTAGTCCCCCATGGCCCGCAAGAAAGCCACGCTCGATTTCGAGCAATCCCTGAGCGAACTGCAAGCACTGGTTGAGCGCCTGGAAAGCAGCGAGCTGCCGCTGGAAGAGTCGCTGAGCGCTTTCGAGCAGGGCATCCGCCTGACCCGGGACTGCCAGAGCGCCCTGACCCAGGCCGAACAGAAGGTGCAGATCCTGCTGGAACGCGATGGCGAGCTGGAGGAAGCCCCCTTCGAGGCCGGAGACGCCTGATGTTCGCCGCCTACCAGCAACGCAGCCAGCAGCGCGTCGACGCCGCCCTCGAACGCCTGTTCCAGGCACCCGCCAGCGACCTTGAGCGACTCTATGCCGCCATGCGCTACAGCGTGATCAATGGTGGCAAGCGCGTGCGCCCGCTACTGGTCTACGCCGCCTGCGAATCCCTCGGCGGCGATCTGGCACAGGCCGATGGTGCCGCCTGCGCGGTGGAGCTGATCCACGCTTACTCGCTGGTGCATGACGACCTGCCCGCCATGGACGACGATGACCTGCGCCGCGGCCAGCCAACCACTCATATCGCCTTCGACGAGGCCTGCGCGATTCTGGCCGGCGATGCATTGCAGAGCCTGGCCTTCGAAGTGCTCGGCAGTGATGCCGGCAATCCGGCCGATGCCGCCCTGCGCCTGCGCATGCTCGCCACCCTCAGTCGCGCGGCAGGACCGGCCGGCATGGTGGGTGGCCAGGCCATCGACCTCGCCGCCGTCGGTATCAAGATCGACCAGCAGGCTCTCGAGCGCATGCACCGGCACAAGACCGGCGCCCTGATCGAAGCCAGCGTAGTGCTTGGCGCCATGGCCAGCGGCAAGGCCAGTGCCATTCAACTGAACGCCCTGCAGCAGTATGCCCAGTCCATCGGCCTGGCTTTCCAGGTGCAGGACGACATCCTCGATGTGGAAAGCGATACCGCCACACTGGGCAAAACCCAGGGCAAGGACGAAGCCAACGACAAGCCGACCTACCCGGCCTTGCTTGGCCTTGAAGCGGCCAAGGCCTATGCCCTCGAACTGCGCGATCAGGCTCTCGCCGCGCTGCGCGATTTCGATGAGCGCGCCGAGCCGCTGCGGCAACTGGCGGAGTTCATCGTCGCCCGTCGCAGCTGAAGCTGCAGACACAAAAAAGCCCCGCAGTGCGGGGCTTTTTGCTTAACGGGCGGCGTCAGGCGAATACAATCTCCTCGCCGTCGACCTTGGCCTTGATCACGGTGCCGGGAACGAACTTGCCGGCCAGGATCTGCTGTGCCAGCGGGTTCTCGATCCAGCGCTGAATCCCGCGCTTGAGCGGACGCGCGCCGTAGACCGGGTCGAAGCCAACAGCCACCAGCTTGTCCAGCGCCTCGTCGGTCAGCTCCAGCGACAGCTCGCGCTCGGCCAGCCGGGCACGCAGGCGCGCCATCTGGATAGTCGCGATACCGGCGATCTGCTCACGCCCCAGCGGCTCGAATACCACCACCTCGTCGATGCGGTTGATGAACTCCGGACGGAAGTGCTGGCTGACGGCATCCATCACCGCGGCACGCTGGGCCTCCGGATCACCGACCAGCTCCTGGATCTGCGCCGAGCCCAGGTTGGAGGTCATCACCACCACGCAGTTCTTGAAGTCCACGGTACGGCCCTGGCTGTCGGTCAGGCGACCATCTTCGAGCACCTGCAACAGCACGTTGAACACATCCGGGTGAGCCTTCTCCACCTCGTCCATGAGGATCACCGAGTAAGGTTTGCGGCGTACCGCCTCGGTCAGGTAACCACCCTCCTCGTAGCCCACATAGCCGGGCGGCGCACCGATCAGGCGAGCCACCGAGTGCTTCTCCATGAACTCGGACATGTCGATGCGCACCAGCGCCTCCTCGGTATCGAAGAGGAACTCGGCCAGCGCCTTGCACAGCTCGGTCTTGCCCACCCCGGTCGGGCCGAGGAAGAGGAAGGAGCCGCTGGGCCGGTTGGGATCGGACAGGCCGGCGCGCGAACGACGCACCGCATTGGCCACCGCCACCACCGCCTCGTGCTGACCGATCACGCGCTTGTGCAGGTCGTCTTCCATGCGCAGCAGCTTCTCGCGCTCCCCTTCGAGCATCTTGCTCACCGGAATGCCGGTCCACTTGGACACCACCTCGGCAATCTCTTCGTCGGTGACCTTGTTGCGCAGCAGCTGGTTCTCGCTCTTGCCGTGCTGGTCGACCATCTGCAGGCTGCGCTCCAGATCGGGAATCACGCCGTACTGCAGCTCGGCCATGCGGTTGAGATCGCCCTTGCGTCGGGCGGTCTCCAGCTCGGCCTTGGCCTGCTCGATACGCTGCTGAATCTGCGCCGAGCCTTGCACCTCGGCCTTCTCCGACTTCCAGATTTCCTCGAGATCGGCGTACTCCTGCTCCAGGCGGGCAATATCTTCCTTGAGTTTTTCCAGACGCTTGAGGGCAGCCTCATCGTCTTCCTTCTTCAGCGCTTCGCGCTCGACCTTGAACTGAATCAGACGACGCTCCAGACGATCCAGCTCCTCGGGCTTGGAATCGATCTCCATGCGGATACGGCTGGCCGCCTCGTCGATCAGGTCGATGGCCTTGTCAGGCAGCTGGCGGTCGGTGATATAGCGGTGCGACAGTTTCGCCGCCGCGATGATGGCACCGTCGGTAATGGTCACCTTGTGGTGCACCTCGTAGCGTTCCTTGAGGCCACGGAGGATGGCGATGGTATCTTCTTCGCTCGGCTCATCGACCAGCACCTTCTGGAAACGGCGCTCCAGCGCAGCATCCTTCTCGATGTACTGGCGGTACTCGTCCAGCGTGGTGGCGCCCACGCAGTGCAGCTCGCCACGGGCCAGCGCAGGCTTGAGCATGTTGCCTGCGTCCATGGCGCCCTCGGCCTTGCCGGCGCCGACCATGGTGTGCAGCTCGTCGATGAACAGAATGACCCGCCCTTCCTGCTTGCCCAGCTCGTTGAGCACCGCCTTGAGGCGCTCCTCGAATTCGCCGCGGAACTTGGCACCGGCAATCAGCGCGCCCATGTCCAGCGACAGCAGACGCTTATCCTTGAGGCCGTCGGGCACCTCACCATTGACGATGCGCTGGGCCAGCCCTTCGACGATGGCGGTCTTGCCGACGCCGGGCTCGCCGATCAGCACCGGGTTGTTCTTGGTGCGGCGTTGCAGAACCTGGATGGTGCGGCGGATTTCATCATCACGGCCGATCACCGGGTCGAGCTTGCCGTCTTCGGCGCGCTTGGTCAGGTCGACGGTGTACTTGTCCAGCGCCTGGCGCGACTCCTCGGCGTTCGGATCATTCACCGCCTCACCGCCGCGCAGGTTGGCGATGGCGTTTTCCAGGGCTTTCTTGCTCACGCCCTGAGCCAGCAGCAGCTTGCCCAGCTTGGTGTTTTCATCCAGCGCGGCGAGCAGCACCAGCTCGCTGGAAATGAACTGATCGCCCTTCTGCTGAGCCAGACGATCTGCCTGGTTGAGCAGGCGCGCCAGATCCTGGGACAGGTTCACGTCGCCAGTCGGGTTCTGGATCTTCGGCAGCTGGTCGAGCTCCTTGGTCAGCCCCTGACGCAGGGCATTGACGTCGAAACCGACCTGCATCAGCAACGGCTTGATGGAGCCGCCCTGCTGTTCCAGCAGGGCATGCAGCAGGTGAACCGGCTCGATGGCCGGGTGATCATGGCCGACGGCCAGCGACTGGGCATCGGAAAGGGCCAGTTGCAGCTTGCTGGTCAAACGATCGATTCGCATGGATTCATCCTTCCTCTAGGTAGGGCGGGCCGGAGCAACAGCACACTCCTGAGCAGAAACCCGCCGGGTTGCAGTCTAGATGAGGACAGTTTTCAGCGATTCAAGGCCGCCAATCTTGACCGGGATCAGCCCGGCGCTCAGTTGGCCAGCCAGATCAGACTGGCAAAACGCCCGGTGCGGGCGGCGCGGCGATAGGAGAAGAAACGCTCGTCGCTGACCGTGCACAAGCCGCCGCCATAGACGGCCGTGACGCCCTGGGCCGCCAGGCGGATACGCGCCAGCTGGTAGATATCAGCCATGAACTTGCCCGCCTGAGCGCCCGGCACAAAAGCCGAGGCGGCCTCGGCATGCTGGACCACAAAGGCCTCGCGCACTTCGGCGCCGACTTCGAAAGCCGCAGGACCAATAGCCGGGCCCAGCCAGACCAGCGTCTCGGCCGGATCGAACGCCAGGGCCCTGAGCGTGTTTTCCAGCACGCCACCAGCCAGCCCGCGCCAGCCGGCATGGGCGGCGGCAACACGGGTACCGGCACGATCACAGAACAGCACCGGCAGACAGTCGGCCGTCATCACCAGCGCCGCGACCCCGGGCGTGGCCGTCCAGCTGGCATCCGCGGTGAGCACCTGAGCAGGCGTGGCTTCGACCACATCCGGGCTGTGCACCTGATTCAGCCAGGTCGGCTGACAACCCAGCAACGTCTGCAGCCGGGAGCGGTTCTGCGCGACGGCATCGGCATCGTCACCAACATGGGTACCGAGATTGAGACGGTCGAACGGCGGCAGACTGACGCCGCCGGCACGCGTGGTGACGCAGCTGCGCACACGGGCCGGGGCCGGCCACTCAGGCAGCAGGCAGTCGGCCAGGCTCAGCGGCTCACACGAAGGATTCATGATCCTGACGCAGCAGGGAAAGCAGCCAGACCAGATCTTCCGGCAACGGCGATTCCCATTTCATGCGCTTGCCGGTGGTCGGATGCTTCAGTTCCAGGAAACGGGCGTGCAGAGCCTGGCGCGGGAACTCCCTGAGCGTCTGCACCAGCGTCGGGCTGGCCGCCGGCGGAATACGGAAGCGCCCGGCATATACCGGATCGCCGACCAGCGGGAAACCGGCGTAGGTCATGTGCACGCGAATCTGGTGAGTACGCCCGGTTTCCAGCTTGACCCGCACATGGGTGTGCGAGCGGAAGCGCTCAAGCACGCGGTAATGACTGACGGCCGGCTTGCCGCCCTCGATCACCGCCATGCGCTGGCGATTGGCCGAGCTACGGCCGATGGGGGCATCGACGGTGCCACCGGAAGTGACCACGCCGATCACGATGCATTCGTAGATCCGGCTGACGGTGCGTGCCTGCAGCTGGGCCACCAGTTGGGTGTGCGCTTCCAGCGTCTTGGCCACCACCATGAGACCTGTGGTGTCCTTGTCCAGACGATGCACGATACCGGCGCGCGGCACATTGATGATGTCCGGCACATGATGCAGCAGGGCATTGAGCAGGGTGCCATCGGCATGCCCGGCAGCCGGATGGACCACAAGCCCCGCCGGCTTGTCGATCACCAGCAGATCATCGTCCTCGTAGACGATGTTCAGCGGGATGTCCTGCGCCACCCACTCACCCTGGGCCTCCTGCTCGGTTTCCAACTCCAGTACCGAGCCGAAGTGCACCACATCGCGCGGACGCAGCACCGCACCATCGACGGTCAGGCGCCCTTCCTTGATCCAACCGGCCAGGCGCGAACGCGAGTGTTCAGCAAAGAGTTGTGCGGCGATCTGGTCAAGGCGCTGACCGCCCATCTCGAAAGGCACTTCGGCACGTAGTTGGATTATCTCGGACATGGGCACATCTGGGCGAGGCACGGCTTTTGGAAACCGCCGTGCGCTGTGGTTAAATACGGCGTCTTTGTCCCCGGGAAACCTGGGGCGCTCATCATAACAGGACGACGGCCCCCTAGACAGCCGGCCGTCACAGGGATGCAAGCCGCTATGTCAGTGAAACACCTGCTGCTGATCGCCTTCATGGCACTTACCGCTGCCTGTTCGTCGAACGAGGTGGTCGACGAGAACCTCAGTGAGTCGCAGCTCTATCAGCAGGCCCAGGAAGATCTGGACAATAAGACCTATTCCAGCGCCATTGCCAAGCTCAAGGCGCTGGAATCGCGTTATCCGTTCGGCCGTTATGCCGAACAGGCGCAGCTGGAACTGATCTACGCCTACTACAAGAACATCGAGCCGGAAGCCGCCAAATCGGCAGCCGAGCGCTTCATCCGCCTGCACCCGCAGCACGCCAACGTCGACTACGCCTACTACCTCAAGGGTCTGGCCTCTTTCGATCAGGACCGCGGCCTGCTGGCGCGCTTCCTGCCGCTGGACATGACCAAGCGTGACCCGGGTGCCGCCCGCGACTCGTTCAACGAGTTCGCCCAACTGACCAGCCGCTACCCCAACAGCCGCTACGCCCCGGACGCCAAGGCGCGCATGGTCTACCTGCGCAATCTGCTGGCCGCCTATGAAGTGCACGCCGGCAACTACTACCTCAAGCGTCAGGCCTATGTCGCCGCCGCCAACCGCGGCCGCTACGTGGTGGAAAACTTCCAGGAAACCCCTGCCGTTGGCGATGGCCTGGCGATCATGACCGAAGCCTACCAGCGCCTGCATCTCGACGACCTGGCAGCCACCAGCCTGGAAGCCCTGAAGCAGAACTATCCGGACCACCCGAGCCTGGTCGATGGCGCATTTGTGCCGCGCGAAGAAGAAGCCGACAACCGCTCCTGGCTGGCCACCGCGACGCTCGGCCTGATCGACACGGATGCACCGCTGCCGCCGGGCCAGACCCGCGCCAGCCAGGATGTGATCAAGCAGTATGAAGATGCTGTCGAAGCCATTCCCGAGGAGCTGCAGCCGGAAAACCAGGATGAAAGCGACGAAGCCAAAGAAGATCTGGGCGCCGAAGCCGAAGGCAACAACGATGATCGTTCCTGGTTCAGCTACATGACCTTCGGTCTGTTCGACTGATAGACGAGTGACGCACAAAAAGGAGGCCAAGGCCTCCTTTTTTGTTGCCTTCACGCCCGACCTCTGGGCTCCCCCCAAGCGCTTCGCTACACTGCCGCTTCGACTCCGATCATGACGAACTGCCATGCTGCGACTGCTCTTCTGGATAGCCCTGATTGCAACGGCCTACTGGCTGTGGCGCCGTTTCCAGCAGCCCTCCCCGCGAAAGGAAACAGCTGCCGAACCTGAAGCCACTCCAACGGTGCGCTGCGCTCATTGTGACGCACATCTGCCCAAGGACCGTGCTCTGAGCACAGGCGAGCAGTGGTTCTGCAGCCTGGAGCACCAACGCCTGGGCAAGCATGACTGAGCTCAGCAGCATTGAGAGCAGCCAGAGCCTGCGCATCCTCAGGCTCTACCATGCCTATCGCATCATTGTTGGCCTGGTCCTCGCCGTACTGGTTTCCCTCAGCCTGCACGATCAGTTGCTCGACCTGGCCAACTCCTCACTGTTCGAGATTGGCTGCTGGGTCTACCTGATCTTCAATGCCGTCGCCGCCCTGCTGGTACGACAGCCAGATCGCCTGGCGCAAACCTTCGCCCTGGCCCTGAGCGACATCGCCCTGCTGGCGACGCTGTTCTATTCAGCGGGCGGAGCACCCAGCGGCATCGGCAACCTGCTGATCGTCGCGGTAGCGATTGCCAATTTCATGCTACGCGGCCGTATCGGCCTGGTGCTTGCCGCCTTTGCCGCTTCGGCACTGATCTACCTGACGTTTTACCTTAGCCTCAGCCGCCCCGCGGCCGCTGGACAGTTCGTTCAGGTCGGCGCCCTGGGCGCCCTGTGCTTTGCCGCAGCCCTGTTTGTCCAAGGGCTGAGCAAGAAGCTGCGCCAGAGCGAGCAACTGGCCGCCGAACGGGCTGCCGAGGTTGCCAACCTGGAGGCCATCAACGCGCAGATTCTTGAACGTATGCGCACCGGCATCCTGGTCATGGACGCCAACCACTTGGTTCTGCAAGCCAACCAGAGCGCACTCAGCCTGCTCGGCAAACCGCAGTTGATTGGCCGGCGCCTTGACCTGCTGACTCCCGAACTGGTGCAGCGCCTGCAACACTGGCAAGGCAACCCGACGCTACGCCCCGACAGCCTGCAGGCCGTCACGGATGGCCCGGTACTGCAGCCGAGCTTCGTCAACCTGCATGACGGCGGCCAGAACAACACTCTTATCTTTCTCGAAGACATTTCCCCTATCGCGCAGCAGGCCCAGCAGCTCAAGCTGGCCTCACTCGGGCGCCTGACAGCCGGCATCGCCCACGAGATCCGCAACCCTCTCGGCGCCATCAGCCACGCCGCACAACTGCTGCAGGAGTCCGATGAGCTACCGGAGGCCGACAAGCGCCTGGCACAGATCATCCAGGATCAGTCGCGACGAATGAACCTGATCATCGAGAACATTCTGCAACTGTCACGCCGCCGCCAGGCCGAACCCCAGCTGCTTGACCTCAAGTACTGGCTGCACCGCTTCGCCAGCGAGTTCCGCCAGTCCGCCAGGGCCAATCAGCAACTGCACATTCAAGCCGAAGGCGGCAGCCTGCAGACCCGCATGGACCCGCATCAACTGACCCAAGTGCTCAGCAACCTGGTGCAGAACGGTCTGCGCTACAGTGCGCAGAAAAACCGTAATGGTCAGGTATGGATGAAACTGTTCCGCGACACGGAAAGCGACCTGCCGGTACTCGAGGTGCTTGACGACGGCCCGGGCGTCCCTCCGGAGCAGGAACAGCATATCTTCGAGCCGTTCTATACCACCGAGAACAAAGGCACCGGCCTGGGCCTGTATATTTCCCGTGAACTGTGCGAAAGCAACCAGGCACGCCTCGACTACAAACCTCGCGAAGGTGGCGGCAGCTGCTTCCGCATCACCTTCGCCCACCCGCGCAGACTGAGCTGAACATGAGTCGCCAGAGAGCCCTGATCGTCGACGACGAGCCCGATATTCGCGAACTGCTGGAAATTACCCTCGGGCGCATGAAGCTCGACACCCGCAGCGCCCGCAATCTCAAGGAAGCCGCCGAATGGCTGGCCCGCGAGCCGTTCGATCTGTGCCTGACCGACATGCGCCTGCCCGACGGCACCGGCCTGGAGCTGGTGCAGTTCATCCAGCAGCGCCACCCCCAGTTGCCGGTCGCCATGATCACCGCTTACGGCAGCCTTGACACCGCCGTCAACGCCCTCAAGGCCGGAGCCTTCGACTTCCTGACCAAGCCGGTCGACCTCACCCGCCTACGCGAACTGGTCGGCACAGCTCTGCGCCTGGGCAATCCGAGCAGCGAAGACGCACCGGTAGACCACCGTCTGCTCGGCGACGCTCCGCCCATGCGCACCCTGCGCAACCAAATCGCCAAGCTGGCCCGCAGCCAGGCACCGGTGTACATCTCCGGCGAGTCGGGTAGCGGCAAGGAGCTGGTGGCCCGCCTGATCCACGAACAGGGCCCGCGCAGCGAGCACCCCTTCGTTCCTGTCAACTGCGGCGCCATTCCTTCCGAGCTGATGGAAAGCGAATTCTTCGGCCACAAGAAAGGCAGCTTCACCGGCGCCGTCGAGGACAAGCAGGGCCTGTTCCAGGCTGCCAATGGCGGCACTCTATTCCTCGACGAAGTCGCCGACCTGCCACTGCCGATGCAGGTCAAGCTGCTACGGGCCATTCAGGAAAAGGCCGTGCGCGCCGTTGGCGGTCAGCAGGAGGTGGTGGTTGATGTGCGCATCCTCAGCGCCACCCACAAGGACCTGGCCGCAGAGGTCGCCGCCGGACGCTTCCGTCAGGACCTCTACTACCGCCTGAACGTCATCGAACTCAGCGTACCGCCACTCCGCGAACGCCGCGAAGACATCCCGCTGCTGACAGAAGTCACCCTCAAGCGACTGGCCGACGCCTGCGGACTCAGCCCCGCCCGACTGACCCCCGAAGCCCTGGAAAAGCTCAAGAGCTATCGCTTTCCCGGCAACGTGCGCGAGCTGGAAAACATGCTCGAGCGTGCCTACACCCTGTGCGAAAACGACCTGATCCAGCCGCATGACCTGCGCCTGAGTGAGGCCAGCTGCAGCGCCGCCTCCGGCGAGGCCTCGCTGGCACAGATCGACAACCTAGAAGACTACCTCGAAGAAGTCGAGCGCAAGCTGATCATGCAGGCCCTGGAAGAAACGCGCTGGAACCGCACCGCCGCAGCCGAGCGCCTCGGCCTGACCTTCCGCTCAATGCGCTACCGCCTGAAGAAACTGGGCATCGACTGATCGCTGCCCGTCACAAAGCCCTGAGTCGCCCCGCCGGCGAGTAAGGCGCCGAATCAACGATCGGCGTCTCGCCCAGCATGAGATTCTTCAACAGCTCACAGGATGCCGGCGCCAGCACCAGACCATTGCGGTAGTGCCCGCAGTTGAGCCACAGCCCGGGCAACTCAGGCACCTCACCGATAAAGGGAATCCCATCCGGCGAGCCAGGCCGCAACCCAGCCCAATGGCCGACCACCTCGCGCTGCGCCAAGCCCGGCAGCATTCTCTCGGCAGACGCCTTGAGGCTAGCCAGCGCGTCCCCGGTCGGCGTTTTATCAAACCCGACATGCTCCAGCGTGCTGCCCACCAGCACGTGGCCATCGCGCCGAGGAATGGCATAACGCCCCTCGGCTAGCACCATGGCAGGAAGGTAATCCGGCTCGCACTTGTACAGGATCATCTGCCCCTTGACCGGTTCGACGGGCAGATACAGACCGAGCTTTGCCAGCAGCTCGCCACTCCAGGCGCCGGCGGTTAGGACAACTTTATCAGCCAGCAAAGGTCCTGCTTGAGTCTCAACTCCACGGATGCCGGAACAACCCAGCAAAAACCTGTTTACCGAAGTGTTTTCCTGCACAACCAAACTTGGTTGCTTCAGGACTGCCAGCTTCAGGGCCTTTAGCAACCTAGGATTTCGCACATTGGCTAACGCAGGGCAGTACAGCGCCTGGAGGTAATCATGGGCCAAGGCAGGCAGTCTATTTCTAAGCTCGCCACCGGCAAAGAGTTCCAGCTCCACTCCCTGCTCGCAGGCCCAACCTTTGAGTTCCGCCTCATCGGGCAAATCCAACCAGTACAGACCGCTGACAAAAACCTCAGCGTCAACGGCAGTCAACCTCAGCAACTGCTCAGCCAGGCGCGGGTAATAGTGCTGCCCCCAGCTTGCAAGAGCCGATATAGCTGGAGGGTAACGCCACGGATACAGCGGCGAAACGATCCCACCACCAGCCCAAGAGGACTCCCGTCCGAGCGCCTGACGCTCCAACAGACAAACCCGCCGCCCTGCCCTAGCCAACCCCAATGCGGTAAGCAAACCATTGACTCCACCACCCACCACCAACACATCCCAAGACATCTGCTCACTCATCCGCAAAACAATTGACAGATTTACACCGCCAGCTACACCAAGAGCAGCCAGGACGGCCACTTCAAAAGGGATTATTTACCATGAGAAAACTACGAAACTCCGCCGCTTTCAGCCTTAACGAACTACTCATCGCCCTGAGTCTTATCAGCTTGCTTGGCATGTGGGCAGCGCCCAATTTCGCTGCATTTCTACAAGCACAACGCAGCCTGGCTCTCACTCAACTGATTGCCGGACACCTAACACAGGCTCGAATGCACAGCGCTCTGCATCAGAGGGACGTGGAAATCTGCGGTTCATCCGACGGAGTTAACTGTGACAACCAATGGCACAGCGGCTGGGTGCTACGTTATCCGGGAGCCACCCTACCCTTTCTTGCTGAACGCCTGCCAGCGAAAACCAACCTCTTGTGGCAAGGCGCCACCCAACGCATTCGCTTTCACCCGGATGGCACTACCCCCTTGGGTAACGGGCGCTTTCTGATCTGTTCCAACAATGATGAGGTACTACATCAGTTAGTCATCAATCGCCAGGGACGCGCACGCATTGTCAACGGAATGGAGCCCACCCAAACGGCCGATATTCGCTGCCGCTGACCGGTTATCCTGCATTCCCATCCAATTATCCACCCCGTCACGACAACGCGAGGATATCTGGGCATGATGCAACTAAGAAAAGTGAGGTTTCACCATGCACGAAGCAAACCACCAGCGAGGACTGACCCTCGTCGAGCTAATGATTGCACTGGCAGTACTCGGCATCTTTGTCACCGTGGCCATTCCGAGTTTCAGCTCATTCATGCAGAGCAACAAACTTCAAGGCGCCAGCAACGAATTGGCCGGCCTGCTGCAGTTCGCGCGCAGCCTGGCAGCAGAGAAAAGCTCCTCCGTCGTTGTCTGCGAGAGCTCTGGCACATGGACAGTTCGCAGCAAAAGCACAAGCAGCGATGTCTGTGCCGGCACAGAACTTCGCAACTTCGTGATACCAACCGACCTGACCCTGAGAAGCAGCAGTAGCGCCCTGCCTATCACCTTCACTTCGACAGGCACTGCGGGCAGCATCAGAACTTTGATCATCTGCAAAGGCAGCGATGCTGCCAACGGTTACAAATTGACCGTTGAAGCCAGCGGAAACATCCGCCTGCTGGCCAAAGGTAAAACAGATGTAGCAGGCAACGCCCTAGCTTCCTGCACACCATGAGGTTGACCATGAACAAAGCCAACGGATTCAGCATGATCGAGATCCTGGTAACCCTGCTACTCATTACTGTCGGGATACTCGGCATGGTTGCCCTTCAGGGCAAAACTCTCAGCTATACGCAGGACAGCGTTCAGCGCAATACGGCAGCAGCTCTGGCCAATGACCTGATGGAGTTGATCCGCGCCAATCCGGCAGGCCTGCCTGCTAGTTCAGGCTTCTACAAAGCCAGCGGCACGGCATTCCCGGGACTGCCAAGTGGCGGCTGCGCCAGCACCAGCACTACCACCAGCGAACAATTGGCATGCTGGGCGGATCGCGCCAGCCGCCTGTTGCCGGGAGCCAGCGGCTTGCTCACCAGTGATTTCTACATTTGCCGTACTGCGACACCCGGCACCTGTGCCAACAACGGCTCGGCGATAGAAATTCAGGTGGCCTGGACCACCAAGGCCGGTGAGTGCCTTGAAAGCACCGACAACAGCAGCAACGCCAACACCAAATGCACCTACCGACTGCGCTCGGAAATCTGAGGCCTGCCATGCTCCCAAACAGACAACGCGGACTGTCTCTGGTCGAACTAATGATTGCCCTGCTGCTGAGCACCTTTCTGATCCTTGGCGTGACTCAGATTTACATCGACAACAAGCGGTCCTACGCATTTCAGCAAAATCTCAGCGGCAATCAGGAAAGCGCACGTTACGCACAGATATTCCTTCAACAAACCATCGCCAAGGCTGGCTACAAACGGCGCCCAGATGAATCCAGTGACGACGTATTCAAGGCCGTAACTGCAGGCGGCTGCACATTCACAACAGCAGGGCAGAGCGTGCTTTTTGTCTCGACCAGCGAGATCTGCATCCGCTACCAGCCCCGCGACCATACCGAGCGCAACTGCCAAGGCAATGTGATCGACAACACTCTGACAACCCCCTACACCAAAACCAACACAGTGCAGGTGGAACGATTGCAGTTCAACAGCACTAACCAGACCCTGACCTGCAATGCCGCAGAGGTTGTCAACAACCTGACAGATCTGCGCTTTGAACTGGGCGTGGGCAGTGCAGGCAACCCGCAAACCATCACCAGCTTCGTCAAGGCCAGCACCACCGCCCCGGTTTTGGCCGTGCGCTACACCACCCTTTTCCGCAGCACGGCCGGAACTCAGCGCGACGCTACCAGTGCCGACACGGCGCTGGCCAACTGGATTGCCCTGACCGGTGCCACAACAGCACAAGTAACCGCAATGAAAACAGCTGACAAGGGCAACCTGTATCAGGTAGCGCAAAACACCGTGATGCTGAGGAACCTCATGCCATGAAAAAAACAACTATGCGCACACAACAACATGGCGCAGCGCTATTCATCGCCCTGATTATGCTTCTGGTGGTGACACTGCTAGCCCTGTCCAGCACACGCGAGGCCACGCTGGAAACACGCCTGGTGAGCGCCTACACCCTGCAACAGAATGTCAGCGCCAGTGCCGAAATGGGCCTGCGTGATGGTGAGAGCTCAGTGACCAAGCCAATCACTCCACTGACCGCCACAACCGACTGCACAGGCGGCACGAACCCGCCCCCCTGCCTGCTTAATCTGACTGGCGGCGCGTACAGCTACGCGATGCTGTTTGGCACCGCAAACAAATCCCGCCCCTACAAACCGGCCAATGGCACAGTCGCCAACCCCGGCACCACGATAAGCTGGTACGCCATGCCTGCCCCATCCGGCAGCGAGGATGGCGAATCGGAAAACCCGGAATACGGCAGCATGCTGGTGGGCACCGGCGTATTCCGTTACGAGCTCAACAGCCAAGCCACGCATACGGACACCGGTGCAAAGCTGCTGATGCGCTCCACTACGGCCAAACTTTTTGACGCAGGACTGTAACCATGAACGGCATGCTCTTTACTTGCAAAACCGCCCTGAGCCTGACCATCAGCACAACATTGCTGGCCGTATCCATGCAGTCAGCTCAGGCGACCCTGCTGACTCCGTCGCAGACCCCCCTGATTCTCTCCGAAAGCGTGGCACCAAACCTGATATTAACCCTCGACAATTCAGGGAGCATGTTTTACGCACGCGTCCCGGATGACCCTGAAGGTATTAGCGAAAGCGACGCAAATAGAACGGCCCTGCGCTCCTCACGCAGAGTTAAATCTTCGTATTACAACCCCATGTATTACAATCCGAACGTTACCTATACCTTGCCGGTAAAGTTCAATACCGACGGCAGTCGCGCAGCAAGTAACTCTCAGTACACGAGCACTTTTACGAATGCGCCAAATAATGGTTTTCTAGCAAACACCACTACCGGCTTTGTAAACCTCAGCAACGACTATAAGGTTTCCTGGTCATATAACACTGCCGCCGGCCGCGGATCAAATTACGGCGAAAGCTTTACCTCAAGCCGACTTGCTGAAAACCCGGACTCCGACTTTTATCTTAACACCACTAAAAACATAAGCTTGAGCAATGGAGGCTCACGGGATTTCACTGAAGGAAACTTCACATTCACAGTAACCCGCATCAACAGCTCTACATGTACGGCGACTATCTCAGCCCCCAGCTACATGCCAGCTCCGACCTGTAGCAAAGACGGCAGCAACTACACAGTAACAAGCGACGCCCGCCAAGCCGGCGTCCCAGCCTACTACTATGTTTTTGACACTACACTTAACAACTGCCCAACAAATACATCACAGCAAAAGAACAATGACAACTGCTACAGATTGCAATTAGTAAGCAGCTCTGAGCAGACCAATTTTGCTCGCTGGTATTCCTTTTACCGTTCACGCAATCTGGCAACGCTAACCGCTGCCAACATCTCCTTCATCGGGCTTCCCAGCAGCATTCGTTTAACTTGGCAAACACTAAGAAACTCCTGCTCATCATTTGATGGTTCAGATAGCGAATGCAACAGCAATCAGCTTCGTAAATTCTCGCAGACCCACAGAGGAAACTACTTTAACTGGCTGCCCACAATCACCTTCGACTCCGGCGGAACATTCCTGCACGCAGCGATGAAACGCGCAGGCGACTACATCTCCACCAGCAACGACCCATGGGCATATGACCCAAACAAAAGCGGCGGCACGGTACAAACGCCCGAGTACTCTTGCCGCGCCAACTATCACATCCTGATGACGGATGGTATTTGGAACAACGCTGCAAGTGCCCCTTCATCCTTCAGACCAGATCAGACATCTGTAACACTTCCAGATAACACAACATATACCCCGTTAGCCCCCTATAACGACGCTACAAACAACACTGTTGCAGACTTGGCTTTTCACTACTGGGCAACAGATGCGCGTACTGGCCTAGCTAACGACCTGAAGCCGATTATTCAGGCGCCTAATGCTACAGCCAGCACTCAATACTGGGATCCTCGCAATGACCCAGCCACCTGGCAACACCTGACAACTTTTGCGGTTGGACTCGGGCTAAACGCCAGTCTTAACAACGCCAGTATCCCGTGGACTGGAGAGACCCACGGCGGTAGCGGCTATTCAGCTCTTATGTCAGGCACAGCATGGCCTGCAGCAGGCGACGGCAGCGACAACAATGTCTATGACTTGTGGCATGCGGCCCTGAACAGCCGCGGGGAGTTTTTTAGTGCAGACACTCCTGACGCCATTGTGACAGCCTTCCAAGACATCATCAGCCGCATCAGCAACCGTACCACTTCGGCCGGCGCGCCAGGCGTGACCGCATCCATCGTTCAGGATGCCCTCAACCGCGAAGTGTACGAAACCAAATTCAACAGCGAGGACTGGTCAGGCGATCTGACCAAATTCAACATCAGCGAAGCAGGTGTGCGCACAGCAAGGTGGAGCGCTCAGACACAAGTGGATGCGCAAACGCCAAGCAGTCGAAATATCAAGTTCTACAGCGCTACAGCTACCAATAACCTGCAGGACTTTAGCTGGGATAACCTCTCCAGCGCTGAGCAAGCAATGCTCAACCGCAACTTCGACTCAAGCACCTCGCCTGCCGACACTCGTGGCAGCGAGCGGGTTGCGTACATTCGCGGCGATCAAAGCCAAGAAGGCTCTGCCAGCGGTGCCTTCCGTATCCGCAGCAGTGTACTCGGAGACATTGTCAACTCATCCCCAGTAATTGTGGCCGCCCCCAAATACATCAGCTATCTGGCTGACAAGATTGATGGCAGCGCAGGCGACTATGAGGCGTTCAAAACCGCCAATGCCAGCCGCACGCCGATGGTCTATGTAGGTTCTAACGATGGCATGCTACACGGCTTTAATGTCAACACCGGCCAGGAGGCATTCGCATTCGTACCGAGGGCAGTAATGCCCAACCTGTACAAATTGACTTCTCAACGATACACAGGTGGTCAGCACAACTTCTTCGTCGACGGTACCCCCACTGTGGCCGACGTGTATTACGACGATGCCTGGCACACGGTTCTGGTCGGCACACTGCGGGCGGGCGGACGCTCGATCTTTGCACTGGATATCACTAACCCAAGCAGTATCAAGCTGCTTTGGGAAAAGAGCTCGAGCGATGCAGGCTTTGCCAACCTTGGCTACACCTTCGCACAGCCGGTCATAGCCCGCCTGCATACCGGCAAGTGGGCAGTGGTCACC
The DNA here is from genome assembly GCF_002304225.1 of Pseudomonas sp. HAR-UPW-AIA-41. Lineage (GTDB taxonomy): Bacteria > Pseudomonadota > Gammaproteobacteria > Pseudomonadales > Pseudomonadaceae > Aquipseudomonas. The sequence goes on from NZ_NSLB01000004.1 coordinate 320,283, forward strand.
GGAAATGGCTATGGCAATCAGGATGGTGCAACCGCCGATGTTGCTTCGCTGATGGTGCTGGACATAGAGACCGGCGCGATGGAGAAAGAAATGGTCGTCACTGGTGATAGCACTGTGGCAAATGGCCTTTCCTCGCCACGCTTGGCCGACAACAACAGTGACGGCATTGCAGATTATGCATATGCCGGCGACCTTCAGGGCAACTTGTGGCGCTTTGATCTGGTACCAACCCTGAGCACAGCAATCAATGGTGATCCCTTCAACAAAACTCTGATTGGCAACATCAACGCAAGCAGCTTCGCAGTCGCCTACGGTGGCCGGCCGCTGTACACAGCACTCGACGATCGCACTTCCGGCGCGACTAGCCAGGCCATCACAGCACCGCCGTCCCTGGTACGCCACCCCAGCGGCACGGGCTACATTGTGGCATTCGGCACCGGCAAGTATTTCGAAAGTACCGACGCCAATGTGGACAGCACCCGCGCCATGACCCTGTATGGCATCTGGGATGAAAAAACCCGCAGACAGCCTACATCTGCTCCAAGCTCAGCGCTGAACCGCAGTAATCTTCAACAACAAACCATCACTTCGCAGCCTAGCAACCCCTTCAGCAGCAACAATGCCGTACAGGGCATTCGAATTGTCAGCGACAACGCGGTGGACTGGACAACCAAGAAGGGGTGGTACCTGGATCTCAAGGTTGGTAGCACACGAGCCGGCGAAATGATGATCAACCCCATGGCGGCCCGTGGCAAAACACTACTACTGAGCACCCTTACACCCAACTCCAACCCCTGCCAGGAAGGCGTGGAGTCTTGGCTTTACGGACTGGATGCAACAACTGGCGGGCGCACCCGTTACAACGTATTCGATCTGAATAATGACAAGACAATCAGCAACCAAGACATGGCCTCGGTTGGCGGCACCAATACAGTGGTATCCAGCTATAAAAAACCCGGCTCCGGCGGCTTTACTACCAATACCGGCGATATTTTCACCGCGCCAAGCCAGGGCGGTGGTGTCAAGTACAGCGGAGGCCCGGGAAGCTCCGGTCGTCAAAGCTGGCGAGTTATTCCCGAAGATTAACCACCAGAAGAGGTTGAGGATGCACAGCAGCCCGTTTAAACGCCATATGGCGGGCTTTACCCTGATAGAACTGATGATAGTCGTGGCCATCATCGGAATTATTTCGGCTATCGCCTATCCGAGCTACCAAGAATACGTGTTGCGCGGTAATCGCAGCGAAGGACAGGCCTTCCTGAACGATGCCGCCGCACGCCAGGAGCGCTATTACGCCCAAAACAACACCTATGCCGACACAGCTGCGAAACTTGGTTATGCGAATAACAACTCCAGTAGCAGCAAGTACACACTGGCAATAAGTAACGTTTCAGCAACCACCTATACCCTGACCGCCACTCCAGCCCAAACCGACAGTAAGTGTGGCAACCTGACACTAAATCAAGCAGGCACTAAAGGAGAATCTGGCAGCGGAACACTGGCCGATTGCTGGAAGTGATGTAGTATCGTTTTGCATTAACAGCACAGAGGTTAATGGTGTCTACTCAATATTTGGTGGACACCATTATTTGGGCCAGAATGGCTTGGCAGTTAACGCTAGGTCCTTTTCTCTCCGTGCGACCCTTTCAGCAATGCCTTTTAAGCAACTGCTTAAGTATTGATACGCAGTAGAGCCCTAAAGCATCTGCACCCGCAGCTCCTTCGGCATCGAGAACGTCACATTCTCCGGCCGCCCTTCCAGCTCAATCGCCACATCCCCGCCCCACTCACGCAGACGGTTAATGACACCCTGAACCAGCACTTCCGGGGCCGAGGCGCCTGCCGTGATGCCGATCCGCGCCTTACCCTCGAACCACTCCTGATGTAGATCCTCTGCACCGTCGATCAGATAGGCCGGGGTATTCAGGCGCTCGGCCAGTTCGCGAAGGCGGTTGGAGTTGGAGCTGTTCGGGCTGCCCACCACCAGCACCACATCGCACTCGGCGGCCAGTTGTTTGACCGCATCCTGGCGGTTCTGCGTGGCGTAGCAAATGTCATCCTTGCGCGGACCGCCGATGCTCGGGAATTTGGCGCGCAGGGCATCAATGACCTTGCTGGTATCGTCCATGGACAGGGTTGTCTGGGTGACGAAGGCCAGCTCCTGAGGATTACGCACCACCAGATTGGCGACGTCCTCCTCGTCCTCGACCAAGTAGATATCGCCACCATTGCTCCGGTCATACTGGCCCATGGTGCCTTCTACTTCCGGGTGCCCCTCATGGCCGATCAGTATGCATTCGCGGCCGTCACGACTGTAACGGGCCACCTCCATATGCACCTTGGTCACCAGCGGGCAGGTGGCATCGAACACCTTTAGCCCACGCCGCTCGGCTTCCTGACGTACCGCCTGGGAAACGCCATGGGCACTGAAGATAACGATAACGTTGTCCGGCACCTGATCCAGCTCTTCGACGAACACGGCGCCGCGGGCGCGCAGGTCTTCGACCACGAACTTGTTGTGCACCACTTCGTGACGCACATAGATCGGCGGCCCGAATACTTCCAGGGCACGGTTGACGATCTCGATAGCCCGGTCGACGCCGGCGCAGAAACCACGGGGGTTGGCGAGTTTGATGTGCATGGAAGTCTCGGACAGGCGCAAACAGGAGGAAATTAGAGTGCCCCCGACAGGCGCCGGGGGCAACAGACTCAGGCGGCTTTGACGTCGATGATTTCGACGTCAAAGGTCAGGTCCTTGCCCGCCAGCGGGTGATTGAAGTCGATGGTCACCTGATTGGCGTCAAACGCCTTGACCACGCCCGGCAGCTCGGCACTGGCCGCGTCATTGAAGATGATCAGCAGACCTTCGGACAGCTCCATGTCGGCAAACTGAGCGCGCGGCATGACCTGAATATTCTGCGGATTGCCCTGACCGAAGCCCTGTTCGGGCCCAATCGGCAGGCTGCGCTTGTCACCGGCCTTGAGCCCGTAGAGCGCCTGTTCAAAGCCCGGCAGCAGGCTGCCATCGCCAACCGTGAAGGTCGCCGGTTGCTTGTCGAAGGTGCTGTCGACCACATCACCGTTATCCAGCTTGATGGCGAAATGCAGGGTTACCTGCGTGGCCGCACCAATACGTTGCTCAGTCATGCGCCGGCTCTCCGGATTTCTGCGGTTTGAACATATCCAGCGCCAGCAGAATCGCACCCAGGGTGATTGCACTATCCGCCAGGTTGAACGCCGGGAAATACCAGCGGTTCTGCCAGTGCACCAGAATAAAGTCGATAACGTGGCCATACACCACGCGGTCAAACAGGTTGCCGATGGCACCACCCAGCACCAGCGCCAAAGCCAGTGCCAGCCAGGTTTCGTTGGCTTTCAGGCGCTTCAGCCACACCACCAGTACGACACTCACCACCACAGCAACAGCGGCAAAGAACCAGCGCTGCCAGCCACTCTCGCTAGCGAGGAAGCTGAACGCCGCCCCCTTGTTGTAGGCCAGGGTCCAGCTGAAGTAGTCAGGGATGATCACAATCTGCTGGTACAGACTCAGGCTGTTCTCGAAGAACAGCTTGCTCGCCTGATCCAGCACGAACACCAGGAGACTGAGCCACAACCACTTCAGCCGGCCGAAACGGGCGGTATCAGGCATGCTGACGCACCTCGCCGGCACCATCGATATTCTCGATGCAGCGGCCACAAAGTTCCGGGTGAGCCGCATGCGCGCCCACATCGGCACGGTGATGCCAGCAGCGACCGCACTTGGCATGTGCGGACTTGACGATCTTCAGCTTCAGGCCGGCATTGTCGGTGGCCACCGCATCGGCATCGGCCGCGCTCAGCGGAGCGACCTGGGCGGCGGAAGTAATCAGCACGAAGCGCAACTCATCCCCCAGCTTGGTCAGTTTGGCTGACAGCTCATCATCCACGAACAGGGTCACTTCGGCCTGCAGGTTGCCGCCAATAGCCTTGGCCGCGCGCAGATTCTCCAGCTCCTTGTTCACCGCCGCCTTGACCACCATCACGTCGTCCCAGAAGGCGCGATCCAGCTCGCAGTCGGCCGGCAGCTCGCTGAGCCCGGCATACCAGGTATTGAGCATCACCGATTCGTTGCGCTCGCCCGGCAGGAACTGCCAGATTTCTTCAGCAGTGAACGCCAGGATCGGCGCAACCCAGCGCACCAGCGCCTCGGCAATGTGGTACAGCGCGGTCTGACAGGAGCGACGCGCCACGCTGTTGGCCGCCGTGGTGTACTGGCGGTCCTTGATGATGTCGAGGTAGAAACCGCCAAGTTCCTGTACGCAGAAGTTGTGCACCTTGGAGTACACATTCCAGAAGCGGTAGCTGCTGTAGGCCTCTTCGATCTCGCGCTGCAGCAGCAGGGCGCGATCCACTGCCCAGCGGTCCAGAGCCAGCATCTGCTCATCGGCCAGCAGGTCGGTCGCCGGATTGAAGCCATTGAGGTTGGCCAGCAGGAAGCGTGCGGTATTGCGGATACGCCGGTAGGCGTCGGCGCTGCGCTCCAGAATCTGTTTGGAAACGGCCATCTCGCCGGAATAGTCGGTGGCCGAAACCCACAGACGCAGAATATCGGCGCCCAGGCTGTCGTTCACTTCCTGCGGAGCGATCACGTTGCCCAGCGACTTGGACATCTTGCGACCGCTTTCGTCGACGACAAAACCGTGGGTCAGCAGCGCCTTGTACGGGGCATGACCATCAATCGCCGCACCGGTCAGCAGGGAGGAATGGAACCAGCCACGGTGCTGGTCGGAGCCTTCCAGATAAAGGTCCGCGCGCGGGCCTTGCTCATGCCCCATCGGGTGCGAGCCACGCATCACATGCCAGTGCGTAGTACCGGAGTCGAACCAGACATCCAAGGTGTCGCTGATCTTGTCATAGTCGGCTGCTTCAGCGCCGAGCAGCTCGACTGCATCGAGCTTGAACCAGGCCTCGATGCCCTGCTCTTCCACGCGCAGAGCGACCTGCTCCATCAGCTCGACGGTGCGCGGGTGCAGCTCGCCACTCTGCTTGTGCAGGAAGAACGGAATCGGCACACCCCAGGTGCGCTGACGGGAGATGCACCAGTCCGGACGACCGGCGATCATGCCGTGCAGACGCGCCTGCCCCCAGGCGGGAACGAACTCGGTCTGCTCGATGGCGGCCAGCGAACGCTCGCGCAGGCTCGCTCCGGACTCTGGCTGCTTGTCCATGCCGACGAACCACTGCGCGGTGGCGCGGTAGATCAGCGGCGTCTTGTGGCGCCAGCAGTGCATGTAGCTGTGCTGGATGCCTTCGTGCTTGAGCAGCGCGCCGACTTCACGCAGCTTCTCGACGATCTGCGGATTGGCCTTCCAGATGAACTGACCGCCGAAGAACGGCAGATCCGGCACATACACGCCATTGCTCTGCACCGGGCTGAGGATGTCGTCGTTGCTCATGCCGTAGTGCTTGCAGGAACGGAAGTCATCCTCACCATAGGCCGGTGCCGAGTGAACGATACCGGTACCCGCGCCCAACTCGACGTACTCAGCCAGATAGACCGGCGAGAAGCGCTCATAGAACGGATGGCAGAAGCGGATCAGCTCCAGCGCGCGGCCTTCGGCGCGGGCGACGATCTCGCCGCTCAGGCCATAGCGCTGCAGGCAGCTCTCGACCAGCTCCTCGGCCAGCACCAGCAGGCGCTCACCGGTGTCGACCAGGGCATAGGTGAACTCGGGATGAACGTTCAGCGCCTGGTTGGCCGGAATGGTCCAGGGCGTGGTGGTCCAGATGACAATGGCGGCCGGCTTGCTCAGCGCGCTCATGCCGAAGGCAGCGGCCAGCTTGTCGGCGTCTTCGACGGTGAAGGCGACATCAATGGCATCGGACTTCTTGTCCTGATACTCCACCTCGGCCTCGGCCAGCGCCGAGCCACAGTCGAAGCACCAGTTCACCGGCTTAAGGCCCTTGAACACGAAGCCCTGCTTGACCATCTCGGCCAGCGCACGGATTTCACCGGCCTCGTTGGCAAAGTCCATGGTCTTGTAGGGGTTGCTCCAGTCGCCCAGCACACCCAGACGCATGAAGTCGGCTTTCTGTCCTTCAACCTGCTCGGCGGCATAGGCGCGGCACAGTTCGCGGGTCTTGTCGGCCGGTAGATGCTTGCCATGGGTCACTTCGACCTTGTGCTCGATCGGCAGACCGTGACAGTCCCAGCCCGGCACATAGGGCGCATCGAAGCCGGACAGGGTCTTGGAGCGGATGATGATGTCCTTGATGATCTTGTTGACCGCATGACCGATGTGGATGTTGCCATTGGCATAGGGCGGGCCGTCATGCAGGACGAACTTCGGGCGACCCTCGCCAATCTGCCGCAGCTTCTGGTACAGGCCCAGGCCGTCCCAGCGCTTGAGGGCTTCCGGCTCGCGCTGTGGCAGGCCGGCCTTCATCGGGAACGCCGTTTCCGGCAGGTTCAGGGTCGCTTTGTAATCGGTCATCTTAGGTCCGGCTCATGATCAGGAATTGGCGCGCTGCCAATAGGCGCGGGCACTGGCGATATCGGCATCAATCGCCGCTTTGAGAGCCTCCAGCGAGGCAAAGCGCTGCTCATCCCGCAGCTTCTGGTGGAAGACCACCGTCAACCGGCGACCATAGAGGTCACCGGCAAAATCCAGCAAATGCACTTCCAGGTGCGCGCGGCCGTCGCCGGCTACGGTCGGACGCATGCCGATATTGGCCACGCCCGGCTGCACACGCCCATCCAGCTCGACGCTGACCAGATAGACCCCGTTGAGCGGAGCACGGCGGCGCTTGAGCTGCACATTGGCAGTCGGGGTACCGAGCTGACGGCCCAGCTTCTGGCCATGCAGAACCCGTCCGCTGATGCTGAACGGCCGCCCCAGCAACTGCTCAGCCAGGGCAAAGTCAGCCACCTGCGCGGCATTACGCACCCGCGTGCTACTGACCCGTTCACCATCCAGCTCGATGGTGATGGCATCCTCGACACTGAAGCCGAATTGCCGCCCGGCCTGCTCCAGAAAGGAGAAATCACCGGCGCGGTCACAGCCAAAACGGAAGTCATCGCCGACTTCCAGATGCTGCACACCCAACCCCTCGACCAGCACGGTACGCACAAAGTCGGCAGCCGAGAGCTCACGCAGGCGACGATTGAAGGCCAGACACAGCACCCGGTCGACACCGGCAGCGGCCAGCAGCTCAAGCTTGTCGCGCAAGCGAGAAAGGCGCACCGGCGCATTGTCAGGGGCAAAGAATTCGCGCGGCTGCGGTTCGAAAATCACCACACAACTGGGCAGCTGCAGCTCGGCAGCGCGCTCGCGCAGACGCTGCAAAATAGCCTGATGCCCACGGTGCACCCCATCGAAATTACCGATGGTGGCCACACAGCCGCGGAGCGCGGGCTTCAGATTGTGCAAACCTCTGACCAGCTGCATATCAGGCTACTTGCTTAAAAAGTGGTCGATTATACCCACAGCCACGCGCCGACAACAGGCGCGCAGCCATTAGGACACTGCGCGCCGGGCAAAGTCGCGGGGACGAAAACCCAGAGCGAACAGCACAGCGAAATAACTGCCGGCGCCGGCAACCACCAGAACGCCCAACCAGAGCATGCGCTGCGGCATGCCACCCAACTCCCAAGCCGGTACATAACGCATGCCCAGCAACAGCACACCGACCATCACCGCCAGCGCCAGCAACAGCTTGAAAAAGAATACGGGCCAGCCAGCCTGCGCCTGGTACAGCTGCTGACGGCGCAACTGCCAGAAGAGCAGCGCGGCATTCAGGCAGGCCGCCAGACTGATCGACAGCGCCAGACCGGCATGGGCCAGCGGAATCACGAAGAGAAACAGCAGATTCATCAGCTGCGTCGCCACCAGACTGAAAATGGCGATACGCACCGGCGTCTTGATGTTCTGCCGGGCATAGAAGCCAGGCGCCAGCACCTTGACCAGAATGATCCCGACCAGACCGACGGCATAGGCCACCAGCGCCCTGCAGGTCATGTCGGCATCCAGCGCAGTGAAGGCGCCGTACTGGAACAGGGTCACCACCAGCGGCTTGGCCAGCACGATCAGCGCCAGAGAGGCCGGAAGCGCCAACAACAGACAGAGCCGCAGCCCCCAGTCGAGCAGCTGCGAATAGCTGGTGCGGTCATCCAGAGCATGGGTACGCGCCAGCGATGGCAGCAGAATGGTGCCCAGCGCCACGCCCAGCACACCGGCCGGCAACTCCATCAGGCGATCGGCGTAATACATCCAGGACACCGAACCGGCCACCAGAAAGGAGGCAAAGATGGTGTTGAGGATCAGCGAGATCTGGCTGACCGACACCCCGAGAATCGCCGGCCCCATCTGCTTCATGACCCGCCACACGCCCGTATCTCGAAGATTCAGGCGCGGCAGAACCAGCATGCCGATCCTCTTCAATGCAGGCAGCTGGAAAACGAACTGCAGCAGGCCACCCACCAGCACCGCCCAGCCCAGCGCCATTACAGGCGGATCGAAGTACGGCACCAGAAACAGAGCAAAAACGATCATGCTGATATTCAGCAACGTCGGCACAAAGGCCGGCACCGAGAAGCGGTTCCAGGTGTTGAGAATGGCCCCTGCCAGTGAAGCCAGGGAAATCAGCAGGATATAAGGAAAGGTCACCCGCAACAGATCGGTGGTCAGGGCGAACTTCTCGGGATCGGCGACAAAACCCGGTGCCGTCGCCCAGATGATGGCCGGCGCTGCCAGAATGCCGAGCAAGGTCACCAGAGCCAGTACCAGCGTCAGCAGGCCCGAAATATAGGCAATGAAGGTGCGCGTCGCCTCCTCGCCCTGCTGCGCCTTGTATTCCGCCAGAATCGGCACAAAAGCCTGCGAAAATGCCCCTTCGGCGAAAATCCGCCGCAGCAGGTTGGGCAGCTTGAACGCCACGAAAAAGGCGTCAGTCGCCATGCCGGCACCGAAGGCGCGCGCCACAATGGTGTCGCGCACAAAGCCCAGCACCCGCGACAGAAGAGTCATTGAGCTGACAGCCGCCAGCGATTTCAGCAGATTCATTGAGCCTGACCGGATAGAATGCGCCACCGCGGTGATCGTTCATCTGCCCACAGGCAGCGCACCGCTTGCAAAGACAGCGAGTTTAGCCGGGCAGCCGCTGGTCAGGCCAGCAAACGCCGCTGCTAATTCGCTTGACACTACCCAACCGCAAGGGAATAATTCGCGACCTTAATTTGTTCGCTATTCCCAAGATTTTGAGGAGCTCGACGGTGGCCAACTCACCTTCCGCCAAAAAACGCGCCAAACAGGCTGAGAAGCGTCGCAGCCACAACGCCAGCCTGCGCTCCATGGTGCGCACCTACATCAAGAACGTTGTCAAAGCGATCGACGCTAAAGACCTGGAAAAAGCTCAGAGCGCTTACACTCTGGCTGTTCCGGTTATCGACCGCATGGCTGATAAAGGCATCATCGACAAGAACAAGGCAGCTCGTCACAAGAGCCGTCTGAACGCTCACATCAAGGCAATGGCTACCGCCGCCTGATGCGATGATGCAGAAAAACCGGCTCTTGAGCCGGTTTTTTTGTGCCTGTAGAAAACCTCAGCCGCACTCAGTGCACCCAAGGCAGAATCGGAATCGCGGTTACCGCATTCTGCGGACTTCCCTCGATCACCCGGTCGCTGTAGACCAGATAGATCAGCGTATTGCGCTTCTGATCGAAGAACCGCACTACCTGCATGGTCTTGAACACCAGCGAAGTGCGCTCCTTAAACACTTCCTCGCCATCCTTGAGCTGACCGACGAAACGCACCGGCCCGACCTGACGACAGGCAATCGACGCCTCGGCACGATCCTCGGCCAACCCCAAACCACCTTTGACCCCACCCGTCTTGGCACGCGACAGATAACAGGTCACCCCCTCAACCTTGGGATCGTCAAATGCCTCAACCACGATCTTGTCGTTTGGCCCAACCCATTTGAATACGGTCGAAACTTCGCCAATCACCTCGGCAGAGGCCATCACAGGCAAAAGACTGAGCGCCAGAACGGCGCAACGAACACTGAACACAGGCTTCTCCTTGCAGAATCATTCCGCACAGAGAGTCACCCAGTCAGACAGAGAAGGCAATGGCGCGACCGCAGAACGCCACCGCACCCAGCCAAGAATCAGGCGCTAGCAGGCTGTTGAAAAATGTTGGCGAGGCCGCCAGCGCAAGGCAAAAACAGGCGAAAAAGCGCAGTTTACGAGCGGTAAATGAGCATTTTGAGCCTGTTTTTAACGCCGCGATGGCAACGCAGGTAGTTTTTCAACAACTTGCTAGACCAGCACCAGATTGTCGCGGTGCACCAGCTCAGGCTCATCGATATAGCCCAGCACCGCCTCGATACGGTCGGTCGGCAGACCGACGATCTTTTGTGCCTCGGCAGCCGAATAGTTGGCCAGCCCGCGCGCGACTTCCTGACCATCCGGACCGACGCAGGCGACCATCTCGCCGCGGCGGAAGCTGCCCTCGACCGCACGCACACCAACCGGCAGCAGACTCTTGCCATCCACGGTCAGGGCCTTCACCGCTCCTGCATCCAGAGTCAGAGTGCCACGCATCTGCAGATGCCCGGCCAGCCACTGCTTGCGCGCCGCCAGCAGACCACGCTCAGGCGACAGCAGCGTACCCAGACGCTCACCCGCCTTGAGCCGATCCAGCACTCGCTCGATACGCCCACCCACGACCATGGTGTAAGCACCGGAGCGCGCCGCCAGACGTGCAGCCCGCAGCTTGGTCTGCATACCCCCACGACCCAGCGCACCACCAGTACCGCCGGCAACCGCATCCAGCGCAGGATCATCGGCGCGCGCCTCGAAAATCAGCTGCGCATCAGGGTTGTTGCGCGGATCCGCATCAAACATGCCGTCGCGATCCGTGAGAATCACCAGCAGGTCAGCCTCAACCAGGTTGGCCACCAGAGCCGCCAAGGTATCGTTGTCACCGAAACGGATTTCATCGGTCGCAACCGTGTCGTTCTCGTTGATCACCGGGATGGCACCGAGTTCGACCAGGGTACGCAGGGTGGTACGGGCATTCAGGTAGCGCTTGCGGTCGGAGAGGTCCTCATGGGTCAACAGGACCTGCGCAGTGTGCAGACCATGCTCACCAAAGCTCGACTCCCAGGCCTGCACCAGCCCCATCTGTCCCACAGCCGCAGCCGCCTGCAGCTCATGAATAGCACTCGGCCGAGTGGCCCAGCCCAGACGACTCATGCCCGCCGCCACCGCACCGGAAGACACCAGCACCAGCTCGACGCCAGCACGGCGAAGGGCCACCATCTGCTCGACCCATACCGCCATGGCACCACGATCCAGCCCGCGACCATCGGCGGTCAGCAGCGCACTACCAATCTTCACCACCCAGCGCTGCGCGCCAGTTACCTTATCCCGCATGCTCTTCAACCTTAGCCGCCGCCCATGCGGCGCTCAGACAAGCGGCGCCGGCGCGCCGCACCTCAGCCAGTGTGCAGCTATCAATCACGGACGTAGATGATCTCCGGACCATCTTCATCATCCTCGAAATCATCATCCCAGTCGTCATCGCCCACGTCATCGACGCTGCGCAGACCAGCGCGACGCAGCGCACGACGGTCATCCAGCGCCTGCAGACGGGCACGCGCCTCGTCCTCGATCCGCCGATCCAGCTCGGCCAGCGCCTCAGCATACTCAGGATCTTCGGCCATGCGCAGGGTACGCTCGTCGAGATAACGCATGATTTCCTGACTCAGCGCCTCGGTCCCCTCACGCTCCAGCGCAGAGATGACAAACACCGGACCGGTCCAGTTCAGACGCTTGATCACATCCTGCAGACGCTCTTCACGCTCATCATCGAGCAACTGGTCGGCCTTGTTCAGCACCAGCCAGCGATCACGATCCGCCAGCGCTGGACTGAACTTGCTCAGCTCATGAATGATGGTCTCGGCCGCCACCGCCGGATCGGATTCATCCAGCGGCGCCATATCAACCAGATGCAGCAACAGACGCGTGCGCGCCAGGTGCTTGAGGAAGCGAATCCCCAGCCCCGCACCCTCCGAGGCACCCTCGATCAGCCCCGGGATATCGGCAACAACAAAGCTCTTGTAGCGCCCGACACTGACCACACCCAGGTTGGGAACCAGCGTGGTGAACGGGTAATCCGCCACCTTCGGCTTGGCGGCGGAAACCGCACGGATAAAGGTACTTTTTCCAGCATTGGGCAGACCCAGCAGCCCGACATCGGCCAGCACCTTCAGTTCCAGCTTGAGATCCCGCGCCTCACCCGGCTTACCCGGCGTAGTCTGACGCGGCGCCCGGTTGGTGCTGGACTTGAAACGGGCATTACCCAGACCATGCCAGCCGCCATGCGCCACCATCAGTCGCTGACCCGGCTTGACCAGATCACCGATAACCTCCTGAGTAGCCGCATCGATCACCGTGGTACCGACCGGCACCGGCAGAATCAGATCTTCGCCCTTGGCACCCGTACAGTCGGTGCTACCGCCCTTTTCACCATTCTGCGCCGTGAAGCGACGGGTATAGCGGTAGTCCACCAGCGTATTAAGGTTCTCATCGGCTTCCATATAGATGGAGCCACCGTCACCGCCATCACCGCCATTGGGACCGCCCTTCTCGATGAACTTCTCACGGCGGAAACTCATCATGCCGTTACCGCCGTCACCGGCTTTGACGTGAATGGATACTTCATCGACGAATTTCATCTGGACGCCTCCCGCAGCGCGGCGGGTTGAAAAAACAGAATCATAGGATACAGGCAGACACGGAGCATCCGCGTCAGCCGCACAAACAAAAAAGCCCCGTCTTGCGACAGGGCTTTTCCAGCATGGTCGCAATTAGGCTGCGACAACGCTCACGTAACGGCGACCGAAGGCACCCTTTACTTCGAACTTGACGACACCGTCCACTTTCGCGAACAGGGTGTGGTCTTTGCCCATGCCAACGCCAACACCGGCGTGGAACTGGGTGCCGCGCTGGCGAACGATGATGTTGCCGGCTTTGATTGCCTGGCTGCCATACATCTTCACGCCAAGGCGTTTACTTTCTGAGTCGCGGCCGTTGCGGGTACTACCGCCAGCTTTTTTGTGTGCCATGAGTCAATTCTCCTGAAAAAGAATTAGGCCTGGATGCCGGTGATTTTAACTTCGGTGTACCACTGACGGTGGCCCTGACGCTTCATGTGGTGCTTACGACGGCGGAACTTGATGATGGTCACTTTGTCGTGGCGGCCTTGAGCGATTACTTCGGCAGTCACTTTGGCGCCAGCAACAACCGGAGCACCGATTTTAACGTCGTCACCGCTGGCAACCAGCAGAACGCGATCGAAAGTGACGGCTTCGCCAGTGGCGATGTCCAGCTTTTCGATCTTGAGGAATTCGCCTTCAGCGACTTTGTATTGCTTGCCGCCGGTAACAATTACTGCGTACATGGATGTATCTCCGTTAAGCCTGCTCACCCGGCTCTTTATAAGAAGAGGTATTGGCCGGCATGGCTGCCCGGGGCCGGAGGGCTCCGAGGCAATTGCGTAAGTCAGGGATTGCCCTGGGAAGTTCGGGGTCGCGATATTACGGAAAAGCCGCCTGCAACGCAAGCCTGACCGGGCTTTACCTTGACACCTCCCCCCCTGCCACCTAGCATGCCGCGCAACTTGAACGGAGTACCCGGCGTCGATGCAACCCCAGGCCTTTTATCGCGTAGTGGCAGATGATTTCACCGCCGTTGACGGCATCATCCGCAAACAGCTGGTATCCCGCGTGCCTCTGGTGGAAAAGATCGGCGACTACATCATCTCCGCCGGCGGCAAACGCCTGCGCCCGCTGCTGGTGCTGCTTGTCGGCCGCGCACTGGGCAAGCAGGGCGACGACCTCAACCTGCTGTCCGCCACCATCGAATTCCTGCACACCGCCACCCTGCTGCACGACGACGTGGTCGACATGTCCGGCATGCGCCGTGGCCGTGCCACCGCCAATGCTCAGTGGGGCAACGCGCCCAGCGTACTGGTCGGTGACTTTCTCTACTCCCGCGCCTTCGAGATGATGGTCGAGCTCGGCTCCATGCCGGTCATGCAGATTCTCTCCCAGGCCACCCGGGTGATTGCCGAAGGCGAAGTGCTGCAGCTGTCCAAGGTGCGCGATGCCAGCACCACCGAAGAAACCTACATGGAAGTCATCCGCGGCAAGACCGCCATGCTCTTCGAGGCCTCCACCCACAGCGCTGCTGCTCTGTGTGAGGCCAGTGATGAGCAGAAGGCTGCGCTGCAGACCTTTGGCGACCACTTGGGCATCGCCTTCCAGCTGGTCGACGATCTGCTCGACTACCGCGGCGATGCTGCCACCCTCGGCAAGAATGTCGGCGACGACCTGGCCGAAGGCAAACCAACCCTACCGCTGATCGTCACCATGCGCGACGGTACTGCCGAGCAGGCCGATCTGGTGCGCAAGGCCATCCAGCAAGGCGGCAGTCAGGATCTGGAAGGCATTCGCGCCGCCGTTGAAGCTGCCGGCGCACTGGACTACACCGCCCGCCTCGCCCGTGACTACGCCGAGCGCGCCATCGACAGTCTGCAGGTTCTGCCGGACAACGAGTTCCGCGACGCACTGATCGAACTGACCCGGTTCGCTGTCGCACGCACGCACTAGCCCCGGCCAGCCATGAAGAGCCCATCCACGCGATGGGCTTTTTATTGAGGCGAAGAAAAGTCCAATTGCGACTTGCTATTATTTGAATAGGAATTATTCTCATCTAAACCTTTTCAAGGAGATGAGACATGACCTATCTGATCGATGCCTGGCTGGATCGTCCGCACCCCTATCTGCGCATCCTCAACAGCGACACCGGCGAGGTCTGCGCCATGCTCCACGAAGATGCGCTGGAGGAGCTGCGTGAACAGGGTGAACTGGACATGGCCGACCTCAGCTGCACCGAGCCCGGCCTGCTCAAGGAGCTGGTGCGCAACCTCTTTCTCTACTGTTACGCCCGCGCCCTGCGTCCGACACTGGAAGGCTGAAATGACAACGGGGCGCCAGAGCGCCCCGTTGTGTACAACAGCCGTGACTTACAGGATGTCGAGCAGCTCGACATCAAACACCAGCACGCTGTGCGGCGGAATGCTGCCAACCGCCTGAGCGCCGTAGGCCAGCTCGCTCGGTACATGCAGACGCCACTTGCTGCCGGCACCCATCAGTTGCAGAGCTTCAACCCAACCCGGAATCACGCCGCCGACCGGAAACTCGGCCGGCTGGCCACGATCGTAGGAGCTGTCAAACACGGTGCCGTCGATCAGCGTGCCGTGGTAGTGAGTGCGCACCTGATCGTCGGCCGACGGCTTGGCGCCCTCGCCAGCAACCAGCACTTCGTACTGCAGGCCGGAGGCGAGCACGGTCACGCCGTCACGTTTGGCATTCTCGGCCAGATACTCGCGACCGGCAGCGGCGGCTTTCTCTGCCTTGGCGGCAGCTTCGGCCTGCATGATTTCACGGATGACGCGGAAGCTGGCGTTCAGCTGCTCGGAGGAAACCTGGCTCGGCACGTTGTTGAAGGCATCGCGCAGACCGGCCACGATGGCTTCGAGGCTGGCGCCCGGCGGCGGGTTGTCACGCAGTTGGTCGCCCAGCTGGCGGCCGATGCCATAGCTCACGCGGGCTTCGTCGGTGGAAAGGTTCAGTTCGGACATGGCCGGCTCCCTGGGTAGGACAAAAAAGGCCGGCAAGACTAACACAGTCCCTTAGCGCTGACGCCGGCAGCGCTCCGAGCAATAGCGCACCTCAGCCCAACATCGCGCCCACTTTCGCCGCCAGGCAAAGGGCAGGCCGCAGACCACACAGACCTTGCTCGGCAGATCAGCCTTCCTTCTCACAGAGACTCCCCCGCATCCAGCCGCGCCAGCAGTGCCTCGCCACGCTGCCAGAGCGCCTGCTTCCTGGCTTCTGGCTGGCGATCGAGATTCCGGTAGACCATGGCCAGGCGCTGATTGCCCCCCAGGCGGTCGCGGTGGCGCATGAGAAAATGCCAGTACAGGGCATTGAACGGACAGGCCTGCTCACCGGTACTCTCGGTGACCTTGTAGGCACAACCGCGGCAGTAATCCGACATGCGCTTGATGTACTGACCGCTGGCGCAGTAAGGCTTGGAGCCAAGGTAGCCGCCATCGGCATGCATCACCATGCCCAGGGTATTGGGCAGCTCGACCCAGTCAAAGGCATCGAGGTACACCGCCAGGTACCAGTCACACACCTGCTGCGGGGCGATGCCGGCCAGCAGAGCAAAGTTGCCCGTCACCATCAGCCGCTGGATGTGATGGGCATAGGCGTATTCCAGGGTCTGGCCGATGGCCTGGCTCATGCATTTCATCCGCGTCTGCCCGGTCCAGTAGAACTCAGGCAGGGCCCGCGTGTTGCCGAAGGCGTTGCGCGTGGCGTATTCCGGCATATGCAGCCAGTAGATACCCCGCACATATTCGCGCCAGCCGATCAGCTGGCGGATGAAACCCTCGGCGGCATTCAGCGGCACACGCCCGGCCCAGTACGCCGCCTCCACGTCCGCGCAGAGCCGGCGCAGATCAAGCAGGCCGATGTTCAGCGCCGCACTGATGCGCGCATGAAAGAGAAAGGGCTGCCCCGTGGCCATGGCGTCCTGATAGTCGCCAAAGGACGGCAGCGCCTGCTCGATAAAGTGCTGCCAGAGCGCCTCGGCCTCGGCATGGGTCACCGGATAGTCGAACGCCTCCAGGCTGCCGTAATGATGAGCAAAGCGCCGGCCGACCAGCTCCAGCACCTCACGGGTGATCGCATCGTGGGCAAACTGCCTCGGCGAAGGGGCATTGAAACCGGCAGGCAGTGCCTGGCGGTTATCGGCATCGAAATTCCATGCGCCACCCACCGGAGTGCCATCGCCATTCATCAGCAGCCCGCTGCGCTGGCGCATCTGCCGGTAGAAGAACTCCATGCGCAACTGACGCTTACCCGCAGCCCAGGCGGCAAACTCGTCACGACGACAGAGAAAGCGCGTATCAGCATGCCAGTGAATCGGCAGACCGGAGGATTTCAGCGCCTGCTCCAGGCGCCACTCGCCGCATTCGGTGACATGCACCTCACGCGCCGCCAGCCGCTCAGACCACCGCTGCAGCTCACCCGGTAGAGAGCCACTGTTGCCCGGGTCTTCCAGCGACACGTAGTGCACGCGAAAGCCCCGCTGACGCAGCGCCTCGGCGAAGTGGCGCATGGCGCTGAAAATCAGCGCGATCTTCTGCGGGTGATGGGGCACATAGTCGGTCTCGGCCGCCACCTCGGCCAGCAGCACGGCATCCGTGGCTGGGTCGAGAGCCTCAAGCGAAGGCAGTCCGAAACTGAGCTGATCTCCCAGAACCAGCGCCAGGCGCTGTACAGCAGAGTCGGGCACAGGGCTACCAGGCCGAGCTCAGCGACATGGCCACCCGCAGCGGCTCACTGGCCGCCGGCGCCATCCCGCACATCTGGTCATGCACCTCGGCATGCACCAGATAGAACGGCACTGGCGGCATGTCCTTGAGCAGATCACGGGCATGCTCCACCGAACGCAGGTGCAACACCCGCCCCTGATCATCTTTCACCGGCAACTGGCGCTCACCCACCGTGGCCTCTAGCACGTAGGTGCCGCCCTCCAGGGAGATCAGGGCCAGCTCTGCGACCTCGCTGTTCAAGGCCTGCTCACGCAATTCGACGAGTTTCATGGCATTCACCTATACAGGGCATCTACATGTACGAATATTGTACAAATATAGGATTCTGTACAGATAAATTTCCAAAGGCTGCCACCTAAACAAAACCGCCCGGCGATCTTGCGAAGGCCGGGCGGTGGGTAACAGCGCACAGGATCAGTGATCGTGCTTGGTCAGCTTGTCCAGGTAACCCATAGCGAAAGCCGACACCACAAAGGTCATGTGGATGATCACGTACCACTTCAGGTACTCGGGATCGATGTTCTTGGCATCCATGAACACCTTGAGCAGGTGAATCGAGGAAATCGCCACGATGGAGGCTGCCACTTTCATCTTCAGCGAGCCGGAGTCCATCTTGCCCAGCCAGCTGAGCTTCTCCTTGCCCTCCTCGATATCCAGCTGCGACACGAAGTTTTCGTAGCCGGAGATCATCACCATTACCAGCAGGCCGCCCACCAGCGCCATGTCGATCAGCGACAGCAGCACCAGAATCAGGTTGGCCTCGGCCATGGCAAACACATTCGGCAGAATGTGTATGACTTCCTGAAAGAACTTCAGCACCAGCGCCAGCAGCGCCAGCGACAGGCCGAAATAGATGGGCGCCAGCAACCAGCGTGATGCGTACATGGCGTTTTCGATAAAGCGTTCCATGGGGTCCCCCGATGAGCCAAAACTGGCGCGAGTATACCCGCGCAAAGCGCTCAGACAAGCCTGCCAGAGGCGTCGGCGCTTATCCCCGGCAATTGTGGATAACTCTGTGGAGAGGCTCTGCAGCGAATGCCCCGGAGCGCCTCGGCCGTGGCCTGCAGCGCCCTGATCAAAACAGCAGCAAAGCTGACCGTCAGGTCTCTGGGCGGAACTGACAGTCGCCCAGATGACGGCCGTGCTCGGCCTGTTGCCGGCGCAATTCAGCCTGCAGGTGCAGGCGCCAGATGGCAGGTGAGGGGCAGACCCGATAGCCCTGATCGATCAGGTTGCTGGCAATCGCCGCAAGCACCCCTTCCGCCTGCAAAGGCCCGTGGAATGGGCCTTGCGCCTTGATCGTCGACGGCTGGGCGGCATTCATGCCGGCCGCACAGAGCAGCGTCCACAGGCCGCGTCCGTCGGCCAGCGGGCGCACCTCGCATTCGATGCGGGTGACGATTCCCATGAAATGACGAATCAGGCAGAGGTCACGCGCCATGGCGGCAATCCTCAAGGGGTCTGCCTTGAGACTACACCCGCAGGCGGCGCCGTAGAAGCCCGGCGCTTATCCACGCCAGCTGTGGATATCTTTGTGGACAGTACGGGGGCAAGCGCCGCTCAGGCAGGTTTGGCGCGGCCGGCAGCACTTCGCTCAGTGACTGACCAGCGGTCAGGACGCGTCCGACTTGTCCTTGTCTTTGCCCTTGTCGTCATCCTCCATGCCCAGCTCGGCGATTTCGCGCAGGCGGGCAACCACCTGGGCATTCACCGAACCCTCGGGGAACACGCCCTGCTCGTCCGGCGTGCCGGCATCGGTGCCGACCAGCAGCGACAGCGCCTCGTCGACCTGGCTCACCGCGTAGACATGGAACTGCCCGCCACGCACGGCCTGCAGCACGCGTTCGTCGAGCATCAGGTTGGTGACGTTGGCGCGCGGGATGATCACCCCCTGCTCGCCGGTCAGACCGCGAGCCTCGCACAGCCGGAAGAAGCCCTCGATCTTCTCATTGACCCCACCGACCGCCTGCACCTCGCCAAACTGGTTGATCGATCCGGTGATGGCAAAGCACTGCTTGAGCGGCGTGCGTGACAGCGCCGAGATCAAGGTGCAGACCTCGCCGAGCGAGGCACTATCGCCGTCGACATAGCCGTAGGACTGTTCCAGCGCGATGCTCGCGGAAATCTCCAGCGGGAACTCTTGGGCGTAGCGGCTGCCTAGGTAGCCGGTGAGAATCATCACACCCTTGGAGTGGATCGGCTGGCCGAGATTGACCTCGCGTTCGATGTCGACGATGCCGCTGCCGCCCGGATAGACCGTGGCAGAAATGCGCGCCGGTACACCGAAGGCCGAGTCGCCGACTTCCAGCACGGTCAGGCCGTTGCACTTGCCGACCGCTGCGCCCCGGGTATCGATCAGGATGATGCCGGCCAGCATGTCATCGAGGATGCGTGCCGAGACCCGCCCGGTCCGGTCGGCCTTGGCCTTGAGCGCCCGCTCGATATGGCCGACATCGGTCAGCGCATCACCGGCCAGATGGCGGATGAAATCGGCCTCGCTGACCAGCTGAAACAGATCACCGATGCGCGCCGACAGGCGCCCCTGGTGTTCAGCCAGCCGCGCACTGTAGGTGGCCAGGCGCGCCACCGCCGCACCAGTCAGCGGGGCCATGCCTTCCTCGCTGGTGCGGGTCTTCAGCAACTGGGCAAACTGCTCCAGGCTCTCGTCGGAGAGGGCGATTTCCTCGTCGAAATCGACCAGCACACGGAACATTTCCTGGAAGTCCGGATCGAGGTCCTGCAGGGTGTAATACAGCTCGCGCGAGCCGACGATGACCACCTTCAGCTGCAGCGGCAGCACCTGCGGGGTGAGCGTGACGGTGGCCAGCCGGCCGAGATCGCCCAGCGGCGACTCCATCTTCAGCTGGCGCGAATGCAGGGCACGCTTGAGCGCATCCCAGACGAAGGGCTCGCTGAGCAGCTTGTCGGCCTCGACGATCAGGTAGCCGCCATTGGCCCGGTGCAGCGCACCCGGACGCAGCTGGCGGTAGCTGGTGTAGAGCGCGCCCTGATCGGTGTTGTACTCGATGCGGCCAAACAGGTTGTCGTAGGTGGGGTGCGACTCGAACACCACCGGCGCGCCGCCCTGGGCATGGTGGCCCACCACCAGGCTGGGGCTGTAATCCTCTTCCAGGGCGCGGCGGCGCTGGGCATCGCTGCGGTTGTCCTCGACCATCTGGTCGACCACGGTCTTCAGCAAATTGACCTGCATGGCCTGCAGGTAGGCGACCACGCTGGCGTTCTCCGCATACTTGGCCGACAACGGCGCCAGCAGTGGCAGCAGTGCCTGGGTGATGGTTTCCTCATTGAGCTGGCGCAGCTGGTTGCTCGACTCGCGTTTCCATTGCGGCAGGCTGGCCAGCTCTTCATTGAGCTGCTCTTCCAGCGCCGAAATATCGCGATGGAAGCGCTCGCGCTCGGCCTCGGGCAACTGGGCGAACTCGGCCTCGTCCAGCGCCTTGCCGTCCTTCATCGGAGTGAAGGCGACATTGGCGCTGTCGCGATACAGCGCCACGTCCTTCTCCAGCGAAGCCTTCTCGATGATGTCCAGAGCCTTGTCGTAGCGCTGATTGAACGCGCGGTCGATGGCGTTCTTCTTCTGCTGGAAGGTCGGATGCTCAAAGGCTGCCGGAAAGGTACTCAGCAGGTTGTCGATCAACTGGTTGATATCGGCAATCAGCTGCGCGCCTTCGCCGGGCGGCAACTGCAGCGCACGCGGCTCGCGCGGGTCGTCGAAGTGGTTGACGTAAACCCAGTCCGCCGGCGTGGCCAGACGCTTGGCCTCAGCCTGCAGGTAGCGTTTGACGAAGGAGAAGCGCCCGGTGCCCGGCTCGCCCATGACGTAAACGTTGTAGCCGGGGCGCGGCATGGCCACACCGAATTGCAGCGCCTCGACGGCGCGCTCCTGGCCAAGCACGCCGCGGAACGGCTCCAGCTCGTCGGTGCTGGCAAAGTTGAACTGGTCGGGGGAGTACGGGCGGGTAAGCTCTTCAGGCTGAAGCTTGAGAGCGGCAACGGCGGTAGCGGCCATCGTCAATCCTTGCAGGCGGGCGGCTCAGGGCCGCGGGGATGCCTGCATTCTGCGGCGCCCCCGGCGCACTGGCAAGGCAGACAACCGGCCGAGCTCCCGCAGCCAGGAAAACCTGACGGGGTGGCTGTGCTCTCTGCCGGCGTCTGTCAGTCAGCGCACTTCAGGCAGCACTCGGCCATCGGCAGCGCAGCCAGACGAGCCGCCTCGATGGTTTCACCGCAGCGCACGCACTCACCGTAATGGCCGGCCGCCAGACGCTCACGGGCATGCTCGACCTGACGCAGCGCCACCTCGGCTTCGGCCAGCAGCGCCTCCAGTACCTCGTCGTTCTGCCGCTCGCTGGCCTGCTCGGCAAAATCCTGGGAATGGCTGCGGCCCAGATCGCGGCGGATGGCTTCGGCGCGGCCGCGGTAGTTGGCAGCCAGTTGTTCGAGGGTGCTACGCGGATCGAAAGCGGTCATTGCAAGGCTCCTTCAACAGATGCCTGCAGTGTGGCTCATGGTCGCCAGCGCGCACTGACTTGCATCAAATCCTGTGAGCCTGCGCCGCTGGCAAAAGGCCGCCGCTTGACACCCGCCGGCAGAACGAAAATGCTGAGTGCACCGCAAGGCATGACGTCTGCGTTCCAACCATAAAAGAGAGATTACCCATGAAACGGATTCTGATCGGTTCCCTGCTCGCCCTCACCTCCGCTGCCGCCTTCGCCGAAGCCCCGGGTGGCCCGAGCTGTGGCTGGGGCAACATGCTGTTCAAGGGGCAGCGTGGCATGGCCTCGCACTTCGTGGCCTCGACCACCAACGGCACCTCGGGCAACGCCACTTTCGGCATGACCTCCGGCACCAACGGCTGCTCCACCAACGGCACCCTGACCTACGGCGGCAAGCCGATGCTGGTACTGGGCTCGATCATGGACGAGCTGTCCGAAGACATGGCCAAGGGTGAAGGCGAAGCCCTGACCACCTACGCCGTGGCCCTGGGCGTGAAGCCGGAAGACCGCGCTCACTTTGCCCAAGTGACCCACGAGCACTTCAGCGACATCTTCACCTCGGCCAACGCCACCGACGCCGAAGTTCACGCTGCCACCCTGGCGGTGATGAAGCAGGATGCCCGTCTGGCCCAGTACGCCAGCGAAGCCTGATGCGCCGAGGCCCGTCCACCCGGACGGGCCTCCCCTTTCCTGCCCCACTTGCACCATCGAATCCCTCCCCATGCGCAAACGCTTCGCCTCCCGGCCTGTTCTTGGCCTGAGTCTGGCGCTGTGCCTGAGCCTGCCTGCTCTGGCCGCCAGCCCCTCGCCCGCCCGTCTGCAACAGCTGGCCAATGACCCTTACTGGCTGGCCATCGGGCATTACGAAACCGGCAAGCTCGGCGGCTGGCGCAGCTATGTGGATGACGACGATTTCTTTCTCTCGCCCGACGGCCCGCACGATCCGTCCGCCGAGCTGAGTGCCACCCTCACAGCGCTCTACCGCCCCGCCGACCTCGGCGACAAACACCCCCAGTGCGTGTTCCCGGCACGCACGCGCTGGCTGCGCGACCAGCTGCAGCTGAACGATCTGCCGCAACCGGCCTGCGGCGAATTCACCACCTGGTACCGCGACATTGCCCCGCACAGTAGCGTACTGATCTTCCCGGCGGCCTACCTGAACAGCCCGTCGTCGATGTTCGGCCACACCCTGCTGCGCATCGACCAGGCCGACATCGACCAGAACGGCACCGCTCTGCTCAGCTACGCGCTGAACTTCGGCGCCTTCATCGAAGGCAGCGACAACAGCATCCTCTATGCCTGGAAAGGTCTGATGGGCGGCTACCCGGGGCTGTTCGCCCTGTTGCCCTACCGTGAGAAGCTCAGCGAATACAGCCGTCTGGAAAACCGCGACCTGTGGGAATACCGCCTGAACCTGACGCCCGAGGAAACCGGGCGCATGGTAGAGCACGTCTGGGAACTCAAGCAGATCCAGTTCGATTACTACTTCTTCGACGAGAACTGCTCCTACCGCCTGCTCGAGCTGCTAGAAATCGCCCGCCCGGGCCTGGAGCTGACCGACGACTTCCCGATCACCGCCATTCCGGTGGACACCGTGCGGGCGATCAAGGATGCCGGCCTGGTCGAGCGCATCGACTACCGCCCCTCACGCGAACGTGAGTTGCTAGAGCGCGCCAAACCGCTGAATGACGACGAGCTGCAGTGGGTCAAAACCCTGGCCGCCGACACCCGGCCCCTGCAGTCTGCCGAATTCCAGGTGTTGCCGGCCGAGCGCCGCGCGCTGGTGCAGGACGGCGCCTACCGCCTGCTGCGCTATCAGGCCAATGGCCAGGAGCGCGACCCGGCCGCCGCCCAGCGCAGCTACCAGCTGCTGCGGGCGATCAACCAGAATCCGCCCACCACGCTCGATGTGCAGCGCCCGGAGCTGCCGGAAGACGGCCACGACTCGCGCACCTGGCAACTGGGTGTGGGCAGCCGCGACGACCGCGCCTTTGCCGAATACGGCCTGCGCATGGCCTATCACGACCTCAACGACAACCTGGCCGGTTTCCCCCTCGGCGCGCAGATCGAGATTCTCGGCCTCAAGCTGCGCCAGTACGAGAACAACCACTGGCAGCTGCAGGAACTGGATTTCGCCACCATCCGCTCGCTGACCCCGCGCAACCAACTGCTGCAGCCGCTGAGCTGGCAGGTGGCCGGCGGCTTCGAGCGGGTGCCGGGCAAGGACGGCGACGAAACCCTGGTGGCGCACCTCAATGGCGGTGCCGGTGCCAGCTGGCAACTGACCGACAGCACCCTGGCCTTCGCCATGGCCACCGGGCGGGTCGAACACAACAGCGATTTCGCGCCCTACCTGGCCACCGCCGGCGGCTTCAACACCGGTCTGCTCTGGCACAACGCGCTGGGCACGTCGAGCGTCGAAGGAGCCGGCGATTACTTCCTCAATGGCGAAGTACGCCGCCGCCTGTCACTCAACCAGCAGTGGCAGCTCGGGCAGAACCTCGGCCTGCGCCTGTCGGCCCTGCGCGAGTTCAGCCACCTCACCGGCCCGGAAAACGAAGTGATGCTGCAGCTCAAGTGGTATCACTACTGAGCCTGCGGGCCGTGCCGGGGCAAACCCAGCGAAACCAGCGCCGCCACCAGCACGAAGGCGCTGGATACCCACAGGCAGACCTCCAGCCCCCAGGTCTGAAACAGCCAGCCTGACAGCAGCGTGCCGAGTAGCCGGCCGAGGGCGTTGGACATGTAGTAGAAGCCCACGTCCAGCGACACGCCGTCCTCCTTGGCGTAGCTGACGATCAGGTAGCTGTGCAGAGAAGAGTTCACCGCGAACAGCGCGCCGAACAGCAACAACCCGCCCAGCACCCAGACCTGCGCCGGACCGCCAGTACTCAGGCCAAGCGCGATCAGCGCCGGCAGACCGGCCAGCACCAGCGCCCAGACAAAGGCCGCGCGGCCATCGGGCAGACGCCCGGAGGCCTTGCCGGTGACCCTTGGTGCCTGCGTCTGGATCAGGCCGTAGCCGATGATCCACAGGGCGAGAAAGCCGCCCACCTGCCAGAAATCCCAGCCGAACTGGGTGGCCAGGAACACCGGCAACGCCACCACGAACCACACGTCGCGGGCGCCAAACAGGAACAGCCGCGCCGCCGACAGCAGGTTGATCGCGCGGCTCTTGGACAGCAGATCGCGGAACTTCGGCTTGGCGCGGGCCTTGCCCAGGTCATTGCGCAGCAGACACAGGCTGGCCAGCCAGATCAGCCCCAGCACCAGCGCCATGGCCAGCACCGCGCCGGCAAACCCCAGCAGCGCCAAGAGGGCACCGCCCAAGAAGAAACCCACGCCCTTGAGTGCATTCTTCGACCCGGTCAGCAGCGCCACCCAGCGGTACAGCTGGCCCTGCGCCTCGCCCGGCACCAGCAACTTGATCGCGCTCTTGGCGCTCATCTTGTTGAGGTCCTTGGCGATGCCGGACAGCGCCTGCGCCGCCATCACCCAGGGCACGCTGAGCCAGGGCGACGGCACCGTCAGCATCAGCAGCGCCGCCACCTGCAGCGCCAGCCCGAGGTTCATGGTGCGGTTCAGGCCGATGCGCGCGCCGAGGTAGCCGCCGAACAGGTTGGTGACCACGCCAAACAGCTCGTAGAACAGGAACAGCAGCGCCACCTGCAACGGCGAGTAGCCGAGGCTGTGAAAGTGCAGCACCACCAGCATGCGCAGCGCGCCGTCGGTCAGGGTGAAGGCCCAGTAGTTGCCGGTGACCAGCAGGTACTGACGGACTTCGGCGGAAAGGCTGGCAAGCGCACGCATGATGTCAGCTCACTCAGGCACGGCCGACCAGGCGGGCCAGCTCGACGGTGCGGTTGGCGTAGCCCCACTCGTTGTCGTACCAGGCGTAGAGCTTCACCTGGGTGCCGTTGACCACCAGGGTCGACTGCGCGTCGATGATCGACGAGCGCGGATCGGTGCGGTAATCGATGGACACCAGCGGGCGCTCCTCGTAACCGAGAATGCCCTTGAGCGGGCCTTCGGCGGCGGCCTTGAGCAGAGCATTGACCTCCTGGGCCGTGGTGGCGCGCTCGACCTCGAACACGCAGTCGGTCAGCGAGGCGTTGGCCAGCGGCACGCGCACGGCATGACCGTTCAGGCGGCCGCGCAGCTCGGGGAAGATTTCCGCGATGGCGGTGGCCGAGCCGGTGGTGGTCGGGATCAGGCTCATGCCCGAGGCACGCGCGCGGCGCAGGTCCTTGTGCGGCTGATCGAGGATGCTCTGGGTGTTGGTCAGGTCATGGATGGTGGTGATCGAGCCGTGGCGGATGCCGAGGCTCTCGTGGATCACCTTGACCACCGGCGCCAGGCAGTTGGTGGTGCAGGAGGCGGCGGTGACGATGCGGTGCACGGCCGGGTCGAACAGCTGCTGGTTGACGCCCATGACCACGTTGAGGGCGCCGGCTTCCTTGACCGGAGCGCTGACCACCACGCGCTTGACGCCCTGCTCCAGGTAAGCCTGCAGCACCGCAACGGTCTTCATCTTGCCGCTGGCCTCGATCACCAGATCGCAGCCGCTCCAGTCGGTGTCGGCGATGGCCTTGTTGGCGGTGACCCTGATCGACTTGCCGCCGATAAGGATGCAGTCGCCCTCACTGCCCGCCTCGTGCTGCCAGCGGCCATGCACCGAGTCGAAGTTCAGCAGGTGGGCGTGGGTGGCGGCATCGCCGGCCGGGTCGTTGATCTGCACGAACTCCAGCTCCGGCCAGTCCCAGGCGGCGCGCAGGGCGAGACGGCCGATGCGGCCAAAACCGTTGATACCCACTTTGATCGTCATATCGAACTCCACTCGTTTATCGGTTCACATCATCAGGCGCACTGCGCCTGACGGTCGGGGCGGTTACCCATGTTGTTCAGGCGCGCGGCGTCGGCGGCCACGGCAGCCGCATCGGCCTGCCCGGCCTGCTGCACGATCTGCCGTGCCCACTCGGGCAGCAGCGTGTGCAGCCGGTAATACACCCACTGGCCACGCCGGCGGTCTTCCAGCAACCCGGCGGCGCGCAGCTGCGCCAGGTGCCGGGAAATCTTCGGCTGACTCTGCTCAAGCGCCGTGGTCAGCTCGCACACGCACAACTCACCCTCGGCGGCGATCAGCAGGCACAGGCGCGCGCGGGTCTCATCGGCCAGACTCTTGAACAGGCTCAGCGGAGTCAGGCTGTCGGCCAGCGCCTTCTCTTCCTTGCTGTTGATCAGCACGAACAGCTTGATGCGCTCGTGGATGGCCTGCAGGGTCTGACGGAAGGCCGCGGGCTGCGAGCTGGCCGCCGGGTCCTCGAAGTGCCAGGCCAGCACTTCGTCGGCTTGGGGCAATGCCGCGCACTCCAGCGCCTGCTTGTCACACAGGGTGATCACATAATCGAAGTGCTCGCCGGCGAACTCGTCGATACCCTTGCTGCGCAGGGCCGCCGTGGCGATGCCCACCTGTTCCAGCGCCGCCAGCGCCCGCGAATCGGGCGAGCCCGGCCGGCTGCCGGCGCTGAACACCTGATACTGCTCGCCACCGGCATGCCGCAGCAGCGCCTCGGCCATCAGCGAACGGGCCGAATTGGCGACACAGAGAAAGAGCACGCGCAACGGACGCTTCATGGATTGACCTGCCGCAATAAATACGTTTTGCCGAATATATTTAATGAGGCATATTCTGTAAAACAGATATTTCAAAACAATGACGGAGCAAGCCGGATGTCCAACGCCAGCCCACTGGGGTTCTTCGAGCGCTACCTGAGCCTGTGGGTGCTGCTGTGCATCATCGCCGGCACCCTGCTGGGCCTGTACCTGCCGCAGGCGGCGCAGACCGTCGGCGCGCTGCAGATCGCTCAGGTCAACCTGCCGGTGGGCCTGCTGATCTGGGTGATGATCATCCCCATGCTGATGAAGATCGACTTCTCTTCCCTGCACGAGGTGTGGCGTGAGAAGGCCGGCATGGGCGTGACCCTGGTGGTCAACTGGGCCATCAAGCCCTTCACCATGGCGTTCTTCGCCTGGCTGTTCGTCCGCCACCTGTTCGCCGACTGGCTGCCGGCCGAGCAGATCGACAGCTACGTGGCCGGCATGATCCTGCTCGGGGCGGCGCCCTGCACGGCCATGGTGTTCGTCTGGAGCCACCTGTGCCGCGGCGATGCCAACTTCACCCTGACCCAGGTGGCGCTCAATGATCTGGTGATGGTGTTGGCCTTCGCCCCCATCGTCGCCCTGTTGCTGGGCGTGTCATCGATCCCGGTGCCCTGGGACACCCTGCTGCTGTCGGTGCTGATGTACATCGTCATTCCCCTGGCCATCGCCCAGTGGCTGCGCGCCCACCTGCTGCGCCGGGGCCAGGCGTCTTTCGACGCGGCACTGGCGAAGATCGCCCCGCTGGCCACCCTCGCCCTGCTGAGCACCCTGGTGCTGCTGTTCTCCTTTCAGGGTCAGGCGATCATCGCCCAGCCGCTGGTGATTGCCCTGCTGGCGGTGCCGTTGCTGCTGCAGACCCTGCTGATCGCCGCGATCGGCTACTGGCTGTGCCGGCGCCTGCGGGTGCGCCACGCCATCGCCGGGCCGGCGGCGCTGATCGGCGCGTCCAACTTCTTCGAGCTGGCGGTGGCGGTGGCCATCGTGCTCTATGGTTTCAACTCGGGGGCCGCACTGGCCACGGTGGTCGGCGTGCTGATCGAGGTGCCGCTGATGCTCTGGCTGGTGCATCTGGTCAACCGCAGCCAGGGCTGGTACGAGCGCACCCTGAACACCCACTAAGCAGGAGCTGGCCATGCAGTTTCTCCACGCCGCACCGCGTTTCCTGTTCTTCACCGGCAAGGGCGGAGTGGGCAAGACCTCGATCGCCTGCGCCAGCGCCCTGACCCTCGCCGCCAGAGGCAAACGTGTGCTGCTGGTGAGCACCGACCCGGCCTCCAATGTCGGCCAGGTCTTCGGCATCCGCATCGGCAACCAGATCACCCCGGTGCCGGCGGTACCCCGCCTGTCGGCGCTGGAAATCGATCCGCCGGGTGCCGCCCAGGCCTACCGCGAACGCATCATCGGCCCGGCGCGCGGCGTGCTGGCCGACGAGGTGGTGCGCAGCATGGAAGAGCAGCTGTCCGGCGCCTGCACCACCGAGATCGCCGCCTTTGACGAGTTCACGGCCCTGCTGGTGGACTCCGAACTGACCCGCGACTACGACCACATCCTCTTCGACACCGCCCCCACCGGACACACCATCCGCCTGCTGCAACTGCCGGGAGCGTGGAACGATTTTCTTCAGGCTGGTCAGGGCGATGCCTCCTGTCTCGGGCCGCTGGCCGGGCTGGACAAGCAGCGCGAGCAGTACGCCGCCGCGGTGGCGGCGCTGGCCGACCCGCAGCGTACCCGCCTGATTCTGGTGGCCCGGGCCCAGGCGGCGACCCTGCGCGAAGTGGCGCGCACCCACGAGGAGCTGGCCGCCATCGGCCTCGGCCAGCAGCATCTGGTGATCAATGGCGTGCTGCCGGCCACAGAGACCGCAGACGACCCGCTGGCCGCGGCCGTGCAGCGCCGCGAACAGGCGGCCATCGCCGCCATGCCCGAACCACTGCGTGACTTGCCGTGCGAGCAGATCCCGCTCAAGGCCTTCGATCTGGTCGGTCTCGACGCCCTGCGCCAGCTGCTCGACAGCACCAGCCCGGGCACGAGCCAGACACTGCCAGCCGAACCGGCGCTGCAGGCTCCTAGTCTGGCCGAGCTGGTCGACGAGATTGCCGCCAACGGCCATGGACTGGTGATGCTGATGGGCAAGGGCGGCGTGGGCAAAACCACCCTGGCCGCGGCCGTGGCGGTGGAGCTGGCCAGCCGTGGCCTGCCCGTGCACCTGACCACCACCGACCCGGCAGCCCACCTGAGCGAAACCCTCAACGGTTCGCTGGAGAACCTGCGGGTCAGCCGCATCGACCCGCATGCGGCCACCGAGGCCTACCGGGCTCAGGTCATGGCCAGCAAGGGCGCCAAACTGGACGAAGCCGGCCGCGCTCTGCTGGCCGAAGACCTGCGCTCGCCCTGTACCGAGGAGATCGCCGTGTTCCAGGCCTTCTCCCGCGCCATCCGCGAAGCTGGCCGCCAGTTTGTGGTAATGGACACCGCGCCCACCGGCCATACCCTGCTGCTGCTCGATGCCACCGGCGCCTATCACCGCGAGATTGCCCGGCAGATGAGCGACAGCCATCTGCGCTTCAGCACACCGATGATGCAGCTGCAGGACCCGCAGCAGACCAAGGTACTGCTGGTAACGCTGGCTGAAACCACCCCGGTGCTGGAGGCAGCCGGTCTGCAGAACGACCTGCGCCGCGCCGGCATCGAGCCCTGGGCCTGGGTGATCAACAACAGCCTGGCCGCCGCCCGCCCCCGCTCGGCATTGCTGCGCCAGCGCGCGCACAACGAACTGAAGGAAATCCACTCGGTGGCCAGCCAGCATGCCCGGCGCTATGCCCTGGTGCCGCTGCTGACCGAAGAGCCGGTGGGGGTCGAACGCCTGCGCGCTCTGAGCCGGTCACAGGATTAATACAGCGCCACAGGCAAGGTACACGCGGGCTGCCATACTGCTTGGAAATCATGCTGTCTTTGCCTGCGGATTCGCCATGCTCGTGACTAGCCGCACCCGCCTGATCCTGATGCTGCCGGCGCTCATGCTCGCCCTCGGCCTGGGCGCCTATCGCTACCACGCGAACCTCAATGGCCTGCGTGCAGACATCGAGCAGACCTTTCAAGCTCGTCATGAACTGACCCAGAACTACCTGACCCTGCTCAGTGCCCAGGTCGATGCCATGCAGCAACTGCTGCTGCAACGCTACCGCGACAATCCCCCAGTATTGCCGGCGCTGCGCGCCCTGCGCCCGCTGGCTGGTGGCCAGCGCTGGGCACTCTCCGGCCGTGAAGATGAACAGGGAGCCAGTGAACTGAGCGGCAGCGTTACAGGTCTCGGCCCCCTACCACTCAATAACAACACACACCGAGAGTTAAACGCCGCCCTCGGCCTGGACGCTCTGTTCGCTCCGATCCTGAAACACAATCCGCAAATCAGCTGGGTGTACTACACCTCAGCCAGCGATTTCATGTATCTGGCGCCAAAACCATCGCTCGACGAGTTTCACTTCGAGAGAGCCTTTCTGCTTAAGCCGTTCTGGCAAGACGCCCTCGCCGAACACAACCCACAACGCCGGCAGATCATCTCCAGTCTCTACGAGGATGCCGGCGGAAAAGACTTGATGATCACCCTCTCAGCACCGATCTATGAACAGAACAGGATGCTCGGCGTGGTGTCCCTGGACCTGGGCATCGAGCTGCTCCGGCGCCTGACCAGCAGCGGCGTCACCCACGGCGAAACCCTGCTGGTCGATGAACACGGCAAGATTGTGGTTCGCCAGGGAGCATTCAGTCTTCATGAGCAATACGCCCTGCCTCCCAGCGCACAAGCCAGCTGGGACAGTTCTGCAGGAGTACATTGGCTGGGCAAGCCGATGCTCGGCGGTCAGCTGTGGCTGCTGCATCACATCAGTGAAAGCCAGCTGTACTGGCTAGCCGCCCGACAAAGCAGCGCCACCTGGCTGCTGATAGGTCTGGCACTGCTGCTTTATGGCGTGGCCTGGCGTCTTTTCTTTGCTCTGCGCCGCGTTACACGTCTGATGCAAACCGACCCACTGACCAACACCCTCAACCGTCGAGGCTTTTACGACAAAGCAGCCAGCATTCTGGCTCTAAACGCTCGCCAGCAGGGCCATGTAGCTCTGCTACTGATGGACATTGACCACTTCAAAGTGGTCAACGACACCTTCGGCCATGCCGTTGGCGATCAGGTGCTGCGCCAGGCCGCCCAATACATGCTGAAGTCGGCCCGCCCGTTCGACCTTATCTGCCGTTGGGGCGGCGAGGAGTTTGTGGTTCTGATGCTCCTGGACGACGCCAGCTCTGCCGCCAACGTGGCCGAACGTATGCGCCAAGAGGCCCAGCGGGCAAGGTTTGCCGAACGCCAGCAGGTAACCCTCAGCGGAGGTCTGGTGCTGCTAAAAACAGACGAAAGCCTGGATCAGGCAATCCGTCGCGCCGACCAGTTGCTCTATCAGGCCAAAGAAAACGGACGCAATCGCATCGAGCATCAACTACCGGCCGCCGAGGCGGCCGGGTAGGGACTACTCGGCGAGATAGGAGGAGCGGGTCAGTCCCAGTCGCAGGGCATCAATGAACTGCGTACGCTCAGCCGCCGACAGGTGAGCACGGGCCACCTTGTCGCGGTACAGCGGCATCAGCTCCGCTGCTTCCAGGTGCACGTAGCGCAGCATGTCCTCGATGGTGTCATGGGTTTCGATACCGCCATGTTCCACACGGCCATCGGCATGCTGATAAACGTTCACCGAATCGGTGTCGCCGAACAGGTTGTGCATGTCGCCGAGGATTTCCTGGTAGGCGCCGACCAGGAACACACCCAGCAGGTAGTCCTCGCCCTCGCGCACCTCGTGCACCGGCAGGCTGGTCTCGATGCTCTGCTGGTCAACATACTGCTTGATCTTGCCGTCGGAGTCGCAGGTCAGGTCCTGCAGCACAGCTCGGCGCTGCGGCTCCTCCTCCAGGCGCTGCAGCGGCAGGATCGGCAGGATCTGGCCGATAGCCCAGGTGTCCGGCAGGCTCTGGAACACCGAGAAGTTGCAGATGTACTTGTCGGCCAGCTTGTCGTTCAACTCATCCAGAACCTGACGGTGCGAGCGCTGGCTGGCGCGCAGCTGCTCGTGCAGCTTGCGGCAAAGGGCGAAGTAGCACTGCTCGGCCAGGGCTTTCTGCGCGAGGTCCAGCTTGCCGGCCGAGTACTGCGCGGCGGCTTCCTCGATGAAGTGGGTGGCGCGCCAGTAGATCTCGGCGACCATCTCCGGGTCGGTATCGCCCAGCAGTTCGATCAGGTGCTGCAGAACCTCGGGTTGCTCGGTGGCCGAGTCGATCTTCGGCGCCTGGTCGTTGTGCCGCTCCACATCGGTCACCTGCATCACCAGCACCGCGTGGTGCGCGGTCATGGCCCGGCCGCTCTCGGAGAAGATGTGCGGGTGCGGCAGGGACTGGCGGTCGCAGAACTCCTTGAGCATGTCGACCACGGTGGAGGCGTAATCCTCCATGTCGTAGTTGATCGAGCTGGCGTTGCGCGAATGGGTGCCGTCGTAGTCCACGCCCAGGCCGCCACCGACATCGACGTGATCGACCGGCAGGCCCAGCGCGCGCAGCTCGCCGTAGTAGCGGATGGCCTCGCGGAAACCCTTGCGGTAGTCGGCGATGTTGGCGATCTGCGAGCCCATGTGAAAATGCAGCAAGCGGATGCCCTGCTCCAGCCCGGCGTCCTTGAAGCGCTGCACCACGGCGAGGATCTGCGCGGCAGAGAGGCCAAACTTGGACTTCTCGCCACCGGTATCGGCCCACTTGCTGGAAGCCAGCGAGGACAGACGCACACGCAGACCGACCTGCGGTAGCACCTTGAGTGCGGCCGCCTCCTCGATCACCAGACGTACCTCGGACTCCTTCTCGATCACGATGAATACGTTGTGACCGAGCTTCTGCCCCATCAGCGCCAGGCGGATGAACTCGCGGTCCTTGTAGCCGTTGCAGACGATGGTGCCGCCGCGCGGGGCCAGCGCCAGCACGGCCATCAGCTCTGGCTTGGAGCCAGCCTCCAGACCGATGGAAACGTTCTGCGTGGCGATGATGTTCTCCACCACCGCCTCCTGCTGATTGACCTTGATCGGATACAGCGCGGTGTAACGATTCTGATAACCCAGCCGTTCGATACTCGCGTCGAAGGCGCCGGTAAGCTGACGCACACGGTCCTGCAGAATATCCGGGAAACGCAGCAGCAATGGCAGCGACAGACCACTCTGACGCAGCTCACCAACCAGCTCGGCGAGATCAATGGCGCCCTTAGCCGCGCGATTGGGCTTGACCTCCACATGCCCGGCTTCGTTGATAGCGAAATAGCCGGCACCCCAATGGCGAATGCCATACACACTGCGGCTATCGGCAACGGTCCACTGGCTGCCATCGTTTTTGCGGGTGCGACGGGACATGGCGTGCTCCTTGTCGGGCGGGCTGCCCACGGCAGCCCTCAGAATGAAAAGTAAAGATGACAGGCGTCACCGCGTCGGCTTCAGCCTTCACGGAAACGCACGAAAACAGATTCAGCCGCCGGACTTCTTGGCTTTAAAGCCGCGCTTGGCGAGTTCTTCGAGCAGCAGGTCGACCATGTCGCCCTGGATCTCGATGACCCCGTCCTTGAGCCCGCCGCCACAGCCGCAGCGCTTCTTCAGCGCGCTGGCCAGCTCCTTCAGCTCGGTTTCGGGCAGGGGCACGCCGGTGATGGTGGTGACGGTCTTGCCGCCGCGGCCTTTGGTTTCGCGGCGCACGCGGGCGATGCCATCGCCCTGGGGAATGACAGTCTGTTTGCAGATGCAGGCATCCACCGGCTGGTTGCAGTCCGGGCAATGCCGGCCGCCATCGGTGGAATAGACGAGGCCGCCCAATGCGGCAAATGACGCAGCTTTCTTGACCACCGGGCTGTCCTCTTGGGTTGGTCAGGATAGCGACTGACTGAGGCAATCCTCAGCCGCGAAGCCCCACTCTGGCAGGGGCAGCGCTGCCGGCACGCCAAGCGGGCCGGGACCGTTGCGGGCAACGGGCGGGGCGCAGTGTAACGGCATGCCGGGCGCTTGCTAAGAGCGTTTTTGCGTCATTGTGCTGCTAGATTCGCGACCTGTGCAAAATCGCCAACGCCGCGTACGGCAAGGCTTTACAGGCTGTCGACCGGTGCCGGCCGAGCCCAGCGGGACCATGGTCGCATCGCCCGCCAGCAGCACCTCGGATATGCTCAGAACCATTGCGACTACAAGGTCACCCCCGTGCTGCTGCGCCTAGTCACCCTTTTGCTCTGCCTGCTGGCGCTTCCGGCATGGGCCGACGCGCCCGCGCCGCTGACGCTGACAACGGCCCAGCGCCTCTGGCTGGAAGCCCACGGACCGCTGCGCGTTGGCATCGTCTTGCAATCACCCTACGCCCAGTTCGACCGCCGGCAGCAGCGCCTGTCCGGCGCCAACGTGGAGCTGATGGAGTGGCTGGGCCAGGCTCTGGGCGTCAGCTGGCAGTGGCAGCACTATGCCAGCCAGGACGAACTACAGGCCGCGCTCAAGGCCGGCGCCATCGACCTGGCCCCCGGCCTGCTGCAGACGCCGGCCGGCCTGCGCCTGTGGCAGTACTCCGACCCGTACCTGCGCGTACCGCATCTGGTGGTCGGCGAGCGCCGCCAGGCCGGCACCGTGGAGCTGGATGCGCTGGAGGCCGGCAGCCCGGTTAGCGTGGCCAGCGGCAGCCCGGTGCTGGCCTACCTGCGCAGCAATTTCAGCAACCTCGACCTGCGGCCCAGCGCGGATGAACAAGCCGCCTTGCAGCAGGTCATCAACCAGACCAGCGAGTTTGCGGTGGCCGATGAGGCTCAGCTCAGCCGGCTGTCGCGCCTGCAGGAATTCAGCGAACTGGCGGTGGTCGGCGATATCGGCTTTCCCCTGCTCCTGCGCGTGGCCAGCCGCCGCGACCAGCCGGAGCTGGCCGAGCTGATCGACACGGCGCTGCGCAGCCTGCCGCCCCGTCAGCTCAACCAGCTGCACGACCGCTGGCTGCGGATTCAGTATCCGCGCCTGAGCGAGTCGCCGGGCCTGTGGCAGAACATCAGCCTGGTGTTGCTGGCGCTGCTGCTGGCCTGTGCAGCGATCCTCACCTGGCTGCTGCGCCAGCGCAGCGCGCTGGAAAAACGCCTGCTCGATGCCCGCCTGCAACTCAGCCAGCAGCAGGCGGCGGAAGAGGCCCTCAGGCGCGCCCAGTTCGCCATCGACCAGAGCACCGTGGGCATTCTCTGGGTCAACTGGGACAGCCGCGTGCGCTATGCCAACGCGGCCGCCGAACAGATGCTCGGCTATCCGGCCGGCGCGGTGGTCGACCGGCCGCTGGCCGACTTCGAGCCCGGCCTGCACATGGACCGCTGGCTCGGCCTGTGGCGCCGGGCACGCCAGCCGGAGGAAGGCGCGCTGAGCTTCGAAACCCAGTGCGTGCGCGCCGACGGCAGCCTGCTGCCGGTGGATGTGTCGATCAGTTTCCTGCGCTTCGGCGAGAGCGAATACCTGCTGGTATTCCTCAGCGACGTCACCGAACGGCGCCGAGCCCATGCCGCACTGGAGGAGAGCGAAGCACGCCTGAAGGGCATCGCCGGCAACGTGCCCGGTCTGGTCTTCCGTCTGGAACGGGCGGCGCCGGGCGCCCCGGTGCTGTTCGCCTACATGAGCGAAGCCAGTCAGGGTCTGCTGGGCTATTCCGCCGAATTCCTCTCCCATGCCGACCGCGGCATCCGCAGCCTGGCCCACCCGGACGACCAGGCCGACTACCGCGCCATTCAGGATGCCGCGCTGGCCGCCGACCGCGACTGGCAGTGGCAGGGCCGCCTGCTGACCCAAAGCGGCGAACAGCGCTGGGTCGACATCAAGGCCACCGCCCGGCGCTTCGAGGACGGCCGCGTGGTGTGGGACGGCATCGTCTGGGACATCAGCGCCAACAAGGCCATCGAGCTGGCCCTGGGCGAATCCCGCGCCCAGCTGCGCGAGCTGTCGGCGCATCTGGAGAGCGTGCGCGAGGAAGAAAAGGCACGCATCGCCCGCGAGGTCCACGACGAGCTGGGCCAGGTGCTCACCGTACTGAAACTGGAAACCTCGATGTGCGAACTGGCCTACGCCCACCTCGACCCCGGCCTGCAGGCACGCCTGGACAGCATGAAGAAACTTATCGCCAGTCTGTTCCAGCTGGTACGCGACGTGGCCACCGCCCTGCGCCCGCCGATCCTCGATGCCGGCATCGCCTCGGCCATCGAATGGCAGGCGCGGCGCTTCGAGGCGCGCAGCCAGATCCCCTGTCTGGTGGAAGTGCCCGAGCAGTTGCCGGCCCTGTCGGACGCCAAGGCCATCGGCCTGTTCCGCGTGCTGCAGGAAGCGCTGACCAATATTCTGCGCCACGCTCAGGCCCACAGCGTGGAGATCAGCCTGCGCGTGCAGGGCCAGCAGCTGTGTCTGCGCGTCAGCGATGACGGCCGCGGTTTCGACCCGGCTGCGGTGCACGGCTCCTTTGGTCTGGTCGGCATGCGCGAGCGCGTGCTGATGCTCGGCGGCACGCTAAGCCTCGACAGCCACCCCGGTGCAGGCACTACCCTGTGTGTCTATGTGGCCCTGGATGAGGAGACAGAAGAGTGATTCGAGTGCTGGTGGCCGAAGACCACACAATTGTCCGCGAGGGCATCAAGCAACTGATCGGCATGGCCAGAGACATGCTGGTGGTGGGTGAAGCCGGTAACGGCGAACAGCTGATGGACGTGCTGCGCCAAACGCCCTGCGACGTGGTGCTGCTGGATATTTCCATGCCCGGCGTGAATGGCCTGGAAGCCATCCCGCGTATCCGCGCCCTGCTTCAGCCACCGGCGATGCTGATGCTGTCGATGCACGACGAGGCGCAGATGGCCGCCCGCGCGCTGAAGGTCGGCGCCGCCGGCTACGCCACCAAGGACAGCGACCCGGCACTGCTGCTCACCGCCATCCGCAAGGTCGCCAGCGGCGGCCGCTACATCGACCCGGAGCTGGCCGACCGCATGGTCTTCGAGGTCGGTCTGACCGATTCGCGGCCGCCCCACGCCCTGCTCTCCGAGCGCGAGTTTTCCGTGTTCGAGCGTCTGGTGCAGGGCGAGGGCGTCAACGAGATCGCCCAGCATCTGGCCATCAGCAGCAAGACCGTGAGCACGCACAAGGCACGCCTGATGGAAAAGATGGGCGCTCACTCGGTGGCCGAACTGGTCAAGTACGCCATGGAACACAAGCTGGTCTGACCGACATCTTGTAGGGCAATCCCTACAAAAAATCGGCCTGCCGCCCTACCGCAAGTTGTCCGCACGCCCGATGTGTTGAACGCCCCCGCGCACCTAATCTTTGCTCATCGGCAAGACAAAAACAAAAGGTGCGGTGATGAGCGATTCTCAGGCAAACGACATCCTGGTCAGTTTCCGCGGCGTGCAGAAGAGCTACGACGGCGAAGCGCTGATCGTCAAAGATCTCAACCTGGATATCCGCAAGGGCGAGTTCCTCACCCTGCTCGGCCCGTCCGGCTCCGGCAAGACCACCAGCCTGATGATGCTGGCCGGTTTTGAAACCCCCACCGCCGGGGAAATCCTCCTCGACGGCAAGGCCATCAACAACGTGCCGCCGCACAAGCGCAACATCGGCATGGTGTTCCAGAACTACGCGCTGTTCCCGCACATGACGGTGGCCGAGAACATGGCCTTCCCGCTCACCGTGCGCGGCATGAACAAGACCGACATCGCCGAGCGGGTCAAGCGCTCGCTGGCCATGGTCCAGCTGGACAAGTTCCGCCACCGCTACCCCGGCCAGCTTTCCGGGGGTCAGCAGCAGCGCGTGGCCCTGGCCCGCGCCCTGGTGTTCGAACCGCAGCTGGTACTGATGGACGAACCGCTCGGCGCGCTGGACAAGCAGCTGCGCGAACACATGCAGATGGAGATCAAGCACATCCACGAGCGCCTCGGCGTCACCGTGGTCTATGTGACCCACGACCAGGGCGAAGCCCTGACCATGTCCGACCGCGTGGCCGTGTTCCATCAGGGCGAGATCCAGCAGATCGCCCCGCCGCGTGACCTCTACGAGGCACCGAGCAACACCTTCGTTGCCCACTTCATCGGCGAGAACAACCGCCTGCCGGGCACCCTGGTCAGCCGCGACGGTGAGCGCTGCAGCGTCAAGCTGGCCCGCGGCGAAAACGTCCAGGCCCTGGCGGTCAAGGTCGGCGCCAGCGGCGAGCCGGTCAGCCTGTCGATCCGCCCCGAGCGTGTGCGCCTGAATGCCGCCAGCGAGCACTGCGCCAACCGCTTCAGCGGCCGGGTCGCCGAGTTCATCTACCTGGGCGACCACGTGCGCATCCGCATGGAGGTCTGCGGCAACCCGAACTTCTTCGTCAAACAGCCCATCGCCGAACTCGACCCCGCCCTGAGCGTGGGCGATGTCGTGCCGCTGGGCTGGCATGTCGAGCACGTCCGCGCCCTCGATCCGCTGCTGGCGGAATGAGGTAGTCCCGCTACGCGTTACAACAGCCAAACCCCATACCCTGCACCGTGGAGACAACAACAATGAGCACCGCAACCCGCAGTACCTTTAGTCTCGCCGGCCTGGCCCTGGGCCTCGCCGCTGCATCCTCGGCCATGGCCGCCGACCTCACCGTGATTTCCTTCGGCGGCGCCAACAAGGATGCCCAGACCAAGGGGTTCTACCAGCCGTGGGAAGCCACCGGTAAAGGCAAGATCATCGCCGGTGAGTACAACGGCGAAATGGCCAAGGTCAAAGCCATGGTCGACACCAACAGCGTGTCCTGGCACCTGGTCGAAGTGGAGTCGCCGGAACTGGCCCGTGGTTGCGATGAAGGCATGTTCGAGGAGATCGACCCGGCCATCCTCGGCAATCCCAAGGACTACGTGGAAGGCACCATCCAGCCGTGCGGCATCGGTTTCTTCGTGTACTCCACGGTCATGGCCTACAACGCCGACAAGCTGAAAACCGCCCCGCAGGGCTGGAGTGATTTCTGGGACGTGAACAAGTTCCCGGGCAAGCGCGGCCTGCGCAAGGGCGCCAAGTACACTCTGGAATTCGCCCTGATGGCCGACGGCGTGGCGCCGAAAGACGTCTACGGCGTACTCGCCACCAAGGAAGGCCAGGACCGCGCATTCAAGAAACTCGACGAGATCAAACCGCACATCCAGTGGTGGGAAGCCGGTGCCCAGCCGCCGCAGTTCCTCGCCTCCGGTGACGTGGTCATGAGCTCGGCCTACAACGGCCGCATCGCCGCGGTGCAGAAGGAAAGCAACCTGCAGATCGTGTGGAACGGCGGCATCTACGACTTCGACTCCTGGGCCATTCCGAAGGGTGCCAAGGATGCCGATCTGGCCAAGGAGTTCATCGCCTTCACCCTGCAACCGCAGCAGCAGAAGGTCTACTCGTCCAACATCGCCTACGGCCCGGCCAACAAGAAAGCCGTGATGCTGCTGGACCCGGCGCTGGGCAAGGACATGCCGACCACCAAGGAAAACATTGCCAACCAGGTGGCCATGGACGTGACCTTCTGGGCCGACTACGGCGAGCAGCTGGAACAGCGCTTCAACGCCTGGGCGGCCAAGTAAGTTTCAACAGTGGTGCCCTCTCCTGACGGAGAGGTTTGCGAGAGGGGCGCCCCGAGCCCCTCTCATCCCTCGCCTGTCTTGGGCGAGGGTGTTTTATCCCGGTGTCTCTGGAGCCCGCGATGGCCACTACCGTTTCCCTCACTGAATTCGCCGGACTGACGCTGAAGCAGAAGCTGGCGCGTGCCGAACGCATCAACCGGCTCAAGGCCCAGGGCCTGATCCTGCCGCTGCTGCTGTTCCTCTTTGTCGTCTTCGTCCTGCCGATCGCCCTGCTGCTGTACAAGAGCGTGGAAAACCCGGAAGTGGTACGCAGCCTGCCGCGCACCGTGGAAGCCATCGCCAGCTGGGACGGCCGCGGCCTGCCCGCCGAGCCGGTGTACAAGGCGCTGGCCGTGGATCTGGCCGAAGCGCGCAAGCAGCAGACCATCGGCGACCTGTCCAAGCGCATGAATATGGAACTGGCCGGCTACCGCAGCCTGATGGCCAAGACCGGACGCGCCCTGCCGTTCAAGCAGGAACCGGCTTCCTACAAGGATGCCCTGGAGAACCTCGACGAGCGCTGGGGTGACCCCGCCTACTGGCAGGTGATCCGCCGCAACAGCAGCGCCTTCACCAGCTACTACCTGCTGGCGGCACTCGACCACCGCATCGACGATCTCGGCGAGCTGGCGGCCGCCAC
Source organism: Pseudomonas sp. HAR-UPW-AIA-41 (assembly GCF_002304225.1). GTDB lineage: Bacteria > Pseudomonadota > Gammaproteobacteria > Pseudomonadales > Pseudomonadaceae > Aquipseudomonas. The sequence continues at coordinate 361,216 of NZ_NSLB01000004.1, forward strand.
CCCGGATCAGTCGATCTACCTGGATATCTTCGCCCGCACCTTCTGGATGGGGCTGGTGATCACCCTGCTCTGCCTGGTGCTGGCCTACCCGCTGGCCTACCTGCTGGCCAACCTGCCGACCCGCACCAGCAACCTGCTGATGATTCTGGTGCTGCTGCCGTTCTGGACCTCGATTCTGGTGCGGGTGGCGGCGTGGATCGTGCTGCTGCAGTCCGGCGGCCTGATCAACAGCACGCTGATGGCGCTGGGCATCATCGACCAGCCGCTGCAGCTGGTGTTCAACCGCACCGGTGTGTACATCTCCATGGTGCACATCATGCTGCCGTTCATGATCCTGCCGATCTACAGCGTGATGAAGGGCATATCGCCGACTTACATGCGCGCCGCCATCTCGCTCGGCTGCCACCCGTTCGCCAGTTTCTGGCGCGTGTACTTCCCGCAGACCGTGGCCGGTGTCGGCGCCGGCTGCCTGCTGGTGTTCATCCTGTCGATCGGCTACTACATCACCCCGGCCCTGCTGGGCAGCCCGAACGATCAGATGATCAGCTACTTCGTCGCCTTCTACACCAACAGCACCATCAACTGGGGCATGGCCACCGCCCTCGGCGGCCTGCTGCTGCTCGCCACCATGCTGCTGTACGTGGTGTACAGCTGGCTGGTCGGCGCCAGCCGTCTGCGTCTGGGTTGATCAGGAGAACATCGACATGCTCAGTCCGTACAAATCCCCGATCGAGAAACTCTGGTTCTGGACCCACCGCAGCCTGTGTGCCCTGGTCCTGCTGTTCCTGGTCCTGCCGATCCTGGTGATCGTGCCGCTGTCGTTTAACTCCGGCAGCTTTCTGGTCTACCCGCTGCAGGGCCTGTCCATGCGCTGGTACGCCGATTTCTTCACCTCTGCCGAGTGGATGCGCTCGCTCACCAACAGCATGATCGTCGCCCCGGCAGCGACCCTGCTGGCCATGGTTTTCGGCACCCTGGCGGCCATCGGCCTGACCCGCGGCGAGTTCCGCGGCAAGGCGCTGGTGATGAGTCTGCTGATCTCGCCAATGGTCGCCCCGGTGGTCATTGTCGGTGTCGCCAGCTACCTGTTCTTCGCCCCGCTGGGGCTGGGCAACAGCTACATCTCGCTGATCCTGGTGCACGCCGTGCTGGGCGTGCCCTTCGTGATCATCACCGTGTCGGCCACCCTGCAGGGTTTCAACTACAACCTGGTGCGCGCCGCCGCCAGCATGGGTGCCTCGCCACTGCTGGCGTTCCGCAAGGTGACCCTGCCGCTGATCGCCCCCGGGGTGATTTCCGGCGCGCTGTTCGCCTTTGCCACCTCGTTCGATGAAGTGGTGGTGACCCTTTTCCTCGCCGGCCCCGAGCAGGCCACCCTGCCGCGGCAGATGTTCAGCGGCATCCGCGAAAACCTGTCGCCGACCATTGCGGCAGCGGCGACGCTGCTAATCGGTTTTTCCATCGTCATGCTGCTGACGCTGGAGTGGCTGCGCGGGCGCAGCGAGAAGCTGCGGACTCAGCAGCCGGGCTGAATACCGGAGCTGTATACAAAACGGGCGCCTTGGGGCGCCCGTTTTGTTTCAATGACACAACAAAACAACCAATACGTTCAGCCTATTGCCGAAGTGGTCGGACAGCATGGGTTTCGCCCACCCGGGCGACCTTCTTTTGCCAGTCGCGGCAAAAGAAGGCAAAACGCTTGCCCCTCCATACGGCCCCGGCTGCGCCGGGGTTCGCTCCCTCCATCATTGCTCCGAGGGTCGGCGTACAAGGCCCATCCATGGACCTTTACGCCTTTCGCGGCCATCCGGGCCGCTCATCCCTCTGCGCAACGATTCCGTTCGCCCTTCTGGCAAGGGGCGTTTGGCGCGCTTGTAACCTCGCGGCGAAGACATGGCTTTGAACTGCCTGATTCGGACTCTCAGGCAGCACTAGGTGCCCCTTTCGTCCGGCTGAGAGCAGTCGTTGTGTAGAGGGGTAAGCCGCAGGGAGCGGCGCAAGCGGCGATGGGCCAGGGATGGCCCTTCGCCGAGGCCCCTCGGAGCAATGACGGAACGAAGGCACCCGGAGCGCAGCGCAGGGCCGGATGACGGGGCTAGACCTTTTGGTTCCTTTTGGGGCCATGCCAAAAGGAACTCGCCCAGCAGGGCGAAACCCATGCTGTCCGGCTACTTCGGCAGTGAGCAGCCTCCCGCTCTGGGTTCCAGCGAACAAAAACTTCTGCCAGAGCAGGCATTTTGCCTAAAAACCTCAGCGCGGCTTTTTCCCCGCCGGTTTGCCACCGAGCTTACTCCCCGCCTTGGCCCCACCACCGCCCAGCTTGGGCACCTGCCGCACCGCCTTGACCTTGGGCTTATCGTCATCGCCCTCGAACCAGCGGCCCAGGTGAATATTGCCCTTGCCACCCGCCGACGCACCGCTGCCGGGAACCAGCTTCTGCTTGGGCTTCTTCGGCTTTTTCAGAATGGCGCCCCCCGGAGCCGTCAGCGGCACTCGGTGATCGGGGATGAAGTCCGGCTCGTCCCGGCGCTGCAGCACCTGACCGATCAGGGTCTCGATGGCGGCAAGCTGATCCACCTCGTCGGCACATACCAGCGAGATCGCCTCACCGGTCGCCCCCGCACGCCCGGTACGGCCGATGCGGTGCACATAGTCCTCGGCCACGATGGGCAGGTCGAAGTTGACCACCTGCGGCAGGTCGTGGATATCCAGACCGCGGGCGGCGACATCGGTGGCCACCAGAATCTGCACCTCACCGGCCTTGAACCGCTCCAGCGCGCGCAGACGGCTGGGTTGCGGCTTGTCGCCGTGAATCGCATCGGCGCTGACGCCCTGCGCCAGCAGCTCCTCGACCAGCGCATCAACCCCCTTGCGCGTCTTGGCGAACACCAGCACCTGCCCCCAGCGCTGCTGCCCCAGCAGGTGCAGGAACAGCTCGGCCTTGCGCTTCTTGTCCGCCGGAATCAGCCACTGCTTGACGCTCTTGGCCGCGGCATTGCGCGGGCTAACCTCGATCGACAGCGGGTTGCGCAGCAGCTCCTTGGCCATGGCGCGGATAGCGTCGGAGAAGGTGGCGGAAAACAACAGGGTCTGGCGCTTTTTCGGCAGGGCGCAGAACAGCTCGTCCAGCTCGCGGGCAAAGCCCAGGTCGAGCATGCGGTCGGCCTCATCCAGCACCAGCGCCTGCAGCTGTTCGAAACGCACGGCGTTCTGCCGGTACAGGTCCAGCAGACGACCGGGCGTGGCCACCAGGATGTCGATGCCCTTGCGCAGTTTCATCATCTGCGGGTTGATGCTCACCCCGCCGTACACCGCGTAGCAGCGCAGCGGCAGGTTCTGCCCATAGGCCAGCAGACTCTGCTGCACCTGCTCGGCCAGCTCGCGGGTCGGCACCAGCACCAGCGCCCGTACCGAGTTGCTCGCTACCTGAGCGCCTTCCATAGTCAGTTTTTGCAGCAGCGGCAAGGCAAAACCGGCGGTCTTGCCGGTGCCGGTCTGCGCCGCGGCGAGCAGGTCACGACCCTTGAGCACCGCCGGAATCGCCTCTTTCTGCACCGGCGTCGGCGTCTGGTAATCAAGGGCGTTGAGGGTGACGAGCAGCGGCTCGATCAGGCCAAGGGCAGCAAAGGACATGGGGCAATACCGGGTCAGGCTCAAAGACCCGCTAGTTTACTCTGCCGCCCGCTTTTGCGCCCGCCACTGCGGCAGACCGATGAGCAACACGGCGGCGAGAATCACCGCCATGGCCAGCCATTCGGCCGCATTGATCTGTTCGCCGGCAAAGACGATACCCAGCAGCACCGCCACCACCGGGTTGACGTAGGCATAGCTGGTGGCCGCCGCCGGGCGCACGGTCTTGAGCAGATAGAGGTAGGCGCTGAAGGCGATCAGCGAGCCGAACACGATCAGGTACAGCAACGCACCCCAGCCGGCCAGACTCGGCGCCTGCTCCAGACGCTCGCCAGTCAGCGCGCTGGCGGCCAGCAGCACCACGCCGCCGCCGAGCATCTGACAGGCCACCAGCATGAAGCCCTGGGGCAGGTCGAGCTGCTTGCTCCACATCGAACCGAACGCCCAGCTGGCTGCGGCCGACAGCAGCAGCGCGGCGCCCAGCGGGCTGGCCTGCAGGTTGTCACCCAGATTGAGCAGGGCAATGCCGAGCAGACCCAGAGCAATCCCGGTCCACTCCAGCGCACGCGGACGCTGCCCCCAGAGCAGGCCAAACAGCAGGGTGAACAGCGGCACCGTGGCAATCGCCAGCGCCGCCACCCCGGAGGCCACGCCCAGATCTTCAGCCACGGTCACCGCGCCGTTACCGATGCTCAGCAGCAACACGCCCAGCACACCGGTGTACAGCCACTGCCGGCGGGTCGGCCAGGGCGCACCGCGCAGCCGCAGCAACGGCAGCAACAGCAGTGCAGGAATGACGAAGCGCAGACCGGCCATCAGCAGCGGCGGCCAGGATTCGACGCCGATGCGGATCACCAGGTAGGTCGAGCCCCAGATCAGATACAGGGCGGCAAAGGCACCCAGAAGCAGCCAGGTCGAAGCACGGGAGGTCATGACGGTTACTCGGCACGGTGGATCAGTCTGCACTGACGTCGTAGGCCTGAACAGGAACAGTCAGGCGCCAAAACTGTTCCGTTATGCCTCCCACTGGGGATATCGGTGACAGTCGTGCACCAGTGCGAGGCAGTCGTTCTACGAGCACTCCCGTGCCAGAGCGCTGTCACCTCTTGGCATGGACCCTGCTTTACCGTTCAGTATCTCGCACACAATGATCGGAGAGCCGCACATGCGCGCCAAGGAACTGAAAGGCTGGACCATGGCCCTGAGCCAACTGTTCGCCATTCCCAACGGCCGCCCCCGCCTGCGCGGACTCTGCCAGTGGCTGGAGTCGCTCTGCCCCGTGGATCACTTCGTGCTGTTCGCCTACGAAGGCGACCACCGCCCCCTGGCGCTGTTCGACACCTTTTCACCTGAGCGGCGCGCCATCTATGTGGACGATTACCAGGCCGGCCCCTATCTGCTCGACCCCATTTACCTGGCCTGCACCCGGGGACAGCGCCCGGTCTCTACCGTCTGCGGCAACTGGCGCCGGACCATTTCTACCTGGGCGAATACTTCCTCAATTACTACCAGCGCACCGGCCTGACCGAAGAAATCGCCTTTTTCATTGCCCTGCCCGACGGCGCTACCGCCGTACTCTCGTTGATGCGCCGACAGAGCAGCCCGGCCTTCAGCCGTGACGAGTTGCAGTGGCTGGATGCCGCCGCCCCGGCGGTGGAGCAGGTGGTGTTCGAAGCCTGGCAACAGCAACGCAGCCGCCAGCCGCGCCCGGCCAGTGACCGGGATCAGCCTCTGCGGGCAGCCTTCGAGGAGTTCGGCGCCGGCGTGCTCACGCCACGCGAGCAGGAAATCGCCCGGCTGCTGTTGCGCGGTCACTCGAGCGCCTCGGTGGCCGAGCAACTGGGCATCAGCCCGGGCACCGTGAAGATCCACCGCAAGAATCTCTACGCCCGCCTGGACATCGGCAGTCAGGCCGAGTTGCTGGGTCTGTTCGTTCAGGAACTGGCCGGACGCGCCGGCACCACAGACCTCCCGGACCTGCAGCAAGCCCGCGCCTGAGGCCTATCCCCGAAGGGATATATACGCCCCGGGAGGGGGGTTGTTAGCGTCGCCTTGTCCCTATACGACTCAGGCGAGGCCCCGGTGAGCGAGATTCTCCACGACATCGAATTCCGTGATGTCAGCAAACACTATGGATCGGTCTGCGCGGTCGACGGCGTCAGCTTCAGCGTGCGCCGGGGCTCCTTTCACAGTTTTCTCGGCGGTTCCGGCTGTGGCAAGACCACCAGCCTGCGGATGATCGCCGGCTTCGAGCAGCCCACCCGTGGCAGCGTGCTGGTGGGCGGCCGGGACATGGCGGGCGTACCGGCCCATCAGCGGCCGGTGAACATGGTGTTCCAGAGCTATGCGCTGTTTCCGCACCTGAGCGTGCTGGACAACGTCGCCTATGGCCTGCGCTACCGTCAGCCACGTCCGGAGCGCGCTCAGGAACGCCGGATGGCCGAGCAGGCGCTGGAGATGGTGCGCCTGTCCGGCTTCGGCCAGCGCAAGCCGCACGAACTTTCCGGCGGCCAGCAACAGCGTGTCGCCCTGGCGCGCGCCCTGGTCAACCAGCCCACTGTGCTGCTGCTCGACGAGCCGCTGTCAGCCCTCGACCGCAAGCTGCGCAAGGAGATGCAGTCCGAGCTGCTGCGCCTGCAGCGCGAGGTTGGCATCACCTTCGTGCTGGTGACCCACGATCAGGAAGAGGCGCTGTCAATGAGCGACAGCATCAGCGTGATGCAGAACGGCCGCATCCTGCAGAACGCCAGCCCGCAGGAACTTTACGAACAGCCGGCCAACCGTTTCATCGCCGATTTCATTGGTGAAGCCAACCTGATCGACGGCCATATCGACCGCCGTGACGGCACGCAGATCGTCCTGCGCACCGAGGCCGGTCTGGAACTGGCCGCGCGCTGCGGCCAGCATGCCGGTGAACTGAACCCAGGCTGCGCCGCCAGCATCGCGGTGCGACCAGAGCAAGTGAGCATCAGCGCCGCAAACTGCCAGGCCGAACGCCCCTTCTGCCTGACCGGCCAGGTTGTTGACCGCATTTTCCTCGGCCACCAGATCGAATACCGCGTACAGACCCAGGCGCTTGGCGTGATCTGCGCCCGCGTTCCGCAGACAGAAGGCGGAGCCTTTGGCCATGGCTGCGCCGTGCGCGTGGCCTGGGACCCAGTACACAGCCTGGCGCTCGGCGCCTGAACCCGACACCCCCGAAGCAGGAGCAGCTCATGGACCGCAAGACCTTCCTCAACCACCTGCGCAGCTGGCAGAACGGTTCCATCACCCGCCGCGACTTTCTCGGCAAAACCGGCCTCGGCCTGGCCAGCGCCGTGCTGGCCTCGCAAGTGCCGGGACTGCTGATGAGCAGCCGCGCCTACGCCGGAGAGAAAGGCGCCATCGGCGACCGCGTGGTCCTGGCCACTTGGCCGAACTACCACAACCCGAACAACTTCACGGCCTTCGCCGACGCCACCGGCGCCCAGGTGCAGATGAACGTGTTCGGATCCAACGAAGAAATGCTGGCCAAGCTGCAGGCCGGCGGCAGTGGCTGGGATGTGTTCGTCCCGACCAACTACACCATCAGCACCTACGTCAAACTCGGTCTGATCGAGCCGCTGGACCTGGCCCGCCTGCCCAACTTCAACCTCGACAGCTACGAGAAGCGCTTCATGGCGCAGGGCATCGTCGACGGCAAACTGTATGCCGTTCCGAAGAACTGGGGCACCACCGGCTTCGTCTACGACAGCGAACAGATCAAGTCCCGTCCGGACAGCTGGAAAGCCTTCTGGGACCTGGCCAAGGGTGAAGCCAGCGGCCGCGTGATGGTCCACGACTATCAGCTCACTGCCATCGGTAACGCGCTCAAGTACTTCGGTTACAGCTTCAATTCGCTGGATCCCAAGGAACTGGCTGACGCCGAAAAACTGCTGCTGGAGGTCAAGCCGCATCTGTTCGCCATCAGCTCCGACTACCAGCCGCCGATGCGCAGCGGCGATGCCTGGATGTCCATGTGCTGGACCGGCGACGGCTCGCAACTGCACCGTGACCTGCCGAATCTGCAGTTCGCGCTGGGCCGAGAAGGCGGCGAACTGTGGAGTGATTTCTTCGCCATTCCCAAGGATGCCGAACACCGCGACGCGGCCTACGCCTTTATCAACTTCCTGCTCGACCCTCAGGTAAACAAGCGCGAGGTGGAAGCCCATGGCTACCCCAGCGGCGACAAGCGCGTCGATGCCCTGCTGCCCAAGAGCGTGCTCGAAGACCCGATCATGTACCCGGCCGCCGAGCTGCTCAGCAGCCTCGAGTTTGGCGCCGCCGCCACCCTCACAAGCCCCGAGCGTGCCGAGCTGATGGCACGCTTCAAAGCCGCCTGAGCCCACGCCGGCGGCGTATGCCGCCGGCCTTCCACCGATGCCGGACAAGGTTCCCCCCATGCAGCTTGCACTCCAAGCCGACGCCCCCTCTGCGCCGCCGCACTGCGCTGCTCGCGCCACGACACCTGTCAGTCTGAGCCGGCGGGTGACCCTGCTCCTCCTCCTGCCCTCAACGCTGTGGTTCTGCCTGCTCCTGCTGATGCCTCTACTGGTGATTCTGGTATTCAGCCTGGGCGAGCGTGGCCACAGTGGTGGCTACAGTGCCGCCCTGACGCTGGCCAACTACGCCAACCTCGGCGCACGCTGGCAGGCCTTCGCCAACACCCTGTGGCTGGCCCCGCTGGGCACCCTCGCCTGCCTGCTCGCCGCCTACCCACTGGCCTATTTCCTGGCGGTGCGCACACAGCGCAACCGCTCGCTGCTGCTGACGCTGGTGATCGTGCCGTTCTGGACCAGCTTTCTGATCCGCACCTACGCCTGGATCTATATCCTTGGCGGCAAGGGCCTGCCCGCGCTGCTGGCCAGCCTCGGGCTGGACAATATCCGCCTGCTCAATACCCCTGGCGCGGTCCTGATCGGCATCGTCTACGGCTACCTGCCACTGATGGTGTTCCCCATCTACGTCAGCCTGGAAAAACTCGACAAGCGCCTGCTGGAGGCATCCTCCGACCTCGGCGCCAGTACCTTCGAGACCCTGAGACGAATCACCCTGCCGCTCTCGGCCCCCGGCATCATCACCGGCTGCATGCTGGTGTTCATCCTGCTCATGGGCGAGTTCCTGATCCCGGCGCTGCTGGGCGGCGGCAAGGTGTTCTTCGTAGGCAATGCACTGGTGGACCTGTTCCTGCAGTCGCAGAACTGGCCGTTCGGCAGTGCCGTGGCCATGACCCTGGTAGCGATGATGCTGGCCATCATCGCGCTCTATCTGCGCTTGGTACGGCGCTACGGTAACGCGTTGAAACAGGGGGTGCTGTGATGTGGCTGCGCGGCTATGCGAGTTTCCTCTATCTGTTTCTGTATGCACCGATTGCTTTGATCATCCTGTTCAGTTTCAACGCCGGGCGCAGTGCGCTGAGCTTTCAGTGCTGCTCGGTGCAGTGGTTCGAGCGCGTGGTGGCGAATCGCTTTCTGCTGGAAGCACTGGGCAACAGTGCGCTGATCGCATTGTGCTCGGCCCTGCTGGCCACCCTGTTCGGCACTATGGCCGTGTTCGGCCTGCAACGGGTCGGGCCGCGCCTGCGCCTGCTGTTCGATGCACTGACCTACTGCGCGATCATCGTCCCGGGCATTGTCATCGGCATTGCTACGCTGATCGCCTTCATCAGTTTGTTCGGTCTGATCAACCCCCTGCTGGCGATGCTGCCCGGCGAGCTGCCCAAGCTGCGCATGGGTTTCTTCAGCGTGGTGGCGGCACACTCGCTGTTCACCATGGCACTGGTGATGGTGATCGTCCGCACCCGCGTCGAAGCCCTCGACACCCGACTGCTGGAGGCCTCCGCCGACCTTTACGCTCCGCCACTGGAGACCTTCCGCCGAGTAGTGCTGCCGCAGATCGCCCCGGCCATCCTCGCGGGCTTTCTGCTGGCGTTCACCTTCAGTTTTGACGATTTCATCGTGGCGTTCTTCGTCGCCGGATCGGAAACCACCTTGCCGATCTACATCTTCTCCTCGATCCGACGGGGCATCACCCCCGAGATCAATGCCATCTCCACGGTGATTCTGGTCGCCTCGATGGCCATGCTGTTCACCGCTCGTGCCCTGGAAAACCGCCGCCTTCCGCAAGGAGATAAGCCCCATGCGTGATCAGCTTTACATCAATGGTCAGTGGGTCAGCCCGGATCTGGGCAATTACCTCGACGTGATCGACCCCAGCAACGGACAGCGTTTCACCCGGGTTGCGGCAGCCACCGAAGAAGATGTCGACCATGCCGTGCGTGCAGCGCGTCGCGCCTTCGACGGCGACTGGGGACACAGCAGCGGCGCCGAGCGCGCCGTGTGGCTGGAGCGGCTGGCTGATGCGCTGGAACAGCGCCAGGATGAGCTGGCCGTGCTGGAGGTACGCGACAACGGCAAGCCGCTGCCCGAAGCGCAGTGGGATGTGGCCGACGCCATCGGCTGTTTCCGCTACTACGCCGGACTGGCGCGAGAACTGGATCCCCGTCAGGACAGCCCGCTGGAACTGCCCGACCCGCGCTTTCGCTGCCGCATCCGTCACGAACCGGTGGGCGTGGCCGGACAGATCATTCCGTGGAACTACCCCCTGCTGATGGCTGCCTGGAAAGTCGCTCCGGCATTGGCGGCCGGCGCCACCTGCGTGCTCAAACCGTCCGAACTGACTCCGCTGAGCGCTCTGGAGCTGGCCGCCTGCGCCGAGCAGATCGGACTACCGCCGGGTGTGCTGAACGTACTCAGCGGACTGGGCAGCGAGGCTGGCGCGCCCCTCGCGCAGCACCCGCAGGTGGACAAACTGGCATTCACCGGCAGTGTACCTACCGGCAGCCGGATCATGTCGGCAGCCGCTCAGGACATCAAGAACGTCAGCCTGGAGCTGGGCGGAAAGTCGCCCTTCATCGTATTCGCCGACAGCGATATCGACGCTGCCGTGGAGTGGATCCTGTTCGGCATATTCTGGAACCAGGGACAGGTGTGCAGCGCCACTTCACGCCTGCTGGTGGAGGACAGTCTGGCCGACACCCTGCTCGAGCGACTGGTCAGCGAAGCCCGCCGCATCACCATCGGCAACGGCCTGCAGCCCGGAGTGTTACTCGGCCCGCTGGTCAGTGCCGGGCAGCATGCCAAGGTATTGGACTTCATCCGCGAGGGCCGCCAGCACGCGCAACTGCTGACCGGCGGCCATCGTCCGCGCGACCTGCCGCAGGGCTACTTTCTGGAGCCGACCATCTTCCTCGACCCACCACTGGACAGCCGCCTGTGGCGCGAGGAAATCTTCGGCCCGGTGCTCTGCGTGCGCCGTTTCAAGCGCGAGGAGGAGGCCGTGCGACTGGCCAACGACAGTCCCTTCGGTCTGGCGGCTGCGGTCATGTCCAAAGATCCGCAGCGGGCTGCCCGCGTGGCCAATCAGCTACGGGCCGGCATTCTCTGGATCAACTGCTCGCAACCGACCTTCACCCAGGCCCCCTGGGGCGGCATGAAGCAAAGTGGTATCGGTCGCGAACTCGGGCGCTGGGGGCTGGAGAACTACCTGGAGGTCAAGCAGGTTACCGAGTACCTGAGCGACGAGCCCTGGGGCTGGTACCTCAAACCCTGAGCCGGTCGTTGGGTCTGCTGCAGTTCAACGCAACAGCAGTGTGCCTTCAATGGGCCGGTAGTCATCGGCCGCGCGCAGCAGCGCCTGAGCAGTAAGGCCAGGGACGCCGTAGACCAGTGAGCGGGTGCCGAAGCGCAGCCGGGCCCGCTCCAACAACTGATCGAAATCGCCATCGCCGGAAGCCAGGACAATCTCGTCGACCCGCGCCGCCACTTCGATCACATCCAGGGTAATGCCGACATCCCAGTCGCCCTTGGCCGAGCCGTCGCTGCGCTGGATATAGGGCTTGAGCTTCACGGTGAAACCGAGGTTGCGCAGGATCTGCTGAAAGCCCTGCTGCTTGGCATCGCCACGATCGATGGCATAGGCATAGGCCTCGACGATCTGCCCGCGCGCCGCCACTTCCTGCCACAGGGCGCTGTAGTTGAAGTGGCAACCATGGGCCTGGCGGACGGTGTAGTAGAGGTTCTGCACATCGGCGAACAGGGCAATGGTCTTCACGGGGCGTTTGATGTCCGGATCGCGTCAGGGAGGCGGCGATTATGCGCCGGATGCGCCGGCCATGCAGGCTTTGTTGACCGTCCCCGCATGGAGCCGATCGACGCGACGCCAACAGGCCGTTGAAAAACGTTGGCGAGGCCGCCAGCGCAAGGCAAAAACAGGCGAAAAAGCGCAGTTTACGAGTGGTAAATGAGCATTTTGAGCCTGTTTTTAACGCAGCGCGGGCAACGCAGATAGTTTTTCAACGGCCTGTTAGAGTTACAGCATGCCCATTGCTGATGGCCTGCCCATGAATGCCCTGCGAGTGCTGCGCGAAGCGGCCTATTTCTACAGCCACAATTTCCTGCGTATCGCTCAGCTCTGCCTGCCGCTGCTGCTGCTTGAACGCCTCAGCGAGCTGGCCTTGCGCGACCAGTTCGGCCACTGGCCCGAAGGCGCTCTGCAATTGCTCTTCGGGGTGCTGTTCTACCCGCTCTACACCAGCATGCTGATCCTCTTTCTCGAGGCCCGCAGTCAGGGTCGCGAGGTAACCGCCGCGGAGCTGTTCGGGCGCGCCCTGCAGCTGTGGCCGGGCTTCGCCCTGCTCACGGCACTGAGTTCCGTACTGATCATGCTGGGGATGAGCCTGATGCTGCTGCCGGGGATGATCCTCATCGTCCTGCTGGCCTTTGCCGAGTACCTGCTGGTGCTGCGCGGCCAGTCGCCGTTGGACGCCATGCGCGGCAGCATCCGCCTGGTTCGCGGGCAGTTTCTGCCGCTGGCCGGCTGCATCTTCAGCGCGCTGATTCCGCTGTGGCTGCTGGGTGCCTGGCTGGCCGAGCGCTTCAGCGCCGAGCCGGCCGCCGATGTAATCAGCGGCAGCCTGAGCGGCCTGCTGCAACTATTCGTCAGCGTGGTGGTGTTCCGTTACTTCATGCTGCTGGAACAACGCCCGCAACTTGAGCCACGCGACCACTAGCAGGCTGTTCAGGTTCTGTTGCGCTCCGGCTTGAGCCCGGACATCCGCGGCAGCAGCGCCCGCTCGAACAGGCGGGGGAAGTAACGCGCCAGCAGGCGGGCCCGCCAGTTTACGTTGGACAGCACCAGAAGACGCTTGCGCTTGATCGCCGCCAGGTAGATTTCCTCGGCCACATCCTGTGCCGAAGCCACCCGGCCCATGGCCAGCGGCGGCCGTGCTGCGGCCGCGTCGCCGACCAGCGCGTTCTTGCGCAGGTCGGTGGCGGTGAAGCCGGGACAGACCAGCATCACATTCACCCCCGAGCCCTTGAGCTCGTAGCGCAGGGTCTCGAACAAGCCATGCAGCGCATGCTTGCTGGCGTTGTAGGCGCTGCGGTACAGCAGCGGAGCAAAGCCCGACAGGGAGCTCAGCACGATCACCTGACCATGACGGTTGACCAGGCTGTCGAAGGCCGCCAGGGTGCAATGCAGGGCACCGAAATAGTTGACCGCCATGACCCGCTGGAACACCGCCAGATCGGTCTCGGAAAAAGTACTGCGATGGGTGATGCCGGCATTGTTGATCAGCACGTCGATGCCGCCGAAACGTTCACTGGCCAGCGCCACCGCCTGATTGACCGCCGCGGCATCGGCTACGTCGCAGGCCAGCCCCAGCGCCTCGGCATTGAACTGATCGCGCAGGTGCTGCACCAGAAAATCCAGCTCGCTCTGTTGCAGATCAAGTATCACCAGACGCGCTCCGGCCTGGGCAAAACGCATCACCAGAGCACGGCCAATCCCCGCGCAACCGCCGGTAACCAGTACCACCTTGCGATCGAATACCTTGCTGTGAAAAACCTTGTGCGGCATGACTCCCCCCGGACTCAACTCACAACTGCTGGTGACTGCCATCGCACAGCGGCGGCGTCTGACTGTGTTTGCAGCCACAGAAATACAGGGTTTTGCTCTGCTCAGCGTGGAATTTCAGCGGCGTCAGCCCGCTGCCCTTGTGCGCACCATCGCAGAACGGCTGCTTGGCACTGCGCCCGCAGCGACACCAGAAATAATCCTGCCCGGCTTCTACCGCCACGGCATAGGGTGCTTTTTGTGCAATTACCGGCTCGTCCATCGCATCGCCCTCGACTTACTGCCGACGCGCAGGCGCCGGGCATGGCCCAAGCATAGTTCAGGCTCGCGACTGGACAGCGGCGGGAGCATTGCCCATGCTCGAAACAAGCACCTGAAAAACAGCCCGAAAACAAGACGGCCATAAGCCGCCGGGAAACGATGCCGCCAAACCCTGCCTTTGCCCACGCCGTGCTGCACAGCCCGCGCCTGCCCCGGCGCCTGCCGAGCATGGCCGCCCTGTGCCTGCTGCTGGTCAGCTCACTAAGCCTGGCCGGGGTGCCGCAACGCGAAACCGTAGCTGTGCGCTATCTTGAGTTTCCGCCCTACAGCTTCACCAATGCCGAAGGCCTGCCGGATGGCAGCATCATCCGTCTGACCCAGCGCCTGCTCAAGCAGGCTGGCTACCCTGCTGACTTCCGTACCGCACCGAGTGCCCGCCTCTACGCAGGCCTGGCCGATGGCAGCATGCATCTGTGGCCGGGTGCACCGGGCGTGCCGCAGCTCAAGGGGCTGACCCTGGAAAGCCGCTATCAGGTCGCCGAGGTCAATCTCAATCTCTACCACCGCAGCGACACGCCGGCCCCCGCACTGCCCGAAGACCTGCGCGACAAACGGGTCATCCTGCTGACGGGCTATACCTACCGCCCGCCCGTATCCGACTGGCTGAAAGATCCGCAGCTGGGCATCAAACCGACCCAGACCAGCAGCCACGCCTCGGCCCTGGCCATGCTGGAACTGCGCCGCGGCGAGTTCCTCATCGACTACCAGAGCCCGGTGGAGCGCGAACTGCAGACCCGCAACCAGCCGCCACTGCCGTTCATCACCCTGCACCGGCTGCCGATCAAGCTGATCATTTCCAGGGCCGCACCCAACAGCCGGCAGTTGCGCGATGATCTCGACCGCGCCTACGAGACCCTGCGCGCGGCCGGCGAAGACCTCAGTCTCTGAGCTCCCGTCACATCCAGGGATTGCCCGGCGTCGGCACCCCATCCTCGATGGTGGCACCGTCCATACTCCCGGCCCGGGCCTGGATCACCAGATAGTTCAACGGCTCCTTGCCGGTGTTGCGCCAGCAGCGCTGACCCTCGGGAGCAACCCGCACCACGGAACCCGGCCCCACCGGAACAATGCGTTCATCTACACAGAACTCTCCCTCGCCACTGAGGAAGACATACACCTCCTCGTTGAGGCGATGGCTGTGCCAGAACGGCATCGCGATCCCGGCAGGCAGCGAATTGATGGAGATTTCCATCCCGCTCAGCCCCAGCTCATCCTTGAGAAAGTGCTTGCCCTTGGCCGGGCGCGGCAGCAAGGGATGGGCAAACCGGTAGTTCATCCAGTGCTGCGGCTCGCCAACCTCGATACAGGACATGTTTTGTTCGCGACTCATGGTTTTTCCTTTCTTGACAGGGGGTATGACTCGCGGCCGACGGCCCGATCAGCAACAGACCGGCCGGCGCGGGGGGTTCAGTGACTGTTCTGGGCTGTCAGTGCAGGGGCACGCCCCTGACGCTCAAGGGCCTGCAGGCGCTGACGGACGAGCTGCAACGGCTCAGCCGCGCTACCGGCCTGTTCCTGCTCGGCGCGGACAAACCAGCTGTAGGCGTACTGGGCATGCGCCAGCGCCTGATCCGGGCTGGACGTCATGGCATCGAGATGGCAGAGACCGGCTCCCAGGGCCAGGCGGCTGTCGATCAGTTCTGACTCGATCTCGTTGGTCAGGCAGTCTGGCTGAGCCGCCTGAGCGGGAAGCACGACGCTGGCGGCGATAACGGCCGCCAGACTAATGGGCAGAATTGGGCTCATGTTGATCGCTCCTCGGATTTGACGTTGACGACTACTGGTTTCATTATAAAACCTGAAATTGACGATAGGTTCTGTAATAGAACCTGTCAACCCCTGTTAAAGTCGTGCCATTGACCGATCGTCAGGAGCGCCGCATGGAAAGAGTGAGTTTTGAGGACCGCAATTGCTCGATTGCCCGGGCTCTGGATGTGCTGGGCGACTGGTGGAATGTGCTGATCATTCGCGAAGCGCTATGGGGCACCCGCAAGTTCGACGACTTTCAGCGCCACCTGGGCATGTCCAAGAGCATTCTGTCCAAACGCCTGAAGCTGCTGATGGAGCACGACATTCTGGAGAAGCGTAGTCAGGGCAGCAGCGTCGACTACCACCTGACCGCCAAGGGGCGCGAGGTTCAGGCCATCATCGTCAGCCTGCTGCAATGGGGTGACCGCTGGTACCCGCAGGCCGAGGGGCCGCCCGTGGTGCTGGTCAACCGCCATACCCGCACACCGCTGGCACCGCTGAGTTTTCAGGATCAGCAGGGCAATCCGCTGGAGCTGGCCGACATCGGCCTGAGCGCCGGCCCCGGCGCCAACGAGGAAACCCGCGAGCGCATCCGCCAGATCCAGCGCCGCCACGCGCCGGACTGAGAAAGGCGCTACTTGCGCGGCTTGGCCCGTGCCGTGGGCTCGGCGATCAGTGGGTCATCCGGCCAGTAGTGTTTGGGGTAGCGGCCCTTGAGGTCCTTCTTCACCTCGGTATAGGTATTGGCCCAGAAGCTGGCCAGATCCTGAGTCACCTGCACCGGCCGGCGCGCCGGCGACAGCAGGTGCAGCAGCACGCTCTGCCGGCCACCGGCAATACGCGGCGTCTCGGCCAGACCGAACAGTTCCTGCAGGCGCACCGCCAGCACCGGCGGCTGTTCGCTGTAATCGATGGCAATGCGCGAGCCGGACGGCACGTTGAGGGCCTTCGGCGCCAGCTCATCGAGGCGTTGTGGCAGCGGCCAGGGCAACAGGGCCGCGAGCATGGCCGGCAGATCGAGACTGGCAAAGTGACTGAGCCGGCTGACCTTGCCCAGAAACGGCAGCAACCACTCCTCCAGTGAATCACGCAGCGCCGCATCGGAGAGATCCGGCCACTCGCTCTCGCCCTTCTGCTCCAGATCGAGCCGCCGCAACAGCGCGATGCGGGCCTGCCACTGGCGCAGCTCCGGCGTCCACGCCAGCAGTTCCAGGCCCTTGCGCCTGACCAGAGCGAGCAACGCGCGGCCGCGTGCGGCCTCGTCCAGCTGCGGCAAGGCGCGGCTATCGAGCACCAGTTCGCCGACCTTGCGCTGGCGCTCGGCGCGCAGCACGCCCTCGCGTTCGTCCCAGTCGAGCACATCCAGTTCACGGACCTGCTCGGCCAGCGGCCCGTCGAACAGCGCAGGCTCCAGATCGGCGGCCAGATAGATGCGCTCCTCGCGCTGGCCCTGACGACTGCCCAGATCGGCGATCACCAGCCACTCGTGCTTCATCAGCGCATCGGCCTCGGCAAACAGCGCCGCGCGGCCATTGGCCAGGCGGTACTCGGCCCCGCCGGCGCGGCGCTGACGGGCGATGCGGTCCGGGTAGGCGAAGGCCAGCAGACAACCGAGCCAGCGCGGATGCTCTGGGTCAGCCACCGCCTCAGTGGCCTTGCCGCGAAGATAGGAACGGAACTGCCGGGCCAGCTGACGCGCGCGCTGCACGCCACCGCGGGAG
>NZ_NSLB01000050.1 GCF_002304225.1 Pseudomonas sp. HAR-UPW-AIA-41
AAAGCAATGGAGTTATGTGTACCGGTAACGACATTGCAAGGGCTAAACTTAAGTGGACCTGAATTGTTTTCAAACATGCCTGTCGTTGAAGATCAACAATAGCTGGTATTAGAAAAGTAGGCTATATTTTTGCTAATGGAATTTTACTAACTCCAGCTTGTGCTTTAATTATCTTCGCTTCTACGCCGCTATATGCGACATATAGTGATGCCGGTTCTTGGCTGAAAGCAATGGAGTTATGTGTACCGGTAACGACATTGCAAGGGCTAAACTTAAGTGGACCTGAATTGTTTTCAAACATGCCTGTCGTTGAAGATCAACAA
>NZ_NSLB01000051.1 GCF_002304225.1 Pseudomonas sp. HAR-UPW-AIA-41
AAACCGGAGATTTATGTCGGTGCCCTTGTGTCACTTTTACAATCATATAGCATTATTGAAGCGAAGGATTCAAATGCAGCTTTAGCTAAGCGTTTAGGCACAACTGCCGCGAGCTTATCGAAGCGGGAGTATTTACAAGAAGAAGGGATCGAGGAGTTGCATCAACAAACAGCGGTTCTTCTATGGAATTTATACTGTCAGAAGGAGAATCCGACGATCCGTAAACCGGAGATTTATGTCGGTGCCCTTGTGTCACTTTTACAATCATATAGCATTATTGAAGCGAAGGATTCAAATGCAGCTTTAGCTAAGCGTTTAGGC
>NZ_NSLB01000052.1 GCF_002304225.1 Pseudomonas sp. HAR-UPW-AIA-41
AAACCGGCACCAGCTACGGCTTTCGCGATGCCTGGGCGATGGGGGTGGGGCCGCGTTACCTGATCGGCGTATGGATCGGCCGGCCCGACGGCACGCCGGTGCCGGGGCAGTTCGGTCTGGCCTCGGCCGCGCCCGGACCGTGATCCGCGGGCGCAACTGGTGCAGCGCCCGGCGCTGGCCTGGAAAACCGGCACCAGCTACGGCTTTCGCGATGCCTGGGCGATGGGGGTGGGGCCGCGTTACCTGATCGGCGTATGGATCGGCCGGCCCGACGGCACGCCGG
>NZ_NSLB01000053.1 GCF_002304225.1 Pseudomonas sp. HAR-UPW-AIA-41
ATCTCGAGCCAGCGATCAGAGGCAAAACGGGACAACTTATCGGGACGCGGCTCGATTTGTCCAAGTTATGTACCAAGTCGAAATAGAGGATCGGGAGCCCACAACATCGTGGGAAAGTCCGTGCTCACTGAGCGAGCGACTGATTTCATCGCAAATCTCGAGCCAGCGATCAGAGGCAAAACGGGACAACTTATCGGGACGCGGCTCGATTTGTCCAAGTTATGTACCAAGTCGAAATAGAGGATCGGGAGCC
>NZ_NSLB01000054.1 GCF_002304225.1 Pseudomonas sp. HAR-UPW-AIA-41
CACCACACAGTGGAAAGACGTCGGCATCACCCCCTCGGGCCCAGGCTTTTCGCCCAAAGGGCCGTCGGCGACAAAGAAGGGGCATGACCCCCGTTACGGCCTGATCGACCTGGACATCCCAGTGCAAAGGGGTGACCCTGCACATCGACGACCCACCACACAGTGGAAAGACGTCGGCATCACCCCCTCGGGCCCAGGCTTTTCGCCCAAAGGGCCGTCGGCGACAAAGAAGGGGCATGACCCCCGTTACGG
>NZ_NSLB01000055.1 GCF_002304225.1 Pseudomonas sp. HAR-UPW-AIA-41
CGCCACCCACGGCAAAAGGTATCGGCTACGTTCATCAAACGCGCCTCCAGCAGCATCGAGGGCCGACGCAATATCAGCGGTGTTCTTACCAGATGCATACTGATATTGCAGGCATGGCGTGAACGCCTGACGCCACCCACGGCAAAAGGTATCGGCTACGTTCATCAAACGCGCCTCCAGCAGCATCGAGGGCCGACGCAATATCAGCGGTGTTCTTACCAGATGCATA
>NZ_NSLB01000005.1 GCF_002304225.1 Pseudomonas sp. HAR-UPW-AIA-41
CGGGCGGCGGCCAGCGAGCCGTCGCTCTGGCCCAGGTGCACGCCGACGCCCAGGCGCGCGGCCAGCTCGGCGTCGTCGTTGATGATCAGGTCGGCACCGTACTGCCGGCACAGTTCGCGCAGGGCCTCGGCCTCGCGCAGGCGGCGGGCGGCATCGGCGCTCTTGTCGCGGTATTGCAGCAGGCGCGCGCCGCCTTTGAGAGCGGCTTCGACGTAGGGCAGCAGCTTGCCGTCAGCCAGCAGCTGGCTGTCGGTGATGGCATACAAACCGCGCAGTTTGCTGCTCACGAATGGCCCTTCATAGCGAGAAGTCCAGCGGCAGGCGACGTGGCACATACTGGCCACGGCCGGGTTGCTCGGCATCGCGCAGGGTGCGCCAGGTGTAATCCAGCGCCGAACGCACCGCGCTGACCAGCTCCTCGCCCAGTGCCAGACGGCCTGCCAGGGTGCTGGCCAGGGTGCAGCCGGAGCCGTGGTAGCTGCCGGGCAGGCGCACGCAGGTGAAGGTATGGCTGTCGCCGCCGCGCACATAGAGACGGTTGTGGATGTCGGTTTCGTCGCCGTGACCGCCGGTGATCAGCAGGTGCCGGCAGAAGGGCGACAGCTTCTCGGCGCATTCGTCCGCCGTGCCTTCCGGCAGCTCGGCCAGAATGCGTGCTTCCGGCAGGTTGGGGGTGGCGATGGCGGCGATCGGCAGCAGGCGTTCACGCATGGCATAGCCGACGTCATCCTTGCCCAGCGAGCCACCGCCACCAGCGCGCAGCACCGGGTCGCAGACGAGGGGGATGCCGGGTAGCTGCTGCATCAGTTCTACCACGGTATCGACCATCTCCACCGAGCCGAGCATGCCCAGCTTGACGGCAGCTACCGGCAGGTCAGCGATGATGGCTCGCGCCTGGGCCATGACCCAGGCGCGGTCGAGCACGCGGAAGTCGCTGACGTTGACTGTGTCCTGCACGGTCAGCGCGGTGATCGCCGGTGCGGCGTGACACCCCTGGGCTAGCAGGGCTTCGATATCCGCCTGTAGACCAGCTCCACCACTCGGGTCGTGGCCAGACAAACAGAGGACAACGGGGCGGGAAGGATAGGTATTCATGGCGGCGCAGCTTACCACCAACAGTGCGATAGACCGAAATCGACGTGACTGCCAGGTTCCCCTCTGTACCCCTTGGTATTACTGACAGCATGAACGAGCCGCGAGGCAGATTCAGAACATTTTCTGCAGCACGCTTGTGCTAAATTTCATCACTCCAACCTCCTTAGCGCCTGGAACCGGCTCGTCCCACCGTGCGCCGGAAATATGGTCATCGACGAGTGTGGCAATGCGCTATTTCCTAACCCTGTTATGTCTCTGCTGGGCCCAACTGGCTGGCGCAGTCAGCTTCGACGAGCATACCCGGCAGTTGCCGCTGGGCCGGGAAATTGCGGTATTCGAGGATGTGCGGGGCAATACGGCGCTGACCGACATCACCTCCGCAGCGCTGGAGCCGAGCTTCCGCCGGCATGACAAGGACGTACTCAATGCCGGTTACTCGCGTTCGGTGTTCTGGTTGCGTCTGGATCTTGAATACCAGCCGACGCAGGGGCGCGACAGCCGCGAGTTCCTTTTGGAACTGGCCTACCCACCGCTGGATCAGCTCGATCTGTATGTGCCGGATTTGTGGGGTGGGCTGCAGCGCGTCGCGCAGACCGGCGATGCCCTGCCATTTTCCTCGCGGCTGATCCAGCAGAACAACTACGTGTTTCCCCTGCAGTTCCAGGCTGGCGAGCGCAAGCGCGTCTATCTGCGTCTGCAGAGCCAGGGCTCGATTCAGGCTCCGCTCAACCTCTGGTCGACCCAGGCCTACCTGGAGGCCCAGCCGGGCCGCATCTACGTGCTGGGGATCATCTACGGCGTGCTGCTGGTGATGCTGGTGTACAACCTGTTCATCTACATCAGCGTGCGCGATACCAGTTACCTCTACTACATCCTCTATATCGCTTCGTTCGGCCTGTATCAGGTCTCGGTCAACGGCGCCGGGGTACAGTATTTCTGGCCCGACAGCCCCTGGTGGGCGAATGCCGCGACGCCGTTCCTGATCGGCTCGGCGGCCCTGTTCGGCTGCCAGTTCGCCCGCAGCTTCCTGCACACCGCCGAGCATAGTCCGTGGGTTGACCGCACTCTGCGCGTGATGATGTTTGCCGGCGGCCTGGTCATGCTGCTGTCGCTGGTGGCCAGCTATGCCCTGGCGCTGCGTCTGGCCACCCTGCTGGCGCTGGTGTTTACCCTGGTGATCTTCAGCGCCGGGCTGATCTCCTGGTCGCGCGGCATGCGCGTGGCGCGCTATTTCATCTTCGCCTGGTCGGCGTTCCTGATCGGCGGCCTGGTCAACACCCTGATGGTGCTGGGCTACCTGCCCAACATGTTCCTCACCATGTATGCCAGCCAGCTGGGCTCGGCGATGGAGGTCGGCCTGCTGTCGCTGGCACTGGCTGACCGCATCAATGCGATGAAGGAGGAGCGTGCGCGCATCCTGCAGGAGTCCAGCCGCAAGCTCGCCCTGCTCAACGAAGAGCTGGCCAACAGCAACCGGCTGAAGGACGAATTCCTCTCCACCGTGACCCATGAGCTGCGTACGCCGATGAACGGCGTGATCGGTTCGCTGGAGCTGATGCAGACGGTGAACATGGACATCGAGCTGGCCCAGTACCACAAGACGGCGGTCAGTTCGGCGCGCGACATGATGCACATGGTCAACGACATCCTTGCGCTCACCGAGCTGGAGGCCGGCAAGCTGTACCCGCGGCGCGGGCCGTTCAGTCTGCGCGCGCTGCTCGACAGCCTGCGCGTGCAGTTTGCCGGTCGAGCCCATGACAAGGGCCTGAACTTCGAACTGCAACTGGACGACAGCCTGCCCGATACCCTTGAGGGCGATGCCGCCAAACTGACTCAGGCCCTGGGTTACCTGCTGGATAACGCGGTCAAGTTCACCCAGCAGGGGCGCGTCATCCTGCGGGTGCGCGGCGAGCAGGTCAGCAGCAGCGGCCTGACCCTGTGCGTGCAGGTCGAGGACAGCGGCATCGGCTTTGCCGAGCAGGCCGGTGCTTCCCTGTTCCAGCGTTTCCGTCAGCTGGATGGCTCCATGACCCGTGAATACGGTGGGCTGGGCATCGGTCTGACGCTGAGCAGTCAGCTGGCTCTGCTGCTGGGCGGAGAGTTGCAGCAGCGCAGCGAGCCGGGCCGTGGCAGCTGTTTCACCCTGCGCGTGCCGGTCGGTCTGCCGCTGCGCACGCGCGCCGAGCAGGCGCCGGCCCGTCTGCGCCGCCAGGGCACGCCCGTGCGCGAGCCAGGTCAGTGCGTGGTGCTGGTGGTCGAAGACAACGCCATCAATCAGCTGGTGACCCGCGGCATGCTGCTCAAGCTCGGTTATCAGGTGCGCACGGCCGACAATGGCGCCGAGGCCATCGAGTTGCTGCGCCGCGAGAGGGTGGATGCGGTGCTGCTTGATTGCCAGATGCCGGTGATGGACGGCTTTGCCACCGCGCGGGAACTGCGCGCGTTGCCGGGCTGTGCCGAGGTGCCGGTGATTGCGGTGACGGCGCACAGTCACAGCGGCGATCGCGACCGCTGCCTGGCTGCCGGCATGAACGATTACCTGGCCAAGCCGGTGAAGTTCGCCGAGCTGCAGGTGCTGCTGCACGACTGGGTGCTCTGCACCGCGTCAGGCGAGGCCTCGGCCGTCAGCTGAGGTCTGTCGCTGTGTCTGCGCCGTGATCAGCCCTGGCCGGATCGGCCGGGCGCTTTGGCATAAATCCCCCTTTGCCTGTCCGGTTGTCCGTGATTCACTGCTGCAAAGTGTGAATCCGGATTCAGAGTATGGCTTACCGTACTACCACCGCCCGTCTCGAACGTGATCAGCAGCTGCGTGAGCACATTCTGGCCTGCGCCCATGCTCAGGTGGCGGCCGGCGGTTTTGCCGCTCTGACCATGCAGGGGCTGGCGGCCGAGGCCGGCATTGCCACAGGCAGCCTGTACCGTCATTTCAGCCGCAAGGGCGAGCTGGCTTCCGAGGTCTTTGCCCGCGCCAGTCAGCGCGAAGTGGATGCCCTGGCCGCGGTGTTCGGCGCGCCGGGCAGCCCTTGTGAGCGCCTGCTGGCCGGTGTCCGGGGCTTTGCCGAGCGTGCCTGGCACAGTCGTCAGCTGGCGTTTGCCCTGATCGCCGAACCGGTCGAGCCCGAGGTGGACGAGCAGCGCCTGCTGTTCCGCGAGGCCTATGCCCAGCTGTTCGTCCGTCTGCTGGACGAGGGACGGGTCCTGGGACAGTTTCAGGTGGACTCGCTGAGCCTGAGTGCCGCCTGTCTGGTCGGTGCTATTGCCGAGGCGCTGGTGGGGCCTCTGTCGCCCTCGGCCCGCGCCGCGCGGGAATCCGGTGAGCCCGGCATGGACCTGGCGACGGTCAGCCAGGGGCTGAGCAACTTCTGCCTGCGTGCCGTGGGTGCGTCCCTGCCATTGAACATTCGGTCCCCGGAAAACCCGCCTGTAGAAAACCTGCCCACGGAGATTGCCCGATGAGCCTGCACCAGTTCGCTGAAACCCATGAGGTGTTCAACCAGGTTCCCAGCCTGGATGGCGCCAACCTCTACCGCCTCGATCTGCCGCTGCAGGAGTGGAGCCGCCGCTTCGGTGCCGGCTGGGCCGAGCAGCGTCTGGACACTTACGGTGCCCTGGCCGGCGGGCCGCTGATGGCGGCGGGCTTTCTTGCAAACGAGCACAAGCCGCAGTTCAAGACCCATGACCGCTACGGCAACCGCATCGATCTGGTGGAGTTCCATCCGGCCTACCACGAGCTGATGCGTACGGCAGTCGAGCATGGCCTGCCGTCGCTGCCCTGGACCGAACAGCGCGCCGGTGCCCATGTCGCCCGCGCCGGTCTGACCTACCTGCACAGCCAGGCCGAGGCCGCCAGTGGTTGCCCGCTGACCATGACCTTCGCCGCCGTGCCTGCACTCAAGCTGCAGCCGGACATCGCCGAGCAGTGGCTGCCGAAAATCCTCGCCACCGAGTACGACCCGCGCAATGTGCCGATGGCGCGGAAGGCCGGCGTCACCATCGGCATGGCCATGACCGAGAAGCAGGGCGGCACCGACGTGCGCGCCAACACCACCCGTGCCTATCCGGTGGGTGCCGGCGGTCCGGGCCAGGCCTACGAGCTGGTCGGGCACAAGTGGTTCTGCTCGGCGCCCATGTGCGACGCCTTCCTCACCCTGGCGCAGACCGACAAGGGCCTGTCCTGCTTCCTCCTGCCGCGCCACCGCCCGGATGGCACGCGCAACCAGTTCTACGTGCAGCGCCTGAAGAACAAGCTGGGCAACTGGGCCAACGCCTCCAGCGAGGTCGAGTACCGCGGCGCCCTGGCCTGGATGATCGGCGAGGAAGGCCGTGGCGTGCCGACCATCATCGAGATGGTGGCCATGACCCGCTTCGACTGCATGGTGGGCTCCAGCAGCCTGATGCGTCAGTCGCTGACCCAGGCCACGCACCACTGCGCGCACCGTAAGGTCGGTGGCAAGGTGCTCGCCGAGCAGCCGCTGATGCAGAACGTGCTGGCCGATCTGGCCCTGGAAAGCGAGGCGGCGCTGGCGCTGTGCATGCGCATGGGCCGCGCGCTGGAAAACCCGCACGACGAGCAGGAAGCCAGGTTCGCCCGCCTGGTCACGGCCATCGGCAAGTACTGGATCTGCAAGCGGGCGCCAGAGATGGTCGCCGAGGCCAGCGAGTGCCTGGGCGGCGCCGGCTATGTCGAGGAAACCATCCTGCCGCGCCTGTACCGCGAAGCGCCGGTCAACTCCATCTGGGAAGGTTCGGGCAACGTGCAGTGCCTGGATGTGCTGCGTGCCCTGTCCAAGGAGCCGGGCGTGCTTGATGCGCTGTTCCATGAACTGGGCGATGGCCACGGCGACGCTCGTCTGGCTGCGCATATCCGCCAGCTCAGGAGCGACTTCAGCGACATGGCCGACATCCAGTACCGCGCCCGCCAGCTGACCGAAGATGTGGCGGTGGCGCTGCAGGCCAAACTGCTGCTGGAAGCCGGCAATGCCACGGTCAGCGATGCCTTTATCGCCAGCCGCCTGCAGGGTCGTGGCCGGGTCTACGGCACCCTGCCGCGTGGCGTGGATGTCGCGGCTTTGCTGGTGCGCAGCACGCCGCATCTGGCCTGACGACATTCTCTTGACGACGCGCGAGTGACAAACTGTCGCCCGCGCTGTCTGAGCAGACAGCCAACTGCGTGTCGTGGAGTGTCTGTGAAAGCCCTGAAGTCCCTTTCTCTGCTGGTGTTGAGTTCGGTGTTGAGCGCTGGCGTTCAGGCGGCCGGTTGCCCGGCCGGTCAGCAGCAGGTGTGCCTGCTGGCCTGTTTCTGTGCACCGCAGGACGCGCCGGGGCTGGATGATCTGCACCGCCTGGCCAGTACCGGCTTGCGTGACTGGATTGTGCAGTCGCGCCATCGCCTGCTGGCCAGCGGCGTGGAGCCGATTCCGCTGCATATCCGCGCCCAGCTGGAGCCCTACTTCGACTTTGCCGTGCTGGATTCGGTGCGCTTCAAGGTCGGCGATCCGGTGGAGCTGAACATGGCTCACACGCTGATGCAGAACCCGGATGTCAGTGCGGTGACCTTGATCGATGTGATTGTCTTTCGCGATGAGGCCGAAGCCCGTGACGACGTCGCCCTGTGGGCTCACGAGCTCAAACATGTGGAGCAGTACCGGCAGCTGGGTGTCGATCAGTTCGCTGCCCGCTACGCCCGGGATTACCGGGCTCTGGAGGCTCCGGCCTACCAGCTACAGGGTCAGGTGCGGCAGGCGCTCAAGGCGCGCGCGGTGGCCCGCCAGTAACTGCGTCGATGGAGGATGCAGCCGGGTCAGTTCAGGCGGTAGCGCGCCAGCTCGGCCGGTGACAGCACGCGCATGTTGCGAGGCTCGATGCGCTGCATGTCTTCGAGCAGGGCGGTGGGAATGTTCATCTCGCGGAAGTAGGCCGCCGGGCTGTAGCGCACGCCCTGGTAGGTCATCCCGGAAAATACCGAATCGCCGCTGGCGAAGGGTGGCTTGTGCAGGCCGACGTAGCCTTTCACGGTCTTGTCGCGGCCGGCGGCCAGCAGGTAGACGCAGGTGCCCTGGCATACACCGGTGGACGGCACCAGCGCATCGAACCCGGACTCGCGCAGCAGGCGACCCATGCGCATGGCTTCCGGCACGCTGCCGCCGATGTTGTCCAGCAGCACGATCTTCTTCACATAGCGGCCGGGGTTGCCGGTGATGCCGCGCAGGAGCACTTCGTAATCGCCGGGGCTGATTTCCTCGGACACCTTGGCCACCAGCATCGGCCCCAGCGTTTTGTGCTGAACAGGTTTGACCTCCACCTTGGCGAAACCGGTCAGGGGCAGGCAGAGCAGCAGGGAGCAGAGCAACGGGCGCAGCATGGTGCGGACTTCAGGCAGTGAGTGGGCGTCCAGCATACGGCATGGACGCCCGTCCTGCAGCAGTGGTCAGTGGCTGAAGGCGCGGCGCATCTGGGGCAGGGCCGCGAAGGCTGCCACCACAAACAGGCTGGCGCCCAGGCACAGCGACAGGGGCAGCCCCTGCGGGCCGAGGTTCATCAGCGCCCCGCTGAGCAGCGGTCCGATCAGGCTGCCCACGCCCCACAACAGGCCTACGCAGGCATTGGCCGTGACCAGATCGGGGCCGCGGAAGTGCTGGCCGATCAGCACCAGTGCCAGGGTGTAGATACCGCCGGCGGCGGCGCCCAGCACCACCAGGGCTGGCCACAGCGCTGCCGGTGTGCCGATCAGCCAGGGCAGGGCCAGGCCCAGCGCCAGGGTCAGCAGGCCACAGCCCAGGTGCAGCACCCGCCGTTCCATGCGGTCCGACAGCCAGCCCAGCGGCACCTGAAACAGCATGTCGCCGGCCAGGATCACGCTGGCCATCAGGGCGGCGATGCCCACGGCATAGCCATGACCGCTGGCGTACACCGGAAAGAGCGACAGCACCAGGCTGTCGAAGAAGGCGAAGAACAGCACCCCCAGGCACAGTGCCGGAGCCACCCTGATGAAGCCGAGCAGGGAGAAGCGCCGTGGCCCTTCGGCTTCCGGCTCACTCAGTTCGGCCGGCAGATGGCGCCAGAGCAGGAGCAGAATCAGGGCGTTGGCGGCGGCCACCAGCGAGGCCGGCCACGGCCCCTGGGTGCCGAACAGGCTGATCATGGCCGGACCACCCAGCTGGCAGCCGGTAAAGCAGGCGGCATAGAGCGCCACCACCTGACCCCGGCGGCGTTCGTCACAGAGTTCATTGACCCAGGACTCGCCGAGGATCACCAGTACGCCCATGGCCAGCCCCAGCAGCAGGCGGGCGGTGGCCAGCCAGAGCAGGGGCACGTGTGCGGGGATCAGTGGCAACACGGCCAGCAGGCACAGGGCAAAGCCGCCCAGGTACAACTGGCGGGCATTGAGGTGGCGGCACAGGCGGTTGACCAGCAGGGCGGCGAGCATCATGCCGGCGGCCGGCAGTGCAGACAGCACGCCGATGGTCAGACTGCTGGCGCCGGCCTCGTGCAGGCGCAGGGCCACCAGCGGCAGGGTGGCACCCATGCTCAGACCGACCACGGAAACGGCCAGAATCAGAAGGGCCAGAAGCCAGGAAGAACGCATTTGAAACTCCCATCCGCCGCGTGGCGGATCTACAGCGAAAATAACGGCGCCCCACGGCAAACGGGCCGCAGGGGGAATGCAGGATCGCGGGCGTCAGGCCCGGAGAATCAGCAGGCGGGAGGGGAGAAGGTGAAGGCGAACAGCACGCTGCGCCGGCGCTTGAGCTTGGCGTCGCCCGGCCGGGTGCGCGCCAGCAGCCGCGGATCGGGCTGGGCAAGGCAGGACAGGGCGGAAACAGGCAGCATTGCAGTCAATATCGGGCTTGGAGCGGGGCGCGCAGTCTAGGGATATGACCTGCGCAGGTCAAATCGGTCCGTCGGCTGGTAATGGTCACAAAGGCCGGCGCAAGATAGGGCTGTCCGTTACCGCAGGAGTGCATCCGTGAGCGCCATGCTGTTCAACGAGTTCGTCGTCGCGGCCACCGCCGAGGAGGCCGTCGAGCGCCTGTCTGTGCTGCACCGCCAGGCCCGTGAGGCCCTGAGTCAGGCACTCAGGCGCTATCTCAAGGAGCGCGCACAACCCAGCGCGCTGGAGCGCGAACAGTTCCGCTACCCCGAGCTGCGCCTGACCTACCACTGCCAGGGCGAGGTGCCGAGTACGGTGCGCGCCTATGCCAAGGTGCAGGTGCCGGGCACCTACAGCGTCACGGTTACCCACCCGGATGAATTCCGCCGCTACCTGCTGGACCAGCTCACCCCGCTGATGGCCGATTTCAGCGTGACCATCGAAGTCGGCCTGAGTCAGCAGAACATTCCCTATCCCTATGTGGTCGAGCAGGGTGACGAACTGGCCGGCTCCGGGGTGACCGCCGCCGAGCTGGCGCGGGTATTCCCCAGCACCGACCTGTCCATGGTCAGCGACGGCACGGCCGACGGCCTGTACGACTGGGCCAATATCGACCCGCTGCCGCTGGCCCTGTTCGACGCGGCGAGGGTGGATTTCTCCCTGCGCCGGCTGGTGCATTACACCGGCAGCGACTGGCGCCATGTGCAGCCGTGGATTCTGCTGACCAACTATCACCGCTATGTCGACCAGTTCATCCGCTATGGTCTGGATCAGCTGCTGGCCGACACCCGCTACGTGCGCATGGTGCTGCCCGGCAACGTGCTGGTCGAGCGCGGCATGGACGAGGGTGAGATGCAGGCGATCATCGAAGGCGTGGTCTGGCACCGCTACCAGATGCCGGCCTATCACCTGATCGCCGATGACGGCCACGGCACCACGCTGGTGAATATCGGTGTCGGTCCGTCCAACGCCAAGAACATCACCGACCACCTGGCCGTGCTGCGCCCGCACTGCTGGCTGATGATCGGCCACTGCGGTGGCCTGCGGCAGTCGCAGACCATCGGCGACTACGTGCTGGCTCACGCCTACATGCGTCGTGACGGCATCCTCGACCGGGTGCTGCCGCCGCACATTCCCATTCCGGCGCTGGCCGAGGTGCAGCAGGCGCTGCAGGAGGCTGCCGCCAAGGTCACCGGCGAGCGCGGCGAAGCGCTGAAGAAACGCCTGCGCACCGGCACCGTACTGACTTACGACGACCGCAACTGGGAGCTGCACTGGGCCCATGAGCGGGCGCTGATCAACCTGTCGCGGGCCGTGGCGGTGGACATGGAGAGCGGCACCATCGCCGCCCAGGGCTACCGCCTGCGGGTGCCCTACGGCACCCTGCTGTGCGTGTCGGACAAGCCGCTGCACAGCGAGATCAAGCTGCCGGGTTCAGCCACGGGGTTTTATCAGCGTGCGGTCAGCCAGCATCTCTCCATCGGCATCGCGGCACTGGACCTGCTGCGGGGGCAGCTCGATTCGCTGCACTCGCGCAAGCTGCGCAGCTTCGACGAGCCGCCGTTCCGCTGATCAGCCGGCCAGAGTCTGTTGCCGCCAGCGCAGTGGGCTCTGGCCATGCCACTTGGCAAAGGCCCGGCTGAAGGCGCTCTGCTCCGAGAAACCGAGCAGGGCGGCGATTTCGCTGAGCGGCAGTTGCGCGTCCTGCAGGTAGCCTTCGGCCAGTTGCCGGCGGGTATCGTCCAGCAGTTGCTGGAAGCTCAGCCCCTGTTCGCCCAGATGGCGCTGCAAGGTGCGCGGCGAGCGGTGCAGCTGGCTGGCCAGGTCGGCCAGGCTGGCCCGGCCATCGCGCAGCAGCGGGATCAGCGCCTGCTGGCATTGCTGCAGCAGGCCGCCCTGTTGCTGCTGGCGCAGGAATCCCTCGGCCTGAGCATCGAGCAGGGCCAGCAGGGCCGGGTCGGCCTGGCGCAGCGGCAGCTGCAGGTAGTGCAGGGGCAGGACGATGCGCGTGCTGCGCTGGGCAAAACGCACCGGACAGCCGAAGAACGCGGTGTAGGGGGCGGTGTCGGCAGGGGGCGGATTGACGAAATCCACGGCGCTCACCGGCAGCGTCTGGCCGGTCATGTTGCGCGCCAGTTGCACCAGTGCCGCCACACCGGTTTCATCGACCAACTGGCCCGGGCAGCCGCAGGCGATGCCCCATTCCACGATGACCTGCTCGCCTTCGAGGCGCAGCTGCGCCGGATTGACGTCGTACACCAGGGCATGAAAACGCTCCAGTCGTTGCAGCGCCTCGCCTAGGGTGGTGCAGGCCAGCGCCGCATAGCCGACCACGCCGAAGTGTCGCGGGCTGATGCCGGCGGCAATCTCCAGGCCCAGTGCCGGGCGTTGCAGGGCGCTGTCGGCGCGCTGCAGCAGGCTTTGCCAGAGTGGCATCGGGACCTGTCCGTGACTGCCGGCCGGCGGCGGGCCGAGCAGAGTCGGGCCGTCGACACCCAGCCGCGCGAGGTATTCGTAGAGCAGGGTGACGTAGCTGGTGGCGATGCGCATGCGGACTCGCAGGTTGGCGTGATTGGTCAAAAAGATAGCGGGGACGGTCAAGCCTGGCCAGCGCTTTTGCCGCACGCTTGGCGCACTGGAAAACCTTGTGGAGCCTGATCATGGAATTGCTTGCCGAGCTGTGGAGCGCCGTCGATGTGCGTCGCGACCTGCTGCTGATTCTGACCCCGCTGTTTATCGCCACCCTGGCCGCCGAGTGGCTGAAAATGCGCGAGCGCGGTGTCTACCGACTGGGTGACTCGCTGGCCAGCCTCGGCCTGGGCGGCATCTATCTGCTGGCCGACGCGCTGCTGGTACTGGTGCTGGTGCTGCCGGCCTACTATTGGGTGCATGCCCACCGCGTGCTGGACTTCAGCATGACGCCGCTGGCCTATGTGGTGCTCTTCTTCGGTCTGGAGCTGTGCTACTACGCCTTTCACCGCGCCAGTCACCGCATTCGCTGGTTCTGGGCGGCGCACGTGGTGCACCACAGCTCGGAGCACATGAACTTCACCACCGCCATGCGCCAGAGCCTGTTCTATGGCGTGGCCGGCAACTGGCTGTTCTACCTGCCACTGGTGTGGCTGGGCTTTGCGCCGGAGTGGGTGCTGTTCATGCTGTCGGTGAGTCTGGCCTACCAGTACTTCGTGCATACCCAGGCGGTGCACAAGCTGCCGCGCTGGTTCGAGTGGTTCTTCAATACGCCTTCGCACCACCGCGCTCACCATGGCCGCAACCCGCAGTACATCGACCGCAACTACGGCGGCATCCTGATTATTTACGACCGGCTGTTCGGCACCTTCGTCGAAGAGCAGGAGGCAGTCGACTACGGCATCGTGCGCCAGGTACAGAGCTTCAACCCGCTGTGGCTGAACCTGCACGAGTGGGTCGATCTGGCGCGCGACGTGGCGCGTCCCGGTCCTCTGTTACAGCGCTTCAGGCACCTGTGGATGCCGCCTGAGTGGCAGCGGCCTGAGACAGCTGAAGCCGCTCAGCCAGCCACTGACAGAAGCTGACGGTCAGCGGGTCTGCTTCGCTGTCGCGATGCACCAGCCAGCTCCAGCGCGGGCCGCGAACGCGCTGTTCGACCAGTGGCTGCAACGTGCCTTGTTCGCGCGCCGCGCTCGACAGCAGCTCGCTGGTCAGGGCAATGCCGAGGCCCTGGCTGGCGGCATCCAGCAGCAGGCCGGGGTCGGAAAAATTCAGTCCCTGGCTGTGTTGGCCCACGTTCGCGCCGCCCTGTACCTGCCAATGGCTCCAGTCCATTTCGCGCTCGCCATGCAGGGTGGTGCGTTGCTCGGCAGGCAGGCTCAGCACGCTGGGGTGAGCGACCGGCAGTAGGCGGTCTTCCAGCAGGACGCGGTAGCTGCATTCGGCCTGGGCGGTGAGATCGTCGCGTACCGCCACGTCGATGGTCTGGGTGGTCATGTCGGGCGCCTCGTCACTGGTAAACAGCCATAAGTCGATCTGTGGGTGCAGACGATGGAATTCCGCCAGATGCGGCAGCAGCCAGTGGCGGGCGAAGGCCGGGGTGGTGTTGACCACCAACTGATTGGGTTTGCGGTACTGCTCCAGCCGTCGGATGCCCACGGCCAGTTGCTGCAGTAGCGCCTGGGTGGTGCTGAGCAGATCGAAGCCCGCATCGGTCAGGGCCACGCTGCGGCCCTGGCGGAAGAACAGCGGTTGTTCCAGATAGCTTTCCAGGCTGCGGATCTGCTGGCTGATGGCCGACTGGGTAAGGTGCAGCTCCTCGGCGGCCTTGTGGAAGCTGCCCAGGCGGGCGGCCGCTTCGAAGCCGCGCAAGGCGTTCAGGGGAGGCCAGTGCTTGAGCATGATTGATAAGTCCTGCTAATCAGAATTGCGCAAAATCTATCGTTTGTTGCTGCATTTTTACAGGCCTAGCATGCAAGTCATTACCGCGTCTGCGGTTTTGTTTGATAACAAAGACTTAATTGATAGGCACTTTTATGCAGTTTGCTAGCGACGTACACAACGGCTGGGTAATGCCGGCTGAATGGGTTCCACATGCCGCCACCTGGATGGCCTTTCCGCACAATAAAGCGCTCTGGGAGTCGGGCTGGGGCGTCACTCTGGCTGAGGTGCAGGTTGATTTTGCGCGCGTGGCCAACGCCATCGCGCGCTTCGAACCGGTGAAAATGGTGGTCGACCCGTCCGCTGTGGCTCGTGTCCGCGAGCTGTGTGGTGCCAATATCGAGCTGATCGAGCTGGCCATCAATGACAGCTGGTGCCGTGACTCCGGCCCAAGCTTTGTCTGCCATCCGCAGTTGGGCCTGGCTGGTGTGAGCTGGCGCTTCAATGCCTGGGGCGGAAAATCAGCCCATGATCTGGACGAGAGCCTGGCTCGGCGCATTCTCAACGGCCTCGGTCTGGAGTGCTTTGGCACGCCGCTGAGCAACGAAGGTGGCGCCATCCATGTGGACGGCGAGGGCACCCTGATCACCACCGAGTCGGTGCTGCTCAACCCCAACCGCAATCCCGGTATGAGCAAAGCCGAGATGGAAGACATCTTCGCCCGCCTGCTGGGTGTGAAGAAGACCATCTGGC
This sequence comes from Pseudomonas sp. HAR-UPW-AIA-41, assembly GCF_002304225.1. Classification (GTDB taxonomy): domain Bacteria; phylum Pseudomonadota; class Gammaproteobacteria; order Pseudomonadales; family Pseudomonadaceae; genus Aquipseudomonas. The sequence continues at coordinate 14,069 of NZ_NSLB01000005.1, forward strand.
TGCCGGGCGATCCGCAATACGTTACCGGCGACATGACCGACGGCCATGTGGACGGTGTGTGCGCATTCGCCAAACCCGGCGCGCTGCTGGTCGATGCCACTCACGACAAGGGCTCGGTGTATGCCGAGGTTGTGCGTGAGAACCGTCGCGCACTGGAGCTGGCCACCGATGCCTGTGGTCGCCGCTTCGAGCTGATTGATCTGTATGAGGCCACCGATGCGGTGGATACCGAGGCGGAAGTCTTCTGTGCTTCCTACACCAACTTCTACATCTGTAATGGCGCCATCATCATGCCGGCTTACGGCATTGCCGCCGACGATGAAGCCGCCGCCACCTTGCGCATGGCCTTCCCGGGTCGTGAAGTGGTGCCGGTGCAGATCAACCAGCTGGCCCATGGCGGTGGCGGGGTGCATTGCATCACCCAGCAGCAGCCGGCCTGGCCGTTGAAGGGGTGAGGCCATGAGCAAGCTGACCGTCGCCACTACCCAGTTCGCCTGCAGCTGGGACCTGAAACAGAACCTGGACCGTGCCGAACAACTGGTGCGTGAAGCCGCCGCCCAGGGCGCGCAACTGATCCTGCTGCAGGAGCTGTTCGCTACCCCGTATTTCTGCATCGAGCAGGATCACAAGCACCTGGCGCTGGCCGAAGAGTACAAGAGCAGTCCGCTGCTTAAGCGCTTCGCCGCGCTGGCTGGTGAGTTGGGTGTGGTACTGCCGCTGTCCTGGTTCGAGAAGGCCGGCAATGCCTACTTCAATTCGCTGACCGTGGCCGATGCCGATGGCCGTCTGCTCGGGGTTTATCGCAAGACGCATATCCCCAACGCCATTGGCTATCAGGAGAAAGAATACTTCAGCCCCGGCGATACCGGCTTCCGTGTCTGGGACACCGCCTTCGGCCGCATCGGCGTGGGTATCTGCTGGGACCAGTGGTTCCCCGAGACGGCCCGCTGTCTGGCCCTGCAGGGTGCCGAAGTGCTGCTGTTCCCCACGGCCATCGGTTCCGAGCCGGGCGCTGCGGCGCTGGACTCGCGCGATCACTGGCAATTGACCCAGCGTGGTCATGCGGCCGCCAACATCATGCCGGTGATTGCCGCCAACCGTATCGGTCGCGAAGTCGCGACCACTGACCCGGCGTTGCAGATGAGCTTCTACGGCTCGTCCTTTATCACCGACCACAAGGGCAAGCTGCTGGCTGAAGCCGACCGCGACACCAGCGGTGTGCTGGTTCGGGAGCTGGACCTGGCAGCCATGCGCGAAGAGCGCCTGACCTGGGGTGTCTACCGCGACCGCCGGCCGGAAATGTATGGCCCGCTGCTCGGCCTGGACGGCCAGAAAACGCATATCCATTGGCAAACGCCGGGAGTCTGAGCATGAACGCATTGAACAAAATGTTGGTTGGCTCGTTGAGCCTTGCACTGGGCTGTGCGGTTCTTTCGGCCAAAGCCGAAGAGAAAACCCTGAAGCTGTATAACTGGGCCGACTACTTCGCCGAAGACACGCTGACCCGGTTCACCCAGGAAACCGGTATCAAGGTCATCTACGACGTCATGGACAGCAGCGAGACGCTGGAAGCCAAGATGATGTCCGGCCACAGTGGCTACGATCTCATCTTCCCAGGTGACACCGTGGCTGAGCGGCTGATGCGCGCCGGCGCGCTGCAAAAGCTGGACAAGAGCAAGCTGGAGCATCTGGACGACATCGAGCCGGGTCTGCGCACCCTGCAGACCAAGTACCCCTATTCGCGGCATGCCACGGTGCCTTACACCTGGGGATCGATTGGCCTGACCTACAACGTCGAGATGATCAACAAGCGCATGCCGAATGCGCCGACCAATAGCCTTGATCTGCTGTTCAAACCGGAGCTGCTGGCTAAGTTCGCCGACTGCGGTGTCTCCATGATCGACTCGCCTGATGAGGTGCTGGCCGTGGTACTCAATTACCTCGGGCATGAGCCGCGAAGTGGCAAGGCTGATGATCTGGCCGAGGCTACGGCACTGCTCAAGTCGATCAAGCCCTACATCCGTAAGTTCCAGTCGCAGCCGGTGACCCAGCTGGTCAATGGTGATATCTGCCTGTCGCTGGGTTACAGCGGCGACATGACCCAGGCTCAGCGCAGTGCTGATGCCGCCGGCAAGAAAGTGCAGTTTGCTTACCGCATCCCGCGCGAGGGCAGCACCATCTGGATGGACACCATGGCCATTCCCAAGGATGCCCAGCATCCGGAGTACGCCTACGCGCTGATCAACTTCATCATGCGCCCGCAGAATATGGCCGATATCAGCAACTTCACCGGCTATCCCACCTCCAGCGCCAAGGCCCGACCGATGGTGGCCGAGGACATGCGTGGCAACCCGGACATCTACGTGGATGAGGCGACCTACGCCCGGCTGATCCCCGGCAAGGACATCCCTCAACGCGATATGCGTGCCCGCATGCGCGCCTGGACGGCGTTCAAGACCGCCCAACACTGATCTCCATTCCCTGATTAGCCCTCACCGTCGCAGCTCCGGCTGCCGGCGGAGGGCTGTTTCATCCCGAAAACAACAACAAGAAGAGAGCGCTCCATGAAACCACTCGCCTCACTCAGTTTTGCCGCGGCGCTGTCCGCTGTGGCTTCGATCACTCAGGCCATCGAGTTGAACGAAGACTTCAGCCTGTACCTGGATGCCGGCGCCTACAGCGATTACCGCACACGCGGTATCTCGCAGACGCAGAACGACCCGGCCGTGCAGGGCTCGGCCACCCTGAGCCATGCCAGCGGGCTGTATGCCGGGGTCTGGAGTTCCAACGTCGACTTTGGTCTGGGCAGCGATACCCGCCAGGAGATCGACTACTTCGCCGGTTACAACTGGCAGATCAGCGATGACATCAGCCTGGATACCGCCTACTACAAGTACGCCTATCCAAGGCAGGGCGACCTCAACTACAGCGAGGTTTTCAGCAAGCTCAGTGTCTATGGCTTCCAGCTCGGCGGCTACTACTCGGACGATCTGGGCGGCAACCAGAGCATGTTCTACAGCTTCGTCGGCTACAGCCATGTGCTGCCGGCGGATATCGGGCTGGACCTTCGCTATGGCCTGGCCGACTACAAGGACCCGCTGTTCATCGACGACCAGGGCGACACTCGTGACAGCTACCACGAGTGGCAGGTCAAGCTGAGCAAGGAGCTGCTGGGCCTGAACTGGTCAGCCAGCTATGTCGACACCGACCTGTCCGACAGTGAGTGCCTCAATTACATGGGCTTCGACGACGTCTGCTCGGCGACCCTGGTGCTGGGTGTGAACAAGACCTTCTAACGCTTCGAGGGAGCCGCACGCCAGGGAGGGCGGCGCCGGGCCTCAGAGTCGGTCGCGGGCGTCAGCCAATCACTACCAACGGAGAGAGCAGCAACATGTCGACACGTCGTGAATTCATCAAACAGCTCACCCTCGCGGCCGGCGTGGGTGCGGTATCCACTCTGGGGCTGGGCCTGAGTGCGCCGCGCGTGCGCGCAGCGCTTGCGGGCAGTTGGTACATGCCCGATGAGCATGCGCTGCAGGAGCGCGTCTTCCTTGCCTTTGCCGCGTCCACCTCAATCTGGGAAGACTGGGCTACCCCGGTCAATAACTGCATTGCCCTGTTGGCCAAGACCATCGCTAAGTATCAGCCGGTGACGGTGCTCTGCCGTGCCAACCAACTGAGTCTGGCCAAACAGAAGTGCGGCACCACCAACATCCAGTTCCTGACCATGCCCCTTGATGACATCTGGGTGCGCGATTATGGCGGTTGTTTCGTCGTCGATGGTCAGGGTGGGCGTGGTCTGGTCGACTTCAACTTCAACGGTTGGGGCGGTAAGCAGGCTTCTGGCAGCGATACGCAGGTGGCCGACAGCCTTAGCTACGAGCTGGATGCGACCTACATTGGTAGCCAGTTGACCGGTGAGGGTGGTGGCATTGAGGTCGATGGCCATGGCACGGCGATCATGACCGAAAGCTGCTGGGTCAACAGCAACCGCAATCCGGGCATGAGCAAGGCGCAGATGGAGGCTGAGCTCAAGGCCAATCTGGGGCTGCGCAAGATCATCTGGTTGCCGGGTATCAAGGACAAGGACATCACCGATGCTCACGTCGACTTCTACGCGCGCTTCGTCAAACCGGGCGTGGTGATTGCCAACCTGGACAACGATCCGAAGTCCTATGACTACGCAGTAACCCGTACCCATCTGCAGATCCTGCAGAACGCCACTGACGCCGATGGTCGCAAGCTGGTGGTGCACACCCTGCCGCCGCCTCTGAAAAAGCGCAGCAACGTGTACACCCAGAACAATCCGGATTTCGCTCCGGGTTACATCAACTATCTGCCGATCAACGGCGCGGTAATCGCCCCGCAGTTCGGCGACGCGGCGGCCGACAAGTACTGCAAGGACCTGCTGACCAAGCTCTACCCAGGGCGTGCCATCGTGCAAGTCAACATCGACCCGATTGCCGCCGGTGGCGGAGGTATTCACTGCGTGACCAAGAATATGCCGCGGGTGTGATCTTTACTTGCTCCAATGAGGGGTGAAGTGTGCCCCTCCCTTTCCCCATGCCTGGTTGATGCGCAGCACCATCCCGGTATTGCTGGTTGTGCGCTCCCACACCTCGGACTGGCGCCTGCCGCAATACTGGCTGCGGATTAGCCCGGCATGGCTTTTTTGAGAGGTCTTGTGCCATGCAACGACTTGTCCTGTCCTGCTTCACTCTGGTCGCTTTCTGTGCTTTTGCCGAGGAGCAGGCTGCCAGCCTGGTGCTGCACAACGCCCGTATCCATACCGTCAACGATGAGCAGCCTTGGGCGCAGGCCCTGGCCATCGACGGGGACGGACGCATCATGGCGGTCGGTAGTGATGCCGAGGTCGAGGAATATGCGGATGAACGGACCGAGTTCGTCGATCTGAAGGGGCGTCTTGTGCTGCCTGGGTTTCAGGATACTCATGCCCATGTTCTGGATGCCTCCTCGGAGGCTCAGGCTGACTGTCCGCTGCAGGCCGACGAGAGTCTTAAACAGTGGCTGGACACTATCGGTGAGTGCAGCGACTCCGCGTCAGGGGAGTGGTTGCTGGGCAGCGGCTTTGCCTTGCATACCCTGTTGCAGAGCGGGCAGAGCCCACGTGCACTGCTGGACCAGATTGCGCCAGATCGGCCCGTGGCGATCATGGAAGAGACTTCGCACGCTTACTGGCTGAACAGTGAAGCTCTGCGCCTGGCCGGTTTCGAGCAGGCTCAGGATGATCCTGAGGGTGGGGTGATTCTGCGGGATGCCCAGGGACGGCCCAGCGGTGTTGTCCTCGACAACGCCGGGGACCTGGTGATGGACAAAGCACTGCCTCCCTCCAAAGCACTGCAGGAAACCTACTATCAGGCCGTATTGGCCGGCCAGGAGGAGTTGGCTCGTAACGGCATCACCTCAGTGGCCGATGCTCGGGTGTTCTGGCGTCGTGGGCATCTGCAGGCCTGGAAACGTGCGGCGGATGCCGACCAGTTGCTGGCACGGACCAGCCTTGGACTCTGGGCCTATCCGCAGTTGGAAGACGACGATCAGTTGGAGGCATTGGCGGATCTGTATGACGCAGGGCGCGAAGATTCACTGCTGCGCGTCAATCAGATCAAGCTGTACGTGGATGGCATCGTGCACAACACCACCGCCCGTTTGCGCGAGCCTTACCAGAGCAGTTTGCCGGGAGTCGATCCACGGGGGCTGTATTACTTCACGCCTGCGCGGCTGCAGCGCTACGCCCGCGAGCTGACCGCTGTGGGCTTTGATCTGCATATTCACACCATCGGTGATCAGGCGGTGAGAGATGCGCTGGATGCCATCGAACAGGCCGACAAGGGGCGTCATCGCCTGACCCATGTGGAGTTGGTGGATCGGGCGGATATCGCACGTTTCCGCCAGTTTGGCGTGATCGCCGATTTCCAGCCCAGTCCGTACTTCACGCCCTCGTTTCTCAAGGACAATCAGCCGCTGATTGGCCAGCGGACCTACCGCATGCTGCCAATGCGCGAGCTTTATGACAGTGGCGCGCATGTGACCCTGAGTTCTGACTGGGATGTGAACCCCTTGTCGCCCTTGGGCATCCTGCAAAATGCGCTGAGTCTGGGGCCTCGCAGTCTGCCGAGCCTGGAGGCGGCGGTAAGGGCCTATACCCTCGATGCGGCCTATACCCTGCGCCAGGAGCAGGACACCGGCTCGCTGGAGCCGGGCAAGCAGGCCGATCTGGTGGTATTGGACCGTGACATCTTCAAACTGCCGGTCAACCAGATCAGCCAGGCCAAGGTGCTCTGGACCCTGCTCGGCGGCGAGGAAACCTACCGCGGGTCCTCTTTCTGATCACTGTCTGCCGGCAGTACAGGCACCTGCCACTGCTCGCCCGGCTTGGGCGCGCGGAACTGCTCGGCCGGCACCTGCCAGTCGAGCAGCGCCTGGTGCAGAGCCTGAGGCGGGGCGAACTGGTTTTCGTCACTGAGGTTAAAGGTGCCGAAGTGGATGGCCATGCTCTGCTGGCTCTCCAACTGACGGTGGGCCTGCACGGCGTCGTCAGGGTTCATGTGGTTGTCGCGCATGAACCAGCGTGGCGCGTAGGCACCGATCGGCAGGGCGGCAAAGCGCATGGGGCCGAAGCGCTGGCGGATCAGCTTGAACTCCGGGCCGAGTCCGGTATCGCCGGGAAACAGCACCGGGCCTTGTGCCGAGTCGAGGACAAAGCCCAGCCACAGGGTCTGATTGACGTCACTGCGGGTACGGGATGACCAGTGTTGTGCCGGCACGGCATGCAGGGTCAGCTCATCGTTGAGTGTCAGTGATTGCCACCAGTCCAGTTCGGTGATGTGCTGCAGGCCGCTCTGGCGAATCAGGGCGGCATTGCCCAGACCGGTGACCACGCGCGCGCGCGGGTAGCGTTCGGCCAGCAGGCGCAGAGTGGCCAGGTCGAGGTGATCGTAGTGATTGTGGCTGACCAGGATCACGTCGATCGGCGGCAGCGCATCCAGGGCCACGCCCGGCGGGTGAAAACGCTTCGGTCCGACCCAGCTGAACGGACTGGAGCGCTCGCTCCACAGGGGATCGGTGAGGATGTTCAGGCCATGCTGCTGGATCAGCAGGGTGGCGTGGTTCACGTAGGTGACGTGCAGCTCGTCGCCGTCTACCCGTTCGGCGAGGCGCGGTGGTTCGGCCGGGCCGGGTTGCGGCAGCCATTCCACTTGCGGTTCACGGTTGAACTGCCATTTCAGGAAGCTCCAGAAACTGTGGTGTGGCTTGGGCTCGATATTGTGGAAACGCTGGCCATCGAAGTGGTCGCTGACCGGGCCCTGATAAGGGCTGCTGCAGCCAGCCAGTGTCAGCAGGCTGATCAGCCAGGTGGGACGCAGAGCGCGTGACATGTGTCGTTTCTCGCTTGCCGGGGTAACGGAACAGACCCTAGCATGCGCGCCAGCACTTCTGCCCAGCCAACTGTTTGCCAGTCATGTCACGTCCACCGCGTCCCCGCTCGCCGCAATCCAGACCTGCTTCTGCGCCACGGTCCGCGCCTCGCGCGGCATCACCTGCAGGACGACGAGTCGCCAAGCCGGCGCAGGCAGAGGCGAAGCTGATCCTGCTGAACAAGCCGTTCGACGTGCTTACCCAGTTTCAGGATGACCAGGGGCGCGCCACGCTCAAGGACTTTGTCGATGTGCCGGGTGTATATCCGGCCGGGCGTCTGGATCGTGACAGCGAGGGCCTGTTGCTGTTGACCAACGATGGCCAGCTGCAGGCACGCATTGCCGACCCTAGGTACAAGCTGAGCAAGACGTACTGGGTGCAGGTCGAGGGTGAGCCCTGCGAGGCTCAGCTGCAGCAGCTGCGTGACGGCGTGCAGCTCAACGATGGGCCGACTCTGCCGGCCGAGGCGCGGCAGATTGAAGAACCTGACCTGTGGGAGCGTCACCCGCCGGTCCGCTTTCGCAAGAGCGTGCCGACTGCCTGGCTGGAGCTGGTGATTCGCGAGGGGCGAAACCGTCAGGTGCGGCGTATGACGGCTGCCGTGGGCTTGCCGACCCTGCGTCTGGTACGGGTGCGTATTGGCCCCTTTGCTCTCGATGGCCTGCAGCCTGGTCAGTGGCGAGAGGTACCGGCACGCTTGCAGTGAGGTGCAGCAGCGCCCGGCTCAGGCCGGGCCATGCGATTTGGGTTACTCGCCGCCCAGCGCGGCCAGCTCACGTTCCAGCAGGCTCAGGTCGCCGAGGTTGAGTTCGACCAGGCGACGCAGATGGCTGATCGACTCCAGGTCGATGTGCCGGCAGACAAAACCGAGCATCGGGCCGTCCTGGCGAGTCAGCACCACCTCCATTTCTACACGGATATCCGTGCCCAGGGTGATGATGGCCTTCAGCGGTTGATTGGTGTCGGCATTCCATTGCGCCGGCGCATGCACCATCAGGCCTTTGAGCGACACGTCGTGCAGTTGCACCGGCCAGTACCGTTCACCCTGTTGCAGCTCAGTGAGGGCATCGAAGGCAATGCGCTGAAAGCGCCGGCGCTCTGAAACAGACTCGGTCATGGCGGGACTCCTGATGGGTTTGCTTCACTATAGACCCTGGCTGCGGGTGCGGCGACGCCACCAGGCGATACTGCCGGCAAATAGCACTCCTGCGACGCCGAACAAGGGCCACTTCCACTGACTCAGGTTGTGGCGGACACCGTTGAGTTGTTCCCGCCATTGGCTTGTCTGTGCCGCTGTGAAGTCTGGCTCCTGGCACTGGTGGCCGAAGTTGGCGGCCCAGGGCACATAGGGGCCGTTTTCCACATACTGCCGATAGAGGCGCCGGGCGCTGGTCAGGTCGACATACTCCACCCAGCCTGTGCCCTGGCAGAGAGTAGCGGCATACGCCTGGCTGGAGTGAGGCAGACGCTCGGCGGCCTGCTCGGCCAGCGTGGCGGCCAGATAGCGGTAGTGGTAACGCAGGTTGGGTTGGGGCAAGTGTTCAAGCTGGCGACTGGCTTCGGCCTTGCTCAGCCAGGGGCTGGGCTGCAGTTGCACGGGGCCGAAGGAATAGCTGCCACCGAGGACCTGATAGTCGGGCCCCATTTCGCTACCCAGCAGCTCCATGCCGTGTTGTCGTGCTAGCAGGCCGGCGCGGTACAGCGCTTCTGCCTGGCCGATTGCACTCCAGCGCGACTGCCCCTGCTCGCGGGCTTCGGCATAGTCATGGGCCTGTTGCTGCAGTTCGGCGCGGGCGAAATAGTCCGCCGCCTCGTCCCAGTGTTCGGCGCGCAGCAGGCGCCGGCCCAGCAGTTCACGCAGGCGGGCGGCGACGGGCAGGGGTTCATAGCTGTCGGCGGCCGGGATCTGCTCGGGCGTCGGGGCGGGTACGTGCTGGTCGACAAAACGCTTCAGTTCGTCGAGGGTCAGCACCCGCTCAGCCACTTCGGCGGTGTCATACCAGTACAGATCGCCACTGGCATAGAGCAGCTCGAAGGCTTGCAGGTAATCTCCTCGTTCCAGGGCAAGAATGGCGCTTTCACCTTCGACCCGGCAGCGCGGTTTGACCGTCTCGTGGCTCCAGTCCGGGGCGCGGCGAAAGCCCCATTGTTCGTCATCCGGGAATGCTTTGGCGGCTTTGGCGTAGGCGTCGCGCGCGGCATCCTTGTCGCCGTCCTGCAAGGCCAACTTGGCCCGCAGCCACCACGCCAGGCCGCTGTCGCCGGCGCGCTGGAGAAACTGGCGAGCCCCTTGGTAATCACCATGCTGGTAGCTGAGGGCGGCCAGGCGGTCGGCTTCGGCCAGCAGGCCATCGCCGCGTTGCAGCAGGCGTAGCACGTAGTCCGCACGCCCCTCCGGCTGCTCGCCATAAGACCAGTCCAGGTGGCTGAAGAGAAAGGCGGTGAGCAGGCTGGCGACGGCCGGTTGCTGCAGCAATGGGGAGAGTTGCTCCTCGGGCATCTGTCCCAGTTCGCGAGCCAGTTGCTTGAGCGAGCTGTAGCCGGTGGGCGAGTCGTGCTGCATCTGGCTGGCATAGAGGCGGATGGCGCCGTCCCAGTCGCCGGCCTGGCGCTGCAGGCGGGCTTGCTCGCCGAGGCTGGCGATGCCCAGCTCCAGCGGGTCGGCAAAGCCGCTGCTGCTCAGGGCGCGGGTTTGGGCGAAGGCGGCGCTGGCTTGCTCGCGCAAGGCCTGCTGGCGGGCCTGGGCATCTTCGGCGTTGCTGGCCGTCTCGCTCTGGTAGGTCAGCGCACGTCCCAGGGAGTAGGCGGCCCAGGTGCTGCGCAGGGAGCGCTCGCTGGCAGGCAGGGCGAGCAGGCGACGGAAGTAGTCGGCGGCCAGCGGCCAGTCGCCCTGGGCGAAGGCAACGGCGCCGGCGCTGTACAGGCGCAGCTCGGCGGGCAGGTCGGACGCGGCGGCTTCTGCGGTGGCTGGGTCGGTCAACCGGCGCAGTTCGGCCAGGCGTGCGGCTTGTTCGGAACTTAGGCCGACCTGTTCCTGTTCGTCTCGCTGTTCGATATAGCGCTGGTTATCTTCATCCCACCAGGGTTGCAGGGTGGCTTCGCTGGCCTTGCCGAGTCCGGCAACTGGTTGGCCGAGGCGTGCTGCCTCAGCTGCAAAGTTACCTTCGGGCAGGTCACTGAGACTGAGCTGGCGATCGCCCAGCAGGCGCAGCTGGAAGTCGGGGCCGCAGGCCAGTGTGGCGCTGCTGCCGATAATCAGCGCGCTGCCCAGCAGGGCATGGCGCCAGTCAGGGTTGTGCATTCCATCCTCCTTGATCGATTTCTTCGCAGCGTGCCCAGCCCAGTGCCAGTCGTGCGCCGGGGCGCAGTTCAGCAGGCTGCCGGCGGATAAACAAGAGCTGCGCCGGTTGGCGCTGCAGCTGGTAATGGCGCAGGCCGTCGGCTGCGCTGCACTGGCTGGCGGGCAGCTGCAAACGGGCGGGCAGTGGCCAGGGCAGATTGCCGCGGTTGTACAGACTCAGCTGGCTAAGGTCGTTCTCACGGTGGACCTGCAGCTCACCCTGCGGCTGCAGCGCCTCGCCACGGGCGACGGCCAGTAGTGTTGCCAGCGGCCAGCTGCGGCGATCGTCTGCCAGGGGTAGGCGAAACCAGATCAGCCCCTGCAGGTGTGGTAGAGGATGCTCGCTTAATTGGCGTAGCAGTAGAGCCATAGCGTGTGGGTCGCTGCGCAACTCGCGGCGAGGCGCGCGGCTGTCCACGGGTGCTTCGGCTTCGATCAATGGCCGTCGACCGGCATTGTCCAGCAAGGCTACCGAATAGGCGGGTAGAGCCAGCACAAAGGGTGTCTGGCTGCTCTGGCTCCAGCGCTCGGCCCATTTTCGGGCCTGAATGCTATCGAACAATCCCTCGCTGGCCGGCTGTACCGCATGCACCTGCAGCACGCTCTGCTGCACGCTACCGAGCAGGGCGGGCAGCTCGGGGCTATCCAGCCAGGCGGGTAGGGCTGTGATGGAGAGGCGAATGCTTTTCGGCAACTGCTGACGTAGAGCGATTAGCAGTTGGCGATAGCGACTCAGTTGCGCCGTCCCGGCATCATGGTCCAGCTCCAGTCCGACCAGCGGCAGGCCGGCTCTTCGCCAGTGTTCGAGGAGTGCCCGGCTTTTCCGGATTACCTCGTCCTGTTCTTTTGGCAAGCGGCCGTCCAGGCGTACCACTGCGACCAGTGGTCGGCCATCGGTCCGCAGCAGCGTCAGGTCGGGACGGGCCGCGCTCCAGCCCGCCTGCGGGTGGTACTGCAGAGCGAGCACGCGCAGCTGGCTGAAGGTTTCGCGCGTCTGCTGCAGTGCTTCGGCGTGGCTCGGCCGCCACTGCCGCTGCCAGATGTACAGCTGCTGGTCGAGCTCGGCGGGCGGCGTGCAGCCACTCAGCAGGCAGAGCAGGAGCAGCAGGGTTATCGGCTTGGGCATGATCACATCCATTTGGTCGGCAGAGTCTCCCTGCGGTTTGACAGGGTGGCAAGCCTGGTCAAGGCTCAAAACGCCTTTCCTCTCGCTAGATGGAGCACATGATGAACAAGCAACTGCTGGGCAAGGGATTGATGGTGGCGGTACTGGCAAGCATGAGCCTGGGCGCTCACGCGGCAGCGGCCGGCGGTAACGGCTGCGGCTGGGGCAATATGCTGTTCGAAGGCCAGAGCGGCATGGCTCCGCACTTCCTCGCCACGACCACCAACGGCACCTCGGGTAATGCCACCTTCGGCATGACTTCGGGGACCAATGGCTGCGACACCAGCGTCAAGCTGGGCTATGGCGGCCGCTCCATGCTGGCGATGAACGGCATGCTGGAGACCATCGCCGAAGACATGGCCCAGGGCCAGGGCGAGGCGCTGGACGCCTATGCCACCCTGCTGGGCATCGAGGCGCAGGACCGGGCGCATTTTGCCCAGGTGACCCAGCAGCACTTTGGCGAAATCTTCAGTAGCCAGGGCGCCACCGGTGATCAGGTGCTGGCGGCCACTCTGGAGGTGATGAGCCGCGACGCCAAGCTGGCCCGATATACCCGTCAGCCCGCCTGACGCTTTCAGGCGAGCACAAAAAAGCCCGGCATCTGCCGGGCTTTTTCTTGAACAGGCGGGACGCTTATTTGCCGTATACCGGCAGACGGGCGCAGACGGCCTTGACCTTCTCGCGTACGGCGTCGATGACCGACTCGTCGCCCATGTTCTGCAGGATGTCGCAGATCCAGCCGGCCAGCTCGCGGCACTCGGCTTCGCCGAAACCACGGGTGGTAACGGCCGGAGTACCGATGCGCAGGCCGGAGGTGACGAAGGGCGAGCGCGGATCGTTCGGCACGCTGTTCTTGTTCACGGTGATGTAGGCACGACCCAGAGCAGCGTCGGCGTCCTTACCGGTGATGTCCTGCTTGATCAGCGACAGCAGGAACAGGTGGTTCTGAGTACCACCGGAAACCACGTCGAAACCGCGCTCGATGAACACGGCTGCCATGGCCTGGGCGTTCTTCACCACCTGCTGCTGGTAAGCCTTGAACTCAGGCTGCAGCGCTTCCTTGAAGCACACGGCCTTGGCGGCAATGACGTGCTCCAGCGGGCCGCCCTGGCCGCCCGGGAAGACGGCGGAGTTCAGCTTCTTCTCGATCTCTTCATTGGCCTTGGCCAGGATCAGGCCGCCACGCGGGCCGCGCAGGGTCTTGTGGGTGGTGGTGGTGACCACGTCGGCGAACGGTACCGGGTTCGGGTACACGCCGGCGGCAACCAGACCGGCCACGTGGGCCATGTCGACGAACAGGTAGGCACCGACCTTGTCGGCGATGGCGCGGAAGCGGGCGAAGTCCAGCACCTGCGAGTAGGCGCTGAAGCCGGCGATGATCATCTTCGGCTGGTGCTCGACGGCCAGACGCTCAACTTCGTCGTAGTCGATCAGGCCGGCGTCGGTGATGCCGTACTGCACGGCGTTGTAGATCTTGCCGGAGAAGTTGACGGTGGCGCCGTGGGTCAGGTGACCGCCGTGGGCCAGGCTCATGCCCAGTACGGTGTCGCCCGGCTTGACCAGCGCCTGGAATACGGCAGCGTTGGCCTGGGAGCCTGCGTGCGGCTGAACGTTGGCGTAGTCAGCGCCGAACAGCTGCTTGGCGCGGTCGATGGCCAGCTGCTCGACGATGTCGACGTACTCGCAACCACCGTAGTAGCGCTTGCCCGGGTAGCCTTCGGCGTACTTGTTGGTCAGCACGCTGCCCTGGGCTTCCATGACGGCCGGGCTGGTGTAGTTTTCCGAGGCGATCAGCTCGATGTGATGTTCCTGGCGCTGGGCTTCTTGCTCCATCGCGGCAAACAGGTCGGCGTCGAAACGGGCGAGGGTCAAATCACGGCTGAACATGGGCGGTCACCTGGAAAATCAGCTGGGCGGAAGAAATAAGAACCTGTTCAAAGCCTGCTGCGCGTCGGAAAAACTGCGTTGAAAGTGGCTTCGGAATGCTCATTTACAACTCGTAAACTCCGCTTCCTCAGCCACTTTCGCCTTGTTTTTCTCTAGCTCGCGAGGCTTTGAACAGGTTTTAAGGGGGCGAATTCTAACCTATCTGCCCGTCCCTGGCATATGAATGGCCGTCATGTCGCAGACAAGCGGGGCTCATCGGCAGGGCCGGCAGGGTTCGCCTCAGTTGAGCATGAACAGCGCCGGGCCGCTGAACAGCTGGCTGAACTGGCTGGCCGGCATCGGCTTGCCGAACAGGTAGCCCTGCACCTGATCGCAGCCATGCTCGCGGAGGAAGTCCAGCTGGGCCTGGGTTTCCACGCCTTCGGCGATCACCGCCAGATTCAGGCTGTGGGCCATGGCGATGATGGCGCGGGCGATCTGCGCATCCTGCTCGCCGTCGGGCAGACCGTCGACGAAGCCACGATCGATCTTCAGCACGTCGATGGGGAACTGCTTGAGGTAGTTGAGCGAGCTGTAGCCGGTGCCGAAGTCGTCTACGGCAATGCACAGGCCGAGGCGCTTGAGGCCGGCGAGGATCTGCAGGGTCTCGGCCACGTCATGCATCAGAATACTTTCGGTCAGCTCCATTTCCAGTGCGGTGGAGGGGAGCTGGTGCTCCAGCAGGATGCGCGAGATGCGCAGGGCCAACTGGCCATCAGCAAACTGCCGTGCCGAGAGGTTTACCGAGACCTTGGGAATGTTCATGCCGGCAGCCTGCCAGCGTTTCATCTGCGCGCAGGCTTCGGCCAGTACCCAGTCGCCCACCTGCACCACCAGACCGAGCTCTTCCAGAACCGGGATGAACTCTGCAGGTGGTACCAGACCGCGGGTCGGATGCTGCCAGCGCAACAAGGCCTCGGCGCCGGTCAGGCAGCGGCCGTCACCGGAAAACTGCGGCTGGTAGTAGAGCGTGAACTGACCTTGTTCAAGGGCATGGCGAAGGTCACTCTCCAGCTCGAGGCGTTCCAGAGCCCGGGCGTTCATCTCGGCCTGATAGAACTGGAAGTTGTTCTTGCCCATTTCCTTGGCGTGGTACATCGCCGTGTCGGCGTTCTTCATCAACTGGCTCAGTTCCTGGCCGTCCTGCGGGCTCAGGGCGATGCCGATACTGGCCGTGACGAAGAACTCACGTCCTTCCAGGAGGAAGGGCTGGGCCATGCTGGTGAGAATGGCTTCTGCCACGTGGATGGCGCGATTCAGCGCGCCCTCGCGGGTGCTGCGCGAGGCCAGCAGCAGGGTGAACTCGTCACCGCCCATGCGCGCCACGGTTTCCTCTTCATCGACGCAGCCGAGCAGGCGCGCTGCCACTTCCTTGAGCATGCGGTCGCCGGCAGCATGGCCGAGGGAGTCGTTGATCGGCTTGAAGCGGTCTAGGTCAAGGAACATCAGCACCAGCCACTCACCATGCCGTTCGGCATGCTGCAGGGCACTGTGCAGACGGTCCTGGAACAGGCTGCGGTTGGGCAGTTGGGTCAACACATCGTAGTAGGCCAGACGGTGAATACGTTGCTCGCTGGCTTTGCGCTCGCTGATGTCGCTGAAGAAACACACGTAACTGACCAGATCGCCTTCGTCGTCACGGATGGCGGTGATACCGATCCATGCAGGGTACAGGTCGCCCTGTTTGCGCTTGAGCCAGATCTCGCCTTCCCAGCTGCCACGCCGCTCCAGGTGATCGATGATGTACTGCAGGGCGCCAGCTTGCTGATGGTTGGCCGTGAGCACGCCGGGGTGTCTATCGAGCACTTCGCTGGCCTGATAGCCCGTAATACGGGCGAAGGCGTGGTTGACCTGAACAATCGCGCCAGTAGGGTCGGTGACCAGGATTGCCGCCGTGGAGTGCTCGAACACCGTGGCGGCCATGCGCAGGTCTTTTTCCGCCCGACGCTGCTGGCTGATGTCGCGGGCGATACAGTGCAGACCGAGGAAGCGACCGCGCTCATCCCACATCAGCATCAGGCGCACTTCGACGGGAATTTTCTGTCCGTCTGCGCGCAGGCAGTCAAAGAAGAACTGCTGCGAGCCAAGCTGGCGCAGTTGGTTTAGCGCCTCGGGTTGTCCCGCTGCGGCTCGGATACGCTCAAGCAATTCAATGATGCCGGTGATCTGTGCCGGGTTGGCCGCGGTCTGCAACATGCCATGCTGCATAATCCATTCGCTGCTGTAACCGATAGCTTCTTCGACAGAGGAGCTGACGTAGTTGAGCTGCAATTGGGCGTCAGTGGTGTAGATAACGTCACTGGTGCTCTCGGCCAGCAGGCGGTAGCGCCGCTCGTTCTCGCGCAGCGATTCGCGGTCTTCGATCTGTGCGGTGATGTCCTTGGCGATGCCGATGAGACGACTGACGCGTCCCTGACTGTCGCGCGCCAGTGCCTGCTCGCGGATGTCGAACCAGTGCCAGCTGCCGTCTCGATGGCGCCAGCGCAGTTCGAACTGCATCAGTACCTGATTGCCAACCACCTGCTGGATGTTGCGCATGCGCTGGTACAGCTCGACATCATCGGGGTGGAGAATCTTTTCCCACAACTTGTCGCCCAAGGCGCGCAGTTCGGCCTTGCTGTAGCCGAGCTGTGGGCCGAGGTGGTTGTTGCTGAACATCACTCGTTTGCCGGGGATGTCATGAACGTAGAGCGTATCCGGCACCGCGCGCACCACCTCGGACCAGAAGCGCTCGCGCTCGATCAGCGAGACTTCGATGCGCTTGCGGCTGGTGATGTCGCTGAAGCCCAGGGTTACCGCGTGGTAGTCCTGAAGCATCTCCGGCAGGCGCATCACCAGCCACAGGTGGCGCTCGTGACCCTGCGGCGTGTGGATACGGGTTTCCAGTTCCAGCTGGGTCTGTCCACTGATCACCGCCGTAATCAGTTGGAAGGTATGACCGCCGCTAGCCAGGCTATCGCGCTGCAGCAGGTACTGATTAACCTGGTTCTGCTCGGCAATGCCCAGTAGGCGCAAGGCGATCTGGTTGGCTTCGGTGATGCGCAGCTGGGCCAGCAGCTCGTCGTGACGTTCTGGGTGATCGTTCAGCCAGCGTTCCAGGGCGGTGGCGCTGAAAATGCGTTGCTGGTGGAGGAACTGGCGAAGACCGAGCAGATCCAGCACGCACAGAGCGGTACTGCTGCCCTCGAAGATGTCCTGATAGCGTCGGCGGGTCTCCTGCATAACACGCAGCGCCTGCTGCTGTTCGGTGACGTCGCGTAGCACCCAGACATAACCGAGCAGGCGGGCATTCTCGCTGAGTTCGCTGCGGGTCACGGCGAATTGGCGAGCCTGGCCGTTCTGCAGAATCTGGATGATCTCCGGCTGCTCTTCACTGAATAGCGCACTGGCACTGAGTAGCAGTGGGTCCAGACCCGGAACCAGGCTGCGCAGTGGTCGCCCGCTGGCGTGGGCGCTGGACAGACCGAACATGGCCTCGGCCTGAGGGTTCAGGTAGGTCAGAAGGCCATCTGGGTCGCTGACCAGTACGCGCTCTTCAATCGCGCCGAGGGCGCTGGCGGCCTGATGCAGACTGCGCCGCGAGGCGGCGTTGAGCTCGCGCAGGCCGCGCTGCTCACGTTGCAGGCCATACAGGGTGATCAGGGTCAGGGCGCTGATCAGGGTGAACAACAGCAGTTTCCCCGCCATGCTCGGCAGCAGCCTAGCCTGCAGGTTGCGTGGGTCGAAGAGGGTGCGTAATTGCCAGTCAGTGCCCTGTACGTTCTGGGTGCTCAGGGTTAGCCCTTGGTCTTCGGCGCTCACCGGCACGCTGATGGGGCTGCTGCGTGCCTGGCCGAGGCTGCGGGTGAGGATGCGTTCGCTGGGCTGATCTTCGAGCAGCCAGGCATATTGCTGTCGCTCGCCCAGCTGCAGGGTTTGACTGAGTAGCTCCAGCGGCAGGCGCAGAACCCAGGAGGCGCTTCTGCCATCGTCCGGGTGTTCCTGCAGCAACAGGTAGATCATGCCGCCACTCTCACCGCTGAAGGCGTAGTGATAAGGCTGTGAGTGGTGGATGCGGTGCAGGCGTTGAATAAACTGCGAGTCGTTGACCTGATGACTGTCGTAGAGGCGCTGACCCTGATGGTCAAGATAGGTCAGGCTGTGCAAGCCGGGAAAAATACTGGTCAGTGCAGCTGCCAGTTGCAGACGATCATGGTTGTCGTTCTGGCGAATGATGGCCAGAGCCGAATGGGCCTTGAACTGCAAACTCAGCTCCAGATCCTGGCCCAGGTGGCTGACGTATTCCTCGCTGCGTTCGCGCTGATTGTTTTCCAGTTGCTGGAACTCGGCACGTAATTGCCAAACCAGCACGCCCAGCATCAGCAGCACCAGGGCGACCAGAGCGCCTTTCAGCGGGCCGCGCACAGGCAAACCGCTGGCATCGGTCAGGTGGCGAGGTGGGCGCTGGTGAGCGGGAACTTGCACGTTATAGGCCTGCTTCTACGGCGATTGGGCAGGAAAGCGGGAGCCACTGGCATCGGCTGCTTGCAAGCATGCCTGCTAGCGCGGCGAAGTGCCAGTACAGGCGACGAGCGTGGTTTGCCCGCGGGCCTGCATTCCGGTAGCTTTGCGCCACGCGCGCGGGCAGGCGACCTGAACAGCACAGGCCGCCCCCGGCAGTTCCTCATTTTTCCGCAACAAGGTCAGTCATGGCTCAATACGTCTACAGCATGCACCGGGTGAGCAAGGTCGTTCCCCCCAAGCGTGAAATCCTCAAAGACATCTCCCTGTCGTTCTTCCCCGGCGCCAAGATCGGTGTGCTGGGCCTGAACGGTGCCGGTAAATCCACCCTGCTGCGCATCATGGCCGGCGTCGACACCGAGATCGACGGCGAAGCCCGCCCGATGCCCGGCATCAAGGTCGGCTACCTGCCTCAGGAGCCGCAGCTAGACCCGCAGAAGACCGTGCGTGACATCGTTGAAGAGGCGGTCGGCGAGATCAAGCAGGCTCAGGCCCGTCTGGACGAGGTCTATGCCGCCTACGCCGAGCCGGATGCCGACTTCGATGCCCTGGCTGCCGAGCAGGCCAAGCTGGAAGCCATCCTGCAAAGCGCCGACGGTCACAACCTGGAGCGTCAGCTGGATGTGGCTGCCGATGCCCTGCGCCTTCCCGCCTGGGACGCCAAGATCGAGCACCTCTCCGGTGGCGAGAAGCGCCGCGTGGCGCTGTGCCGTCTGCTGCTGTCGGCCCCGGACATGCTGCTGCTGGACGAACCGACCAACCACCTGGACGCCGACTCGGTGGCCTGGCTGGAGCACTTCCTCCACGACTTCCCCGGCACCGTGGTGGCCATTACCCACGACCGTTACTTCCTCGACAACGTCGCCGGCTGGATCCTCGAACTGGACCGCGGTCACGGCATTCCGTATGAGGGCAACTACTCTGGCTGGCTGGATTCCAAGGCTGCCCGTCTGGCTCAGGAAGCCAAGCAGGAGTCGTCCCACGCCAAGGCCATGAAGGCCGAACTGGAGTGGGTGCGCCAGGGCGCCAAGGGCCGTCAGGCCAAGTCCAAGGCCCGTCTGCAGCGCTTTGAGGAAATGCAGTCGCAGGAATTCCAGAAGCGCAGCGAGACCAACGAGATCTACATCCCGGCCGGTCCGCGTCTGGGTGACAAGGTCATCGAGTTCAAGAACGTCTGCAAAGGCTACGGCGACCGCGTACTGATCGACGACCTGTCTTTCAGCATCCCCAAAGGCGCCATCGTCGGCGTGATCGGTGGTAACGGTGCCGGTAAGTCGACCCTGTTCCGCATGATCATGGGCAAGGAGCAGCCGGATTCGGGCAGCATCGAAATCGGTGAAACCGTGCAACTGGCCAGCGTCGATCAGAGCCGCGACAACCTCGACGGCAGCAAGACCGTTTGGGAGCAGGTCTCCGACGGCTTCGACATGATCAAGGTCGGCAACTACGAGGTGCCGTCGCGTGGTTATGTCGGTCGCTTCAACTTCAAGGGCGCCGACCAGCAGAAGTTCGTCAAGGACCTCTCCGGTGGTGAGCGCGGCCGTCTGCACCTGGCCCTGACCCTGAAGCAGGGCGGCAACGTGCTGCTGCTCGACGAACCGTCCAACGACCTCGACGTGGAAACCCTGCGTGCCCTGGAAGAAGCGCTGCTGGACTTCCCGGGCGTGGCCGTGGTGATCTCCCACGACCGTTGGTTCCTCGACCGTATCGCTACCCACATCCTCTCCTACGAGGACGATGGCAAGGTGTACTTCTTCGAAGGCAACTACACCGAGTTCGAAGCCGACCGCAAGAAACGTCTCGGCGATGCGGCCTCCCAGCCCCATCGTGTGCGTTACAAGAAGCTGGCGCAGTAAGCGTTCAGCTGCAAACAAGAACGGCGCCGCAAGGCGCCGTTCTTGTTTGGGTGTTTGGTTGCGTGGGCGAAGCGGTACGAGTCGCCAGAGTGGTGATGACGTCCTGTTGAGGCTGCGTTTGGGGCGATACCCTGGCCCGGCCATCTATGGCCGGGCGAAGCAGTGCTTCGCCTGATCGGGCTCACCCTGCCTGGTTGATCAACACCTCTGAGGCGCCGCGCTCGAAGGCGTCCCGAATGTCTTGCGGAATCGGCGTCTTCTGGAAGGTGGTGGCATCGACCATCACGTAGGTGGTGTCGGCTCGCGCTACGGGGCGCAGGCCGTTCTCGGCGCGGATTTCGAAGTGCAGGGTGAAGGACGTGGTGCCCAGGCTCTGGCACTGCACGCCAATCAGCAGCACCTCGTCAAAGCGTGCCGGTCCCTGCCATTCAATGAGCTGACGTACCACCTGGCTGTCCAAGCCGCGTTCGATCAGCGCCTGGTAGCTGCCGAACAGGGCGCGGTAGAACTCGGTGGCGGCGATGTCGATGTAGTCGCCGTAGCGCGCATTGAACACCACCTGCTGTGCATCGCACTCGCCATAGCGCACCCGCAGGCGCAGGCGAAAGGGCGCGCTCATCAGTACAGAGCCTGATACAGCTTGCGCCGGTAGGCGGTGACCAGCGGGTGATCGCTGCCGAGCAGGTCGAACACCTGCAGCAGGGTTTTGTGCGGCAGGCCGTTCTCGTAGCCGCGGTTGCGCACGAACAGCCGCAGCAGGGCATCCAGCGCCGGCTCGTACTGCTGGCGTGCCAGTTGCCAGATGGCCAGCTGGTAGGCCGCCTCGTCATCCTGCTCGTTCTGCGCTAGGCGCGATTTCAGCGTGGCAGCCTCCGGCAGCTGCTCGACCTGGCGCAGGAAGGTCAGCTGCGCCTTGGCGCCGGCCAGGGCCTGCTTGTGTTCGTCGCCCTTCACCGCATTGAGCACGGCCTCGGCCTCGCCCAGCTCACCACGTTCGGCCAGGCAGCGGGCGTAGAGGATCAGTGCCGCGCCGTTCTCGTTGTTCTCGGTCAGCACCTGCTTGAGCAGGGCTTCGGCTTCACCGATGCGGCCTTCGGCGAACAGCGCCTGGGCGGCTTCCATCGGGTCGGCGGCCAGGGGTGCCGGTTCGGTCACATGGGGTTTGAGCATCTCGCGGATGGCAGACTCCGGCTGGGCGCCGGCAAAGCCGTCAACCGGCTGGCCGTCTTTGAACAGCACCACGGTCGGCAGGCTGCGGATGCCGAAGCGCATGACGATGTCCTGTTCGATATCGCAGTTGACCTTGGCCAGCAGCAGTTCGCCGCGGTACTCCTCGGTGATCTTGGCCAGCAGCGGCATCAGAGCCTTGCACGGCGCACACCACTCGGCCCAGAAGTCCACCAGCACCGGCTTGTGGAAGGAGTTCTCGATGACCAGCTGTTCAAAGCTGGCACTGCCTGCGATGTCGAAGATGTAAGGGGTGTCGCTCATGTCGGATCTCAGATGGAGGCGAGGGCAATGCGGCTAAAGATGCGGGCTATGGCGCCGGTATACAAGGGTTAGCGGCGGGCGTGATACAGGCTGACGTTGCGGAATTCGGCCGGCTCGGCCAGGTCCGGCCAGGTGCAGGCGTCCAGCATGCCCAGACGTTGGTAGAGCGGGTGCTGAAAATCCTTGACCCGCGAGTCGGCGACCAGAGCCTCGCGGCCGCGGCTGAGAAAATGATCAAGCAGCGGCAGGTTGGCGCGGTCGTAGAGCACGTCGGCGACGATGATCAGGTCGAAGCGGTCATCCTCGGCGAAGAAGTCCGGCGAATAGCTCAGCTCAACGCCATTGAGCGCCGCGTTGGCGCGGCAGGCTTCGATGGCCAGGGGGTCGAGGTCGCAGGCTACCACCTCCAGGGCGCCGGCCTTGGCCGCAGCAATGGCCGCCACACCGGAGCCGGCGCCGAAGTCCAGCACGCGTTTGCCGCGCACCCATTCGGGCCGTTCGGCCAGCCAGCGGGCCAGCGCCAGGCCGCTGGCCCAGCAGAAGCACCAGTAGGGCGGCTCTTCGAGGATGCGCCGGGTTTCCTCGGCATTGAAGGCGCGATCCATGTTCAGCGCATCGATCAGCCACAGCCTGAGATCGGTGCCGGGCAGGGTTTCGATGCTGAGCCGGGCATCGCCGAGCAATTGCTGCAGCGGTTGCAGCAGGCTGAGCGGGGCAGTCATGGTGCACGCACCAGCTGCAGCGGGCCGAAGTCGCGGCTCTGGGTCGGATTCAGGGCTTGCGGTGGCAGGCGCAGAATCAGCCGGCCGGACTGGCTGACCCGGGCGCGCAGTTCGAAACGGCCGTCACCCGGCAGGCTCTGCGGATCAAAACTCAGCGCAAAGGGCAGGGCGCCGCCCTGGCCCAACAGGCGCTGGCTGGCATAGCTCTTCAACGGACGGCCCTTGCTGTCGACCTGCAACAGGGCGATCTCGGCTTCGGCGTCGGCGGGAATGCCCAGCAGGCTGCCGCTGAGCTGGCGCAGGTGACCCGGCAGCGGCGCGGCAATGGCCTGCTCGGCGCTCGGGCGTTTGGGCTTGGCCGGTGCCGGCGAGGCTTTTTCCGGCTGGCTACTGCAGGCGGCCAGCAGCAGGGCGAGGGACAGCAGCACAAGGCGGTGCGGGGACATGGGCAGGCTCCCGGTGAAATCGACGGGCGCCTGTATACCGCAAAGTGGCTGGCTTGTCTTGAGAGTGGGATCGGCTACCATGGCCGCTTCATTTGCCACTGCCAGTTGCCGCCATGCATTGTCCGTTCTGCGGTGCCCACGACACCAAGGTCATCGATTCCCGTCTGGTCGCCGAGGGCGAGCAGGTGCGCCGCCGGCGCGAGTGCCTGGCCTGCGAGGAGCGCTTCACTACCTTCGAGACCGCCGAACTGGTGATGCCGCGCCTGATCAAGTCCGATGGCAGCCGTCAGCCCTTCGACGAAGAGAAGCTGCGCGCGGGGATGCAGCGGGCGCTGGAGAAGCGCCCGGTCAGCGTCGAGCGTCTGGAAGAGGCCATTGCCCATATCAAGCACAAGCTGCGCGCCACCGGCGAGCGCGAGGTGAAGTCGCGTGTCCTCGGCGAGCTGGTGATGACCGAGCTGTCCAAGCTCGATGAGGTGGCCTATATCCGCTTTGCCTCGGTCTACCGCCGCTTTCAGGACCTCAACGAGTTCCGCGAAGAGATCGAGCGCCTGTCGCGGGAGCACGACTGAGTGCAGCTGTCCGATCAGGCGTACATGGCGCGGGCGCTGGAGCTGGCGCGCAAGGGACTGTATTCCACTCATCCCAATCCGCGCGTCGGTTGCGTGATCGTTCGTGATGGGCAGATCGTCGGCGAGGGCTGGCACGCCAAAGCCGGCGAGCCCCATGCCGAAGTGCACGCGCTGCGCGCCGCCGGCAGCCGGGCTCATGGTGCCACCGCCTATGTGACGCTGGAGCCGTGCAGCCACTTCGGTCGCACTCCGCCCTGCGCCAATGCGTTGATCGAGGCTGGTGTGGCGCGGGTGGTGGCAGCGATGCAGGACCCCAATCCGCAGGTGGCTGGGCAAGGGCTGGCCCGGCTGGCCGAGGCCGGCATCGAAGTGGTCTGTGGTGTGCTGGAAAGCGAGGCGCGGGCAGTGAATGTCGGCTTCATCAAGCGCATGGTGCACGGCCTGCCGTTTGTCCGGGTCAAACTGGCGATGAGCCTAGACGGGCGCACGGCCATGGCCAGTGGCGAGAGCCAGTGGATCACCGGCCCTGCCGCGCGGGCGGCGGTGCAGCGTCTGCGCGCCCAGTCCAGCGTGGTCATCAGTGGTGCCGATACCGTGCTGGCCGATCAGGCACGGCTGACGGTGCGTGCCGAGGAGCTGGGGCTGAACGCCGAACTCACGGCCCTGGCCATCGACCGGCCGCCGCTGCGCGTGCTGATCGACGGGCGCCTGCGCGTGCCGCTCGATGCGCCTTTCTTTCAGGCTGGCAGAACGCTGGTGGCGACCTGCGCGGTGGCCTCGGCGCGGCAGCGCTATCAGGAAGAGGGGCATGAGTTGCTGGCCATTCCCCACGCCCATGGCCATGTCGATCTGCGCAAGCTGTTGCAGGAGCTGGCCGGGCGCGGCGCCAACGAGGTGCTGGTCGAGGCCGGGCCGAAACTGGCCGGCGCTTTTGCCCGCGCCGGGCTGGTCGACGAGTACCAGCTGTTCGTCGCCGCCAAGTTCCTCGGCTCCTCTGCCCGCCCGCTGCTGGACTGGCCGCTGGCGCGGATGGCCGAGGCGCCGCAGCTGAAAATCACCGATATGCGCGCCGTGGGCGATGACTGGCGGATTACCGCCGTGCCCATCACCAGCGCCTAGTGCGCTCCCGTGGCGCGGCAATCTGTGGTAAAACTGCCGCAGCCACGCGAGTGGCCATAACGTTCTCAGGGCGGGGTGCAATTCCCCACCGGCGGTAATGCAGCGCAAGGCTGCTAGCCCGCGAGCGCTCCCACGGCTTACCCGCCGACGGAGGTCAGCAGACCCGGTGTGATTCCGGGGCCGACGGTCATAGTCCGGATAAAGAGAGAGCGGGATTGCGTGACGGACGCGCCTGGCGTGTGTCCGGTCCATCCCTTTCGATTCTTGTGCCCTGTTTTTCTCAAAACAGGAGTTTCAACCGTGTTCACCGGCATTATCGAAGCCATTGGCACCATCCGCGCGCTGAGCCCCAAGGGCGGCGATGTGCGTGTCTATGTGGAAACCGGCAAGCTGGATCTGGCGGACGTCAAACTGGGCGACAGCATTGCCGTCAACGGCGTGTGCCTGACTGCCGTGGAGTTGCCCGGCGACGGCTTCTGGGCTGACGTCAGCCGCGAAACCCTGGCGCGCACCGCCTTTATCGATCTCAAGACCGGCAGCAAGGTCAACCTGGAAAAGGCCCTGACACCGAGCAGCCGCCTGGGCGGTCATCTGGTCAGCGGCCATGTGGACGGCGTGGGCGAGATTCTCAAGCGCGAGGACAATGCCCGTGCCATCCAGTTCACCGTGCGCGCCCCGCGCGAACTGGCCAAGTACATCGCCCTCAAGGGCTCAATCACCGTCGACGGCACCAGCCTGACGGTGAATGCCGTCAATGGCGCCGAGTTCGAGCTGACCATCGTGCCCCACACCCTGGCCGAAACCATCATGGCCGACTACCGGCCCGGACGGCAGGTCAACCTTGAAGTCGATCTGCTGGCGCGCTATCTGGAGCGTCTGCTGCTCGGCGACAAGGCCGCCGAGCCGGCCGCTTCCGGCATCAGCGAAAGCTTTCTGGCCGAACACGGCTACCTCAAATAAGTAAGGACTGGCCCCATGGCTCTGAATACCGCTGAAGAACTGATCGCAGACATCCGCGCCGGCAAGATGGTCATCCTCATGGATGACGAGGACCGCGAGAACGAAGGCGACATCATCATTGCCTCGGAATGCGTCACCGCCGAGCACATCAACTTCATGGCCCGCTTTGCCCGTGGCCTGATCTGCATGCCGATGAGCCGCGAGCGCTGCGAGCTGCTCAAGCTACCGCTGATGGCGCCGCGCAACGGTTCCGGTTTCGGCACCAAGTTCACCGTCTCCATCGAGGCCGCCGAGGGTGTGACCACCGGCATTTCCGCGGCCGACCGGGCGCGCACCGTGCAGGCTGCCGTGGCTAAGGGCGCCGTGGCCGACGATATCGTCAGCCCGGGCCATATCTTCCCGCTGATGGCGCAGCCCGGTGGCGTACTGGCCCGCGCCGGTCACACCGAGGCTGCCTGCGACCTGGCGCGTATGGCCGGTTTCGAGCCGAGCGGTGTGATCTGCGAGATCATGAACGACGATGGCACCATGGCCCGCCGCCCTGAGCTGGAAGTGTTCGCCGCTGAGCACAATCTGAAGATCGGCACCATCGCCGACCTGATCCACTACCGCCTGATCCACGAACGCACCGTGCAGCGCGTCAGTGAGCAGAAGATCGACAGCGAGCTGGGTCAGTTCAATCTGGTCAGCTACCGCGATGCTCTGGATGACAGCGTGCACATGGCCCTGACCCTGGGCAGCATCTGCGCCGAAACGCCGACTCTGGTACGCGTGCACAACGCCGACCCGTTGCGCGACCTGTTCATGGTCAGGCAGGCCGGGCGCTGGAGCCTGCGTGCGGCCATGGCCGAAGTGGCCAAGGCCGGGAGCGGCGTGGTGCTGCTGCTGGGTAATCCGATCAACGGTCCGGAACTGCTGGCTCAGCTCGAGCGCGGTCAGGGCACTGAAAACAAGTCGGCCAGCCCGGCCACCTACAGCACCGTGGGCGCCGGCTCGCAGATTCTGCGCGATCTGGGCGTACGCAAGATGCGTCTGCTCAGCTCGCCGATGAAGTTCAATGCGATATCCGGCTTCGATCTGGAAGTAGTAGAATACGTGCCCGCTGAATAAGCCGGTCTGCCGACCCGCTGTTCATATCCTATGTTTACAGTGCGCTGTGAGTGGCGCACTGGCTCTTTAACGCCATACGAGACTCGCCATGACCCTGAAGACCATCGAAGGTACCTTCATCGCCCCCAAGGGCAAGTACGCCCTGGTAGTGGGCCGCTTCAACAGCTTCGTCGTCGAAAGCCTGGTCAGCGGCGCCGTTGACGCCCTGGTGCGCCACGGTGTGAGCGAAAGCGACATCACCCTGATCCGTGCACCGGGCGCTTTCGAAATCCCGCTGGTGGCCCAGAAGGTTGCCCAGCGTGGCGAGTACTCCGCGATCATCGCCCTGGGTGCGGTGATCCGTGGCGGTACCCCGCATTTCGAATACGTGGCCGGTGAGTGCACCAAGGGTCTGGCCCAGGTGTCCATGGAGTTCGGTGTACCGGTCGCTTTCGGCGTGCTGACGGTCGATTCCATCGAACAGGCCATCGAGCGTTCAGGCACCAAGGCTGGTAACAAAGGCGCCGAAGCCGCGCTCTCCGCTCTGGAAATGGTCAGCCTGCTGGCGGCCCTGGAGGCCAAGTGAGCCTGAATCACGATATCGACAGCCCCGAGCAGCCCGCCGGTAAGCCGGCCAAGGGCAAGACCGCGGCGCGTCGTCAGGCCCGTAGCCTGGCCATGCAGGCCCTGTATCAGTGGCACATGGCGGGCCAGTCGATCAACGAGATCGAGGCGCAGTTCCGCGTCGACAACGATTTCGCCAATGTCGACGGCGCCTACTTCCGCGAGATTCTGCACGGCGTGCCGGCGCAGAAGAGCGAGATTGATGCACTGCTGGAGCCGCATCTGGACCGCCCGATGGCTGATCTGGACCCGGTCGAGCTGGCCATCCTGCGTCTGTCCAGCTTCGAACTGCGCAATCGTCTGGATGTCCCGTATCGCGTGGTGATCAACGAAGGCATCGAGCTGGCCAAGGTCTATGGCGCCACCGACGGGCACAAGTTCGTCAACGGCGTGCTGGACAAGCTGGCTCCGAGCCTGCGCGCGGCTGAAGTCAAAGCCAACAAGCGTTGATTCAGGAAGACCCGGGACGGTGAGCGAGCGGAGCGTGGAGCTGGGCATGAAATGCGCTGCATGCAAGTGCCGCACAGCATTGCCCCTCGCCTTTGCGCCTGCCGGCCCCGGGCTTTCGAATGGGTGAGTTTGAGCTTATCCGCCGCTTCTTCGCCGCCGCGTCCTGTGCTCAGGCCGGCGGCGAAGTCGCATTGGGCATCGGTGACGACTGTGCCCTGCTGACGGTGCCGGCGGGCGAACAGCTCGCGGTGTCGACCGATACCCTGGTGGCCGGGGTGCACTTTCCCGACCCCTGCGATCCTTCTCTGCTGGCCCAGCGCGCCCTCGGTGTGACGGCCAGTGATCTGGCGGCCATGGGCGCCACACCCATCGGCTTCACCCTGGCTTTGACTCTGCCACAGGCGGATGCCGGCTGGCTGGAGGCCTTTGCCGATGGGCTCAATCAGGCCGCTGGGCGGCATGGTTTGCGCCTGATCGGCGGCGATACCACGCGTGGCCCGCTGAGCCTGACGCTGACCGTGTTCGGCCGAGTCCCGGGCGGAGTAGCGCTGCGCCGCAGTGGCGCGCGGCCTGGTGATCTGCTCTGCGTGGGGGGAAGCCTTGGTGATGCCGCAGCGGCCCTGCCGCTGGTGCTGGGCCAGCAGCAACTGCCTGCCGAGCTGGCTGAGCCCCTGCTGGCGCGTTACTGGCAGCCGCAGCCGCAGCTGGCATTGGGGCAGGCGCTGCGCAGGCTGGCCACCGCGGCACTGGATATCTCCGATGGCCTGCTGGCCGATGCAGGGCATATTGCCGCGTCTTCGAATGTGACACTGTGTATCGAGCTGGCGCGTGTGCCGCTGTCGCCTGCGTTGCAGCAGCTTTCCCGCGAGCAGGCATTGAACTGTGCGCTGAGTGGTGGCGATGACTACCGCCTGCTGTTTACTCTGCCTCCCGAGCATCTTTCCACTCTGCAGGCCCAGTGGCCTGAGCTGGCTGTTTTGGGGTGGGTGGAGGCCGGTTGTGGCGAGGTAAGGCTGTTGGCCGAGGATGGCCGCGAGCTGCAGCAGCCTGTGGGCGGCTATCAACATTTTGGACAGAATCGTGACTGACAATGCTGTAACGCCCATTCCACCGTCCGTGTGGCGCAATCCCTGGCACTTTCTCGCCTTCGGCTTCGGTTCCGGCACCTTGCCCAAGGCGCCGGGCACCTGGGGTTCTCTGGTGGCCCTGCCATTCATGCCTTTGTGGCAGATGCTGCCGGACTGGGGTTACTGGCTGATGCTGGGCGTGACCATGCTGTTCGGCTTCTGGCTGTGTGGCAAGGTGGCCGATGATCTGAGGGTGCATGACCACGAGGGCATCGTCTGGGACGAGATGGTCGGCATGTGGATTACCCTGTGGCTGGCGCCCGCCGGCTGGCAGTGGTTGCTGCTAGGCTTTCTGGTGTTTCGTCTGTTCGATATTCTCAAGCCCTGGCCGATCCGCTGGATTGACCGCCATGTGCATGGCGGGGTTGGGATCATGCTCGATGATGTCCTGGCCGGGGTCTTCGCCTGGCTGAGCATGCAGTTGATCATCTGGAGTTTCACCTGACAGGAGGCTGCATGGGCAAGTGGTGGTTGCTGTTAGGCGCTCTGGCGCTGCCGCTGCTGGCGCAGGCTGAGCCGCTTCAGCGGATCAATCTTGTCACCGAACAGTGGCCAGGGCACACCAATCCAGACGGTACAGGATTGGCCTTCGATCTTTTGCGTAAGGTCTATGAGCCTGCAGGTATTGAGCTTCACTACCGCATAGTGCCTTACACGCGGGCTATTGGCTTGGTGCAGCGTGGCGAGGCAGACGCATTCGTCGGCGCCTATCCCAATGAAGTGCCGCAGGTGTTTTTTCCGCGCTGGCATTACGATGCTGACCAGATCAGCGCTCTGAGTCTGACTGATAAGCCTGTTCCGACCCTCGAGACCCTTGGGTTTTACCGCTTGTCTTGGGCGAGAGGGTATAGCTACGAAAAGTATCTGCCGAATGTGCGCGAGTTCCGCGAGGTGCACCGGCGTGGCGGTATTCTCGCCATGCTCGAACGCGGGCATGCCGACTTCTTCATTGATGCCAGTACTGAGGTTGAAGATGTGCTGGCAGGGTCGGATCGTCCGCAGGACTACCGGATTACCCCACTGACCCGTTTGCCGCTGTACTTGGGTTTTGTCGATGATGCCCGTGGCCGTGAGTTGGCAGCTATCTATGATCAGCGTCTGCAGGTGCTAGTGCGCTCTGGTGCGCTGCGGCCGCTGTTCAAGCGCTGGGATGCGCCGTACCCCTTCGACAAGGAATTGGAGAAACCTTATGCGTTGCCGTAACACCCTGTCGCGCCGGCTGCTGCCCCTGTTGCTGGTTTGGGCGCCGCTGGCCGGTGCCGCGCCTGCCGTTCAGGTGGTTGGCCTGTTTCCGGGCGCAGCCGTGCTCAATGTCGACGGCGTGCGCAAGCTGGTCAAGGTTGGTCAGGCCGGGCCCTCAGGTGTGCAGGTGGTCAGTGTCGACCGCACCGGTGCGCAACTGCGCGTCGAGGGAGTCGAGCGTCGCTATGAGCTGAGTCGCGACTACTCCCAGGGCTACAGCACGCCGGAGAAACAGCAGCTGAGCATTGCCCAGGGCGCTGGCGGGCATTATTGGGTGGCCGGAGCGATCAAGGGGCAGCCGGTGCAGTTTCTAGTCGACACGGGGGCGACCTCGGTGGCCATGAACGAGGCCCAGGCTCGGCGTCTGGGTCTCGATTTTCGCGTCAGTGGCCGACCCATGGTGGTCAATACGGCCAGCGGTGTGGCCAAGGCCTGGCAGATCACGCTGCCCAACGTGAAAGTCGGCAGCATCGAAGTGCTCGGTGTCGAGGCTGCCGTGCTTGAGGGTGATGCGCCGACCGATGTGCTGCTGGGCATGAGTTTTCTCAATCGCGTGCGCTGGCGCGAAGAGCAGGGCGTTCTGCAGCTGGAGTCGAAGCTCTGACCCTCTGCTGAGCATTCCGGCGAGCCCGTCATTCAGCCAGGCAATTGCCGCTATCGGCATGACCCCAGGGCCAGGCGCTGCTGTTACAATGCCCGCCCTGATTTCCACCTGCTGCCGATTTCCAGGAGCTCCCGGTGTCTGTCGTTTTTGTCGCCGCCTCGCAATTGCCCACACCCTTCGCGGTGTTCACCATGCATGGCTTCCTCGATGAGGCCAGCGGCAAGGAGCATGTGGCTCTGACCCTGGGTAATGTCGCCGATGGTGCCCCGGTGCTGGGGCGTCTTCACTCCGAGTGCCTGACCGGCGATGCCCTGTTCAGCCAGCGCTGCGACTGTGGCGCGCAGCTGGAAGCTGCCCTACGGGCGATTGCCGCTGAAGGTCGTGGTGTATTGCTGTACCTGCGCCAGGAAGGTCGCGGCATTGGGCTGCTGAACAAGATCCGCGCCTATGAGCTGCAGGATGGTGGTGCCGATACGGTGGAGGCCAATGAGCGTCTGGGTTTTGCCGCCGACCAGCGTGACTACTCGATCTGCCAGCCGATGCTCGATCACCTGGGTATCAGCAGCGTCAAGCTGATGACCAACAACCCGCGCAAGGTCAAAGCCCTGGAAGGCTTTGGCGTGCGAGTGGCTGAGCGCGTTCCGTTGCAGGTTGGCCTGAACCCGCACAACAAACTGTACCTGGCCACCAAGGCCGGCAAGTTGGGGCATATGCTCGGCCTCAAGCATCAGGAAGAAGAATGACCCGCGGCGAGGTGCGCCGGCGTCTGGCTGTACAGTGGTGGCGTCAGCTGCTGTTGAGCCTGGCGCCCTTGCTGGCCATGAGTCTGATCTTCGGCGGTGAGTCCAGCTTGCTGGCCATACTGGAAATGCCGCTGTTCATCGGTGCACTGGCCTCTCTGTTCGTGACCCTGCCGCTGTTCTCCGGGTACAAGCGTGCCCTGATTGCCACCGAGCGCAGCCTCGATACCGATGCCGAACATGACGCCTGGCTGGCCTTGGCGCGTCAGCGCAGCAAAGGCCTGTTGGCGGCAGGGTTGCCGGCCTGGATCGGTGCCCTGGCGGTGCTCGCCGGGCTCAATGCGGTGGCCCTGACCCTGCTGGCACTGGCCAGCGTGGTGTTGCTGTGGCTTTATCGCCTCCCGCCCCAGCTGGGCTGAAAGCTGCCCTGGCGCTGAGCGCCTTGCTGCTGGCGCAATCGCTGGCAGCCGCGCCCAGAGTGATTACGCTGGCGCCCTCGCTCGCTGAAATCATGGTCGAGCTGGACAGCGCCGATCTGGTGGTCGGTGTGCTGGACTCGGGCGTGCGTCCCCGTGAGTTGGCCGGTCGGCCCTCGGTTGGACGGCATGCCCAGCTGGAGCTGGAAAGCCTGCTCAGCCTCAAGCCCGATCTGGTGCTGCTGTGGCCGGACAGTATTTCCCGCAGCCAGCGCGAGCAGCTCGAAGGCCTGGGCATCCCGCTGTATGTGGCCGAGCCCCATGATCTGGACCAATTGGCCCGGCAGTTCCGGGAGATTGCTGTGCAACTGGGGCGGGCCGAGGTAGGTGAGCGCCTGTCGGAGCGCTTCACACGCGGTCTGGCCGACTTGCGTCAGCGCTATGCCGGGCGCGAGCCGGTGACGGTGTTCTATCAGGTCTGGCACGAGCCTCTGTTCACCCTGGGCGGGCAACAGATTGTCAGCGATGCACTGCGCGTATGCGGCGCGCGCAATGTGTTCGCCGACCTGTCCCTGCCGGCGCCGCAGGTCAGTGTCGAGTCGGTATTGGCGCGTGATCCGCAAGTGATTCTGGGGGGCAGCGACGCTCAGTTGGAACCCTGGCAACAGTGGCCGACCCTGCAGGCCGTGCGTAAGCAGCAACTCTGGGAAGTGCCCGACAAGGGACTGGAGCGACCGAGCTTTCAGATGCTCGGTGCGCTGGAAAAGCTCTGCGCAGTCCTGCACAAGGCCCGTTAAGCAGGCATCAAACAAAAGGCCCCTTTCGGGGCCTTTTGTTATTGAGTGGCATCAGAAACGGTAGCCGACACTCAGCTGCACATCTTCCTCGGCCGCCGGGTACAGACCCTTGCTGCCGGGAACCCAGTTGGCATAGGTGGCAAAGCTGTCGTAGCGCTTGCCGGTGAGGTTGTTGACCCGCAGCTTGCTGGTGAACTGCTGATAGTCGTAGCTCAGTGCGGCATTGAACAGGGTGTAGCCACCTTCGCGCGGCATGGCGTGGCCGTCATCGCTGGCCAGGTAGCGGGCGCCCGTGTACTCCGACTCCAGATAACCCTTGAGTCCGGGGAGGATCAGGTAGCTGACATGGGCGCTGGCGCTATGGCGGGAGACCCACGGCACTTCATTGCCCTGATAGTTGCCGTCGCGGTATTCGGAGTCGGTGAAGCTGTACTGACCGCCGACGGAGAGGCGGCTGGTTAGCTGACGTTCGGCTTCCAGCAGCAGGCCGTCGCGGCGGGTCTTGTCCAGGTTGATATTGGCGCCGGGAAAACCGGACGGGCCAGCAGCTAGAGGGTCGTACATTAGCTCGTCGGTGAGGTCCAGGCGGTACAGGGTGGCCTGGTAGCGCTGCACGCCATCCTGCCATTCCAGGCCGCTTTCCCAGGAAGTGCCGGTCTGCGGTTTGAGGAAGTCCACGCCCGGACTGACGAAGCCGTTTTCATCGACGTTGGCCCAGCGCAGCACGTCCTCACGCTTGATGAAGGCGCGCAGCTGTTCGTCGACCTGCCAGTTCAGGCCCAGGCTGCTGCTACCTTCACGGTCGGTGTGGGTCTTGTCCAGGCTCTTGTTACGGTCCTCGGCCTCGCTGGCGCGGTAGCCGGCGGTGAGGCTGACGCTGTCTGTCAGCGGCTGGGTCAGCTGGCCGTACCAGTCGCGCAGGGTCTGGCGGAACAGGGTTGCGCCAAAACTGGAGCGGTATTCATAGTCGCTCTGGGTGTGGTCATGACCGAACAGCCAGTCGCTGCGCCCCAGGCTGCTGTCGAAGTGGCCGGACAGGCGCGGGCTGAAGGTTTCCACGCGGGTACCCTGGGTGAACGGGGATTCGCCCCAGGCGCTGTTGTAGGCGCCCTTGCCATCGGTGTCGCGATGGCTGTAGTCGAGGTCGGCGGTCAGCCAGTCATTCAGTGATTGTTGCAATGCCAGGCGGTGAACCTGGGTGTTGCTGTCATTCCAGCCGTTGGAGTTGGCGGCGTAACTGGCCTTGCGGTCGGCGCGGCGCTGGGCTGCGGTCAGGTAGCCGGGAAATTTCAGCTCATCGTCGATGCTCTGGTATTCGTAGAGGGCATGGCCGCCTTCGTGGTCGTGGCGCAGGCGCAGGAAGGCGTCGTCATAGCTGGCGTTGTTGTGGTCGCGGTAGCCGTCGCTGTTGCGTGCTTCGCCGCTGGCATAGGCGGAGAAACCCGCGCCGAGCTGCTGGTAGACATGGCCGCGATAGGCTTCCAGGTCATGGCTGCCGATGCTGCTCTCGACATAGGCCTCGTTGTCTTTGGGTTGACGGGTGATGATGTTGATCACCCCGCCGACGGCCTGGTCGCCATACAGCACAGTACCGGCGCCGCGCAGGACTTCGATGCGTTCGATATTGGCCAGCGGCACGCTGTTGAGGTCCGGCCCCTGCAGGCTGGGGTTGTTCAGGCGGCGGCCGTCGACCAGCACCAGGGTGTTGTTGGCGGCGTTCTCGCCGAAACCGCGCAGGCTGACGCCGACACGGTTGCCATCGCCCAGAGTGTCGCGAATCTGCAGACCGGCCTGACCGCGCAGTACATCCACCAGCGCGCTGGCGCCACTGGCTTCGATCTGCTTGCGGTCGATGACCTTGACGCTTGCCGGGGTGGTTTGCTGAATCGGCGTGGCGCGGGTAACCACCAGTGGCGGGATTTCCAGCGCCGGCTGAGCGTCAGCCAGGGCCAGTGTGGGAGCTAGGGAGATGGCCAGGGCCAGTTGGGACAATTTCATCAGGAAGCCTCAAAAGCGGAAATGAACTTTTGAGGAGGGCAGACAAGAACAGCCCTGCAGGTGCGGGCTGTGCTTGACGGTGCTGCCCTCCGCAACACCAGTCGACTCCATCCAGGCCGGTCTCCGGACTCTCGAGGCTCAGTCGTTCGCCTTCCCGGGAGATTCCCAGTGGCTTGCTGAACGCCTGTGCAGCTTTCTGGCTGCGCTCGATTACCGTTGCGGGGGCAGTGCCGGAATAGCTCATGATGAGCGCACCGGCTTCCCGATTATCGCCAGCCGTGGGGCTGGCGCACCTGGGTGGAACTACAAACGCCGCGCACCTTAAGGGGCGCGGCCATGAAAAACAAGCAGATCAGATCGGGTTTAGCGTGAATTCTGCTCAAGCAGCGCCAGGCGCTGGCGGATGCTGGCTTCAATGCCGGCGGCATTCAGACCGCACTCGGCGAGCATGTCTGCCGGCTTGGCGTGTTCCACGTAGTAGTCCGGCAGGCCCAGGTGCAGCATGGGTTTGATCCGGCCTTCGGCGGCGAGGAATTCGCTGACGGCACTGCCGGCGCCACCCATGATGCTGTTTTCCTCGATGGTCACCAGCAGCTCGTGGCTGTCGGCCAGTTCCCGTAGCAGGGATTCGTCCAGTGGCTTGACGAAGCGCATGTCGACCACGGTGGCATCCAGCGCTTCGCCGACCTTGAGGGCCTCGGCCAGTTGCACGCCGAATACCAGCAGGGCGGTTTGGCGGCCGCTGCCGTTCTGGCCCTGGCGGCGTACCACGGCCTTGCCGATTTCCAGCGGCAACAGCTCTGTCTCGATGGGCGCATTCGGGCCGCTGCCACGCGGGTAGCGCACCGCCGCCGGGCCGTTGAACAGATGGCCAGTGGTGAGCATGCGGCGCAGTTCGTTTTCGTCGCTGGGGGTCATGATCAGCATGCCCGGGATGCAGCGCAAATAGGACAGGTCGAAGCTGCCGGCGTGGGTCGGGCCGTCTTCGCCGACCAGACCGGCGCGGTCGATGGCGAACAGCACATCGAGGTTTTGCACGGCCACGTCGTGGATCAGCTGGTCGTAGGCACGTTGCAGGAAGGTGGAGTAGATCGCCACCACCGGCTTGATGCCGTCGCAGGCCATGCCGGCGGCCAGGGTCACGGCGTGCTGCTCGGCGATGGCAACGTCGAAGTAACGCTCCGGGAAGCGCTCGCTGAACGCCACCAGATCAGAGCCTTCCTTCATCGCCGGGGTGATGCCAACCAACCGAGGATCTTCGGCGGCCATATCGCACAGCCATTGGCCGAACACGCTGGAGTACTTGGGGCCGGAGGGCCGCTTCGAGATAGAGGGGGGGGCGGCCTCGGCGTGGAGCGGCTCCAGTTTGGTGATCGCGTGGTAGCCAATGGGGTCGGCCTCGGCCGGGGCGAAGCCCTTGCCCTTCTTGGTGATCACGTGGAGGAACTGCGGGCCTTCCAGGTCACGCATATTGCGCAGGGTCGCCAGGAGGGTCGGCAGGTCATGACCGTCGATCGGGCCAACGTAGTTCCAGCCCAGCTCCTCGAACAGGGTGCCGGGCACCAGCATGCCCTTGGCATGCTCCTCGACCTTGCGGGCAATTTCCCAGGCGCCGGGCAGGTGCGAGAGGATCTTCTTGCTGCCCTCGCGCATGCTCGAATAGGTGCGGCTGGAAATGATCTTGGCCAGGTAGTTGGACAGACCGCCGACATTCTTGGAGATCGACATGTCGTTGTCGTTGAGGACCACCAGCATGTTGGCCTTGACGTCGGAGGCGTGATTCAGCGCCTCGAAGGCCATGCCGGCTGTCAGCGCGCCATCGCCGATCACCGCCACGCTCTTGCGCTTGCTGCCCTGCAGGCGCGCAGCGATGGCCATGCCCAGCGCCGCGCCGATGCTGGTGCTGGAGTGGCCGACGCCGAAGGTGTCGTATTCGCTCTCGCTGCGGCGCGGGAAGGCGGCCAGACCATCTTTCTGGCGCAGTGTGCTCATACGATCACGGCGACCGGTGAGAATCTTGTGTGGGTAGGCCTGGTGGCCGACATCCCACACCAGGCGATCATCCGGGGTGTCGAAGATGTAGTGCAGGGCGATGGTCAGCTCGATCACGCCGAGCCCCGCGCCGAAATGTCCACCGGTCTGGCCGACGCTGTACAGCAGGTATTGGCGCAATTCGTCGGCCAGGGTTTCCAGCTCGCTTTCCGCCAGGCGACGCAGGCCGACCGGGGTATCGGCGCGGTCGAGCAAAGGTGTGACGGGGCGCTCGCGGGGGATCTGGTGGAAGGTCGTCGGCATCAGGCGGATCGTTATAGGTATGCAAAGATGCGCAGTTTAACCGAAAGCACCGCCCTTCGGCAGCGCGGCGCAGGGCCACGCTGCCGCTGTATCTCGAGGTTTCGACAAATGGCCGCCGTTGGCCGGCTCGTCCGGTAACTTGCCGGGCAAGGATTGCGTGATTCGGCAATTCCCGGCCAGACTGCCCACTTGCACCAACCTCAAGAGAGGCATCAATGCCAGAGATTCTGTACGACCTGTCCTGGGTGCTGCCCCTGCGCCATGACTGGCTGACGCCACTGATGAATGGCTTTACCCAGCTGGGCTACGAAAAATTCATTCTCTTCTTCCTGCCGCTAGGTTACTGGGCCTGGAGTAAGCCGTTGTTCCTGCGCTTGTTCCTGCTGGTGGCCTTTACTGCGGTGCTCAATGCGTTCTGCAAGGATCTCTGGCAGGACCCGCGTCCGGCTCTGGACTATCGTCTCGATCACGAAGTGGGAGAAAGTTTTGGTTTACCCAGTGGCCATGCGCAGATCGCGGTAGTGCTATGGCTCTGGTTGGCTTATGAGTTGCGACAGGGCTGGATGTGGCTACTCAGCGCGGTGGTGGTCAGTGGCATTATTTTCAGCCGCCTGTATCTGGGGGCTCATGATCTCGAGGATGTGCTGGGTGGGGCGTTGCTTGGCGCGCTGACGCTGATCGGTTTCGCACTGCTGCAACCGCTGCGCTGGTGGCGTGAGGCAAATGCTTTCTGGCACCTGGGGTTGATTGTGTTGCTGGCCTTGGGCTTTCAGCTGGCCTGGCAGGGTACGGCGCCGCATTACGTGCCATTGCTGGCAGCCATGCTGGTTGGTGTGCTGCTCGGTTACCGCCTGGAAGGCCGCTGGCTGGACAGTCACTCGCAGGTGGCTACCTGGCGCCGGCTTTTGGCGGCGACGCTGGGGGCTGGAGCATTTCTACTGTTGCAGGCGGCGCTGAAGGCGCTGGCAGATTTGTGGCCGCTGCAGGATTGGCTGTGGCAGGTGGTGCGCGGCCTGATTATGGGTCTGTTTGTCGCTGCCTTGATGCCGTGGGTCCTTGTGCGCTTGCAGTTGCTTGGCGCGCGGGCTCATCAGAGTTTGGCTTCAGAGGCGCTCGATTAGTGCGTCAAGATTGGCGCTGTTGTTTTCATCGATGTCGATGATGTGGAAGCCGGCCCAGCAGTGTTGGTTGTCAGCGCCAGGGCGACTCCAGAGACAGTCAGCACCCAATTCGACCGGTGGTAGCTCATCCAGTGGTGGGCAGGGTTGCAGGCGACACTCCCATACGGAGTCGGTTGCAATCAGGTCTTCACTGAATAGCATGAAACCATCCATCGATAGGTCGACAATGCGGCCCAGTCGGCGCCCACTGTGCACATCAAAGACCTCCAGCGTCACGTCTGCGGCGTGACGGCTGTGCAGGCGTCGTTCATCCATTCTCGCTCCTCAGGCCGTACACGGCCGGATTGCATCAGGTATTCAGTGGGCTGTACTGGGTGTACGTCCGGTGAAGCGTTGCAGGGCGCGGTAGATGGCGCCGAGCGCGCGATCCACCAAGGGGGCGTTACGTTCGCGCGGCAGCAGGCGAGCTTTGCCTTGCTCCATCTCTTCTGCCAATTGGCTGATGGGTTTAACCGCCACACGCTGCCCTGCATGGTCCACGAACATGTAGTTGCGTGTGGTCGGGCTGAACCAGGAAAGCTTCAGGGTTTGCGTCGTATCACCGTTGACGAACTCGAACCAGGTGCCGAACTCCAGCGATTCCAGTTCCTTAATGAAGCTTTGTGCGCGAGCTGAAAGTGCGCCTTTCGGGCGTGGTGTCTTGGCCAGTTCGGCATCTTCGCCGAGCATGGCGCCGAGAGCGCTTTCCTGTAGTTGCGGCTTGAGCTTGGCGGCCAATTGCGGCTGTTTGGCTTGCACTGCGTGCTGGCAGGCGACGATGTCCTGCAGCAGGCGGCGTATACCGTCTTCGTGGTAACCACCAAGTAACTCCAAACCCTTGCGCAACTCTTCGAGCAGTCCGATACGCAACTGACCCAGCTGTGCACGGCCGCCTTCGTCCAGCGGCGTACCGCTCCAGGCTAATTGTTCTGCAGCCTCGCAGGCTTTTTGCCACTCGCCATTGCGTTCTCCTCCTCGCAGAAGGATGAATACCAAGACGTCGGTCCAGGTCAGTTCGAGGAAGTTTTTAAGCAGAGGGGGCAGCTCGCGGTCATTCAGGCATTTTTCAATGGCTTCCACGGCCTGCTGGCGTGCTCCTAGCAGCTTATCGCGCCCCTTAGCTGCTTCTACGGCGCGCCGCTCGCGCAGTTCGACCTTGTGTTTAAGTGTCGCTACATATTCATTGAACTCTTCGAGCAGGCTATCGAACAGTTGCAAATCGCCGTTGAAACTATGGATCACTCGTTCGACGACCCAGTGCATCTTTGCCAGCAGTCCGCGGTCATCGCCTTCGCCGCCGTACAGCACGCCTGCTTGAGCCATGCTGTTGAGCAGCTGACGTGCAGGGTGGTGATGTTGGGTAAACAGTGCTTTATCGTGCAGGGCGACTTTCAGGTAGGGTGTGTGCAAGTGCGAGAGCGCGGTCTTGCAGTTGTCTGGCAGGTTGTCGTCATCAAGGATGAAATCGAAGAGCATGCCGACGAGGTCGATAACGTCGGCTTCT
Organism: Pseudomonas sp. HAR-UPW-AIA-41; assembly: GCF_002304225.1. Taxonomy (GTDB): domain Bacteria; phylum Pseudomonadota; class Gammaproteobacteria; order Pseudomonadales; family Pseudomonadaceae; genus Aquipseudomonas. The sequence goes on from NZ_NSLB01000005.1 coordinate 53,649, forward strand.
TCGTCGGCCAGTTTTTGCTGGCCTGGTAGCTGGCTGATTGCTTCAAGCTGTTCGTGCAGCTCGGCTTTCAGACCTTCTACGGCTTGGGGTTGCTGCAGGCGGCTCTGCAAATCCTGGCCTGAGTTTTGTTGCAGTCGATTAAGCGCGCTGAGTAGCTCGCTTGCGCTATAGGTGCTGTGTGCTCCCTGAGGCGCATAGCTGGCAATACTGCGCGAGCCGCCAAACAATGGGGCGTGTGGTGCCTGTTGGCGATGTTCGGCTATCAGCGAGCTGAGGTCGGAAAACAGCTGCGATGGGCTCTGTTCACCTGCTTGAGCGCTATTCTCGCCCGGTGGGTTATAGCCAGGGGAAGTGCTAGTACTCGGCACAGCATTATTGCTACCCAAGGGGTTGAAGCCGCTGTAGCTCGTCGGTGTTGTCGATGTAGTGCTGGGCTGCGTGGGTGAGCTATTGCCAGTTGGCTCTGTTCCAGTTTGATGTTCGGCAGTTGCGGTAACAGGTGAATTGCTGCGGCCAGGTGCTTGGGTTGGGCGGTACTTCAGATTGGGTAGCAGGCCAGCCTCGATCAATTTCTGGTTGAGCTCGGCAAACAGGCTGTCCAGGCTGCTCATCAGGTACTGATCAAACAGTTGGTACAGGGTCAGGCGAATGCTCAGCGGGAAAGGCGAGTTTTTCAGCGATTCACGGAAGGCTTGGGCGATCAGGCGTGGACCGAAGGGATTGTCTTCTTCGCGAGGTTTGAGACCGTTGTTGAGCAGTGCCAGGCGTTGCTCCAGGCCGAACAGGGGTTGTGCGCAGCGCGCATTGACCCGGCTGGTCATGTTCGTGACCTGCAGGCTTTCCTCGTAGTCATCGTTTTGCACCAGACTCAGGTCGTCCAGGGCGACCTGTTCGTTCTCGACTGTCTGGCACTTACCTTCGGCAAATGCACTGAGTTTCTGGCCCAGCCATTGGTGATAGGCGCGCTCAAGGTGTACGCGCTGCTTGCGGATTTCGCGCATGCTATCGAAATACAGCGTCTGCTCACTGTTGCTGCTGGCTTTGTCGGCGCAGTCGAAGAGCGCGTCGTCTACGCCAGCAAAAACCAGATCCAGTTGTTTGGCGAGATGATTCAGCAGCAACTGGCGGCAGCTTTGAAGCAGTTCACCAAAGCGCGGTTGTGCAATTCGGCTGCTAAGCGATACGACGTTTGGCTTGCTGTCCTGTTCATTCATGAGGCTTTCCTGCGGAGCAGGCCATTGAGGCGGTAAGGGCACATATCGATCAGGGCAGAGAAAGTGACGTCTGGTGTTTAGAGTGTGTGCTGAGTGCACATCTGTGCTTGTGATCACATCTGGCCTAGATATAGCAGCTCGCGCAGTGGCCTGCAAAGAATAAGAGCGAGTTGTAAATCAAGGGGTTGACAGCGTTGCGTGGAAACGTAAAATGGCGCGCCTCAGATGCGGGAACGGATTAAACCGGTACGGCAGCTGAGATTGGAAGGCCGAAGTTCCGCGATAGCTCAGTCGGTAGAGCAAATGACTGTTAATCATTGGGTCCCTGGTTCGAGTCCAGGTCGCGGAGCCAACTTCCAGCCGGGGTATAGCGCAGTCCGGTAGCGCGCCTGCTTTGGGAGCAGGATGTCAGGAGTTCGAATCCCCTTACCCCGACCATTTTTGGGTCGTTAGCTCAGTCGGTAGAGCAGTTGGCTTTTAACCAATTGGTCGTAGGTTCGAATCCTACACGACCCACCATATAGAAGTACAAAAAGCCCGCCTTGTGCGGGCTTTTTGTTGTGCGCGAAAAGTCTATGCGCCTTGTGCGGCTGTTGAGCGTGTCTGGTGTTCAGGCGAGCTGGCTAAGCAGTCGGCTGAGCATGCCCAGAGCAATCACCGTTATCAGCACGACGGTCAGCAGTCGCCAGGGGCGGAAGGGTTGGCGCTCGACTTGATGTTGGGGGGCGCTGAGGTAGAGGTCTACCTTGGCCTGGTCTTCGGGGCTGAGTTGGCTGGGCATGCGGTCCTCGCTGTAGTGGTTGCGCTCAGGTGGTGCAGAGGCTTCAGTCAATAATAGACAGCTGATCCTGCAGGCGAATGATGCCGCTCTGTAACACGCGGGCGGTGATGCCCCCGTGGCCGCGTACGGCCTGGAATGTGCCGCTGCCGAGTCGTGCCTCCAGGCGGGCGCAGGGCTGACACCAGCCGGTGGTTTCCAGAATGGCCTGACCCAGGCGAAAGCGCCGGTTTTTCAGGCTGAACAGGTTGATACCGCTGACGGCGATATTGCGGCGCAAGTCCGTGGCGGTGACCGGTTTGCCCAGCAGGGCGCTGATGACGTGCAGGTGTTCCCACTGGATCAGGGTTACCTGGCGGCTGTTGTTGGCGCCGGGGCGGCTGTGATCGCCGGTCAGGCCGGCGTCGCGGCGCGCTTCCACGGCATCGATTTCCAGCATTGGCGCTTCGCGCGCCGGGCGCACGCCGATCCAGCGCACGGTGCCGATCTGCGGTACGTTGGCGATCAGCTCCTGCAGGTTCACAGGCCGATACCCAGGTCGAACAGGACGGTGCGACCGCGGTTGTGGCGCAGAAACTCCGGGGCATTGTCGTGAGTGAACAGCACGCGCACGAAGTTGGGGCCTACCAGCGAGAGTGAGCGCCAGCCTTGGCGCTGGTATTCCGAGGGCGGTGGAAACGGGCTGTTGAAGTCCAGAGCCGCCTGCTTGAGGTTGCAGAATGCGAGCAAGTCGAGCTCGCCAACTTGGAGGTCGCGCTCCTGATAGTTGTGCGCCTTCTTGCGCAGGGTAGGCCCCAGGCGGGCCTGCAGGTCCCCGGCGCTCAGCCAGCGCGGGCGGCGTTGGCGGCGCACCAGTTGGCTCAGTGAGAAGGCCGAGCGGCGGCGCTCCACTTCATCCCGCCACTCCTCATTGAGCCGCCGTCCTTCGTCGAGAACGAAGAACACTTCGAAGTTGGCTTCGCGAAATTGCACATCCGGTGGCTCCATGCCGCTGCCGAACTCGTCCAAGCGATGACTGATGTTGAAGGCCTGCAGCAAACGCTGGCAGACCCAGCGCTCGCGCTCCCATTTGCGGGCGTTGGACAGGAACTCATTGGCCTGTTCGGCCTGGCGCGTCAGCAGGCGCAGGTAATCGCTCTCGTGCATGAGGCTCATGATAGGCAGATGCAGGAGTAGCGTACAGCCTGCTCTGGCTGCGCCGAGGTGTCTCACGTCCGGTTGCGAATGACGGTGTAAACTGCGCCCATTAGTGAGGTGTCTGATGATCCGCTCTGCTACTGCCGACGACCATGCTCCGCTGTATGCCTTGTGGCAGCGCAGTGACGGTATCTGTGTGCGCGACGAGGATGCTTACTTACCGTTCTGTCGCTATCTGCAGCGTAATCCGCAGCTCAGCCTAGTGCTTGAGCTGGATGGGCAGGTGGTCGGTTCGCTGCTGGTTGGGCACGATGGCCGGCGTGGTTATCTGCAGCATCTGGTGGTCGATCAGCCCTGGCGTGGCCGCGGCTATGCGCGGGCTTTGCTGGATGAGGCGAGAAAGCGTCTGGCGATGCAGGGAATCGAGAAGTCGCACGTGTTTGTATTACGCGCGGCGCCTGAGGCTCAGTCCTTCTGGTCAGCACGGGTGGACTGGCTGCTAAGAGAGGATATTGATGTGTTTTCAACAAGGGAGAATAGCTGATGCGTAGTGTGATTGCGGTGTTTCTGTTGCTGCTGTGTGGCAGTGTCATGGCGCTGGAGAAGGGCGAGCGCCTGTTGCCGTGGACACTGCTGGATCAGTTCGACAAGGCCTATACCCTCGATCAGCAGGCGCGCATTCTGCTGGTGGCGCGCAATATGACCGGTGCCAAGCTGCTCAATGCCGCGCTGGAAGGAAAGCCGAAAGGGTTTCTTGAGGCTCGCCAGGCGGTGTTTGTGGCGGATGTGAGTCGCATGCCGGCGGTGATCTCGACTTTGTTTGCCGTGCCGGCTATGCGTGACTACCAGTACAGGGTGCTACTGGACAGTCAGTCCCGCGTGGCTTCGCGTTATCCGGCGGCAGAGGATCAGGTGCTGTGGCTGGATCTGGATCGCGGTGTGCTGCGCGATAGCCGCACCTTTTCGGATGCCCAGGCGCTGCGTCAGGCGCTGGAGCAAGCGCAGTAATGATCAGTGCAGGGCTGCTAAAACCTGAGGTTCTGCAGTTCGGTTGGCTGGTGTATGGGCCGGCATTGCTGTGGGCTATCTGGCGTGCGCCCTGGCTGGAGTTGTTCAGTGATTTTCGCCGGCAGCATCTGCTGTTCGGTACGGTGCTTTGCCTGTTTCTGTTGTGGTTGGTGCGGCGGGATTTTGAGTCGGGGCTGGCCTTCCATTTCATCGGGATGACGGCCGTTACGCTGCTGCTCGACTGGCCGCTGGCGATTCTTGCCGGCGCGCTTGCGCAGCTGGGTTTGCTGGCGTTGGGGCGTCAGGAGTTCGCGGCTCTTGGGGTCAATGCGTTGCTATTGATCCTGCTGCCGGTGTGGATCGCCGAGGGCTGTGCGCTTCTGGTCGAGCGCTTCCAGCCAAAGAATCTGTTTGTTTACATCTTCTGCGCCGGTTTCTTTCCGGCCGCGCTGACGGCGGCGGTATGCGTGCTCCTGGGATTGGGCATGCTGTGGTGGAGCGCGATCTACGTCATGCCGCCCTGGCTGGACGATATGGCTGCCTACCTCTGGCTGGTGATGTTTCCCGAGGCGTTCATCAATGGCACGGCCATTACGGGGCTCGTGGTGTTCTGTCCTGAATGGCTGGAAACCTTCAACCGTACCCGCTATCTGCAGGCCCCCTGGAAAGACGATGAGTCGCCCCGCTGATTCAGGGTGATTCATCGGTGTGATGCGCGAGTCGCGGTTGATCTGTATCAAATGCCAAATGGCCATGGCCCAGCAGTATCAGGCTTTGTTTGCGAAGGGGGAGCGACATGGGAGCACATGATTGGGCGCGGGGCGCAATCGACAAGGCGTTGCATGAGGCGCGAGAAGTGGGGCTGGATGAGGCGCTGGTGCTGCGCGCACTACTCAGCGCGCTGGTCGAGCGCAGCAAGGTCTCTCGGCCGTTGAATGATCTGGCTCAGGAGCTGCAGTTTCTGGCCGAGAATCTGGATGACGGGCGCGACTACATGTTTATGCGGCCCTGAGTGGCGATTGTTTTCTGCGGGACTGATCAGTGCCCGCGCGGTGGCAGTTCGCCGGAGAACAGTTCGTCTTCCAGTGGGTCGCCGGGAATGGCATGACTTTCCGAAGCCCAGGCGCCCAAGTCGATCAGCTTGCAGCGTTCCGAGCAGAACGGGCGCTGCGTGTTCTGGGGCGTCCATTCGACCGGGGCGCCACAAGTGGGGCAGCTGACGGTGGGGGTTGTTTTCATGGTTGGCCTCCGGTGAAGCGCAGATACTGTTGGTGCAGGCGCTCTACCTGCTGTTGCAGCCAGTGCAGGTCGCGATCATTGACCAGCACGTCGTGGGCGTGCTGAAGACGCTTCTCGCGTGCGGCCTGGACCTGCAGGATGGCTTTGACCTGATCCTCTGGCACCTTGTCTCGCTGCATGGTGCGGCGAATCTGCTCCTCTTCCGGTGTGTCGATGACCAGCACGCGCTGGGTCATTCGGTACTGGCCGGATTCGATCAGCAGGGGGGAAACGAGAATGGCGTAAGGGGAGTTTGCCCGCTGCAGGTGCTGGCGAATTTCGGCGCCGATCAGCGGATGAAGCAGGCTTTCCAGCCAGCGGCGTTCCCCGGTATCACTGAAAATCCGCGTGCGCAGCGCGGCGCGATTAAGCTGCCCGTCGTCCTGCAGAACCTCGTTACCAAAGCGATCGACAATGGCTTGCAGTGCTGGGCGACCGGGTTCCACCACCCAGCGAGCAGCATGATCGGCATCGACGGTGTGTATGCCCAGGGCATCGAAGCAGGCGGCGGCAGCGCTCTTGCCGCTGCCTATGCCGCCAGTCAGGCCGAGAATCCAGGGAGTCATTGCAATCATTCCGGAACAGCGGGCAGTGATTATCCGCGACAGTCAGCGCTGCTGTCATGCCCGGCACGCGCCGGGCATATTTCAGTTGAAATGGGCGAGCTGCAGATAGGCAGAGGTGATCTGTTCACCCCAGATCAGCGCTATCCAGCCGGCGATGGCGAGGTAGGGGCCAAACGGAATAGGCGTGCTGCTCTCGGCATTACGTAAGCGCAGCATAATCACGCCCAGCACGGCACCCACCAACGAAGACAGCAGGAGGGTCAGCGGCAGAACCTGCCAGCCGCCCCAGGCGCCGAGCATGGCCAGCAGCTTGAAGTCGCCGTAGCCCATACCCTCCTTGCCGGTCAGCAGTTTGAACAGCCAGTACACCGACCACAGGCTCAGATAGCCCGCCACTGCCCCCCAAAGAGCGTCGCCGGGCGGCGCAAACAGCCCGTATTGGTTGACGATCAGGCCCAGCCAGAGCAGCGGCAGAACCAGTACATCCGGCAGCAACTGGTGGTCGGCATCGATCAGGCTCATGGCCAGCAGCCCCCAGCTCAGCAGCAGCATCGTTGCGCACTGCCAGGTTGGTCCGAATTGCCACGCAATAAATCCCGACAGCAGGCCGCAGGCAAGCTCAACCAATGGATATCGCTTGCTGATCGGTGCCTTGCACGCGGAGCACTTGCCGCGCAGTGCCAGCCAGCTCACCAGGGGAATGTTCTCCCAGGGACGAATCTCATGCTGGCAGTGCGGGCAGGTGGAGTTGGGAAGTACCAGGTTGAAGGTAGGTCCAGCTGGTTCTGTCTCCAGCTCCAATATTTCCCGCGCCTGCATGCGCCATTCGCGCTGCATCATTTTGGGCAGGCGGTAGACCAGTACATTGAGGAAGCTGCCGATCAGCAGGCCCAAGATCAGTACAACTAAAACAAAGGCCGGCAAATTGCCGGCCACAAGATTAATCAAATTCATGATCTATACGACTGAGCCCAGCTGGAAGATCGGAAGGTACATGGCGATTATCAGGCCTCCGACCAGTACGCCCAATACGGCCATGATCATGGGCTCCATCAGAGAGGTTAGGCCGTCGACCATATTATCGACTTCTTCTTCGTAAAAGGTCGCAACTTTATCGAGCATTGCATCAAGTGCGCCGGACTCTTCGCCGATTGCCGTCATCTGAATGGCCATTGAGGGGAAAATGCCAGTTGTTCGCATAGAAAAATTGAGCTGGGTCCCGCTCGAAACATCCTGTTTGATCTTGTTGACGGCATTAACGAAGACGATATTACCAGTGGCGCCTGCGACCGAGTCGAGAGCCTCTACAAGTGGAACTCCCGCCGAAAAAGTGGTGGATAGAGTGCGTGCATAGCGCGCCACTGCAGACTTGTAAATAATATCTCCCACGATCGGGACCTTCAGGACTGTTCTGTCGGTCCAGTCCCGGAAGTCCTTGGATTTTGCATACGCATTCTTAACTAGAAAGGCTGAGGCAAGCATTGCGCCAAGCACAATCCACCACCACTCCTGCAAAAGCTCTGAGAGGTGGATAACCATCTGGGTAAAGGCCGGTAGTTCGGCGCCAAAATTGGCAAAAACCGATTGAAACTGCGGAACGACCTTGATCAGCAGAATCGCTGAAACAATTATGGCAACCAACACCACGGCGATAGGGTAGTTCATCGCCTTTTTGATCTTGGCTTTCAGTTGCTCGGTTTTTTCCTTGTAGGTGGCCACTCGATCCAGCAGGTTTTCCAGTGCGCCAGACTGTTCGCCTGCGTCTACCAAGTTGCAGTAGAGGTCATCGAAGTATTGCGGCTTTTTACGTAGAGAGGTTGCAAAGCTGTTGCCTGCTGCTACTTCCTGCTTCACCTCGTCTACCAGTTTGCGCATGTTTGCATTTTCTAATCCCTCACCGATGATGTCGAAGGATTGGAGTAGCGGGACGCCTGCTTTCATCATGGTGGCCATCTGCCGGGTAAACAAGGCAATGTCCATGGGCTTGATCTTCTTGCCGGCACCGCCAAAAAGATCTTTGCCTTTCTTGGTTACTTTGGTTGGATTGACGCCCTGTTTGCGAAGTTGCGCCTTTACCAATGCGGGGCTTTGCCCGCTCAGTTCCCCTTTGACTTTGGCACCTTTCTTGTCGATGCCTTCCCATTTGAAGACACTGGTTTGTAGTGCTTTTTCGGCCATGGCTTAGTCCTTGGTGACGCGGTTGACTTCCTCGAGGCTGGTGACGCCTTGCATGGCCTTGACTAGGCCCGAGGTGCGCAAATCATTAAAGCCATCTTTTCGCATTTGTTGGGCGATGTCGATGGAGTTGCCTTCTTCCATGATAATCCGCTGGAGTGCCGGTGTGACCTTGACTACTTCATAAATTCCGACGCGGCCTTTGTAGCCGCTTTTGCAGTTTTCGCAGCCGACGGGCCCGAAAATCTTGAAAGTGCCGATTTTGTCCTCAGGGAAACCCTCGTGAATGAGTGTCTCGCGCGGAACCTGTACTTCTTTCTTACAGCTGTTGCACAGTTTGCGGGCCAAGCGTTGGGCGATAATCAGGTTGACTGAAGTGGCGATGTTGAAGGACGGAACGCCCATGTTGCGCAGGCGAGTCAGGGTTTCCGCTGCGCTATTAGTGTGTAGCGTAGACATCACCATGTGCCCGGTCTGTGCAGCCTTTACTGCGATGGAGGCAGTGTCCAGATCTCGGATCTCGCCCACCATGATGATGTCAGGGTCTTGGCGCAAAAAGGCACGCAGAGCCTGGGTAAAGTCCATGCCCTGCTTGGGATTGACGTTGACCTGATTGATGCCTTCAAGGTTGATCTCTACCGGGTCTTCTGCGGTGGAGATGTTCACATCCACGGTATTGAGAATGTTCAGGCCTGTATAAAGGGAAACGGTCTTACCAGAGCCAGTCGGGCCTGTTACCAAGATCATTCCCTGTGGCTGCTTGAGGGCGTTGAGGTAGAGCTCTTTCTGTTCTTCTTCATAACCGAGCGCATCTATCCCCATTTGGGCGCTGGTGGGGTCGAGGATCCGCATCACGATCTTCTCACCCCACAAGGTGGGCAAGGTGTTGACGCGGAAGTCGATGGCCTTGCTTTTGGATATCTTCATCTTGATCCGGCCGTCCTGTGGCTTGCGCCGCTCGGAGATATCTAGGGCGGCCATTACCTTGAGGCGAGCGGAAATTTTGCTGGCTAGCTGAATGGGTGGGCGGGCGACCTCATGCAGGATGCCATCGGTGCGGAAGCGTACCCGATAGGCTTTCTCGTAGGGTTCAAAATGCAGATCGGAAGAGCCGCCTTTGATCGCATCTAGTAGCATCTTGTTTACGAAGCGGACTACCGGGGCGTCATCAGCCGCTTCGTTGTTGCTGTCTGCTTTCTCGTCATCAACAGCCTCAACATCCAGACCTTCCAGGTCGACATCGGCCAAGTCTTCCATTCCGCTGGGTCCAGCGTCGAAAAACTTCTCGATGGCATCTCCAAGCTTATCGTCTTCTACCAGGATGGCCTCGGTAGTAAGGCCGGTACTGAATTGGATGTCGGTAATACCTTGGTGATTTGCAGGGTCGGACAGGCCGATAAACAGCTTGTTGCCGCGACGGTAAAGAGGCAGGGCGCGGTGTTGCCTTATCAGCTTTTCGCTGACCAGGTCTTTCGGCTGACCCTCCTTGTCGATGGCGTTCAGATCTATGTACGCAATGCCAAACTGCTCGGCGGCCACTTCCGCGAGGGCGCGGCCTTTAACCAGTTTGTTCTGTACCAGATAAGTGACTAGCGAGGTCTTGTTGCGCTGTGCCTGTGCTTGTGCCTGCTGTGCGCTTTTTTCATCCAGCAGTTCTGCCAGCACCAGCTGTTTGGCTAGGCCTGTAAGGTTGACGATGTCATTCATTGGGGAGGCTCGAGGCAGTCATGCTTGCCTTATAGCCTAGTCGGACAGCGCTGCCAAATGCGTGCCTTTGGGATGACAAAAAAAGGCACTTAGTGATAATTTTTGAGTGCTTGCCAGTCTGGCTCTAGGGCGCAAGGCATCGGAGAAGCTTTCATCTCGTTGCCGTTCTCGTGGTTGGCGGCCCTCTTCAGTTGTCGTTTTATCGAGCGCGGCGAGGGTTGGCACGCTGTGTGCTGTGGGTCTGGTCAGGTCGCACGACCTTTCCATGTCGAGGAGACAATTAAATGAAAGCTCAAATGCAAAAAGGCTTTACCCTGATCGAACTGATGATCGTTGTGGCGATTATCGGTATTTTGGCCGCTATTGCGCTCCCTGCGTATCAGGATTACACCAAGCGTGCCCGCGGCGCTGAGATAGTTGTTGCTGCTGCGCCGTTCAAGCTGGGTGTGACTGAGTGCGTTCAGTCCGGCAGCTGCGTGGCCGCCGGCGCAATTTCTGTTCCTGCTACTGGTTCTGCTTCGCGTGCCCAGTGGTCCGTTCCTAACGATGTTGCTGCTGGTAATGGCCAGGGGCAGGTCAACGCAATCGCTCTTGCTGCTAACGGGCAAATTACTGTGACTCCGCGGGCTACCAATGGCTTCGCAGCGACTGATACTTATGTTCTGGGCGCTGGCTTAAACGCTGATGGCTCTGTCACTTGGACTCCGTCTGGTGATTGTGTGACCAAAGGCTTCTGCAAGGGCAAGTAAGTCTTCATGACTTCAAAAGAGCAGGCTGCGCCTGCTCTTTTTTTTTGGGGGGGTGTGTGTGCGCTGGCTGATGTTCTGTTTGGTGAGCGTGCCGTTTGTGGTGCCATTTCGTTGGTATCCAGACGGTGATTTTTTTTCCGACACCATTGCTGTTTTTTTTGCCCTCCTGTTTGTTATTGCTAGTAAAGAGCTGCGCTGCAGCTCGCTGGTGTTAATTGGTTTTTCGCTTGCTGGGCTGATTCTTGTTGCCGGTGTGCTGGGCGGTAGTGCGTACATGGAGGCTTGGCTGGCGCCGGCGCTCATGGTTCTGGTTGGTTCTCTTTTCTTGGGCTCTATGCACGCGCGTGACCCTGCTGAACTTCAGCGTGACTGGGATGCTGTGCTCTATGGGCTTGTGCTGGGCGGAGGGTGCTCTCTCGTACTCGGCCTGGGGCAGATTTTTGAGTGGGGGTGGATCAGTTTTTTGACGTTTGATGGAGCGATTGGTGTTGTCGCAAACATAGGGGGGCGAAATCAGTTCAGTCTTTATGTTTTATTGGGTTTTCTGGCCTTTCTGGTGTTGCTGGTTCGTTCGGCGTTGTCAGTCTGGTGGCGTTGTGCGGTTGTGGTGGTTGTCGCTTCTTTATGTTCTTTTGTACTTGTTAGTTCGGGTTCTCGTTCAGTAGTGCTGATGGTTTTTTCAGTGCTCGTTCTTGCAATATTCCGGCTTTATTTTTGGCGTAACGACCGCTTTAGCTATTATTTTTTGATTTTTGCGGGTGTTTTCTTTCTCACACAGCTGCTGTCGGTGTTATGGCCGGACTATTTCTCAGCTGTGGATGGGGGGTCAGGGTTTTCGAGAATTCAGAATGCCTATGCCGATACTCGCTGGGTCGAGTGGGCAAAGGCCTGGAGCATCTTTCTTGAACATCCGTTCGGTGTGGGGTTTGGTAATTATGCTTTCTTCAGCTTCGCGGCTACGCAAATGCCGTCCTTGGTGTGGTCTAATCCGCATAATGTGATTTTACATTTTTTGGTTGAAACGGGGTTTGTTGGCGCTGCTCTGATTGTTTTTGGTTTTGTTGTTGTTACTGTGGGCTGTTTTAGATATTTGCGAATGGCGGAGGGAGGGGTGATTCTACCCGCTGCAATAGGCTCTTTTATATTGCACAATCTTCTGGAGTATTCCTTCTGGTATGCAAATTTCTTTCTATGTTTTTTGATTTTTTTGGCGTTTTTGCCTACCAGTGGTCGTGTGCTGCGGTTTGTTAGTGGGCGCGTGGTGAGTCTTGTCTTTTTGGTGTTGCTCCTTGTTTCGGCGGTTCAATATTGTCGCTTGCTAAGCGCGGTTTGGTTGCCAGATAGTAAGTCGCGTGTCGCCCGTATTGTTGTATCGGCTCAAGTGGGTCTGAATCCGTTCTTGTCCTGGCGGGCAGATAAGGTATTCATGGATTTTATCCCTTATGACGATGGTCCGGATTTGGTGGTGCGCTTTTGCCGGCTTGAAGATATGGCAAGGCGTGAACCGTTACCTCAATATCTTGAACGGATGGCGTTTTTAGCAATGGTTGCTGAGGATCATGATCTTTATGGTGGTATTTTAAAGGCGCGCTATAGGAGGCTTTCTGATACCTCCGGTTATTATTTTGAGTCTGCGGTGAAAACTGCGTGGCCTCTTGCGGCTGAACGTGTAATTCGGGATTTTAAAGAAAGAAAGCTGGAAGGGTTTAAGTCGTATGAAGAATATCAGCTGGGAGAGTCTGGTGTTTGTGATGGGGGATAGTTGGGCGGAGCAGGTTGTGCAAGGGGCTTTGCAGATGTTTCTTGAGTTTAGCGCCGACATCCGGGATGTGTGGCCTGCTTTAGTAAATCGTGATTGAATTAGCAAAGGCCGGTGTAGCTCAGTCGGTAGAGCAGCTCATTCGTAATGAGAAGGTCGCAGGTTCGATTCCTGTCTCCGGCACCAAATCAAAAGCCCCGCATTTGCGGGGCTTTTGATTTTCAAGTGTTTTGAGTTGGGTTACATCGTCAGGCGCATGGACAGGTCGATGGCTTTGATGTCCTTGGTCAATGTACCGAGGGAGATATAGTCGACGCCCGTTTCGGCCACGCTGCGCAGGGTGCTGTCGTTGATGCCGCCGGAGGCTTCCAGCTTGGCGCGGCCGGCGGTGAGCTGTACGGCGGTGCGCATGTCCTCATGGCTTAGTTCGTCGAGCATGATGATGTCGGCGCCGGCATCCAGCGCCTGCTTCAGCTCTTCCAGGCTTTCCACTTCAACTTCCACCGGTTTGCCGGGGGCTATCTGTCGGGCGCTGGCGACTGCCTGGGCAATCCCGCCGCAGGCGGCGATATGGTTTTCCTTGATCAGGAAGGCGTCATACAGACCGATGCGGTGGTTATGGCAGCCGCCGCAGGTGACGGCGTACTTCTGCGCCAGGCGCAGGCCGGGGATAGTCTTGCGGGTGTCGAGCAGTTTGACTGGTGTGCCTTCGACCAGATCGGCGTAGTGACGGCAGCGGGTGGCGACGGCGGAGAGACTTTGCACGAAATTCAGCGCGCTGCGCTCGCCGGTGAGCAGGGCGCGTGCCGGGCCGCTCAGGGTGAACAGGGTCTGGTCGGCGCTGACCTTGTCGCCGTCCTGGGCATTCCAGGTCACCACCACGCGCGGATCCAGCTGGCGGAACACTTCATTGACCCAGGCGCTACCGCACAGCACAGCCGCCTCGCGGGTGATCACGCGGGCAGTGGCCACGCGTTCTGCGGGTATGAGCTGAGCGGTGATGTCGCCGGCACCGACATCTTCCTGCAGTGCCAGTTGCACGTTGCGCTGAATTTCGTCGTGCAGGTCGGCCAGGCGCAGGTTGGGCATGATCAGGCTCCAAGTTGGGGATGGCGCATTATACGGAGGCTGTGCACGGCTTGCTAACGGCGGTGTTGGTCTGCTTTGCATGACCGTTGGTAGGGCATTTGCCGCTAACTGTGACCCCGATCAAATCTACTGGGGTGCGCTGTTGGTTGTAATGCCCACCTGCCTCAATAATGAATCCAGAGAAATTGACGCCAGAGGGTTGACCTTTTTTGTACTGGCGTCCCGGTTGTTGATGTGTGCTGATGCTCCAGGCTGGACATTGGCTCACAGGAGAATTGAAATGCAGACTGATGCGAATGTGGTGCCGCTCAATCGTTCGGCCCCTGAGCATACCTCTAACACCCAGGTAGGAAGACTGCCCGTGGCGTTGACGCAACTGCGTGATAAGGCTGCTATGCAGCTTAAGCAGGATTTGCAGGCGTTGTTTGATAACGCTGACGATAGCCTTTTCGAGATGGCTGATCGTGCTACCTCTAACGCTGAGCAGAATGATCTGTTCGAGGCGATGCGTGAGCTACGTCTTAAGCGCAAGAGCATAGCCAATACATTCCTGCGTAGGGTGTTTGAAGGTTTCGCCGAATTGGCGCGCTACAGTCTGGACCAACCCCCACAGTTGACGCCTGTGACCTTGGACAGTCTCAGTCTGATGCAGAACGATGAGCTGGAAGAGTCTGTAGCTGTCGACGCCATGGTCGCCAAGATACTTAGTCGTGATGCTCAGGCTCTCCATCATCTGACTACGCGTATCAATACTCTGATTCACAAGAAAATTGATGAGGCCAGTAATCCGCTTGGGCCGCGACCGGTTTGCGAGAGTTTTGTCGCAGCCTGCGCTGATCTGGGTGTCGATATCCGCATCAAGCTGATCATCTACAAGCTGTTTGAGAAGTATGTGCTCAGTGAAATAGGCCAGTTGTACGCCGAGGCTAACCAGATTCTCGTGCAGGCTGGTGTTCTGCCTGAATTGAAGTCGGCCCCGCCAGCGGTCCGCCAGCCTCGAGCGGGCGCTCGTCCTGCTGTGAGCGCTCCGACTGCGTCGGAGTCGCCTGCCGGTTTTGCAGGTGCCAGCGAGGACATGCAGGAGGCTTTTGCTGCCTTTCAGGGGCTGATGACCCAGCTGCGCGGTACCGCCCTTCCGCAGCGAGAGCTGCCGGCCGATGCAGTGCCCATCACCAGTAATGATCTGACGCGGCTGCTTTCGCATCTGCAGCAGCACTTGCCGGCTGCCAGCCAGATCAGTGGTGAAGAACTGCGCGAAAAACTCGATCTGCTGCTGAGCAAGGCCAGCGCCAAGTCGGGCAAAACCCGAGTAGTTGGGCAGGTGGATGATGATGCGATCAACCTGATCTCCATGCTGTTCGAGTTCATCCTCGATGACCGCGCGCTGCCGGACTCGCTGAAGGCGCTGATCGCACGCTTACAGATTCCCATGCTCAAGGTGGCGGTGCAGGACAAAGCATTTTTCAATCGAGGAAGTCATCCGGCTCGTCGGCTGCTTAATGAAATCGCCTCGGCAGCACTGGGTTGGAGTGAACACGACGCCGAGAAGCGCGATAGCCTCTATCAGAAAATCGAACATGTCGTGCAGCGGTTGCTGAATGACTTTGTTGATGATCCGCGGATTTTCTCTGAGTTGTTGGCTGACTTTGTTGCCTTTACGGGTAGTGAGCGCCGTCGCAGTGAGCTGCTTGAGCAGCGCATGCGTGATGCGGAAGAGGGGCGCGCCAAATCCGAGCAGGCACGTTTGGAAGTTGAGCAGGCTCTGAACCAGCGCCTGCTGGGTAAGACCTTACCGGCAGCAGTAGTCCGGTTGCTACAGGAGGCTTGGAGCAAGGTACTGTTGTTGGTCAACCTTAAGCATGGTGGCGATTCTCAGGCATGGCGCGAGGCGACTGCGACCATGGATGATCTGGTTTGGAGTGCCTCCACACCAGATACTGCTGAGGATCGACTGCGTTTGTTGCAGATGGTCCCAGGTTTGCTGCGTAGCTTGCGTGCTGGCATGGCGGAGGCTTCGCTGGATCCTTTTGTGGTCAACGAGCTTTTTGCCGGGCTTGAGGCGCTGCACGTGCAGGCCTTTCAGCGTATGCGGCAGGAGCCTGAGGCGGATGCGGTGGTAAGTGCCGTCGAAGCGCAGGCACTCTCGGAGGTGGCGGAGGTGCTGCCGCTGGACAGCGCGCCGGAGATCAGTGAGCCGGCGCCGATGGTCGAGGTGGTCGAAGAGATCGTGTTGCTGGCGCCTGGCGAGCGCCGCGATCGTGAGGAGCAGCCGGTCGTCGAGGATGAGGCCGTGCTGGCTCAGGTCGATGCCCTGCGCGTCGGCAGCTGGGTGGAAATTCAGGAAGATGAGGAGCACAAGCTGCGCTGTAAGCTTGCGGCTGTGATCAAACCGTCCGGCAAGTTCATCTTCGTTAACCGCACCGGTATGAAGGTCCTGGAAAAGACCCGCATGGGGCTTGCCGTGGAGTTCCGCCGGCAGGCCGTGCGTCTGCTGGACGATGCCCTGCTGTTTGATCGGGCGCTGGAGTCGGTCATCGGCAATCTGCGGCGCATGAAAGGCGCCTGAGTATGCTTGCCTGCAAGCGCCCGGTGTTGCCGGGCGTTTGCCTTGATGGCTGGCGCAGTCTGTTATCCTCGCGCTTTTGCTGCGACGGAAATGCACGTGACTGGACTGCTTCTGGATGTCGACAGCGGCTGGGTGATCGGCGCTCGCCACTGCCCGTCACCAAACTGCAACAGCCGCCCTGCTGATGAAGTTTCCCTGTTGGTGATCCATAACATCAGCCTACCACCGGGCGAATTTGGTGGCGGATGGGTGCAGCGGTTCTTCCAGAATCAGTTGCCCGCTGATGCACATCCCTATTTCGCCAGCATTGCCGAAATGCGTGTGTCGGCGCACTTTCTGATCGAGCGTGACGGCGGTCTGACCCAGTTTGTTTCTTGCCGTGAGCGGGCCTGGCATGCGGGTGTTTCCAGCTTCGCCGGACGGGAGAATTGCAACGATTTTTCCCTGGGCATCGAGCTGGAAGGCACCGATGATCTGCCCTATACCGAGGCGCAATACGGCACTTTGCAGGCCCTGACCTGTCAGTTGCTGAATGCCTACCCCCTGCTTACGCACCAGCGCATCTGCGGGCATAGTGATATTGCCCCACAGCGCAAGACAGACCCGGGGCCGGCCTTCGACTGGCAACAGTTTTTCGCCGGGCTGCCACAAGAGGAGAGCAAGCAATGAGTTTTCTGGTGATGTTGCTGGTGATCTGGGTCGAGAAGTTTTCCGCCCTGCGCCAGCGTATTCAGCAGGATGGCTGGTGGCTGCGTCAGCTGCGCAGCCTTGAGGCAAAACAGGCCGGTGATGCCTGGCAGCTGCTGCGTCTGGTGCTCTTGCCGATGCTGCTGCTCGCGCTCCTGCTGATTCTGCTGGAGCCGGTGGCCTATGGCTGGCTGGCGCTGCCGGTTCATCTGCTGGTGTTGGTCTATGCCCTCGGGCGCGGCGATTTGCTGGCTTCCCTTGGGCCGTTCCGGGATGCCTGGCGCCGCGGTGATCATGAGGCAGCTTACCTGGCCATGCAGCGCGATCTGGGTCTGGCGGCCGAAAGCGAGACGACATTGCTGGGGCAGGTGCAGGCGCATCTGCTCTGGCAGGCGTATCAGAGTTTCTTTGCGGTGATCTTCTGGTATGCCCTGGCGGGACCGGTATTCGCGCTGGCTTATCGTCTGCTGGCGCTGCTAGAAGAGCAGGCGGCCAGCCCTTCTCTGCGTCAGCAGGCGACGGCATTGCGTCATGCCCTCGACTGGTTGCCGGTGCGCCTGCTGGCTGGTGCCTTTGCGCTGGTGGGTGATTTCACCGCCGTTGGCCGGGTACTGCTGCATGATCTGCTCAACTGGCAGGCCGGCGCCGCGCGCCTGGTGGCTGTCAGCGGGCAGGCGGCGGCAGATCTGGAAGATGCTCGGGATGGCGTTGCGACGCTGGATCAGCTTTGGCAGTTGCTGATTCGTGCCGCCATGCTCTGGTACGCCGCATGGGCCGTGTGGTTGTTGCTGATCTGACCGGCTACTGCCACAGCCAGGCAGCGCCCCGCACGCCGCTGGAGTCACCGTGGCGGGCCTGGACCAGGCGCGTGTTGACCTGGTCGGAAAAGACGTAGCGAGTCAGCAGTGGAGGAACTTCGCGGTAGAGCGCGGCGATGTTGGAAAGCCCTCCACCGAGCACAATCACTTCCGGGTCGACGATGTTGATCACGCTGGCAAGGGCGCGTGCGAGTTGATCGTAATAGCGTTGCAGCGCCTGCTCTGCCTGTTCAACGCCCTGCTGTGCTTGCGCCACGAGCTCGCGCGCGTCGACTTCAAGGCCGCTGCGGGCCGCCCAGCCGGGGCCGCTGAGAAAGGTTTCAATACAGTCCTGTTTGCCGCAATAGCAGCGGCGCGCTTCGCCGTCGGCTGAGTCTCGCCAGGGCAGGGGGTTGTGTCCCCATTCGCCACTGATACCGTTGGGCCCCTGCAACAGTTGTCCGTTGATGATCAGGCCTCCCCCCACACCAGTGCCTATAATCACTGCAAAGACCGTTTTGGCACCGGCGGCGGCACCGTCGCAAGCCTCCGAAACGGCCAGGCAGTCCGCGTCATTGGCTAGCCGTATGGGACGCTTTAGCAGATCTTGCAGGTCCTCTTGCAATAACTGGCCATTGAGGCAGGTGGAGTTGGCGTTTTTGATGCGGCCATGGTCGGCTGAGCGGGTGCCGGGAATGGCGATGCCGATGCTGCCGTGTTGGCCGAGTTGCTGTTCGCACTGGACGACCAGCCCGGCGATAGCGGTCAGCGTGGCTGAGTAGCTCCCTCTGGGAGTCGGGCAGCGCTGGCGCAACAGTTCGCGTCCGTCTGGAGCCAGGGCAATGATTTCGATCTTGGTGCCGCCAAGGTCTATACCGAGCCGGAGCGGGTTGTTCATGTTGCACCTTAAGTTCTGTACGTGGGGGCCGATAATCGTTGATGACGGCCTTGCCAGAAAAGAATGATGGCATTATGCCTTCTGATGGGTAGCTATCAGAGAGCCTGATGGCAGCGTCCGCATGTCTGCCGCTTAAGCTTTATCCCATGCCGACGTGCCAGAATGGCCCCGCCCCTTGGGCTGGCGTAGAAAAATAACAGGAGACGTCTCGTGAAGACCGTGTTGTATCCGGCTATCGCACTGATGAATCGACTGAGCTTCGGTATGAAGTTCAGCCTGATTAGCATCATGTTCTTCCTGCCTATGGGCATTACCAACTATTACCTGGTGAGCGATTCCTACACGCAATACCAGAACACACGTGCTGAGCTGGAAAGCCTGGATCTGCTGTCTTCCAGCTTGCAGCTCCGGCGGGATTTGGAAACGCTTAATGACCTTGTGCAGATCAACACGATGGTCGGCCAGTCCGGTAAGACTGGAGACATTGAGACTCAGATCAGCAAGCTTGAGCAGGGGCTGATTCAGCGGGTAGAAGAGATGAAGTCTGTCTCTCACCACCCGGAGGAAGTTGAGGACTTCAATAGCAAGCGTGATGCCCTATTACAGGCGCTCAAGGCTGTTCGCGCCGAAACCTCGCTGCAGAGTAAGACCGGTGCTGTGGAGAAACAGCTGGGCAGCTCCCAGGTTTTCCTCAAATACGTTGCTGCCCAAGCGGGGCTGAGCCAGGATGGCCTTGCCGAGGTGCGTCAACTGACTGAGCTCATTACCAGTTTTACCCCGCAGGTGACAGCCAATATCGCCGTGGGGCGTGCGGTGGGGTCTTACTCTCTGGCTCAGGGTTTTCTTAACTCGTCGTCCAGCACCAAGATGGACGATCTGTTGCTGCAGTTGGAAAAACTACAGGGCGAGTACTCGGTACGCTTGAAAGAGGCGCTGGCTGACGGTGAAGCCAAAACCACCTTGTCCTCCAAAGCCGAGGACAGCCTGAACAGTCTGAAGGAAGTTTCAACCCTTTTTGAAGACCAGATCATTGTTGCCGATAGCCTGGATCAACCATGGCAGGGCTATTTTGATCAAGTCACCGCCGTTTTGGCCAAGACCTATGCGCTTAACGACGCTTCCGTTGAACTGCTGCGCTCGGTGCTGGAGAAGCGACTGGCCCAGAAGCGCACCGACACTGTTCTGCTTGTGGTGGCGCTGGTGTTGGTGTTCCTGGTCATCGTTTACCTGTATGGCGGCTTCTATGTGTCCACTCGCAGCACTCTGAAGACCCTTGGCCAGGTAATGGACAAGGTTGCTGCCGGCGATATGACCGTTGGTTTCAAGGCGCAGAGTCAGGACGAGTTGGGCGAGCTGGGGCAGGTTTTCAACGATACCGTGGCGAAGATTCACGACCTGATAGACATCGTTGGCCAGACTGTTATTGAGGTAGAGCGTCAGGCGGATCGTGTTGAGCTGGTTTCCGGTGAGAGTAATCAGGCCGTGTTTGAACAGCGCGGCCAGATTGAACAGGTCGCAACCGCGATGAATCAGATGTCGGCCACGGCGCAGGAAGTGGCTCGCAGCGCGGCCGCCGCGGTGCAGAGTGCGCAGAGCGTCAATGACGAAACGGTCAGTGGTCGCAGTCTGGTAGAGAATCAGGTCGGCAGCATCCGTCGTCTGGCTGCCGAGATTGATCAGTCGGTGGCGGTCATCAATCAGCTGGCAGCCGATAGCGCTTCGATCAGCCGGGTGCTGGAAGTCATCAAGGGCATTGCCGAACAGACCAATCTGCTGGCTCTCAACGCCGCTATCGAGGCGGCGCGCGCCGGCGAGCAGGGGCGCGGCTTTGCCGTGGTGGCCGATGAGGTGCGCACCCTGGCCAAGCGCACCCAGCAGTCCACTGAGGAAATCGAGCAGATGATTGCCAAGTTGCAGGGCGGCGTGGGTGCGGCAGTGAAGGCTATGAGTGTCAGCCATCAGATGGCCGATGGCACGGTCAGCCAGTCGGGGCAGGTACAGCAGGCGCTGGAAAATATCCTCGGTGCGGTGGGTATGATCGTTGATCAGAACCAGCAGATTGCCGCGGCGGCCGAGGAGCAGACGGCTGTGGCGCACGATATCGACCAGAATATCGTGCAAATCAATCAGGCCGGTGAGCGTACTGCTGAAGGTTCCAGTCAGACCGAGCAGGCCAGCCGCGAGCTGTCGGCGCAGGTGGCTCAGCTCAAGCAGTTCATCGGCGCGTTCAAGGTGCGCCGGCACTGACCTGAGGTTGTGCTGAAAAAGCCCGCCGCTGTGCGGGCTTTTTCATGCCGGTCAGACCGGCCAGCGGAACAGTTCGCAGGCGTTGCGCGTGCTGGCCAGGGCCAGCTCGTCGGCAGGGACGCCACGCAGTTCGGCCAGAGCGGTGCAGAGCGCCGGCAGGTGTTCCGGGCTGTTGCGCTGGCCGGCATACATCACGGGCGCCATGTCCGGCGCATCGGTTTCCAGCACGATGGCATCCAGTGGCAGCTGCGCGATCACCTTGCGCAGGCGCAGCGCCTGCGGCCAGGTGGGCGCGCGCCCAGGCCGAGTTTAAAACCGAGCTTGAGGTATTCGCGGGCTTCTTCATGACTGCCGGCGAAGGCATGGACGATGCCGCCGCGCGCCGGCTTGAGGCGTTTCAGCGTGGCGATGGTGGGCGCATGGGCGCGGCGTACATGCAGCAGGGCGGGTAGTTCAAAATCAATGGCGAGTTTCAGCTGGGCCTCGAACAGCTGTTGTTGCCGTGTGCGGTCCAGCTCTTCGAGAAAGTAGTCCAAGCCAATCTCGCCCACTGCGCAGAGCTTGGGATGGCCCGACAGTCGCTGAAGCCAGTCCTGAAGTTCCTGCAGGTGGCCGGGCTGATGCTGGTCGAGGTACACAGGGTGCAGGCCGAATGCGGCGTACAGGCCATCCTCCTTCAGGGCCAGATCCCAAAGGCGTTCCCAGTTGTCCCGGTAAACCCCGAGCAGTACCAATCGCTCCACGCCCAGTGTGCGGCAGTGGGTCAGCACCTCGGCGCGGTCGCTATCGAAGTCGGGGAAGTCCAGGTGGGTGTGGGTATCGATCAGGCGCATAGGGCCAGTGTCGGTCTGACGCCGGGGTTCGGCAAGTGCCGATACAAAACGCCCCGGCTGGACCGGGGCGTAAGGCATCAGTGGTGTTCGCGAGTGGCGCGGAACTTCACTTCCGGCCAGCGCTCTTCCATCAGGCTCAGGTTGACGCGGGTCGGTGCCAGATAGGTGAGGTGACCACCGCCGTCCACTGCAAGGTTCTCAAAGGCCTTGTCCTTGAACTCCTTGAGCTTCTTCTCGTCGCTGCACTCGATCCAGCGCGCCGACCAGACGTTGATCGCCTCGTAGGCGCACTCGACCTTGTATTCCTCCTTGAGACGGCTGGCGACCACAT
The DNA here is from genome assembly GCF_002304225.1 of Pseudomonas sp. HAR-UPW-AIA-41. Classification (GTDB taxonomy): domain Bacteria; phylum Pseudomonadota; class Gammaproteobacteria; order Pseudomonadales; family Pseudomonadaceae; genus Aquipseudomonas. The sequence continues at coordinate 75,468 of NZ_NSLB01000005.1, forward strand.
CGAACTGCAGCACACCGACGGCGCCGAGGATGATGTCGTTGTTGCGCTCGGGGAAGAACACCTGGGTCGCACCTTCCTCGGCCAGCTCCTGCAGGCCCTGGCGCAGCTGCTTGGATTTCAGCGGGTCCTTCAGGCGCACGCGGCGGAACAGTTCCGGGGCGAAGTGAGGGATACCGGTAAAGCCCAGGCTTTCGCCCTCGGTGAAGGTGTCGCCGATCTGGATGGTGCCATGGTTGTGCAGGCCGATGATGTCGCCGGCAAAGGCCTCTTCCAGCTGCTCGCGCTCACTGGAGAAGAAGGTCAGCGCGTCGCCGACGCGCACGTCCTTGCCCAGACGAGCGTGGCGCATCTTCATGCCCTGGCTGTACTTGCCCGAGCAGATGCGCATGAAGGCGATGCGGTCGCGGTGTTTAGGGTCCATGTTCGCCTGGATCTTGAACACGAAGCCACTGAACTTCTCTTCTTCTGGCTCCACGCTGCGCTCGTTCGCCACTCGCGCCAGGGGCTTGGGTGCCCAGTCGACGACCGCGTCGAGTACGTGGTCGACGCCGAAGTTACCCAGCGCGGTGCCAAAGAACACCGGGGTCATCTCGCCTTTGAGGAAGGCATCCGGCTCGAATTCGTGGCAGGCGCCCTGCACCAGTTCCAGTTCCTCTACGAAGCGTTCGTACATGTCGCCCAGGTGGCTGCGCGCCTCGTCGGAATCCAGTTTCTGGATGATCTTGGCTTCGGTGCGCTCGTGGCCGTGCCCCGGGGTGTAGACAATGATGTAGTCGCCGGTCAGGTGGTAGACGCCCTTGAAGTCCTTGTAGCAGCCGATCGGCCAGGTGATCGGTGCAGCTTTAATTTTCAGGACTGCCTCGATCTCGTCGAGCAGTTCGATGGGGTCGCGGATATCGCGGTCGAGCTTGTTGATAAAGCTGACAATCGGCGTATCCCGCAAGCGGCACACGTCCATCAGGGCGATGGTGCGTGGCTCGACGCCCTTACCGCCGTCGAGCACCATCAGCGCCGAGTCGACTGCGGTCAGGGTGCGGTAGGTGTCTTCCGAGAAGTCCTCGTGGCCGGGGGTGTCGAGCAGGTTGATGATGTGCTCGCGGTAGGGGAACTGCATCACCGAGGTGGTGATGGAGATGCCGCGCTGCTTTTCCATTTCCATCCAGTCGGACGTGGCATGACGGTCGGATTTGCGCGACTTCACCGTACCGGCGACCTCGATGGCCTTGCCCATCAGCAGCAGCTTCTCGGTAATGGTGGTCTTACCGGCGTCGGGGTGGGAAATGATGGCGAAGGTACGGCGCTTCGCCACTTCGGCGGCCTGGATGCTCATGCTGGGAAACCTGTCGACTGCGTAGTCGGTTTGTCAAAAAAGGCGGCGATTATACCGGTAAAGCCGAGGCTCGCGGCGCCCGCTCGGAAAGTGGCTGAAAACCCCGATTTGTGCAGCATTCCGGACGTTTTGTTAAGTATCGAAAACAGGCAATCAAGCAGGCGACAACCGGGTGCAAAAAGGCGGCAATTTTTGATTGATCTCACCGGCTCATGGTCCTAAAGTTCGCGCCCGAACGCTCATGCTGGAAACGATCCATCCGGCTCAAGTACTGACGACGAGAGGCTTTCGTGTTGCGAAAGTCATCGGCGACATGCCTTGGGAAGTAGGCGAACCAAAGTGGGGAAACTGATCAGGCGTTCGCGGTTCTCATCGAGAGCCACTCCCTCTTTTCAATAACGTGTTTTGCCATTTGGAGTCCCGCGCATGTCGATCAAGGTCGAAGACTATTTCGCACCCGCCACCTTTGCCCGCATGAAGGCGTTTGCCGATCAGCACGAAACGCCGTTTGTGATGATCGACAAGCAGACCATCGCCGATTCCTATGATCAGCTGGTCAACTGCTTTCCGTTCGCCAAGGTCTATTACGCGGTGAAGGCCAACCCGGCCACCGAGATCACCGAGCTGCTGCGCGACAAGGGTTCCAACTTCGATATCGCCTCCATCTACGAGCTGGACAAGGTGATGAAGACCGGCGTCGGCCCGGAGCGCATCAGCTACGGCAACACCATCAAGAAAGCCCGAGACATTCGTTACTTCTATGAGAAGGGTGTGCGCCTGTTCGCCACCGACTCCGAGGCTGATCTGCGCAACATCGCCAAGGCTGCTCCGGGCGCCAAGGTCTATGTACGCATTCTCACGGATGGCTCCAGCTCGGCTGACTGGCCGCTGTCGCGCAAGTTCGGCTGCAACCCGGACATGGCTCTGGATCTGCTTATCCTCGCCAAGCAACTGGGTCTGGTGCCCTACGGCATCTCCTTCCACGTTGGCAGCCAGCAGCGCGACATCGATGTGTGGGACGCCGCCATCGCCAAGGTCAAGGTGATCTTCGAGCGTCTGAAGGATGAAGACGGCATCACCCTGCAGATGATCAACATGGGCGGCGGTTTTCCGGCCAACTACATTGCCCGCACCAACAGCCTGGAAACCTATGCCGAAGAGATCACCCGCTTCCTCAAGGAAGATTTCGGCGACGATCTGCCGGAGATCATCCTCGAGCCGGGCCGCTCGCTGATTGCCAATGCCGGCATTCTGGTTTCGGAAGTAGTGCTGGTTGCGCGCAAGTCGCGCACGGCTGTGGAGCGCTGGGTCTACACCGATGTGGGCAAGTTCAGCGGCCTGATCGAAACCATGGACGAGTCCATCAAGTTCCCCATCTGGACCGAGAAGAAAGGCGAGATGGAAGAAGTGGTGATCGCCGGGCCTACCTGCGACAGCGCCGACATCATGTACGAGAACTACAAGTACGGCCTGCCGCTGAACCTGGCTGCCGAGGATCGCCTGTACTGGCTGTCCACCGGCGCCTACACCACCAGCTACAGCGCCGTGGAGTTCAATGGCTTCCCGCCGCTGAAGTCCTACTACCTGTAAGTCTTTCAGCGCATCAAGAAAACCCCGGCTAGCCGGGGTTTTTGCATTTATGGCCCCGGCAATTCCCGCTTCCGCTATGCGAATCCATCCTAAATGATATTTTTTCTCGAAAACTCATGATCCTTTATTGCGATGGCAAATGATAATGATTAACATCCGCTCCGCTTCGAACTTACCGCCCGCGGTATGGCGCACTCATCACCAGAAGTGCAGGCGCCGCGCAGGGCATTTACCTGTTTCGAGTTGGGGAAGTCCATGTCCATTCGTAGTCGCAAACACCACAAAGCCACTCAACTGGCCGCGCTGATCGCCGCCACCTTTCCGGCACTGGCCGTTGCCGCTGAGCAGAAAGGTGAGCTGAGCTTGCCGGCCATCAGTGTCAGTGGTTCCAGTCAGGAGGCGCCGTACAAGGCAACTCGCAGTGCCAACGACAAGATGACCGAGGACCTGCTGGACACGCCCAAGACCGTTCAGGTGATCAAGAAGGAGATGCTTCAGGAGCAGGGCGCCAGCAACCTGATGGAGGCGCTGCGCAATACCCCCGGCATCACCATGCAGCTGGGCGAGAACGGCAACACCTCCGCCGGTGACACCTTCATGATGCGCGGCTTCTCGACCCAGACCTCGACCTTTGTCGACGGCATCCGTGATCTCGGTGCGGTCAGCCGCGATGTGTTCAACCTGGAGCAGGTGGAAGTGGTGAAGGGCGCCGCTGGCTCGGATATCGGTCGCGGCGCTTCGTCCGGCTACATCAATCTGGTGTCCAAGCTGCCGACCCTGGAAGACAGCATCAGTGGCACACTGGGCTATGGCACTGCCGACAAGGCCGCCATGACCGCCGACATCAACCAGACCATGAGCCAGGGTTCCGCCCTGCGCCTGAACCTGATGCGTCGCGACGGTGGCGTCGATGGCCGCGACTATGTGGAAAACAGCAGCTATGCCGTGGCGCCGGCCGTGGCCTTTGGTCTGGACGGCGATACCCGTCTGTATGTCTACAGCCAGCACGTGCGTCAGGAAAATGTGCCGGATGGCGGTATCCCGACCATCGGCATGGAGGGCTTCTACAACGCGGACGCCCGCCTGAATGCCGGCGGCAAGGTCGACGAGAACAACTTCTACGGCAGCACCGGTGACTATGAGGATGTCGATGCCGACATGCTCACCGTCAAGCTGGAGCACGATCTGAATGACGTGACCACCCTGCGCAACACCTCGCGCATCGGCAAGACCACCACCGACCGCATCCTCACCGGGGTCAACACCCTGTCGGCGAACAACTCCAGTGATCCGTCGAACTGGACCGTCACCCGCTCGCGCCAACTGACCGACCAGGAAAACGAGATCGCCGCCAACCAGACCAACCTGAGCACCGAGTTCTTCACCTTCGGCCTGCGCAACACCCTGGCCACCGGCGTCGAGTTCATGCGCGAGAGCCAGCGTACGGAGTCCGGTGCCACCGCTCTGCAGGTTATCGACGGTGTTACCTATGCGGCGGTAACGCTGCCGAATGCCAACCTGTATGACCCCAATGCCCATGATGTGATGGGCAAACCCTACAAGACCGGCGTGTACGCCGATGGCACCACCGATACCGCTGCGCTGTATGCCTTCGATACCCTGCACCTGAACGATCAGTGGTCGGTCAATGCAGGCGTACGCTTCGAGCATTACCGCACCGATACCAAGGGTGCTTCGCTGGTGTCGATTGCCTCGACTCCGGCCACCAACGACTACCTGCTGACGCCATATGATCTCGACAGCTCGGACGACCTCACCAGCTGGAACACCGGCATCGTCTACAAGCCGGCCGAGAACGGCAGCATCTACCTGTCCTATGCCAACTCGCTGACCCCGCCGGGCAGCTCGAACTTCGCTCTGTCTACCTCCGAGAGCAGCGACAGCCAGCCGAACCTGGACCCGCAGGAAACCGAGCACGTCGAGCTGGGCACCAAGTGGGATCTGCTGGATGAGCGCCTGAACCTGACCGCCGCCGTCTACCGTACCGAGAACACCAATCAGGTGTCCTACGACTCCCTGACCGGTGAATACCAGCAGGACGGCAAGATTCGCGTGACCGGCGTCGAGCTGGGCATGGTCGGGCAGATCACCAACTTCTGGCAGGTCAGCGCCGGTATCGCCAGCATGGATAGTGAACAATTGGATCAGTTCAGCCGTAACAGCAGCGGCGTGGTGACCGAGAACACCGGTGTGCGCTGGTCGCCGGACCTGACAGCGACCCTGTGGACGTCCTACACCCTCGGTGATCTGACCCTTGGTGGTGGTGCGCGTTATGTCTCGGATCAGGATCGTCTGATTGCCGAGGGCGCTGACAAGAACACCACCAACATGCCGGAAATCCCGTCGTACTGGGTGGCCGATGCCATGGCGGCCTATCGCCTGAACAAGAACGTCAACCTGCGTCTGAACGTCTACAACCTGTTCGATGAAGAGTACATCTCCACCCTCAACAACAGTGGTGCGCGGATGGTCCTGGGTACGCCGCGCTCGGCGATGATGACCACCGAGTTCAGCTTCTAAATCCACTGAAACCCGCCAAGAAGCCTGCGCCACTGCGCGGGCTTCTTGCGTTGGGTGAGGAACGTTTCCGATGTTGCTGCATATCCCGCAGGTGCTGAGTAAGGCCGAGGTTGCCGCGCTGCGCGCCGAACTGGCGGCTCATGACTGGGTCGATGGCGCGCGGACCTCTGGTGCCCAGGCCGCCCTGCTCAAGCACAATCTGCAGTTTCCGGCCGACTCGCCGGCCTTTGCCGGCCTGTCGCAGCGCGTCGCCGATGCCCTGGCGCGGCACCCGTTGTTCGTCTCGGCGGCCTTGCCCCGCCACATGCTGCCGCCGATGTTCAACTGCTACCGGGGCGGCGGGCAGTACGGCAACCATGTCGACAACGCCTTGCAGCGTGACCGTTTCAGCTGCGTGCAGGTGCGCACCGACGTGTCGACCACGGTGTTTCTCAGCGAGCCCGAGGAGTACGAGGGCGGCGAGCTGATCGTCGAGGACACCTACGGCGAACACGAGGTCAAACTGGCCGCCGGTGACGCCATCGTCTATCCATCCACCAGTCTGCACCGGGTCGAGCCTGTGACCGAAGGTGCGCGCATCGCCGCCTTTCTCTGGACCCAGAGCTGGGTGCGCGATGCCTGGCAGCGCAAGATGCTGTTCGACCTGGACATGACCATCCTCAAGCTGCGCGGCCAGCTGGGCGACAGCGAGGAAGTGCTCAGCCTGACCAGCACCTACCACAACCTGCTGCGCCAGTGGGGGGAGTGAGCATGTCGCGCTTGCCGCCCCTGAGCGGGATTCCTGCTGATCTGGTGTCGGCCGCCGACTACCAGCGTCATGCCCGGCAACGGCTGGACGAGAATGCCCTGGCCTATCTGGAGGGCGGCGCGGCCGATGAGCTGACCTGTCAGGCCAACCTGCAGGTCTGGCAGGAGTGGGCTCTGCTGCCACGGATGCTGCGTGATCTGCGCGGCGGGCATACCCGCTGCCGCCTGCTGGGGCAGGAGCTGCAGCACCCGATCCTGCTGGCGCCGGTGGCCTATCAGCAGTTGTTCCATGCCGAGGGCGAGCTGGCCACGGCCATGGCCGCCGGGGTGATGGGCGGCGCGGCGGTGCTCAGCTCATTTGCCTCGACCTCCCTGGAAGCGGTTGCCGAGGTGGCGCAGGGCCCGCTGTGGTTCCAGCTCTACTGGCAGGGCGATGGTGACCGCACGCTGGCGCTGGCCCGGCGAGCCGCAGCGGCTGGCTACCAGGCGCTGGTGCTGACCGTGGATGCGCCGGTCAGTGGTCTGCGTAATCGCGAGCAGCGAGCGGGTTTTCAGCTGCCCGACGGCATCCGTGCGGTGAATGTGGATGAGGCGTTGCGTCTGCCTGATCTGCAGCCGGGACAGAGCCCGGTGTTCGACGGTCTGCTGGCGCTGGCGCCGCGCTGGGAGGAGGTGGCCTGGTTGTGCCGGCACAGCCCTCTGCCGGTGTTGCTCAAGGGCATTCTGCACCCCGCCGATGCGCGGCAGGCCATGCAGGCCGGCGCCGCCGGCGTGATTGCCTCCAACCACGGCGGTCGCGTACTGGACAGTCAGTTGCCGGCCGTGAAGATGCTGCCGGCGATTCGCCAGGCCGTGGGGGACGGCGCTCTGCTGCTGGTAGACGGCGGTATTCGCCGCGGCACGGATGTGCTCAAGGCCATTGCTCTGGGCGCTGACGCGGTGCTGATCGGCCGGCCCTATGTGCATGCCCTGGCCACGGCCGGGGCGCTGGGCGTGGCGCACCTGCTCAAGCTCCTGCGTGAGGAGCTGGAAGTGAGCATGGCCCTGTGCGGTTGCCGCGAGTTGGCGGATATCAGGCCCGAGTTGCTGGTGCCGCTGTGAGCAGGGCTGCCCAAGGTAAAGGCTGGGTAAACCTTAAGCAGATGCAAATGCTTCCTATCTAGAATGTGCGCCGTTATGGGCGTGGCCTGTTGATCAAGGTGTTTGTCGTGTTCAAGAAGATCGTTTTCCAACTGCACTGGTTCTTTGGCATCAGCGCCGGCCTGGTGCTGGTGCTGATGGGTGTAACCGGTGCGCTGTACGCCTTCGAAGGCGAGATCATGGGCGCCCTCAATCCCGAGGTGCTCAAGGTTGAGGTGCGTGATTCGGGCATCCTGCCGCCGGCCGCACTGGTGGCGAAGATCGAGGCGGCCGAGGGCAAGACCGTCTCCGGCCTGTGGGTCGATCAGCGTGACGGGCAGGCATCGCGGGTGTTCTTCACTCCGCCACCGGGCGAGCGTCGCGGCCCTATGCGCTACTTCGATCCCTACACCGGAGAACTGCTCGCACAGCCGAGCGGGCAGGCGTTCTTCGGCCTGATGCTGAAGCTGCACCGTTTCCTCGCCATGGGCGATACCGGCAAGCAGATCACGGCGGCCAGCACCCTGGCGCTCGTGTTCTTCTGCCTGTCCGGGCTGTACCTGCGCTGGCCGCGCCAGGCGCTGAACTGGCGAGCCTGGCTGAGCCTGGACTGGGCGAAGAGGGGCCGAGCCTTCAACTGGGACCTGCATGCGGTCTTCGGCACCTGGGCGCTGTTGTTCTACCTGTGCGCCAGCCTGACCGGCCTCTATTGGTCCTATGACTGGTACCGCGACGGTATGACCCGCCTGCTCAGTGATGCGCCGGCCGGCGAGCATCGCAAGCCCGGCGAAGGCCGCCGTGAAGGCGGCCGCCCGGGGCAGCAGGGCGTCCCCAGCGGACAGCCGCCAGTGGTGGATTACCCGGCGCTGTGGCACAGCCTGCAGCAGGCGGCCGGTCCGCAACTTGCGGCCTGGAACCTGCGCCTGCCACCGGTGGCCGGGCAGCCGGCGACGCTGTTCTACCTACTGGAGGATGCCGGACATTCGCGGGCCTTCAATCAGCTGACCCTGGAAACGGACAGGGGTCGTGTGCTCAAGCATGAGCGTTATGCCGACAAAACCTTCGGTGCGCAGCTGCTGGGCAGCGTCTATGCGCTGCACACCGGTGAATACTTCGGTCTGCTCGGGCGCATCCTGATGGCGCTGGCCAGTCTGGCCATGCCGCTGTTCGCTATCACCGGCTGGCTGCTCTACCTGGACCGCCGGCGCAAGAAAAAGGCTGTGCAGGCCGCGCGTGTCGCCACCGGCGAGGGCGGTGCTGGCGAACCCTGGCTGATCGGTTTCGCCAGCCAGAGCGGCATGGCTGAACAGCTCGCCTGGCGCAGTGCCGGCCAGTTGCAGGCGGCCGGTCATACCGTTCAGGTGCAGCCTCTGGCCCGCCTGGATGCGCAAAAGCTGCAGCAGGCCCGTCGCGCCCTGTTCGTGGTCAGCACCTTTGGTGATGGCGAGGCACCGGACAATGCCCGTGGTTTTGAACGCAAGCTGCTGACCGGCGAGCTGGCGCTGGGCGAGCTGAGCTATGCCGTGTTGGCTCTTGGGGATCGCCAGTATCAGCAGTTCTGCGGCTTTGCTCGGCGCCTGCATGACTGGCTGGGGCGGCAGGGCGCACGCAGTCTGTTCAGCCCGGTCGAGGTGGACAACGGCGACAGCGCGTCGCTCAACCGCTGGCAGCAGCAACTCGTTGAGCTGGGCGCGGCGGAGGCAACGGCCGAGGTAGCGCCTGACCTACAGAACTGGACTCTGCTGGAACGGCGCTGCCTCAACCCCGGTAGCAGCGGCTCGCCCCTGTTCCTCCTGCGCCTGCAGGGACCGCAGGATGCCCAGTGGAAGGCCGGTGATCTGCTGCAGGTACAGCCGGGCAATGAGACCGCTGCCGCGTTGCGTGACTACTCGATTGCCACGCTGCCTGCCGCCGGTGTACTGGAATTGCTGGTGCGTCAGGAGCGTCTGAGCGATGGCCGTCTGGGCCTGTGCTCCGGCTGGCTGACGACCGATCTGGCGCTGGGCGGGAGCCTGCGCGCCAGTCTGCGCAGCAATCCGGCGTTCCGCGTGCCGGAGGCGGATGTGCCGCTGATCCTGATCGGCAATGGCAGCGGTCTGGCCGGTCTGCGCAGTCTGCTGCAGGCGCGAGTTGCTCTGGGTCGCCAGCGCAACTGGCTGCTGTTTGGCGAGCGCAACCGGGAGCATGACTTCTTCCTGCGCGAAGAACTGGAGGGCTATCTCGCCGATGGTCATCTGCAGCGACTGGACCTGGCGTTCTCCCGCGACCAGGCGGAGAAAGTCTATGTGCAGGACCGTCTGCGCGAGGCGCGCGTCGAGCTGCTGCGCTGGCTGGAGCAGGGCGCGGTGCTGGCGGTGTGCGGCAGCCTGAAAGGCATGGCCGCGGGCGTCGACGAGGTTCTGTTGGAGCTGCTCGGTCGCGAGGCTTTCGAGCAGTTGCAGGACAGTGGCCGTTATCGTCGCGACGTGTATTGAAGTTCGGGCGGGAGCGACCAAGGCCGCTCCCGCTGGCCGCGAGCCGTTTAGCGGCTTAAGCTTCGCGGATGAACAGAATCCTCCTCAATTGCGACATGGGTGAAAGCTTCGGTGCCTGGCAGATGGGCGATGACGCTCTGGCCATGCCGCTGATCGATCAGGCCAACCTGGCCTGCGGCTTTCATGCCGGTGATCCGCTGATCATCCAGCAGAGTGTTCTGCTGGCCCGCGAGCATGGCGTCAGCATCGGTGCTCATCCTTCCTATCCCGACCTGCAGGGTTTTGGCCGGCGCCATCTGGCCTGTTCGGCCGAGGAGGTCGAGGCGCTGGTGCTCTATCAGTTGGGCGCGCTGGATGCCTTCTGCCGGGCGGCGGGCACACAGATCGATTACGTCAAACCCCATGGTGCTCTGTACAACGATCTGCTGCAGCGTGATGACCTGTTGCAGGCGGTGTTGCGCGCCTGTTCCCGCTACCGTGCCGGGCTGCCGCTGATGCTGCTGGCCCGTGGTAGCCAGCATGCTGGCGAGGACAATGTCCGTGAGCGGCAGCTGGCCGAGGCGGCAGGGGTGCCGCTGCTGCGCGAGGCCTTTGCCGACCGCGCCTACCTGGCCGATGGCAGCCTGGCACCGCGCCGCCTGCCCGGTGCGGTGCACCAGCAGGCCGAGCGCATTCTTGAACAGGCGCTGGCCATCGCCCGTGGCGAACCCTTTGCTGCGCTCGATGGCAGTCCGCTGCGCCTTGAGGCCGACAGCCTCTGCGTGCATGGCGACAACGCCGAATCCCTGGCGGTGCTGCGCCGGCTGCGGGCGCAACTGGACAGCTTGTGATCCGCCTCGAACCGGCCGGTGCCGAAGCGCTCTTGCTGGTGCTGGCCGAAGCGCCGGATGACGACCTGCCGCTGCGTCTGGCGGTGTTGGCGCAGCGTATCCGAGCCGAGCTGGGGCCTCTGCTGATTGATCTGGTGCCGGGCTGGACCACCCTGCTGCTGCATTACGACCTGCTGCAGACCGATCACCTTGCATTGTCGGCACGGCTGACGCCGTTGCTGGACGTCTGGCTGGCCGAACCGCCGCCAGCGCAGGCCGGGCGCCTGCATGAGTGGCCGGTGTGGTACGCGGGGGAGGACCTCGCTGAAGTAGCGCAAGCCTGCGGTCTCGGTGTTGCCGAAGTGATCGCCCTGCACAGCGCGGTGGAGTACCGCGTCGGTGCCATCGGTTTTGCACCGGGCTTTGCCTATCTGGGGGAACTGGATTCGCGTCTGCAGCTGCCGCGCCGGGCCACGCCGCGCACGCGGGTGCCGGCTGGCAGTCTGGCGATTGCCGAGCGGCAGACGGCGGTCTATCCGCAGGCTTCTCCCGGAGGCTGGCATTTGCTGGGACGTTGTCCGCTATCTCTCTTCAATCCCCGGCAAACGCCGCCCAGCCCGCTGGCCATCGGTGACCGGGTGCGTTTTCACAGCATTGATGAGGCCGCTTACCGTGCCCTGGGTGGGGCGTTGTGACTGGCCTGCGCGTACTGCGGGCAGGGCCGCAGACATTGCTGCAGGATGGCGGCCGTCAGGGCTGGCTGCATCTGGGCGTCTCGCCGGCCGGGCCGCTGGACCTTAAGGCGGCCGCCTGGGCCAATCGCCTGTTGCACAATCCCTGGGGCACGCCGCTGTTGGAAATCGCCCTCGGTGACGTCGAGCTGGAAAGCGAGGTCGATACCTGGCTGGCGGTGACCGGTGCCGAGCTACCGATGCGGCGCGATGACCAGTCGCTGCCGCTGTGGACGCGCTTTGCGCTGCGGGCCGGCCAGCGGCTGAAACTGGGTTTTGCCCAGCGTGGCCAGCGGGCATATCTGGCGGTGGCCGGTGGCTTTCGTGGCGAGGCGGTGCTGGGCAGCGTCAGTTGCCAGCCGCGTGAAGGGCTGGGTGGCCATGCCGGTGGCGGGAGGCTGCTGCAGGTGGGGGATCGCTTGCTCTGCTCGCCTGCGCAGTTTTGTCAGGCGGCCAGCATGCCCTGGCCCTACCGGCCGGATTACAGCTGCTCGCCGGTACTGCGGGTGATGACCGGTGGTGATGCGGCGGAATTTGCCGAGGATGAATTGCAGGCGTTCTTTGAGCAGACCTGGCAGCTAAGCCCGCACTCTGACCGCATGGGTGCGCGCCTGCGTGGTCAGGCCATCGTGCCACCACGGCGACAGTGGTCGCTGGGTGTGACGCGCGGCGCCATTCAGGTACCGCCCGACGGTCAGCCGATCATCCTGCAGGCCGATCACCAGAGCATGGGCGGGTATCCGATTCTGGGCTGGCTGCATCCGCTGGATCTCAGTCGCCTGGCGCAATGCGCTGCGCAGCAGCCTCTGCGTTTCACTCCGGTCAGCGTGGGCGATGCCCAGGCTCAGTTGCGCCAGTTCTACCGTTTTTTCCAAACGGCCTGAATAGGGCGATTCGTGCACAAACACGAGGTTTCAGCCAGACTGCAATGGCGGTCGCCATCCATCACCAGTGAGAGCTGCATGTCGTCAGTGTTGCGCCACCTTCCTTCGTTTTGTCGCCTGGGCCGTGCTGCTGGTCTCTGGGTAGTTTCTGCGCTGTTGAGCATGCTGCTCGCCAGCGGGCTCAAGGCAGAGGATGGCGTGAGTGATGACGAGATTCGGCTGGGGATGGTCAATGCCCAGAGTGGCCCAGCTGCTGGACTCGGACAGGGTATGCATGCCGGGGCTCAGGCATATTTTGCCCGGGTCAATGCGGCTGGCGGCGTTCATGGGCGAAAGATCAGTCTGCTGCTACGGGATGACAGTTATGAGCCCGTTCAAACGGCCGAACACACTCGCCAACTGATTGCGTCCGGTTCGGTATTTGCCCTGTTCGGCTATGTCGGTACGCCAACGTCTCGCGCGGCCATGCCGATTGCTCTTCAGGCCGAGGTTCCCTATTTGTTTCCTTTTACGGGAGCCGAAGTGCTGCGCCGGCCGGTGCATGAGTGGGTATTCAATGTGCGCGCTTCCTACTTCGATGAAGCCGAGGTCATGGTTGAGCGGATGACTGGCAACCTCGGTCTGCGCAAGGTCGCCCTGTTGATGCAGGATGATTCCTTTGGCGAGACGGTGAAGAGCGGGCTAGTCGGGGCGCTGCAGCGCCGCGAACTTACGATTCATAGCGAAGCACGTGTGCAGCGCAACTCTTTGGATGTGGCAAAGGCTGTGGCTGAGCTCAAGCGCAGTCAGCCGGAGGCGATCTTTTTTGTCGGCACCTATAAGCAGTTGGCTGCTGCTATTCGCCAGGCACGAGTCAGTGGTTTGAAGGCTCGCTTTTTTACGGTTTCCTTTGTGGGTACTGATCATCTCATTCGTGAGGCAGGGTTGGCAGGCGACGGGGTTTATATCAGCCAAGTAGTACCCTCACCCTACGACCGCCACTTGGCACTGATCCGGCAGTATCAGACCGATGTGCCGGCAGCTGATATCGGTTACGCCTCGCTGGAGGGCTACATTGATGCGGCGGTTTTCGTAGCGGCTCTTCGCGAAGCGGGGCCTCAGCCGACCCGTAAAGCGCTGATCCAGGCATTGTCGTTTCTACGGGTCGACTTGGGCGGTTTCTCGGTGGCCTTCTCGCCGAATGACCATCAGGGCTCAGATGCTGTTTTCATCACGCGTGTCGAGGCAGGGAGGCCTTTGCCGGTCGATCGCTAGAATTCCCGGCTTGCTCACCGTTCAGGGCATTTGTACCTCGATGACACCATCGACGCTGAGCGTAACTTTGCTGCTGCCTGCCTCGATTTCAGGCGCCGGAGCCGCCTCGTTCATGGCCATCCCTTTCATGGCTGCCATACGCACTGGCATTGGTGGCTGGAATCCACTGTTGAAACTGAGGTTGACGATTTTGTAGGCATTACCGCCCAGCGTTTCGCTGGTCAGTTGAGCGCGGGCCTTGAAGCTCTCCACTGCGGTTTTGATCAGCGCATCTTCGCTGGCCTGGCGTGTGCTGTCGGCAATGCTGAAGGTCATACCGCCCATTTTCAGTTGCTGCAGCAGTTCACCGGTGAGCTTGGACAGTTGAGAGAACTGGGCGCTTTCCAATCGCAGCTCAGCCCGCTCGCGCCAGGCACTGATGTGTTCACCGTTATCACTGTATACCGGGTAGCTATGGCGGCTCCCCAGGCTCACTTGAACCCCCTTGCTCTGCCGGGCTTGGGCGATGGCCTTGTTCAGATTCTCGGTGATGCTCGCTGCCAGTTTGGCTGGATCATTGTCCTGCGCTTCGCTGTACAGGATGACCTGCATGAGGTCATGGGGCACTTCCTGGCTGACCTCGGTGCGCAGGCTGACTTGGTTGTAGTGCAGGTTATCGGCCTGTGCCGTACTGACGAGCAGGGCAGCAGGGAACAGCAGGACATAAAGACGGGTAGACGGAATCATGCCAGCTCCTTTGGAGGCGTGCCGCAAGCGGCGGTCATATGAGTAGACGCTGTTTTGAAGGCAGACGGGTTAACCGAACCTAGAAAAAATACGTTTCGGCCATCAGCTTGTTCAACGGCTGGTTAGCAGACACAGGAAAATGCTTGTGGTTCAGCCTGCGGTTTGTTGCCGCAGGGCAACGGATGCATTCCGGTGCCTTGGTTATACTCGCGGCCACTTACCGGAGACGCCATGTACACACCCGTTCAGTTGCTATCTGCCAGCCGCCAGAATCTCTGGCGCCTGACTCTGATCCGCATCCTGGTGCTGGCTGCCCAGGCCGGCTCGGTCGGCTTTGCCTGGCTTTCCGATCTTTTGCCGCTGCCCTGGTTGCCGATCGGCATTACCCTCGGCCTTTCGGCGAGTCTGTGCTTGCTTACGGTTCTGCGCTTGCGCGGGCCGTGGCCGGTGACCGAACAGGAATATGCCGTGCAACTGGCCGGCGACCTGATCATTCACAGCGTGCTGCTGTATTTCTGCGGCGGCTCGACCAATCCCTTCGTGTCCTATTACCTGGTGCCGCTGACCATTGCTGCCGCGACCCTGCCGTGGATTTACTCCATGGTGCTCAGCGGCTTGGCTCTGTCGGGCTATACCGCACTGCTGATCTGGTATCACCCGCTGCACCTGCAAGGTGTCGAGCATGAGGCGCTGATGATCAGTCTGCACCTGTTCGGCATGTGGCTGAACTTTGCGCTATCCGCGGCCTTCATCACCTTCTTCGTGGTCAAGATGGCCGGTGCTCTGCGACGACAGGACCAGTTGCAGGCCGAACGGCGCGAGGAGCACATGCGTGACCAGCAATTGCTGGCCGTTGCTACTCAGGCGGCTGGTGCTGCTCATGAACTGGGTACGCCGTTGGCGACCATGAGCGTGCTGCTCAAGGAGTTGCGCCAGGAACATCGCCACGAGCCGGCCTTGCAGGATGATCTGGCGCTGCTGCAAGAGCAGGTCAAGCTGTGCAAGGACACCCTGCAGCAACTGGTGCGCGCCGCTGAGGCCGACCGCCGGCAGGCGGTAGTCGAGCAGACTGCTGTGCAGTGGCTGGAGTCGACTCTTAATCGCTGGCACCTGATGCGCCCGGAGGCGACCTACCGCTACCAGTGTCTTGGTGTGGGGGCTGCACCGCGCTTGATGCCACCGGCCGACCTGACCCAGGCACTGCTCAATCTGCTCAACAACGCCGCCGATGCCTGCCCGGACAAACTCGATATCCAGCTCAACTGGGATCATCAGTGGGTTGTGCTGGGTATCCGTGACCAGGGAGCCGGTGTGCCGCTGGCCATTGCCGAACAACTGGGGCGCCCGTTTTTCACTACCAAGGGCAAGGGCTTCGGTCTCGGCCTGTTTCTCAGTCAGGCCAGCGTGACGCGTGCCGGCGGAACAGTGAAACTGTACAACCATGAAGAGGGTGGCACCCTCACAGAATTGAAGTTGCCGCGTTCGTTCGGGCTATCCTGACGGATGCACAGAGAGGAATCAGCATGAGCGAAGAGCATCTGCTCGAAGGTGAAGAACAACCCCATCTGCTGCTGGTAGATGATGATCCGACCTTCACCCGGGTCATGGCGCGGGCCATGGACCGGCGTGGCCTGCGTGTGAGTGTGGCCAACTCGGCTGAGGAGGGTTTGGTTATTGCCAAGGCCGATCTGCCGGATTACGCCGTGCTGGATCTGAAAATGGAGGGTGATTCTGGTCTGGTGCTGCTGCCCAAACTGCTGGAGCTGGATGCCGAGATGCGGGTGGTGATCCTGACCGGGTATTCGAGCATTGCTACCGCGGTAGAGGCGATTAAACGTGGGGCCTGCAACTATCTGTGCAAGCCTGCCGATGCTGATGACGTGCTGACTGCGCTGCTCTCCGAGCATGCCGATCTGGAAAGCCTGGTGCCGGAAAACCCCATGTCGGTGGACCGCTTGCAGTGGGAGCACATCCAGCGTGTGCTCGCTGAGCATGACGGAAACATCTCCGCCACGGCTCGCGCTCTGGGCATGCACCGACGCACCTTGCAGCGCAAGCTACAGAAGCGCCCGGTACGGCGCTGAGGACGCCGAATTACTCTCGCGGTAGTTCTTCGAGCATGCGGTGGTAGGGTTCGATCAGATATTCGGGCAGCCAGCGCTCGTAGCTGTTTCTCAGTAGCTCTTGATGGTGGTTGCTCTTCAGCGCTTCACTCAGGTCGGTAAAGGCCCGGTCGGTTTGTGGGCTGCGTGTGCAGCTCAGGCGCCCTGGGAGCAGGCGGTCGTTGCCTTCGATCAGATAGAACTGCAGGTCCTGATGGCGAGAGGAGAAGTACACCAGTTCGCCGGGATAGCTGAAGGTGTAATCGATCCGCTGGTAGTCGAGCATGCTGAACAGGCCGCTGGTGGATTCGCTTTGGTATATCTGTGAAATAGGCGCTGCCTGCGAATGGTTGGCGCGTTTCAGCAGGTTATCGATCAGGCTGCCGTAGCTGCGCTGGTTGGCAATGCCGGGTCGTAAGTTCGGGTCCTGCAGCAGGCGCCCCAGTTGGATTTTTCCATCGGCATTGAGGTACTTGGTAAAGGCTTCGCGTTGCGCGCGCCGCGTGACCAAGCCGAGCGGGAAGACGTAGCCATAGGGTTTGCTGAAGCGCAGATAGGTTTCTCGCTCTGGCGTCTGGAACGCTGCAAGCAGGCAGTACGGACCGCCCTTTTCGGCCATGTGCATGGCTCGCTGCCAGGGTACGACTTGCTCGCCAAACTGGTGCTGGGGCAGTCTGCCGGCGAGGTAAGTCGCCAACACATTGATATAGCCTTGATTAGCATGGGGGCCCTGGCTCATGGCCATGGGTGGGAACTCAGAGTTCAGCCAGATAATGTTGTCTGCTCGTGCTATGCCCCCACCCAGGCCGGCATGCAGGGCAATCAATAGAGCGATCAGGTGTTTCATGCGCACATTCTTCTGGCTTGGACGGTGTGCGTCTGGCATCAGCCTCGCTTTATCACAGTCTAGAGAGCATCGGTGCTCGGGTAGGCTCAATTACTTTTCTGGTGCTCGTCGATGACTTCCTGAGCTGCGCGGAACGCATCGATGGCGGCGGGGACGCCGGCATACACCGCGCAGTGCAGCAGCGCTTCGCGGATTTCTTCCACCGTACAGCCATTGTTCAGTGCGCCGCGTACGTGGCCCTTGAGCTCCTGCGGGCACTTCAGCGCGGTCAGCGCAGCCAGAGTAATCAGGCTGCGGGTCTTGCGCTCCAGCACACCGCGAGTCCAGACGCCACCCCAGGCATGCTCGTTGACGAAGTCCTGCAGTGGCTGGGTGAAGTCGGTGGCATTGTTGAGGGCGCGGTCGACGAACGCATCGCCCATTACCTCGCGGCGTACCTGTTCGCCGTGTTTGCGGTTGTCACTCATCGTGCTACTCCAGATTCAGCGCTGGCGATGCCAGGCGCGGGCACCGATCACCGCCAGGGTGATGGCGGTCAGCGGCAGGACGAAGGTCTGCATGGCTTGCTGGAAGGCATCGAGCCAGGGCGCGCCGCTGCTGTTGAATACAAGGTAGGTGGTGTAGAGCGCGTAGTAGGCGACGAACAGGACGCCTTCCCAGCGGTTGATCGAGTAGCCGTTGAAGAAGATCGGCAGGCAGGCGATGGCCACCGCAATCATCACCGGGAAGTCGAAGGCCAGGGCATTGGCTGCTACCGGGATGGCGGCGGGCGACACCAGCGATGCCAGGCCCAGTACGCAGAGCAGGTTGAAAATGTTGCTGCCGACGATATTGCCCACGGCGATGTCGCGCTCGCCTTTGATGGCGGCCATCACCGAGGTGGCCAGCTCCGGCAGCGAGGTGCCGACGGCCACCACGGTCAGGCCGATTACCAGTTCCGACATGCCCAGGGCGCGGGCCAGCTGCACGGCGCCTTCGACCAGGAAGTTAGCGCCGCCCACCAGCAGGGCCAGGCCGGCGATCACCAGTGCTGCGTTGATGGCCCAGGCATAGGGTTTTGGCGTTTCGTGCAGGCCGTACTCATCCTCGAACTCGTCACCGGCCGCGGCCTGTTTCTCGCGACGGCTGATGATGATCAAAAACGCGGTGTAGGCCAGGATGCCGGCGAACAGCACGGCGCCATCGAGGCGGCTGAGGCTGCCATCCCAGGCCAGGGCATAGGTGATCAGGCTGGCGCCGATCATGATCGGCACATCCAGACGAATCAGCTGGCGTGAAACCAGCAATGGAGCAATCAGCGCCGTCAGGCCGAGGATAAACAGCACGTTGGCGATGTTGCTGCCGACCACGTTGCCGATGGCCAGGTCGCCCTTTCCATCCAGGGCAGCCTGCACGCTGACTGCGGTTTCCGGGGCGCTGGTGCCGAAGGCGACAACGGTCAGGCCGATGATCAGGGGAGGGATGCCGAACTGTGCGGCCAGCTTGGCGGCCCCGCGGACCAGTACTTCAGCACCGGCCACCAGCAGCGCCAGGCCGGCGATCAGATAGACGAATGTCATCAAGGTCATGTGTAAGTCCTCACGGGTAGCCGGCCAGAGTACTCAACAACCTTTGCTGTTGCTGTCTGGCACTGTTGCTGACTGCTTCAGTCGCCCAGTTGTTCCAGTTTGACCTGCGCGGTACCGCTGCGCAGCATGCCCAGTTGCTCGGCTGCCTGACGTGATACGTCGATGATGCGCCCGCCGCCGTGCGGGCCACGATCGTTGATGCGGACGATCACCGACTGCTGATTGGCCAGGTTCGTCACCCGTACCAGGCTGCCGAACGGCAGTTCGCGGTGGGCCCCGGTCAGATCGGCGTTGTCCAGTCGCTCGCCACTGGCAGTCCGCCGGCCGTTCAGGCGGGCGGCATAGTAGGAGGCCTTGCCCTGGCCGATCAGTTGGTAGCGGGGCTGGGGCCGGACCGGCGGCGCCGCCTGTGCAACCGGCTTGGGTGTCACAACCGGAGTGGTGACGGGCTCTACCGGAAGCTGTCGGGCGCAACCGGCGAGCAGGCTGAACAGTAGCAGGGCAGCGAGGGGCTTGTGCATGGCGGTCTCCGGACAAAGCAACGCCGGGCGAACCCGGCGTTGATTCAGGCTCAGGACTCGAGCTTTTTCTTCAGCAGTTCGTTCACTTGCGCCGGGTTGGCCTTGCCCTTGGCGGCCTTCATGGCCTGGCCGACGAAGAAGCCGAACATCTTGCCACGCTTGGCTTCGTCGCTGGCGCGGTACTGCTCGACCTGCTCGGCGTTGGCCGCCAGCACTTCGTCGAGCAGCTTCTCGACGGCGCCGCTGTCGGTGTTCTGCACCAGGTCCTTGGCCTTGATGATCGCGTCGGGCGAGCCTTCACCCTCGGCCATGGCGGCGAATACAGTTTTCGCGGCCTTGCCGTTGATGGTGCCGTCCTTCAGGCGCAGGATCATCTCGCCCAGGTGCTGGGCGGAAACAGGCGACTGCTCGATCTCCAGGCCGTCCTTGTTGAGCAGGCTGGAAAGCTCGCCCATCACCCAGTTGGCGGCCAGTTTGGCGTCGCCGCAGACCGCTGCGACCTGCTCGAAGTATTCGGCCATCTCGCGGCTGGCCGACAGTACGGTGGCGTCGTAGGCCGACAGGCCGTACTGGCTCTGGAAGCGCTCGCGTTTCTGAGTCGGCAGCTCCGGCAGCTGGCTGCGGACTTCCTCGATGAAGCTGTCTTCCAGTACCACCGGCAGCAGGTCGGGGCAGGGGAAGTAACGGTAGTCGTTGGCTTCTTCCTTGCCGCGCATGGAGCGGGTCTCGTCCTTGTTCGGGTCGTACAGGCGGGTTTCCTGCACCACCTTGCCGCCATCCTCGATCAGCTCGATCTGACGCTGGATCTCGTGGTTGATGGCCTTTTCGATGAATCGGAACGAGTTGACGTTCTTGATCTCGGCGCGGGTGCCGAACTCGGCCTGGCCCTTGGGACGTACCGAGACGTTGCAGTCGCAGCGCAGCGAGCCTTCGGCCATGTTGCCGTCGCAGATGCCGAGGTAGCGGACCAGTGCGTGAATGGATTTCACATAGGCGACCGCCTCTTTCGCCGAGCGGATATCCGGTTCGGAGACGATTTCCAGCAGCGGGGTGCCGGCGCGGTTGAGGTCGATGCCGCTCATGCCGTGGAAGTCTTCGTGCAGGCTCTTGCCGGCGTCCTCTTCCAGATGTGCGCGGGTGATGCCGATGCGCTTGACGGTGCCGTCTTCCAAGGTGATGTCCAGGTGGCCTTTGCCAACCACCGGATGGTCCATCTGGCTGGTCTGGTAGCCCTTGGGCAGGTCCGGGTAGAAGTAGTTCTTGCGTGCGAACACGTTGGTGCGGCCCAGTTCGGCGTCGATCGCCAGGCCGAATTTCACCGCCATGCGCACGGCCTCGGCATTGAGCACCGGCAGGGTGCCGGGCATGCCCAGGTCAACCAGGCTGGCCTGAGTGTTGGGCTCGGCGCCGAAGGTGGTGGCGCTGGCCGAGAAAATCTTCGATTGGGTGCTGAGCTGGGCGTGGATTTCCAGCCCGATCACGGTTTCCCATTGCATTGCGGTCGTCCTCAGAATCCGGTCGGGGCTTGGCGGTGCCAGTCAGTGACCTGCTGGTACTGATGGGCCACGTTGAGCAGGCGTGCTTCCTGGAAGTAGGGCGCCAGCAGCTGCACGCCGACCGGCAGGCCGTCGACGAAGCCGGCGGGCATGGACAGCCCCGGAATGCCGGCCAGGTTGGCGGTGATGGTGTAGATGTCTTCCAGGTAGGCCGAAACCGGGTCGGCATTCTTCTCGCCGATCTTCCAGGCCAGGTTCGGTGTGGTCGGGCCGATGATCAGGTCGACCTCGTTGAAGGCCGCGACGAAGTCGTTCTTGATCAGCCGGCGGATCTGCTGGGCCTTGATGTAGTAGGCGTCGTAGTAGCCGGCCGACAGGGCGTAGGTGCCGACCATGATGCGGCGTTTCACTTCGGCGCCGAAGCCTTCGCCGCGCGAGCGCTTGTACAGGTCTTCGAGGTTGACCGGGTTTTCGCAGCGGTAGCCGAAGCGCACACCGTCGAAGCGCGACAGGTTGGAGCTGGCTTCTGCCGGGGCGATCACGTAATAGGCCGGAATCGCATGCTGCATGTTCGGCAGGGAGATGTCCTTCACTGTGGCACCGAGCTTTTTCAGCTCTTCGACCACGGCCAGTACCTTCTCGCCGATACGCGCGTCGAGGCCGGCGCCGAAGTATTCCCTGGGCAGACCGATACGCAGGCCGGCCAGCGGCTTGTCGAGGGCTGCCAGGTAGTCATCCAGCGGCTGATCGACACTGGTCGAGTCCTTGGGGTCGAAGCCGGCCATGGCCTGCAGCAGCAGGGCGCAGTCCTCGGCGTTGCGGGCCAGCGGGCCGCCCTGGTCGAGGCTGGAGGCGTAGGCGATCATGCCCCAGCGCGAAACGCGGCCGTAGGTGGGCTTGAGGCCGGTCAGGTTGGTCAGTGCCGCCGGCTGGCGGATCGAGCCGCCGGTGTCGGTGCCGGTCGCAGCAGGAATCAGGCGCGCAGCCACTGCAGCGGCCGAGCCGCCGGAGGAACCGCCCGGTACGCGGGTCAGGTCCCAGGGGTTCTTCACCGCGCCGTAGTGGCTGGATTCGTTGGCCGAGCCCATGGCGAATTCGTCCATGTTCAGCTTGCCCAGGGTCACGGTCCCGGCGCTCGCGAGCTTTTCGACCACGGTGGCGTTATAGGGCGCCTTGAAGCCGCTGAGGATCTTCGAGGCGCAGCTGGTCAGCACGCTCTGGGTGCAGAACAGGTCCTTGTGGGCGATTGGTGCGCCGAGCAGCGCGCCGCTTTCGCCGGCCGCGCGGCGGTCATCGGCGCTTCTGGCCTGGCTCAGGGCCAGCTCTTCGGTGACGGTGATGAAGCTGTTCAGCTGCGG
Source organism: Pseudomonas sp. HAR-UPW-AIA-41 (assembly GCF_002304225.1). Classification (GTDB taxonomy): domain Bacteria; phylum Pseudomonadota; class Gammaproteobacteria; order Pseudomonadales; family Pseudomonadaceae; genus Aquipseudomonas. The sequence continues at coordinate 97,565 of NZ_NSLB01000005.1, forward strand.
ATCGACCGCCTGGATGCGTGACAGCAGGTTTTGCGTCAGCTCGGTGGCGGAGAAGTCCTTGTTGGCCAGGCCGCTGGCGATCTGGCGCAGGGTCAGTTCATGCATGCTCATTACTCGATCACCTTCGGCACCAGGTACAGGCCGCTTTCCACGGCCGGGGCAATGGCCTGGTAGGCCTCGCGCTGGTTGGTTTCGGTCACCACGTCGGCGCGCAGACGCTGGGTGGCTTCCAGCGGGTGAGCCAGCGGCTCGATGCCGGTGGTATCGACGGCCTGCATGGCGTCGATCAGACCGAGGATGTTGTTGAGGGTGTCGGTGGTTTGCGGAACTTCCGCCTCGGTCAGGCCCAGGCGGGCCAGATGGGCGATTTTTTCCACGTCGGAGCGTTCAAGCGCCATCGGGAGTCTCCAAAGGAAGGCCTGCGAGTGACCAGGCAAAAAACAGGCAGGGCAACTATGTGCCAGGCAGGCGGTCAAACGCCGTGCTGACGGGCCGAACAGGCCCGGAAAAACAGGCAATCTACCACAGCGCGCGGGTTGCCCAAAAGGCTGCCGGTTGATAGAGTTTGCCGCACTTTTTTACCCAGCGTTTTTTCACGCTCTGTCTAGGGTTTTTCATCCCATGTTCAAGAAACTGCGTGGCATGTTTTCCAGCGATCTGTCGATCGACCTGGGTACCGCCAACACCCTGATCTATGTGCGCGAGCGCGGCATCGTCCTCAACGAGCCTTCCGTGGTCGCCATTCGCAACGTCGGCACGCAGAAGAGCGTGGTGGCGGTCGGTACCGAAGCCAAGCGCATGCTCGGCCGTACCCCGGGCAACATCCAGGCCATCCGCCCGATGAAGGACGGCGTGATCGCCGACTTCAGCGTGTGCGAGAAAATGCTGCAGTTCTTCATCAACAAGGTCCACGAGAACAGCTTCCTGCAGCCGTCGCCGCGCGTGCTGATCTGCGTGCCGTGCAAGTCGACTCAGGTCGAGCGTCGTGCCATCAAGGAATCGGCCCTCGGTGCCGGTGCCCGCGAGGTGTATCTGATCGATGAGCCGATGGCTGCTGCCATCGGCGCCGGCCTGCCGGTGGAAGAGGCGCGTGGTTCGATGGTTGTCGACATCGGCGGTGGTACTACCGAGATCGCGCTGATCTCCCTGAACGGTGTGGTCTATGCCGAATCCGTGCGTGTCGGCGGCGACCGCTTCGACGAAGCCATCGTCACCTACGTGCGCCGCAACTACGGTTCGCTGATCGGTGAATCCACTGCCGAGCGCATCAAGCAGGAAATCGGCACCGCCTTCCCGGGCGGCGAAGTGCGCGAAATCGACGTGCGCGGCCGCAACCTGGCCGAAGGCGTACCGCGCAGCTTCACCCTGAACTCCAACGAAGTGCTCGAAGCGCTGCAGGAGTCGCTGGCGACCATCGTTCAGGCGGTCAAGAGCGCTCTGGAGCAGTCGCCGCCGGAACTGGCTGCCGACATCGCCGAGCGTGGTCTGGTGCTGACCGGTGGCGGTGCGCTGCTGCGTGATCTGGACAAGCTGCTGTCGCAGGAAACCGGTCTGCCGGTGATCGTCGCCGAGGATCCGCTGACCTGCGTGGCCCGCGGTGGCGGCAAGGCGCTGGAAATGATGGAGCGCCACACGCTGGAACTGCTCTCCACCGAGTAAGCCTGGCGCTGCAATACCGAAGCCGGAAGCCTGACTTCCGGCTTTGCATTTGTGCTGACGCGCAATGGGAGATGCCGTTATCAAACCGCTATTCGTGAAAGGTCCTTCGCTCGGGGTGCGCCTGCTGGTGCTCACCGTGCTGTCGGTCAGCCTGATGGTGGTGGATGCGCGCTTCGATACCCTCAAGCCGCTGCGCAGCCAGATCGGTCTGCTCACCACGCCGCTGTACTGGCTGGCCGATCTGCCCAATCGCCTGTGGGACGACATGACCCAGTCGATCAGCAGTCGCAGCGAACTGCTGGCCGAGAACGAGAAGCTCAAGGCCGAGGCTCTGCTGCTGCAGCGGCGCCTGCAGAAGCTGGCGGCGCTGACCGAGCAGAATGTGCGCCTGCGTGAGCTGCTCAATTCCGCCGAGCTGGTCGATGAGCAGGTACTGGTCAGCGAGCTGATCGGTGTCGACCCCAATCCCTTTACCCAACGCGTGATTATCGACAAGGGCAGCAAGGACGGCGTGACTCTGGGCATGCCGGTGCTTGACGCCCGTGGCCTGATGGGCCAGGTGGTCGAGGTCATGCCCTACAGTGCGCGCGTGCTGCTGCTGACCGACGCCACCCACGGCATTCCGGTGCAGGTCAACCGCAATGGTCTGCGCGCCATTGCCAACGGCACGGGCAACCCGGGACTGATCGAGTTGCGGCATGTCGCCGACACGGCCGACATCAAGGAAGGTGATCTGCTGGTCAGCTCCGGCCTGGGGCAGCGCTTCCCGGCGGGTTACCCGGTGGCGGTCGTCAAGGAAGTGGTGCGTGACTCGGGTCAGCCGTTTGCCATTGTCCGTGCCGAGCCGACTGCCGCCCTGAGCCGCAGCCGCTATCTGTTGCTGGTGTTCAGTGACCAGCGCTCGCCCGAGCAGCGTGCCACCGACTCGGCGGAGGCTCAGGAAGCCGCTGACCGCGATGCTGCAGCAAAACAGGAGGCTGCAGCCTCGGCACCGGCACCGGCACCGGCACCGGCACCGGCACCTGGCACCGCAGCGGCGCCTGCTGCCCCGGCCGCCACAGGGGAGAACCACAATGGTCGTGACTAGATCGCGCAACGGCTGGGTGATCTGGCTCAGTCTGGTGTTGGCGTTGCTGCTTTCGGTGGCGCCGATGCCTGCCTTTCTCGAGGCGGGCCGCCCGCTGTGGCTGGCACTGTTTATCACCTACTGGGTACTGGCCCTGCCGCACCGGGTGGGCATGGTGACGGCTTGGCTGTTCGGCCTGTTTGCTGATGTGCTCTATGGCAGCCTGCTGGGGCAGAACGCTCTGGTGCTGATGCTGACCACCTTTTTCGTACTGACCCTGCATCAGCGTCTGCGCCTATTCCCGTTATGGCAACAGAGTGTGGTGTTGCTGGTGCTGTTCGGTATCCCGCAGCTGGTGCAGCTGTGGTTGTTCGCTCTGGCGGGCAATCGTCCGCCGGAGGCGTTGAAATTCCTCTATCCGGTGCTGATCAGCGCGCTGCTCTGGCCCTGGGTGCATACCCTGCTGCGTGGCCTGCGCGTACGACTGCAGGTCAGCTGACGACCCGCTGGCGGCGCCGACAAGGAGATGTTCATGCCCACCCTGTTCCTTGCGTCGGCCTCGCCGCGCCGCGCCGAGTTGCTCGGCCAGATCGCCGTGCCCTTCCAGCGGGTCAGCGCGAGCATCGATGAAACCCCACGTGAGGCCGAAGATCCCGCTGCCTATGTCGAGCGGCTGGCGCTGGAGAAGGCGCAGGCTGGTCTGCAGCAGCTGCAGCAGGATGCCGGGGCGGTGGTGCTGGGCGCCGATACGGCGGTGGTGCTGGACGGGCGGATACTCGGCAAACCGCAGGACCGCGCCGATGCGCTGGCCATGCTGGCTGCGTTGTCCGGGCGTGAGCATCAGGTGCTGACGGCTGTTGCTCTGTGTTCAGCCACGCGCTCGGCCTCCGTGGTAGTGGCCAGTCAGGTGCGCTTTGCTGCTATCAGCCCGGCTCAGGCTGAAGCCTACTGGGCCAGTGGCGAGCCGCTGGACAAGGCCGGCAGCTATGCCATTCAGGGGCTGGGGGCTGTGTTCGTAGCCGGCATGAGTGGTAGTTATTCGGCTGTGGTCGGCCTGCCGCTGTGCGAAACTGCCAGTCTACTGGCCGAATTCGGCATCCCCTGCTGGCAGATGTGAGCTGAGCATGAGCGAAGAGATTCTGATCAACATCACCCCGATGGAGTCCCGCGTTGCGGTGGTGGAAAACGGCGTGCTGCAGGAAGTTCACGTCGAGCGTACGCAAAAGCGCGGCATTGTCGGCAACATCTATAAAGGCAAGGTGGTTCGTGTGCTGCCGGGCATGCAGGCGGCCTTCGTCGATATCGGCCTGGAACGCGCGGCGTTCATCCATGCCGGCGAGATATCCAGCCGTGAAGGCAGTGCCGTGGAGTCCATCAGCGCTCTGGTGCATGAGGGGCAGAGCCTGGTGGTACAGGTGACCAAGGACCCGATCGGCAGCAAGGGCGCGCGCCTGACCACGCAGCTGTCGATTCCTTCGCGCTATCTGGTGTATATGCCGCGCACTGCCCATGTCGGCATTTCCCTGAAGATCGAAGACGAAGCCGAGCGCGAGCGCCTGAAGAAGGTGGTGACCGACTGTGTGGCAGCCGAAGGCATCGAGGAGGCGGGCGGCTTTATCCTGCGCACGGCCGCCGATGGCGCCAAGGCCGAGGATATCCTCGCCGATATCCGCTATCTGCGCCGCCTGTGGCAGCAGATTTCAAGCCAGATGCAGACGGCCAAGACGCCCTCGGTGATCTATGAAGACCTGTCGCTGGCTCTGCGCACCCTGCGTGATCTGGTCAATTCGCGCATCGAGAAGATCCGCATTGATTCGCGCGAGACCTTCCAGAAAGTCACCCAGTTCGTCGATGAGCTGATGCCCGAGGTGGCTGACCGTCTGGAGCATTACCCGGGCGAGCGGCCGATCTTTGATCTGTATGGCGTCGAGGATGAAATCCAGAAGGCGCTGGAACGCAAGGTGCTGCTGAAGTCCGGTGGCTACCTGATCATCGACCCGACCGAGGCGATGACCACCATCGATGTGAACACCGGCGCTTTCGTCGGCCATCGCACGTTGGAAGAGACCATCTTCAAGACCAATCTCGAGGCGGCCACGGCCATTGCCCGTCAGCTGCGCCTGCGCAACCTCGGTGGCATCATCATCATCGACTTCATCGACATGGAAGATGAAGAGCATCAGCGCCAGGTGCTGCGCACTCTGGAGAAGCAGCTCGAACGTGACCATGCCAAGACCAACATCATCGGCATCACCGAGCTGGGGCTGGTGCAGATGACCCGCAAGCGCACCCGCGAGAGCCTGCTGCAGGTGCTCTGCGAGCCGTGCCCGAGCTGTCAGGCGCGTGGCACTCTGAAGACCGCCGAGACCATCTGCTACGAGATCTTCCGCGAGATTCTGCGTGAGGCGCGGGCCTACCAGGCCGAGGGCTACCGGGTGCTGGCCAACCAGAAGGTGATCGACCGCCTGCTCGACGAGGAGTCGGGCAATGTCGCCGATCTGGAGGCTTTCATCGGCCGACCGATCAAGTTCCAGGTCGAGGCCATGTACTCCCAGGAACAGTATGACGTGGTGCTGCTCTGATGCCGTTTGAGGGCGCTGCGGCATGAGCCGTCTGGGGCTCTGGCTGATCCGCCTGCTGCGTGGCCTGCTCGGTCTGGCCGCGTTTGTTCTGGTGTTGCTGGCGCTCTATGTCAGCCTCGGGCGCGAACTGGCACCGCTGGTTGCCGAATATCACGACGAGGTTGAGCAGCGGGCCAGTCAGGCGCTGGGGCTGCCGGTGCGTATCGGTCGCCTGCAGGGTGAGTGGAGCGGCCTGGCGCCGCGTCTGGTGGCGTACGACGTCGAACTGGGCGACGGGCAGCAGGGCCTGCAACTGCAGCAGATTGCCGTGGTACCGGCCGTTCTCGACAGTCTGCTGACTCGTGCGCCGCGCCTACGGCATGTTGAGCTGGCAGGCCTGCAATTACGCGTGGCGCAGGATGCCGCGGGTGACTGGCAGTTGCAGGGCTTGCCCAGCCGTCAGCCCGGGGCGGCGCTGGAGCCGCAGCAACTGCTGGCGGCGCTGGGCATGATCCAGCACCTGACTCTGCTCGACAGCCAACTGATCATTCAGCGCCAGGGCGCGGAGCCGCTGAGCCTGACCTATCTGGGCTTTACCCTGCACACGGGAAGGCGCCTGCACCTGGATGCCCGGGTAACCCTGCCGGATGGTCAGCCCCTGGCCCTGCAGCTCAAGGTGCGGCCGGACCTGAAGAACTGGCAGCAGTCGCCGGCGCAGCTCTACCTGAGTCTGCCGCAAAGCAACTGGGCGCAGTGGCTGCCGCAACAACTGTTGCGTGACTGGCGCTTTGCCGAACTCAAGGGCGGCGGTGAGCTGTGGCTGGACTGGCAGGGCCGTCTTCAGGGCGCCGTGGCCCGCCTGCATTTACCCAGCGTCAAGGCCAGTCATGCCAGCTACACCCCGCAGCAGTTCAGCGACCTGGGCTTTACCGCGCACTTCCGTCACACCGACACGGGCTACCGCTTCGTTGTCGAAGAGCTGGGCTTGACCTACGACCAGCGGCGCTGGGGGCCGGTGGTGGTGGGTGTCGAACATCAGCATGAAACCGATGAGGTGCAGGCCGAATGGCGCATCAGCGCCGATGAGCTGCAGCTGGCGCCGATTGCCCATGCGGTGAATGCGCTGGCGCCGCTGCCGGACAAGGCCCGGGAAGTGCTCAAGGCGCTGCGCCCGCGGGGCACCCTGAGCAACCTGCAGGTGGACTGGCGCCCCCAGCGGGAAGGGGCCAAGCGTCTGGAGTTTGCCGCTAATCTGGAGCAGGTCGGTGTCTCTGCCTGGGAGGGGGCGCCGGCGGCGGAAAATGTCAGTGGCAGCGTCAGCGGCGATTTGCAGCAGGGACAACTGCGTCTGGCCAGCGAGGCGTTCGGTCTGCATTTTGCCACGCTGTTCCCCGAGCTCTGGCGCTACCACGAGGCCGGCGCACTGCTCAAATGGCAGCTGAACGAGCAGGAGCTGGTGCTCAACAGTCCCTACCTGCGCCTGCGTGGCGACGAGGGCGAACTGGCCGGTGATTTCACCGTGCGCCTGATGCGTGATGCGCAGGCCGAGGACTACATGGACCTGCGGGTCGGCCTGCGTCAGGGGCAGGCGCAGGCGGCCAAGAAATACCTGCCGAGCCGTTCGCCAGGCTTCAGCCCTGAACTGGCCAAGTGGCTGGATGAAGCCATCCGGGGGGCACGTATCGAAGAGGGGGTCTTCGAGTACCAGGGCTCACTGATGAAAGGTGCAGACCCGGCCGCCAGCAGTATTGGCCTCTACTTCAAGGTCAGCGAGGCAGAGCTGGATTATCAGCCGGGCTGGCCGGCTCTGCGCCAGGCGGCCGGTGAAGTCTGGGTCGAAGACAGTGGCGTGCAGGTGCGCGTCAGCAGCGGCCAGTTGCATGACAGTCGGGTACGCCAGGCAGTGGCCCGGGTGCCTCATGTTGCCGCCGGGCAGGTACCTCGTCTGCTGCTTCAGGCGGATCTGGACAGCAGTGTGGAAGATGCCCTGCGCACGCTGCGCGAGGCGCCGATCCCCAATCAGGATTTTGCCGACTGGCGTGGTCAGGGCGCGCTGAGCGCCAAGCTGCAACTGGATATCCCGCTGGCAGCCGGTGCCGCGCCGGGTGTACAGGTGGCCTTTAGCAGCGAGGATGCCAGTTTGCAGCTGAGCAATCCTGTGCTGTCGTTGAGCCGCATCAAGGGCGATTTCAACTTTGACCTGGCCAAGGGACTCAGTGCTCAGGCGGTGTCGGCGCGGGTTCTGGAACATGAGGTGCGTGGCCGCATTCGTGCTGAGGGCAGCGCCGGGCGGCAGCGCACACGCATTGAAGTACAGGGCCGGGCCCCCTTGAAACCGGTACTGGATTGGCTGGCGGTCAGCCAGCCGCTGCCACTGCGCGGCGAATTGCCCTATCAGTTGCAGCTCAATATCGAGGGAGCAGACAGCCTTCTCACGCTCGACAGTGACCTTAGAGGGCTGGCCATCGACTTGCCGCCACCCTTTGGCAAGACCGCTGACGAGCGCCGTACGACCCGCTGGCGCATGACGCTGGCTGGCGCACAGCGGCGTTATCAGCTGGAGCAGCCGGAGCAGCTCAGCCTGGTAATGCAAATGCCGCCGGGAGACTGGGCCAGGGCCGCGACTGCCGTGGTGATTGGTCCGGGCAAGGCCATACTGCCGGCACAAGCCGGACTGCGTGTGCGCGGCGAGCTGGCCGAGTTCTCGCTGGAGGACTGGCAGGCAGCGCTCAAACCCTATGCGCAGAATGCCGTGCGTCCGACTGTGGCTGCCGATGTCGCCCTGCAGATTGGTCGTTTCCGGGGCTTCGGCATTGACCAGCAGCAGGTTGGCGTAACCCTGCAGCGAGCTGAAGGCGCCTGGAAACTGGGCGTCGACAGTCCGCTGGCCAGGGGGAAGGTGAGTGTGGCGGATGCTTCTGGCGAGCCGATGCAGGTGAGTCTGGATTATCTGTCGCTGCCCAAGTCTGAGGCGCTCAAGGGCGTGGATGTGGAGAGCAGTGACCCGCTTGGCAGTGTCGATCCGCGCATTCTGCCGGCGATGGATGTGCAGATCGCCAAGGTGCTTTACGGTAACGAGCTACTGGGTAGCTGGCGTTTCAAGGCACGCCCGCAGACGCAGGGCAGTCAGTTCAGTGATCTGCAGCTGGAACTCAAGGGTATGCTGCTCAACGGCTCGCTGAGCTGGAACCAGGAGGCCGGCGGCTCGCGTACCACCTATCAGGGGCGTCTGGCCGGGGGCAACCTGCGCGATGTGCTGACGGCCTGGGGCTATGCGCCCACGGTGAGCAGCGAGCATTTTCGCCTGGATGTGGCCGGCGACTGGCCCGGCTCGCCGGCCGGGCTGAGCCTCAAGCGGTTCTCCGGAACCCTGGACGCCAGCCTGCGTAAAGGTGCTATCAGTAATGTCGAGGGCGGAGCGCAGGCCCTGCGGGTCTTCGGTCTGCTCAACTTCAACGCGATTGGCCGCCGCTTGCGTCTGGATTTCAGCGACCTGTTCGGTGAGGGCCTGGCCTATGACCGGATGAAGGTGCGCCTGGAAGGGCCGCAGGGGGTATTTGTCACGCGCGAACCGCTGCGCATCGAGGGGCCCTCCACGCTGATCGAATTGAATGGCACCCTGGACATGGCCAGGGATCAGATCAATGCGAAGCTGCTGGTGTCGCTGCCGGTCAGCAACAACCTGCCGCTGGCGGCCCTGATTGCCGGGGCTCCGGCCATCGGGGGGGCGCTGTTCGTGGTCGACAAGCTGCTCGGTGACCGGGTGGCACGCGTGGCCAGTGTGAAATACCACGTCAGCGGGCCCTGGCAGGATCCGCAGATCAGCTTCCTCAAACCGGATCAGCAGAAACCCTGAGCAGCCTGTGCTTGCCTGTGTCAGTCTGATGACTGTCAGGGTGAATGAAGTCGAGACGTCATGACAATTGCAGTAATTCAAATGGTCAGTCAGGCCGACGTTGCGCAGAACCTGCGTGATGCCCGGCGTCTGCTGGAACGAGCCGCAGAGGCCGGCGCGCGGCTGGCGGTGTTGCCGGAAAATTTTGCCGCCATCGGCCGCAGCGATCTGCCTGCATTGGGCGCGGCCGAGGCGCGCGGTGAAGGACCGATTCTGCCGTGGCTGCGTCAAAGCTGCCGTGATCTGGGCCTGTGGCTCGTGGCGGGGACCATCCCGTTACCGCCCGATGCTAAGCCCGACGCGCGCCCGCATGCCTGTTCGCTGCTGCTGGATGATCAGGGTCAGCGCGTGGCGCGCTACGACAAACTGCACCTGTTCGATGTCGATGTGGCCGACAGCCGCGGTCGCTACCGTGAGTCGGATGACTATGCCCATGGCAGTCAGGCGGTGGTGGCCGATACGCCCGTGGGGCGTCTGGGGTTGTCGGTGTGCTACGACCTGCGCTTTCCCGAGTTGTACACCGCGCTGCGTGAGCAGGGCGCCGAGCTGATCAGCGTGCCTGCGGCCTTCACCGCCGTGACGGGCGCGGCGCACTGGCAGGTATTGACCCGTGCCCGGGCCATCGAGACGCAGTGCTATGTGCTGGCGGCCAATCAGGGTGGCACCCATCCGGGGCCGCGGCAGACCTTTGGCCACTCGGCCATCATCGATCCCTGGGGCGTGGTGCTGGCCGAGCAGCCTGAAGGTGAGGCGCTGCTGCTGGGCGCGCGAGATGCCCAGGCTCAGGCAGAGATACGTCAGCGCATGCCGATCAGCCAGCACCGGCGCTTTTCCATTTCCCGTATTACCAGTAACGACCGCACGATGGCCGTTTCGGAGTGAACATGAACAATCCCCTGTCCATCGTCAGCGAGCAGTTGCTCAGCCCGGGCGGACTCGATCTCGATCAGCTGCAGGGCATCCTGGGTGAACTGGCCGGCCCCGGTATCGATGCGGCCGACCTGTATTTCCAGGGCCAGGTGTCCGAGTCATGGATGCTGGAGGATGGCATCGTCAAGGAGGGCAGCTTTCACCTGGATCAGGGTGTCGGTGTGCGTGCCCTGTCCGGTGAAAAGACCGGTTTTGCCTACAGCAACAGCCTCACTGCCGAGGCTTTGCGCCAGGCGGCCCGCGCGGCCCGCAGCATTGCCCGTGCCGGGCAGCAGGGGCGGGTGCAGGCGTTTGCACCGGCTTCGGTGCCGGCCCTGTATATCGATGGCAATCCGCTGGATGTGCTCAGCCGTGCGGAAAAGGTCGAGTTGCTCAAACAGGTGGATCAGGCCACGCGTGCCTTCGATCCGCGCATTCAGCAGGTGACCGTGAGCCTGGCCGGCGTCTGGGACCGTGTGCTGGTGGCGGGCATGGATGGCAGTCTGGCGGCGGATATCCGCCCGCTGGTGCGTTTCAATGTCAGTGTCATCGTCGAACAGAATGGTCGCCGCGAGCGCGGTGGCCATGGCGGTGGCGGCCGTACCGATTACCGCTACTTCCTGCAGAAGGCCGGTAGCGAGCAGAACCGCGCCATGGACTATGCCCGCGAGGCGGTGCGCCAGGCGCTGGTCAATCTGGAAGCCGTTCCGGCGCCGGCGGGTACATTGCCGGTGGTGCTCGGCCCGGGCTGGTCCGGGGTGTTGCTGCACGAGGCCGTCGGTCACGGTCTGGAAGGGGATTTCAACCGCAAGGGCAGCTCGGCCTACAGTGGCCGCATCGGCGAGCAGGTGGCTTCCAGCCTGTGCACCATCGTCGACGACGGCACCCTGGCCGATCGCCGCGGCTCACTGAGCGTGGATGACGAGGGCACGCCGACCCAGTGCACCACGCTGATCGAGAACGGCGTGCTCAAGGGCTACATGCAGGACAAGCTGAATGCCCGGCTGATGGGCGTGGCGGCCACCGGCAATGGCCGGCGCGAGTCCTACGCCAATCTGCCGATGCCGCGCATGACCAATACCTACATGCTGGCCGGGCAGAGTGATCCGCAGGAAATCATCGCGTCGGTGGAGCGGGGTATCTACTGTGCCAGCCTCGGCGGTGGTCAGGTGGATATCACCAGTGGCAAGTTCGTCTTCACCACCAGCGAGGCCTACCTGATCGAGAATGGCCGCATCACCACTCCGGTCAAGGGCGCGACCCTGATTGGCAATGGTCCGGAGGCGATGGGGCGGGTGTCGATGGTCGGCAACGACCTGGCGCTGGACAGCGGGGTCGGTACCTGTGGCAAGGATGGTCAGTCGGTGCCGGTGGGCGTGGGTCAGCCGACCCTGAAGATTGATGCCATGACCGTAGGCGGAACTGGGGCCTGATGCTGCACCGGTTCCGCGAGTCGCAGTGGCTAGCGCAGGCCGCGCTGGGTTTCATCCAGTTCGCGGATGTACTTGAACACCTTGCGTGCGGCCGCCGGTGGCTTGCTCTGCGCGGCTTCATGTTGCGCCTGACGCAGCAGCTGACGCAGGTGCTGGGCATCGGCGTCCGGGTACTGGTTGATAAAGTTGTTCAGCGCTTCATCGCTGCCGGTCAGCAGCAGGTCGCGCCAGCGCTCAAGGGCGTGGAAGCGTTCGTTGTACTGGCGGGTAGAGGCGTCCAACTGGTCGATCAGCGTGGTAATCGCCTCGACATCGGCGCTGCGCATCAGTTTGCCGATGTACTGGATATGACGTTTGCGCGCGATGTGCGCCTTGTGCTTCGGCGCATCGTCCAGCGCCTTGCGCAGGGCATCACTGAGCGGCAGCTTGCTCAGCAGCTCAGGCTTGAGGGTGGTCAGGCGTTCGCCCAGGTCCTGCAGCGCATGCAGCTCGCGCTTGACCTGGGTTTTGCTCTTCTCGCCAGAGAAGTCATCGTCGTACATTTCAGACATGGGGCGGATCCAGTGGGGAACGCCGCCATGATAACCAGTCAGGGCCGGCTTGTCCGGCCCGGCCGCGCAGCGGTCAGTGGAACGGAGTAGGTTATGAGTGCAGTTGCCAGTGTCGGACCCCAGGCCTTGCCGGCCCTGCAGGAGCAGGTCGAGGCGATTGTTGCCGAGGCGCGACGGCAGGGCGCGACGGCCTGCGAGGTGGCGGTTTCGCTGGAGCAGGGGTTGTCTACCACGGTGCGTCACGGCGACGTGGAGACTGTGGAGTTCAACCGCGACCAGGGTTTTGGCGTGACCCTCTATGTCGGTCAGCGCAAGGGTTCGGCCAGTACCTCGGCCAGCGGCGCCGAGGCGATTCGCGAGACGGTGGCCGCGGCCCTGGCGATTGCCAGGCACGCCTCCGAGGATGAGTGTGCCGGTCTGGCGGATGCCGAACTGATGGCCCGCGAGCAGGTTGAGCTGGACCTCTACCACCCCTGGGAGCTCCCACCAGAGCGGGCCGTGGAGCTGGCGCTGAGTTGCGAGCAGGCGGCCATGGCCGTTGATCCTCGGGTGCAGAAGGCCGATGGCACGACCCTGAACACCCATCAGGGCTGCCGGGTGTATGGCAACAGTCATGGTTTTATCGGCGGCTATGCCAGCACCCGGCACAGTCTGAGCTGCGTGATGATTGCCGAAAGCACCGGTCAGATGCAGCGCGACTACTGGTACGACGTGGCCCGCCGTGGCGACGATCTGCAGGCGGCCGAGCTGATCGGCCGTCGCGCGGCGGAGCGCGCTGCGGCCCGGCTTGGCGCGCGTAGCGTTCCGACAGGCGAAGTGCCGGTGCTGTTCGCGGCGGAGTTGGCTACCGGCCTCTTTGGCCATTTTCTCGCCGCGATTTCCGGCGGCAATTTGTACCGCAAGTCTTCCTTCCTCGAAGGGGCTCTGGGGCAGCAGGTGTTCCCCGACTGGCTGAGTCTCCACGAGCTGCCGCATCTGCGTGGCGCGCTGGGCAGCGCGGCGTTCGATGGCGACGGTCTGGCGACCTATGCCAAGCCCTTTGTTGAACAGGGGCAACTGGTCAGCTACATCCTCGGTACCTACTCCGGGCGCAAGCTGGGCATGCCCAGCACGGCCAATGCCGGCGGCGTGCACAACCTGCAGGTCAGTCACGGCGACGAGTCCCAGACCGCGCTGCTCAAGCGCATGGGGCGCGGCCTGCTGGTTACCGAGTTGATGGGGCAGGGCCTGAATCTGGTGACGGGCGACTACTCGCGGGGGGCGGCGGGCTACTGGGTGGAAAATGGCGAGATCCAGTTCCCCGTCCATGAAGTCACTATCGCCGGTAACTTGCGCGAGATGTTTGCGCAGATCGTCGCGATTGGCGGTGATGTGGAGCGGCGAGGCAATATCCACACCGGCTCGGTGCTGCTGGAGCGGATGATGGTGGCCGGCAGCTAGGTTCTGCGCGGCCATGAAAAAGGGCGCCAAAGGCGCCCTTTTTCATGGGAGGCGACGCTACTCGCCCTCGTCGAACCTGTTGTTGATCAGTTCGATCAGTGCCGCCAGTGCCGCCTCTTCATCCTCACCTTGGGTCAGTAGATGCACGCTGGTGCCCTTGCCGGCGGCCAGCATCATCACGGCCATGATGCTCTTGCCGTCGACCTGGCTCTCAGCGCTGCGACCTATGCGGACGTTGGAGCTGAACTGGCTGGCTACGCCGACGAATTTGGCCGCCGCGCGTGCATGCAGGCCGAGTTTGTTGATGATGGTGATTTCGCAGGCGGGCATTGCCGTCGATCCTTATTCGCTGAGATCGCGGTGGCGAATCTGTACGTTCTTCAGGGCGGGTTTGAGGGCGGCACCCAGGCGTTCGGCGATGTACACCGAGCGGTGGTGCCCGCCGGTGCAGCCGATGGCGATGGTCACATAGGCGCGATTGCTGGCGGCAAAACGCGGCAGCCACTTCAGCAGGTAGGCGTGGATGTCCTGGTACATTTCTTCGACATCGGCCTGTGCGGCGAGATAGTCGCGGACCGCCTCGTCCCTACCGGACTGCTCGCGCAGTTCGGGCTTCCAATAGGGGTTGGGCAGGCAGCGTACGTCGAAGACCAGATCGGCATCGACCGGCATGCCGCGCTTGAAACCGAATGACTCGACCAGAAAGGCGGTGCCGGGCTCGGGCTTGTTCAGCAGGCGCAGGCGCAGCGTGTCGCGCAGCTGATAGAGGTTGAGACTGGTGGTGTCCAGACGCAGATCCGCCAGGTCGGCAATCGGGTGCAGCAGCGTCGACTCGTCGCGAATGGCTTCGGCCAGTGAACGGTTTTCATTGGTCAGCGGGTGGCGCCGGCGCGTTTCCGAAAAGCGCTTGAGCAGGGTGCTTTCTTCGGCATCGAGAAACAGCACATCGACCTGGATATGTCTTGCCCGGACCTCGGCCAGCAGATCGGGGAAACGCTGCAGATGGCTGGGCAGGTTGCGCGCGTCGATCGACACGGCGACCTGCGGATGCAGCAGCTCGGTATGCACCAGCGCGCGTTCCGCGAGCTCCGGCAGGAGCCCGGCGGGCAGGTTGTCGATGCAATAGAAACCGTTGTCTTCCAGAACATCGAGAGCGGTGCTTTTACCCGAGCCGGAGCGGCCGCTGACGATGATCAGACGCATGATTCAGAGTCCGTTCTGGGCGTCGACAACTGTCTGATACAGACCCTGGCTGTCCTGGGCCTGACGAAGACGATCGCGGATGTCGGCGCGATCAAGCATGCTGGCAATCTGGCGCAGCAGCTCCAGATGTTCGTCGGTCGCCGCTTCCGGTACCAGCAGGACAAACAGCAGATCGACCGGCGCGCCATCGATGGCGTCGAAATCGACGGCTGTTTCCAGATGAAGAACCGCACACAGTGGACTGCTGCAGCCGCTGAGGCGGCAGTGAGGAATGGCGATACCGTTGCCAAACCCGGTTGAGCCGAGTTTTTCGCGGGCTATCAGGCTTTCGAAGATATCGTGCGCATCCAGTTCGCCAAGGTCGCGGGCGGCCAGGGTGGCGATCTGTTCGAGTACGCGTTTCTTGCTGCCGCCCGGCACGTTCACCAGGGAACGGCCGGGGGTCAGGATGGTCTGCAATTGGATCATTGGTTTTTAACGGGCACCGGCGCCTTGTTGTCGCTCGACGAGGCGCTCTTTGTGTTTGATCAGTTGACGATCCAGCTTGTCGGCGAGCAGGTCGATCGCCGCATACATATCGTCGTGTTCAGCGTTGGCGACAATTTCACCGCCAGCGATGTGCAGGGTGGCTTCGATTTTCTGCTTCAGCTTTTCGACTTCCATGATCACCTGAACGTTGGTGATCTTGTCGAAATGACGCTCCAGTCGGCCAAGCTTTTCGCCGATGTAGTCACGCAGGGCGTCGGTCACATCCAGTTGGTGTCCACTGATGTTGACTTGCATACCGCTTTCTCCTTGTTTCCCGTGGAAAGTGGCAGGCTGGAAGGCCTGCCGCCGGAATACGTGTGCGTTGATTGTGCTCGCGTCACATCAGCCGTTTGCGTTCGCTCGACGGCGCTATCCCGAGGGATTCGCGGTACTTGGCTACGGTGCGACGGGCCACTTGAATGCCCTGTGCTTCCAGTAAACCAGCGATCTTGCTGTCACTCAACGGCTTTTTGGCGTTTTCCGCCGCCACCAGTTTCTTGATGATGGCGCGGATCGCGGTGGACGAACACTCGCCCCCTTCGGCGGTGCTGACGTGGCTGGAGAAGAAGTACTTCAGCTCGAAAATACCGCGTGGGGTGTGCATGAATTTCTGTGTGGTGACCCGCGAGATGGTGGATTCATGCATGCCTACCGCTTCGGCGATGTCATGCAGGACCAGAGGCTTCATGGCCTCTTCGCCATACTCGAGGAAACCGCGTTGATGCTCGACGATCTGGGTGGCCACCTTCATCAGGGTTTCGTTACGGCTCTGCAGGCTCTTGATGAACCAGCGCGCCTCCTGCAACTGATTGCGCATGAAGGTGTTGTCGGAACTGCTGTCGGCGCGCTTGACCATGCCGGCGTATTGCGGGTTGACCCGCAGGCGGGGCATGGCTTCCTGATTCAGCTCGACCAGCCAGCGACCGCTGTCCTTGCGCACGATCACGTCGGGGACCACGTACTCGGGTTCGCTGCTTTCGATCTGCGAACCCGGGCGGGGGTTGAGACGTTGAATCAGGTCAATGGCAGGCTTCAGCTCTTCCTCTCGCAGCTTCATGCGCCGCATGATCTGACTGTAGTCGCGGCTGCCGAGAAGGTCGAGGTGGTCGCTGACCAAGCGCTGGGTCTCTTTCAGCCAGGGGGTGCTCGGCGGAAGCTGGCGTAGCTGCAGCAGGAGGCATTCGCGCAGGTCACGGGCGCCGATGCCGGCGGGCTCGAATTGCTGGATGCGGTGCAGAACGGCCTCGATTTCGTCGAGTTCGATATCCAGCTCAGGGTCGAAGCTCTCCAGCAGCTCTTCCAGAGTTTCTTCCAGATAACCGTCGTTGTTGATCGCGTCGATCAGTGTCATGGCAATCAGGCGGTCTTTGTCCGACATCGGCGCCAGATTGAGCTGCCACAGCAGGTGGCTTTGCAGGCTCTCGCCGGCCGAGGTACGGGCTGTGAAGTCCCACTCGTCATCGTCGTTGCTGGGCAGGCTGCTGGCGCTGGTCTGGTAGATGTCTTCCCAGGCGGTGTCAACGGGCAGCTCGCTGGGAATCTGCTCGGACCACTGGTTCTCATCGGGGAGTTCGGCGTTGGCAGGCGCGTCCTGGAAGGTGATTTCCTGCGCGGGAGCGCTGGCCAGCTCATCACCGTCAGCCAGTGGGTCGCTGTTGTCGAAGTCGTCGCCGTCTTCCTGGCGCTCCAGCATCGGGTTGGCTTCAAGCGCTTCCTGAATTTCCTGCTGGAGGTCCAGGGTGGAGAGCTGGAGGAGTTTGATCGCCTGTTGCAGCTGCGGGGTCATCGTCAGCTGCTGGCCCATCTTGAGGACTAGCGAAGGTTTCATGGCAGGAAGCTTTGCACCTTATCTGCTGGCGCTGTTGCGCCACCCACTACAGGACGCCGAGGCGCCGCCAATAAGCAAATTATATGCCTGATCTCGGCGGCTTTGCCTAGGCTTGACAACGTCCTTGTCGTGAAAAAGTGCCAGAGGCTACAGGCGGAATTCGTGACCCAGATAGACATCCTTGACCAGTTGGTTGGCAAGGATGGTTTCGGCATCGCCTTCGGCAATCAACTGGCCGTCATTCACAATGTAGGCGATTTCGCAGATGTCCAGCGTTTCGCGCACGTTGTGGTCGGTGATCAGTACGCCAATGCCCTTGGCCTTGAGGTGATGGATAATCTGCTTGATGTCGCCGACCGAGATCGGGTCGACACCGGCGAAGGGTTCGTCCAGCAGGATGAATTTCGGGTTGGTGGCCAGCGCACGGGCTATTTCCACGCGGCGGCGCTCGCCGCCAGACAGACTCATGCCCAGATTGTCGCGGATGTGGCTGATGTGAAATTCCTGCAGCAGGCCTTCCAGTGCCTGTAGGCGGCCGGCGCGGTCAAGGTCGTTGCGGGTCTCGAGAATGGCCATGATGTTGTCGGCCACCGACAGCTTGCGGAAGATCGAGGCTTCCTGTGGCAGGTAGCCGATGCCAGCACGGGCGCGGCCATGCATGGGCTGATGACTGAGATCGTTGTCGTCGATGCGCACACGGCCCTGATCGGCCTGTACCAGACCGACGATCATGTAGAAGCAGGTGGTCTTGCCGGCGCCGTTCGGGCCTAGCAGGCCGACGATCTGCCCGCTGTCGATGCTCAGGCTGACATCACGAACCACCTGTCGGCCTTTGTAGCTTTTGGCCAGGTGCTGGGCTTTCAGGGTGGCCATCAGGGTGCTGCCTGCTCGGTTTTCTTCTTCGGCTGGATGATCATGTCGATCCGTGGTCGCGGCGTGGAGACCTGTGCGCCGGTGGCGCGGCCGGCATTCACGATCTGGCGCTGGGTGTCATAGACGATCTTCTCGCCTTCGAAGGTGTTGCCTTCCTGGATCACCTTGGCCTGATCGATCAGCACGATGCGCTCATTGCTGGCGTAGTACTGGATGGTCAGACCGTAGGCCTTGACGATCTGCTTGTCGGCCGAGGGTTGCTGTTCGTAGTAGGCGGGCTTGCCAACCGCGGTGAAAACTTCCAGATCGCCTGCCTTGTTTTGCGTCAGGGTCACGGTGTCGCCGGTGATTTTCAGGCTGCCCTGAGTGATAACCACAGAACCGCGATAAACGGCTACGCCTTGCTTGTCATCGAGTTCGGCGCTGTCGGCCTGCACGCGAATAGGCTGATCGCGGTCGCTGGGCAGAGCCCAGCTGGTGGAGCTGGCAGCGGCCAGTCCGAGGCTGATCAGAAGGGGGAGGGGGTTAACGAACCTCATGCAGGCCTCTCACGTTGGACAGCAGGAGCATCCTGCCGTCTTGCAGATACGCTTTCATTCCCTTGGCGGTGGTAACACCGTCGGCCGTCGCAATTCTAACGGCTTGTGCCGTCTGCGCATATTCCTGCTCGGGGAATACGGTCATGCGACTGGTGGTAATCACGGTCGGGCGGTTTTTGGCGTCAGTACGGGCAATGCGCACTTCGTCGATCAGTTCGACTTCCTTGCCGCCGGGGGCGACTTCGCCGCTCAGGCTTTGCACATGCCAGGGGTAGGGGGTGCCACGAAACAGTTGCAGATCAGGCTGCTGGAGCAGGGTGACATCACGAGTCTTCAGGTGCTCAAGGCGCTTGGCCGTCATCTCGTAGCGCAGCTTTCCGTCTTCCTGATACTGGATGCTATAGGCATTTTCGACAAAGAAATCGATGTCTTGTGCTGTCTGGGTGTTGTTTTCCGGTGCCTGCATGAAGCTGTCCGGGCGGATATTCCAGTATCCGACGGCAATCAGCAGCAGGGCTGGAGCAGCAAAGATCAGCAGGAGGCGGAGAGGGCGTGGCATGCTGTTTCCTACAGGTAGGCGGCTTGCGCGGCGTCCAGGTTGCCCTGGGCGCGCAGGATCAGTTCGCAGAACTCGCGTGCCGCGCCCTCGCCGCCGCGGGCCTGGGTGACGCCATGGGCATGCTGACGCACGAAGCCGTCGGCGCTGGCGACAGCCATTCCCAGACCGACCCGGCGGATTACCGGCAGGTCGGGCAGGTCATCGCCGAGGTAGGCGACCTGTTCATAGTTCAGACCAAGTTCGGCCAGCAGGCCATCTAGGACCACCAGTTTGTCTTCGCGGCCCTGGAACAGGTGTTGGATGCCAAGATTCTGGGCGCGCCGCTCTACCACCGGGGTTTTGCGTCCGCTGATGATGGCGGTCTGCACACCGGAGGCAATCAGCATCTTGATGCCGTGGCCGTCGAGGGTGTTGAACGTCTTGAATTCACTGCCGTCTGGGAGGAAATACAGGCGGCCATCGGTCAGCACGCCGTCGACGTCGAAGATGGCCAGTTTGACGGCGCGGGCGCGCTGCAGCAGTTCGTTGCTCATCAGAGGACTCCGGCGCGCAGCAGGTCGTGCATGTTCAGGGCGCCCACCGGGCGATCCTCGCGGTCGACCACGACCAGTGCATTGATCTTGTGGTCTTCCATGATTTTCAGTGCTTCGGCAGCCAGCATGTCCGGGCGGGCGGTCTTGCCATGCACGGTCATGACGTCGTCGATCAGGCAGTTATGGATATCCAGTCCCTTGTCCAGGGTGCGGCGCAGGTCTCCGTCGGTGAAGATGCCGGCCAAACGGCCATCGTTCTCTTCGATAACGGTCATGCCCAGCCCCTTGCGGGTCATTTCCAGCAGCGCTTCGCGCAGGCTGGTGCCGCGTTTGATCAGTGGCAGGCGCTCGCCGGCGTGCATGATGTTTTCTACTTTCAGCAGAAGGCGTCGACCGAGGGCGCCACCCGGGTGGGAGAAGGCGAAGTCTTCGGCGGTAAAACCGCGCGCCTCCAGCAGGGCGATGGCCAGGGCGTCGCCGAGCACCAGGCTGGCCGTGGTGGACGAGGTCGGCGCCAGATTCAGCGGGCAGGCTTCCTGCTCGACGCGGGCGTCGAGGTTGACTTCGGCGGCCTGGGCTAGTGGGGAGGCGGGGTTGCCCGTCATGCTGATCAGTGCAATGCCAAGGCGTTTGATCAGTGGCAGCAGGGTAACGATTTCAGCGGTGCTGCCGGAATTGGACAGAGCCAGGATCACATCGTCGCGGGTGATCATGCCCATGTCGCCATGGCTGGCTTCGGCCGGGTGGACGAAAAACGCCGGTGTCCCGGTGCTGGCCAGAGTGGCCGCAATCTTGTTGCCGATATGCCCGGATTTGCCCATGCCGACCACCACCACGCGGCCGCGGCTGTTGAGGATCAGCTGGCAGGCTTTCTCGAAGTCGCCATCAATGCGCTGCAGCAGGGCCTCGATGGCCTGCAGCTCAAGGCGGATGGTGCGCTCGGCGGATTGTTTCAGGTCGGCGGGCTGGCCCATGGTGCTCATGACTGATCAGGTAAAACGCCGAGTATACCGTCTTCGGGGGAAGTGCTCACCTGTCAGCAGTTGTCGCAGTTGCCTTGGGCAGTGCCTGGTGGCGATGGTATATTGCGCCGCTTATTGCTGCCCGTGCCTAACGGGTGCCTTGCTGCAAGGTGCTGGCGTCAACGAGGGAGGACGGTATGCAAGGAGAACAGATGAGTGCCGGTAACGACAACGCGGTCGAACTGAAGGGCGTCACCTTCAGGCGTGGCGAGCGCAATATTTTCGATAACGTGGATATCGTCATTCCGCGCGGCAAGGTCACCGGCATCATGGGGCCCTCCGGTTGTGGCAAGACCACGCTGCTGAGGCTGATTGCTGCCCAGCTCAAGCCCGCGTCGGGCGAAGTGTGGGTCAATGGCCGCAATCTGCCTCAGCTGTCGCGCAGTGAGCTGTTTGACATGCGCAAGCAGTTTGGCGTGCTGTTTCAGAGCGGCGCCCTGTTTACTGATCTCGATGTGTTCGAGAACGTTGCCTTCCCTTTGCGCGTGCACACTGCGCTGCCGGAAGAAATGATTCGCGACATTGTCCTGATGAAGCTGCAGGCCGTTGGCCTGCGTGGCGCCGTCGAGCTGATGCCTGATGAGCTGTCCGGTGGCATGAAACGCCGCGTTGCGCTGGCGCGAGCCATTGCTCTGGATCCGCAGATTCTGATGTATGACGAGCCCTTCGTTGGTCAGGACCCGATCGCTATGGGTGTGCTGGTGCGTCTGATTCGCCTGCTCAACGATGCGCTGGGGATTACCAGTATCGTGGTTTCCCATGATCTGGCGGAAACCGCCAGCATCGCCGATTACCTGTATGTCGTAGGAGATTCCCAGGTGCTGGGTCACGGCACCCCGGATGAATTGATGAACTCCGCTAATCCCCGTATCCGCCAGTTTATGCAGGGTATTCCGGATGGCCCGGTGCCTTTCCATTTCCCGGCGCCGGACTACCGCGAGCAGTTGCTCGGAGGTAGCGATGCGTAAGCGCTCGTTGCTGGAACAGGTTCGTTTGCTGGGCGCCAGTGGTCTGGCTCTGGTCGGAGCGCTCGGGCGTTCGACGATCTTTCTCGTACATGCCCTGGGCGGGCGCAGTGGTACGCGCAACGGTTTCCAGTTGCTGATCAAGCAGCTGTTTGCCGTTGGTGTGCTGTCGCTGCCGATTATCGTGGTGTCCGGCCTTTTCATCGGCATGGTGCTGGCCCTGCAGGGCTACAACATTCTGGTCGACTACGGTTCCGAGCAGGCAGTGGGGCAGATGGTTGCCCTGACTCTGCTGCGCGAGTTGGGGCCGGTTGTGACTGGTTTGCTGTTTGCCGGTCGTGCCGGCTCGGCGCTGACGGCCGAGATTGGCAACATGAAGTCCACTGAGCAGATTTCCTCGCTGGAAATGATCGGTGTCGACCCGCTCAAGTACATTATCGCGCCACGCCTGTGGGCCGGTTTCATCTCCATGCCGCTGCTGGCTGCAATCTTCAGTGTGGTTGGCATCTGGGGTGGCGCGATGGTCGCGGTGGACTGGCTGGGCGTATATGACGGCTCGTTCTGGGCGAACATGCAGAACAGCGTCGAGTTCTACGAGGATGTCCTCAATGGCGTGATCAAGAGCGTGGTGTTTGCCTTCGTGGTGACCTGGATTGCGGTATTCCAGGGCTTCGACTGCGAGCCCACCTCGGAAGGTATCAGCCATGCCACTACCCGGACCGTGGTCTATGCCTCGCTGGCAGTGCTGGGTCTGGACTTCATTCTGACTGCCCTGATGTTTGGAGATTTCTGATGCAAATCCGCACCCTGGAGATTGGTGTCGGCCTGTTCCTGCTGGCCGGACTGCTGGCTCTGCTGCTGCTGGCCCTGCGGGTCAGTGGTCTGTCGGTATCCAGTGCCGGTGAGACCTACAAGGTCTACGCCAACTTCGACAATATTGCCGGTCTGACCGTGCGCGCCAAGGTCACCATGGCCGGTGTGACCATCGGCAAGGTCTCGGCGATTGATCTGGATCGCGACAGCTACACCGGTCGGGTCACCATGGATATCGAGAAGCAGGTCAACAACCTGCCGATCGACTCGACGGCATCGATCCTGACTGCTGGCCTGCTGGGTGAGAAGTACATCGGCATCAGCGTGGGTGGCGAGGAGGAGGTGCTGGCTGACGGCGGGCAGATTTCCGATACCCAGTCGGCGCTGGTGCTGGAAGACCTGATCGGCAAGTTCCTGCTGAACTCGGTCAATAAAGAAGAAAGCAAGTGAGGTATTTTTTCATGTTGAAGACATTGCGTCGTAGTCTGCTGGCGCTGCTGGCCGTATTCCCGCTGATGGCGGTGGCCATGCCCAGTGCCCAGCAGGTGGTGCAGCAGACTACCGACAGCCTGCTGGCTGACCTCAAGGCCAACAAGGCGGGTTACAAGAGCAATCCGCAGGCGTTCTACGATTCGCTGGAGCGTATTCTTGGTCCGGTGGTGGACTCCGAGGGCATTGCCAAGGGCGTGATGACCGTCAAATTCACCCGCAAGGCCACGCCTGAGCAGATCAAGCGTTTCGAGCAGGAGTTCAAACGCAGCCTCATGCAGTTCTATGGCAATGCGCTGCTAGAATATGACAATCAGACCATTCGCGTGCTGCCGGCCGCCGGCAAGGTTGATCCGGCGCGTACCAGCATCAACATGGAAATCGTTGATCAGAAGGGTGTGGTTTACCCGATCTCCTACACCATGGTCAGTCAGGCCGATGGCTGGAAAATGCGCAACGTAATCATCAATGGCATCAATATCGGCAAGCTGTTCCGTGACCAGTTTGCCGACAGCATGCAGCGCAATGGCAATGATCTGGAAAAGACCATCGCCGGTTGGGCTGACGTGGTTGCCAAGGCCAAGCAGACCGCTCAGGCCGACGCGCAATGAGCGAGGCGAGCCTGACGCTGTCTGCCGATGGCGTTCTGAGCCTGGTCGGAGTGCTGGACTATCGCAGTGCTCCGGCTTTGCGCGAGCAGGGGCGGAAGCAGATATCCGGTTGCGTGCAGTCTGGTCTGCTGCTCGACTGCGCCGGTGTGAGCAAGTCGTCGAGCGTCGGATTGGCTCTGGTGCTGGCTTTCATGCGTGATGCCCGGGGCGTCGGCAAGCAGCTGGCGCTGCGCAATCTGCCCGAAGACATGCGCGAGATCGCTCAGGTCTCCGGTCTGGGTGATCTGCTGCTGCAGGCCTGATGGCGGCATAGCCCTCCGTCAGCGAACACCTGTGCAGGGTTCGCAGAGCGGGGGGTTTTTTGTATGATGGCCGGCTCGCGAGCGCTTGCTCGCACTTGAATTCCCGTTCGCCATTGTGAGGTTGAGCATGCAGGCGCTTGAAGTGAAGAGCTTTCTGGAAGCCAAGATGGCGGATGTACAGGTTGAGGTGGAGGGCGAGGGCTGTAATTTCCAGCTCAACCTGATCAGCGATGAGCTGCTGGCATTGAGCCCGGTGAAGCGTCAGCAACAGGTTTACGCGCACCTCAATCCGTGGATCGCCGATGGCAGCATTCACGCCGTGACCATGAAATTCTTCAGCCGTGCCGCCTGGGCCGAGCGTTCCTGAGCCTGCGGGCGACGAGAGAGATATGGACAAACTGATTATTTCCGGTGGACAGCCTCTCGAAGGTGAGATCCGCATTTCCGGCGCGAAAAACGCTGCCCTGCCGATCCTCGCGGCCACCCTGCTGGCCGATGAGCCGGTCACCGTGTGCAACCTGCCGCACCTGCACGACATCACCACCATGATCGAGCTGTTCGGTCGCATGGGCGTGCAGCCGGTGATCGACGAAAAACTCAGCGTCGAAGTCGATGCGCGCACCATCAAGACCCTGGTCGCGCCTTACGAGCTGGTCAAGACCATGCGCGCTTCGATTCTGGTGCTCGGTCCGATGGTTGCCCGTTTCGGTGAGGCTGAAGTAGCGCTGCCCGGCGGTTGCGCCATCGGCTCGCGTCCGGTTGACCTGCACATCCGTGGTCTGGAAGCCATGGGCGCGAAGATCGACGTGGAAGGTGGCTACATCAAGGCCAAGGCGCCGGAAGGCGGTCTGCGTGGTGCGCACTTCTTCTTCGACACCGTCAGTGTGACCGGTACCGAGAACATCATGATGGCCGCTGCGCTGGCCAAGGGCCGCAGCGTGCTGGAAAACGCCGCGCGCGAGCCGGAAGTGGTCGACCTGGCCAACTGCCTGATCGCCATGGGCGCCAAAATTCAGGGTGCCGGTACCGATACCATCACCATCGATGGCGTCGAGCGTCTGCATGGCGCCCGCTACAGCGTGATGCCGGATCGTATCGAAACCGGTACCTACCTGGTGGCGGCTGCCGCCACCGGTGGCAAGGTCAAGCTCAAGGATACCGATCCGACCATCCTTGAGGCGGTGCTGGCCAAGCTGCAGGAAGCCGGTGCGGAAGTCACCACCGGTGACGACTGGATTGCCCTGGACATGCACGGCAAGCGCCCGAAGGCGGTCAACCTGCGCACCGCCCCGTACCCGGCGTTCCCGACCGACATGCAGGCGCAGTTCATTGCGCTCAATGCCATTGCCGAAGGCACTGGCACGGTGATCGAGACGATCTTCGAGAACCGCTTCATGCATGTTTACGAGATGAGCCGCATGGGTGCCCATGTGCAAATCGAGGGCAACACTGCCATCGTTACCGGTGTGCCGGCCCTCAAGGCTGCACCGGTGATGGCCACCGACCTGCGCGCGTCAGCCAGTCTGGTGATCGCGGCACTGGTGGCCGAAGGTGACACCCTGATCGACCGCATCTACCACATCGACCGTGGTTACGAGTGCATCGAAGAGAAACTCCAGCTGCTCGGCGCCAAAATCCGCCGCGTGCCGGGTTAAGGTCAGGCTGCGTAACCTGCTGTCTGCCCGCCAGCCCGAGAGGGCTGGCGCCTGTTCTAAGGAAATTGCGTCATGCTGACCATTGCCCTGTCCAAAGGCCGTATCCTCGATGACACCCTGCCGCTGCTCGCGGCGGCCGGTATCGTGCCGACCGAGAATCCGGACAAGAGCCGCAAGCTGATCATCCCCACCACTCAGGAAGATGTACGTCTGCTGATCGTGCGTGCCACTGACGTGCCGACCTACGTCGAGCATGGCGCCGCCGACCTGGGTGTGGCCGGCAAGGATGTCCTGATGGAGTACGGTGGTCAGGGACTGTATGAGCCGCTGGACCTGAAGATTGCCAACTGCAAGCTGATGACTGCGGGCAAGGTTGGTGCGCCGGAGCCCAAGGGCCGTCTGCGTGTGGCCACCAAGTTCGTCAATGTGGCCAAGGCGTTCTATGCCCAGCAGGGGCGTCAGGTCGACATCATCAAGTTGTACGGTTCCATGGAGCTGGCGCCGCTGGTCGGCCTGGCCGACAAGATCATCGATGTGGTCGACACCGGCAACACCCTGCGCGCCAATGGTCTGGAACCGCAGGAAATGATCGCTACCATCAGTTCGCGCCTGATCGTCAACAAGGCCTCCATGAAGATGCAACATGCCCGCATCCAGGCTCTGATCGAGACCTTGCGCGAAGCCGTTGAGGCGCATCAGCACGCCTGATTGAGTCCGCGACAACAGGTCGCGGAAGCCTATCCGCGTCATAGCCAGAATTGTCAGGTGTCCGCGCGGTCCGGCTGTTAGTCTACGGACACCTGAGCAATCGCCAAATCAAGAGGCCCGCTATGACCGCTCCTATCGCTATCCGTCGTCTCAATGCCGCTGACCAGGACTTCGCGCGTCATCTGGATCATCTGCTGAGCTGGGAAAGCGTGTCTGACGACGCGGTCAACCAGCGCGTGCTGGACATCATCAGGGCGGTACGCGAGCGCGGTGACGCCGCCGTGGTCGAATTCAGTCAGCGTTTCGACGGCGTGACAGCCACCAGCATGGCCGACCTGATCCTGCCGCGTGAGCGTCTGGAGCTGGCGCTGACCCGTATTACTCCGGAGCAGCGCACGGCGCTGGAAAAGGCCGCCGAGCGTGTGCGTCTGTACCACGAGCGGCAGAAACAGGACTCCTGGACCTACACCGAGGCTGACGGCACCGTGCTGGGCCAGCAGGTCACTCCTCTGGACCGCGCCGGTCTGTATGTGCCTGGCGGCAAGGCGGCCTATCCGTCCTCCGTGCTGATGAACGCGATTCCGGCCAAGGTCGCCGGCGTGGCCGAGGTGGTGATGGTGGTGCCGACTCCGCGCGGCGAACTGAATGAGATCGTTCTGGCAGCCGCCTGTGTGGCTGGCGTCGACCGCGTGTTCACCATCGGCGGTGCCCAGGCGGTTGCCGCACTGGCTTACGGCACCGAGAGCGTGCCGCAGGTGGACAAGATCGTCGGGCCGGGCAACATCTATGTGGCCACAGCCAAGCGTCACGTATTCGGTCAGGTTGGCATCGACATGATCGCCGGACCTTCGGAGATTCTCGTGGTCTGCGATGGCCAGACCGATCCGGACTGGATTGCCATGGACCTGTTCTCCCAGGCCGAACACGACGAGGATGCCCAGGCCATTCTGGTCAGCCCGGATGGTGAGTTCCTCGACAAGGTGGCTGCCAGCATCGCCAGGCTGCTGCCGACCATGGAGCGCGCCGAGATCATCCGTACCTCGATTGAAGGCCGCGGTGCGCTGATCCAGGTGACTGATATGGCACAGGCCATGGTGGTGGCCAACCGTATTGCGCCCGAGCACCTGGAATTGTCGGTTGCCGATCCCGAACAGTGGCTGCCGCAGATTCGTCATGCCGGTGCGATCTTCATGGGGCGTTACACCGCCGAGGCGCTGGGCGACTACTGCGCCGGGCCGAACCACGTGCTGCCGACCTCCGGCACCGCGCGCTTCTCTTCCCCGCTGGGTGTGTATGACTTCCAGAAGCGTTCGTCGATCATCTTCTGCTCGGCCGATGGCGCCTCCGAACTGGGCAAGACTGCCTCGGTGCTGGCGCGCGGCGAGTCGCTGACCGCCCACGCGCGCAGCGCCGAATACCGGATCAAGGGGTAACGGCATGAGCAAATTCTGGAGCCCCTTCGTCAAGGACCTGGTGCCCTACGTGCCGGGTGAGCAGCCCAAGCTGGCCAAGCTGGTCAAGCTCAACACCAACGAGAACCCCTATGGCCCGTCGCCCAAGGCGATTGCGGCCATGCAGGCCGAGGTGAATGACAGCCTGCGTCTGTACCCGGACCCTAACAGTGACCGCCTGAAGCAGGCCGTGGCCGATTACTACGGCGTGAGCGCGGCGCAGGTGTTTGTCGGCAACGGCTCCGACGAAGTGCTGGCGCATGCCTTCCATGGTCTGTTTCAGCACGGCAAACCGCTGCTGTTCCCCGACGTCACCTACAGCTTCTACCCGGTGTACTGCGGCCTGTACGGCATTCCGTTCGAGACGGTCGCTCTGGATGAGCAGTTCCAGATTCGCGTAGAGGATTATGCGCGTCCCAATGGCGGCATCATCTTCCCCAATCCCAATGCACCGACCGGTTGCGTTCTGGGGCTGGCGGCCATCGAACAGTTGCTGCAGGCCAACCCGGATACCGTGGTGCTGGTGGACGAGGCCTACATCGACTTCGGCGGCGAGACGGCGATCAAGCTGGTCGACCGCTATCCGAACCTGCTGGTGAGCCAGACTCTGTCCAAGTCGCGCTCGCTGGCCGGCTTGCGTGTCGGAATCGCGGTTGGTCATCCCGACCTGATCGAAGCACTGGAGCGGATCAAGAACAGCTTCAACTCCTATCCGCTGGATCGCATGGCCATCGCCGGTGCGGCGGCTGCGTTCGAGGACCGCGCCTATTTCGAACAGACCTGCCAGCAGGTGATTGCCAGCCGCGAGTCGGTGGTTGCCGGGCTGACGGCGCTGGGCTTTGAGGTGCTGCCCTCAAAGGCCAACTTCGTCTTTGCCCGTCACCCGGGCAAGGATGCGGCGGGCCTGGCGGCCGGCCTGCGCGAGCAGGGCGTGATCGTGCGCCACTTCAAGCAGGCACGCATTGCCCAGTTCCTGCGCATCACCATCGGTACGCCGGAGCAGAATCAGGCCTTGCTGGACGCACTCAAGCCTCTGGTTTGAAGCCGGGCTGAATGAAAAAAGGCACCTCCGGGTGCCTTTTTTCATGCTCGCACGCTTTACTGCGGACTGGCCGGATTGCTCGGCGGCCTGGCGCCTACCTCGGCGTTGAGGGTGATGACCGCGCCATTGCGCAGCACCTCAAGGGCAATCTGCTGGCCGGGCTTGTTGCGCGCGACCTGGTTCATTGAGCGGCGGCCATCGCCGGCTTCCTCGCCGTCGATGGTGAGGATCACGTCGCCCAGCTGCAGGCCGGCCTTCTGCGCCGGACCTTCGCGGTAGAGGCCGGCGACCACGATTCCGGGGCGGCCTTCCAGACCGAAGGATTCGGCAAGCTCAGGTGTCAGCGGTTGCACCTCGATGCCCAGCCAGCCGCGGATGACCCGGCCGTGCTCGATGATCGCCTGCATCACATCCATCGCCAGCTGGGTGGGAATGGCGAAGCCAATGCCCTGGGATCCGCCGGACTTGGAGAAGATCGCGGTGTTGATGCCGATCAGGCTGCCATAGGCATCCACCAGCGCGCCACCGGAGTTGCCCGGGTTGATCGCGGCGTCGGTCTGGATGAAGTCCTCGTAGGTGTTCAGGCCCAGGCGATTGCGGCCCTTGGCGCTGATGATGCCGAGGGTGACGGTCTGGCCGACGCCGAAGGGGTTGCCGATGGCCAGTGCGACATCGCCGATGCGGATCTTCTCCGAGCGGCCCAGTGTCATCGCCGGCAGGTCCTTGAGATCGATCTTCAGCACAGCCAGATCGGTTTCCGGGTCGGTACCCACCACGCGGGCGAGGGTTTCGCGACCATCCTTGAGCGCCACGACGATCTGGTCGGCGCCATCGATCACATGGTTGTTGGTCAGCAGGTAGCCTTCCGGGCTCATGATCACCGCCGAGCCGAGGCTGGATTCCATGCGCTGCTGGCGCGGCAGGTTGTCGCCGAAGAAACGTCTGAACAGCGGATCGGCAAACAGCGGATGCACAGGCTTGCTGACCAGTTTGGTGGTGTAGAGGTTGGCAACCGCCGGCGCGGCATTGTTCACCGCGTCGGCATAGGACACCGGGCCCTGCATGCCGGGCTGGTACTGCGGTGCCTGGCGCAGATGCACCGAGTTGTTCGGCAGGCCGACCCATTGAGGGAACTGCTGGATGATCAGCAGTGCCAGCAGCAGGCCGGCAGCCAGGGGCCAGCCATAGAGTCGCAGGGCCTTGGGCATGGGAAATCCTTGGGGTTGTCGGAGCCGGCATGGCCCCTTAAGGTGGCGGCCATTATAGAGACTGCGTGGGCGCGCAACAGCGTCCATGATGCAAGATGAGGAGACGAAAATGGCGATTGCCCTGCGCGCCCTGGTGGAAGAGGCGGACCGTTACCTGAATGCCGCGCGTATCCAGGACTACTGCCCCAACGGTCTGCAGGTCGAAGGCCGGCCCCAGGTGCGCCGCATCGTCAGTGGCGTGACTGCCAGCCAGGCGCTGATTGATGCCGCCATCGAGGCCGGGGCTGATGTGCTGCTGGTTCATCATGGTTATTTCTGGAAGGGCGAGGATGCCTGTATCACAGGCATGAAGCAGCGCCGCCTGAAGGCGCTGCTGAACCATGACCTGAGCCTTCTGGCCTACCACCTGCCGCTGGATGTGCACCCCGAAGTGGGTAACAACGTACAGCTGGCCGCGCAGCTGGGCATCGAAGTCGAGGGTGAACTCGAACCCGGTAATCCGCGCACTGTCGGGCTGGTCGGCTCCCTGTCCGAGCCGATGCTGGCCAGCGACTTTGCCCGGCATGTGCAGGGGGTGCTCGGCCGAGAGCCGCTGCTGATCGACGGTGCGCGCACCGTGCGCCGCATCGGCTGGTGCACGGGTGGTGGCCAGAGCTACATCGATCAGGCGATTGCCGCCGGGGTCGATCTGTTCCTCAGTGGTGAGGCCTCCGAGCAGACCTTCCACAGCGCCCGGGAAAACGGCATCAGTTTCATCGCCGCCGGGCACCATGCCACCGAGCGTTACGGGGTACAGGCGCTGGGCGAATATCTGGCCCGGCGCTTTGCCCTGGAGCATCTGTTTATCGACTGCCCCAACCCGATTTGATGGGTATATAAGCAGATCGTTTTGATCTAAGTGGCGGCCTGATTAGAAGAGGGTGCTGTGGTAGAGTGCGCCCTCGTCCACGGCCCGCCGGCCGTTATCCTGTATTTCGAGAGTAGCCATGCTCGACAAACTGACGCACCTGAAACAGCTAGAGGCGGAAAGCATCCACATCATTCGTGAAGTGGCCGCCGAATTCGACAACCCGGTGATGCTGTACTCCATCGGTAAAGATTCCGCCGTGATGCTGCACCTGGCGCGCAAGGCGTTCTTCCCCGGCAAGCTGCCGTTCCCGGTGCTGCACGTGGATACCCGCTGGAAGTTCCAGGAGATGTACCGCTTCCGCGAGAAGATGGTCAACGAGTACGGCCTCGACCTGCTCACCCACATCAACCCGGATGGCGTGGCGCAGGACATGAACCCCTTCACCTACGGCAGTGCCAAGCACACCGACGTGATGAAGACCGAGGGCCTCAAGCAGGCGCTGGACAAGTACGGCTTTGACGCCGCCTTCGGTGGCGCGCGCCGCGATGAAGAGAAATCCCGCGCCAAGGAGCGCGTGTATTCCTTCCGCGACAGCAAGCACCGCTGGGACCCGAAGAACCAGCGTCCCGAGCTGTGGAACATTTACAACGGCAAGGTGAAGAAGGGCGAGTCGATCCGCGTCTTCCCGCTGTCCAACTGGACCGAGCTGGACATCTGGCAGTACATCTATCTGGAACAGATCCCGATCGTGCCGCTGTACTTCGCCGCCGAGCGCGACGTCATCGAGAAGAACGGCACGCTGATCATGATCGACGACGATCGTATCCTCGAGCACCTCACGGACGAAGAGAAAGCCCGGATCACCAAGAAGATGGTGCGTTTCCGTACCCTCGGCTGCTACCCGCTGACCGGCGCGGTGGAGTCCACGGCGACCACGCTGACCGACATCATCCAGGAAATGCTCCTGACCAAGACCAGCGAGCGCCAAGGGCGGGTCATCGACCACGACCAGGCCGGCTCGATGGAAGAAAAGAAACGTCAGGGCTACTTCTAAGGATTCCGCATCATGAGCCATCAATCCGATCTGATCAGCCAGGACATCGTTGCCTACCTGGCTCAGCACGAACGCAAAGAGCTGCTGCGCTTCCTCACCTGCGGCAACGTCGATGACGGCAAGAGCACCCTGATCGGGCGCCTGCTGCACGACACCAAGATGATCTACGAAGACCATCTTGAAGCCATCACCAAGGACTCCAAGAAGGTCGGCACCACCGGTGACGAAGTCGATCTGGCGCTGCTGGTGGACGGTCTGCAGGCCGAACGCGAGCAGGGCATCACCATCGACGTGGCGTACCGCTACTTCAGTACCGCCAAGCGCAAGTTCATCATTGCCGATACCCCCGGCCATGAGCAGTACACCCGCAACATGGCGACCGGTGCCTCCACCTGCGACCTGGCGATCATCCTGATCGACGCGCGCTATGGTGTGCAGACCCAGACCAAGCGCCACAGCTACATCGCCAGCCTGCTGGGCATCAAGCACATCGTCGTGGCCATCAACAAGATGGACCTCAAGGGCTTCGATCAGGGCGTATTCGAGCAGATCAAGGCTGACTATCTGAAGTTTGCCGAAGGTATCGCGCTCAAGCCGACCTCGCTGCACTTCGTGCCGATGTCCGCGCTCAAGGGCGACAACGTGGTGAACAAGAGCGAGCAGTCGCCCTGGTACACGGGTCAGTCGCTGATGGAAATCCTCGAGACTGTGGAAGTTGCCGGCGACCGTAATTTCGACGACCTGCGCTTCCCGGTGCAGTACGTCAACCGTCCGAACCTGAACTTTCGTGGCTTCGCCGGTACCCTGGCCAGCGGTATCGTGCGCAAGGGCGACGAAGTCGTGGCTCTGCCGTCGGGCAAGGGCAGCAAGGTCAAGTCCATCGTCACCTTTGAGGGTGAGCTGGAGCAGGCCGGTCCGGGCCAGGCCGTCACCCTGACCCTGGAAGACGAGATCGACGTCTCGCGCGGCGACATGCTGGTGCATGCCGACAACCGTCCGCTGGTCACCGACAGCTTCGACGCCATGCTGGTGTGGATGGCCGAGGAGCCGATGCTGCCGGGCAAGAAGTACGACATCAAGCGCGCCACCAGCTACGTGCCGGGCTCGATCCCGAGCATCGTCCACCGCGTCGACGTCAACACTCTGGAGCAGGGGGCGGCCAGCAGCCTGCAGCTGAACGAGATCGGCCGGGTCAAGGTCGCTCTGGATGCGCCGATTGCCCTCGATGGCTACGAGCACAACCGCACCACCGGTGCCTTCATCGTTATCGACCGTCTGACCAACGGCACCGTCGGTGCCGGCATGATCATCGCCGATCCGGTTGGTGCTCAGGGCGGCGGCCACCACGGCAAGCTGGCCCACGTCTCCACCGAGGAGCGTGCCACCCGCTTCGGTCAGCAGCCGGCCACCGTGCTGTTCTCGGGCCTCTCCGGCGCCGGCAAGAGCACCCTGGCCTATGCCGTGGAGCGCAAGCTGTTCGACATGGGCCGCGCCGTGTACGTGCTGGATGGCCAGAACCTGCGTCATGACCTGAACAAGGGCCTGCCGCAGGACCGTGCCGGGCGCACCGAAAACTGGCGGCGTGCGGCGCACGTGGCGCGTCAGTTCAACGAAGCCGGCCTGCTGACCCTGGCCGCCTTTGTGGCGCCGGATGCCGAAGGCCGCGAGCAGGCCAAGGCGCTGATCGGCAACGAGCGTCTGCTCACCGTCTACGTCCAGGCTTCGCCGGCCGTGTGCCGCGAGCGCGATCCGCAAGGTCTGTATGCCGCCGGTGGTGACAACATTCCGGGCGAGTCCTTCCCCTACGACGTGCCGCTGGATGCCGATCTGGTGATCGACACCCAGAGCCTGTCGGTGGAAGAGGGCGTCAAGCAGGTGCTCGACCTGCTGCGCAGCCGCGGCGCGATCTGATCGCCGCACGCTGCCCGATGCAGCATGAAAAAAGCCCCGCAGTGCGGGGCTTTTTCCTGTCTGGCGTTGTATTCAGACCTTGGGCTTCAGGCCGAAGGTCTCATCCAGCATGCCGGGGCCATCGTCGACCTTCGGCGCGTAGTCCTTGGGTGGCAGAGTGCTTTTCGGCGGCGTCAGGCGCTCGCGCGGCGCGTTGGCTTCCTCGGCCTGCAGGGCGGCGAGCAGGCGCTGGCGGGTCGGTTCGTCCAGGGCCAGACGGCCGGCGCCCTGAGCCAGATGATCCTGCACGTCGTGGTAGCTCTGGTTCATTTTTTTCAACAGGCTGGCGCTGGTGTTGAAGTGGGTGACCACTTCACTCTGGTAGCTGTCGAAGCGTTCTTTAAGCTCGTCGAGGTCGCGCTGGGTGCGTGAGGGCGCGGCGTTGGGGACGGTGCGGGCAATGATGAAGCCGATGACAATCCCGACGATCAGGGCGAGGGCTGGCATGAGCCAGGGGGTGAGCGACTGTTCCACGAATCCTTCCTCTGTAGGCGGCTTTGCTTTACGTTAACGGCTCAAAACCGCGCTGTATACCGCGATGCAAGCCTGCTTGTGCTAATCCAAGACGTATCGGCCCGCCCCAGGGTCACGGAGTATCCCGTTGTTAGTTCGTGAAACGCCCATTTCGCTGGAAGGCCCGTGCGGGCCGCTGGAAGCCCTGTATTTGCCTGTCGAGGGTGCCAGGGGCATGGCGCTGCTGTGTCACCCCAACCCGGTACAGGGCGGCACCATGCTCAACAAGGTCATCTCGACCCTGCAGCGCACGGCCCGCGATGCCGGTTACAGCACGCTGCGCTTCAACTATCGCGGGGTCGGTGCCAGTGCCGGTGTGCATGACATGGCTCAGGGCGAGGTGGATGATGCGGCTGCGGCGGCGCAGTGGCTGCGTGAGCAGCATCCCGATCTGCCGCTGACGCTGCTGGGTTTTTCCTTCGGCGGCTTTGTCGCCGCCTGCCTGGCCGGGCGGCTGGAGCAGCAGGGCGTGGCGGTCGAGCGGCTGTTAATGGTGGCGCCGGCTGTATCGCGTTTGCCTGCCGACACGCCGCTGGCACAGCAGGCTGCTCTGACTCTGATTCAGCCGGAGCATGATGAGGTTATAGACCCGGCGCAGGTGTATGCCTGGTCGCAGGCGCTGCCCCGTGCCCATGAGCTGCTGAAAGTGGCAGAATGCGGCCACTTTTTTCACGGCAAGCTGGTCGAGCTCAAAGAGCTCGTTCTGCCGCGCCTCTGATCCCGATTGCAGTCTGACAAGCGACCCGCCATGACCACCCGCATTCTTACCGGCATCACCACCACAGGCACTCCCCATCTGGGCAACTACGCCGGCGCCATTCGCCCGGCCATTGTGGCCAGCCGTGCGGCCGACGCCGACTCGTTCTACTTCCTGGCCGACTACCATGCGCTGATCAAGTGCGACGACCCGGCACGCATCCAGCGTTCGCGCCTGGAGATCGCCGCCACCTGGCTGGCGCTGGGGCTGGATACCGACAAGGCGACCTTCTATCGCCAGTCCGACATTCCCGAGATTCCGGAGTTGTGCTGGCTGCTCACCTGCGTTGCCGGCAAGGGCCTGCTCAACCGCGCTCACGCCTACAAGGCCTCGGTGGACAAGAACGTCGAGGCCGGCGAAGACCCGGATGCCGGCGTGACCATGGGCCTGTTCAGCTACCCGGTACTGATGGCGGCGGACATTCTCATGTTCAACGCGCACAAGGTGCCGGTCGGCCGCGACCAGATTCAGCACGTGGAAATGGCGCGTGACATCGGCCAGCGCTTCAACCACCTGTTCGGCCAGGGCCGTGAGCTGTTCACCCTGCCCGAGGCGGTGATCGAGGAAGAGGTGGCGACTCTGCCCGGCCTCGATGGTCGCAAGATGAGCAAGAGCTACGACAACACCATCCCGTTGTTCGGTACGGCCAAGCAGCTGAAGGATGCCATTGCCCGCATCGTGACCGACTCCAGGCTGCCGGGCGAACCCAAGGATGCCGACGGCTCGCACCTGTTCACCCTGTACCAGGCCTTTGCCAGCCAGGCACAGCAGGCCGAGTTCAAGGCTGAGCTGGAAGGTGGTCTGGCCTGGGGCGAGGCGAAGAACCGTCTGTACCAACTGCTGGAAAATGAGCTGGGCGAGGCGCGCGAGCGCTACAACACGCTGATCGCCCGGCCGGTGGATCTTGAAGATATTCTTCTGGCCGGTGCGGCCAAGGCCCGCAGGATCGCCACGCCGTTCCTCGGCGAGCTGCGCGAGGCGGTCGGTCTGCGCTCGTTCCGCGAGCAGGTACAGGTGGCCGGCGGCGAGAAGAAGAAGGCGGCCAAGGCTGCGCGCTTCGTCAGCTTCCGCGACGAAGACGGCAGCTTCCGCTTCCGTCTGCTGGATGCGGCCGGTGAGCAGTTACTGCTGTCGGTCGCTTTCGCCGATGGCAAGGCTGCCGGTCAGGTCAACAAGCGCCTGCAGTCGGGCGAGGCGCTGGATGTGCGCGAGCAGGGTGCCGGCTTTGCCGTGTGGCTGGATGGTGCCTGTGTCGCGGAGAGTCCGGCCTTTGCCGATGCTGCTGCCCGTGAGGCTGCCATTGCCCGCCTGCGCGAGGCGCTGACGCCGCAGGAATAAGCACCGCCAGACCACTGGCGGATTGCCAAGCAACGGGGGCGTCGCTAAAGTGACGCCCCCGTTTTTACTTGCCCGGCTAACGAATATGACTCCGCTCGAGCGCTATCAGGCCGATCTCAAACGGCCGGACTTCTTCCACGATGCGGCCCAGGAAAATGCCGTCCGGCATCTGCAGCGTCTTTATGACGACCTGGTGGCCAGCTCCCAGGCCGGCACTGGCCTGCTTGGCAAACTGTTTGGCAAGAAGCGCCAGGGGCCGGTCAAGGGCGTCTATTTCTGGGGCGGCGTGGGCCGCGGCAAGACCTATCTGGTCGACACCTTCTTCGATGCCCTGCCGTTCGAGCAGAAAATGCGCACGCACTTTCACCGCTTCATGAAGCGTGTGCACGAGGAAATGAAGACCCTCAAGGGCGAAAAGAACCCGCTGACCATCATCGGCAAGCGCTTCGCTGACGAGGCGCGGGTGATCTGCTTCGATGAGTTCTTCGTCAGCGACATCACCGACGCGATGATCCTTGCCACCCTGCTCGACGAGCTGTTCAAGAACGGCGTGAGTCTGGTAGCGACCTCCAATATCGTGCCGGACGGCCTGTACAAGGACGGTCTGCAGCGCGCGCGTTTCCTGCCGGCCATTGAGTTGCTCAAGCAGCACACCGAGATCGTCAACGTCGACAGTGGCGTGGATTACCGTCTGCGGGCCCTGGAACAGGCCGAACTGTTCCACTGGCCGCTGGATGCCGAGGCCGAGGTCAGCCTGGACAAGAGCTTCCGCAGCCTGCTGCCGGAGCACTGCACGGTGGAAGAGAACAAGACGCTGATGATCGAGAACCGCGCGATCATGGCGCGCAAGGAAGGCGATGATGTCGCCTGGTTCGAGTTCCGCGAGCTGTGCGACGGCCCGCGCAGCCAGAACGACTACATCGAGCTGGGCAAGATCTACCACGCGGTGATTCTGGCCAACGTCGAGCAGATGGGCGTGGCCAAGGACGACATGGCGCGGCGTTTCATCAACCTGGTGGACGAGTTCTACGACCGCAACGTCAAGCTGATCATCTCCGCCGAGGTGGAGTTGAAGGATCTGTACACCGGCGGGCGCCTGAGCTTCGAGTTCCAGCGCACCCTCAGTCGTTTGCTGGAGATGCAGTCTCACGAGTTTCTCTCGCGTCCGCACAAGCCGTAATGCGAGCGGAAATGAAAAAGGGCAGCCAATGGGCTGCCCTTTTTGCTGTGTGCCGGCTTAGTTGCTGGCCAGCTGCGCCTGATACTGCTTGAGCAGCTTCTGGGCGTGGGCCACTTCCAGGGCTTCCATGGCGTTGATCGGCTTGATCGATACGGCCTTCTGCAGGTGCTGCAGGGCTTTCTCTTCCTCGTCATCTCCATACACGTAGCCGAGGGCGTTGGCGTACTCATAGTGACCGATCGGCAGATCATCCTTGGCGCGGAACGAGCGACCGAAGTACTGCTCCATCTTGTCGGCGCTGACGCCGTAGGTCATGCGCCCGACCATCGAGCCGACCTTGCGGATCACACCGGCTTCGTAGCCGCCGTAGAGGGCCAGGGCGAACGGCTGGTTGGGCTGCTTGGCCAGCAGGGCATCGAGCTCCTTGGGAATCTGGCTGGTATAGCCGCGCTTGAGAACTACCGGCACCGACAGCTCTTCACCCAGGCGGGCCTTGGCATAGACGCGGCCGAACTGGGCGGCGACGTCAGCCTGCACCAGGTCGCCGGCCTTGTCGGTGTAGTCGATGACTTCTTCCAGCAGGCGGTGCTTCTCCTGCTGATTGCTTTCCATGAACAGGGCGTAGATCACCTGGGAGAACATCGCCGGAATCTGCCCGCCCACGCCAAGCTTGAGGCCGTCAGCCTTGGCTTTGGCGAAATCGCCGCGGAAGGTGCTGCGCCAGACATCCTGCAGCTTGGCGGCATAGATCTCGGCTTCTTCCGGCTTGCCGGTAAAACCGGTGCCGCCGGCCACCGTCATTTCCAGAGCCTTGGGGTACTTTGTGGCCATGGTGACGATGTAATCGGCATCCGGGAACGGATAGTTGGGGCCGAAGCCGCGGGTCAGTTGCGGCCAGGCCTGGCGCAGCTTGTCGCCCGAGTAGTCGTAGGCCTTCTGGTCCAGCGGGAAGGGCTTCCAGTTGTCGTTGGCGTGGGCAGCCAGGCTGCAGGTGGCGAGCAGGGCAAAGAGGGTGCGGCGCATGACGGTAACCTGTTCTTGTAGTTGTCGGGCAATCCCCGGAGGGTTGCGCCGATCATAGGGGCGTCTGCGCCTGGTCCAACCCATCCTAGGGATGGGCGTCCTTCTGCCGGTACTGCTGGCGGTACTGGTTGGGTGACAGTTGGGTGTGCTGGCGAAACAGGCGGGCGAAGAAACTGGCGTCGTCGTAACCCACTTCGTAGCTGATGGTCTTGATGCTCTTGCGGGTCGATGAGAGCAGGCTCTTGGCGGTTTCGATGCGCAGGCGCTGCAGGTAATGCAGTGGCTTGTCGCCGGTGGCGCTCTGGAAGCGGCGCATGAAGTTGCGGATGCTCATGCCGTGCTCGCGGGCGACGTCCTCGAAGCGGAACTTGTCGGCGAAGTGCTCTTCGAGCCACTGCTGGATCTGCAGGATGCTGACATCGCGGTGCAGCTTCTGGCCGCCAAAGCCGATCCGGCCCGGGGTGTAGCTGCGTTGCACTTCATAGAGGGTGTCGCGTGCCACTGCCTGGGCCACAGCGGCGCCACAGTAGCGTTCGATCAGGTAGATATACAGGTCGCAGGCCGAGGTCACGCCGCCGGCGCTGAACAGGTTGTCGGCATCGGCCAGGTGCTTGTCCTGGTTGAGCAGCACCTTGGGGAAGCGTTGCTCGAACTCCTTGAAGAAGCGCCAGTATGTGGTCGCTTCCTTGCCATCCAGCAGGCCGGCCTCGGCCATCCAGAACACGCCGGTGGCTTCGCCGCAGATGGCGCTGCCGGCCGCGTGGCGCTGGCGCAGCCAGGCTGCGATTTGCGGGTAGCGTTGCACGAGCAGGTCAAAGTCGCCCCAGAAGGCCGGCAGGATGATGATGTCTGACTCATCCAGAGCGCCGTCGACGGCGATGCTGACGCCGCTGAAGCTGTTGACCGGCAGGCCGTCAGGGCTGACCAGGCGGATCTCGAACTGCGGCGTCAGACCCTGCCCCTGGAGCTTGCCAAAGCGCAGGCTGGCCATGTGAAAGAAGTCCTTGGCCTGCATCAGGGTAGAGGCAAACACGCAGTCGGTAGCCAGGATGCTGATGCGACGCAGAGCGGATGTCGGAGCCATGATTTTATTTTTATAAGGGTAAAGTGGTCAGGTGACGGCTGGATCGTCTTATTTTTTGGCGCATGTGTCCAGTGTTGACCAAGCGATTGCTTGGTTAAAGTCGGTGGCCATACTTCACAAGTCCGCTTATCAGGTGTCGTCATGATCCCCAGAACACTGTTCAGCTCCGATCACGAACTCTTTCGCGACAGCGTGCGCAAGTTCCTTGAACAAGAGGCTGTGCCATTTCATCCCCAGTGGGAAAAAGACGGGCACATCGACCGGGCCTTGTGGAACAAGGCAGGTGAGGCCGGGATGCTCTGTTCGCATATCCCTGAGGAGTACGGCGGCATGGGCGCCGATTTCCTCTACAGCGCCGTGGTGATTGAGGAAATCGGTCGTCTGGGGCTGACCGGTATCGGTTTTTCCCTGCATTCGGACATCGTCGCGCCCTACATCCTTCATTACGGTTCCGAGGCGCAGAAGCAGAAATACCTGCCAAAACTGGTCACCGGCGAGCTGGTCACTGCCATCGCTATGACAGAGCCGGGGGCTGGCTCCGATCTGCAGGGCGTGAAAACCACAGCCGTGCTGGATGGCGACGAGTACGTGATCAACGGCTCGAAGACCTTCATCACCAACGGCTGGCTGGCCGATCTGGTGATCGTTGTAGCAAAGACGGATCCTAAGGCCGGCGCCAAAGGCACCAGTCTGTTCCTGGTCGAGGCCGGTACACCGGGTTTCTCCAAGGGCAAGCGCCTGGAAAAGGTCGGTATGAAGGCGCAGGACACCTCCGAGCTGTTCTTCCAGGATGTGCGGGTGCCCAAGGAAAACCTGCTGGGGCAGCCTGGCATGGGCTTCGCCTACCTGATGCAGGAGTTGCCGCAGGAGCGCCTTACCGTGGGTATCGGCGCGCTGGCCAACGCCGAGGCGGCGCTGAAATGGACTCTGGACTACACCCGTGAGCGCAAAGCCTTCGGCAAGTCCGTGGCGGACTTCCAGAACACCCGCTTCAAACTGGCCGAGATGGCGACCGAGATCCAGATCGGGCGGGTGTTCGTTGACCGTTGCCTGGAGCTGCACCTGAACAAGAAGCTGGATGTGCCGACGGCGGCCATGCTCAAGTACTGGGGTACCGACCTGCAGTGCAAGGTGCTGGATGAGTGCGTGCAACTGCATGGCGGTTACGGCTACATGTGGGAGTACCCGGTGGCGCGTGCCTGGGCGGATGCGCGGGTGCAGCGCATTTATGCGGGTACCAACGAAATCATGAAGGAAATCATCGCCCGCTCGCTCTGAGGCGAGCCTGTGCGGACAGGTTTAGTGCCTGTTCGCACAGATTGCGGTTGAATAATTTCTGCCAATCGGCATAATGCCGCGTCTTTCCCGACGAGGATGCCTAGCTCGAACGGAAAGAACCCTCGATGGGAATGCCTAGCCTGTCGAACCCCCCGCCGTAGCGGACGCGCTGACCCGAGCCCCCGAGTAGTGTCTGTTTTCGGCTGCCTTTGTCTTGCAAGGGCAAGTACTGTCCAGTATGATCCGCCGTCTTATTTTCAGGGCGGCCCCTGAGGCTACGAAGAATGAAAACTTTCACTGCAAAACCGGAAACTGTTAAGCGCGACTGGTATGTCGTCGACGCTGCAGGTCAGACCCTGGGTCGTCTGGCAACTGAAATTGCTACCCGCCTGCGCGGTAAGCACAAGCCTGAGTACACCCCGCACGTAGATACTGGCGATTACATCGTCGTGATCAATTGCGAGCAGGTGCGTGTAACTGGCGCCAAGACTGCCGACAAGATGTACTACAGCCACTCCGGCTTCCCGGGCGGCATCAAGTCCATCAGCTTCGAGAAGCTGATCCAGCGCGCGCCGGAGCGTGTCATTGAGACCGCCGTTAAAGGCATGCTGCCGAAAGGTCCGCTGGGTCGTGACATGTACCGCAAGCTGAAGGTGTACAAGGGTGCTGTTCACCCGCACACCGCTCAGCAGCCGCAAGAACTGAAGATCTAACGGGATAGTTAATTATGTCGGCGACTCAAAACTACGGCACTGGCCGTCGCAAGACCGCTACCGCCCGCGTCTTCCTGCGTCAGGGCACTGGCAAAATCTCCATCAACAACCGCACTCTGGACCAGTTCTTCGGTCGCGAAACCGCCCGCATGGTGGTTCGTCAGCCGCTGGAGCTGACCGGCAACGTTGAAAAGTTCGACGTTTATGTGACCGTGGTTGGTGGTGGTGTTAGCGGCCAGGCTGGCGCTATTCGTCACGGTATCACTCGCGCTCTGATGGACTACGACGAGACTCTGCGTCCGGCTCTGCGCAAGGCGGGCTACGTCACTCGTGACGCCCGTGAAGTGGAGCGTAAGAAAGTGGGTCTGCGTAAGGCGCGTAAGCGTCCGCAGTACTCCAAGCGTTAATACGCTACGCTCTACAAAAGACGCCCAGTATCCGCAAGGATGCTGGGCGTTTTTTTATGTCTGTAGTGGTTGTGCGACAACTTGTCGCGCAGCGGAAAGTCCCGTGCTGCAAGGCTTTTGGCGAATTTGTGTCGGCTTATTGCCTTGTCAGAAATGGGGCTTTTCTTTACCATTCGGCAAATTTTGTGCGGCCCGATTTTTACTTAGTAGAGGCCTGAACAACAGGCCACAAAGCTGATGGGAGACGACTGAATGAGCAATGACGGCGTGAATGCAGGCCGGCGTCGCTTCCTGGTAGCGGCCACCTCTGTGGTGGGTGCTGCGGGAGCGGTAGGTGCTGCGGTCCCGTTCGTGGGGTCATGGTTCCCCAGTGCGAAGGCCAAAGCGGCCGGTGCACCGGTGAAGGTGAATATCGGCAAGATCGAGCCGGGTCAGCAGATTGTTGCTGAGTGGCGTGGCCAGCCGGTATTCATCGTGCGCCGCACGGAGGAGATTCTGAGCAATCTGCGCAAGATCGATGGCGCGGTAGCGGATCCTCAATCCGAGGCTTCGGTGCAGCCGACTTATGTGGACAAGCAAAATCGTTCGATCAAGCCGGAAGTGCTGGTTCTGGTTGGCCTGTGCACGCACCTGGGCTGCTCGCCATCCTTCCGTCCGGAAGTGGCGCCGGCTGACCTGGGTGCTGAGTGGGTTGGTGGTTACTTCTGCCCGTGCCATGGCTCCCGCTATGACCTCGCGGGTCGCGTCTACAAGGCTCAGCCGGCTCCGTTGAACCTGCCGGTGCCGCCGCACAGCTACGAGTCCGATGATGTGCTGATCATCGGCGTGGACCAGGAGAAAGCCTGATGGAAAAGTTCATGGCTTGGGTTGATGCGCGCTTCCCCGCGACAAAGATGTGGGAAGACCATCTGAGCAAGTACTACGCCCCGAAGAACTTCAACTTCTTCTACTTCTTTGGCTCGCTGGCCCTGCTGGTTCTGGTTAACCAGATCCTCACCGGTGTCTGGCTGACCATGAGCTTCACCCCGTCCGCCGAGGAAGCCTTCGCTTCCGTCGAATACATCATGCGTGACGTGGAGTACGGCTGGATCATCCGCTACATGCACTCCACCGGTGCTTCGGCGTTCTTCGTGGTGGTCTACCTGCACATGTTCCGCGGTCTGCTCTACGGCTCCTACCAGAAGCCGCGTGAGCTGGTGTGGATCTTCGGTATGCTGATCTACCTCGCCCTGATGGCCGAGGCCTTTATGGGCTATTTGCTGCCCTGGGGCCAGATGTCCTACTGGGGTGCCCAGGTGATCATCTCCCTGTTTGGTGCCATCCCGGTAATCGGCGATGACTTGACCATGTGGATCCGTGGTGACTACCTGATCTCTGGCATCACCCTGAACCGCTTCTTCGCGCTGCACGTGATCGCTCTGCCGATCGTGCTGCTCGGCCTGGTTGTGCTGCACATCCTGGCGCTGCACGAAGTGGGTTCGAACAACCCGGACGGCGTCGACATCAAGAAGAAGAAGGATGAGAACGGCATTCCGCTCGACGGCATCGCCTTCCACCCGTACTACTCGGTGAAAGATATCGTCGGCGTGGTGGTATTCCTGTTCGTCTTCTGCGCGGTGATCTTCTTCTTCCCGGAAATGGGCGGTTACTTCCTGGAGAAGCCGAACTTTGAACAGGCCAACCCGTTCAAGACTCCGGCACACATTGCTCCGGTTTGGTACTTCACTCCGTTCTACGCGATTCTGCGTGCCGTTCCGGACAAGCTGATGGGTGTCATCGCCATGGGCGCTGCCATCGCTATTCTGTTCGTCCTGCCGTGGCTGGACCGTAGTCCGGTCAAGTCCATGCGCTACAAAGGCTGGATGAGCAAGGTCTGGCTGCTCGTATTCTGCGTGTCCTTCGTGATTCTGGGCGTGCTGGGTGTGCTGGCGCCGACGCCGGAGCGTACTCTGCTGTCGCAGATCTGCACCATCCTGTATTTCGCCTACTTCATCCTGATGCCGTTCTATACCCGGATGGAGAAGACTAAACCGGTTCCGGAAAGGGTGACTGGCTGATGAAAAAGCAATTTATCGCACTGTTTTTCGCTGTGCTGCCAGCCTTCGCTTCGGCCAATGCGGCACTCGAGTATCCGAATGATCACGTCGATATCGATCTGACCGACAAGGCTGCTCTGCAGGACGGCGCCCGCACCTTTGCCAACTACTGCATGGGTTGCCACAGCGCCAAGTTCCAGCGTTACGAGCGTGTAGCCAAGGACTTGGGTATTCCTGAGCAGGTCATGCTGGAGAATGTG
This sequence comes from Pseudomonas sp. HAR-UPW-AIA-41, assembly GCF_002304225.1. Lineage (GTDB taxonomy): Bacteria > Pseudomonadota > Gammaproteobacteria > Pseudomonadales > Pseudomonadaceae > Aquipseudomonas. Next base: position 141,851 of record NZ_NSLB01000005.1, read on the forward strand.
GTATTCACTGGCGCCAAGATCGGCGATCACATGAAGATCGGTATGCAGCCGGAGCAGGCCAAGGTCTGGTTCGGTGCAGCTCCGCCTGATCTGACGCTGGTTGCCCGTGTTCGTGGCGCTGACTGGCTCTACACCTATCTGCGCACCTTCTATGAAGATCCGGCGCGTCCGTGGGGTGTGAACAACAAGGCTTTCCCGAACGTCGGTATGCCGAACGTCCTGGTGGGTCTGCAGGGTCGTCAGGTAATTGGTTGCAAGCAGGTTCAGGTGGTTGAGAACGGCAAGAAGCAGTTCGATCCGCTGACTGGCGCTCCGATCACTCATGAAGCCTGTGATCAGCTGACTGTGGTGCCGAAGACTGGTACTCAGTCGGAAGCCGAGTTTGATGAGACCATCAAGAACCTGGTGACCTTCCTCGAGTATTCGGCCAATCCGGTCAAGCTCGAGAGCCAGCGTATCGGTGTCTACGTTCTGCTGTATCTGGCCTTCTTCTTCGTATTCGCCTACCTGCTCAAGCGCGAATACTGGAAAGACGTGCACTGATCCAGTCCCTGCTTTACCGTGCGCGCCCTTCGGGGCGCGCACGCGTTTCTGCTGTCTGCAAACCGTTGTAGCGAGGAGGGCTTGATGGCCTCTATTACCAAGCTCACCCTGTTTTCCGATCCTGTCAGTCACTACAGTCACCGTGTACGTCTGGTGCTGGCCGAGAAAGGTCTGGCTGCCGACTTGCAGGAAATCCCGGCAGGTCAGTGCCCGGCCCGGCTGGCTGAGCTGAATCCCTACGGCAGCCTGCCGACCCTGGCGGATCGCGATCTGGCGCTCTATGAGTCGTCAGTGATCATGGAGTACCTGGAAGAGCGCTATCCGCACCCGCCGCTGTTGCCGGTATATCCGGTGGCACGGGCCAACAGTCGCCTGCTGATGCACCGCATCCAGCGCGACTGGTGCAGTCTGGCGGATCAGCTTCTCGATCCCAAGGTCAAGGAAGCGGCCAAAGTGGTGGCGCGCAAGGAGCTGCGTGAAAGCCTGACCGGTGTTTCGCCATTGTTCGCCGACAAGCCCTACTTCCTCAGTGAGGAGTTGAGTCTGGTCGACTGCTGCCTTCTGCCGATTCTCTGGCGTCTGCCGCTGATGGGAATTGAACTGCCGCGACCGGCCAAGCCGTTGCTGGACTACATGGAGCGCAGCTTTGCCCGCGAGTCATTTCGTGCCAGTCTCTCGGCTGTCGAACGCGACATGCGCTAAGGAGCTGTCGATGATGAATTCCAGTCGCCCCTATCTGGTTCGTGCGCTCTACGAGTGGATTGTGGATAACAACTGCACGCCGCATATTCTGGTCAATGCCGACTATGCAGGCGTCAAAGTCCCTACAGGCTTCGCCAAGGACGGGCAGATCGTGCTCAATATCTCGCCCAGTGCAGTGCGTTACCTGCAGATGGAAAACGCAGCGGTGAGTTTCGAGGGGCGTTTTGGCGGGGTTCCGCAGAGCCTCTACATTCCGATTCAGGCGCTGATGGCCATCTATGCCCGGGAAAATGGCCAGGGCATGGTCTTCGAGGTCGATGGCGAGGATGAGGGCGAAGAGGATAACGGGCCGCAGGATGATGGTCCGTCTGGTGGTGGCGAGCCGCCGCGGCCGGCAGGTCGGCCAAGCCTCAAGGTGGTCAAGTAACAAAAAAGGCGATCGTAAGATCGCCTTTTTCATGCCTCAAAGAGCAGGCTAGTCGGTGTATTCGAACAGCTTGACCACCTTCTGTACGCCGGAGTGGCTGGTGGCGACATTTGCGGCGCTTTGCCCTTCCTTGCGGGTTACCAGGCCGAGCAGGAAGACAATGCCGTTCTCGGTGACGATCTTGATCTTGCTGCTGGGGATGGTGGTGTCGAGCAGCATGTTTGCCTTGATCTTGCTGGTGATCAGGGCGTCATTGCTGCGTGCCAGAGCGCTCGAAGGCGTCATGATCTGCAGTTCGTTGTAAACCTTCTTCACGTCCTGCGTACGACCTGCGGCCTGTCCAGCCAGCTGCTTGAGCTCGGCGCGTGGCGTCTGGCCAGCCAGCAAAACCACCCCGTTATAGCTGGTCACGACAATGTGTGAGCTCTTGCTGCCCAGATCGGCGTGCGCGCGCTCAATGTTGCTGCTGACATTGCCCGGGATGAACTGGTCATCGATCTTGTTGCCGACGCTGCGGCTGCCGCAGCCGCTGGTCAGCAGGGTGGCGCCAAGCAGCAGGGCCAGAGTCAGGCGTTGTTTCATTCTTCACTTCCGAACAGTTGGCTGTCGATCAGGTCGCACAGGCAGTGGATGGCCAGCAGATGGACCTCCTGGATGCGTGCGGTGACTTTCGAGGGGACGCGAATCTCGACGTCTTCCGGCAGCAGCAGCGATGCCATGCCGCCGCCGTCGCGGCCGGTCAGGGCAACGACCAGCATTTCACGGTCATGCGCGGCCTGAATGGCCTGGATCACGTTGGCCGAGTTGCCACTGGTGGAGATCGCCAGCAGCACGTCGCCGGGCTGGCCGAGCGCGCGGATCTGCTTGGAGAACACCTCGTTGTAGCTGTAGTCGTTGGCAATCGAGGTGATGGTCGAGCTGTCGGTGGTCAGTGCGATGGCCGGCAGGCTTGGGCGTTCGCGCTCGAATCGGTTGAGCAGTTCCGAGGAGAAGTGCTGAGCATCACCGGCCGAACCACCGTTGCCACAGGTGAGGATCTTGCCCTCGTTCAGCAGGGCGTTGACCATGACCTGGCTGCCCAGTTCGATGTGCGGCGCAAGCACCTCCATAGCCTGTTGCTTGGTGTCGATGCTGGCCTGGAACATCTGGCGGATACGGGATTGCATGTCCATGGATAAACCTTCATTGGGGCGGCTGGTCAGGTCTCGAAGGCATTCTGGATCCAGTCCAGCCGCGGGTGTGAGTGGTCGTCCGGGCTGATGGCGACCACGTCAAATCGGCACGGGTGTTTGGCCCAGCGCGACTCTTGCAGCAGAAAGTGCTGTGCAGCGGTTGCAAGGCGGGCGCGTTTGCGTGCATCCACGCTCTCTGCGGCGCCGCCCCAGGCGGCATGCCGCCGGTAGCGCACTTCGACGAATACTACTGTATCGCCGTCGAGCATGACCAGATCAAGCTCGCCCTGCCGGCACTGCCAGTTCTGCGTCAGCAGCCGCAGGCCTTGGCGTTGCAGGTGCTGGCAGGCCAGTTGTTCGCTGGCCTGGCCTTGTTGCCGGGTATTACTCAAATGCCGTTGGCCAGCAGTGGCTGCACCTGGCCGTCGCGGTACTCGGCCCACGGCAGCTGGCGCTGCACGCGCTGGTCGGGCGTCAGGCTGAGGGCGCCTGAGGCGCCGTCGACATGGGTGTCGGGCAGGGCCTTGAGCTGGCTCAGGCGCGGCGCCAGGCGGTAGGCATCAAGGCCCATGGCATACAGGCGGCCAAGCTGCCGCCGGCTTGTGGCCATTGGCTGGTGACCTGCTGACGCAGTGCATCGCTGCCATTGAGCAGCCAGGGGGTTTCGCAGAAACGGATGCCGTTGAGGTCGTTGTCCTGCGTGCCGTTGCTGCCGCTGAACAGATGCGAGGTGGCGTAGACCGGTACATCGCCGGCGTACTGGAAGGCCAGGGTCGGTTTGATCTGGCGTGCCTGTTGCGGGGTGGCAGCAAGGAAGATGAAGTCGACATCCTGCCGGCGCGTGGGTTGTGCGCTGACCGGTACGCCGAGGGTGTTTTGCAGGCGCTTGGCGCGTGCCTCGCTCTGGCGCAGCTGGAACAGATCGCCGATCTGTTGTGCCAGTTCCACCGGCTGGCTGACGCGGCTGGCGGCGATCAGCGTGCCGCCATTGGCCTGCCAGCTCTGCTGGAAGGCTGCCAGAACTCGGTCGCCCCATTCACTTTCCGGCACCAGTGCCACGGCGCGACGCATACCATCATCCCAGGCGCGTCGGGCTACTTCGCGTGCTTCGTCCTCGGCGGCCAGGCCGAACTGGAAGAGTTGCGCGGGGCCTTGCTGGCCGGCATCGGCATAGTTCAGTGCAAGGGTGGTAATGGGTAGTTGCGGGCGACTGGCCAGTTGCTTGACCAAGGGTTTTTCCAGTGGGCCGATGACCAGCTGCACGCCGTCGGCCTGAGCGTGGCGGTAGAAATCATCCAGAGAACTGAGGCGTGAGCTGTCGTAGAAGTCTATCTTCGGTGGGTTCTGCCCGGCCTGCTGGGCGGCGAAGTGACCGGCCATGAAGCCGTCGCGCAGAGCCTGGCTGACCTGTGCGAGCTGTCCTTCGGCCGGTAGCAGTAGCGCGATACGGGTGAGTGGCTGACCAGCCAGTTGCAGAACCTTTTGCAGATCGGCCGGCAACTCGCGAGCAGCGGGATGATTCGGGTTGGCGCTGCGCCAGGCCTCGATCGCGCTCAGCTGCTGATCGGGTGTGGCGCTGGTTTTGGTCAGGCGTGCCAGCTCCAGCCATCCGCTGAGGTCGGCATCGCCCCCTGGCTGCAGTTGCTCCAGTGGCAGGCTGCTGACCAGCTTCCAGATAGCCGTCTGGTTGCTCGCGGCAGCTTCACCGCTGAGCAGTGGGGCAATGAACACCCGCTCGCGCGCTGCATTCAGGATCTGCCCGCTGCCTTCAAGGGCGCGCGCACGCGCCAGCTGGCTGCGGATCTGCAGGTCGACCGGCAGAGCGCTGAGCTGTTCCAGGCTGGGGTGCTGAAGTGCCTTGAGGGCTGTTTTCGGCTTCTTGCGGGCGAGGGCTAGCTCGGCCGTCAGGGTGCTGGCGAAGACCTGCTGGGCTGGCTTTAGGCTGTCCAGGGATACTTGCTGCATGATGCTGCTGGCGCGGCCGATGTCCTGCTGGCGGAAAGCCTGATCGGCAGCGGAAAGGCGCAGCAGGCTGGCTTCTTCGCTGTTGGCCGTAGCGGCCTGTTCCAGCAGTTGTTCAATGCTGGCGGCAGGCGTGCGTGGCAGTTCGCCCAACGGATTGCTCGGTGTGCTGGCGCAGGCGCTCAGCAGGCTGGCGAGGAAAAGGGCGGAAAGCGGACGCAGGCTGGCGGTCATGGGCGATTCCATTGCTCGTCGGGAAAGCCGCGATTGTACCCAAGGGGCGGCGGTGGCGCGACGTGAGTGCGGGCAATCGCGATACACTAGGCGCCTTTCGCTGGATCGAGGTGGGCTGTGAGTACTTTTGGAACCTTGTATGTCGTGGCCACGCCGATTGGCAATCTGGATGACATTAGTGCGCGCGCCCTGCGGGTGTTGCGCGAGGTGGCGCTGATCGCTGCCGAGGACACGCGCCATTCGCAGCGGCTGCTGCAGCATTTCGGCATTGGCACCCCGTTGGCGGCCTGCCATGAACATAATGAGCGTGATCAGGGTGGGCGTTTTATCGGTCGCCTGCAGGCGGGTGAAGATGTTGCGCTGATTTCCGATGCCGGCACGCCGCTGATATCCGATCCGGGTTTTCATCTGGTGCGCTCTGCGCGGGCGGCTGGCATTCCGGTTGTGCCGGTGCCGGGGGCCTGCGCGCTGATTGCTGCCCTGTCGGCGGCTGGGCTGCCATCGGATCGTTTCATCTTCGAGGGGTTCCTGCCGGCCAAGGCGACGGGGCGTCGTCAGCGCCTCGAGGCGCTGCGCGAAGAGCCGCGGACGTTGCTGTTTTACGAGGCGCCACATCGTCTGCTGGAGAGCGTCGAGGACATGCTGGCGGTGTTCGGTCCCGAGCGTCCCGCGTTGCTGGCGCGTGAGCTGACCAAGACCTTCGAGACCCTCAAGGGGTTGCCGTTGGCCGAGCTGCGCGAGTTCATTGCTGCCGACAGCAACCAGCAGCGTGGTGAGTGCGTGCTGTTGGTGGGTGGCTGGCAGGCGCCGGAAGGTGAAGAGGCTGTCTCGGCGGAGAGCTTGCGCGTGCTTGATCTGCTGCTGGCGGAAATGCCGGTCAAGCGTGCGGCGGCGCTGGCTGCAGAGATCACCGGGGTGCGCAAGAACCTGCTGTATCAGGCCGCGCTGGAGCGTCAGGGCAAGGCTTAACAGGCTGTTGAAAAACTACCTGCGTTGCCAGCGCGGCGTTAAAAGCAGGCTCAAAATGCTCATTTACCATTCGTAAACTGCGCTTTTTCGCCTGTTTTTGCCTTGCGCTGGCGGCCTCGCCAGCGTTTTTCAACAGCCTGTTAGCTTGTTCCACTGCGCTGCAATGGGTAACCTTGTTGGCGGAGAGTCGGTTGGACAGTCGCTGCCTTCGCAAGAAGGGGGAGGAAAGTCCGGGCTCCATAGGGCAGAGTGCCAGGTAACGCCTGGGAGGCGCGAGCCTACGGAAAGTGCCACAGAAAACAACCGCCTAAGCGCGCAAGCGCCGGTAAGGGTGAAAAGGTGCGGTAAGAGCGCACCGCACGGCTGGTAACAGTCCGTGGCTAGGCAAACCCCACTCGGAGCAAGACCAAATAGGGTTCCATTGGCGCGGCCCGCGTTGGAACCGGGTAGGTTGCTAAAGGCATGCAGTGATGTATGTCGTAGAGGAATGGCTGTCCTCGACAGAACCCGGCTTACAGACCGACTCTCCACCTCTTTCTGCTTAATCTGCTTTTGCTGTTTTCCCACCTGCTCAATATCTAAAAATTCTTACTCTTAAGAAGTTACTTTAAGTTCAGCGCTCAGCTCTCTGAGCGGGTGAAATATTGCCTCAAAATCCCCCGCCAAAAACCCGCTAAAACCCCCTCGAATCGTCGCTAAATCTACGTTCTGTAAGGATTTTTCCCTCAAGGCTCGCCTTGACGGTGGGGAGCTTGCGTTCCTATAGTGTGCGAAAGTGGTATGAAGTGGGTTGAAGTGGTTTTTTAAGCACGGAAAGCTAGTTAATAAGGGGAAGCGCAATCTTGTTTCGCGGAGCTAACGCCATCAGTCTCGACGCCAAAGGGCGCCTCGCGATGCCGAGTCGGTATCGTGATGAGCTGCTTTCGCGTTGTGCCGGCCAGCTCATCGTGACGGTTGATGCTGTTGACCCCTGCCTGTGCGTCTACCCGCTGACTGAGTGGGAGCTGATCGAAGCCAAATTGCGTCAGCTGCCATCCCTTGTTGAAGAAAACCGTCGCCTGCAGCGCGTGCTGATCGGTAATGCCGTGGATCTGGAGCTGGACAGCAATGGCCGCTTCCTGGTGCCGCCGCGTCTGCGTGAGCACGCAGGTCTGGACAAGCACGCGATGCTGGTTGGGCAGCTGAACAAGTTTCAGCTGTGGAATGAAAGTGCCTGGAACGCGCTGGCAGAGGCGGATCTGGCGGCCATCAAACAACCTGGCGGTCTGCCGGATGAACTGCGTGATCTGATCCTGTGACTATGACTGCCAGCGCCTACCGCCATATCACCGTACTGCTCGACGAAGCCGTTGAGCAGTTGGCGCTGCGCGCTGACCGTTGCTACGTCGATGGCACCTTCGGCCGCGGTGGTCATAGCCGGCTGATTCTGGAAGGGCTCGGCGCACAAGGGCGGCTGCTCGGCTTCGACAAGGATCCTCTGGCGATTGCCACCGGTAATGCTCTGGCGGCCGAAGACGGCCGCTTTGTCATTGTGCAGCGCAGCTTTGCCGACATGGGCGATGAGCTTGCTGCGCGCCAGCTGACGGGCCAGGTGCAGGGCGTTCTGCTCGACCTGGGTGTATCCTCGCCACAGCTGGATGACCCGACTCGCGGCTTCAGCTTTCTCAATGATGGTCCGCTGGACATGCGCATGAATCCGGATGCCGGTAGCAGTGCGGCACAGTTCATTGCCACGGCGGATGTCGAGGAAATTGCCCGCGTCTTCAAGGAGTATGGCGAGGAGCGCTTCGCCAAGCGCATGGCACGGGCCGTGGTCGAGCGTCGTGCGGTCAGGCCATTCGAGCGCACGGCCGATCTGGCGGCGGTGCTGACCGAAGCCAATCCGTCCTGGGAAAAGGGCAAGAATCCGGCAACCCGGGCCTTCCAGGGTTTGCGCATTCACGTCAATAACGAGCTGGGTGATCTGGAGCGCGGGCTGGATGCTGCTCTGGAAAGTCTGGCAGTCGGCGGCCGCCTGGTGGTGATCAGCTTCCACTCGCTGGAAGACCGCATCGTCAAGCAGTTCATGCGCAAGCATGCCAAGGGCGAGGCGGACAACCTGCCGCGTCACCTGCCGATCATTCCCAAGGCTTTCGAGCCTCGCCTCAAACTGCTGGGCAAGCCGATCTTCGCCAGTGATGCCGAGGTCAAGGCCAATCCACGCTCGCGCAGCGCGGTAATGCGCGTAGCGGAGAAACTGCGTTGAGCCGCCTTTATGCCAAACCATTGCCGCCGGGCAGTTTTCTGCTTGGCGTACTGTTTACGGCCATCCTGATCTCGGCAGTAGGCGTTGCCTATACCGCGCATTGGAACCGGCAGTTGCTCAATGCCCTGTTTGCCGAGCTCAGTGTGCGCGACAAGGCGCAGGCCGAGTGGGGGCGTTTGCTCCTGGAGCAGAGCACCTGGACCGCGCACAGCCGCATCGAAGCACTGGCCACCGGTCAGTTGCAGATGCGGATTCCGGAGCCGGCCGAAGTACAGATGGTGGCGCCATGAGCAGTCTTGACGGCGCGCTCTATCCCTGGCGTTTCCGCCTGGTGCTGGCGCTGCTCGCCGCCATGGTTGCGGCTATCTGCTGGCGGATCGTGGATCTGCATGTGTTTGATCAGCAGTTTCTCCAGGATCAGGGCGATGCACGCAGCCTGCGGCATATTCCGATTCCGGCGCACCGTGGCCTGATCACCGATCGCAATGGTGAGCCGCTGGCCGTCTCTACCGCCGTGACCACGCTGTGGGCCAACCCCAAGGAACTGATGGGCGCCAAGCAACGCTGGCCTCAGCTGGCCGCTGTGCTGGGCGTACAGCCGGCCACGCTGGCCGAGCGTATCGAACTGCACCGCAAGCGCGAGTTCATGTATCTGGTGCGAGGGTTGACGCCCGAGCAGGGGCAGTCGGTTACCGATCTGAAGATTCCCGGGGTTTATGCCATCGAGGAATTTCGTCGTTTCTATCCGGCTGGTGAAGTGACCGCTCATGTGGTTGGCTTCACCGATGTCGATGACAAGGGTCGTGAAGGCGTCGAGCTGGCCTATGAAGACTGGCTTGCCGGCGTGCCGGGCAAGCGCCAGGTGCTCAAGGATCGTCGTGGTCACCTGATTCGCGATCTGCAGGTCACCCAGAACGCCAAGGCGGGCAAGAGCCTGGCACTGTCCATCGACCTGCGCCTGCAGTACCTGGCCCATCGTGAGCTGCGCAACGCGCTGGTCGAGTTCGGTGCCAAGGCCGGCAGTCTGGTGATGATCGATGTGCAGACTGGCGAAGTCCTGGCGATGGCCAACCAGCCGACCTACAACCCGAACAACCGTCGCAACCTCAACCCGGCGATGATGCGCAACCGCGCCATGATCGACGTATTCGAGCCGGGTTCGGCGGTCAAGCCGTTCGTCGTGGCCATGGGCCTGAACTCGGGCAAGTACCAGCCGGAAACCATCATTGACACCCGTCCGGGTTACTACCAGGTGGGACGCAAGACCGTGCGCGACGTGCACAACTACGGTGTGCTGGACATCACCGGTGTGATCAAGAAGTCCAGCAACATTGGCGTCGCCCGCATTGCTCTGGACATCGGTGGCGAGCAGCTGTTTGCGACCCTTCAGCAGGTAGGGTTGGGGCAGGATACCGGACTGGGCTTCCCTGGCGAGCGCGTCGGCAATCTGCCGAATTTCCGCGTGTGGAAGCCGGTGGAAACGGCGGTGATGTCCTATGGCTACGGCCTGTCGGTTACTGCAGTGCAGCTCGCCCATGCCTATGGCGTACTGGGCAACAAGGGCCTCAGCGTCCCGCTGTCGATGACTCGTATTGATCAGCGTCCGACAGGCGTACAGGTGCTTGACCCCAAAGTCGCGGGCCAGGTTCTGCAGATGCTGCGTACCGTGGTCGACGAAAATGGTGGTACCGGCTCCAAGGCGCGTGTGCCTGGCTATCAGGTGGGCGGCAAGACCGGCACCATTCACAAGACCAAGGCTGGCGGTGGCTACGAAGAGAAACGCTACCGCTCTGTGTTTGCCGGCCTGGCGCCTATTTCCAATCCGCGTCTGGCTTGCATCGTCATCATCGACGAGCCCCGTCCTTTGTTCGGTCAGTACTTTGGTGGCTTCGTCGCCGCGCCTGTTTTCGGCAAGGTCATGGCAGGCGCGCTGCGTCTGATGAACGTGGCTCCAGACAATCTGCCAGCGCCGGTTCCGGCGGAAAGCCCGGAGAACAAGACCGCTGCGCTGGTGCAAGGCAAAGGAGGGCGTATCTGATGCCTATGCCGCTCAATCAATTCATGCTGCAGGCGGAGAGCTCAACGCTGATTCGCGAGCTGACCCTGGACAGCCGCGCGGTCAAGGCCGGTGATCTGTTTCTGGCCATTCCCGGAACCCGCAGCGATGGCCGCGACCATATCGCCGACGCCATCGGCCGTGGCGCCGCGGCGGTGGCCTACGAAAGCGAAGGCGCGCCGCAGATGAGCGATAGCGCGGCTCAGCTGTTGCCGGTCAAGGGGCTGGCGCAGCAGTTGTCGGCCATCGCCGGGCGCTTTTATGGCGAACCGAGCCGCGGTCTGCATCTGGTCGGGGTGACCGGCACCAATGGCAAGACCAGCGTAAGCCAGCTGATCGCTCAGGCCCTTGACCTGCTTGGCGAGCGCTGCGGCCTGATCGGTACTCTGGGTGTCGGCTTCTTCGACGCTCTGGAGAGCGGCAAGCACACCACGCCTGATCCGCTGGCTGTGCAGGCCACCCTGGCCCGCCTCAAGCAGGCCGGCGCTCGTGCCGTGGCCATGGAGGTTTCCTCCCATGGTCTGGAGCAAGGGCGCGTGGCGGCGCTGGATTTCGATGTGGCGGTGTTCACCAACCTGTCGCGTGATCACCTGGATTACCACGGCAGCATGGAGGCCTATGGCGCGGCCAAGGCCAAGCTGTTCGCCTGGCCGCAGCTCAAGTGCCGGGTGATCAATCTGGACGACGCCTTCGGTCGCCAGCTGGCTGCCGGGGTCGCCGAGTCACGCCTGATCGGCTACAGCCTGGAAAATGCCGATGCCTACCTGTACTGCTCAGAAGCCCGCTTCAGCAATGACGGCATCGAAGCACGCATCGTCTCGCCGCAAGGTGCCGGCCTGCTGCGTAGCCCGCTGCTGGGTCGTTTCAACCTGAGCAACCTCTTGGCGGTAGTCGGGGCCTTGCTGGGTCTGAACTATCCGCTGGACGAAATTCTCGCGGTCATGCCGAAATTGCAGGGCCCGGTAGGCCGCATGCAGCGTCTGGGCGGCGGTGCGCAGCCACTGGTTGTCGTGGATTACGCGCACACCCCGGATGCTCTGGAGCAGGTGCTGCGGGCGCTGCGTCCGCATGTGCAGGGCGAGCTGCTGTGCCTGTTCGGTTGCGGTGGTGACCGTGACCGTGGCAAGCGCCCGCTGATGGCGCAGATTGCCGAGGCGCTGGCCGATCGTGTGCTGGTTACCGACGACAACCCGCGCACGGAAGAGCCGGCACAGATTTTTGCCGACATTCGCGCCGGCTTCGCCCAGGCCGAGGCTGTGCAGTTCCTGCACGGTCGCGGCGAGGCCATCGCGCAGCTGATCGCCGCCGCCAAGGTCGGTGACGTGGTGGTGCTGGCCGGCAAGGGGCATGAGGACTACCAGGAGATTCACGGCGAGCGCCTGCATTTCTCCGATCTTGAAGAGGCGGCCAAGGCTCTGGCGGCACGCGAGGTGAAGCATGCTTAAAGCGCTGCGGCTCAGCGAAGTGGCCAATGCCCTCGGCGCACGTGTAGTGGGCGCCGATGTGGCCTTTGCTGCCGTGAGCACCGACAGCCGCAAGATCGAGGCCGGTCAGTTGTTCGTCGCTCTGGTTGGCCCCAACTTCGACGGCCATAACTACCTGGCAGACGTGGCGGCCAAGGGCGCCGTTGCCGCGCTGGTACAGCGCGAGGTGCCGGGTGCAGGCCTGCCGCAGCTGGTGGTGGCCGATACCCGTATTGCGCTGGGGCAACTGGGCGCGCTGAACCGTGCCGCCTTCAGCGGCCCGCTGGTCGCGGTCACCGGCTCCTCCGGCAAGACCACGGTCAAGGAAATGCTCGCCAGCATTCTTTCGACCCTGGGGCCGGTCCTGGCGACCCGTGGCAACCTGAACAATGATCTCGGTGTGCCGCTGACCCTGCTGGAACTGGCGCCCGAGCACCGCAGTGCCGTGATTGAGCTGGGTGCCAACCATGTCGGCGAGATTGCCTACACCGTGGCGCTGACCCGGCCGCAGGTGGCGATCCTGAACAATGCCGGCAATGCCCACGTTGGCGAGTTCGGTGGTCCGGAGAAGATTGTCCAGGCCAAGGGCGAAATTCTCGAAGGGCTGACCGCCGATGGCGTGGCCGTGCTCAATCTTGACCAGGCGGCCTTTGCTACCTGGCGGCAGCGTGTCGGTGAGCGCCCCGTGCTGACCTTTGCCCTGAACAACCCCCAGGCCGATTTCCATGCCAGCGCCATCGAGCATGATGCGCGCGGCTGCCCGGCCTTCACCCTGCACAGCCCGGCGGGCGAGGTGCGGGTGCAGCTCAATCTGCTGGGTCTGCACAATGTTGCCAATGCCCTGGCCGCGGCGGCTGCGGCGCACACGCTGAACGTGCCGCTGGTCGGGATCCGGCAGGGGCTGGAAAGCCTGCAACCGGTCAAAGGCCGCGCCGTTGCTCGTGTGGCGACGAATGGCGCGCGACTGATCGACGATACCTACAACGCCAACCCGGTCGCTGTGTGCGCCGCGGTTGATATACTCGCCGCCTTCCCCGGTCGCACCGTTCTGGTGCTGGGGGATATTGGCGAGTTGGGCGAATGGGCCGAGCAAGGCCATCGCGACGTCGGCACTTACGCGGCCGGCAAAGTCGACGCGCTGTATGCCGTCGGCCCGCTGATGCGCCATGCGGTAGCCGCATTCGGCGCCGAAGGCCGCCACTTTGCCGATCAGGCCAGCCTGATCGCCGCACTGGCCGCCGAGCAGGGACCCTCTACCACGCTATTGATCAAAGGTTCGCGCAGTGCGGCTATGGACAAGGTCGTCGCTGCACTTTGCGCATCCACCGAGGAGACTCACTAATGCTGCTGCTGCTGGCGGAGTACCTGCAACAGTTTCACACCGGCTTCGGCGTGTTCCAGTACCTGACCCTGCGCGGGATTCTCGGGGTACTGACAGCCCTGGCCCTGTCGCTGTGGCTGGGCCCGTGGATGATTCGCACCCTGCAGATTCGCCAGATCGGCCAGGCCGTGCGCAACGATGGCCCGCAGTCGCACCTGTCGAAGAAGGGCACGCCGACCATGGGTGGCGCGCTGATTCTCACCGCCATCGCCGTGAGCACTCTGCTGTGGGCTGACCTGACCAACCGCTATGTGTGGACCGTACTGGCCGTGACCCTGCTGTTCGGCGCCATCGGCTGGGTGGATGACTACCGCAAGGTGATCGAGAAGAACTCCCGTGGCCTGCCGAGCCGCTGGAAGTATTTCTGGCAGTCGGTATTCGGTCTCGCCGCCGCGGTGTTCCTGTATGTGACCGCGCAGAGTCCTGTGGAAACCACCCTGATCGTGCCGATGCTCAAGGACGTGGCCATTCCGCTGGGTGTGGGCTTCGTGGTGCTGACCTACTTCGTCATCGTCGGCACCAGCAATGCGGTGAACCTGACCGACGGGCTCGATGGCCTGGCCATCCTGCCGACCGTGCTGGTGGGCGGCGCACTGGGCATCTTCTGCTACCTGTCGGGCAACATTAAGTTCGCCGAATACCTGTTCATCCCCTATGTGCCGGGCTCCGGCGAGCTGATCGTGTTCTGCGCCGCGCTGGTCGGTGCGGGTCTGGGCTTCCTGTGGTTCAACACCTACCCGGCTCAGGTGTTCATGGGCGACGTGGGCGCGCTGGCGCTGGGTGCGGCGCTCGGCACCATCGCCGTGATCGTTCGTCAGGAGATCGTGCTGTTCATCATGGGCGGCGTGTTCGTCATGGAAACCCTGTCGGTGATGATCCAGGTCGCCAGCTTCAAGCTGACCGGCAAGCGCGTGTTCCGCATGGCGCCGATCCATCACCACTTCGAACTGAAAGGCTGGCCGGAGCCGCGCGTGATCGTGCGCTTCTGGATCATCACCGTGATTCTGGTGCTGATCGGCCTGGCCACCCTGAAGCTGCGTTGAGGACTGACCTGTGAGCCTGATCGCTTCCGACCAATTCCGCATCGTTGTCGGCCTCGGCAAGAGCGGCATGTCCCTGGTGCGCTTCCTAGCGCGTCAGGGTCTGCGCTTTGCCGTGGCTGATACCCGCGCGAATCCGCCGGAGCTGGCCACCCTGCAGCGCGACTATCCGGAAGTGGAAGTCCGCTGCGGTGAACTGGATGTGGAGTTCCTCTGCCGCGCCAGCGAGCTGTATGTCAGCCCCGGTCTGGCCGTGGCCACCCCGGCTCTGCAGGAGGCCGCCGCGCGCGGCGTCAAACTGTCGGGTGATATCGACCTGTTTGCCCGTTATGCCAAGGCACCGATCATTGCCATTACCGGCTCCAATGCCAAGAGCACGGTGACCACTCTGGTCGGCGAAATGGCCGCCGAGGCCGGCAAGAAGGTCGCTGTGGGCGGCAATCTCGGCACCCCGGCGCTGGATCTGCTCAGCGACGAAGTGGAGCTGTATGTGCTGGAGCTGTCCAGCTTCCAGCTGGAAACCACCGAGCGCCTGAATGCCGCAGTGGCGACCTGCCTCAATCTCAGCGAAGACCACATGGACCGTTATGCGGACATGCAGCAGTACCACCTGGCCAAGCACCGCATCTTCCGTGGCGCGCAGCAGGTAGTGGTCAATCGTGATGATGGCCTGTCGCGTCCGTTGGTGGCCGATCAGTTGCCGTGCTGGACCTTCGGTCTGGGCAAGCCGGACTTCAAGGGCTTTGGCCTTACCGAGCGCGAAGGCGAGAAGTGGCTGACCTTCCAGTTCGAGCCGCTGCTGCCGACCCGTGAGCTGAAAATGCGCGGTGTGCACAACCAGAGCAACGCCCTGGCGGCCCTGGCACTGGGGCACGCCGCCGGCCTGCCGTTCGCGCCGATGCTGGCGACCCTGCAGCGTTTCGTCGGTCTCGATCATCGCTGTCAGTGGGTGTGTGAGCACTCCGGAGTCAGCTATTACAACGACTCCAAGGCCACCAACGTCGGCGCCGCACTGGCTGCCATCGAGGGGCTGGGCGCGGATATCGCCGGCAAGCTGGTGCTGATCGCCGGTGGCGATGGCAAGGGCGCCGACTTCGCTGCGCTGCAGGCGCCGGTGGCCAGGTTCTGCCGCGCCGTGGTGCTGCTGGGCCGTGACGCCGAGCGTCTGGCCACAGCGTTGGGCGATGCGGTACCGCTGCTGCGTGTGCAGAGCCTGGACGAGGCCGTGCAGCGCGCCGCCGAGCTGGCCCAGAGTGGTGATGCCGTACTGCTGTCGCCGGCCTGCGCCAGCTTGGACATGTTCAAGAACTTCGAAGAGCGCGGCCGTCTGTTCGCCGCCGCAGCGCAGGCCCTGGCATGATCAACGGTCTCGGCTTCCTGCGCCCCTTCCCGTCACCGCTGAACAGCGGGCGTGGTGTCGATATCGATTTTCCGCTGCTGGCCGGCTGCCTGGCACTGCTCGGCCTGGGCCTGGTGATGATCACCTCGGCTTCGTCGGAAGTGGCCGCCGCGCAGTCCGGCACGCCGCTGTATTACATGGTGCGTCACCTGGTGTATCTGGCCATTGGTGCCGTGGCCTGCGTGCTCACGCTGATGGTGCCGATGAGCACCTGGCAGGCCAATGGCGGCAAGCTGCTGTTGGGCAGCGCGGCTCTGCTGGTGCTGGTGCTGATCCCCGGCATCGGCCGTGAGGTCAACGGTGCTTCGCGCTGGATCGGCTTCGGCATCTTTAACATTCAGCCTTCCGAGCTGGCAAAGGTGGCCGTGGTGGTCTATCTGGCCGGCTACCTGGTGCGCCGTCAGCAGGAAGTACGGGAAAGCTGGATGGGCTTTATCAAGCCGTTCTTCGTATTGCTGCCGCTGGCGGTGCTGCTGCTGCTGGAGCCGGACTTCGGCGCCACCGTGGTGATGCTCGGTGCGGCTGGTGCCATGCTGTTCCTGGGCGGCGTGGGGCTGTTCCGCTTCCTGCTGCTGGTGATTGCCGCCGTGGTCGCCGTGGTCATTCTGGTGCAGGCGCAGCCTTACCGGATGGCGCGCCTGACCAACTTTGCCGATCCCTGGGCCGATCAGTTCGGTGCCGGTTACCAGCTGTCGCAGGCACTGATCGCCTTCGGTCGTGGCGAATGGCTGGGCGTGGGGCTTGGCAACAGCATCCAGAAGCAGTTCTACCTGCCGGAAGCCCACACCGACTTCGTCTTTTCCGTGCTGGCCGAAGAGCTTGGCATGATCGGCGCGCTGCTGACCGTGGCGCTGTTCGTCTTCGTCGGCGTGCGTGCCCTGTACATCGGCCTGTGGGCGGAGAAGGCCAAGCAGTTCTACTCGGCTTACGTCGCCTACGGTCTGGCGTTCCTGTGGATCGGCCAGATTCTCATCAATATCGGTGTGAACACCGGTCTGCTGCCAACTAAGGGTCTGACCCTGCCATTCCTTAGCTACGGCGGCAGCTCGCTGGTGGTTTGCGCCGCCTGCCTGGGTGTGCTGCTGCGCATCGAGTGGGAGCGTCGCAGCCTGCTGGGCAGCGAGGAAGTGGAGTTCTCCGAAGATGACTTCTTCGACGAGTCGGCCGTACGGGAGCTTCGCCATGGCCGCTAACGTACTGATCATGGCTGGCGGTACCGGCGGGCACGTGTTCCCGGCGCTGGCCTGTGCCCGCGAGTTCCAGGCGCGCGGTTATGCCGTGCACTGGCTGGGCACCCCGCGTGGTATCGAGAACGAGCTGGTGCCCGCCGCCGGCCTGCCGCTGCACCTAATTCAGGTGTCGGGTTTGCGCGGCAAGGGCGTCAAGTCTCTGCTCAAGGCGCCGTTCGACATCTTCCGTGCCCTGCTGCAGGCCCGCCGTATCGTGCGCGAGCTGCAGCCGGTCTGCGTGCTCGGCATGGGCGGCTACGTGACCGGCCCCGGCGGCCTCGCCGCGCGACTGGCCGGCGTGCCGCTGATCATCCATGAGCAGAATGCCGTGGCCGGCACTGCCAACCGCCTGCTGTCGCGTATCGCTGCGCGGATTTGCGAGGCCTTCCCGCAGACCTTCAAGTCCAGCGCCAAGCTGCACACCACCGGCAATCCGGTGCGCGAGGAGCTGTTCCTGCCGACGCCGCGGACTTCGCTGCAGAGCCGCAAGCCGCGACTGCTGGTGCTGGGCGGTAGTCTGGGTGCCGAGCCGCTGAACAAATTGCTGCCGGCTGCCCTGGCGCTGCTGCCCGAAGCTCTGCGCCCGCAGATCTGCCATCAGGCCGGCCGCCAGCACGCGGACATCACCGCCGGGCGCTACCGGGATCTGGCCATCGAGGCCGATGTCCGTCCGTTCATCAGCGATATGGCCGATGCCTATGGCTGGGCCGATCTGATCGTCTGCCGCGCCGGCGCGCTGACCGTTAGCGAGGTGGCCGCTGCCGGCCTGCCGGCTTTCCTGATCCCGTTGCCCCACGCGATCGACGATCACCAGACGCGCAACGCCGAATTTCTGGCCAACGCCGGCGCCGCCGTGCTGTTGCCGCAACATGCCACTGATGCGACCGCGCTGGCCGCACAGTTGACCGAGGTTCTGATGCACAACGACAAACTGCTGGCCATGGGCGAAATCGCCCGTCGTCTGGCCAAACCGGATGCCACCGACCGTGTGGTGAGTATTTGCCTGGAGGTGGCCCGTGGTTGAGAGCCAGAAAGCCTTTCCGCAGCCGGAAATGCGCCGTATCCGCAACATCCACTTCGTCGGCATCGGCGGCGTGGGTATGTGCGGTATCGCCGAGGTGTTGCTGAACCTCGGTTATCAGGTGTCCGGTTCCGATCTCAAGGCCTCGCCTGTGACTGAGCGTCTGGAAAGTTTCGGCGCCACCATCCATATCGGCCATCGTGCCGAGAACGCCGCCCAGGCGGATGTGCTGGTGGTATCCAGTGCAGTCAATACCAGCAACCCGGAAGTTGCCCAGGCACTGGCCCGGCGCATTCCGGTGGTGCCGCGTGCGGAAATGCTCGCCGAGCTGATGCGCTACCGCCACGGCATTGCCGTCGCCGGCACCCACGGCAAGACCACCACCACCAGCCTGATCGCCTCGGTCTTCGCCGCCGGCGGCCTGGACCCGACCTTTGTCATCGGCGGCCGCCTGAATGCCGCCGGCACCAACGCTCAGCTGGGTACCAGCCGCTACCTGGTGGCCGAGGCCGACGAGAGCGACGCCAGCTTCCTGCACCTGCAGCCGATGGTCGCCGTGGTCACCAACATCGATGCCGACCACATGAGCACCTACGGTGGCGACTTCAACGTACTGAAGAAGACCTTCGTCGAGTTCCTGCACAACCTGCCGTTCTACGGCCTGGCCGTGCTTTGCGTGGACGATCCGGTGGTGCGCGAGCTGCTGCCGCAGGTGGCCCGCCCGACCGTGACCTACGGCTTTGCCGAAGATGCCGACGTGCGTGCGATCAACGTCCGTCAGCAGGGCATGCAGACCTTCTTCACCGTCCTGCGCCGTGACCGCGCGCCGCTGGACGTCTCGGTGAACATGCCGGGCAACCACAACGTCCTCAATTCCCTGGCCACCATCGCCATCGCCAGCGAGGAGGGCATTGACGATGCCGCCATCGTCGCCGGCCTGTCGGGCTTCCAGGGTGTTGGCCGGCGCTTCCAGGTCTACGGCGAACTGCCGGTGGATGGTGGCAGCGTGATGCTGGTCGACGATTACGGTCATCACCCGCGTGAAGTGGCCGCAGTGATCCAGGCCGTTCGAGGTGGTTGGCCTGAGCGCCGCCTGGTGATGGTCTACCAGCCGCACCGTTACAGCCGTACCCGCGATCTGTATGACGACTTCGTGCAGGTGCTGGGCGATGCCAAGGTGCTGCTGCTGATGGAAGTCTACCCGGCCGGCGAAAGCCCGATCCCGGGTGCGGACAGCCGCCAGCTGTGCCACAGCATCCGCCAGCGCGGCAAGCTGGACCCGATCTATCTCGAGCGGGGCGTGGATATCGCTCCGCTGGTCAAGCCGCTGCTGCGTGCCGGCGACATCCTGCTCTGTCAGGGTGCCGGCGACATCGGCGGTCTGGCACCGCAACTGCTGAAACACCCGCTGTTCGCGGGTCAGGGTGAGTCGAAATGAGTCTGCGTTCGCAACATGCGCCGGCGGCCTTCGGTCGCGTGGCGGTTCTCTTCGGCGGCAAGAGCGCCGAGCGTCCGGTGTCGCTGAAATCCGGCGCCGCCGTACTGGCTGCCCTGCAGGAAACCGGTGTGGATGCCTTTGGCATCGATGTCGGCGATGACCTGCTGCAGCGCCTGAGCAGCGAGAAGATCGACCGCGCCTTTATCGTGCTGCACGGTCGCGGCGGCGAAGACGGCACCATGCAGGGCCTTTTGGAATGCGCCGGGATTCCCTATACCGGTAGCGGCGTGCTGGCCTCGGCGTTGGCCATGGACAAGCTGCGCACCAAGCAGGTCTGGCAGAGCCTCGGCCTGCCGACTCCCCGGCATGCCGTGCTGGCCTCGGTCGCCGATTGCGAAAAGGCCGCGAGCGAGCTGGGCTTTCCGCTGATCGTCAAACCGGCCCATGAGGGTTCGAGCATCGGTATGGCCAAGGTCGACAGCGTGGCTGCGCTGGTCGAGGCCTGGCAGTCTGCCGCGCAGTTCGACTCGCAGGTGCTGGTCGAGCAGTGGATCAAGGGCCCGGAATTTACCGTTGCCGTGCTGCGTGGCGAGGTGCTGCCGCCGATCGGTCTGGGCACGCCGCACAGCTTCTACGATTACGACGCCAAGTACCTGGCCAATGACACCCAGTACCGCATTCCCTGCGGCCTGTCGGCAGAGAAGGAAGCCGAACTCAAGGCTCTCACCGCGCGCGCCTGCGAAGCCGTGGGCACTCAGGGCTGGGCGCGGGTTGATGTGATGCAGGATGCCGACGGCCGGTTCTGGCTGCTGGAAGTCAATACCGTACCGGGCATGACCGACCACAGCCTGGTGCCGATGGCCGCCAAGGCCGTAGGTCTGGAGTTCACTGACCTGGTCCAGGCGATTCTGGCCGACAGCCTTGAGGCACGGGGTTAAGTCATGAGCATGTCGCTCCGTCACCACCAGTATGCCGTTCCGGAACGCAGCGCGCCGCCGCGTCGTCCGGCGCAGCGTGGCGCCAGCCGCCTGGTGGCCAAGGAGCCGCTCAGCCTGCGTCTGCCCAAGCCGGATTTCAGCCCGCTCAAGCGTCTGATCTGGCCGGTGTTGCTGGTGGTGCTCGGCGTGGCCGCTTATGAAGGCGCACAGCGGGCGTTGCCTTATATCGACCGGCCGATCAGCAAGGTCAGCGTCGACGGCGAACTCAGCTACATCAGTCAGCAGGCGGTGCAGCAGCGCATCGCACCCTACATTCAGGCCAGCTTCCTGCAGATCAACCTGTCTGGCATGCGCCAGGAACTGGAGCAGATGCCCTGGATCGCCCACGCCGAAGTGCGTCGAGTGTGGCCGGATCAGATCATGATTCGCCTGGAAGAACAGCTGCCGGTGGCGCGCTGGGGCGATGAGGCCCTGCTCAACAATGCCGGGCATGCCTTTGCCCCGCGCGAATCGGCCAACTACCAGCACCTGCCGCGTCTGGCCGGGCCGCAGCGCGCCCAGCGTCAGGTGATGCAGCAGTATCAGGTGCTCAGTCAGATGCTGCGCCCGCTGGGCTTTTCCATCAGTGCCCTGGAAATGCGCGAGCGTGGCAGCTGGTATCTGCGCACGGCCCAGGGCATCGACCTGCTGCTGGGGCGCGACCACATCGTCGACAAGATGCGTCGCTTCGCGGCGATTTACGAAAAAGCGCTGAAGGCGCAGCAACCCAATATCGCGCGCATCGACCTGCGCTACCCCAACGGCCTGGCCGTGGCGTGGCGCGAGCCGGTGGCGCCCACGGCGGCCAAGCCCGCCGCCGTACAGTGAAGCGAGGAGAAGGCAAGGACATGGCAACCATGCAGAGCGGCAAGATGATCGTCGGTCTGGACATCGGCACCTCCAAGGTGGTGGCGCTGGTGGGCGAAGTGACTGCCGATGGCGCACTGGAAATCGTCGGGATCGGTACCAATCCCTCGCGCGGTCTGAAAAAAGGCGTGGTGGTGAATATCGAGTCCACCGTGCAGTCGATTCAGCGCGCCATCGACGAAGCGCAGCAGATGGCCGGCTGCCGGATTCATTCGGCCTTCGTGGGTGTGGCCGGCAACCATATCCGCAGCCTGAACAGCCACGGCATCGTCGCCATCCGCGACCGCGAAGTCAGTCCGGCGGATATCGAGCGCGTGCTGGATGCGGCACAGGCTGTGGCCATTCCGGCCGACCAGCGGGTGCTGCACACCCTGCCGCAGGATTACGTGATCGATAACCAGGAAGGCGTACGTGAGCCGCTGGGTATGTCGGGTGTGCGTCTGGAAGCCAAGGTGCACGTGGTCACCTGCGCCACCAACGCCTCGCAGAATATCGAGAAGTGCGTGCGCCGCTGTGCGCTGGAAGTCGACGACATCATTCTGGAACAGCTGGCCTCGGCCTATGCCGTGCTGACCGATGACGAGAAGGAACTGGGTGTGTGCCTGGTCGATATCGGCGGCGGCACCACCGACATCGCCATCTTTGCAGAAGGTGCGATACGTCACACTGCGGTAATTCCGATCGCTGGTGACCAGGTTACCAATGATATCGCCATGGCATTACGTACGCCGACCCAGTATGCCGAAGAGATCAAGATTCGGTATGCTTGTGCACTAGCCAAACTGGCCGGTGCTGGGGAAACCATCAAGGTTCCCAGTGTTGGGGACCGGCCACCGCGGGAACTGTCCCGTCAAGCTCTGGCTGAGGTTGTCGAGCCGCGTTACGACGAGCTCTTCACCCTCATTCAGGCCGAGCTGCGGCGCAGTGGCTATGAGGACATGATTCCGGCCGGGATCGTCCTCACCGGTGGCACCGCCAAGATGGAAGGTGCCGTCGAATTGGCCGAAGAGATCTTTCACATGCCGGTGCGCTTGGGCGCTCCTCATAACGTCAAGGGAATGGCTGACGTGGTGCGTAATCCGATTTATTCCACTGCCGTGGGTTTGCTGATGTACGGGCTGCAAAAACAGTCCGACGGCTATGCCATGGCGGGCGGTTTGTTCAATGACGAACCCAAGACACCTGTATTGGAAAAGCTTAAACGCTGGATCCAGGGCAATTTCTAAACCGCGGTAGCTGTTGGCGATATAACTAAAAAAGGAAGGAGAGGGGAAATGTTCGAGCTCGTAGACAATATCCCGCAAAGTGCAGTGATCAAGGTTGTTGGCGTGGGCGGCGGTGGCGGTAATGCCGTGAACCACATGCTGCGCAGCAACATCGAAGGCGTCGAATTCATCTGCGCCAACACCGATGCTCAGGCACTGAAAAATGTTTCCGTGCGCACCGTGCTGCAACTCGGCCCGGGCGTAACCAAGGGGCTGGGCGCCGGCACCAATCCGGAAATCGGCCGCCAGGCTGCCCTGGAAGACCGCGAGCGCATTCAGGAAGTCCTGAATGGCGCCGACATGGTCTTCATCACCACCGGCATGGGTGGCGGTACCGGTACCGGTGCGGCGCCGATCATTGCTCAGGTGGCCAAGGAAATGGGCATTCTGACCGTCGCCGTGGTGACCCGTCCGTTCCCGTTCGAAGGTCGCAAGCGCATGCAGGTCGCGGACGAAGGCATCCGCGCTCTGGCCGAGTGCGTCGACTCGCTGATCACCATCCCCAACGAGAAGCTGCTGACCATTCTCGGCAAGGACGCCAGCCTGCTGTCCGCCTTCGCCAAGGCTGACGACGTGCTGGCCGGTGCTGTACGTGGCATCTCCGACATCATGCAGCGTCCGGGCCTGATGAACGTCGACTTTGCCGACGTTAAGACCGTGATGGGCGAAATGGGCATGGCCATGATGGGCACCGGCTGCGCCAGCGGTCCGAACCGTGCGCGTGAAGCTACCGAAGCGGCCATCCGCAACCCGCTGCTGGAAGACATCAACCTGCAGGGCGCCCGCGGCATTCTGGTCAACATTACCGCTGGTCTGGATCTGTCCCTGGGCGAGTACGCCGCTGTGGGCGAGATCATCGAAGCCTTCGCTTCCGAGCACGCCACCGTGAAGGTCGGCGCCGTGATCGATCCGGAACTGCGTGACGAACTGCACGTGACCGTGGTCGCTACCGGCCTGGGGCAGCGCAGTGACAAGCCGGTCAAGGTCGTGGACAACACCGTCGCCGCGCCGGTGGCCGTGGCTTCGGCTCCTGTGGCCGCTGCTCCGTCCCGTCAGCAGGCTGAGGCCAGCGTCAACTACAAGGACTACGAGCGTCCCACCGTACAGCGTCAGAGCTATGCGGCTGCCGCGACCGCCGCCAAGCTGAATACCCAGGATGATCTCGATTACCTGGATATCCCGGCTTTCCTGCGTCGTCAGGCTGATTGATTTTTGCTATGGGGATTGCAGTTGTGATTGGTGTGCAGCGATGGTCGGCTCTGTTATCATGCTCGACCATTGTTGAAAATTGTTCGCAACTGACGTAAAGCGACTGAGTCCATGATCAAACAACGCACCTTGAAGAACATTATCCGCGCCACCGGCGTTGGCCTGCATTCGGGAGAGAAGGTTTACCTGACCCTGAAGCCAGCTCCGGTGGACACCGGTATCGTGTTCCGACGCACCGACCTCGACCCGATGGTGGAAATTCCGGCACGGGCGGAAAATGTCGGTGAAACCACCATGTCGACCACGCTGGTCAATGGTGACGTCAAGGTGGATACCGTTGAGCACCTGCTCTCGGCCATGGCCGGTCTGGGCATCGACAACGCCTATGTCGAACTGTCCGCATCGGAAGTGCCGATCATGGACGGTAGCGCCGGTCCCTTCGTGTTTCTGTTGCAATCGGCCGGCCTGCAGGAGCAGGAAGCGCCGAAGAAGTTCATCCGTATCCTGCGTGAGGTGACGGTTGAAGATGGCGACAAGCGCGCCACCTTCGTACCTTTCGACGGCTTCAAGGTGAGCTTCGAGATCGACTTCGACCATCCGGTATTCCACGGTCGTACCCAGACCGCCTGCGTTGACTTCTCCAGCACCTCCTTCGTCAAGGAAGTCAGTCGTGCGCGGACCTTCGGGTTCATGAGCGATATCGAGTATCTGCGTTCGCAGAACCTCGCGCTCGGCGGCAGCGTGGATAACGCCATTGTGGTCGATGAGGATCGCGTGCTTAACGAAGACGGTCTTCGTTACGAAGACGAGTTCGTCAAACACAAGATTCTCGATGCGATCGGTGATCTGTACCTCTTGGGTAACAGCCTGATTGGAGAATTCCGCGGCTTCAAGTCCGGTCACGCCCTGAACAATCGCCTGCTGCGCCAGCTGATGGCCGAGGCAGACGCCTGGGATGTGGTGATCTTCGAAGACGCCGGTTCTGCGCCGATCTCCTACATGCGCCCGGCTGCGGCGGTGTAAGCAATACCTCCTTCCTTATGCTTTCTTTCAAGGCCACCTTCGGGTGGCCTTTTTTATGCGCGTGATTCTGAGGTCAGGGCCGGTCGGCGTGTCGGGCCAGGCGCTCCAGCGCCTCGCGCAGACGGGGGTCGTTGATGCCGTCGGCAGCGGTGCGCAGGCTGTCGGCGGCGGCGGTAGAGAGCTCGACGTGACGGGCGCCGGCGGAGCTGCTGCCGGTAACTGGTTGCACCTTGAACAGAATGCGCTGGAGGCCATTGAAGGCAGGCTGTTCCTGCAACAGACGCAACAGGCGGCGCTGTTGGTAATGCAGGCGGGTGGCCCAGTGGCCGTTGCTGACGATCAGCAGGAGAGTGCCGTCGCGCCAGGAAGCGACCTTGCAGTGCTCGCGTGCCGCTGGCTCCAGAGCGGCGTCGAGCAGCGTTTGCAGGTGATCCAGACGCCGTGCGGCGCCCAGCAATGCCTGCAGTGGCTGGCTCTGGCGCAAGATGGAATCGGCGGTCTTCGCCGGTGGCGGGCGACGGCTCATGCGGGTGGGCTCCTGTGCGGTAAGTCATGGTAACAAAAGCCCCCGTCGTTCGTTGGCCTGCAAGCTGTCCATAGGCCTTTTCTCGTCAACGTTTCCGAGTAGAATGCCCCCTTTGCTCTAAGCCTCAAGGCAAGACGGGCGACGTCGAAGCGCCCCTCCACTCATACGCTCGGGAAGACACGGTTAATGTTTGCGCCTCTGTTGAGAAAACTGTTCGGAAGCAAGAATGAGCGCGAAGTAAAGCGCATGCAGAAGGCCGTACTGGCGATCAATGCGCTTGAGGAGCGCATGATTGCTCTGAGCGATGAGCAACTGACCGCCAAGACCGCAGAGTTCAAAGAGCGTCTGGCCAAGGGCGAGACCCTCGATCAGTTGCTGCCTGAAGCCTTTGCCGTGGCCCGCGAGGCCGGTAAGCGTGTGATGGGCATGCGTCACTTCGATGTGCAGCTGATTGGCGGCATGACCCTGCATGACGGCAAGATCGCCGAGATGCGCACCGGTGAGGGCAAGACCCTGGTGGGTACCCTGGCGGTGTACCTCAATGCGCTCTCCGGCAAGGGTGTGCATGTGGTCACGGTCAACGATTACCTGGCCCGCCGTGACGCCAACTGGATGCGTCCGCTGTACGAATTCCTCGGCCTTACGGTTGGTGTGGTCAGCCCGTTCCAGCCGCCGCAGGAAAAGCGCGCCGCCTATGCCGCCGACATCACTTACGGCACCAACAATGAATTCGGTTTCGACTATCTGCGCGACAACATGGCCTTCAGCCTGGAAGACAAGTTCCAGCGCGAGCTGAACTTTGCCGTGGTCGACGAAGTGGACTCCATCCTCATCGACGAAGCCCGTACTCCGCTGATCATTTCCGGCCAGGCCGAGGACAGCTCGCGTCTGTATCAGGAAATCAACCGCCTGATCCCGCGCCTGAGTCGCCACGTCGAGGAAGTCGAAGGTCAGGTGACCCAGGAAGGCCACTACACCATCGACGAGAAGACCCGTCAGGTGGAGCTCAACGAGGCCGGTCACCAGTTCGTCGAAGAACTGCTGGTGCAGGCCGGTCTTCTGGCCGAAGGCGAGAGCCTGTATTCCGCGCATAATCTGAGCCTGCTCAGCCACGTCTATTCGGGTCTGCGCGCGCACAAACTGTTCCACCGCAACGTCGAATACATCGTGCAGCAGGATCAGGTGCTGCTGATCGACGAGCACACCGGTCGTACCATGCCGGGTCGCCGCCTGTCCGAGGGTCTGCACCAGGCCATCGAAGCCAAGGAAAACCTGCCGATCCAGGCTGAAAGCCAGACCCTGGCTTCGACCACCTTCCAGAACTATTTCCGCCTGTACAAGAAGCTGTCCGGCATGACCGGTACCGCCGATACCGAGGCTTTCGAATTCCGCCAGATCTACGGTCTGGACGTGGTGGTGATTCCGACTCACCGTACCGTGGCGCGTAAGGACTTCAACGATCTGGTCTATCTGACCCAGGACGAGAAGTACCAGGCGATCATCGAAGACATCAAACAGTGTCAGGCCATCGGCCGTCCGGTGCTGGTGGGTACTGCCACCATTGAAAGCTCCGAGTATGTCGACAAGCTGCTGCAGCAGGCCGGCATCGAGCACAAGGTGCTCAACGCCAAGTACCACGAAAAGGAAGCCGAGATCATTGCCCAGGCCGGTCGTCCGGGCGCGGTGACCATCGCCACCAACATGGCCGGTCGCGGTACCGACATCCTGCTGGGCGGTAACTGGGAGGCCGAAGTGGCAGCCCTGGAGAACCCGACCGACGAGCAGATCGCCGCGATCAAGGCCGAGTGGCAGAAGCGCCATCAGCAGGTCATCGAAGCCGGCGGCCTGCACGTGATTGCTTCCGAGCGTCACGAGTCGCGCCGTATCGACAACCAGCTGCGTGGTCGTGCCGGCCGCCAGGGTGACCCGGGTTCCAGCCGTTTCTACCTGTCGCTGGAAGACAACCTGATGCGCATCTTCGCCTCTGACCGGGTGAAGAACTTCATGAAGGCGCTGGGCATGCAGCAGGGCGAGGCGATCGAGCACCGCATGGTGACCAACGCCATCGAGAAGGCGCAGCGCAAGGTCGAAGGCCGCAACTTCGATATCCGCAAGCAGCTGCTGGAATACGATGACGTGGCCAACGAGCAGCGCAAGGTGATCTACCACATGCGCAACAGCCTGCTGGCCGCCGAGAGCGTGGGCGAGACCATCGCCGAATTCCGCGACGAAGTGCTGACCGCCACCATCGACGCTCACCTGCCGCCGCAGTCGCTGCCCGAGCAGTGGGACATCAAGGGGCTCGAGCACAGCCTGGCCAGTGACTTCGCCATCAAACTGCCGGTACAGCAGTGGCTGGATGACGATCACCAGTTGTACGAAGAAACCCTGCGCGAGCGCATCCGCGAGCAGGTGCAGGCCGCTTATCAGGAGAAGGAAGAGCAGGCCGGTGCTGACGCGCTGCGCAGCTTCGAGAAGCAGATTCTCCTGCGCGTGCTCGACGACCTGTGGAAGGAGCACCTGGCGACCATGGATCACCTGCGTCAGGGCATCCACCTGCGCGGCTATGCGCAGAAGAACCCGAAGCAGGAGTACAAACGCGAGTCTTTCACCCTGTTCCAGGAACTGATGGATTCCATCAAGCGCGATGCCATCCGTGTGCTCAGCCATGTGCAGGTACGCCGCGAAGACCCGGCCGAGGAAGAGGCGCGTCTGCGCCACGAAGCCGAAGAACTGGCCAAGCGCATGCAGTTCCAGCACGCCGATGCCTCTTCGGTACTGGCGGGTGACGAGGCGCAAGAGCTGCCGGAAGGCGAGGTGGTCAACCTGCCGCAACGCAACAGCGAACCGAAGATCGGCCGCAACGAGCCGTGCCCCTGTGGTTCCGGCAAAAAGTACAAGCATTGCCACGGGCAGATCAGCTAACCCTGATCTAGCCTGAACGCGCCGCGACCAGCCTGGCTGCTCGCGGCGTTTTTACCTCACCTTCCCGCATCAGACGGCTTGCAAAGGCCGCACACTTCGACAAGGAGCGCACACATGGCTGTTGGTCTTGGCCCTTTGCCTACTCTGCACCCGGTTCCCGGTTTTGAACTCGGCATTGCTTCCGCCGGCATCAAGCGCCCAGGGCGCAAGGATGTAGTGGTGATGCGCTGTGCCGCAGGCTCGCGCGTGGCGGGCGTGACCACCACCAATGCATTCTGTGCGGCCCCAGTGCTGGTTACCCGTGAGCGACTGCAGGGCGAAGTGCGCTACTTCCTCACCAACACCGGCAATGCCAATGCCGGTACCGGCCCGGACGGTCTGGCCAATGCCCGTCGCACCTGTGCGGCGCTGGCCAGTCTGACCGGTGTGAGCGAAACCGCGGTACTGCCGTTTTCCACCGGCGTGATCGGCGAACCGCTGCCGGTAGAGAAGATCGAAGGTGCGCTGCAGGCGGCACTGGATGATCTGGCCGAAGGCAACTGGGCGCAGGCGGCCGAAGGCATCATGACTACCGACACCCTGCCCAAGGGCGCCAGCCGCCAGTTCCAGCACGATGGTGTCACCGTTACCGTCACCGGTATCAGCAAAGGCGCCGGCATGATCCGCCCGAACATGGCGACCATGCTGGGCTATATCGCCACCGATGCGAAGGTTTCCCGCGAGGTGCTGCAGGCTCTGGTGAGCGACGCAGCGAACAAGTCGTTCAACCGTATCACCATTGATGGCGACACCTCGACCAACGACTGCTGCATGCTGATTGCCACTGGTCAGGCTGCCCTGCCGGAAATCACCAGTACCTCCGGCGAGCTGTTTACCAAGCTCAAGCAGGCGGTGTTCGAGGTGTTCATGGAAGTGGCCCAGGCCATCGTCCGTGACGGCGAAGGCGCCACCAAGTTTGTCACTGTTGAGGTCAACGGCGGTGGCAACCATCAGGAATGCCTGGATGTCGGCTACGCCGTGGCCCACTCGCCGCTGATCAAGACCGCGCTGTTCGCTTCCGATCCCAACTGGGGACGTATCCTTGCAGCCGTCGGCTATGCCGGCGTGCCGCAGCTGGATGTGAGCAAGATCGACGTGTTCCTCGGCGAGGTCTGTATCGCCAGCCAGGGCGGTCGTGCCGCCAGCTATACCGAGGAGCAGGGCGCCGCGGTGATGGCCCGTGAGGAAATTACCATCCGCATCGAGCTGGGCCGTGGTGACTGCAGCGAGACCATCTGGACCACCGACCTGTCCCACGAGTACGTGCGCATCAATGCTGAGTACCGCAGCTAAGCGTTTGCCGGCGGTCGGCTGAGTTGACACAGGGGGCGCTTCGGCGTCCCCTGTGCATTCCCCCTTATGGTGTGCTGAGGAGTGCGGCAATGACTCTGCAACTGGTGATCGGCGACAAAAACCTGTCCTCCTGGTCGCTGCGGGCCTGGCTGGCACTGGAGCTGACCGGCGAGCCTTACGAGGAGCTGCCGGTTCGCCTGTACCAGACCGATACCCGCGAGCAGATCCTGCGTTATTCGCCCACCGGCAAGGTGCCGCTGCTCAATACCGAGGAAGGGCCGGTCTGGGACTCTCTGGCGATCGCCGAATACCTGGCGGAAACCTACCCGGAAGCGCATCTGTGGCCACGCGGCGAATACGCGCGGGCAGTCGCACGCAGTGTCTGTGCCGAAATGCACAGCGGCTTTGCAGCCCTGCGCAGTCATCTGCCGATGAACCTGCAGCGTGATCAGGCGCCGGATGATCTGCCCGAGGCTGCCTTGGCGGATATCCAGCGCATCTGTGCCCTGTGGCAGGATTGCCGGGCACGCTTCGGCACCGATGGCCCCTTTCTGTTTGGCCATGCCAGCATTGCCGATGCCTTCTATGCGCCTGTGGCCAGTCGCCTGCGCTGCTATCGCATCGATCTGCCGGCGGTTGCCGAAACTTATGTTCAAACCATCTATCAATGGCCGCCGTTCCAGCGCTGGTTGCAGGCGGCCCGCGAGGAAGTTCAGGCGTGAAACGAGTGCATGTAGCGGCCGCGGTGATCCGCGGCCAGGATGGCCGCATTCTGCTGGCCAAACGTCCGGATCATCTGCATCAGGGCGGCCTGTGGGAGTTTCCCGGCGGCAAGGTGGAAAGTGGTGAGACCGTGCGCGCCGCGCTGGCCCGTGAATTGAAAGAAGAGCTGGGGATTGAGCTGCAGAGTGCACGGCCGTTGATCAAGGTACGCCACGACTACCCGGACAAGCAGGTGCTGCTGGATGTCTGGGAGGTGTCCTCGTTCAGCGGCGAGCCCCATGGTGCGGAAGGCCAGCCTCTGTCCTGGGCGGCGCCCCGCGAGCTGGGCAATTACCAGTTTCCGGCGGCCAATCTGCCGATCGTGGCCGCGGCGCGCCTGCCGGAGCATTACCTGATTACCCCGGAGGCTCTGGAGCCGGCCGAGCTGCTGCAGGGCGTGCGCGAGGCGCTGGCCCGGGGCACGCGCCTGATCCAGCTGCGCGCGCCGAACATGTTCGATGCGCAGTACCGTGACCTGGCCGTGGACATTCAGGGTCTGTGTGCCGGCAAGGCGCAGTTGATGCTCAAGGGGCCGCTGGAGTGGCTGGGGGATTTCCCGGCGGCTGGCTGGCATATCACCGCTGAGCAGCTGCGCAAGTATGCCGATAAGGGGCGCCCGTTTCCGCGTGAACGCTGGCTGGCGGCGTCCTGCCACAGTGCCGAGGAGCTGGCCCTGGCCGAGCAGATGGGGGTGGATTTCGTCACCCTGTCGCCGCTGCAGGCGACCCAGACCCACCCCGAGGCCGAGCCGCTGGGTTGGGAGCAGGCCGCGCAGTGGCTGGAAACCTGCAACCGCCCGGTCTATCTGCTTGGTGGCGTCGGCCCCGAACATCTGGACCGCGCCTGGCAGATCGGCGCCCAGGGCGTGGCGGGAATCCGGGCGTTCTGGCCGTAAGGATTGAGGCAGGGAGTCAGGGATGAGCGAAAAGCAGATGGCGCTGCTGGATATGAGGCGCGATGGGGCTGAGCGAGTAAGTGCATGGCTATTGTTTGCAGCCATCCTCATTGCTCTGCCTGAGTATCAGGCAGGGAATTGGCTGGTCGATGTGCTGAAGTCGTTCAGTCACTGGCTGGCTGGAGGTCTGCCGCAGATCGAGCTGATCGCGCAGGGGCGAGCAAACCCTGAGCGATCCATGATTGCCTTGTCCCTGCTGCTGGTGGCGTTACCCCTGCTAACGCTGTTCTATCTGATCCGGCTGGATGGGCATGAGCTTGCTCGACGCTACCTGCAGCAGCGCCCTGTCAGGCACCTGATCCTGCTGGTAGCGGCGGTTGCATTCTTCGGTAGCGCGTTTGCGCTTGCGATGGGACATTCGTTGCAGATTGACTGGCATGCAGCGCCGACAGGTTTTTTTGAGAGCAAGATAAGAGCGTTGGTCGAGACCGATTTCGGACTCTCTATCGCTGTGGCGCTGCTGGTAGCTGTTCAGGCCTATGCCACCGCAGCCGCCCTGAAAACGCTGGGTCTGGCTGTGTGGCGGCTCTTTACGCGGGTTTGAGTCCGCACTCAGCTCTGCGGTTCCTTCTCTGCCTGCTGCCACAGCGCCTCGCTGACTTGCGTGCGCTTCGCAATCAGCCGGCCGGCGACGAACAGCAGGTCGGACATGCGGTTGACGTAGGCCATGCCGACTTCGCGCACTGGCTCGACGGCATTCAGGTGCTGGCAGCGCCGTTCGGCGGTGCGGGCATGGCAGCGGCAGACATGGGCCTGGGCCAGCAGGCGTGAGCCGCCGGGCAGGATGAAGTTCTCCAGCGAGCCGACTTCCTCGTTCCAGCGGTCGATGACCTGTTCCAGTCGCGTCACTTCAGCGGTGTCCAGCGCCTGGTATTCGGGCATGGCCAGTTCGCCGCCGAGGTCGAACAGGCGGTGCTGACAGGGGCTGAGCACCTCGATGATCTCTGTTAGTGCCGGGCATTTCGGCTCTTCCAGTGCCAGTTCGGCCAGCAGCAGGCCCAGCTGGCTGTTGAGCGTGTCCAGTTCGCCCATGGCTTCGACGCGCGGGTGATCCTTGCTCACGCGGCGGCCGTCGGCCAGGCCGGTCTCGCCTTTGTCGCCGGTGCGGGTGTAAATCTTCGACAGTCGGTAACCCATTCAGGACTCCAGATTTTGCGGGGCTTCGAGGGGCAGGCGCAGGGTGAAGGTAGTGCCCTTGCGCGGGCGTGACTGCACTTCCAGCTGCCCCTTGTGGTTGTTGGTGATGATGAAGTACGACAGCGACAGGCCTAGGCCCGTGCCTTCGCCGACTTCCTTGGTGGTATAGAACGGCTCGAAGATGCGTTTGCGCACCGTCTCGCTCATGCCCACACCATTGTCGGTGATCTGGATTTCCAGCCACGGCGCCTTGAGTCGGGTGCGCAGGGTAATGCGTCCGGGGTCGTTCTGCTCGCTGCGCTGGCGGATGGCCTGGGCGGCATTCTTGAGCAGATTGAGCAGCACCTGTTCGATCTCGTTGCCCACCACCGGGATAGGCGGCAGCTCATTGTCGAAGTCGCGGATGATCAGCAGGTTGCGGAAGTCGAGGTTGCCACTGAGGTCGAAGTCGTTGCCGGCGATTTCCAGGGTCTGCTCGATCAGGCTGTTGATGTCGCAGGGCAGCAGCTGACGGTTGCTGCGTCGGCTGAAGTTGAGCATGTGGCTGACGATCTTAGCCGCGCGGCTGCCGGCCTGATGGATGCCGTCCAGCAGGGCGGGGATTTCCCGCGCGTCGAGGTACTGGTTGATGGTTTCCAGCGACAGGTGCAGCGCCTCGGCCTGTTCGCGGTTGCGCGGCAGTTCGGTCGACAGGCGCCGGCGGATGTTCTGCACGTTGTGCAGGATGGCGCCCAGCGGGTTGTTGATTTCATGGGCCATGCCGGCGGCCAGTCCACCGACCGAGAGCATCTTTTCCGACTGCACCAGCAGCTCTTCCATCGCCAGGCGGCGGTTGATGTCGTCGATACGGATCACCACGCCGCGACCGGCGCTGCCGGTGAGGGGGTAGAAGGTCAGGTCGTAATGCTGCTGCTCGCCGTTCTGCTGCCAGCTGACCCGCTCGACCTTTTCCACCCGATGCCGTTCGATGCAGCGGCGCAGCTGGTTCTGGTAAGGCTTGAGGGTGGGGAAGGCCAGCAGCAGCGGCTGGTTCAGCGCCTGATCCATGCGCGTGCCGGAGAGGCGGCTGGCCTCCTGGTTCCACTGGGTGACGAACAGTTGCTCGTCGAGGGCGATCAGTGCCGAGGGCATCGAGTCGATGATGCTGTTGAGGTAGTTCTGGAAGCCGGTGAGTTTTTTCTCGATCTTGCTGCGGACCTGCACTTCCAGCTCCAGCTTGCGGTTGGAACGGCGGGTTTCCTCGGCCAGCTCGCGGGCCTGTTCGGAGGCCAGCTGCGCCTCGTCCCGGGCGCGCTTGAGCTGCTGTTCGCGGGCCTCGATGCGTTCGAGCATGGTGTTGAAGGCTTCGGCCAGACTGCCGATTTCGTCCTGATTGCCCGGCTCGGCGCGCAGGGCGTAGTTCTCCTCCAGGGTCACCCGGCGCGACAGTTCTTCCAGGCGCCGCAGGGGGCGGGTAATCAGGCGGCGCGACTGGCGCGAGATGGCAAACCAGAGCAGGGCGCTGACCAGCAGAATAAGCAGGCTGGCGGTCAGGGTGCCGGTAAAGAACGCATTGGGCAGCTCGCCGGAGGCGATCAGCAGCAGGTGGCCGGGCGCTTTGCCGTGCTGGGGCAGGCTGATCAGCTCGCTGGTGCGGTATTCGTTGTCCAGCCAGGGTTTGAGTTGGCTCATCTGCAGCGGGATATCGAGATTCTCGCCAAGCTGCAGCTGGGCCAGTGATACGCCATTGCTGTCGTACAGGGCCGCCGCCCGCAGTGGCTCGAAACCGCGCAGGCGCTCCAGCAGAGCCTGGGCGGTGACCGGCGAGGCGAGGGCTTCGCTGGTCATGGCCGGGCTGGCCACCAGCTGGCCGATACTGCGCATGGTCTGGGGCGCGACGTTTTCCTGGAAGATCCAGTAGGCGGCGCTGATGAAGGTCAGGTTGGCCATCAGCAGCAGGGTGCCGAGCAGAACCAGCAAGGCGGTGAGCAGCTTGCGGCCGACCGGCAGGTTGTCGAGGCGCTGGCGCAGGTTCATGGCGAATCGCCGCAGTCGGGGAAGGGCAGGGTAGCCCGAGCCTAGCGGCAGGGCAATCCGCGTTGCTGAAGGTACTGCTGCAGGCGTTGCTGCAGCTGCTTCAGGGCTGGCAGCGGCAGGCCGTGCTGCTCGGCGCTGCGGCAGGCATGGTTGAGCAGGTAGTCGATTTCCGTACGGCGACCCTGCTGCACGTCCTGGTACATGGAGGAGTAGTTGGCGGCGGTGGCGTCGATCACCTGCCAGACCGTCTCGTGCAGGCCGATGGCGGCCTCCGGTGCGCAACGGGCCAGCAACTGGCAAAGCTCATCACACAGCGTCTGCACTTCGCTCTCATGCGCGCGCAGCACGCCATTACGGCAGTCGTGCAATACCGTCAGCGGGTTGATGGCGCAGTTCAGCGCCAGCTTGCGCCACAGGCGGCTGTCGATATCGCTGACCCAGCTGACGGGAATGCCGGCGCTGGCCAGTTCGCCGAACCAGTCCGGTGCGGCGTTGGCCGGCGAGGTGCCGAGCCAGGTCTGCCCCTGTCCGGCGAAGACCACCTGAAAGTCGTTTTCGCGGTAGGCCCCTTCGGTGCTGCTGGCGCAGATGCACTGGCTGTGTGGCAGCAGGTCGGCTACCGCCTGCTGGCTGCCCAGGCCGTTCTGCAGCAGGATCACCTGGCTGCCAGGCAACAGGCGCGTGGCCACGCTGGCAATGGCATCGGCGGCGTCATAGGCCTTGCAGGCCAGCAGCAGGCGGCGAATCGGTAGCGGGTCGCCGGCGAGGCCGGCGGGCAGGGCATGGCGCAACGTCTGCTCGCCCTGGCGCACCTGCAGGCCACCGGCGCGCAGGTAGTCGGCAAGGCGCTGTTCGTTGCGCAGAATCAGCTCGACGCTGTGTCCGGCGGCGCTCAGTCGGGCGGCCCAGAGGCTGCCCAGGCTGCCGGCGCCCAGCAGGTGCCAGCTCATGCGCTGCCGGTCAGGCGCTCGGCGGTGACGCGGCCACTGTTGTAAGCCTCCGGCAGGCGGCGGCGGGCGTGTTCCAGCAGGGTTTCCGGCTTGACCGGCAAGGCTTTGGCATCCAGACCGACCAGGGCAATCCCGGCCTTGAGGGTGATGAAGCCCTCGCTTGTCTTGAAGGCCTTGAGGTTGAGTCCTTCATGTAGGCGCTTGAAGCTGCTCGGTGAGCATTCCTGCAGATCTTCGAGCATGGCGGCCACGGCGAAGTGCTGTTCGTCCAGGCTGGCGAGGACGTCCAGTGGGCGCATCAGTTGCTGCAGGCGATGGGCCACGCTGGTGCGCAGCTCGCTCAGGTAGGCCTCGCCGTGCTGCTGGCGCAGTTGCTGGGCGTCCTGCAGGCCGATCAGCAGGAAACACAGGGCGCCACCGCGGGAGTCGATCTGGCGCAGGCAGTCGCCGAGTTTCTGCATGAGGTAGCGCTGATTGCCCAGACCGGTGACCGGGTCGACCAGATTGCGCTGTTCGAGGCCGGCAATGTTCTGGGTCAGCAGGGTGTTCTGCTGGATCAGTTGCTGCAGGGTGCTGCACAGGCGGTCTGCGGCATAGACGCGGGGAACCAGTTGCTCGTTCATCACGGCTTTGTTGATGAAGTCGTCGACACCGCGGTCGAAGGCCTCATGCAGGACGTTTTCTCCTTCCTTGCCGGTGAGCAGAATGATGTAGGTGTAGTGGCGGGCCGCTTCATCCAGCTGGCGCACGCGAGAGGTCAGCTCCAGGCCGTCCATTTCCGGCATCAGCCAGTCGGCCAGCAGCACGTTGGCCGGGCGTTGCTCCAGCAGGGCCAGGGCTTCCTTGGCGCTGCTGGCGGAGCGCACATCCTGGTAGCCGGCGTTGGTAAGGGCGCGGCCGATCATGGTGCTGGAGAACTTGGCGTCATCCACGACCAGGATGCTGAGGTGGGGGTTGGGCATGGCAGACTCTTGCAGTGTGGGCTCGGGCGTCTGGTTCATGGCCAGGCGCTATTTAATTCTACAGTTATAATGACCGCGCGTTTTTATCGTCAAGCTATGCGTAGCCCTGCTGTGACACGGGTTACGCCGTTTATCTGGAGAATCAAGCATGCCTTCGTTCGACGTGGTGTCTGAACTGGACAAACATGAAGTCACCAACGCCGTGGATAACGCCATCAAGGACCTCGACCGGCGCTACGACCTGCGCGGCAAGGGCACCTTCGAGTTCAAGGACAAGACCGTGACGCTGACCGCCGAGGCGGAGTTTCAGCTGGAGCAGATGATCGAGATCCTCAAGCTGGCGTTGGTCAAGCGCAAGATCGACGTGCAGTGCATGGAGATCAAGGATCACTACGCCTCGGGCAAGGTGGTCAAGCAGGAAGTGGTGCTGCGCGAGGGCATCGACAAGGAACTGGCGAAGAAGATCGTCGCCCTGATCAAGGATGCCAAGCTCAAGGTGCAGGCCGCCATCCAGGGCGAGCAGGTGCGTATTACCGGCAAGAAACGTGACGATCTGCAGGAAGCCATTGCTCTGCTGCGCACTCAGGAACTGGGGATGCCGCTGCAGTACAACAACTTCCGCGATTAAGACCGCAACGATCTGCTGCGCGTCGGAAAAACTGCGTTGGAAGCGGCTTCGAAATGCGCATTTACGCTTTGTAAACTCCGCTTTCTCAGCCGCTTCCGCCTTGTTTTTCTCTAGCTCGCGAGATCGTATCTCTACGACCGTTATTTGCGTTTGATCGACTGTTGCTCGAAGCGCACGCCGGCGATGCCCGTGTCCATCAGCGCACGGATATTGCCGTGGTCAGTGCCGTCCGGGGTGGCCAGCACGCTGCGGTAGTGCTCGCCGAAAGCCAGCAGGGTCTCTTCCACGCTGAAGCCTTCCAGCAGGGCCAGGCCGAGCAGCTTGCACGAGCCTTCGTTCTGGCCGCTGGCGTTTTCTACCGCACCGTTGCGGAAGGCGCTGGGCTGGTAGTCGTAGTGTTCGGCGATAAAGGCCAGTGTGTCGGCGAAAACATGCTGGCCGCTGCGCAGGCGTGCGCGGAAATCATTCAGATCAGTCATGGGGTTTGCTCTTGTCGAACTGGGCCAGCTGTTCAGCGCTGGCTTCTTTCTGGTGTTGGGCTTTCCACTCTGCGTAGGGCATGCCGTAAATGCCGTCGCGGGCAGCCTCTGCGGTTAGCTCGATGCCCTGCTCGTCGGCGGCGGCTTTGTACCACTTGCCCAGGCAGTTGCGGCAGAAACCTGCCAGGTTCATCAGGTCAATGTTCTGCACATCGCTGCGCTTTTGCAGATGCTCCAGTAGGCGGCGGAAGGTGGCGGCTTCCAGTTCCAGGCGTTGTTGTTCGGTCATGTGCGATCCTCGGAGACAGGCCGCGGATCATAAGAGCCGGGAGGGGGCGGAGCAATGCCGGCGCGGCGGCCGGCATGACTTTCAGCGGTGCCCGGCCAGGGTAATAGACACCGACTCGGCAAAGCGCAGGGCATGCAGCTTGTCCACTTCCACCTCGGCGTAGCGTACGGCCGGGTGCTCCATGACCAGATCGAGGATTTCCTGGGTCAGACGTTCCAGCAGGGCGAAGCGGTTTTCTTCGACGTGACGAATCACTGCCTTGGTGATGGTGCGGTAGTTCAGTGCGTGATCGATGTCGTTGTCACGCACTGCCTCCTGCGCCGGGTAGAGGATGGTCAGGTTGATCAGCACATCCTGCTTGTTGAGGATTTCCTCTTCCTTGATGCCGATAAAGGTGCGCAGGCGCAGATCCTTGACGCGGATGCGCGCCATTCCCGGTTCCAGTCGCGGCATTTACTTGCTCCGTCCAATCAGGGTGAGGAATTCCTGGCGAGTGTTGCACGACTCGCGGAAGGCGCCGAGCATCACCGATGTGTTCATCACCGAGTTCTGCTTCTCCACACCGCGCATCATCATGCACATGTGCTTGGCTTCGATCACCACGGCGACACCGGCGGCGTTGGTCACCTGTTGAATGGCCTCGGCGATCTGCCGGGTGAGGTTCTCCTGAATCTGCAGGCGGCGGGCATACATGTCGACGATGCGCGCAACCTTGGACAGACCCAGTACCTTGCCGGTGGGAATGTAAGCCACATGGGCCTTGCCGATAAACGGCAGCAGATGATGCTCGCACAGCGAATACAGCTCGATGTCCTTGACGATCACCATCTCGTCGTTGTCCGAGGCGAACAGCGCGCCGTTGACGATCTCATCGAGGCTCTTCTCATAGCCGTTGCACAGGTACTGCATGGCCTTGGCGGCGCGCTTGGGGGTGTCCAGCAGGCCCTCGCGCTCCGGGTTTTCACCGAGACCCACAAGAATCTCGCGGTAGTGATCGGAAATAAGCGGCATGGCAATTTTCCTCGCGGCCTTATTTGAGATGGCGGCCGCCGTTGACCGTCAGGGTGGTGCCCGTGACGTAGGGGTTGTCCAGCAGATAGCGCAGGCTCTGGTAGATCACCTCGGCACCGGGCTCTATGCCCAGCGCAGATTTGGCCAGCGTCTTACTGCGGTATTCGTCGTCATCGTCTTCGTTGAACTGAATCAGTGCCGGAGCGATGCCGTTGACCTTGATCTGGGGCGCCAGCTGGGCGGCAAAGGACAGCGTCAGACTGTCCAGGCCGGCCTTGCTGGCGCAGTAGGCAATGCGGTTGGCGCTGCCCTTGCGGGCGACATCGTCGCTGATGTGCACGATGTCGGCCGGCTGCGAGCGACGCAGCAGGTCGGCGCAGTGCAGGTTGATCAGGTAGGGCGCCAGCATGTGCACGCTGAACAGCTGCTGAAAGGCCTGTGCTTCTTGGCCGGGTGTTTCGTTCAGCCAGGCCGAGGCGTTGTGCACGATGGCGCGCAGTTGATCGGTGTGCTGCCTGAGCTGGCTGATAAAGGCGAGGATGCCAGCTTCGCTGGAGAAGTCCGCCGGCAGGCAGGTAGCACCCTGCTGGCGCAGTTTCTCCACCCGGGGTCGTTCACTGCGGTAACTGATGATCACGCTCTGGCCGCTTTCCAGCAGTCGCTCGGCGCAATGCAGGCCGATACGCTGGCTGGCGCCGGTGATCAGGATGGGGGCGGATTGCGTGCTCATGCAGGCCTCGTGGGCAGAAAGAGTAGGGTTCAGCGACCGCCGGCATAACCTGACCAAAGCTGCTTTTGGCCGTCTGAACCTGATACAAACTTATACCACGATTTAATTTTGTACAACCATGCGCTGCGTGTGGATAAAGCGGGTGGGTGAGCTAAAAGCTGATTTTCCGGCATTTTCAGGGTGTTAGTGAGTTTCTTGGGAAGATGAATGCTTTCTCTTTGTTGTACATGTTTGGTTTTCTTGTAATGGAATTGCGCAGATTTATCCGGGAGAGGGTCAGTTCCGGCGTTTGCCGGGAGCGCAGCGTTCCTGAGTGCAGCGGCTGGCGCCATCGGGGTGGGGAAGCCAGGTCAGGCCGGGGCGGAGCCAGCAGAACAGCCGGTACAGTGGATGCAGCAGGCGGCGCAGCGGACGCCAGGCCAGTAGCCAGCTGAGTTGCCAGAGGTCGGCTGCCAGCCAGCTGGCATAGGTGGCGTCGAGTCCTTTCAGCCAGTGGCCGTTGGCGTCCTGTGCGTGCAGCACGGTCTGCAGTTGTATCAGGCTGAATGGTGTGCTGGCCGGGTCGAAATCCGGCTGACTGATATCGATCAGTACCAGCCGCTCGGCGCCGTTACGACGGCGTAGCAGGGCGACTTCTCGCGCGCACAGCGGGCAATCACCGTCGTAGTACAGGCGTAGTGGCCAGTGTGGCGGCATGATGAGCCTCCTTTGTACAGCTTTTGTACAATTTAAGCTGCCGAGCCCCTGAGTTACAATGCCGGCAAGCCCAGCAACGCGATGCCTAGCCATGACTGACCTCGTTTCCGCCTCCCTCAAGCAGGAAGAGCTGTTTCCGATTCGCGAGGTATCGCGGCTGACGGGGGTTAATCCGGTCACTCTGCGAGCCTGGGAGCGGCGCTATGGCCTGATTCAGCCCACCCGTACCGACAGTGGTCATCGTCTGTATTCGCAGGCCGATATCGATGCGGTACGCAGCATCCTCGCCTGGCTGGAACGTGGCGTGGCCGTGAGCAAGGTCGGCAAGATCCTCGAGCGCAGCGAGGCTCAGCGTGCGGCGGCCGCGCCGGTGTACGAGGAAGTGGCGCTGGGCGAGTGGGGTGAATGGCAGCGGCAGGTGCGCCGCGCTGTGGCAGCCTTCGATGAGGCACGTCTGGAGCAGGTCTACGGCCAGGTGTTTTCCAGTTACCCACTGCCGGTGGTGTTTCAGGATGTCCTGCTGCCGGTCTGGCAGGAGCTACTGCTGAGCCAGGACGGTTTCGGTCAGACCAGTGAGTGGCTGTTCCTCGATGCCTTCCTGCGCGGGCGCGTGTTGCAGCGCCTGCAGCTGGCGCGGGGGCAGGGCGCGCGGGTGGTGCTCAGTGCCATTCCCGGTCAGTGCCATGAGCTGGAGCTGCTGGTGGCGGGCGTGCTGCTGGCCAGCAGCGAGATTGCCCTGAGCGTACTGCCGTTGGGGCAGCCGCTGGCCGAGCTGACCCTGGTCTGCGAAAAGCTCCAGCCGCAACTGCTGGTGCTGTTCTCCAATCACCCGCCGGCTGCCGATTTCTCCCGTCAGTTGGGCAAGCTGGCGCTGGCTCTGGATTGTCCGCTGGCGGTAGCGGGTGAAGTGGCTGAGCTGGCCGAAGAACAACTGGCCGGCTCGCCGGTCGCCTGTCTGGGCAGCGATGCGCGCACCCTGCAGCGCCGCCTGCAGCAGCTGTTGCGCGGTCATCTGGATACCTGAGCCCTCCCTCTCTTTTGTGCTGCTTTGTGACCGGATAGCGCAGTCCGGGTCACTTTCTTGCTGTGCCTGAGCGAAAAGTACTTGCACGTCCTTTGCAAAAAGCTATACAAAAGCTGTACAAGAATTTGCCTTGTATAGATTTTGGAGGCCCACATGCCCGCTTACCGTGCCCCGTTACGTGATATGCGCTTTGTCTTTGATGAAGTGCTCGACTCTTATGCCACCCTGCAGTCGCTGCCCACGCAGCGCGAGTTCGGCAACGATCTCGGTGGCGCCATTCTGGAGGAAGCCGCCAAGTTGGCGGAGAACGTGCTTGCCCCGCTCAATGGCCCCGGTGACAAACAGGGTTGCCAGTACGATCCGGCGAGCAAGACGGTAAAAACCCCGGACGGCTTCAAGGCTGCTTATAAGCAGTTCGCCGAGGGTGGCTGGACCGCCTTGGCCTGTACCCCTGAGTTCGGTGGTCAGGGCCTGCCGCATGTGCTGAACATGATGGTCGAGGAGATGGTCTGCTCGTCGAACCTGTCGCTCGGCATGTACCCGGGCCTGACCCATGGTGCGATCAATGCGCTGACCCAGCATGGCACCCGTGAGCAGCAGGAGCAGTACCTGCCCAAGCTGATCAGCGGCGAGTGGACCGGCACCATGTGCCTGACCGAGCCGCAATGCGGCACCGACCTCGGTTTGATCCGCACCCGCGCCGTACCGCAGGCCGACGGCAGCTACGCCATCAGCGGCACCAAGATCTGGATTACCGGCGGCGAGCAGGATCTGGTCGATAACATTATCCATCTGGTACTGGCCAAGCTGCCGGATGCGCCGGACAGCGTGAAGGGTATCTCCCTGTTCCTGGTGCCCAAGTTCCTCGAAGACGGCTCGCGCAACCCGGCGTTCTGCGGCGGCCTTGAGCACAAGATGGGCATCAAGGGTTCGGCCACCTGCGTGATGAACTTCGAAGGCGCCAAAGGCTGGCTGATCGGCGAGCCGAACAAGGGCCTCAAGTGCATGTTCACCATGATGAACTCGGCGCGCCTGATGGTCGGGATGCAGGGGCTGGGTATCGCCGAGAGCGCGTACCAGATCAGTCTGGGCTTCGCCAAGGAGCGTCTGCAGAGCCGCTCGCTGTCCGGTCCCAAGGCTGCCGACAAGCCGGCCGACCCTATTCTGGTCCACCCGGATGTGCGCCGTATGCTGCTGCGCCAGAAGGTGATCATCGAGGGTTGCCGCGCGCTGGCCTACTTCACCGGCCTGCACCTGGATGTCGCCCACGATCACGAGGACGCCGAAGTTCGCCAGCAGGCTGACGACCTGGTGCAGTTGCTGACGCCGGTGGTCAAGGCCTTCCTTACTGATGAAGGCCACAACTGCTCCAACGAGGGCCTGCAGGTGCTGGGCGGCTCGGGCTTTACCGAAGACTGGGGCATCGAGCAACTGGTGCGCGACTGCCGCATCACCCGTATCTATGAAGGCACCAACGGCATTCAGGCGCTGGATCTGGTCGGGCGCAAGCTGGGCCTCGGCGGCGGTCGTGCCGTACGCAGTTTCTTTGCTCTGGTTGAAGGCTGGCTCAAGGCCAATCCCGAGGCGCCGCATGTGGCGGCGGTGGGCAAGGCGCTCAAGCAACTGCAGCAGGCCACCTTGTGGATTGCCAGCGAAGGCATGAAGGACCCCGAGCAGGCCGGCGCGGCGTCGGTGCCTTATCTGCGTCTGTTTGCCCTTACCACGCTGGCCTGGCTGTGGTCGCGTATGGCCCTGGTGGCTCAGCAGAAACTGGCGGCCGGCAGCAGTGAGACCCAGTTCTACGGCGCCAAGCTCAAATCGGCGGATTTCTATGTCGCCCGCGTGCTGACCGAAACCGACAGCCTGCTGGCCGAGGTTCAGGCCGGCAAAGCCACCCTGATGGCCTTTGCCGAGGATGAATTTGCTGCCTGATTGATTGCTTCACACAGCCTGCGCACTCCGGTAGCCGTCCCCACTTTTGGCTACCGGATTTTTTTGCTTGTAATTTTAGGACTGGAGCCGCTCAGCGCTGTTGCAGTTGCGGATGGCGCAGGCGGTGCTGCTGGAAAATGAAGTGGCGCAGGCGCTCGGCATGGCTGGCCGGCGGCATCTCCAGACGGAAGGCGGTGAAGTCGCTGCTGGTGTGGCGCACGCGGTTGCCGCGCAGCAATACCGGCTCCTGACCAGGCAGTGGCAGCCACAGGGCAAAACTGTCCGGCGGCGGCAGCAGATCGGTGGATTTCAGCAGCACGCCGGCGGGGGATAGCTCATGTACTTCCAGGCTGCTGGCCTGGCCATTGTCATGCAGCAGCGTCAGCGGGGTATCCAGCGGAAGCCGCCAGGG
The DNA here is from genome assembly GCF_002304225.1 of Pseudomonas sp. HAR-UPW-AIA-41. Taxonomy (GTDB): domain Bacteria; phylum Pseudomonadota; class Gammaproteobacteria; order Pseudomonadales; family Pseudomonadaceae; genus Aquipseudomonas. Next base: position 185,239 of record NZ_NSLB01000005.1, read on the forward strand.
GCGCTGCACCCGGCCATTTTGAAAGATGCCTGGGGCCCCGAGCTCAAGGTGCAGGGCATGGAATTCGTCTTCGACCAGTTGCAAGGGAAAGCGCAGATGCTGGTCGCCGAATACGGCCTCCAGATGCAGCTCGGCCTGCCTGCCCAGCGCGGCAAACAGCGCATTGGCCGCAGCACCGCCGTCCACCCGGAATGTCGGGGTAGGGAGTGTGCTGGGGCTGAGGCTGTAGCCGAGAATCTGCTGGATAAATTCCAGTTCATCGCGGTTGAGCAGGGATCTTTCAGTCATGTCGAAATTTTGACGGAAATGGCTTGCTGATGAAACAAGCAATATTCAGTCCTTTCGACGGGTAATGATCTTAATCGTTCCGTTTGGCCAGTTCGGCCTTGAGGGCGGCAACTTCGGCTTCCAGCTGTTTGACCCGCTCGGTGGCTTCGACCTGCTCGGTGACATCCTTCTGGATGCCGATGTAGTAGGTCAGCTGATCGCCTTCGTTGAATACCGGGGTAATGGACAGTTCATTCCAGAAGGGCGAGCCGTCCTTGCGGTAGTTACGGATGATCTGCCGGCAGGGGCGATTGTCCTTAACTGCCTGGCGGATGGCCGCCAGGCCGGCCTGATCACGGTCGCCGGCCTGCAGGAAGCGGCAGTCCTGATACAGGATGTCATCGCTGTGGTAGCCCGTCAGGCGCTCGAACGCCGGGTTGACGTAGATGAGGATGTTGTCATCGCCTTCCTGTTCGGCGACCACGATGCCGTCATTGGAGGCGTTGACTACCAGTTGCAGCAGCTTGGCGTTGATCATCGGCGGACTTCCCGGTCGGATTACCCTGCATTCTAAGGCAAAGTACGCGGTTGCGGCATAATGCGCACCTAGCTCATGTATTTCGGAGTTTTCATGAAAGTCGCGATTCTCTCGGGTTCAGTCTACGGCACTGCTGAAGAAGTGGCCCGGCACGCCGAGCGCCTGCTCAAGGAGGCCGGTTTTGAGGCCTGGCATGCACCACGAATGAGCCTGGATGAACTCAAGGCGTTCGGGCCTGATGCATTTCTCACCGTCACTGCCACCACCGGCATGGGTGAGCTGCCGGATAACCTGCAGCCACTGTACTTTGCCATCCGTGACCAGTTGCCGGCCTGGTTTGGCAAACCGGCGGGGGTGATCGCCTTGGGTGACTCCAGCTATGGCGACACCTTCTGCGGCGGTGGTGAACTGGTGCGCGAGCTGTATGCCGAGCTCAGCCTGCAGGAAGTACTGCCGATGCTGCGTCTGGATGCCAGCGAGACGGTAACTCCGGAGGCCGATGCCGAGCCCTGGCTGGCCGGTTTTATTGCCGCGCTCAGGGGCTGATATGCACCCGCGTGCCCTGCAACTGATCGAGCAACTGGATTTGCAGCCGCATCCGGAAGGCGGCTTCTACCGCCGTGTCTTCGCCTCGGCGCAGCGACTGCCCGGCGGTCGTCTGGCCAGCAGCGCCATTCTCTTTCTGCTGCCGGGCGGGGCGATCAGCCGCTGGCACCGGGTGGATGCCGACGAGTTATGGCACTTCCATGAGGGTGATGGCCTTGAGCTGCTGATAGCCGAGTCGCCGGAGCAACTGCGTTGCGAGCGGCTGGGCCCGGTGGCGGCAGACAGCCTGCCGCAGCGCGCCGTGCCGGCCCATGCCTGGCAGGCAGCGCGGGCCTTGGGCGATTACTGTCTGGTGGGCTGCACGGTGGCGCCGGCGTTCGAGTTCGCAGGCTTTCGCCTGCTCAGTGATGACCCGCAGGCACAGCGTGAATGGCCGCGCCTGATCGCCGAATATCCCGAGCTGCTGTGACCGGCAAAGCCACGATGCTGGCTCGCCGGGCAACTGGTGAGGCGGTGGGCAGTCGCTAGACTCCATCGGCATAACAACACGCCGAGGTGAGTCATGACTGCCCAACTGAATCTGCCCAACGTCAAGGATCAGGTCTCCGCTGCCGAATGGCAGACCCGTGTCGATCTGGCGGCGTGCTACCGCCTGATCGCCCTGCATGGCTGGGATGACCTGATCTTTACCCACATCTCGGCCAAGGTGCCCGGCACCGAAGACTTTCTGATCAATCCCTACGGGATGATGTTCCATGAGATCACCGCGTCCAGCCTGATCAAGGTCGATCTGGCAGGCAAAAAGCTCATGGAAAGCCAGTACGAGATCAACCCGGCCGGCTACACCGTGCACAGCGCGGTGCACGAGGTGCGACCGGATGCCAACTGCGTGCTGCACACCCATACGCCCGCCGGGGTCGCGGTGGCGGCGCAGAAGTGCGGCCTGCTGCCGCTGTCGCAGCAGTCGCTGTTCGTGCTTTCCAGTCTGGCCTATCACGACTATGAGGGCGTGTTCCTGCGCGAGGACGAGAAGCCGCGCCTGCAGGCGGACCTCGGCGACAAGCACTTCTACATCCTGCGCAACCACGGTCTGGTGACCGCCGGCGGCAGCATTGCCGATACCTTCCTGATGATGTTCATCTTCCAGCGCGCCTGCGAAATCCAGGTCATGGCGCAGAGCGGTGGCGGTGAGCTGGTGCATATCCCGCAGGCTGTGCTCGACGGTGCCATGCAAATGATGGCCGGCGTCATGCGCACACCAGTGGGCATGGGCGGAGCGCTGCCGTGGCCGGCGCTGCTGCGCAAGCTGGATGCGCAGATGCCCGGTTACGACCAGTAATGGCGCTGACGGGGATTGCCCTGGGCGACTGGCGCGGCCGGGGCCGGACATTCGACTTCAGGGGGCAGGCTATCGCCTACTGGACGGCAGGCGCCAGTGATGCCGAGCCGCTGCTGCTGATCCATGGTTTTCCCACCGCCGCCTGGGACTGGCACCTGCTGTGGCAGCCTCTGGCCGAGCGCTACCGGCTGATCGCCTGCGACATGCTCGGTTTCGGCGACTCGGCCAAGCCGCGCGGGCATGCGTACAGCCTGCTCGAACAGGCCGATCTGCAGCAGGCGCTGCTGGCGCATCTGGGCGTGAACGGGCCCGTCCATGTGCTGGCCCATGACTATGGCGACAGCGTGGCGCAGGAACTGCTGGCGCGGCACGAGGAGGGGCGCTTTGCGCTGGCCAGCTGCGTATTCCTCAACGGTGGCTGTTCCGGAACCCACCACCCGGTGCTGGTGCAGAAGCTGCTGCTCAGCCCGGTCGGTGCGCTGATCGGCCGCTTGTTCAGCCGGGACAAGCTGGCAGCCAATCTGGCCCGCATCTTCGGTCCGCAGACCCAGCCTGCGGAGGCCGACGTGGATGCCTTCTGGAGCCTGATCCAGCGTCATAACGGCCCGGCGGTGATGCACCGGCTGATCCGCTACATGCCCGAGCGCCGCGAGCAGCGTGAGCGTTGGGTCAGAGTCATGCAGCGAACACGCGTGCCGTTGCGGGTAATTGACGGCGCGGCTGATCCCATCTCCGGGGCGCACATGGTCGAGCGCTACCGTGAACTGATTCCGAACGCCGACTGCGTGTTGCTGGAGACTATCGGCCACTATCCACAGGTCGAGGCACCCGAAGCGGTGCTGGCACATTATCTGGCGTTTCGTCAGGGCAGGGAGGCATGAACATGCAGAGACGACGGTTTTTCGGGGTGCTCGCCGCGGGCGGAGCGGTGGCGCTGGGCGCCGGTTACTGGCGCCTGCCGGCAGGTCCGGCGCCAGCTGCGCTGAGCATCGAGGCCGCGCAGGCACTGCTGCAGCGTCTGGCGGGCGAGCCGCTGGTCAGCCGTCAGGGCTGGTCGCCGGCCGAAGTCTTCAACCACTGCGCGCAGAGCATCGACTTCAGCATCGACGGTTATCCCGAGCTGAAGCCGGCCTGGTTCCGCCAGACCGTCGGACCACTGGCGTTCAGTGTGTTTGCCGCCCGCGGCGCCATGCGCCATCCGCTGGACCAGCCGATCCCTGGCGCGCCGGCCATCGACAGCCCGGTGGCCGTTAGCGATGCACTGGCCCGGTTGCAGCAGGCCTTTGCCCGTTTTGCCGCGCATCAGGGCGCGTTGCAGCCGCACTTTGCCTATGGCGAGCTGAGCCACGCCGAGTATGCCGAGGCGCATGTGCTGCACCTGTACAACCACCTGAGCCTGATCCAGCGCGGCTGATCATGCCGCTGTCTTATCGCTCATCATTCAGCGCCGGCGGCGATTGTTGCCGGCACGCGGAGCCTGCCCGACACTCGCGCCATCCCCAACTTTGGCGCAGGAGTTTTTCGCATGACTGAAGCAGTGCGTTTCGAAGACAAAGTAGTAATCGTCACCGGTGCCGGCGGCGGTCTGGGCCGTGCCCATGCCCTGCTGTTCGCCCGGCATGGCGCTAAAGTGGTGGTCAACGATCTGGGCGGCAGCACCCACGGCGAAGGGGCCAATGCCTCTGCGGCCGACAAGGTGGTGGCCGAGATCCGCGCCGCCGGCGGCACCGCCGTGGCCAACCATGACTCGGTGACTGATGGCGGCAAGATCGTGCAGAACGCTCTGGATGCCTTTGGCCGTGTCGACGTGGTGGTGAACAACGCCGGCATCCTGCGCGACAAATCCTTCGCCAAGATGGAAGACGCCGACTGGGACCTGGTCTACAAGGTCCACGTCGAAGGCGCCTACAAGGTCACCCATGCCGCCTGGCCGTACCTGCGCGAGCAGAACTTCGGTCGCGTGATCTTCACCGCGTCCACCTCCGGTATCTACGGCAACTTCGGCCAGTCCAACTACGGCATGGCCAAGCTGGGCCTGTACGGCCTGACCCGCACCCTGGCCATCGAAGGGCGCAAGAACAACATCCTGGTCAATGCCATTGCCCCTACTGGCGGCACGCGCATGACCGAAGGCCTGATTCCGCCGCAGGTGTTCGAGCAGCTCAAGCCTGAACTGGTCAGCCCGCTGGTGGTGTTCCTTGGCAGTGAGGCCTGCGAGGAGACCGGCGGCCTGTTTGAAGTCGGTGGCGGCTGGATGGGCAAGGTACGCTGGGAGCGCAGCCTGGGCATCGGCTTCGATCCGCGTGCCGGTTTCAGCCCGGATGACGTGGCGGCGAATTTCGCCCGCATCTGTGATTTCGAAGGCGCCGCCCATCCGAAGGACAACATCGAAGCGATGAAGGAAATGATGGCCAACCTGCAGAAGTACGCCGGCTGAGGATTGCCTGCTGACTGAATGCAACAAGGCCGGCGAAATGCCGGCCTTGTTGTTTCTGCCTGAGGCTTAGCGTGCTTGTAGCTTGAAGTTGTCGTCCGAAGGTTCCTTGCTGTAGGCGCCCTGGTCCTGCACCAGCTTCTGGGTGCCGCTCATCAGAGTATTGATGCGGCTGTCACTGGTCTTGGCCGACGCAGCCTGATTGGTGGTGCCGGTGATCAGTGGCGGGTTGAAGCTGAACGACCACAGGTAGTGCCAGACCGCCGCGTTGTGCTTCTCGGTCAGCTGGGTGGAGCCGAAATACCAGGGCTTGAGTTCGGTGAAGGCAGTCATGTTCATCAGGCCGCTGTTGCTGTCGCCGATGAAGCCGGTGCTGCTGGCACCGGAGGAGCGGTAGGCCTCGAAGATCACGCCCTTGGTTTTCAGCTCAGTCACGTAGCTGCGGCAGACCTCGCCGACCCACTTGTTGCCCAGATAGCTCTTGGCGTTGTTGGAGTAGAAGGGGTCGAGCAGGGCCACGCGCTTGGGCAGCAGGTTGCTGTTCATGCTGCCGGCGGTGACGGCGTCGCTGATCTTTTTGGCGATCACGATGGCCATCTGGTTGCCCAGCGAGTGGCCGAGCAGGCGGATGTTGCTGCCACTGTAGCCGGCCAGGTTGTCGCGGTAGCTGCGAAACAGCAGTTCGCCGGCGGAGATGCTCGGGCCGGTGCTGTACACGCCGCTGCTGTTCTTCCAGCGCATGGCGCGCGGGCCGGTGGCGGTCCAGATCTTCGCCTCGGCGTCCTTCACCTCGCCTTCATCGGCGAACTGGTTCCAGTAGAGGATGCCGACGTTGTAACCGGCGGCCAGCCAGGCGTAGGCCAGGTCGAGGTCCGGGCCACCGGCGTCCTTGCGGTTGAAAGTCTCGCGGTTCTTGGCCTGGCTCGAACCGTTCTGCCAGCCGTGGACGTAGATCACCGTGGGCTTGCTGGCGCTGTAGTAGGCGTTGGTCTGGCCGGGCACGGCCTTCTGCCAGGTGTCGCCATAGCCGAACCAGTAGAGGCCGTGGTCGAGGTTCTGGAAGGTGCTGTCGGGAAATACCCCGACGGCGGCGTGGGCGAGGCTGGACAGACAAAGCAGGCAGGACAGAAGTAACTGACGCATGCGGCGAACCCTCTTTTGTTGTTGTGTGGGGTAGCCAGCACAGTACGCCGCTGGTCGGTATTGACCATCGCCCAGATGGGGGAGGGGGAGGTATGACTTCTTGCGGTCACACAGTATGCGTAGTCTCGCTCGCCTGCTGCGCCCTGATGTCGCATGGCTGGCGAGGTGCGTCTGGGCTGTGGCACAGTCGCCGCACGGCCTGCTCAGGTCGTGTCAATGCGCAGTTGCAGGGTTGGTGGAGTGCCTGCTGCGGGTACCGACCTAACCTTCGTCCAGTGTCAGGCGAAAGGGGGCTGTGCCAGCTTCGACAAGGTAGTGAATGCGAGAGGGGTACTAGGATGTCATCTTTGATTCGTAACGGTTCGTTGGGGGCTCTGCTGTTGCTGGCAGGTCAGGCCATGGCGCAGGGGGACTCAGCTGCTTTGCTGGCCAGTCTTGAGCAGCAGCAGCTGACCAGCTATCGGCTGCAGACGCTGTTTCATCTGCACAGCATTCAGGAAGGGGCGGAGAACGTCGGCAGTCAGCTCAAGACGGAAAGCGCCAGCTTCCTCTCCCAACTGGAGCAGCTCGACGAGCAGGCCACTGGGCTGGGGCTGGATACGGAAATCAAGGCTGTGCAGGACGAGGGGCGCAAGTTTGCCGCCATCGTTGCCACCGACGAGCTGCTCGAACAGGGCTATGTTGATCTGCACACGGTCAACGATCTGTCGGCCAGCCAGCATGCGCTGCGTGAAGGTTATCAGCGCCTGGAAGAGCAACTGGCCAGCAAGGGCGTAAAAGGCAACCCTCTGCAGGATCAGGCCATCCTCATGCAGCGTATCGCCGCCGAGTATGTGCGCGAATCGGCCAGTCTCGACGGTGGTTCGGCGATCTACGACAACGCGCAGGACCTGGAAAAGCCGGTCGACCAACTGGCCCAGGAGTTCCGTCAGCAACTGGCCAGCCTCGATCAGCAGTATGCCGGGCAGGCTCAGGTCAGCCAGAAGCTGAAAAAGGTCGGCATCACCTTCGCCTATATCGAGAAGTCGTTGCAGAACTACAAGGAGCGCTCGGTACCCTATGTGGTCAGCCGCTACAGCGACAAGATCGTCGGCAGTCTGACCGCGAGTAACTGAACAGCTAGCGCGGGTTATCAGCCGGGCATTGCTTATGCCCGGCTGATCGGGTTGGTGTCGGCAGGGCTCCTATACTGAGGCTGAACGATCCTCTCGGAGCCGCCCATGTTCAGCCTGATGCAAGCCGCCCGGCTGGAGTCCCTGCACCTGGCCCGTGATCCTGACAGCGGGCTGCAAGCCATCATCGCCATCCACAACAGCCACCTGGGGCCAGCTCTGGGTGGCTGCCGTTATCTGGCCTACCCCGATGAACGTGCAGCGCTTGAGGATGCCGTCCGTCTGGCCCGGGGCATGAGCTATAAGGCGGCGCTGGCCGGTCTGCCGTTTGGCGGAGGCAAGGCGGTGATCCTGCGTCCGCTGCACATTCCCAGTCGTGCCCAGCTGTTCGAGGCCTTCGGGCGGATGATCGACTCCCTCGGCGGTGCCTATATCACGGCTGTCGACAGCGGCACCTCCAGCGCCGATATGGACTGCATCGCCCAGAGCACGCCCTTTGTCACCAGCACCACGGCGGCTGGCGATCCTTCACCGCATACCGCGCTGGGCGTGTTTGCCGGCATTCGGGCCAGCGCCCTCGACCGCCTGGGCAGCGACGATTTGCAGGGGCTGCGCGTGGCCGTGCAGGGGCTGGGGCAGGTGGGTTATGCCCTGGCCGAGCTGCTGGCTGCAGCAGGCGCTGAGTTGTATGTCAGCGATCTCGACAGCGGTCGCGTACAGCTGGCAGTGGATGAGCTGCAGGCCCGTCCGGTGGCGGCCGAGGCGCTGCTCACCACCCCTTGCGACATCCTTGCGCCTTGTGCTCTTGGGGCTGTGCTCAACCCGGCCACCGTGGCGCAGCTGCGCTGTGCGGTGGTCGCCGGGGCGGCCAATAACCAGTTGTCGAGTCTGGAGGTGGCCGATGCCCTGGAGCGGCGCGGCATCCTGCATGCCCCGGACTATGTGATCAACAGCGGCGGCCTGATTCACGTGGCCCTGACCTATCAGGGCGCAGGCGCCGCCGCCGTGACCGCTCACCTCAGTCGTATCGGTGGGCGCCTGAGTGAAATCTATGCCCATGCCAAGGCCGACAAACGCGCCCCGGCGCGGGTGGCTGAAGCCCTGGCCGAACAGTTGCTGTACGCCCGTTAGCTGCCAATCAGTGCTGACGGGGGAGTGTCATGGCCATAAGCCGTGGCGTGAAACCGACATGCCTATCCGGCGTGATAAGGAGTGAGCAGATGCCGCATCTACCGATCGACCTACCCTTTACCCGCTACCTGGACGCTGCCGGCCAGGTGGTCAGAGAGCTGCCGGCCTGGGCCGCGGATGGCCAGCTGCTGGTGCGCCTGTACCGGCAGATGGTGCTGACCCGGCTGTTCGACCAGAAGGCCGTGGCCCTGCAGCGTACCGGCCGGATTGGCACCTACGCGCCCACTTTGGGCCAGGAAGCCATCGGCGTGGCCATTGGCAGCCTGATGCAGCCCCGCGACGTGCTGGTGCCCTATTACCGCGATACCGCCGTGCAACTGCTGCGCGGGGTGAGCATGGGCGAGATCTTTCTCTACTGGGGTGGTGACGAGCGTGGCAGTGCCTACGCCAGTCCGGCCGCCGCCGAGGACTTTCCGCTGTGCGTACCCATTGCCACCCAGGCCCTGCATGCCTGCGGTGTGGCCACCGCGTTCAAGGTGCGCGGCGAGCACCGCGTGGCGGTCACCACCTGCGGTGATGGCGCCACAAGCAAGGGCGATTTTCTTGAGGCGCTGAATGTCGCGGGCGCCTGGCAGTTGCCGGTGCTGTTTGTGGTCAACAACAACCAGTGGGCCATCTCCACCCCGCGACGCATTCAGAGCGGCGCCCCGAGCCTGGCACAGAAAGCCATCGGTGCCGGCTTTGCCGGTGAGCAGGTGGATGGCAACGACATCATCGCCGTCTACGACCGCCTGCAGGTGGCTCTGGAGCGTGCCCGGCAGGGCAAGGGGCCACACCTGCTGGAGTGCATCAGCTACCGTCTGGGCGACCACACCACCGCCGACGACGCCACCCGCTACCGCTCGGCCGAGGAGGTCAAGCAGGCCTGGCTGGCCGAGCCGATCCGCCGCCTGCAACGCTATCTGGCCGATCAGGGATTGTGGGATGAACAGCAGGAACAGGCCCTGATTACCGAGTGTCAGGCGCAGCTGCAGGAGGCGGTGGACGGCTTCGAACAGACACCCGCACAGGACTGGTCGTCGGTGCTTGAGCACGTCTATGCGCAGTGGCCGGCGGCCCTGGCCGAACAGCGCGAGTGGCTGGCCGAGCGTGCCGTGCGCGCCGCAGGAGGCGAACATGAGTGAGGTCAAACGCAGTCTCCTGGAGGCGGTCAACCTGGCGCTGCACCGGGCCATGGCCGAAGACGAAAATGTGCTGGTGCTGGGTGAGGATGTCGGCATCAATGGCGGCGTATTTCGCGCCACCGCCGGCCTGCGCGACACCTATGGCTTCAAGCGGGTGATCGACACGCCACTGGCCGAAACCATGATCTCCGGGCTGGCCGTGGGCATGGCGGCGCAGGGGCTCAAGCCGGTGATGGAAATCCAGTTCCTCGGCTTCATCTATGCCGCCATGGAGCATCTGGTGTCGCACGCCAGCCGCCTGCGCAACCGTACCCGCGGGCGGCTGTCCTGTCCGCTGGTGGTGCGCAGCCCGATGGGCGCGGGCATCCGCGCGCCGGAACATCACAGTGAGAGCACCGAGGCGCTGTTCGCCCATATCCCCGGTCTGCGCGTGGTGATCCCGTCGTCGCCGGCACGCGCCTATGGCCTGCTGCTGGCGGCCATCGATGATCCCGATCCGGTGGTGTTTCTCGAGCCGACAAGGCTCTACCGCATGAACCCGCAACCGCTGGCGGACAACGGCCAGCGTCTGCCGCTGGACTGCTGTTTCACCCTGCGCGAAGGCAGCGACCTGACCCTGATCAGCTGGGGTGCCAGCGTGGTGGAAACCCTGCAGGCCGCCGAGCGGCTGGCCGAGCAGGGCGTCAGTGCCGAGGTGATCGATGTGGCAACCATCAAGCCGCTGGACTTGGCCACGCTGGAAGCCTCGGTGCGCAAGACCGGACGTTGCGTGATCGTGCATGAGGCGCCGCGCAGTGGCGGGATTGGCGCGGAGATCGCCGCCAGCCTTTACGAGCGGGTGCTGCTGGATCTGCAGGCGCCGATCCAGCGGGTCACCGCGCCGGACATTCCACCGCCGCTGTACCGTCTGGAGCCGCTGTATATCCCTGGCGTCGAGGACATCCTCGCGGCCTGTGATCTGGTGCTGCACTACGCCTAATCCCCTCACCCCGTCCCTCTCCCAGGGGGAGAGGGACGCAAGGAGATCATCATGAAGTATTTCAAACTGCCGGATTTGGGCGAGGGGCTGCAGGAAGCCGAGATCGTCGAGTGGCACGTCAAGGCTGGCGAGGCGGTCAAGGCCGACCAGTTGCTGGTCTCGGTGGAAACCGCCAAGGCCATCGTGGATATTCCCGCGCCCTATGACGGCGTGGTGGCGAAAATCTTCGGCGGCCCGGGCGATATCCTGCATGTCGGTGAGCCCCTGCTGGGCTATGAGGGGGAAGGTGACAGCGGCACGGTGGTCGGCGAGCTGGCCGCCGGTGGCGCCAGCGGCAGCGACAGCTTCTGCATCGGCGCGGCGCCCTCGACCCGTGAACACCTGGCGCCCCGGGCTACTCCGGCCGTGCGTCAGCTGGCGCGCCAGCTCGGGGTGGAGCTCAGCAGCCTGAACGGCAGCGGCGCCGATGGTCTGGTGACCCGCGCCGATGTCGAGGCGGCAGCGCAAACCCAGAGCAACCGTTTTGGCGGCGAAAAACTGCGCGGCGTGCGGCGCAGCATGGCCCTGAACATGGCGCGTTCCCATGCCGAGGTGGTACCGGTGGTGCTGGTCGGCGATGCCGACCTGCATCGCTGGCGCGAAGCACGCGACCCGCTGGTGCGCATTGCCCAGGCCATTGCCGTGGCCTGTCGCGCCGAGCCGATCTTCAACAGCTGGTTCGATGGCCGCAGCCTGAGCCTGAAAACCCATGAACAGGTCGATCTGGGCATTGCCGTGGATACCCCGGACGGTCTGTTCGTGCCGGTGCTGCGCAATGTCGGCGTCCGCAGCGCTCAGGACCTGCGTGACGGCATGGCGCGTCTGCGTGCGGACGTGAAGGCCCGCTCCATCCCGCCGCAGGAAATGATGGGGGCAACCATCACCCTGTCCAACTTCGGCACGCTGTTTGGCCGTTATGCCAACCCGGTGATCGTGCCGCCACAGGTGGCCATTCTTGGTGCTGGCGGCATTCGCGATGAGCCGGTGGCCTGGCAGGGGCAGGTGGTGATTCACCCAATCCTGCCGCTGTCGCTGACCTTCGACCACCGCGTGGCCACCGGCGGCGAGGCGGCGCGCTTTCTTAAGGCACTGGTGGATGCACTGGAGCAGGCTGAGGTGTAGGTGTTGGAGAGACAGCAGGCACCTGTTGTCGGCTGTCATGCCGGTGTCCTGATAGGCGGCTATGCTGCCAAGTGTATAAATGTGCTCGTAGAGGCCGGGCAATGGATGACTGGGTGAATGGAGGTGTTGTCAGCAGCGACTTGATGCGCGAGTTGCAGCTTTTCCGCGCCATTGCCGATCATTCCCAAGCAGTGATTGGAGCCAAGGACCTGGAGGGGCGGTACCTGTTCGTTAACGGAGAATACTCACGCCTCTTTCATCGTGCAGGTCATGAGTTCATCGGGCGTACAGATTTGGAGTTATTCCCGCCTGAGATTGCCAGGGAGTTCCGTAAGGCTGACCTTCGGGTGCAGAAGAACAGGCAGACGCTCCAGTTTGAGGAAGTGGCTCCAGTCGACGGCCAGTTGCGCCATTTCCTCTCGGTCAAGTTTCCCATCTTCGATCAGAACGGCGAGTTGTATGCCACTGGGTTAATTGCCACAGACATCACCAGCTTGCGGCAACTGAATAACGAATTGAAGTTGCTTGCAGACACCGATGGACTGACAGGGCTGCACAATCGCCGCAAGTTCTTCGAGATCGGCCAACAGGAGGTGCAGCGTGCGCAGCGCTATAACTTTGCCCTGAGCCTGGTGATGTTCGACCTTGATCACTTCAAAGCAATCAATGACCAGTTCGGGCATGCGGTGGGTGATCGTGTATTGTGCGATTTTGCACATTTGCTGGCCGGCAAGGTGCGCAGCAACGACAGCTTGGGGCGTCTCGGGGGAGAGGAGTTCGCAGTACTGATGCCGCACACCTCGGTAACTCAGGCTGTCAGTTGGGTAGAGCGTTTGCAGAAGCGTCTGCGCAACTGGGCCTTGAAGCTGGACGACGGCAGCACCGTGCGCCTGAGTGTGAGTGCCGGCATCAGCCCGCTGGATGTTGATCAAAACAATTTTGAACAGATGCTCAGTCGTGCCGATGGCCTACTTTACGAGGCCAAGGCGGCGGGGCGTGACTGTGTGATTTATCAAGCTGAGTAATCAGGCTGGAGCCTGCTTGAGTTCCTGCAGGGCATCTGGCTGATTCTTGAAGGCGCGGGCGAAGGTGTCGCGATGCTTGGCCATGAAAATGCCCAATTCCTCGACCTGGCCCTCACTGAGGGACGGCACCGCCTGCTGCAGAACTTCGGCCAGCGACTCGGCCAGCTCGAGCATCTTGTCGTGACGGTCGGCTTCGGCCTTATCCATGAACAAGCGCTCCGGGTCGCGACTGCTGCGGTACACCACTTCGACGGCCATTCATCACCTCATTCCCATCTGTATCAATCGAATGTAATAACTGTATTTCCATACAGTATATGTGCTGCTTTCCGCTGCGTGAAGTCTTCTTGCTACATCAGCTACGGCTGATGCGCTGGTTCAACTGCTGAGCCAGACTGGCCAGGCGCTGGCCAAGATTCACCAGTGAGTCCTGGGCATTAAGAAGCTCTGCGCTCGCATCGCGCTGGCGGGCACTGGCAGTGTGCTGTTGAGCACTCAGATCTCGTAACGTCAGCAGTTGCACGTGCGCCTGATCAAGGTTGTGGCTCTGTTCGAGAATGGCGCCGGATAGATGCCGTGTCTGCTCGGCGCTGGCGCGAAGGGCTTCACCCACATCGGTGACCTGATTGACTCCGGTATCCACTGTATCCTGGGATTGGCTGAGGACAATCTGTACCGCGTCGGCGGTCTGGTTACTGCGCTGTGAAAGGTTGCGTACCTCTTCGGCCACGACCGCAAAGCCGCGTCCCTGTTCGCCAGCACGCGCTGCTTCGATCGCCGCGTTGAGTGCAAGCAGGTTGGTCTGCGCGGCAATGGCGCTGATCATCTGCATCGATTCGGCGATGCGCCCATTACTCTGCTGGATGTCCTGCATGCTTACCTGGGCTTGGCCCATGCGCTGGGCACAGTCGTCCATCTGCTGCGAGCTGCGCTGGGTTTCAGCATTTAGCTCGTGCATCTGCTGGTTGCCGTTATCTACCTGCTGCAGTACCTGAGCCAGAGCGTTGTCCAGTTGCTGACTCAGGTCGGCTTGCTCGCGGGCATCGCCGTCGATGCTCTGACAGCGTTGGTGCATATGACCGAGGGTTTGCTGGAGTTGCAGGCCAACCTCTTGCAGTTCTTCGGCGCTCTTTCGCACTTCCTCCAGCAATACGGCCAGATTGGCACTGCTATGGGCCACTTGAGCGGCATTGGCTTCTGCCTGGCGCAGGCTCTGGCCGGCCTCGTTCAGCGCCTGCTCGCGCAGGTGGGTGTTGTACCACTGCGCCAGCCACAGGGTGAGCATGGGCAGGATGTAGCCGGAAAACTGGTTAACCGTGGCATCCCGGGGACTCAGTTGGAACTGTGGTAACGCCGCGCCGCTGCGGTCGAGACTGATCAGCCAGAGCACGAATGCGATTTGAATGGCTGCCCAGACACTGGCGCTAATGCCGCCAGCCAACAGGTAGGCGAACACAATCAGGGTGGGCGGCCAGAAAATATGGGCCGAGTGCAGACCACCCAGTTGGTAAACCAGAATGGAGGCATAACTGATCATGCAGGTCAGGGCCAGATTGGCGATGACGGTACGTGACATCCAGGCCTGACGCAGAATCAGTAACATCAGTGGCATGCCAATGATCAGCAGTAGCGATCCTTCGACCAGGGCGACGTTACCCAGACGTCCCCATTTGATTGCGCTGTACAGACCAATCAGCAGACCGCACAGGCCCGAAAAGGCCAGCGTACGGCCCTGCAGCAGACTGGCCTGGTCGCTGTGCTGCTGAGGGAGGAAGTGGTTGAGAAAGCCTTGAGACATACGGAGCGCTTCCTTGAATGAGAGTGGCGCCTACTGCGCGGGACACGCCGGTGAGCCAGCTAGTCGAGGGGCTGACTCACTCTTGAGCTTAGTCAATCGGCTGCTCGCGAGTGAGCTTTAGCCGGGGCAGAGTGGAAACCGCTCAATACAGTGCAGCGGCCCTTGTACCCTGTCAGCGCGATAACGGCACAGGCTGATGCTTTTGCAGTAGAGGTGCAGCGGCTCTGTGCTGGGAAAGCTGCGTAACTTCGCCTGTACCTGCGCAGCCTGTAAACGTTTTCGGTACAGACCCACAGTCAGATGAGGCAGGTAGGGGCTGTCCCGAAAGTCATCTCCATGGGCCAATCGTTGGCGCAAACCAGGCAGATGCTGCTGCGGGTCGCCAACCTCAAGGAAGGCGGCACTGGCAAAACTGTCCAGACCACCAATCTTTAGTGATAAGGCCTGTGGCGGTTGTTCGCGGAGTTTTCGACACTGTGCTGCCAGTTGTTGCGGGCAGGCGTCATCGTTATAGCGGGGCTGCTCGACCAGGAAGCCCGCAATCGCCAGTGTGATGTGGGCCTGGCGCTCGCTGTCCATCAGCCAGGTGTCGAGATGGCTCCGGGCCTGCTGTAGCCGTTGCTGGACGTCATTCTGTTCAATCTCCAGCAGCCACACGGCATAGTCCTGACGGCCTTTGTGCCAGTCTGGAGGTACATGTGGTGGGCAGGCCAGGGTTTCGCTGGGTGCCAGCAAAGGGGCAGAAAACAGCATGGTGTCTAAGAAGGTCATTCTTTTGGTGCGGCACCATAGCAGGCGCACGTCGGCCACAGCCAGTCAACTGGCGCGGCTGATGCCGATTGCTGCTCTTGCTTTGGGCTGTTGCAGGGTCAGCCAGGCAATAAGTTCCTGTTCGGGCATTGGCTTGGCGAACAGGAAGCCCTGCATCAATGGGCAGCCCAGATCTTGCAGACGTCGCCGCTCCGTTTCGGTTTCCACTCCCTCGGCGATTACCTGCATTTGCAATTGCTCGCCCAGGGAAAGGATGACTCGGGCGATGCGTTCATCGCCCTGACCGAGCTGCCGGGTGAAGGATTTGTCCAGCTTTAGCGCGCTCATGGGCAAACTCTGTAAGCGCTGCAGTGAAGAGTAGCCAGTACCGAAATCATCCATATGCAGGTCGAAGCCTTCGCTGGTCAGATTGAACAGTTGTTGTTCGAGGCGCTGCTGGTGATCAGTGAAAGCGCTTTCGGTCAGTTCGAAATGCACCTGTTGCCGAGGCACATGGGCGTTGTCGACCAAGTTGCAGAGCCGGGTTGTCAGGTCATCCTGCAGCATTTGCTTAACCGATAAATTGATATTCAGCTCAAGCCCTGGCTGAACGACCTGCAGGCGGGGTAAAGCACTGATGGCGTTTCTGGCGATATACAGGCCCAGCTCGTCGATCAGACCAGACTCCTCTGCTACCGGAATGAACTTGTCTGGAGGGAACAGGCCGCTTTGGCGCGGCCATCGGGCTAAGGCTTCAAGCATGAGCGGGTAGCCGCTGCCAGAGTCGACAATCGGTTGGTACCAGACCTCAATCTGCCCATTGGCCAGGGCTTCACGCAGCTCCTGCTCAATGCTCATACGCTCGCGCACGTGCTCATGCATTTGTGCTGAGAAGAAGGCAAGACCAGCTTTACCACTGTTCTTGGCTTCGTACATGGCGATGTCGGCATTGCGTAGTAATTGGTCCTGGCTCATCCCCGCACTGCTGTCGGCGATGCCCATGGAGGCGCTTAGAGTTATGCGGATGCCATTGATGAAAAGTGGCTGGCGGATGGCTTCAAGCAGACGTTCGGCAAAAATCTGCATGCCCATCTCATCGCAATCACTGATGCTGAGGATGGCAAATTCGTCGCCGCCCAGACGGATGGGGCTGTCGCTGACGCGGATCACGCTCCGGATGCGATCAGCAGTTTGTTGCAGGATACGGTCCCCGGCTTCGTGGCCGAGGCAGTCGTTGACCAGTTTGAAGTTGTCCAGATCTAACAGGTAAAGCGTTGTACGCATGCCTTCATGACGCTGCTGCAGGGCTTGGAACAGCAGCAGGCACTCATCAAAAGACTTGCGGTTGCCCAGGCCGGTCAGGGTGTCACGGCGTACCTCGGTATACAGCTCACGGTGCGCACGCTTGAGTTCATGCAGTGTGCTGTTCAGCGTGTGTGACAGTTGCTCAAGCTCATCGCCGCTGACGTCTTCTCCGCCGGGTGGTTGCTGTAGACGAGTGACTCGCTGAAGGCGGCTCAGTCGGCGAAGAATCAGGCGTTCGACGAGGACGGCGACGCTCAGCGTAACGAGGAGCAGCATCAGCAGACTGTTGCCCAGTTCTAGATACTCAGTCACTGCCAGATGGCCGGGAGTCGGCATGGGCCTTTTAATCTGCAGACGAACATCGCTGTCGCCAAGACTGTCCTTGAGCTGCGCGCTGGCGACGATGGTTTCGGGGGAACTAGCCGGCAGCAAGCTGGTGTTGGCTTGCAAGCTGAAGGAAATACCACTCTCACTTTTCAGGCGTTGCAGCTGGTTGGCGTTCAGGTAGCGAGCGAATACCAGCCAGCCGGCGCTTGGACTGGTCGGCTCGGTGTCGTTGATGGGGGCGATACCGACTTGCACGGCACTACCTTGCGACCACAGCAGGAGTTTCAGACCCCCTTCGATTTCCTGGCGCGGGCGTTTTATCAGCAAACGCTGGATCTGCTGCCAGAGCTCATCGCTTTCGGCGATAGGCTGAAGTGTCCCGTCCAGAAAACGTAGGCTTTCCAGTAGCTGGAAAGTGCTGGAAACGAACAGCACCACATCGACCCGGAGAGTGCTCAGCGAGTTGCGTGTGTAGTTGTTGTTCAAATAACGGGGGGCACGGTTGTGGAAAAAACGCAGCGTTTCGTCCCTTTGGCTGTAGTCGAGCACGCTGTGCAGCAGATTCTGTTGTTGGCTGTGCAGTATTGCTTGCAGGCGACGCAGGTCAGCTTCAACAAGTTGTTGCTCATGTTGCTGCTGGTTACGGGTCAGCAACCAACTGGTGCTCCAGTAACTGATAACGCTGAAAACCAGCAGTATGAGTGCAAGGTATAGCAACAGGCGGCTACGCAGGCTTCGATAGAAGGGCATGGGCTACATCCTCCCTGATGCCAAGTTGTCAGATCACTGACCAACTGCTTGCCAGGCGGCTCTGTGGCTGACTTGGCAAGTGCCTCCCCCTTTCAGCAAAGCCTAGTCTCTTCTGGAGGGTGAGCAAGGCCAGTGATCGGCTGGACGCTGTGTACAGTAGGTGTGGCTTCGGCCAAGAACGCGGCTGTTTTGTCTGGCGTGCTTGTGTTCGCTGAGGCTCCTCGCTAAATAACGCTTGCCCTTACGAACCGAGACGACGATGAACCAGCCGATTACTGATCTGTCAGCAGCTTCTTGTCCTCCTGCACAACTGCGCGCCCTGATCGAGAGCCGTCGCGCGGTACGTCGTTTTACCAGTGAGCCAGTGCCGGACGCGGTGATCCGCGATTGCCTAGAGCTGGCGGTACTGGCGCCCAACTCCTGCAATCTGCAGCCGTGGAGCTTTCAGGTGATCCGCGATCCGGCGTTGCTGGCACGCTTGCACCCAGTGTGCATGGGGCAACATGCGGCCAGAGCGCCGCTGATCATCGCCGTACTGGCCCGCCCGGATACTTGGCGTCAGGCGTGTGCCAACATCGTCGAGTACTGGCCGGAAGCCGAGGTGCCGCAGCGCATCCGGCACTTCTACCGCAAGACGGCGCCCTTTCAGTACAACCAGGGCTGGTGTGGCTGGCGCGGGCTGTTCAAGCGCCAGCTGGTGCGTCTGCTCGGGCTGCGCCGGGCGCTGATGCGCACGCCCAACAGTCAGGCGCAGATGCGTCTGTGGGCGGTCAAGTCCACGGCGCTGGCGGCGGAGAACCTGATGCTGGCGTTCCAGAGCCACGGCTACTCCACCTGTCCGATGGAAGGTTTTGACGAGGTGCGTCTGCGCCGGGTGCTGAGCCTGCCGCGCAAGGCCATCCCGATCATGCTGCTGGCAGTGGGCAAGCCGGGGGAGAAGGCGGTGTATAACCCGCGTCTGCGCTTTCCGCTGGAACAGCATGTCGAGTGGCTGTAGCGGGAGAGCCCCTCACCCCGGCCCTCGCAATGAGGGCGAAGGGAAGGGCGCTCGGGCTAAGTGCCCCGGCATGGTGCTCAATCACTCAGATCAATAGTGCTGGGCGAGCGAGACGACCGGTCATATGCTCGCACCATGAGCAAAAGCATCCGACTCGACAAGCGTGACCTGATCCTGACCAAGGGCTCGGCGGTGATGACCCGCCGCGGCTACCACGGCACCGGGGTGCTGGAGATTGTCCAGGCCGCGGGGATTCCCAAGGGCTCGTTCTATCACTACTTCGCCAGCAAGGAAGATTTTGCCCTGCAGGCGCTGGAGTATGTCTACCGGCCACGCCTGCAGCGCTATGCCGAGGCGCTGAGCAATCCGGCCCTGAGCCCGAGTGCGCGGATTCTGGCCTATTACCGCGAGCTGCTGGCGCACTTTCATCAGCAGGAGCGGGTGGAGTACTACTGCTTCATCGGCAGCCTGAGTTTCGAGATGAGCGAGTTGCTGCCGGCCATAGGCGCTCAGGTGGATGCCATCTATGCCGAGTCGCTGACGATTCTCGAGCGTTGCCTGCTGGAAGCCCGGGCCTGTGGCGAACTGGCCGCGGACGAAGACTGTGCCAACCTGGCCAGCTTCATCACCTGCGCCTGGCAGGGTGTGCTGGGCCGGCTCAAGGTCGGTCACAGCATCCGCCCGGTGGAAGAGTTTGTTGTGCGCCTGCAGCGTCTGCTGCAGGGCTGATTTTTTAACCCATTTAACGAGACGACCGGTCGCCTGGCCGGCAGAGGAGCACGCATGACCGCCCCCGTAAAAGCCCTGTTCGAACCTTTCCGCCTGGGTAGCCTGGAGTTGCCGACCCGTGTGGTGATGGCGCCGATGACCCGTTCTTTCTCGCCGGGTGGTGTGCCCAACAGCAAGGTGGTCGAGTACTACCGTCGCCGCGCCGCGGCCGGTGTCGGCCTGATCATCACCGAAGGCACCACCGTCGGTCACGCCGCAGCCAATGGCTATCCCAACGTGCCGCGCTTCTATGGCGAAGATGCCCTGGCCGGCTGGAAAAAGGTGGTGGATGCGGTGCACGCCGAAGGTGGCAAGATCGTTCCGCAGCTGTGGCACGTGGGTAACGTGCGCAAGCTGGGCACCGAGCCGGATGCCAGCGTGCCGGGCTATGGCCCGATGGAAAAGCTCAAGGACGGCAAGGTGGTGGTGCACGGCATGACCCAGGCCGATATCGATGCGGTGATCGCCGCGTTCGCCCAGGCCGCGCGTGACGCTCAGGCCATCGGCATGGACGGCGTGGAAATCCATGGCGCCCACGGTTACCTGATCGACCAGTTCTTCTGGGAAGGCAGCAACCAGCGTACCGACGGTTACGGCGGCAGCCTGGCCAACCGCTCGCGTTTTGCCATCGAGCTGATTCAGGCCGTGCGCGCCGCCGTCGGCCCGGACTTCCCGATCATCTTCCGTTTCTCCCAGTGGAAACAGCAGGACTACACCGCCCGTCTGGTGACCAGTGCCGAAGACCTGGGCGCCTTCCTCAAGCCGCTGTCTGATGCCGGTGTGGATATCTTCCACTGCTCGACCCGCCGCTTCTGGGAGCCGGAGTTCGAAGGCTCCGATCTCAACCTGGCCGGCTGGACCCGTCAGCTCACCGGTAAACCGACCATCACCGTGGGCAGCGTCGGTCTGGATGGCGAGTTCCTGCAGTTCATGGTCAACACCGACAAGGTGGCGAAGCCGGCCAGCCTGGAGAATCTGCTGGAGCGTCTGAACAAGCAGGAATTTGATCTGGTGGCCGTGGGTCGCGCCCTGCTGGTCGATGCCGACTGGGCGGTGAAGGTTCGCGATGGCCGCGAGCAGGACATCCTGCCGTTCAGTCGCGATGCCCTCATGAGCCTGAACTGAGTTTTCCGCAGTACCCCCTGCAGCGGCTACGGGAGCGTTACCGCTGCAGCTTTTCAGCCCCGTGGCGTAAGCCCCGGGGTTTTTTTATGCGTCAGCGAGTGGGATTGCGGCAGGGGCGGGGCGCTTGTCATGGCTTGGAGCAGGCAGCTCTCAAACTGTTCGATGATCGCCGTCCAGCCCTGGCGGCTGGCGTGCTGACGCGCATTCAGACGAACCCGGCGCAGGTGTTCGCGGTCCTCCAGCAGCCAGTTGGCCGCCTCGATGAAGGCCGCTTCGTCGCCGGGCATGGCTAGCGCGCCGGTGTGGCCGTGCTGGATATGCTGGGCGGCAGCGGCCTGGTCATATGCCACCACCGCCAGCCCTGCGGCCATGGCTTCGAGCACCACATTGCCGAAGGTCTCCGACAGGCTGGGGAAGAGGAACAGATCGCCCGAAGCATAGTGACGGGCCAGCTCTTCGCCGCGTTGCAGGCCGCAGAAGACAGCGTCTGGCAGCTCTTTTTCCAGCACCTTGCGCTGTGGTCCGTCACCGACCAGAACCAGCCGCAGGCGTTTGCCGGGATGAGCCAGCTGCAGGGCATGGAAGCTGTCGGCAAGCAGGCTCAGGTTCTTTTCCGCGGCCAGACGACCGACATGCAGCACGGCAAGGTCCTGCTCGCCCAGCCCCCAGCACCGGCGCAGTTGCGGGCAGCGCCGGCTAGGGTGAAACAGCTGGCTGTCGACCCCACGGCTGAGCAGGGAAAGGCGCTCGAAGCCGCGTCGCTGCAACTCCATCTGCTGGCTGGGGCTGGGCACCAGGGTGGTCTGGCAGCGATTGTGAAAAGCCCGCAGATAGGCGCCGAGCAGACGTCTGAACAGGCCCAGGCCGTAGTGTTCGCTGTAGTGCTGGAAATTGCTGTGAAAGCCGCTGACGACCGGAATCCCCAGCCGGCGCGCGGCCCGAAGGGCGGACAGCCCCAGCGGCCCCTCGGTGCTGATGTACAGCACATCCGGGCGTTGCCGGCGCCAGCGGCGCAGCAGTTTGTGCAGGGCCGACTGCCCCCATTGCAGGCCTGGGTAGCCGGGTATAGGCCAGCCGCGGGTCAGCAGCAGATCGTCACTGGCGGGCAGGCGGGCATCGCCGGATTGGCGTGGGCGAATGAGCTCTACGCGGTGGCCGCGCAGACGCAGTCCGTCGACCAGACGCGCCAGGGTGTGGGCCACGCCGTTGACTTCCGGGGGGAAGGTTTCGCTGATCAGGGCGATGTGCAGAGGTTGTGCATTCATGCCTGCAGTCTTGGCTGCCGGCATGAATGCCGTGTGTCAGGCGGATGACCGAGCGGTTACGCCTGCGCCTGGCGCTCGCGCACCCAGAACAGAGTAGCGCCGGCCACCGCTGCCGGCATCACCAGGATATTGGCAAAGGGAACCAGCAGCGCAAGGTACACCGAGCCGCCAAAGCCGAGGCTCTGCCAGCGCTTCTCGCGCAGCCAGGCGAGCATCTCGTTCCAGCCCAGCTTGTTGTTGTCCGCCGGGTAGTCGATGTACTGGATGGCCATCATCCACACGCCGAACAGCAGCCACAACGGAATGGCTAGCAGGTTGATCACCGGGATAAAGGTGAGAATCAGCAGAACCAGCGCGCGCGGCAGGAAATAGCCGAGCTTGCGCAGCTCGCGGCCGATGGTGCGGGGCACCATGGCGGAAAGTTCGGCCAGGCTGAAGGGCGGGAAGTCGTCCGTGCCACGCAGTACGACTTCCACCTTCTCGGCGAGAAAACCGTTGAAGGGCGCGGCAATGATGTTGGCCAGCAGGCTGAAGGTGAAGAACACGGTGAACAGCAGCAGCACGACGAACAGCGGCCACAGCAGCCAGTTCAGCCAGCTCAGCCAGTCCGGCACCGAGTTCATCAGTTGGTCCAGCAGGCCGCCGAACTGTTGCACGGCGAGCATGATCAGGCCGCCAAACACCAGCAGGTTGACCAGCAGTGGCAGCAGCACGAACAGGCGCAGACCAGGGCGCAGCATCAGCTTGAGGCCTTCGGCCAGGTATTGCGGGCCGTTGAGGACGACTGGGGGCATAACAGGCTCCGGGGCAGGAAAACTGCGGCGACCTTAGCGATTTTCCGCAGCAGGGGAAAGTAGGTCGCTCTGGTAGACACAGGCGCGGTTGCGCTGCTGTTTGGCCTGGTACATGGCAGCATCTGCCGCGCTGATAAGGGTTGCCGCTTCGCTGGCATGCTCCGGGTAGAGGGCAATGCCGATGCTTGGGGTTACAAAATCAACCATTACCTGTTTCAGATAGATCGGCTCGTGCAGGGCGGTCAGTAGTCTCGCTGCCAGACGCTGGGAGCTTTCGAGTGTCCCGCCGGGCATGAGCAGGGTGAATTCGTCACCTCCCAGGCGGTAAACCCTGTCGGGGGCGCGCAGGCTATTGCGCAGGCGTTCGGCAATTTGTGTCAGTAGCTCGTCACCGGCTTCATGGCCAAAGCGATCATTAACTTCCTTGAAACGATCCAGATCGATGTAGAACAGGGCCAGGGAACGGTGCAGGCGGTCAGCTTCGTCGAGCGCCAGTTTCAGTTGTTCCAGGAAGGCTTTGCGGTTGCCCAGTCCCGTGAGGGTGTCGCGGTACGCCAGCTCCAACAGTTGATTCTGCAGTGCCACCTGGCCGCTGACATCGCGGACGATACCGCGATAGCCAAGCAGTGTCCCTTTACTGTCGTGAATGACCGAGAAGCGTCCTTCGAAGTGGCCATAGCTACCATTGCGTCGCTGTAACGGCACACTTAGCAGCGTGTTCCCATCGCCACGGATGGCCTCGCGGAATAGCTGGCGCGCGCGAGAGGCATCCTCTGGGCTGAGCGCCTGGAGCATGTCCATGTTTTCCAGGGCGCCACTGGGATAACCGAGCATTTTTTCCAGCGCAGGGTTGGCTGTGAGTACGCGTCCGTTGATGTCCAGTTCGAAGAAGCCATCTTGAATGTTATTTAGGATTGCCAGGTCGCGACTTTCGCTCTGTTCGACACGCTCCAGCATGTGATTGATTTCGCCGGCCAGTTGTCCCAGTTCATCGCGTCCTTCCAGGCTCAGCCGGTCTAGCTGGTTGTCCTGTCCAATCTGGCCGATCTGCTGGTTTAGCAGTAGCAAGCGGCGCAGGACCCAAAGTTCAAGCCCCAGATAGCCAATGCAGGAGGCGAGAACCAGAATCAGCAGCATGCCGATAAAAAACAGGTTGGTTACCTGTTGGCCCTGCCGATAAATCGGTCGCGAACGATCCAGCAGGAGGGTCAGTGCGGCTTCGCGTTGCTGGTTGACCATGCTCAAGCGTGTCGCCTGATGCTCGCCTGATACCTGGCGAGGTGTCAGCCAGGCCATGCTATTGAGGTGCTTGGCGGAGATGTCGAGGACAAAGGCATTACCTGGCGCGCTAGGGTTGTCTTCTATCTGCAGTTGCTGCAATAAGCGGTTTTCCAGCGTTTTTTTCCACTCGTGGGTGATGAAGAAACCCATTACGAGGCTGCCATTGGGCAGCCGTTGGCCTGATGAGTTGCTGATCGGCGTGCTGGTGGCCAGTAGGGGGCGACGGTCGAGGGCAAACCATTCTGTCAGGCTGTCGCTGGCTTGCTGACGCGGTTTGTTGAAGCCTGCACGCGCCAGTGCGGAGAGTGTGCGCAACTTGAGCAGAGTTGGGTCGTGCAGACGTGGTAGCGGCAGCCCCGGAAGCTCCTCGGCAGCCGGCAAATGCCAGAGTTCCTCAAACAGACGGCCTTGATCGTCATAGAAGAGGATGAAATGCAGGCCGAGGTTATCCAGAGTGTCGGTGTTGAGATTGCTGGCGATGTAATCCTCATTTTGACCCGCTACAAACTGGTAGCTCTCATCCCACCAGGCCCAGTCACGGCTTAGGGTAAGCAGGTTGCTCATTTGCTGGTGCAATTCGCGGTGCAGTTGATTGGCAGATTCTGCCAACTGCTCGGCATCCAACTGGTCGAAACGTTGTAATAGCAAGTGCTGGCTTAGCAGCCAAACGGCGCCAAGGCTGATTAGCATCAACGGCAGAAACAACATGAGTAGGCGGCGACGCAGTGGCATCACAGGCTCTCGTGACGGAAGTGACTTCACCAGAGTATAGGCAGCTATCTCAGTGCCTCACGAACGAGGTCAACTGAGGCTTGGCTGTTTTCAACTATTCGAAGCGTCAAGGGCACAAAAAAGCCCGCTTACGCGGGCTTTTCTTCAGCACGACAGGTTTCAGCGCAGGGCCTGGCCGATGCTCTGGTCCTTGAAAACACGGGTCAGTGCATCGCTGAGCACATCGCTGACCAGCTTGCTGTTGGTCTCTTCGTTGGGCGCCATGCCGAAGCGCTGGTTCAAGCTTGCCGAGTAGCGGCCGGAGTAGCGGCGACCATTGTTCTGCACATCGGCGCGGAAAACGGCCTTGATGTTGGCTTCGGTGACGTAGGAACCATCCTTGGGCGACTGATAGGTCAGCTCGGCCAGGGTCAGGGTGATCTGCGGTGCGTTGTAGGCATTCGGCGTCGGGGTAAAGCCGAGCAGACGCACGCCAGCGTCGGCCTGGGCTTGCAGGCGCGGCAGCAAGGTCTGGCCGTTGACCGTGATGTTGCTGGTTTCGGCGTACAGGCCGCCGCGGCTGCCCAGCACCGGGGAGGGGCGACCATCAACCACCTTGACCGAGACCGGCTGGCCCTGACCAACGGCCACCAGCGGGCCATTGAGCAGCGGCTGTGGCTCCAGTTGTTGCGGGCTGAGGGCGCAGCCGGTGAGGCTCAGGCTGGCAACGGTGAACACTCCGAGCAACAGACGGTGCAGCATGCGTGACTCTCCAGGAAGGGTAGAAATGGCCGGCAGTATAACGAGCGCCTCGCCGCTGTGGCAGTGCGCGGCGCTGTCATGCGCGTGTCACTTGGATGGTGGATAAAGGCAGCAGTTCCCGGAGGTGTTGCCCATGCTGGCTTTACTGATGCTGTTTCGTCCGGCGCCGCGGCGCCAGTTTGTTCTGCTGGATGCCGAGGAGCGCTGCCTGGTCATGCGCTGTGCCCGGCAGTGCCCGGCGGCTGGAAACTGGGTTGAGGTCAGTGAGTTTTCCCTGTTCTGGCTGGGGCAACCGTTGCCTCCGGAGGCTGTATTGCGGCCCCTGCCAACACGTCGGCCATGGTTGCTGGCGAGCTGAAGTTAAGCCAGCGCTAAGTCTCTCGCGGTATGCTGCCTCCCTCTCTGGGGGAGATGAACATGCGTATCCTGCTGGTCGAAGACAATCGCGACATTCTGGCCAATCTGGCTGATTACCTGACGCTCAAGGGCTATACCGTTGACTGCGCTCAGGATGGCCTCAGTGGGCTGCAACTGGCGAGCAGCCAGCATTTCGATTTGCTGGTGCTGGATGTGATGCTGCCTGGCATCGATGGTTTTACTCTGTGTCAGCGCCTGCGCGAAGAATCCCGCAGCAGCACGCCGGTGATCATGCTCACCGCCCGAGACACCCTGGATGACCGTCTGCAGGGGTTTCGCAGCGGTGCCGATGACTACCTGTTAAAGCCCTTCGCCCTTTCCGAACTGGCCGCACGGATTGAGGCGGTGCTGCGCCGTAGTCAGGGCATGAACCGGCGCAATCTGCAGGTCGGTGATCTCGCCTATGACCTGGATACCCTTGAAGTCAGTCGTGCGGGGCGCCCTCTCAAGCTCAATCCGCTGGGTCTGAAAATCCTCGAAATCCTCATGCAGCGCAGTCCCAATGTGGTGCGCCGCGATGCGCTGGAGGAAGCCATCTGGGGTGAGGACTGCCCGGACAGCGACAGCCTGCGCAGCCATATCCACCAGCTTCGTCAGGTGATCGACAAGCCTTTTGCCCAGCCGTTGCTGCACACCGTGCATGGTGTGGGCTATCGGCTGGTGGCGGAGCCAGCTGATGTGGTTTAAGCCAGGTCTCGCTCAGCGCATCATCATTGCCTTCGTGGTGATGACCACGCTGGTCGCCGGTGCCTTTGCTATGGGTATTGTCGGCACTGTGTACATGATCGAGGAACGGCTGATCTCCCAGACCCTCGGCGGCGACCTTGACCGTCTGTTGCGTATGGACAGCATGGAAAGCTGGCGGCACCGTCCGGAACGTGACCAGCTGTTCTATATCTCCCGCGGCCCGGGCGATTTTGCCATGCCGGCCGACCTGCAGAATCTCAGTCAGGGCTTTCATGAGGTGTTTCGCCCGCCGAAGGCCTATCACGCCGTAATTCGCGAGGTGGCCGGGCGCCGCTATGCCCTCTTGCAGGATCAGAGCGATTTCGAGGAGCGCGAGCATGTGCTGTTCGGGGTGGTTCTGGTCGGCTTCCTGATCAGCGTGGCCATGGCCTGCGCCCTCGGGGTGGTGATGGCGCGGCGGGTCATGGCGCCGCTGATCAATCTGGCCGCCAAGGTGCGTTTGCGTGAGCAGCAGCTCAGTGAGGCTCCTGCTCTGGCGCCGCAGTTTCCATCTGACGAGGTCGGGCAACTGGCGGCGGCTTTCGATGCCACCCTTGGGCAGCTGCGCCAGGCCCTGACTCGTGAGCGGCTGTTTACCAGTGATGTCAGTCATGAACTGCGTACGCCGCTGATGGTGATTGCCACGTCCTGTGAGCTGCTTCAGGCCAATCCCGCACTGGGGGAGCGTGAACAGGGGCATCTGAGCAAGATTGCCCGCTCCTGCGAGGAGATGCGCGATCTGGCGCAGACCTTCCTGCTGCTGGCGCGGGCCGAGCACCAGCAGGTGACGCATGCCGCGCAACAGAGCGTGCGTGAGGTGGCCGACGATCTTGCTGCACAGTGGCGCGGCGAGATCGAGCGCAAGGGGCTGCGTTTTGACTATGACCCGACTGAGACTCCGCCGGGGCTCTATCACGGGCCATTTCTGCGCACCGTACTGGGTAACCTGCTGCGCAATGCCCTGCACTACACGCAGAGTGGCCATGTCGCCCTGACGTTCAATAGCGAGGGCTTTGTGGTCGAGGACAGTGGCATCGGTATTCCCGAAGAGTTCCAGGATGCCGTGTTTCAGGCCTTCCAGCGTGGTGCCCAGGCGGGAGGCGAGGGAAAGGGGGTAGGGCTGTCGCTGGTGCAGCGTATCTGTCACTTGCAGGGCTGGCAGGTGCTGCTCACGGAAGCGCAGCCACACGGCTGCCGCTTCTGCGTGCGCTTGTTGCCGGCTTGACGCTTTTTTCATGGAGAGCAGGGCACAGTGGTAACCATTGGTCAGCTGGCGCTGGCGATGGAGCCTATCTGAACTATTTTCCTGATAGGCGTGTTGCTGCTTTTTCAAGAGGTTGCGGATATGAAGCTAGAAATTACTCGAGCTTTGTTTCTTGTTCTGTCAGTGGGCACCATGGGTGCTGCTGTCGCAGCCTGGCAGGAGCCGGGGCTCAAAGTGGTCAGCAGTGTGACCCGTTGTAGCGCTCCTGTGAGTTCACCTGCGTTGTCGGCTCAGCCATCCCAGGATGATCTGTTGCTGCTCATGTTTGGCTTGTCGCAAGGTATGCGCGCCTCCAGTTGAGTGCCTATGCCCCTCGCGAAATGCTTTGCGTGGGGCCTTTGGGGCCTTTGGGGCCTTTGGGGCTTTTCTGTGCCTCATCAACTGGTTAGTCTGCCCGCAGCAATTTCTGCCAGAACCAGAGACCTGTGCGGCGGATGAATGACCTGTCCCGTACCTCAGTCAGTCCCACCAGCCTGACCCCGGCTGCCGCGACGTTCCGGCCTCCGCTGCCGGCGGGCCACGTGCCGCGTCCGCGTTTGTGCGAGCGCCTGCTGCAGGGCCTCGACGGACGCTTGCTGCTGATCTGTGCGCCGGCCGGTTTTGGCAAGAGTTCCCTGGCCAGTGAGTTCTGTGAGCACCTGCCGACACCCTGGCGCAGCCTGTGGCTGTCGCTCAGCGCTCGTGACGGTGATCCCGGTCGCTTCCTCGAGCGCCTGCTGGAAACCCTTCGCCAGTGCTTTCCGCTGCTGGGTGAGCAGGCGCTGGGCATGCTCAAGCTGCGTCAGCGGCATCAACCCTTTGCCTATGAAGAGTGCCTGGACAGCCTGCTCGATGAGCTGGCTGAGCAGTTGCGTGTTGATCAGCCGCTGCTGCTGGTGCTGGATGACTATCACCTGGCTCAGGGTGCGGTGCTCGACCGCTGCCTGCAGTTCCTGCTCAATCATCTGACGGCGGGCCTGGTCCTGCTGGTCACCAGCCGCCAGCGCCCCGACTGGCATCTGGCACGCCTGCGCCTGTCACGCCAGTTGCTCAAGCTGACCGAGCAGGACCTGCGCCTGACCGCTGAGGAAAGTGCCGCGGTGCTGGCTGAACAGGGCGCCAGCCTGCCACGCGGCGAGCTGGAAGGGTTACTGGCGCGCAGTGAAGGCTGGGTCGCCGGTTTGCGCCTGTGGTTGCTGACTCAGCAGGGGGGAACGGCACCCGGTAGCGCCTTGCCCCATGGCGGTGAAGGCCTGATCCGCGACTATCTGCTGGAAGAAGTGATTGAGCGGCTGCCCGCCGAATTGCAGAGCTTTCTCTACGAAACTGCCTGCCAGGAGCGCTTCTGCGCCGAACTGTGCGATGCCGTGCGCGATGCCCATGACAGCGCGGCCCTGCTCGAACACCTGCGTGAGCACCAGGTCTTTCTGGTGCCGCTGGATGAGCAGGGCAAGTGGTTTCGCTATCACCACCTGTTTTCCGACCTGCTGCGTTCGCGCCCAACCCAGCGCCTGAGCGTGCCACCGGCCAGCCTGTACCTGCGTGCCTGTCGCTGGTTCAGCAGTCAGGGGTTGCTGGACGATGCCATCGAGCAGGCCCTGCGGGCCGGCCAGCCGGACGTGGCGGCCAGTCTGGTGCAGAACCTCTCCGAGGAGCAGCTGCTCGCCGAGCAGAACGTGGCCATGCTGCTGCGCTGGAAGATGGACCTGCCGGACAGCCTGCTGGCCAGCTCGCCGCGGTTGATCGTGCTGTACAGCTGGGTGCTGGCGCTGGCCTGTCAGCTGGACGCCGCACAGGACCTGATCGGTCAGCTCGGCCGCTTCCTGCCGGCGCCTTCGGCACAGGAGCAGGGGGAGCTGCTGGGTCAGTGGCTGGCCCTGAGCGGTGTGGTGGCCCGCGCCCGTGGTGATATGGGCACGGCTGAGCAGTACTGCGCCGCCGCGCTGGCGGCCTTGTCCGAAGGCCGTTACGGGCAGCGCCTGATGTGCCTGTCGACCCTGGCCAACCTGGCGGTGGCGCGCGGCGATCTGTGGCGTGCTCGTGGCCTTAACCGCGATGCGCTGGAGCTGACTCAGCGCATTGGCAATCCGCTGTTCGAGGCGCTGGCGCATTACGACCGTGCCCGTGTGTTGCAGGCCCGCGGTGAAGTGCTGCGGGCCCAGGAGGAGGTCGGGCAGGGGCTGGCCTGTCTGCAGCACCTGCCGGCCGGGCGCCTGTATGCGGTGCGCGCGCGCCTGAACATCTACCGGGGGTATCTGCTGACCCTGCGCCTGCAGCCGGAGATGGCCATCCAGGCGCTGCAGGCGGGTATCGCCGAGGCCCGTTCCTGTCGCGATATCAGCCTGCTGCTGGGCTACTGCGTGCTGGCGAGTCTCAAGGCCCGTCAGGGCCAACTGGCCGAAGGCTTCGCCGAACTGGCCGAGGCCGAACGGCTGATGCATATCTGGGATATTCCGCCGGTGTTTTATCTGGCGATGATCACCTTGGTGAAATGCGAGCTGTGGCTGCACCAGGGACAACTGGAGCTGGCCGAGGCCTGGCTGCAGCGCATGGCCCATACCTACGGTGGAGACCTGGCCGCGGCGGCGCCGGAGTTCCACCCTCAGCTGCCCTTGCATGTGGCACTGAATCAGGCGGCTCTGGTGCGGTTGCAGGGAAATCTGGGCGAGACAGAGCGCCGCCTGCGTGGCCTGATCCTGCATGCGCAAAATACCGGGGCGCTGCTGTTGGCGGTGATGGCGCAGGTTCAGTTGAGTCTGCTGCTGCATGTCGACGGACGCGAGCGCGAGGCTCAGCAGAGCCTCTCGGTTGCCCTGCAGGGCGCCGCTGGTGGTGCCCTGTTGCCGTTTCAGGAATTACTGCGCCATCAGCCGCAGTGGCTGGCCGAGCAACTCGCCCTGCTGGCGCCGGGCGCCCTGCGCAGTGACCTGCAGGCCTTGTTGCCGCTTAACCCCGGTGAGATGCCTGCTGTTCAGCCGGCCGGAGGCGAGGCGCTCAGTGCGCGCGAGCTGGCTGTCCTGCGTCTGATTGCTCAGGGTTGCTCCAACCAGGAAATCAGCGAGCGCCTGTTCATCTCCCTGCACACGGTCAAGACCCATGCCCGTCACATCAACAGCAAGCTCGGTGTGGAGCGGCGCACCCAGGCCGTGGCGCATGCCAAGGTGCTGGGCCTGCTGGATTGAATCGTCAGGGTTTGCCGGCTGGCAGGGCCGGGGTTTCCTCGCTGGCCGGTAGCGTCAGGTCGAGAGCTTTGGCCGGTGCCGCGCCGGGAGCGGGCTTGGCCAGCTGGCGGCTGACATCTTCCTGAATCGTGCTGAGCACCGGCAGCAGATCGGCCATATTGCTGCGTACCTCGCTGTAGGCATGCTGGCGGCTCAGGGCCTCGATACGGGTGAGCAGGTCGACCCGCACCGGTTGCGGCAGGTGAACAAACAGGTCGGGCATCTGCTTGGCCAGCTCGGCGCTGTACAGCACCAGTTCCTCTCGGTCGAACTGTTTGGTCAGGTCGAGGTAGTCGATGGCGCTGGAGGTCAGCATGGCCGCTGCCGCCTTGGTTTCACCAAGACCTTTCAAACGTATCGGACTGCCTTGCTCACTGGCCGCCAGGGTCATCCAGAACTCGGTGGTGAGGGTGAATAGGATGGCCTGCTGGCGCAGCGAGTAGGTCATCAGACCGAGCGCTTCGGCACCATAGGGCTGCTGCACGGCCTTGAAGTCGAAGTACAGGCGCATCAGCTCCTTGAGCTGGAACAGCACCTCGCGCGCCTCGTTCTGACGCAGCTCCAGTGGCGCATAGATGTTCAGCTGTGGCTTGAAGTTGTCTGGGCTGGTCATGCGCTGGTAGATCGGCCCGGTGAACTCGCCGCTGCGCCGGGGCAGGGCGTTGACCTGGGTCTTGTCGATCTTGTCCAGCGCCTCGATGAGCAGGCGGTAGTCGCCACTGCTCCAGGGGCGCTGGATGTCCGGAATCTTCTGCCCCAGATAAAACAGCTCGGCGGCGGGCAGACGGCTGCTGACCAGTAAAAGGATGGCCAGCGGCCAGAGCAGTCGGCGTGTTAGGGTCATGACGGGTATCCGCAACTAGGGGCGCGGCAAGAGTAACGGCTTGTCCCTGAAGGAGTCACCCTGTCTTGGGTGGGGTTTGGCAGTTCTGGAGCGAAGATGAATCAGGCCGATCTGGGTGTGGTGCGCGCGGTATTCGAGGACCTCGGCGGGGTTCAGGCGGTGGCTCGCGAACAGGGTGAGGGACCCTTGGTCAGCCACCTGCAGCGCACCAATATCCAGCTGGCGGCAATCCCGGTTTTCGTGCGCAAGGGCCTGGCCGATACCACGGTGAATGATCTGCTGGAGGCCGCGCAGGTTTCGCGGCGGACCTTCTACAAATATTTCGCCAACAAGATGGATGTGCTCGAGGGCATCTACTGCACGGCGGTGGCGTTGCTGCTGGCGCGCTTTCGCGAACTGCAGCCGGGCGCCGACATGGAGAGCTGGTTGCGCGCCATGGTCGGATTGTTCTTCGACTATCACCTGTCGGTGGGGCCGATCATCCGACTGATGCAGGAGGAGGCCCTGCGCGGCGACTCGCCGCTGGCGGTGCATCGTCAGCAGGCTCATGCCGAAATGCAGGCGCTGCTGCAGCAACGCCTGGCCCTGAGCGGCAAGGAGTTCCCGGCGCTGACCTTCCAGGCACTGATCTGGGCGATGGAGTCCGCCTCGCTCAACCTGCTCAGTCGCGCCGCGCCGCGGCAGGAGATCGGTGAGGCCAAGACCGTGCTGGGCGATCTGCTGCTGGCGGTGCTTTGTCCGCGCACGACGTAGGGTCTGTTTCCGCTTCGGCACAAGCCGCGTTGCTGCGCAACCCGAAGGGACGGGTCGTTTTTTGCGTACAGCGGTGTTGCTCGATGGCTCATTTAGCTGGCTAAACCTCGCATCTCGCGCCTTGCTGAACGTAAAAAGCGGCTCCGTCGCAGCCGTTCCGAAGCGGAAACAGACCCTAGGTTGGGGCGCATGATGGCCGGCGGCGTGCTCTGATGGTGGAACAATAACAAGTCAGGAGTTCTGCCATGTCTGCTTCCACCGCCTCCCTGCCAGCGACCATGCTGCCACCACTGGCCAGTGGCCTGGCCCGTCTGGGGTTTGGTGAGTTGTCGCTGGATGCCGTGAAGTCGCGCTATGGCAACGCCCGTGATGGCTCACGCTATGTCGAGCTGGACGGTTTCAATGTGCATTACCGCGATGAGGGCAATGCCAACGGCCCGGTGCTGGTGATGATTCATGGCGTGGTGGCCTCGCTGCACACCTGGGATGGCTGGGTGCAGGCCATGGCCGGCGATTACCGCATCATCCGTTTCGACGTGCCCGGCTTCGGCCTGACCGGCCCGGCGCGCGATGGCGTGTACAACGCCGAGCGCATGCTCAAGGTCATGACCAGCCTGCTGGATTTCCTCAAGGTCGGCAAAGCTTCGATCATCGGAAACTCGCTGGGTGGCTACATCGCCTGGAACTTCGCCCTGGCGCAGCCGCAGCGGGTGGAAAAACTGATTCTGCTCGATCCGGCGGGCTACCAGATGCGCAAGGTGCCGTGGATGATTGCGGCGGCCGAACTGCCCGGTGCCACCTGGGCCATGCCGCTGTGGATGCCGCGGGCTCTGATCGCACAGGGTATCAAGGAGGTCTACGGCGACTCTGGGCGCATCAAAGAAGGTGTGGTGCAGCGTTACTATGACCTCACCCGACGTCCGGGTAACCGGCGCGGCATGATGGAAATTTTCCGCGTGCTGCTGGGCGTCAACCGCACCGAGCTGGAAGGCACCGGGGCCCGCGTGGCCGAGCTGAAAATGCCGACCCTGCTGATGTGGGGCGAGCTGGACCGCTGGATTTCGCCCAAGCACGTACCGCTCTGGCAGCGCGACGTACCGGGGTTGCAGGTCAAGGTCTACGCCGGTGTCGGGCATATCCCGATGGAGGAAATTCCCGAACTGTCGGCGGCCGATGCGCTGGCTTTTCTGCGTAGCTGATTGATCTGCCAGACAACAAAAAGGCCCCGCGAGGGGCCTTTTTAGTTTGCGCCGCTGTCAGGCGGCGGCGCTGCTTTGCGGCTCGTAGTCACCCTTGAACTGGGCCACCAGCTCCAAGTTGTTGTGCTGCCAGGGATGGAAGTCGCCGCGGTAGAAATCTAAGTACACGCCGACCAGCTTGCGGTAGATGCCGTCCTTGCCCCACAGCCAGGTCAGGCCGTCACGCCAGACTCGCCAGTTCCACAGCAGGCCATCGCGTTTGAGCATGTGCAGCAGGCCCTTGGTAGTGTCCCAGGTGAAGAAGAAGGTGCTTTGCAGCATGGCGCGGCGCAGCAGCCAGCGGCTGCCACAGGTCTGCTGGTAGACATCGAAGGCCACAGCCTTGTGTTCGGTCTCTTCCAGGGCATGCCAGCGCCACAGGCGGGCCATCTTGGGATCGGCACCGGCGAGCCACTGCGGATCTTTCAGTAGGGCGTCGGCCATGATCGCGGTGAAGTGCTCGACCGCGCAGGTCGAGGCCAGCTGGGCATCGTGCGGCAGGTGCTTCTTGACGAAGGCCAGGCGCCTTTTCAGGCCGCGCTCCAGATAGTCGATGTCGTAGCCCAGTTCGCGCAGCCGCTGGTTGTAGGCCAGATGCTCGTGGCTGTGGTGACCTTCCTGGCCGATGAAGCCGCGGATCTGTTCCTTCAATACCGGGTCTTCGATCTGCTCGCGGAACAGGCGTACCGACTCGATGAAGAAACGTTCGCCATCGGGGAACAGCACCGACATGGCGTTGAACATGTGGGTCTTGAAGGCATTACCGCCGTGCCAGTGGCGCGGCAGGGGATTGGGCAGGTCGAAGTCCAACTGACGTGGGCGGATTTCCAGACCGGCGGGTGTGGTACTGGCCATGGCAGGCTCCCGGTATCGAGGTCGTTTTTCTTGTTGTGGACCAGCACGAAGCTGGATGAGGTAGCGTCGACTATGGGCTTGTGGTGGTTTGTCGGACAAGGTTATCTTCTGCCAAATTGCAGGTCATTTCTGGCCATGTGCGCTGCAGCGAGACTCTCACGATGAAGCAGGCCATTACTCCTACCGCCGAGCTGGTGCCGGTCGCCTATGCCGAGGTGCTGCTGGGCCTGGCCGAGGAGCGCGGTATCCGCCGCGAGCAACTGCTGCAGCGGGCCGGCGTGCGTGCGCAGGTGCTGGGTACGCCCAATGGCCGTCTGTCATTTCTCGATTTCAATCAGTTGGCCTTTGCCGCATTGGCGCTGACCGCCGATGAGGGGCTGGGACTGGCCATGGGCCAGCGCCTGAATGTGTCGACCCACGGCATCCTCGGCTATGCGGTACTGTCCAGTGCGAGCTTCGGCCAGGCCCTGCAGTTCGCGCTCAAGTACTACCGTGTGCTGGGGCTGGCCTTCGATCTGGAGCTGCTGGAGGGCGATAGCCATCTGCTGCTGCGGGCCAGTGAGAACCTGCCGCTGGGACCGCTGTCGCGCTTTGCCGCCGAAGGCCTGTTCGGCAGCCTGCACACCATCGCCGGTTTTCTGCTGGGTGAGCCGCCTGCGGATTTCGCTCTGGGCTTTGCCTATCCGGCGCCACCCTATGCCGAGCGTTACCGCCAGCAGTTCGGTGTGACCCCGCAGTTCGACCAGCCCCAGCACTGGCTGAGTATTCCCCGGCATTACCTGATACGGCCCATGGCGCTGGCCAACCCGGCCACGGTGCAGATGTGCGAGCAGCAGTGCGAGGCGCTGCTGGCCACGCTGGACGTGCAGGAAGGCCTGCTGCCAAGGCTGCGCCGCCTCCTGCTGGCGCGCCCCGGCGAGTTCCCCGATCTGGACAGCGTGGCGCGTGCCCTGCACACCAGTGGGCGCAGCCTGCGCCGGCACCTGGCCAGTCAGGGCACCAGCTACCAGCAGGTGCTCGACGAGGTGCGCAAACGCCTTGCTCTGCAGTACCTCAGCACCACCCACCTGCCGCTGCAGGAGATCGCCTGCCTGCTGGGCTTCAACGATGCCTCCAACTTCCGCCGCGCCTTCCGCAAATGGACGGGGCGGCTGCCCAGCGATTATCGTGGCGACCTTTGCCCGCCCGATTCGTCTGTGGAGACCGCCCCATGAGCCAGCCGGCCCTGATCCGTGAAACTTTCCCCGTCGGCCCCCTGCAGTGCAACTGCACCATCATCGGCGACCCGGTTACCAAGAAGGCCATCGTGGTCGATCCGGGCGGCGATCATGAACATATCCTCGCGC
This sequence comes from Pseudomonas sp. HAR-UPW-AIA-41, assembly GCF_002304225.1. Lineage (GTDB taxonomy): Bacteria > Pseudomonadota > Gammaproteobacteria > Pseudomonadales > Pseudomonadaceae > Aquipseudomonas. Next base: position 221,374 of record NZ_NSLB01000005.1, read on the forward strand.
GCCTCGATGCCCTGGGGCTCAAGGTGGTCAGCATCATCCACACCCATGCGCACCTGGATCACTTCCTCGCCTCCGGGCAGATGAAGGAGAAGACCGGCGCCAGTCTGCACCTGCACAAGGATGACCAGTTCCTCTGGGACAATCTGGAAATGCAGTGCCGTCTGTTCGGTGTGCCTTACACGCCGGTGCCCAGCCCTGACCAGTGGCTGGCCGATGACGAGGCGCTGTCCTGTGGCTGCGGTGTGGCGCTGCATACGCCGGGGCACACGCCGGGCTCCATGAGTTTCTGGTTTCCCCAGGCCAAGCTGCTGATAGCCGGTGACACCCTGTTCAAACGCGGTATCGGCCGTACCGATCTGTGGGGTGGCGACTATCCGACCATCGAGCGTTCGATTCGCCAGCGTCTCTATAAACTGGACGAGGAAGCCACCGTGGTGACCGGACATGGTCCGGATACCCTTCTGGGTGACGAGATGCGCGAGAACCCCTTCGTGCGTGCCTGATTCACGGAATCTCTGCGTGTTCTTGTGTTCCAATCTGCAGCCCGTCCGGGCCGTCGTTCATCGCTCAGGAGTTGCTCATGACCCCCCATCGTTTCGCCGCTGCTCTGCTGGCCGTCAGCCTGCTCAGTGGCTGTGCCTCGCAGAATCCTTATGACCAGTCCGCGCAGGGCGGCACTAACAAGACGGCCGTCTATGGTGGCCTAGGTGCGCTGGCAGGTGCGGCTGCCGGTGCTCTGATCAATCACGACAACCGTGGCAAGGGTGCGCTGATCGGTGCGGCCGTTGGTGCGGCCGCCGGTGGTGGTTACGGCTACTACGCCGACAAGCAGGAAGACGAGCTGCGCCGGCAGATGCAGGGCACCGGCGTGCAGGTGCAGCGTCAGGGCGACACCATCCAGTTGATCATGCCCGGCAACATCACCTTCGCTACTGATTCCGATGCCATTGCCGGCAGCTTCTACGCGCCGCTGAACAACCTGGCCAACTCCTTCCGCCAGTACAACCAGAACAGCATCGAGATCGTCGGTCACACCGACAACACCGGCAGCCACAGCTACAATATGAACCTGTCGCAGCGCCGCGCGCAGAGTGTGGCCAGCTACCTGATCGCTCAGGGCGTGGATGGCTCGCGCCTTTCCACCCGTGGTGCCGGTCCGGATCAGCCGATTGCCAGCAACGCCACTCCCGATGGCCGCGCGCAGAACCGCCGGGTGGAAGTCACCCTGCGTCCGCTGCCGGGTGCCCAGCAGCAGGCGCCGCAGTCCGGTCAGTACCAGCAGTACTGAGTCCGGTCTGGCAAGAAAAAGCCCCGCATTGCGGGGCTTTTTCGTTCTGAGCAGATCAGTGTGAGCCGATGGGCTCCGGGGCCGGCTCTGCCCGGTGCGGCCTGGCCAGCAGGCTGTACACACAGGGCAGCACGAACAGCGTGAACAGGGTGCCTACGGTCATGCCGGCGGCGATGACGATGCCGATATCGAAGCGGCTCTCGGCACCGGCGCCGCTGGCGAGGATCAGCGGCACCATGCCGAAGACCATCGCAGCCGTGGTCATCAGCACTGGCCGCAGGCGGATCGATGCGGCTTCTTCCACCGCCTCGCGCACCGACAGCCCCTTCTCACGCTGCAGCTGGTTGGCAAACTCGACGATCAGAATGCCGTGCTTGCTGATCAGTCCGATCAGCGTCACCAGACCGACCTGGGTGTAGATGTTCAGCGTCGATACACCGAGGAAGATCGGCAGCAGCGCACCACAGATCGACAGCGGCACGGTGACCAGAATCACCAGCGGATCGCGGAAGCTTTCGAACTGCGCCGCCAGCACCAGGAAGATGATGGCCAGTGCCAGACCGAAGGTCAGCAGCAGGGCATTGCCTTCCTGAACGTACTGCCGCGAAGCCCCCGCGTAATCGAAGGCATAGCCGCGTGGCGCCTGGGCCTTTGCGATGGCTTCTACCGTTGTCACGGCATCGCCCATGCTGACGATGGGGAAGCCTTCGATGATCGCCGAATTGAGCTGCTGGAACTGTTTCAGGCGGGTCGGTCGTGCACGGTCGCTGATGGTGATCAGGGTCGCCAGCGGCACCATTTCCCCGCGCTCGTTCTTCACGTGGTACTTGTTCAGCCAGCGCGGATTGTCGCGGTAGGCGCGCTCGACCTGGGCAATCACCTTGTAGCTGCGGCCGTCGATGGTGAAACGGTTGATTTCGCCCTCGCCGAGCAGAATGGCCAGGGTGCTGCCCAGGTCCTGCATCGAGACGCCCATCTGCGCGGCCTTCTCGCGGTCGATCTCGACCACCACTTCCGGTTTGTCGAAGGCCAGGTCGACGTTGAGGAAGGCAAACTTGCCGGATGCCATGGCTTCCTGCTTGACCCGCTCGGCCACCTGCAGCAGCGATTCATAGTCGTTGGGCGTGTTGATCACGAACTGGAACGGCAGGCCTTCACCGGTGCCCGGCAGCGCCGGCAGGTTGAAACCGAAGATCTGCAGACCGGGGATCTGGTTGAGTTTGCCTTGCACTTCCTGCAGCAGCTCCATCTGCGTCCGCTCACGCTCATCCCAGGGCTTGAGCAGGAAGCCGCCAATGCCGGCCTGCACGCCGTCGAAGCCGTTGATCTGGAACGACGAGTAGTACTCGGGGAAGCTGCGGAAGATTTCCTCGAAGGCCTTGGTGTAGGCGTTCAGGTAGTCGAGGTTGCTGGTCTGCGGCGCATTGGAAATCAGGAACACGATACCCTGGTCTTCCTCCGGCGCCAGTTCGCTCTTGCTGAACTTGAGCAGGGCCGGGATCAGCGCCATGACGATCAGGGCGAACACCACCACCACCGGACGGGTGTTGAGGGTGCCGTGCAGGGCAGCCTGGTAGCGGCGCTTGAGCCGGTCGAAAATCTGGTCGAGGCGATGGGCCAGGCCGCTGGGGTTCTCCTCATGGCGCAGCAGCTTGGCGCACATCATCGGCGACAGGGTCAGGGCGACGATGCCGGAGATGATCACCGCGCCGGCCAGGGTCAGGGCAAACTCCTTGAACAGTGCGCCGGTTAGGCCCTCAAGGAAGCCGATGGGGGCGTAGACCGCTGCCAGGGTGATGGTCATCGAAACCACCGGAATGGCAATTTCCCGTGCGCCTTCGATGGCGGCCTGGAACGGTGTCTTACCTTCCTCGATATGGCGGTGGATGTTTTCCACCACGACGATGGCATCGTCCACCACCAGGCCAATGGCAAGCACCATGGCCAGCAGCGTCAGCAGGTTGATCGAGTAACCCATCAACTGCATGAAGAACAGCACGCCGATCATCGACAGCGGGATGGTGATCACCGGGATCAGCACCGAGCGGAACGCGCCGAGGAACAGGAAGACCACCACGATGACGATCAGCACCGCCTCAGCGAGCGTCTTCACCACCTCGTCGATGGAGGCCTGGATAAAGCGGGTGGCGTCGTAGGCGATGGAGACTTTCAGGTTCGGGGGCAGCTGCGCCTCGATCTCCGGCAATGCGGCGCGTACATGCTTGATCACGTCCAGCGGGTTGGCGCTGGGGGTGCCCTTGATGGCGATGTACACCGAGGGAATGCCGCTGAAGGAGCTGATCGAATCGTAGTTTTCCGCGCCCATTTCGACGCGGGCGATGTCCCGCACCAGCACGCGGCGGTCGCCCTCGGTCTTCACCGGAATGGCGCCGAAGGCCTCCGGTGATTTCAGGTCGGTGCTGGCGTTGATGCTGGTGACCACGTACTGGCCCTTCACTTCGCCGGCGGCGGCGAGGAAGTTGTAGCGCTGCACGGCGCTGTGCAGTTCTGCAGCGGTAATGCCGTAAGCGGCCATCTTCACCGGGTCGAGCCACAGGCGCATGGCGAACACCTGATTGCCGAGGATCTGCGCCTCGGCAAGCCCCGGCAGGGTGGCCAGCTTGGGCTGGATGACCCGCGAGAGGTAGTCGGTGATCTGCGGGTTGGACAGCTCGTCGCTGTAGAAGCTGACGTACATCAGCGCCGTGGAGTCGGCCGCCTCCTTGGACAGTACCGGGTCTTCGGCGTCCTGCGGCAGCTGGTTCTTCACCTCGTTGGCCTTGGCCAGCAGCTCGGTGAACAGGCGGTTGGTGTCCGTGCCGATGCGCGCGTAGATGGAAATGACCGAGGCGTTCTGCTGGCTGACCGAAGTCATGTAGTCGATGCCTTCGGCGCTGGCCAGGCTCTGCTGCAGCGGCTGGGTGATGTAGCCCTGGATGGTCTCGGCGTTGGCCCCGGGGTAGGCGGTGGTCACCGTGATCAGGGCGTTTTCCATCTGCGGGTACTGGCGGATGGTCAGTTTGCTGAACGCCTGCATGCCGAGCAGGATGATCAGCAGGCTGACCACGCTGGCCAGCACCGGGCGGCGGATAAAGGGATCGGTAAAAGCCATGCTGGGGTCCTTGGCACCGCTTATTGGGCGACGCTGGCGTCCTGATTCAGGGTGAGGGCCGTGTCGGCGACGATCGCCACATGGGCGCCGTTATCCAGCTTGAGCTGGCCGGAGGTGACCACCTGCTCGCCGGCTTTGAGGCCGCTCTCGATGACCACCCGGCCGGCACGACGCTCGCCAGTCTTGACGAAGCGGCGCTCGACCACCAGATAGGGCTGGCCCTTGTCATCCAGCTGCGGCTTGCCGTCGTCACCCTGTTTGGGCACCACCACGTAGACGGAATTGCCATACAGGGTGAAGGTGATCGCGGTTTCCGCCACGGTCAGGGCTTCTGCCTGGCCCGGCAGCAGCACGGAAAGGTTGGCAAACATCCCCGGCAGCAGCTTGCCCTGCGGGTTGGGCAACTGGGCGCGGACCTGCAGGTTGCGTGTGCTGTCCTCGACCTTGGGGTTGAGGGCCACGATTTTGGCCATGAACTGTTCGCCCGGGTAGGCGGCCACACTGACCTCGACCTCCTGACCGACGGCCAGCTTGGGTGCGGCCTGCTCGGGCAGGTAGAAGTCGATGAACAGCTGCGACAGGTCCTGGAGGGTGGCTATCACGGTGCTGGTGCTGACGAAGTCGCCGACATCTACCTGACGGATGCCGATGGTGCCGCTGAACGGCGCATGCAGGCGCTTCTTGTCCAGACTGGCCTGCAGCTGGGAGACACTGGCCTCGGCCTTGAGCAGTTCGGCATTGAGGCGGTCGAACTCACTCTTGGAGATGGCCTGCTTGGCGGCCAGGTTCTTGCCGCGCTCGAACTCGACCCGCGCCAGGCTGCGAACCGCAATGGCGGTGTCCAGAATGGCGCGCTCGACGGCGCTGTCCAGTTGCAGCAGCGGCTGCCCGGCGCGGACCTGCTCGCCGGACTGGAACAGCAGTTCGCGCACGGTGCCATCGACCTCGGTGCTCAGGTCCACACCCTGGAAGGCTTTGAGCGTGCCGATAGCCGGCAGGCGGGCCTGCCACGGGCGCAGCTCGGCCGGAGCCGCCGACACATTGATGGCCGGTTGCGGTGCGGAGAACGTCTGCACCTGCTGGTAGATGGAGAAGCCTTTGTAGGCAGCGAGAGCGAGAACCACCAGCAGGGTGATCCCCAGCATGATGAACATGCGACGGCGCAACATGATCCGAATCCTTGGCAGGCAAAGGGAGGTGATTTGAAGCGGATCGGAAACGTTATGCCGACTTGTCGGGTAAGTCAAAAATCAGGGTTTTCAAGACATGTCCACAGGCGCCTTATGACGCCTGTGGACTCACCATCAGGCCTGCAGGCGGGCGCTGACCAACCCCAGTTGTTGCGACAGTTCCCCCAGTGCCTGACTGGCGGCATGAGTACGCTGCACATTGTCCTGGTTGCCGTGGGCAATGGCCGTGATCTCGGTGAGATTCTGCGAGATGTCTTCGGCCACGGAGGTCTGTTCTTCGGCGGCGGTAGCAATCTGCCGGTTCATATCGCGAATGGACTCAACGGCATCGGTAATCCGTTGCAGCATGGCCCCGGCTTCTGTCACTTGGGTCACGCCATCCTCGCTGCGCTGCTGCCCGCCCTCAATAGCGCGTACGGCGTTGAGGGCACCGTTCTGTACCGTGTCGATGATCTGGTGGATCTCGGCGGTCGATTCGGCGGTGCGGCGGGCCAGGGTGCGCACTTCGTCGGCCACCACGGCAAAACCACGCCCCGCGTCACCGGCCCGGGCCGCCTCGATGGCGGCGTTGAGGGCCAGAAGGTTGGTCTGCTCGGCGATACCGCGGATGACTTCCAGCACTTTTCCAATGCGACCGCTGTCTTCTTCCAGGCGGCGGATGACTTCTGTGGTGTTGCTGATCTCGCTGCGAATGGCGGTGATGGTTTCGATGGTGGCCTGCATGACCCTGCCACCCTGGCGTGCCGAGGCGTCTGCGGCATCAGCGGCGTGAGCGGCGTCGGCCGCATGCCGGGCCACTTCCTGAGCCGTGGCGGACATCTCCTGCATGGCGGTGGCCACCTGATCGGTACGGTCGAACTGTTCGCTGACGCCCTGGGTCATCAGGGTGGCGATGTTGTTCAGGTTACCGCTGGCGCTGTCCAGCTCACTCGTACCGTGATGCAGCTGCCGGCTGGCATCGGCAAGGAAGTCGCGCAGCAGGTTCGCCGAATCGGTCAGGCGGCCAATTTCATCCCGCCGTTGGTTATCCAGGCGCTGACCAATTCGGCCGTGGCTGAGCTGCTCCAGACGCTCAGTGAGTCGACTGATCGGCAGTAGCAAGCGGCTGTTGATTAATGCCAGTGCGCTGATGGCAATGATTACGGCAGTGAGGATCAGAATGCCAATACCCAGGCTAACGGTGCTGGATGCGCTGTCTGCCAGCTCCTGGCTCTCGGCGTCGGCACTCTTGTGCAGTTGCTCGACCAGCGCCAGCATCTGATCGCTGGTGGCGCGGTCGATGCCTTTGACGGCAGCATCGCCGGCCTTGCTGTCGCCGCCTGCGCTGACAACGGCTTCGCGCCCTTTGCGGTAGTCCTGCCCCATACGAGCATGTTCACGCTTGAGGCTTTCAACCTGCTGACGCAGCTGGGATTCCAGTGCCGGCAGTTTGAGGAGCTCATCCAGGGATTGCTGTACTTTGCTCTCCTGATTGATAAAGCCGCTCCAGTGCTTGTCCAGCGCGGCGGCATCCGCGCCGCGAAGCAGCACGTTTTTCCACTCCTGGACCTGCGTCTTGAACTCCACGTTGGCCTTGTCGACTAAACCGGCGGCTTTGATCTCGTGGGACATCAAGTGCTGGTAGGACTGGACATTGCTGGAGAGAAACTGAAAGCAGCTCAGGGCTATGAGCAGCAGCAGCAACAGACTGCCGCCGAGCAGAACCAGAGATTGAGTACGCAGGGACGTGTTCATCGAACAGCTCTCACTCAAATGACAGGGTCGTAGCAGTATAGGTCGGCTACGGCATCTGTAACTTGAGGCGTGAAGCGGTTCAGCCCATGCGCAAGTGGTTGTCCCAGAGTGCGGCAGGTAGCTGCAGGGGCGTGCTTTCGATGAATTCTTTATGACAGTCGATCAGTCGGCAGCGGGCCTGCCCTGAGGTGGCGACAAAACCCTGCGACACCGCGGCGACGCCCGCACAATCCGGCAGCGGCAGTTCCAGGCGCAGTTCGGCGCTGTCCAGGTCCCAGATCAGCAGGCGGTTGCCGCGTGGCGCGCTGGCGGCCAGCAGGCGCAGTTCGCTGTGGATGGCGACGCTGGCGGTGTACTGGCTCATCGCCTGCCACTGCTGCTGAGCCATGGGGAAGGGCTGCAGAGCCTGCCCGGGCCGTTTGATGGCGAGCAGGTCGCTGCGCTCACCGAGTTCACCTTCGTATTGCTGCGAGCTGACCACGGTGCCGTCGCTGGCCACGGCCAGATGGCGGATGCTGTTGAGCGGCTGGGACAGGCGGTCACGGCTGAGCAGCCGGCCCTGGCGGTCGAGCAGGACCAGGCTGGAGTCCATGGCATCGAGGTTCATTGCCTCGCGGCTGTCTGCCTCGGTGCGGATACCGCCGTTGGCTACCACCAGGGTTTCGCCATCTGGCATCCAGAGCAACTGGTGCGGGCCGATACCGTGGGTCGAGAGCTCATGGCTGCGCGCAAGGCGCCCCTGACTGACGCGGTAGACCCCGAGCACGCCGCGGCCCGGATCACGGGTGTCGTTTTCGGTGCTGTACAGCCAGTCGCCCGAGTGATGGAACACGGCGTGGCCATAGAAGTGCCGGTCAGCCGGCGAGTCCAGGGTCTGCATCAGGCTGCCGTCACGGGTGTCGATCAGGTAGCTCTGGGTGCCCGGGCGCCGGGCGACGAACAGGGCCAGTGAGAGGTAGGGGTGGGGCACTACATCATGGCAGCGCTGCGCCACTTCGGTGGCAAAGCGCCGGTTGCCATTCAGGTCATAACCCACCGCATAGTGCCGACCCTGGCTGTCATTGCGCGCCGACAGCAGTAGCGGCTGACCGTCACGACGGCCCAGCTGCCAGCCAGTCAGCAGGGCGCCGCCGAGCAGGCCGGCGCCGAGGCCGAGGAAGGTGCGGCGCTGCATATCAGTCTCCGTCGTGGGCGTTGAAGCCGAGCTGGATGTTTAGCGCCTTGGCCAACTGGCTGGCATGCAGTTGGTGCAGGCGGCTGAGGCTGTCATAGAAGGCATTCAGGCGCTCACGTCCGGCGGCATCCTTGAGCAGCGCATCCATCGGCTGGTCGAGGGCCTTGAGCTGGCTCTGGGTGTCCTGCCAGGCCTGATCGATCTGCTCGGCCAGCGGCTGTTGAGCGCTGGGCAGCAGCAGACGCAGACTGCCTTCGTCACTGCCCTGCCAGAGCGTCTGGGCGCTGCCGAGGCTGGCGCCGATCAGTGCCAGCGAGGCCTGACTACGCCAGGCCTCGGCCTGGTAAGGCTGCGGCTGGCCTTTGCTCTGCCGGCCGAGCGGGGTGCCCAGCTTCTTCTTCAGCAGTTCCAGGGCATTGACCTGGGTACGCAGCAGTTCGGCCACGGCCTCCTGGCCATCGGCAAAGCGGGCATTGGGGAACTGGCTGAGCTGGGCGAGCATGCCGTCTTTGGCCTGCCACTGCTCCAGCACACGTCCGGCCAGTTGCTGCTGATGGGCGGCGATGCCGGTCAGCAGGGGACAGTAGCGGGCTTTCTGCTCGGCCTGGGTGAGGTCGATGGCCTGATCGAAGAGTACGTATTCATAGGCGGTCAGGCCCTGAACCACCACGCTGGCCGAGTCCAGATCGCCCTGGGTCAGCTGCGGCTTGCTGGTGAGCAGCGCTTCGACCTGACGCTGAACGAGATTCTTCTTGTCCGGCCAGAACTGCACCTGCCAGGCCAGATTGCCTTCGCTCAACGGGCCCACAGCGACCGGCTGCAGGGCCGCCCAGTGCTGCTGCACGGTCAGCAGTTGCTGGCGGGCCTGTGCCAGATCGGCGGTGCCCTGGCAGAAGGCGCCGGCGCTCTGGTTCAGCTGTTGGTTGGCCTGCAGCCAGCTCTGATAGACCGGCAGCACCTGCTGCGTGGCCAGTTGCCGGCTGATGCTGGCCTGGCCTGGCGCCTGATTGCAGGCCGCTAGGGTCAGGCAGGAAAGGGCGAGCAGAGTCTTGCGCATGGGGGCTCCGTTAGAGGGAATTGAGGAAGGCCAGCAGGGCCTCGCGCTCATCGCGGCTGAAATGACTGACGGCATCGCGGGCAGCCTGGGCTTCGCCGCCATGCCAGAAAATGGCTTCGAGCAGATTACGCGCCCGGCCATCGTGAAGGAATTGGGTATGGCCGCTGACCTGCTGGGTCAGGCCAATGCCCCACAGTGGCGGGGTGCGCCACTCCTGGCCGCTGGCGAGAAACTCGGGGCGCTGGTCGGCAAGGCCGGGGCCCATGTCATGCAGCAGCAGATCGCTGTAGGGGCGAATGGTCTGGCTGGCCAGTTCGGGCTCCGCCGCGTCGGCGCGGGTGATGAACTTCGGGGTGTGGCAACTGGCGCAGCCGGCCTGATGGAACAGTGCCTTGCCCTTTAGCACCTGCGGCGCGTCGACCTGGCGGCGTTGCGGAACGGCCAGGTTGCGGCTGTAGAACAGCACGCTGGCGAGGATGTTGTCGCTGACCTCGGGGCTGCCGCCATTGGGCATCTGCTGGCAGGCGGCCTGTGCCGCCGTGCAGTCATCGGCGGGTAGCAGCGAGGTGGTCAGGCCCATGTCGCCGGCAAAGGCATGGGCGTTCTGCTGGTTCAGGGTGGGTTGCCCGGCCTTCCAGCCGAAGCGGCCGATCACGCTCTGCCCGCGGGCGTCATCCCACACCTGATTGGCGCGGCCGCTGATACCGTCGCCATTGCTGTCGTCGGGGTCGGCCAGTGCTAGCAGGTCGGCATCGGCAATGGCTTCGAGCAGGCCAAGGCCGATCATCGGCGGGGCGATGCGCAGGGAGAATTGCGTCTGTGGGTGCAGCGGACCATAGCCGAGGTCGCTGAGCTGCAGTTTTGGCTGACGCAACTCGACCTCGCTGCCGTCGGCCAGGGTGATTCGGTGCGTCTGCCACTCCAGGCGGATTTTGCCTTCCGGTGCGTGGCCGGGAATGGCCATGTCCTGCAGCTGACCGCCGTAGGTGGGTTCGGCGATCACGCCGTGGCGCTGCAGCTGGGCTTCCTGGCCTGGCCCGGCGGGAATTGACAGGCGCAGCAGCATGGAAACGGCGCTTGCAGCGTCGGCTGCCGGGGGGCGGCCGCGGCCATCCTTGATATGGCAGTTCTGGCAGGCGTTGGTGTTGAACAGCGGGCCGAGGCCGTCGCGGGCGGTGGTGGTCGAGGGCGCGATGACCCAGGGCGCGCGGAAGAAACTGTTGCCGACGCTGAAGTCCAGGCGGCGCACCGGGGGCAGGTTGGCCGAGGGCAGGGAGAAGGCATTGTGGTCGGCCTGGGCCACGCTGGCGTGGCCGCCGGACAGGGCTTCACCCGGCTCGGCTTGGCTGAAGTCGGTCTGTAGGGCATCGCAGCCGGCCAGCAGGGCGGCCACTAGCAGTGGTAGGAGACGAGGCGAAACAGGCATGACTAACACCGGGGGAAAACGAGGGCGTCAGGGTAACAGGTAGCGTCTGCTCAAATAAGAACAATTGCCATTCAGGTCGGTGGCATGACGTCGCACCCAGGTAAAAACAAACGGGATGCCGCAGGGCATCCCGTTTGTGTGGCGGCGGGTGAATCAGAACTGGTGGTCGGCGGTATCCGGCTTCAGTTCGTTGATGCCCAGCTTGGCCGAGGCCTGCTCGATCGCGGCGGTCTGCTTGACCAGTGCAGCAATGGCGTCACGCACGATCTGCTGGCCGGCGTTGTTGTCGGCGGCGATCAGCTGATCGAAGTGCTGGTCGTTGTTGGCGCTGTCCACCAGGGCCTGCAGCTTGCCTTCGGTCGCCTCCAGGTCTGCCTTAAGGGTGCTGTCGGTCTGGGCGTCGGCCTTGGCCACCAGGCTGGACAGGCTTGGGCCGGTCAGGGTGGTGCCGTCGACCTTCTGGTACTCGCCCAAGTAGACGTTACGAATGCCTTTGGCGTTGAAGAAGTGCGAGTTGTGGGTGTTGTCGCTGAAGCAGTCGTGCTCGTCTTCGGTGGAGTTGGCCTCCAGCGCAACCTTCATGCGCTCGCCGGCCAGCTCTCCCAGGGACAGGCTACCCATGCCGAACAGCATCTTGCGCAGTCCGCTGTCGGCCGGCTCGGCTTCCAGCTTGGCGCGGTAGTTGTCGGCCTTGCCGGCTTGCCACTGGCCGACCATGTACTCCAGGTCGCTGACCAGCAGGCTGGTGGCGGCTTTGAGGAACTCGGCGCGGCGCTCGCAGTTGCCGCCGGTGCAGGCTTCGCCCTGGGCAAAGTCTGTGGCCGGACGGTTGCCGGCGCCCGGGTTGGTGCCGTTGAGGTCCTGGCCCCAGAGGAGGAACTCGATGGCGTGGTAGCCGGTGGCGACGTTGGCTTCGGAGCCACCCAGTTCATTCAGGCTGGCCAGCAGTTCACCGTTGATGGTGCTCACGTCGATCTTGTCTTCGCCGACTTGCAGCTCGCGGTTGGCGATGATGTTGGCCTGCGCGCCCGGGTTGCCCAGCGCATGCTGGTAGTCCTTGGCCACGTAGTCGATCAGGCCTTCGTCCAGCGGCCAGGCGTTGAGCTGACCTTCCCAGTCGTCGACCACCGGGTTGCCGAAGCGGAACACTTCGCTCTGCATGTACGGCTTGCGCGCCGCCAGCCAGGCTTCGCGGGCCGCCTTGAGGGTGGCATCGTTCGGCTGGGCGAGCAGGGCGTCGACGGCCTTCTGCAGGTTCTGTGCGGTGCCCAGGGCGTCGCTGAACACGGCCAGGGCCAGATCGCCATAGTGCTTGACCACGGCCTGACCGGCGCTGGCATCCACCACGCTGCTGGCAGCCGGAGTAGTGGCTGCGGTGTTGGCCGGGGTCTTTTCTTCGCCGCAACCGGCGAGGGTGATGGCAACGGCGAGCAGGCTGGCTGCAGCCCAAGGCTTACGGAGCATGGTGATTCCTTCTGGTCTGGCGCAACGAGGTATATAAGAAACTTGAGTATAATGCGAAATATTTGCATTAACTGTAAAGCCTGAGTCTTGGATTTTCTCCCGCTGTGCTCCGGCTGACAGTGCGCGGGTGGCATTTGCCGGTAGAATCAGGCGGAATCTTTCGCAGCTCTTAGGGAGAAGCCTGCATGAGCCTGACCACTGTTGCCGTTCTGGTTGTCCTGTTTCTCGTCGCCGCCTATGCGGTCACTCTGTACAACGCACTGGTCCGCCTAAAGCACGGGGTGAGCAAGGCCTGGTCGAATATCGACGTACTGCTCAAGCAGCGCCATGAGGAACTGCCCAAGCTGGTGGAAACCTGCAAGCAGTACATGCAGCACGAGCGCACGACCCTGGAACAGGTGATCACTGCGCGCAATGCCGTGGCCAGTGCCAGTCAGAAGGGTGATATGCAGGCTCTGGGGCAGGCGGAAACGGGGCTTCGTGCCGGTCTCGGCCAGCTGTTCGCCCTGGCCGAGAATTACCCGCAGCTCAAGGCCAACGAAAGCTTCCAGCACCTGCAGCAGCGCATCAGTGGCCTGGAGAACGGTATTGCCGATCGCCGCGAGCTGTACAACGAGGCGGTCAACCTGAACAACGTGCGCATCGAGCAGTTTCCCGATGTGCTGATCGCCCGTTTCTTTGCCTTCAAGGCTGCCGAGCTGTTGCAGTTCAGCGATGCCGAGAAGGCCGATGTCGATCTGAAGCAACTGTTTAGCTGAGGCAGGCATGACCACGGATGTCGCGGGCCTGGCCCTGAGTCTGGCCTTCAGTGTGGGCGCCTGTGTCGGTGGTGGCTGGTGGTGTGTGCAGCGCTGGCGTCAGGCGCGCATTCTGCTGGATACGCCGACCTCGAAGATTCGCTCGGCGGCTCAGGGCTTTGTCGAGCTCTATGGCGTACTCAAGGAGCAGGCCGAACCGCCACTGCGTGCGCCCCTGACCGATACCCCCTGCGTGTGGTGGCGCTATCGCATCGAGGAGTGCAGCCGCGACAGCGACAACAAGCTGCGCTGGCGGGTGGTCGAGAGTGGCACCAGTGAGGCCTGGCTACGACTGGCAGATGCCACCGGCGAATGCCTGATCGATCCACGCGGGGCCGAAGTCCGTGCCGCCACCCGGCAGACCTGGCATGGCAGTCAGCGTCATCCGCTGCGCCTTGAGCGCGCGGGTCTGTTCAGTCAGTTGTTCAACCAGAGTGGCTATCGCTACAAGGAAGAGCGCCTGCATGCCGGCGAGCCTTTGTACGCCATCGGTGACTTTCACACCCAGGGTGGTGGCCGCGCGGGGCTTGATCTGGAGCGTGCCCGCGGCGAGGTGGTGCGTGAGTGGAAGCAGGATTTTCAGGGACTGCTGACACGCTTCGACACCAATGCTGACGGCCGCCTGGATGAGCCGGAGTGGCAGCGCGTGCAGCTGGCTGCCGGGCTGGAGGCTGAGCAACGTCATCGCCAGGTGAGCCTGCAGCCGGCACAGAACATCATGCGCCGGCCAGGCGAGGCTCAGCCGTTTCTCTTGTCCAGCTCTGGCGAGGATGATGTGGCGCGCAGCTTTCAATGGCAGGCAGCGGCAGGAGCGGTGGCCTGCCTGCTGGGGGCGCTGGCGACTGCCTGGTTACTGCAGAACGCGCTGTAAGCGCCGTTACTGGCGCTCGCTGACGGAGGCTTCGCTCAGGCGGCGGGATTGCTTGAGGTATTGCAGCAAGTCACGTGGCGGCAGGGGCTTGCTGTACAGGTAGCCCTGACCTTCGTCGCAACCCTGGGCGATGATGTAGGCCTCCTGTTCGGCGGTTTCCACGCCCTCGGCGATTACCTGCATGCTTAGGCTGCGGCCGAGCTGAATGATGGCGCGGACGATGGTGGCATCGTCCTCGTCCTCGAACAGATCCTGTACGAAGCTCTTGTCGATCTTGATCTTGTCCAGCGGCAGGCTCTTCAGATAGGTCAGAGAGGAGTAGCCGGTACCAAAGTCGTCGATCGCGATCAGCGCGCCGGAGCGGCGCAGACTGAGCAGGTGCTGAGCAGCGGTGGAGATGTCCTCCATCAGGCCTGTTTCGGTCACTTCCAGCTCCAGACTGCGCGGTGGCAAGCGATAGACCTGCAGCAGGTTGTTGACCACGCGTGGCAGCTCCGCGTGGTGCAGTTGCACCGTGGATAGATTGACCGCCATGCGCAGTTCGGCAAAGCCCTGATCGTGCCATTCACGCAGCTGGCGACAGGCCTGATCGAGCACCCACTCACCAATAGTGATGATGCTGCCATTCTGTTCGGCCAGGGGGATGAATAGATCGGGCGAGATGAAACCGTGAGTCGGATGCTGCCAGCGGATCAATGCCTCAACGCCAACGACTTGATGGCTGCGGTAGTCAACTTGGGGTTGGTAGACCAAGTGGAACTCATTACGAGCAAGCGCTTCACGCAGATCCTTGTCCAACTCGCGACGGCGGCGCATTTCACTGTCGACGCTGGCAACGAAGAACTGGTAGCGGTTGCGCGAGCGGCTCTTGGCCAGCGTCATGGTCTGTTCGGCTTTCTGCAGCAGGTTCTCGGTGCGGTCGCCGTCCTCGGGGAACAGAGTGATGCCAATGGTGGCACGCAGACGGACTTCCTGACTTTCCAGCGGGAACGGGGCTTCCAGATCATCAAGGATAGTTTGTGCCAGCTCAGCGGCTTCATAGGGTTGCTCGATATCGGTTTGCACCAGAGCGAACTGGTCTCCGCCGAGACGAGCCAGTGCGCCAAGGCGACCGCCATGGCTACGAAGACGATCGGCAAGTGATACCAGTAGCTGGTCGCCTGTCTGGTAGCTGAACTGTTCATTGATGCCCTTGAAGTCATCCAGACCAACGCAGAGCACTGCGACACGGCGCTGCAGACGTCCGGCATCTTCGAGTATCTGGTCCAGCTGTTGCTGTAGCAGCTGGCGGTTGGGCAGGCCCGTGAGGAAGTCATACTGAGACATGCGCAGCAGGCTGGTTTCGGCTTCTCGGCGCAAGTGGGTGTTACGTTCAATGGAAGCCAGTAACTGGTTGGCAGTGTTGATCCACAGCCCCAGCTCGTTCTTCTCGTTCCCCTTGAGCATCGGCAGCTTATGCTCGCTGGGACGGTCAGGGTTAATGTTGGACAGGTGGTCGATGATCTTGCTGAGCGGCCTTGTCAGTAGCCAGTGATAGACCATGTACAAGACCAGGCCCATCGCGAGGGCGCGCAGTACGCCGGAGATGAAGATAACGATGGAATTGGCGACAAAGTCTTCGCCGTAAGGAGCCGTGTCCAGGGCAATGGTCAGATCGCCGTAGTACTCACTGTACGGTCCTTTACCGACCAGTTGGGTAGAAAAACTCTGTTCTTTGCCAAGGATCGGATCAGTAATCCAGCGGGTTGGCTTATCCATCAGCGGGCGGGATTTTTCCGCCAGCATGGGTTCGTTGGGGTGGCCGATGGCGGCGTGCTGCACCGACTCGTGCTGGAACAGGCCTTCAATCACCTGCATGCCCATTTCGCGATCGAGGCTATAAACGGCCTGAGTAGAGGGGTCGCGGAACATGCCGAGAATACGCTGGGCGTCGTTGGCCACGGCCTGGCGGGCGCGATAGGCGTCGAAGACAATCTGCGAAAAGCTGAGGATGATCCCGACCACCAGTGCCGAGAGCAGTACGACGCGTAGCAGCTTGAGCGACAGACTGTTTTTCAGTTCCAGCTTCAAAAGGTGGTTCCTTGTTCCGACAGGATTTGTTGCACCCATGCAGTATTGGTAATCAACGGCAGCTCGTCAAAGCTCAGGGCCTAATTGTCCGCAAGTTTTATGTCGCGCCGGTGTTTGAGAACGTCTGATTGAAAGGCAAGAGCCCGGCAGGTGCCGGGCTCTTGGGGATGACACAAGGTCAGCTTCAGGCAGCGAAATTCTTCGCCACAAAGTCCCAGTTCACCAGGTTCCAGAACGCTTCTACATACTTCGGACGCAGATTGCGGTAGTCGATGTAGTAGGCATGTTCCCACACGTCACAGGTCAGCAGCGGGGTGTCGCCGCTGGTCAGCGGGCAGCCAGCGCCGATGGTGCTGGCCAGAGCCAGGGAGCCGTCAGCCTTCTTCACCAGCCAGCCCCAGCCGGAACCGAAGGTGCCGATGGTGACTTTGCTGAACTCTTCCTTGAACTTGTCGAAGGAACCGAAAGCAGCGTTGATGGCGTCAGCCAGTGCGCCAGTCGGCTGGCCACCGCCGTTCGGCGACAGGCAGTTCCAGTAGAAGGTGTGGTTCCAGATCTGCGCGGCGTTGTTGAACACGCCGCCGGTGGAGGTCTTGACGATCTCTTCCAGGGTCTTGCCTTCGAACTCGGTGCCCGGCACCAGGTTGTTCAGGTTCACCACGTAGGTGTTGTGGTGCTTGCCGTGGTGGAATTCCAGGGTCTCGGCGGAAATGTGCGGCTCGAGGGCGTTCTTTTCGTAGGGCAGCGGCGGCAATTCGAAGGCCATGGTGTTTCTCCGTTATTCCTCAGGGCTGGGCTGGCGCGGCAGGCAGCGACCGGTTCACGGGCCGGTCGACGCTGTGGAGCAGGGCTCGGTGCGCCGCGGAGCGAGATCATAGCACCGCCGACTGCGGCATATCCACGCAGCAACTGTGTGGAAAAGCCCGTGGCAGCTTGGTTTCTGGGGGCTATCGCCCCAGAATGAGTTGGGCGGCCACGCTGAGCATCATCAGGGCAACCAGGATATCCAGCACCCGCCAGGTACTGGAGCGGGCGAGCCAGGGGGCCAGCCAGGCTGCACCGAGGGCCAGGCTGAGAAACCACAACAGCGAGGCGCTTGCTGCGCCGGCGGCATAGGCACCAGGCACCGCCTGTTGGCTACCCAGCGAGCCGATCAGCAGTACCGTGTCCAGGTACACATGGGGGTTGAGCAGGGTCACGGCGAGGGTGCTCAGCAGCACGGCACGGCGCGAGCGTGGCCCAGCGTCGGCGTTGCCCTGCAGAGCATCGTTGCTGCAGGCGCGCCGCAGTGCCTGAAAGGCATACCAGAGCAGAAAGGCCACGCCGCCCCAGCGGGCGATCCCCAGCAGCAGAGGACTCTGCGCCAGCAGGGCCGCCAGGCCGAACACGCCGGCAGCGATCAGAGCGGCGTCGCACAGCACGCAGAGGGCGGCGGCTGGCAGGTGGTGTTCGCGGCGCAGGCTCTGTGCCAGGACGAAGGCATTCTGCGCGCCGATGGCCATGATCAGGCCGAAGGCCACCAGCAGGCCGTTGCTATAGCTTTGCCACATGGGAGTCAGGCCTTCGCTCTGGCTGAGAGTTGCTGCAGCACGTTCAGGGCCCTCTGGGCGTCTTGCAGCGCAACAAACAGATGGTCGTGGTGATAGCCGGCGATCACGTTGCAGCTGATTCCGGCTTCTGCCAGTGCCGTCGCGAACGCCGCCGTCAGGCCGACGGCGGCAAGGTCCGAGTGCACCTGCAAGGTGATCCACGCCGCGCGGTAGTGGTAGGTGAGTCCGAGGCGTAGGGCTTCGGCTTCCGGCAGGATCAGGGTCAGTCCTTCTTCTTCGCGAAAACTTCCGATCAGTTCACTGCTGGGTGGTAGCACCCCGTCAGGGGTGCAGCAGAAGACGTATTCGCCCGGATTCAGGCGCGGAGTCAGGGTTTGTAGCAGGGTGTTCAGATCGGTGATGCCGCTCATGTGAATCTCCTGAAGAGGGAGGCAGTGCGGGCAGTCTGGGGCGGATTGCAGTATAAGAAAAACAAATCATGCTGATCTGTCATTAGGAAAACTGATTTGTTCGATTACAAGTTGCTGGCCGCTCTGGCGGCGGTGGTGGAACAGGGCGGTTTCGAGCGGGCGGCGCAGGTACTGGGATTGTCCCAGTCGGCGGTTTCGCAGCGCATCAAGCTGCTGGAAGCGCGGGTCGCAGTCGGTGTTGCAGCGCAGCTCGCCGCCGGCCGCCACCGAACTGGGGCAGCGGTTGCTCAACCATGTGCAACAGGTGCGCTGGCTGGAGCGCGATCTGGGGCAGAGCGTGCCGGCGCTGGCCGGTGGCAGCCAGCCCGGGCGGCTGCGCATTGCGCTGAATGCCGACAGCCTGGCGACCTGGTGGGCACCGGCGGTGGCGGCCTTTTGTGCCGAGCAGCAGGTGCTGCTGGAACTGGTGGTGGAGGATCAGGAGGTGGGGCTCAAGCGCATGCGCGCCGGTGAAGTGGCGGCCTGCGTCTGCGCGGCCGAGCGTCCGGTGGCCGGCGCGCGTAGTGTCGCGCTGGGGGCCATGCGCTATCTGGCACTGGCCAGTCCGGCGTTCGTTGCCCGGCATTTTCCGCAGGGGGTACAGGCTGAGCGACTGGCCGAGGTGCCGGCCATTGTCTTCGGACCGGATGACCAGTTGCAGCACCGTTATCTGGCCGCACTGGGCATGCATGGTGGCTTCAGTTACCACCTGTGTCCGTCGTCCGAGGGCTTTGTGCGTCTGGCCAGTGCCGGTCTTGGCTGGGGGCTGGTGCCTGCGCTACAGGTCGAGGCGCAGCTGGCTTGCGGTGAGCTGGTGGATCTGTTGCCGGGGCGCTATCTCGATGTGCCGCTGTACTGGCACCACTGGCGCCAGGGCGGCGAGCTGCTGGGCAGCCTGACCCGTCATCTCGGTCAGGCTGCCCGGCGGGCGCTGCAGCCAATCAGCTGATGACGATAGTGGTACTGCCCGGCAGTTGCTCGATGCAGCGCGGCCCCAGCAACTTCGAGGGTGTGAAGTAACCGCCCTGACCCTGATAGTCGAGCAGGTGGCGCACACTCAGCAGTACGCCATGCACGGTGACGTCGTAGCCATTGCCGGTGGTCAGGCGGGCCGTACGGGTGACGCCCGCGGCATTGCGGGCCTCGCCCCAGACCCAGGTCGGCAGGTGCTGGCGGGCATTGGCTGAGGGGCCCTTGATGCGCTTGCCGACCTGTTCCTTGAGCCAGCGCTGTATGCCCGGTTTGCCGAGCAGCGGGCGCAGCGGGTCGAGCAGGCGCAGCAGCCAGGCCATGGGCGCCGGCAGCGGGAGGTACACGCTGATGTTGGCGATGCCGGTGGAGTAGAACGCCGTGGCAACGTCGCCCCAGGGGATGGTGGCGGCATGCTTGAGGCCGCGGCCGAAATCGATATCGCGACCCTGATGGGCCATCGGTACGCCGATGATCTGTCCGTCCTGGCGAATCTGTCCGCCCAGCTTGAGACCTTCGACGCTGGT
The DNA here is from genome assembly GCF_002304225.1 of Pseudomonas sp. HAR-UPW-AIA-41. GTDB lineage: Bacteria > Pseudomonadota > Gammaproteobacteria > Pseudomonadales > Pseudomonadaceae > Aquipseudomonas. Next base: position 241,052 of record NZ_NSLB01000005.1, read on the forward strand.
CTTGGCGGTGCCGGGCGACAGGCCGCTGCCGGTATCGAAGCCCAGACACAGGTGCGTTGCGTCGGGCAGGGCATCCTTCAGGCAGGCAGCCACGCAGTCGGTGGGGATGACGTCGAAACCCGAACCCGGCAGCAGCACGATGCCGGCCTCCCGCGCCTGCGCGTCGCGCGACTCGGCGGCCTGGAACACGCCGATCTCGCCGGTGATGTCGACATAGTGGGTCTTGCTGGTCAGGCAGGCCTCGATCATCGGTGCGCTGGTGGCCGAGAACGGCCCGGCGCAATGGGCCACCACGGCGATATCGGCCAGCTGTTCGGCGACATGCGCCGGATTATTCAGGTCGAAAATCCGTGCGCTCAGACCGAGGCGGGTGGCCAGTGCCTGCACGCCGGCCGGATCACGCCCGGCAAGGAGTGGTGTCAGGCCCTGACGTACGGCCTCCTCGGCCAGCAGGTGGGCGGTATAGCCGTTAGCGCCGTAGATCAGCCAGTGTTGCTTGGCCATAACGAGTTCTCCTTGTTCAATGAATGCATCCGTGTAAACGAGATCCACGACGTTGTCGCCAACCTGTGGGTTGGGTCTGGCCTAAAGCCTGAAATGGCTCACCAGCGCTTGTTGATCAACTGCCACGTCCTGCAGACGCTCGCCGTACGCACGGGTATTTTCGGCAGCCTGCCGATTGTCGCAGGTCATATCATGCAGTTGGTGCATATGCTGGTCGATGGCCTGTGTGTTACTGGCTTGTTCTTCTGCGGTCTGGGCAATCCGGAAAGCGAGATCATGCACGCTCTCCAGAGATTGGTTGAGCTCGCCTAGCGCATCGAGGACCGCTTTGGTCTCCTGCTCTAGCCCGCGGGCCTGATCAGCGGCACCTTGCATGGTTATCTGTGCCTTACCTGATGATTGTTGCAGCGCCTGAATAATGCCGACAATTTCCTCTGTAGCTGTACTGGTCCGTGTTGCCAATTGACGGACCTCATCTGCTACCACGGCAAACCCCCGGCCTTGCTCACCCGCTCGGGCTGCCTCAATTGCAGCGTTGAGTGCGAGCAGATTGGTTTGTTCAGCAATGCTTTTGATGACGTTGAGTACCGTGCCGATCTGCAGGGCATCGTGGGCCAGGGTGTCGACTACTTCGCCAGTCTGCTGAATGCCTCCGAGCAGCCTCGCTTGTTGGCTGATCATCTGTTCCAGGGTGCGCTGCATGGCGCTGAATGTGGTTTTGGCTGAGGTGCTGTTCTGTGCGCTGGCATTGGCATCTGTTGCAATCCCAAGCACCGTTGCACTCATTTCTTCAATCGCATGCACGATCTGTTCAAGTGCCTGTTGTTGCCGGTCCAGATTGTCCCGGGTGGCACTGGCTGCGCTCAGGATGGCGCCGCTTGACTGATTGATGGCCTGGTTGGATGTGCCCAGACGTTGGACGATGGAGTGCCAGGCTGCGGCCATTTCACTCAGAGCCAGCATCAGTCCCGCCTGGTTCGTTCTGTCCTCGTTGGCAAGACTGAGCTCGCCTGCTGCCAGTCGTCTAGCCAGACGTACCATCTGGCTTGGTTCCCCGCCGAGTGGGCGCATCAGGCTGCGGCTCACCCATAGGGTCACGCCGGCAACGCTGGCTATCGTGAGTAGCGCCAAGATAAGAATCTGCCACATCAGTTCACGTACTGGCGCAAAGGCCTGGGACTCATCCATTTCGGCGATCAGCGCCCAATGGTGATTGGCAAACTCGATGGGAATGAAAACCTTGAGAGAGGGGGCATGATCAAGGCCAGGTTCTTCAAGACGGCCGCTGGCTCCTTTGAGTGCCTGTTGTACGGCGAGACTTTTTGCTGCGTCATGCTGCAGGGCCGTCAGCCCGGTAAAACGGATCGAGTCCGAGCGGAGTTTTCCGTCTTCACCTACCAGATAGGTCTCACCGGCATCTCCTAGACCCTGGCGGGTTTGCATAAGGCTATTGAGTTTGGTGACAGGTAACTCCAGGGTGAGGAACAGGAGAGGTACTTGAGGGTCTTCCCCGGCAACAGGGGTGCTCAGTAGCAGGCTTGGTTCATTGTTATGCAGTGGATTCTTGGTCAGATCACTGATGGCTGTTTTGCCAGAGCTTTGTGCCTGCTGGACATTGCGGGCCAGTGGGGAGGATTGGTTGGCAGTGGCCTTGAGGTCCGCTTGCTGACTGTCGAGCTTGTTCACGCTGAAGATGATTTTGCCGTCGGGTAGGCTCAAGTGCAGGTCACGATAGCCAAAGGTCGTGATGAAGTTCTTGAACATATCCCGGTCGTAGTTGGCTGCACTGATCAAGGCAACCTCATCGAGTCCCTGATAGTTGGTCGCCAGGTTGTTACTTAGGGCGCTCAACTGATGTTCTCGCTGTTGCAAGTCATCCAGTAACTGACGTTGCTTGATATTTGCTACGGCCTCCAGAGCACTGAGGCTCTGTTCCCGCAGAGCATCGCCTGCACGCAGATAGACCGTTACGGCCATTGCCAGAACCGGGATTAGACCAATCAACAGGTAGCTGACTGCCAGCTTTAGGCGCAGTGGCATCTCGGGACCCTCAAAGGTTTTTTATGATTGTAGTTGAAGCAAATATTGCACAAATGTTTGATTTAAAAAACATCTAAGTGGCTGTTAGGTCATTGGCTTGGCCTGCTCGGACAGGTCGCCCTGCTATACAGTGCAGTGCAACTTAGGGCGGAGGCAGCATGCGGATACTGGTCACGGGGGCAAGCGGGTTCATTGGCGGGCGTTTTGCCCGATTTGCGCTGGAGCAGGGCATCAGCGTGCGTATCAATGGCCGTCAGGCAGAGGCGGTAACGGGGCTGATTGCGCGGGGGGCGGAGTTCGTGCCAGGCGATTTGGCCAGTCCCGAGCTGGCCCGCCTGGCCTGCCGAGGGGTCGAGGCCGTGGTGCATTGTGCTGGCGCAGTCGGGGTGTGGGGGAGCTACGAGCGCTTTTATCAGGGCAATGTGCAACTCACCGACAACGTAGTGGCCGCCTGTCAGGCTGAGGGCGTTCGGCGTCTGGTCCATCTGTCCTCGCCGTCGATCTATTTCGATGGACATTCGCACGTGGGCATTCGCGAAGAGCAGCTGCCTCAGCGTTTTTCCGATCACTACGGTGCCACCAAATACCTGGCGGAACAGCATGTGTTTGCCGCTCAGCAACAAGGACTGGAAGTGCTGGCACTGCGTCCTCGCTTCGTAACAGGCGCTGGTGATACCAGCATCTTTCCGCGTCTCATCAGCATGCAGCGCAAGGGGCGGCTGTCGATCATCGGTGACGGGCAGAACCGGGTCGACTTCACCAGTATCCACAATCTCAACGACGCGCTGCTCAGTGCTCTGCTGGCCGGTGAGGATGCTCTTGGCAAGGCCTACAACATCAGTAACGGTTCGCCGGTACCTTTGTGGCAAGTGGTCAATCATGTGCTGGCACGATTTGATCTGCCGCCTGTCACTCGTCATGTCCCTTATCCCCTGGCCTACGGCCTGGCCACGCTCAGTGAGTGGACCTGTCGCCTGCTGCCTGGGCGTCCGGAGCCGAGTTTGTTTCGCATGGGTGTGAATGTGATGGCGCGGGACTTTTCTCTGGACATCAGTCGCGCCCGGCAACACCTCGGCTATCAGCCGAAAGCCGAGGTATGGGATGCCGTGGACGAGTTCTGCGATTGGTGGCGAACCCGCGAAGGCACTTAGTTCGATTGATGGGGTATCGCTGCTGTACGCCGGTTCTCAGGCGTACACGCGCTGGCCGCGGTAGATCCGTACCGAGCCGCTTTGCGCCTGAACGGCTGGGGGGATCGTGACACTGGCCAGTGGGGCGCTTTCAGCTACAGGCTCCGGCTGGATGACCTTGGCAGGTTGTGCCTTGCCAGGTTGCAGCCCGCCCAGCTCGGCCAGGCGCTGTCCCAGCTGACGAGTGGTTTCATCGTGTGTGCGCAGGCAGGCGGCGAGCATGGCTGCGATGGCGTCGGGTTGGCTGAGGCGGATGTCTACACCCATTTCGCTGCGCAGGCGGCGGCGCAGGGTCTGCATGCAATCCACCAGGGCTTTGTTGATTTCCATGCGTCTTATCCCCTTTGATTCGACGGCTTTGGCCGCTTCTTCCTGAATCACTGACCAGCCTTGACCAGTGCGGCGCGCAAACCGGCGTCCTGCCGATTCCCCTCTGTCTCGCGACAGTGCAAAAAGGTCATAGCAAGGGTTGTACCAGTGTGCGCCAGGGCACATTTTCTGGCTTTGAGGGGTATCGCACCCTGCAAACCTGCACTTCGTCGGTGCGGGGTGCACCAGATGGATGCCACGCTGCAGGTCAGCAACTGGCGGCGGTATACTGCGCCGCATTCTCACTTTCTGTTGTTTTGAAGGCCCCGCATGCGCAATGACACTCTCGACGAACTGGACACTGTGCCCAGTTTGAAAACCGATGACCTCGATCGTGACGATTTCGCACAACATCGTGTGGAGCGTGGTCAGCCGCTGCGCGCTGTTGCGGCTCCTGCTCGTAGTTCCACCGGGCCGTTGTGGGCGCTGATCGCGGCGCTGCTGATGGCCATGGCCGGTCTGGCCTGGTGGAGTTTCCAGCAGATCGTGCTGATGGAGCAGCAACTGGTGGCTACTCAGGAAAGCTTCGCCAAAATCAGCGAGGATGCCGCCGGGCGCCTGCAGGATATTTCCGGCAAGGTAGTGGCTGCCGAGTCCAGCTCCACCACCGAGGCCGAGGCGCTCAAGCTGCGGGTCAAGCAGCTGGAGAACAAGCTGGCCGAGCTGAGCCGTCAGCAACAGAACGTGGCCGTCCAGCAGACTGCTCAAGGCAAGCGCCTAGAACAGGTCAGCAGTGAGCTGAAAAGCCAGCAGGGAAGTGCAGATCAGTTGGCATCGCAAGTGAAAACTCTGGGGGCCGAGCAGAGCAAGCTGCAGCAGGCCCAGGCCGGAATCAGCCAGCAGGGAGAGCAGATCAAGCAGCTCAGTGCTGCCGTGGAGAGTCTGAAGAAACAGGGTAATCCCAGTCAGGCTATCAGCCGTCTGGAGCAGGATTTGCTGGTGCTGCGCAGCGAGCTGGACGCGCCGGCTGCAAGCAACAGTACGGCTGAATTCGATGCCTTCCGCGCACAGATGGCTCGTAACATCAGTACCTTGCAGGCACAGGTGGTTAATCTGCAGCAGCAGATTGATGCCCAGCGCTGATTCAGCGACGGATAACTGATTGACGGCAGATGGAGTGGTTTGCCTGCGGGCTGCCTAACCCACTCCGTACGCCGTATTCCTCAGGCTGACTGACGCAGGTCCTGTAGGTCTTCATACAGCGCCTGGGCAATCGCCTCCTGAGCCTGGCGTGCCAGCTGATTGCGCGAGCTGTTCTGGCTCGAGAGGGGGCTGAGCAGGCGAATCTCCACTTCGGCGATGTCGCTGGAGAGTATCCGCAGCAGATGATCGAGCATGCCGTCGTCGCCCACCCAGGGGGCGATGGGGCAGGGCTGACCATCGCGCAGGTAGCGGATGGCTACCGGTTGCAGGGGCACGCCGCTGTCGATTGCGCTGCTCAGCAGGCGGCCATGGAAGGTGCGCAGGGCCGTGCCGTCGGTGGTGGTGCCTTCCGGGAAAATCAGCAGGTGCCGCTCCTGCTGCAGGTGGGCCGCCAGTTGCTGGCTGACCTGGCCGCTGTCGCCCGAGCCGCGGCGGATGAACAGGGTGCCGGCCTTGTTCGCCAGCCAGCCGGCCACCGGCCAGTCGCGCACTTCAGCCTTGGACAGGAACGACAGCGGCGTCAGGGCGCCGAGCAGGGGGATGTCGCTCCAGGAAATATGGTTGGCCACCCACAGCATCGGCTGTTGCGGCAACTCGCCTTCCACCCGCACGCGAAACGGCAGGGCATTGGCCAGGCGGGCGAGGAACCAGCGGGTCAGGCGCTGGCGCTGTGGCTGCAGGTCGCGATGACGCACGCGTTCGTTCAATTCGATCCAGCTGGCCAGCAGGGTGCCGAGCAGGACCACGCCAAACAGGCGCAGCAGGCGGAAATACAGACGCAGTTTCTTCATCGGGCGATGATCATCAGGAAAAGACCGGCACTGTCTACACAGTGCCGGCGCGGCCGACAAGAGGGAAGGGGTGATTCCCGTCAGACGGCGGCCTTGAAATGGCGAGCATAGCGCGGGCACAGCTCGTCACGCTTGAGCAGGATGAACAGGTCGGCCACCTGGAAATCCTCGTCCCAGCAAGGCTCGCCGCAGACCTTGGCACCCAGGCGCAGGTAAGCCTTGAGCAGCGGCGGCATTTCCGCGCTGAGGTTATCCGGCAGCACGTCCAGCCCTGGCAGCGGCTTCTTCGGTTCGGCGCGCAGGTGCTCGGTGCACAGATGCTGCTCGCGAAGGCGCTGCATGATGATCTGCGCCTGCAGGCCTCCGTCCTGCATGGACACGCTGGCGCAGCCCATCAGATAACGGTAATGACCTTCGTTGAGAATCTCGGCCAGCTCGCTCCACAGCACGGCGATGGTGGCGCCGTTGCGGTACGCAGCATCGACGCAGGTACGGCCCAGTTCGAGGATCGGCCCCTGCAGTTGGCTGAGGCCGTCGAGGTGAAACTCCTCCTCGCTGTAGAAGCGGCCAAGGCGCGCGGCGGCCTGATGGTCGAGCAGGCGGGTGGTGGCCACCAGCTCGCCGCTGCTGAGGTCGCGCACGCCGATGTGCTGGCAGTGCAGGTCGAACTCGTCCATGTCCAGACCCAGCTCGGCGCCCTTGAGGCGGGCGGCGAACTCGTGGCTGAACACGCGGTAGCGCAACGCCTGGGCTTCGCGCAGGGCCATGGCGCCGGTCAGGCGCTCGGCTTGCAGGCGGCGGGGCTGACGCGGGGCAATCAGGGGTTTGTCACTGCTGAGCACGATCTGGGACATGGCGATTCTCCGGGTGCCGGCGGCAGCGGGCTTGCGGCCGGTCGATCTTGTTGTGCAAGCTCAGGCTAGGGAGTGCCGGTGTCACCCGCGTGACAGTTCGGCGACGCTTGAATGACATGCACGAGGAGAATTGCCATGCCCTGGACCCGCCTGCTGGAGTCCGCCGAACGTCAGCCCGCCGCGCGCCTCGAAGACTGGTACGCCAGCCTGCTGGCGGCCTGCCCGGAGGCGGCACCGTTCGAGCTGGCGGTACGTGGCGGCTGTCGGGCGGCGACGCCGGGGCTGGCCTTCCTGGCCGGTTACCAGGCAGCGCTACGGATGCTCTGGCCCTCGGCGCCGCTGAGTCTGGGGGCGCTGTGCGTGACCGAGCAGCGCAGCGTGCGCCCGGCCGATCTGCAGTGCCGGGTAGCGGATTTGCAGGTCAGCGGGCGCAAGGATTTCGTCACTGCCGCCGAAGCTGCCGACTGGCTGCTGGTGGCGGCTCGCGAGGAGGGTGGCGGGGAGAAACCGCAGATCGCCCTGCTGGTGGTGCGCAATGGCGATCCGGGCGTGCAGGTCGGGGCGCTGCCGCCGCTCAAACTGATGCCTGATATCGGCCATGCCCGGCTGCAGCTGAATGAAGCGCCCTGCGAGCGGCTGGCTGGCGATGGCTGGAGCGATTATGTGAAGCCCTTCCGTACGCTGGAGGATGTCCATGTGCTGGCCGCCTTCACGGCCTGGCTGTATGGCGTGGGGCGTGACTGCGGCTGGCCGCTGAGCCTGCGTTTGCGTCTGCTGGCCGTGCTTGCCGGGGCGGCCGAGGTGGCCCGTCAGCCAGCCAGTTCGCCAGCAGCTCATCTGCTGTTGGCAGGGCTGTTCGAGCAGTGGCAGCAACTGAGTGGCGAGCTGGATCAGGCCTTTGCGGCGGGTCCGGCCGAGTGGCGGGAGCTGTGGCAGCGCGACCGCAGCCTGCTTGGCGTGGCCGGCGCGGCGCGGGCCAAGCGTCTGAGCAATGCGCTGGTGGCACTGGCGATTGATGCAGGTCAGTGAGCAAATGGCGGCAAACGGCTTAACTGGCCCCCTCTGAAATCCTGGAGGTGGCCATGCGCCGTGAACCCATTGTGCTGTTCGATAACGGCAGCCACCAATGCCTGATGTTTGATGATTTGGTCAGCGGCGAGGGCGTGCAGTCCAATCAGTTTCTGATCACCGATAACGAGCAATATCTGTTGCTCGATCCGGGTGGTGACCTGACCTATACGCCGTTGTCGCTGGAACTTTCCAAACACATTGATGTGCAGGATCTGACCTATATCTTTGCCTCACATCAGGATCCGGACATTATTGCCTCGTTGGACAAGTGGTTGCTTCACACTCGTGCAAAGGTAATTTGCTCCAAGCTGTGGGCGCGTTTCCTGCCTCATCTGACGGCCAGCTATCTGGCGCTTAGTCACGGTATCAATACCTACGACCGCATCATCGCATTGCCAGATCGCGGCCAGTCGATTCCCTTGGGCAAGTGCCAGCTCAAGGCTGTGCCGGCGCATTTTCTGCATTCGGTCGGTAACTTCCAGATCTACGATCCGGTGAGCAAGATTCTCTTCTCCGGCGATATGGGAGCTTCGCTGGTCGATGATGCGAGTCCGGTGCGCGACTTCGCTGCCCATCTGCCAAGCATGGAGGGATTTCACCGCCGTTATATGGCAAGCAACAAGGTCTGCCGGTTGTGGGCTCAGATGGTGCGTGGCATGGACGTGGCGATGATCGTACCGCAGCACGGGCGTCCCTTTGCCGGTCCGCAGATGATTGGCGTCTTCCTCGACTGGATCGAGAACCTCGAGTGCGGCATCGACCTTCTCGGTGCCGAGGACTACCAGTTGCCCAAGTGATGTGTCGCGCCAAAACCGCCGTCAGGCTGGCGGTTTTGGCGCTATGGCAGGCCTTTCAGGCCGTGCTAGGGTGCGCAGACTTCGACAACAAGAGGCCTGCCAATGCCCATTTCCGTCTTGCGTCGCCTGCTCTGCGCCGGTGCTCTGTTGCTGCCTGCCGCGGCCAGCTGGGGCGAAACCTGGCCCGAGCGTGACTGGAGCGCCAGCCCCATAGCGCCCAGCGCCGCGCTCAGTGAATTTGAAACCTATGCCTTTCCCGCCCGCGACGATGGCACCCGCCAGGGTATTCGTACTGATGCCGTGGTGGTGATCCGCGATGGTGAGCTGATCTACGAGCGTTATGCCGGACCGACCAAAGCGAGCACACCGCATTTGACCTGGTCCATGAGCAAGAGCCTGCTCGCGGCGACGCTGGGCGTGGCTTACCGCGAGGGGCGCTTCAAACTGGATGAGCCGGTGGCCCAGTATTACTCGGCGTTTCAGGGGCACCCCTCGGTCAAACTTGGTCACCTGCTGAACTGGGCCTCCGGCCTGGCCTGGCAGGAGGATTACGAGTACGCGCCGCTGCGCTCCTCGGTGGTGGCCATGCTCTATACCCGTGGCCGTGGCGATATGGCCCGGTTCGTGGCCGAGCATCCGCTGGACGCGGTGCCGGGCACGCGCTTCCGTTACTCCAGCGGCGACAGCAATGTGCTGGCCGCAGCGCTCAGGCAGATGGTTGGTGCACCGGCCTATGCCGATTACCCCTGGCAGGCGCTGTTCCAGCCGCTGGGTATCACCTCGGCGGTGTGGGAACGCGATGCCAGCGGCACCTTTGTCGGTTCCTCCTATGCCTACATGACGGCCCGTGATCTGGCCCGTGTCGGGTTGCTGATGCAGCGCGGCGGCCGCTGGGGCCAGCAGCAACTGCTGCCCAAGGCCTGGGTCGAGTTCAATCTGACGCCGTTTGCCAACTACCAGGCCGATCCGGCCAAACCCGGCGAAGCGGTACCCGGCGGGCACTGGTGGCTCAACCGCCATCTGGCCAAGGCGGCCAAACCCTGGCCCGACGCCCCGGAGTCCACCTTCGCCGCGCTGGGCCACTGGGGGCAGGGGCTGTACGTGCTGCCGGAGCAGAAGCTGGTGGTGGTGCGTTATGCCGATGACCGCGACAAGACCTACCAGCACAACGAGTTTCTCAAACGGGCGCTGGCCGCCTTTGCCGCGCCGGAGGTGCAGCCATGATCCGTCGTCATCCGCTGCGTCTGGCTCTGGCGCTGATTGCCGTGGTGCTGGCCACCCTGGCGTGGCACAACCGGGCTCACCTGCAGGCCTTCCCCGATATCATCGGTGCCTACTCGGCCAAGGAGTACTGCTCCTGCCGCTACGTGATGGACAACCCGGCGCCGTATTGCGCGGGCTACGTGAAACAGTGGCTGCCACTCACGCGCTTTCTCGATGACACCACCAACAAGCGCGTCACCGCCGAAGGCCTGGGGCGCAGCCACAGTGCGCGCTGGCTGGATGTGCGCCAGGGCTGCCAGCTGGAGTGATCGAGGTTCCCAAGAGCAGGGCGGCGGGCTATCGTTCGCCCTGTCTGTTGTGGAGTCCTGTCATGTTGCGGAACCCTGTGGTGTTGCGAGTATTGCTGGCGCTGTGCGCCCTGAGCGTAATCGGTGTGGCGCGTGCCGACTGGGTACTGGATGGCGAGTCGTCGCGGGTCAGTTTCGTTTCCAGCAAGTCCGGCAGCCGGGCGGAGGTCAGTCGCTTCCTCGGCCTCAAGGGTGAGGTCGAGAGCGACGGGCAGGCTCAGCTGCGGGTCGAGCTGGAATCGGTCAGCTCGGGTATCCCCAAGCGCGATGAACTGCTGCGCAAGGACCTGTTCGAGATCACCCGCTTTCCGCTGGCGCTGATCGGTACCCGTCTGGATCTGCCGTCACTGCTCAATCTGGCGCCCGGCGCGCAGCTGGAATTGACCGTGCCGCTGACCGTCAAGCTGCATGGTAAGGCCAGCGATCACCTGGTTGAGCTGCTGGTTACCCGTCTGGATGAGCAGCGTTTTCAGGTGGTGACCCTGGCGCCGCTGGTGCTGCAGGCCGAGGACTATGACCTGCTGCCCGGTCTGGAGAAACTGCGCCAGCTGGCCAATCTCAGCCAGATCAACTCCGCGGTGCCGGTCAGCGCCGTGCTGATCTTCGTCAACCGTTGAATCACGAAGTTTTCGCCTGGCGCAGCGGTAATCGCTTCGAGCTGCTGCTCGACGGCCCGCAGTTCTTCCCGCGTCTGCTGGCAGCCATCGCCGCGGCCGAGCAGCGGGTTGAGCTGGAGCTGTATCTGGTCGAGGACGGTGCCTGCGCCACCGAGCTGGTCGCGGCGCTGACGGCGGCGGCCCGCCGTGGCGTGCGTGTGCGTTGCCTGTTCGACGGCTTTGGCAGCCTGGCTTTCGGCGAGTCGTCGCGCCAGTTGCTGGCCGGTGCTGGTGTCGAGTTGCGTCTGTACAACCCGCTGAGCTGGCGGCGCGGCCTGCTCAATCTGTACCGCGACCACCGCAAGCTGCTGCTGGTCGATGATCATCTCGGTTTCGTCGGGGGCACCGGCGCCACCGATGACTTCTGGACGCCGGGCAGTGATGCCTGCTGGCATGAGCTGATGGTGCAGATGCAGGGGCCGCTGCTGCAGGACTGGCGTCAGCTGTTCGAGCGCCAGTGGCAGGCCAGCGAGGGCCGCCGGGCCTGGCGGCCGAGTTTGCCGTTGCGTCGCCCCAGCCTGCCGGCCATTCCGCCTCTGGGGCCGGGCCTCGGGCGTGTGGCCTATGCCGATGCCGAGCAGCACCGTGACATCCTGCAGTCGCTGGTGCGCAACCTGCTGCGCGCGAGGCGCACCATCTGGCTGGCCACGCCCTATTTCCTGCCGACCTGGCGGGTCCGCCGCGCCCTGCGCCGTGCTGCCAGGCGCGGGGTGGATGTGCGCCTGCTGCTGACAGGACACAACACCGACCATGCCCCGGTACGCTATGCCGGGCAGCGCTACTACCCGCGCCTGCTCAAGGCCGGGGTGCGTATCTTCGAGTACCAGCCGCGTTTTCTGCACCTGAAGATGGTGCTGGTGGACGACTGGGTCAGCCTCGGCTCCTGCAACTTCGATCACTGGAACCTGCGCTGGAATCTGGACGCCAACCTCGAGGCCTTCGATCCGCAGCTGGCCGCAGAGGCTGCTTCCAGTTTCATGGCTGATTTTGCCCAGGCCGAGGAAGTGACTCTGGGAGGCTGGCGTGCCATGCCGCTGGGCGAGCGCATTCGTACGCGCCTGTGGGGATGGCTCGACCGGTTGGTGATCAATCTGTTCGATCAGCGCCGCTGACCCGCACTTTTGGCGGGTGCCTGCTCTGGCGCGGCTGGTTAAGCTCGCCGGATAACCACTAAAGGGGATGCGCATGCGCCGCCAGATCCTGTCGCTTCTGCTGTTACCGCTGCTGCTGGCGGGTTGCTCCACACCGGGAACCTTTTTCATGCCTCTGCAGGGGCCGCATTTCAAGGCTCAGGCGCTGCCTGACGAGGACAATGCGCTGGTCTATCTGTATCGCCCGAAAAGCGACTGGGGCGATCAGGAGCTGGAGGCGCCGGGGGTGTTTCTCAATAACGAACTGATCGGCGTGCTACCCAGTGGTGGCTATCTGGCGCTGGAGTTCGACGTCGACAACTACAAGCTGGAAATGCGCCGGCCATTGTTCGGTAGCTATTGGACGCTGTTCGCCGATGGCCCGCTGGAGTTCACCCGCATCGCCAGTTTTACTCTGGAGGCTGAAACCGGCGCGGTGTATTACCTGCGTTACGACGAGCTGAACCCGCCGCCGGCCAAGGATACCCTGCCGGAGGAGGGCGATGGCCCGCTGCAGGTGGTGAGCGAGCGTCTGGGTCTTGAGGAATTGCCGGCCACCCGTCTGGTGCAGGACAGCCAGCATTATGCGGCGGGCAGCTACGCGGTGCGGCCCCAGCGCAGCTTCTGGGAGGGCGTGGGCAAGGCGCTCGACCATATCGGCATCTGAATCATGGCTCAGAAGAAACCGGCTCCGGCCGGTTTTTTTCTGCCTGTTTGCAGTCTGTAGTAGAGGGGTATTACCCAGACATGCCTTGGCAGGAGGACACTGAACCTGTCCCCACGCCCTCAGGAGCACGTGTCATGGCGAGCAAATCCATTCTCATGCTGGTTGGCGATTACGCCGAAGATTACGAAACCATGGTGCCGTTCCAGGCGCTGCAGATGGTCGGCCATCGCGTCGATGCCGTCTGCCCCGGCAAGACCACCGGCCAGTTCATCCGTACCGCCATCCACGATTTCGAGGGCGACCAGACCTACAGCGAGAAGCCGGGACACAACTTTGTCCTCAACGCCGATTTCGAAGCGGTGAAGGCCGAGGCGTATGATGCCCTGGTGATTCCCGGTGGGCGCGCTCCGGAGTACCTGCGCCTGAACGAGCAGGTGCTGGCGCTGGTACGCGCCTTTGCTGCGGCCAACAAGCCGATTGCGGCGGTCTGTCACGGTGCCCAGCTGCTGGCAGCTGCCGGTGTGCTCAAGGGCCGTGCCTGCAGTGCCTACCCGGCCTGTGCGCCGGAGGTTCGCCTGGCTGGTGGCGAGTATGTGGAGATTGCCGTGGATGCCGCCCATGTCGACGGCAACCTGATCACCGCGCCGGCCTGGCCGGCACATCCGGCCTGGCTGGCCGCGCTGCTGGCGCAGCTGGTCTGATGCTGGAAACGCTTGTGTAGGTAACCCCGCGGATAAGGAGGCGAGCATGTGCGAACTCTATGTGAAGGCCGATCCGATTCTCTATGAGTCGCGCTCGCGCTCCCTGCGTATCCGCGGTGTGGTCACCACTCTGCGCCTGGAAAACCAGTTCTGGGACATCCTGCGCGAGATTGCCGAAGTCGACGGCATGACCACCAATCAGCTGATTACCAAGCTCTATGAAGAGGTGATGGATTACCGCGGCGAAGTGGTCAATTTCGCTTCCTTTCTGCGGGTCAGCTGCACGCGCTTTCTTGCTCAGCGGGCCGCGCCAGGGGCCACTCTGCTGAGTCTGCCTGGACGCAAACAGGGCTGAAGTGTTAATGGGGCTGGCCTCTCTACCGGCTTGCGCTTGGGGTGGGCTGTCTATACTCAGGTCATTAATTGAGCCTGAGGGCCATCATGGACTTCTTCTCCGATCACGCGCCCAGCCAGTCTCCTCAGCCGTCTGCCGTACCCTCTGATAAACCCTGCTGGTGCGTCCTGCTGGTTGATGATGATGCCGAGATTCATGGCATCACTCGTCTGGCTTTGCGTGGTTTTGAGTTTCAGAGTCGGCCTCTGGAGTTGCTCTCTGCCCATTCGGCTGCCGAGGCCCGGGAGATCTTTGCTCGGCGCCATGATATTGCGCTGGCTTTGGTTGATGTCGTTATGGAGACCGAGCACGCAGGCCTCGATCTGGTGCGTTACCTGCGAGAGGACTGCAATAACCGTTTGACGCGTCTGGTTTTGCGTACCGGGCAGGCAGGTCAGGCGCCGGAAGACCGGGTAATCCGCGAATACGATATCGACGATTACAAGGAAAAGACCGAACTCACCACGCAGAAGCTGCGCACTCTGCTGTATTCCATGTTGCGTTCTTATCGCGATCTCTGCGTGATTGAGGAACAGCGACGGGGCCTGAGCAAGGTGATGGAGGCGTCGGCCAAGGTACAAAATGCCGCAACCCTCAAGCTGTTTTCTTCCACCGTATTGGAACAGTTGACCTCGTTGTTACACCTCAATCGATCAGCACTCTACTGCATGGTGCTACCTGGGGCTGGCAATGGTGAGCGTGAGACACGCACCCTGGCTGCCACGGGCGAATTTGTCCGCTATCAGCCCGGTACTTCTTTTGAGGTGCTGCCGGAGCTGGTCAGCTCTCGATTTCAACAAGTTCTGGCCGAGCAACGCTCACTGCATTTCGATGACGCTTATGTGATGTACATGGCAGGCGAGCGTGGCGGTGCCAACTTGCTCTATGTCACCCATCTCGAGCCGTTGAGCGATCTGGACCGGCAACTGCTGGAAATCTACATCCACAATGTTGCCCTGACCTTCGAGAACATCAACCTGATGGAGGATCTGCAGGAAACCTCCAAGGAATTGGTTTGTACCTTGGCTGATGCTGTAGAAGCGCGCAGCAAGGAAACCGGAGCGCATGTTCAGCGTGTGGCATTGATCTGTGAACAGCTGGCAGTCCTGATGGGGCTGGATGAGCGTGAGTCGATGATGATCAAGCATGCTTCGCCCTTGCATGACATCGGCAAGGTAGCCATCCCTGATGCCATCTTGCACAAGCCGGGCAAGCTGGATGAGCAGGAGTGGTCAGTCATGCAGAAACATGTCGACTATGGTGTGAGTATTCTGCAACGTTCCAAGCGTGACCTGATGCGCATGGGCGCTGTTATTGCCGGCCACCACCACGAGCGATGGGATGGCAAAGGTTATCCTCAGGGCTTGGCCGGGGAAGCGATTCCTCTGGCTGGCCGAATTGTGGCACTGGCCGATGTCTTTGATGCCCTCGGCTCACGGAGAAGCTACAAGGAGCCTTGGTCGGATGAGAGAATTCGCGAGCTGATTGCCAGCGAGCGTGGGCGTCAGTTTGACCCGCAATTGGTCGACCTGCTGTTAGCTCACTACGAAGACTTCCGCCGTATCCGCGAACGCTTTCCGGACCTGCCCGGTGGAGAGCACTAAAGGTGCAGTCCGGTAGCCTGCAGGTCAGTCGTAGTCTTTCCGCCAAGTTGATCCGCAGTACGCTACTGCTGGCCTGTGTGTTGGGGCTTGTGATCAGCGCAATCCAGATAGGCATGGACCTGCGGCGTACTGAGCGTCAGCCTGATCAGGATATGGCTGCCCTGATCAGTCTTACCCGCGAGCCTGCCACAGCCATTCTGTTCTCCCTTGACCATGATCTGGCCGAAGAGCTGCTCAATGGCACTCTCAGGCAGCCGGCCATTAGCAGCAGTCGCATTATGTTGCCGGAGAGTGAGGTCTTTGCTGGTCGTGAACGGCCACTGGCCAAAGGGCGGCTGCGCCCTTTCAGCGATTGGCTGCTCGGGACTGTTCGCCACTACAGTTGGGAGCTCCGATCCAGTGCTGAGACTGGCAATGAGCTGCTGGGCATACTGGAGGTTGAAGTTGATACCTACCACTATGGGCAGGTGTTCCTTGAACGCAGCCTGATCATTGTTGCCAGCACCCTGTTCTATGCCCTGCTGCTGAGTGGCGGTTTGCTGCTGTTGTTCCACATGCAGGTGAGCCGGCCTCTAATCAGTGTGATCCGTTCTATTGCCGAGGTGGATGTCGAGCAGGTTGAAAAGGCTCGCTTACATGAGCCTGTAGGCCATGCCGAGAGTGAAATTGGTCTACTGGTGCGACTGACCAACCAGCATTTGCAAGCTATTGGCGATACCTTGGAACAGTTGCGTCTGGCTGAAGCCGGACTCAAGCGTTACATGGACGAACTCGAGTCCAAGGTGGCCGACCGTACTCACGAGCTTTCGGAAAGCGTCAGCCAGTTGCAGGCCGCGCAAAACCAGTTGATCGAATCGGAAAAATTGGCCGCCCTGGGTGGATTGGTGGCCGGAGTGGCCCATGAGGTCAATACACCCTTGGGCATCGCCGTGACAGCCTCTTCTGTGTTGAGTGAGGCTCTGGAAGAGCTGAGTAGTCAGTTTGCTGCGCAAACTCTGAGTAGTAGCAGCTTTCAGCAGTTGCTCGAACAGGCGGTGGACAGCAACGTCATGTTGTTCAACAACATCAAGCGTGCAGCCAAGCTGATCAGTGATTTCAAACAGACGGCGGTCGATCAGGTATCAGAGGCACGCAGCGATTTTCTGGTGTACCAAGTGCTTGGTGCCTTGATTGCCAGCCTGCACCCGGAAACCCGCAAGGTGCCAGTCGAACCGCTGTTGATCTGCCCGGAAGACCTGCAGATGAACAGCCTGCCGGGTGTGCTGACCCAGGTCGTGGCCAACCTGATCATGAACAGTGTGCGGCATGCCTTTGCGGCGGATATCCGCGCGGAAATCACCATCAGTCTGCAGGCCCAGGGCGACCAGGTGATCCTCGACTACCGCGACAACGGGGTTGGTGTACCACAGGCACTGCAGGAGCGTATCTTCGAGCCGTTCTTCACCACCAAACGGGGCAGTGGCGGTTCCGGCCTGGGCCTGAATATTGTCTACAACCTGGTCACACGCAAGCTGGGCGGGCGTCTGGAGTTCTTCTCACAGCCGGGCGAGGGTGTGCACTTCATTCTGCACATCCCGCGCGAGCTGCCCCAGGGCAGCAATATTCAGCGTTAGCCCCATACGAAAAAGGCGAGCCATGGCTCGCCTCTTTTCATGGCAGCTGCGTCAGTGCTTGCGCGGCACGGCCTTGAGCAGCTCGGCCGGCGGCATTTCGCAGGTGATCTTGCGGCCCAGCAGCTCTTCGATCGGCGGCAGGGCGAAGGCGTCGTCTTCGCCGGCAAAGCTGATCGAGGTGCCACTGGTACCTGCCCGGCCGGTACGACCAATGCGGTGCACGTAGTCGTCCGGAGTTTCCGGCAGGGTGAAGTTGATCACGTGGCTGATGCCGTCGACGTGAATGCCGCGGCCGGCCACGTCGGTGGCGACCAGTACGCGGATCTTGCCCTCACGGAAGCCTTCCAGCACCTTGATGCGCTTGTGCTGCGGCACATCGCCGGACATCTGTGCCGCGCTGATGCCGTCACGGGTCAGGCGCTCTTCGATGCGACGGACTTCGTCCTTGCGGTTGGCAAACACCATCACCCGGGTCCAGTCGTTTTGGGCAATCAGGTTGTACAGCAGTTTGTACTTGTCGCTGCTGGCGACCGCGTAAACGTGCTGTTCGACCGTGTCGCTGGCGACGTTTTCCGGTTCGATCTCGACGATCGAGGGATTGACCGTCCACTGCTTGGCCAGGTTCATCACGTCGTCGGTGAAGGTGGCAGAGAACAGCAGGGTCTGGCGCTCGCCCTTCATCGGGGTCTGGCGGATGATCTGGCGAACCTGCGGAATGAAGCCCATGTCGAGCATGCGGTCGGCTTCGTCGAGCACCATGACCTCGACCATGTCCAGGTGCACTTCGCCGCGCTGGTTGAAGTCCAGCAGGCGCCCGGGGGTGGCAACCAGAATGTCGCAGTAGCGCGATTCCAGCTGCTTGAGCTGTTTGTCGAAGTCCATGCCGCCGACAAAGCTCATGACGTTGAGCTTGGTGTATTTGGTCAGTGCCAGCGCGTCGTTGGCGATCTGCACCACCAGCTCGCGGGTGGGGGCGATGATCAGGGCACGGGGTTCACCCATGTAGCGCTCTTTGGGCGGTGGCGTGGTGAGCAGCTGGGTGATGGTGGAAATCAGGAAGGCCGCCGTTTTGCCGGTTCCGGTCTGGGCGCGGCCGATGGCGTCCTTGCCGCGCAGGGTATGACCGAGCACCTGGGCCTGGATCGGCGTGCAGTAGGGAAAGCCCAAGTCGTGGATGGCGTGCATCAGCTCGGGCGCCAGATCGAAGTCGTGGAAGCGGGTTTTGCCCTCTGCCGGCTCGACCGTAAAGTCCTCGAGTTTCCAGGTGTCGACGGGCTTGGCCGGACGCTCGCGTCGTGGCTTGTCGCTCTTGGTCCGGGGGCTGCGTGGTTTCTCGCTGGCCGCTGGCTGTTTGGTGGCTGGCTCGCTGCTGCGGGCTGCAGGCGCGGGGGAGTTGGACTGGCCGGCAGTGCTGTCGACTGTGGCGGGCGCCTGTGGCGCGCTGGCTTGGCTGGAGTCGCCCTTGCCGAACATGGTCTTGAGTGCCTTGAGCACGGTGATCTCGATAATTGGCTAAGGAATATACGGCTGGCAGTGTAAAGCAAACGGCCGGTCTGGCGAAGTGCCAGGCGGCCGCCGGGTTGTCGGGGTTACGGCAGGTACTGCAGGAGCAGGCGCTGTACGTTGCCGCCCATGATCGCGGTGATCTGTTCGGCGCTGAAGCCTGCCTTGAGAAGGCCATCGGTCAGCAGAACCAGGCCGCTGGTGTCGAAGGGGGCATGGATGGTGCCGTCGAAATCCGAGCCGAGGGCCACATGCTCGACGCCGATCAGATCAACGCTGTAACGGATTGCCTTGACGATGGCGTCGACCGAGGTGGCACATACCGCACCGTCCCAGTAGCCAATGCCAATCAGTCCGCCACCTGCCGCGATGCGGCGCAGGTGCTCGTCGCTGAGGTTGCGCGGTCCCGGGCAGGTGCCGGCGACGCCGGTATGGGAAACCAGTAGCGGGCGAGTGGCCATGGCCAGTACATCGTCGATCATCGGCTTTGAGGCATGCGCCAGATCGATGAGCATGTGGCGTTGCTCCAGGCGTTTGACCACCTCGCGGCCGAACGGCGTCAGCCCACCTTTGACCAGCCCATGCGCTGAGCCGCCCAGCTCGTTGTCGAAGAAGTGCGTCAGCCCGGCAATGCGGTAGCCGGCGTCAAACAGCGTGTCGACGTTCTCCAGCTTGCCCTCCAGCGGGTGTAGACCTTCTGTGGCGAGAATTGCAGCCAGGGTTGGCTGCTCGGGGTTGCGTCTTGCCAGTGTCTGGCGGAGCTCCTCGCGGCTGCGGACGATGTGCAGCAGGCCCTGGCTGTCACGCTCGGCCTGATGCAGGCGTTCGCTCTGGTACAGCGCCCGTTGCAGCAGGCTGTTCCAGGTGGCCCGCGGCCAGCGTTGGGCGATGACCAGCGGCGTGATGTTGTCGCTGTCAGCAGCATTGCTGGTGTAGTTGAGGCCACGCGGGGTCTTGGTTACGGCAGCAAACACCTGCAGGCCAACATTGCCGCCCAGCAGGCGTGGCAGGTCGGCGTGGCCATAGCTGTGGCGTTGCAGCGGATCACGCTGCCAGAGCAGGGCGTCGTCATGCAGATCGGCAATCCACAGCTGCCGGTGCAGGGCCTGAGCCGCTGCGCTGGCCTGATAGGGGCCGCGATCTGCGGTGCTGTTCATGCGGTAGTCGAGAAAGCTGGGCAGTGCGAAGAAACCGAGAGCCAGTAGTAGGCTGGAGCCAGTAATCAGCAGGCGTTTACGCATGGACGGCGTCCTGAGTTGAGGAGCCCGTACTCTAACAGTCAGCTCGCATTAGCCGCAGAGGCAGTTGCGCCCCAGTTGTTTGGCGCGGTAAAGCGCGCTGTCTGCGCGGGCCAGCAGGCTGTTCAGACTGTCACGTGTGCTGTACGAGGACAGGCCGATGGAGATGGTCACGCCGGGCAGTACACCCAGGGGTGAATAGAAGGAGGGGATCTTTTCCAGGCTCTGGCGCAGGCGTTCGCCGATGGTCAGGGCTTCGTCGTGATCCAGTTCAGGCAGGAGAATCACGAACTCTTCTCCGCCGTAACGGGTCATGCTGTCTTTGGGGCGCAGCTGACTGCGCAGGGTATGTGCAACCAGACACAGCGCATAGTCGCCAGCCAGGTGGCCATGCTCATCGTTGTAGGCCTTGAAGTGATCGACGTCGATCATCAGCAGGCTCAGCGGCATCTCATTGAATGCGCAACGCGTACTTTCCCGGGTGAAGGTATGCTCCAGCCAGCGGCGGTTGTGCAGGCCGGTGAGCGTATCGATGTTGGCATTCTGCTCGGTATCGAGAATGATCTGGTTGCCCTGGCGAACCCGTTCGCACAGCATGTTGAGCAGGTTCTGCATCAATTGCGGTGAGTGCTGGAACAGGCTGGTCAGTGCCCGGCGGTGCAGTCGCAGTACACGGCTGGGGCCGTTGGCGATGGCGTAAGCGGATGGTGGTGCGTTGTCGATGAAGCTGATCTCGCCCACGCATTCGCCGGGGCCGATGCTCGAAAGTGGTTGGTTTTCGAGCGAGCCTAAGAAAATGCGCAGTTCACCTTCCAGCACCACAAAGAGATGATGGTTACGACTGAAAGGTGAAAGCAGTATCTCCCCATCGTTCAAAGCGTAGGCGCGCACGTCACTGAGCAACAGCTTGAGGTTGCTGGCAGTCACGTTGCGGAACAGGCGCATTTGCCTGAGCCGGGTCAGGTCGGCTTGCCAGTCGACATGCTTCATGGGCACGTTCGCTCGGCGGAGCTGAAACTGGGCACGATCAACACTCCGTGTGTTGGTTATTTGCACGCCAAGCTACGATTATTGTTCAGCACCATGACTTGGCAATTTCATCGTCCTGTTCTCCGACCAACGGCTTAATCCCAGGCCGGGCGGCCTCAGACCAGCATCAGACGCTGTTGCAGCCACTGGGCGATATCGCCAATTTCCCCCTCGATCACTTCGTGGCCCATCGGGTAGTCGCGCCACTGGACTGGGACGCCGGCCTCCTTGAGGGTGTCGTGGGCCGTACGGCCCAGCGCCGGCAGCACGACTTCATCCTGACTCCCGTGCAGGCACAGCGTGGCCAGCTGTTGCTGCTGAGCGCTCAGTTGCAATGAACTGGTGAAGGTCGGCGCATAGGTCGACAGAGCCAGCACGCCACCCAGCGGTCCGGGCCAGCGCAGGAAGGCAGTGTGCAGCACCACCGCACCGCCCTGGGAAAAACCGGCGAGGATGATGCGGCGCGGGTCGATGCCCGCATCGCGCTGCTGCTCGATCAGCTGCATCAGCTGTTCGCTGGACTCCTCCAGCTGGGCATGGTCGATCGCACGGGCCGGGCTCATGGCCAGAATGTCGTACCAGCTGGGCATGCTCCAGCCACCGTTGATGGTGACCGGCCGGGTCGGCGCCTGCGGCAGGATGAAGCGTGTGCTCGGCAGAACCTGCTGCAGGATCTCGGCGACCGGCTGGAAGTCATAGCGGTCGGCGCCCAGGCCATGCAGCCAGATCACACAGGCATCGGCGGGGGCTTGAGGTTCGAGAAGCAAGGGACTGTGCATATGGGCTCCAGTTTGGGGCGTTTGCCAGTTGCCTGCAGATGCAGGGTTAACTGGTGAAGGCGTGGGTTGACCAATTGGCGCAACAATCGGTCGCATTGGCGGAAGTTTATCGAGTTGTCGGGCTGGTGCACGCCCATTTGCCGGCTCTGGTACGTGCCTTGCTTTGTGAGGGTGCCAGATGATTGCGCGAGTGCCGGCAATGTCTGGCATACCGCGGCGAATGTCGCCTGGTCGATCGTCCAAGGCGGTCTAGACTTGCCACGTTGCCTCATCCCGCCAGTGTCGCCACAAGCGCCTGGCGGCTCAGTTGCTCCATAGAACACAACAACGGCTGGAGACTCTTGATGAAACAGGTGAAATTTCCATTGGCCTTGCTGGCTGCTGCACTGACGCTGGGTAGCGCCACTCAGGTGCAGGCAGGTGCCACGTTGGATGCGGTGAAGAAGAAAGGCTTCGTACAGTGCGGTATCAGTGATGGCTTGCCCGGTTTCTCCTATGCGGACGCCAAGGGCAAATACGTGGGGCTGGATGTGGACGTGTGCCGGGCGGTAGCGGCTGCAGTGTTCGGCGATGCAGAAAAGGTCAAGTACAGCCCGCTGACCGCCAAGGAGCGCTTCACCGCGCTGCAGTCTGGAGAGGTGGATATCCTCTCGCGCAATACCACATGGACCAGCTCCCGTGATGCCGCCATGGGCCTGAACTTCACAGGTGTCACTTACTACGATGGCCAGGGTTTTCTGGTGAACAAGAAGCTCGGCGTGGCCAGTGCCCGCGAACTGGATGGCGCCACCGTATGCATTCAGGCCGGCACGACCACCGAGCTGAACCTGGCGGACTACTTCCGCGCCCACAACCTCAAGTTCACGCCCATTACCTATGACACGTCCGATGAGAGCGCCAAGTCGCTGGAGTCGGGGCGTTGCGATGTGCTGACGTCCGACCAGTCACAGCTCTACGCCCAGCGTATCAAGCTGGCGGCGCCGGATGATTACGTGGTGCTGCCGGAGGTGATTTCCAAGGAACCGCTGGGCCCGGCGGTGCGCCAGGGCGATGAGGAGTGGTTCGACGTGGTGCGCTGGACCCTGTATGCCCAGCTCAATGCCGAGGAACTTGGGGTGTCTTCGGCCAATGTCGGGGAACTGGCCAAGTCGACCAAGAACCCGGATATCGCGCGCCTGCTAGGTGTCGAGGGTGAGTACGGCAAGGACTTGAAGTTGAACAAGGACTGGGTGGTGCAGATCGTCAAACAGGTCGGCAACTATGGCGAGATCTTCGACCGCAATGTCGGCGCCAGCAGTGAGCTGAAGATCGAACGCGGGCTCAATGCGTTGTGGAACAAGGGCGGTTTGCAGTACGCCCCACCGGTGCGTTGATCCTCGGGCCGGAGCTTGACTCCGGTATTGGCGACCCCAGTGGGCCATCGTCCTGTGCACGGCACGGGGCGATGGCCTGAGTCGAGGTGTGCATGCGTCGTTCCGTTCCCGTGCCACAACCCCAACCGTCCTGGCTGACCGATCCGCAGGTGCGCGCCTGGCTTTTCCAGGTGCTGGCGGTGATCCTGGTCGTCGCCTGTGGCTGGTTTCTGTTTCACAACACTCAGACCAACCTGGCCCACCGCGGCATCCTCTCCGGTTTTGGTTTTCTCGATAACAGTGCCGGGTTCGGCATTTCCCAGCATCTGATCGACTATAGCGAAAGCGACAGTTACGCCCGGGTCTTTGTCATCGGTGTGCTCAATACCCTGCTGGTGTCGCTGATCGGCATCGTCCTTGCTACCGTGCTGGGCTTCGTGATTGGTGTGGCGCGCCTGTCGCCGAACTGGCTGCTGCGGCAGATCGCGACGGTGTATATCGAGGTGTTCCGCAATATCCCGCCGTTGCTGCAGATATTCTTCTGGTACTTCGCCATTCTCCAGCCGCTGCCCGGCCCGAAGCAGAGCCTGGCGCTGGGCGAGCTGTTCTTCGTCAACAACCGCGGTCTGTATATGCCGGCACCCTCACTGAGCGAGGGTTTCATGCCCGTGCTGGTAGCTTTCCTGCTGGCACTGGTGGCGTGCATCCTTTGCTGGCGCAAGGCCAGGGCGCAGCAGGAGTTGAGCGGCGACAGCGGTTGGTGGCGCCTGCTCGGCGTGGGCCTGATGCTGGGCGTGCCGCTGCTCACGGCATTGGTGCTGGGCAGCCCCTTTACCTGGAGCGTGCCGGCACTCAGCGGCTTCAATTTTCGTGGCGGCTGGGTGGTGATTCCCGAGCTGGTGGCACTGACCCTGGCGCTGACCATCTACACGGCAGCGTTTATCGCTGAAACGGTGCGCTCTGGTATCCAGTCCGTCAGTCACGGGCAGACCGAGGCCGCGCGTTCGCTGGGCCTGCGCCCGCAACAGACCCTGCGGCTGGTGATCATTCCGCAGGCACTGCGGGTGATCATTCCGCCACTGACCAGCCAGTACCTCAACCTGACCAAGAACTCCTCGCTGGCCGCCGGCATCGGCTATCCGGACATGGTTTCGCTGTTTGCCGGCACGGTACTTAACCAGACCGGGCAGGCTATCGAAACCATGGCCATCACCATGAGCGTTTACCTGGCCATCAGCATCAGCATTTCCCTGCTGATGAACCTCTACAACAAGCGCATCGCGCTGGTGGAGCGTTAAGTATGGACAAGCATGTGTTTCGCCCCAGTCTGCCGCCTCCTCCTCTGGAGGTCGGTGTGCTGGGCTGGCTGCGCGGCAATCTGTTTTCCAGTGTCGGCAATACGCTGCTGACGCTGCTGGCCTGCTACCTGCTGTGGCTGATCGTGCCGCCGCTGCTCGACTGGACTCTGCTGCAGGCTGACTTCCGCGGCAGCCAGCGCAGCGATTGCAGCGGGGAGGGTGCCTGCTGGGTGTTCGTGCGTGAGCGATTTGCCCAGTTCATGTATGGCTTCTATCCGGCCGAGTTGCGCTGGCGGGTCAACCTGACGGTATGGTTAGCGGTGATTGGTGCGGCGCCACTGTTCATGCCGATCATGCCGCGCAAGGCACTCTATGGCTTGGGCTTCCTGCTGGCGTATCCATTGCTGGCCTTCTGGCTGCTGCACGGAGGTTTTTTCGGCCTGGTGACTGTGGAGACCAGTCAGTGGGGCGGCCTGATGCTGACGGTGGTGATTGCTGCAGTCGGCATTGCCGGAGCATTGCCGCTGGGCATCCTGCTGGCGCTGGGGCGGCGCTCCGATCTGCCGGCGATCCGGGTGTTGTGCGTCACCTTTATCGAGTTCTGGCGCGGCGTACCGCTGATTACCGTGCTGTTCATGTCCTCGGTGATGCTGCCGCTGTTCCTGCCCGAGGGGATGAACCTCGACAAGCTGCTGCGGGCTCTGGTCATGGTGATCTTCTTCGAGGCGGCCTACGTCGCCGAGGTGGTCCGTGGCGGCCTACAGGCCATACCCAAAGGACAGTATGAGGCCGCCGCCGCGATGGGCCTCGGTTACTGGCGCAGCATGGGGTTGGTGATATTGCCGCAGGCACTGAAGCTGGTGATCCCGGGCATCGTCAACACCTTCATCGCCCTGTTCAAGGACACCAGCCTGGTGATCATCATCGGCTTGTTCGACTTTCTCAACAGCATCAAGCGCGCGACCAATGACCCGGCCTGGCTTGGCATGTCCACCGAAGGCTATGTGTTTGCCGCGCTGGTGTACTGGCTGTTCTGTTTCGCCATGTCGCGTTATTCGCTGCGCCTGGAGCGTCAGCTCGATACCGGTCACAAGCATTAGGAGTTGATGGCATGAAGGCACACGAGCAGAGCGCCAGCGAAGGTTCGGCGATCATCCAGTTGCAGGGCGTGAACAAGTGGTACGGGCAGTTCCACGTGCTCAAGGACATCAACCTGAGCGTGCAGACCGGTGAGCGCATCGTCCTCTGCGGGCCTTCCGGTTCGGGCAAGTCCACCACCATCCGCTGCATCAACCGGCTGGAAGAGCATCAGCAGGGAAGGATCGTCGTCGATGGCATCGAGTTGACTCGTGATCTCAAGCAGATCGAGACGGTCCGTCGCGAGGTTGGCATGGTGTTCCAGCACTTCAACCTGTTCCCGCACCTCACCGTGTTGCAGAACTGCACTCTGGCGCCCATGTGGGTACGCAAGATGCCCAGACGCGAGGCCGAGGAGATTGCCATGCTCTATCTGGAGCGGGTGCGCATCCCCGAGCAGGCAAACAAGTACCCGGGGCAACTCTCCGGCGGTCAGCAACAGCGGGTCGCCATCGCCCGGGCGTTGTGCATGAAGCCGAAGATCATGCTGTTCGACGAGCCTACCTCGGCACTCGACCCGGAAATGGTCAAGGAGGTGCTGGATACCATGATTCAGCTCGCCGAAAGCGGCATGACCATGCTTTGTGTGACCCATGAGATGGGCTTTGCCCGCACCGTCGCGGACCGGGTGATCTTCATGGACCGCGGTGAGATCGTCGAGCAGGCGCCGCCCCAGACGTTTTTCGATAACCCGCAGAACGAGCGGACCAAGCTGTTTCTCGGCCAGATTCTGCACTGAGGGACAAAGGCGACAGTGTTTGTAAGCTTAGGCTTACATTGCTGTCGGAGATAGGCGGAAAACACTGCCGGAAAAGGGTTTTTCCTTCTTTATTCTATTTATATCTATTTGTTTTTAAAGGATTTAACTGTTTGTTGTGGGTTTTGTTGGCAGGCTTTGATGTGGTTTTCATGGGCTTGCCGGCGCCGCTGGTGGCGCTAGTATTCAAACCGTGTTCAGGACGAACACAGTCTGCCAGGACGGCAGACAAGGGATCTGGCGCATGAAGCGCTGCATCAGGATGATGAGTGGGATACAAAGGGACTAGGGACAAAAAGTGGGCGGGCAATCCCCGCCCCTTTTTTTGCCTGGCGAAAAGTACCCGCACAGCAAAAGGCCCGCATCTGCGGGCCTTTTTGTTTGGGCACTTGGGGCTTAGCGCTCCAGATGCTGCAGCTTGTCCTTCACGCCATCCCACTCTTCTGCGTCCGGCAGCGGGTCTTTCTTCTCGGTGATGTTCGGCCAGACTTCAGCCAGATCACGGTTCAGCTCGATGTATTCCTGCTGATCTTCCGGTACCTCGTCCTCGGAGAAGATCGCCTGGGCCGGGCACTCCGGCTCACAGAGGGCGCAGTCGATGCACTCGTCCGGGTGGATGACCAGGAAGTTCGGGCCTTCGTAGAAGCAGTCTACCGGGCAGACTTCAACGCAGTCGGTGTATTTGCACTTAACGCAGTTGTCGGTAACGACGAAGGTCATTGGGTATCTCCTCGGGCGGCGGCCTGGCGGCTTCTGCGAGCAACGCTCAGGCGCAAAGTTATGGCCGCGGCTCAGGCTGTAAACCGGGCAGTCGTAAAAATGCGCGCGATTCTAACAGCTTGCGCGCGCGGGCGTTAGATTCGCGTCTTCCATGCATATAACAGTTCCAGCGCCTGACGGGGAGTCAGATCATCCGGGCTGATGCGCTGCAATTCCTCGATCACCGGGTGTGGCAGGCTGGCAAACAGATCGTTCTGCAGTGGTGCGGCAGCCTGGCCGGCAGCGCTGCGCGGTGCTTCGTGTGGCAGGCTGGTGGTTTCCAGCCGCGCCAGATGCTCACGGGCGCGGGCAATGACCGGGGCCGGTACGCCGGCCAGTTGCGCCACCGCCAGGCCGTAGCTCTGGCTGGCAGGGCCGGGCAGCACGTGGTGCAGGAAGACGATGCGCTCATTGTGCTCGGTGGCGTTGAGGTGCACGTTGGCTACGACCGGCTGGCTTTCCGGCAGCACGGTCAGCTCGAAGTAGTGGGTGGCGAACAGGGTCCAGGCGCGCAGACTGGCCAACTGCTCGGCGGCCGACCAGGCCAGCGACAGGCCGTCGAAGGTGCTGGTGCCGCGGCCCACTTCGTCCATCAGTACCAGGCTGCGGTCTGTGGCGTTGTGCAGGATGTTGGCGGTTTCGCTCATCTCGACCATGAAGGTCGAGCGGCCGCCTGCCAGGTCGTCGCTGGAACCGATGCGGGTGAAGATGCGGTCGACCAGCGACAGCTCGCAGCTGGCGGCCGGGACGAAGCTGCCAATATGGGCAAGCAGCACGATCAGCGCGGTCTGACGCATGTAGGTCGACTTACCGCCCATGTTCGGGCCGGTGATGATCAGCATGCGGGTGTTGTCATCCAGCCCCAGATCGTTAGCCACGAAGGGTGTGTCCAGCACCTGCTCGACCACCGGATGGCGACCCTGAGTGATGCGCATGCACGGTTCTTCGACAAAGCGCGGGCGGTTGAGGTCGAGGTTCAGGGCGCGTTCGGCCAGATTGCTCAGCACGTCCAGCTCGGCCAGGGCGGCGGCGGTGTCCTGCAGCGGGGCCAGATGGCCGATCAGGTGTTCCAGCAGTTCGTCGTACAGCTGCTTCTCGCGGGCCAGGGCGCGGCTCTTGGCCGACAGTGCCTTGTCCTCGAACTCCTTGAGTTCCGGCGTGATAAAACGCTCGGCGCCTTTCAGGGTCTGCCGGCGAATGTAGTCGGCGGGTGCCGATTCGGCCTGTTTGCTCGGTAGTTCGATGAAGTAGCCGTGCACGCGGTTGTAGCCGACCTTGAGGTTGGCCAGGCCGGTACGGGCTTTTTCACGCGCTTCCAGATCCATCAGGTACTGACCGGCGTTTTCGCTAAGCGACTGCAGCTCGTCCAGTTCGCTGTCATAGCCGGTTTTGAGCACGCCGCCGTCACGGATCACCGCCGGTGGGTTATCGATGATGGCGCGGGCCAGCAGGTCGGCCAGCTCCGGGTAGGTGCGGATGTTCACCGCCAGTTCGGCCAGATGCGGCACCTCCAGTCTGGCCATGCCTGCCTGCAACTGCGGCAGGGCGGCCAGGGCATCACGCAGGCGTGCCAGGTCGCGCGGGCGGGCGTTGCGCAGACCTATGCGGGCAAGGATGCGCTCGATGTCGCCAATGTCCTTCAGCTGTGGCTGGATCAGTTCGAACTGGTAACGGTCGAGCAGGCAGGCGATGGAGTCCTGACGGCCCTCCAGCACACTGCGGTCGCGCAGGGGGCGGTTCAGCCAGCGAGTCAGCAGGCGCGAGCCCATGGCGGTCTGGCAGCGGTCGACTACCGATTGGAGGGTGTTGTCACGCCCGCCCGACAGGTTGGTGTCCAGCTCCAGGTTGCGCCGGCTGGCGCCATCGAGGATCACCGTATCGTCGAGTCGCTCATGGCGCAGGCTGCGCAGGTGCGGCAGGGCAGTACGCTGGGTTTCCTTGGCGTAGCCGAGCAGGCAGCCGGCGGCGCCGATGGCCAGGGTCAGGTTCTCGCAGCCGAAGCCTTTCAGGTCCTGGGTGGCAAACTGCTGACACAGACTCTTGCGCGCGCTGTCGCGGTCGAAGTCCCAGGGCGCGCGCCGGCGGGTGCCACGACGCTTCTCTACCTGCAGGCCTTGCGGCCAGTCATCGGGGATCAGCAGTTCGGCCGGACTCAGACGCTCCAGTTCAGCGAGCAGGTTTTCCCAGCCCTTGAGTTCCTGCACGGTGAAGCGACCGCTGGTGATGTCCAGCGTGGCCAGACCGAACAGACGCTCGTCACCGAGCACCGCGGCCAGCAGGTTGTCGCGGCGCTCGTCGAGCAGCGCCTCGTCGCTGATGGTGCCGGGGGTGATGATGCGCACCACCTGGCGTTCCACCGGGCCCTTGCTCGTCGCCGGATCGCCGATCTGCTCGCAGATCACCACTGACTCGCCCAGTTTGACCAGTCTGGCCAGATAGCCCTCGGCCGAGTGGTGCGGAATGCCACACATCGGAATCGGCTGGCCAGCCGAGGAGCCCCGCGCGGTCAGAGTGATGTCGAGCAGCGCTGCGGCCTTCTTCGCGTCTTCGTAGAAAATCTCGTAGAAGTCGCCCATGCGGTAGAACATCAGCTGGTCCGGGTGCTGATTCTTCAGCTTCCAGTACTGCTGCATCATCGGCGTGTGGGCGGAGAGGTCACTCATGGTTCTGGCTGTCCGGCTTAAATCAAAAAGGCGCCTAGTGTACGGTATCGACCACGCCGCCTTAACCCCGGAGAGCATATGGATCAGATCAGCCATCTGGCCGCCCAGTTGGGCGCGCAATTGCAGGCCTGTTCGGCTCAGGTCAGCACCGCCGAGTCCTGTACCGGGGGCGGTATCGCCGAGGCCATTACCAGGGTTGCCGGTAGTTCGGCCTGGTTCGAGGCGGGCTATGTCACCTATTCCAATCGGCAGAAAACCGCCCAGCTGGGTGTGCCGGCTGAATTGTTCGAACGTGTCGGTGCGGTCAGTCAGGAGGTGGTTGAGGCCATGGTGCGCGGTGCCCGGCAACACAGCGGCGCGCGCTTTGCCGTGGCGGTCAGCGGAGTGGCGGGGCCTTCTGGCGGCTCTGCGGAGAAGCCGGTGGGCACCGTCTGGCTGGCCTGGGGCGATGGTGTGCAGTGCTACAGCAAGCGTTTTCAGTTCGGCGGGGATCGCCTGTCGGTACGCAAGCAGAGCGTGATCATGGCCCTGGGAGGGCTGCTCCGACTGGTGGCAGGAGAAAATCCACTGCAGGGGTAGGCGATCGACTTGCCATATGGAATACTACTGTCTACATATACAGGTATTGGCGGCCGTGAACGCCGAATTGAACACGAGAGGATGCAATGGACGACAACAAGAAGCGCGCACTGGCGGCAGCCCTGGGCCAGATCGAGAAGCAATTCGGCAAAGGCGCGGTCATGCGCATGGGCGACCACGAGCGCCAGGCCATTCCGTCGATCTCCACCGGCTCCCTCGGACTGGACATTGCCTTGGGCATCGGCGGCCTGCCCAAGGGCCGTATTGTCGAAATCTACGGTCCGGAATCCTCGGGTAAGACCACGCTGACCCTGTCGGTGATTGCCGAAGCGCAGAAAATGGGCGCCACCTGTGCCTTCGTCGATGCCGAGCACGCGCTTGATCCGGACTATGCCGGCAAGCTCGGCGTCAATGTCGATGATCTGCTGGTCTCGCAGCCGGATACCGGCGAACAGGCCCTGGAAATCACCGACATGCTGGTGCGTTCCAACGCGGTCGACGTGATCATCGTCGACTCCGTGGCGGCACTGGTGCCCAAGGCGGAAATCGAAGGCGAGATGGGCGATGCCCACGTCGGCCTCCAGGCCCGCCTGATGAGCCAGGCGCTGCGCAAGATCACCGGCAACATCAAGAATGCCAACTGCCTGGTGATCTTCATCAACCAGATCCGCATGAAGATCGGCGTGATGTTCGGCAACCCGGAGACCACCACCGGCGGTAACGCCCTCAAGTTCTACGCCTCGGTACGTCTGGATATCCGCCGCACCGGCGCGGTGAAGGACGGCGAGGAAGTGGTGGGCAGCGAGACTCGCGTCAAGGTAGTGAAGAACAAGGTAGCGCCGCCGTTCCGTCAGGCCGAGTTCCAGATCATGTATGGCAAGGGCATCTACCGTACCGGCGAGATCATCGATCTCGGCGTTCAGCTCGGTCTGGTGGAGAAGTCCGGTGCCTGGTACAGCTACCAGGGCAACAAGATCGGTCAGGGCAAGGCCAACGCGGCCAAGTATCTGGAAGACAATCCGGAAGTCGGCAGCGCCATCGAGAAGATCATCCGCGAGAAACTGCTGGTGCAGAGCGGACCGGTCAAGGCCGATGCCGAAGTGGCCGAGATCGACGCCGACTTCTGAGGCGCCGCTGATGCCCGCTTTGCTGGATAGCCCGGCGGCAGTACGCCGGGCCGCCATGGACCTGCTCGCGCGACGTGAGCATGGTCGGGTGGAACTGGAGCGCAAGCTGCGCCGCCAGGGTGCCAGCGACGAGCTGATCGGTCCTGCTCTGGACCGACTGGCCGAGCAGGGCCTGCTCAACGAATCCCGTTATCTGGACGCCTTTGTCGGTAGCCGTGCGCGAGCCGGCTACGGGCCCCAGCGCATCCGCGAGGAGCTGGCGCAGCGTGGGCTGCCCCGAGCCGATATTGCGCAAGCGCTGGATGCCGCTGAGGTGGACTGGATGGCCGTGCTGCGCAGTGTCTGGCAGCGCAAATTCGGCGTGCTGCCGGCCGATGCCAGGGCGCGCGCTCAGCAGGGGCGGTTTCTTGCCTACCGGGGCTTTTCCGGGGAGCAGATCAGTCGTCTGCTGCGCGGGCAGTCGACGACTGAGTTCTTGGCCAGAGCCGGCCTTCAGCTGTTCTGCGCCCAGTGTTGCGGTAGGTTGATGAAGTCGATCAGCTCACGCAGCCGTCCGTGATCGCGGCCGTTGAACTGGAAGGCCAGGCGGATCAGGTCGCAGAACTCCGGCTCATCGCTTTCCAGCTCGCAGTAGGGGCGCTGTTGGAAATCACCGGCGACACAGAGGTCGCGGAATTCCTTGTGCAGGGTCTTCAGCGCCGGCTCGGTGAGCGGATGATTCAGGCGCATGACGAATTGTTCCTTCAGCCAGCGACTGGAGTGGAAGTTGCGGTAGAAACGGGCGATTTCCTGTACGGCATCCTCGGCGGTATGCACCAGCCGCACCAGGCGCAGGTCACTGGGCAGGATGTAGTGATTGGCTTCCAGCTGCGCGCGCATGAACTCCAGCGCGCCGTGCCAGTAGCGGCCATCCGGCTGATCCAGCAGCACGATGGGCACCAGCGGGCTCTTCCCGGTCTGCACCAGCGTCAGTACTTCCAGTGCCTCATCAAGCGTGCCGAAACCACCGGGGCAGAGCACTAGTGCATCGGCTTCTTTGACGAAGAACAGCTTGCGCAGGAAGAAGAAGTGGAAGGACAGCAGGTTGCCGGTGCCTTCGACCACGGCATTGGCATGCTGCTCGAAGGGTAGGGTGATGTTGAAGCCCAGGCTGTTCTCAGGTCCCGCCCCTTCGTGAGCCGCGGCCATGATGCCCTCACCGGCACCGGTGATGACCATCAGGTTGTAACGCGCCAGTGCTTCACCCAACTGGCGGGCCAGGCCATATAAAGGATGGTCGGTGGGTGTTCGCGCCGAGCCGAAAACGGTGACCTTGCGCCGGCGCTTGAACTGTTCGAGCAGGCTGAAGGCCGTTTCCATTTCGCGCAGGGTCTGCAGCATGATCTTGGCGTCCCAGCGGTTGCGGTCGGCCTGGGCCATGCGTGCCACGCTCATGAACATTTCCTGATACAGCTTGGCATTGGGGCTGTTGGGCGGTGTCGCATTGCGGGCCAGTTCAGCTACCTGCTGAGCCAGGTCGATGCTGCCGGTCTGGAAGTGACGGGAGAGATAGTCATCCGGTTCGTAGGGCATACCAATACTCCTCAGGTATGTGTACGGCGCTGACCGTCAGGGCCAGTGTCGTGCGGTTCCTGTCAGTCAGTATGGCTGCTTGTGACCTGCGTGCCGGGCAAAAGTGCCGACCCGGCTGTAACCGGATGAATCAGCCCGTCAGATAGCGATCTGCTCGCCCGGCTCGGGGATGTTGGCGTCCCAGTTCAGCCTGCGTTTCAGTTCGCTCTGCAGCACTTTCATCTTTTCCAGTTCGCCGTGGACCAGATACAGCTCCGGGTGATGGTCGAAATGGCTGACCCAGTCGATCAACTGCGATTGCCCGGCGTGCGCGGAGAAACCACCCAGGGTGTGTACCTTGGCCTTGACCGCAATGCGCTGGTGCAGCACGCGTACCGTTGGCGCGCCGTCGACGATATTGCGGCCGAGGGTACCGGCTGCCTGGAAACCGGGGAACACCAGATGGCATTCGCTGCGCCACAGATTGTGCTTGAAGTGGTGGACGATGCGCCCGCCGGTGCACATGCCGCTGCCGGCAATGATGATGGCGCCGCTCTTGATCCGGTTGATGGCCATGGAGTCTTCCGGAGACGCCGTGATGCGCAGCGGTGGCAGCCATTTGCGCAGGTCGCCGTCACCGTGTTGCTGGATCAGGGCGCGGTCGTGCTCGTCGAACTGGTCGTGAAAGCGCGAGTAGATCTGGTTGGCGCGGATGGCCATGGGGCTGTCGAGGAATACCGCCTGCTGGGGTAGGCGCCCCTCGTGGTAGAAGCGGCCGAGGTAATAGAGCAGATCCTGGGTGCGGCCCACGGCGAAGGAAGGAATCAGCACATTGCCGCCATCGCGATGAGCCTGCTGGAGAATGTCGGCCAGTTCGTCGATGGTCTCCTCGCTGCAGCGGTGGTCGCGGTCACCGTAGGTCGACTCCATCAGCACCACGTCGGCACGGTCGAGGAAGGTCGGGTCCTCCATCAGCGGCGAACAGGTATTGCCCAGATCGCCGGAGAACACCAGACGCCGGGTCAGATGATGGTCGTGTATTTCCAGCTCGACGATGGCCGAGCCAAGAATGTGCCCGGCATTGTGGAAGGTGACGCTGATACCCGGCGCCACTTCATGGGCCTGGCCATAAGGCAGCGGCTGGCGACGCTTGAGGGCGCGCTCGGTGTCCACCGTGTTGTACAGCGGTTTGACTTCCGGCTTGCCCAGACGCACCCGCCACTTGTTCTCCCACTCGGCGTCGTGCTCCTGAATGTGAGCCGAGTCCAGCAGCATCAGCTCGATCAGCTCGCTGGTCGCATAAGTGGCAAAGATCGGCCCGCGAAAGCCTGATGCGACCAAACGTGGCAAGAGCCCGGAGTGGTCGAGGTGGGCGTGGGACAGAACCACCGCATTGATCGAGGCAGGATCGAACGGAAAGGGCTGTTCGTTGGCCTGTTCCTCTTCGCGGCGCCCCTGGCGCATGCCGCACTCAAGAAGAACACGACTGCCTTCGCGGGATTCGAGTAGGTAGCACGAACCGGTCACTTGCTGGATGGCGCCGAGAAACGTGAGCAGGGCCATGTTCGATCTCCGTTTACTGATGAAACAAGCTTGGCAGCAGAACGGCAGGTTCGCCTTGATACATGTCAGGATGAAAAGTCACCTGTCTGCCTAGACTGCACCCATAGCTGACATGGAGTGATGCTCAATGACGCAGATTTTCCCCGATAGCGCCGCGCTGGACACTCATGCCGCCAGCGAGCCCGAGTTTGCCCGCTGGCGCGCCGGTTATGGCGTGATCGTTCACGAGCCCGCCACTCAGGCGGCGGTTTACCGCATGGCTCACCAGTTGGTGCAGGCCGGCCTGCAGGCCGATCTGGCCAGCGCCTATCGATTGTTCACTGCTCTTGACCGCCTGAGCAGTGCCGCCCTGTGGCTGGTGGTGCACATGACCTATGCCCGGCGTGTGCGCTGCAACGGCGAGGCGCTCGTCGCCGACGACTTCAAGGCACAGCCTGAAGGCCATAACGGAGGGGCGCTGAACATGGTGCCGGCCTACGCCGGTTACCTGGGGCTCAATGCGCTGACCGGGCAGACCCGCGCCTGGCTGATGGGACAGGGCCACTGCGTGGCCGCCATCGAGAGTCTCAACCTGCTCACCGACAACCTGCACCCCGAGCAACAGCAGCGCTATGCCGATGGCGAGGCCGGCATGAGCCGTCTGGTCGCCGACTTCTACAGCTACGTGCAGGCTGCCGATGGCAGTGTGGCGGTGCCGTTGGGCAGTCACGTCAATCCACACACCGCCGGCGGTATTGCCGAGGGCGGCTATCTCGGCTTTGCCGAACTGATGTACACCCACATGCCGCTGCCCGGCGAGACGCTGGTGGCCTTCCTTTCCGACGGCGCCGCCGAGGAGCAGCGCGGCAGTGACTGGATGCCACGCTGGTGGCGTGCCGAGGACTGTGGCACGGCGCTGCCGGTGATGATCGCCAATGGCCGGCGCATCGAGCAGCGTACCGAACTGGGCACTGCGGTTGGTCTGGAGGGGTTCTGCGAGCACCTGCGCCGCTGCGGTTTCGACCCGATCCGTTTCGATGGCCGCGACCCGGCCGCCTTTGTCTGCACGTTGTGGGAGATGGAGCAGCGCCTGGCGCACCGCAAGCATGAACTGGCCAACGGCGTGATCGGTTATCCGTTGCCGCTGCCCTACGCCATTGCCCAGACGGAGAAGGGCTTCGGCTTCTATGGTGCAGCCAGCAACGCGGCGCACAACCTGCCGCTGCCGGGTAATCCGCAGTGTGATGAGCAGGCGCGCACGCTGTTCAACCAGCATGCCAGCAAACTCTGGGTGGCGTCGCAGGAGCTGGCCGACAGCGCTGCGCTGTTCGTCCACAGCCGTGCCGGGCGTACGGCCGAGCGGGACAACCCGCTGGCCACCCGGCGTCCGCCGCTGCCCCAGCTGCCGGCGCTGAACTACCGCAGCAGCGCGGCATCACCGATGTCGGCGCTGGATGACTTCTATCCGCAGCTGGTGGCGCTCAATCCGCACCTGCGTGCGCGGGTCGGCAACCCCGACGAGCTGGCCAGTAACAAGCTGGGCGGCGTGCTCAAGGCCCTGCGCCACCGTGTCAGCCAGCCGGAGGGGCCGCTGGAGGCGCTGGATGGTCAGGTCATCACGGCGCTCAACGAAGAGGCCGTGGTCTCGGCCTGTCTGGCCAATCAGGGCGGGCTCAATCTGGTGGCCAGCTACGAGGCGTTCTGTCCGAAGATGCTCGGCGCAGTGCGCCAGAGTCTGATCTTTGCCCGCCTGCAGAAAGAGGCTGGGCGCCCGGCCGGCTGGCTGGGCTGGCCGCTGGTGGCGACCTCGCACACCTGGGAGAACGGCAAGAACCAGCAGTCGCACCAGGACACCACATTCTGCGAAGCCCTACTGGGCGAGATGAACGACATGGTGCGGGTGCTCTTCCCGCTGGATTACAACAGCCTGCTGGCCCTGCTGCCCGGCATCTACCAGAGCCGCGGGCAGTTGGCCTGCGTGGTGGCGGCCAAGCGTGAGCGCCCCTGTCATCTGAGTCAGGCAGAGGCCGAGCAACTGGCCCGCGACGGCGCCATCGTCCTTGCCGAGCAGGCCGGTCGTGATGCGCTGCTGCTGATTGCCACCGGCAGTTATCAGTTGGCCGAGGTGCAGCGCGCCGCCGAGCGTCTGGCGGCGGCGGGCATTGGTTATCGTCTGGTCTACCTGCAGGAGCCGGGGCGCTTCCGTGCGCCCCGCGATGCCTGGGAGGCTGGTGCGGTGGCCGGCGAGGCGCTGCGCGAGGCGATCTTCCCGGCCGCCTACGGCAAGCGTCTGTGGCTGACCCACATGCGTCCGGAGGTGGCCCGTGGTCATCTCTGGCCGCTGTTCCCTCAGGCGGCACAGAGCGTCGTGCTGGGTTATCGCAACCGCGGCGGCACGCTCAACGAAGCCGGCATGCTGTTCGCCAATGGTTGCAGCTGGGCACATGTCCTTTCGTCATGTGCGGATTTGCTCGCCACGGATCATGTGACACTCTTGTCCAAAGACGAGGCTGCTGCGGTGGCCGGTCTGGGGGACCCAGGCATCCTGCGTTGAGGCAGGTGGGCCCCGCCAGAACAAGAACAACAAGATTCTGGAGAGTGCATATGCCCAAGCTGACGCTGGAGCTGGATGTCGATCTGTACCGCCTGCTGGTGCAGGCGGCACGCAGCAACGACATTTCGCTGGAGGACGAGTGTGTGCGTCGCCTCGAAGGCGGCGTGCGCCGTTCACGCTACGTCGAGGCGCTGCTCGCCGAGCTGCATGCCGATGCCGATATACCCCGGCAGCGAGACAAGGGCTGAGCCCTACGCGCTTAACGCCTGCAACATGGTTCAGGGTCAGCCTGTCGCAATGCGCGGCGGGTGCGCCAGCAGCAAAAAGCCCGGCACCTGGCCGGGCTTTTTGTCGGGTGTTGCTTTACTGCAGGCCGCAGTCGCTCTGGGTGAAGCGCTCGGTGGCCACGGGGCGATTGGTCTTGTATTCGCTGAAGCTGTAGGCCAGCACGGCGCCACTGGCCAGTAGCTGACGGTAGCCATTATTGCGGCAGACGCTGGCACCCAGCTGCTGGCGCATGCTGTCCGGGTTGCCGCGCATCTTGGCGGCATGTTCCGGGCGAACGCTGAGATGGTTGATCAACTGGTTGCCTTCCACGGTGTAGCCCTGATCGAGGATGTCCTCGTTGATGGCGCGCGGCGTGCCGATGCTGCTCTCGCGGGCGACCTTCTCGAGCATCTTGGTCAGTTCGTAATCCTTGAGGCTGGCCGCCTGCGCGGTGGCGGCCAATGCGCAGGCGGCCAGGGTGCAGGTGAGGTTAACGGCTGTCAGGCGCAACATGAGGTAAGGCTCCACTCGGGCGAAAATCCTTGGACCGGCCATCCGTGCCGGCAGTTCAGTGGCCATTCTACCCGTCGCCCCGCCCCTGGTCTGCTGGACGACCTGCGCCCGCAGGTCGCAGAGGGCCTGATAGACTGCGCGCCTTTTTTCTCCAGTGTTCTGCCCATGAGCGATAGCGCCAACTCCACTTTGCCCTCTCACCCGGTAGCACGCCTGCGTGCCGAACGCCTGGCACGGGCCAGCAAGCCCTTTCTGGCCCGCGGCGGGCGCGCCGAGCGCTGCGAGCAGTGCCGCATTGCTCCGGAATACTGCCTGTGCCACCTGCGCCCGCAGGTACCGGCGCGCTCGGCGGTCTGTCTGGTGATGCATGATCAGGAGTCGCTCAAGCCCAGCAATACCGGCTGGCTGATTGCCGATGTGGTGGCCGATACCTTCGCCTATGGCTGGTTGCGCACCGAGGTGGATGAGCGCCTGCTGGCCCTGCTCGATGACCCGCAGTATCAGCCTTATCTGGTCTTTCCCGGTGAGTTCGTCGAGCCGGAGCGGGTGACGCACGAGGTGCGGGAGCAGGAGGGCAAGCGGCCGCTGTTCATCCTGCTGGATGCCACCTGGCCGGAAGCGCGCAAGATGTTCCGCAAGAGTCCCTATCTCGACCGTTTCCCGGTGCTCAGTCTGTTGCCCGAGCAGCTGTCACGCTACCGCCTGCGCCGCTCCAAGCGTGATGACCATCTGTGTACCGCAGAGGTGGCGGCACTCTGTCTCGGCCTGGCCGGCGACGAGCAGGCCGCCGCGGCACTGGATGCCTATCTGGATGTATTTGCCGAACGCTATCTGGCGGCCAAGCGGCATATCGCCGTGGATGAGCAGAGCCCGGCGCACCAGGCCCTGCAACCCTTTCTGCGGCTGACCGATCCGGCTCAGTGAGCGGCGGCCGCCTTGCGCGGCCACAGCTGTGCCAGCAGCATGCCGGCGAACATCAGAGCGCAGCCGATATAGCCCTTGAGTGCCAGTTCCTCGCTGAGGAACACAGCGCCTGCTATGGCGGCGAAGACGGCCTCCAGCGACAGGATGATTGCCGCGTGGGAGGGGATGGCGTGCTGCTGGGCCACCACTTGCAGGGTGTAGCCGATGCCCACGGCGATCAGGCCGCCATACAGCAGCGCGGGCCCGGCCTGGAGTATGGCGTCGAAACGGATTTCCTCGAGCACGGCGGCGAGGATCAGGCTGACCACGGCGCAGGTGATGAACTGGATCACGGCCAGGCGGATGGCGTCATGCCGGCTGGCAAAGAAGCCCACCAGCAGTACATGCACACCCCAGACGAAGGCGCCGGCCAGCTGCAGCCAGTCCCCGGAGGCCACCTGGAAGTTGTCGCCAACGCTGAGCAGGAACATGCCCACCACTGCCAGCGAGGCGCCCAGCCAGGTGCCCATGCCGGTCTTGTGGCCCAGCGCCAGACCCAGCAGCGGCACGATGATCACGTACAGGCCGGTGATGAAACCGGAGTTGGTCACGCTGGTGAACAGCAGGCCGACCTGTTGCAGGTTGATGCCCAGAGTCAGCGCCAGACCCATGGCAATACCGCCAGCCAGCAGGCCGCGGTTGAAGGGCTCGTGCCTGGCCCCGGCCGGTTTCCAGAAGAACAGTGGCAGCAGCACCAGCGCGCCCATGGCGAAACGCAGGCCGGTGAACAGGAAGGGGCCGATGGCCTCCATACCGGCGCGCTGGGCGACGAAGGCGGCGCCCCAGATCATGGCGGTCAGGAGCATCAACAGGTCGGCGCGCAGGGCTTGGCGTGGCATGGTACGGCTCTAATCCAGCGAAAAGGGAGGCCGCAGACTGTGCCGCAATCGTCCGAACTTGACCAGTGGGTTAACTGAAAGCAGCGGAACTTGTCGTTTATCCGCACAAGGCTTTCGCCTGGCTGTCACTCCTGTGCAAAATGGCGCACCTGAAAACCACTGGCAGCTCAGTGCGTGGCGCGGCATGACCGGTCACGACGACAAAAACAAAAGGATTCGCCATGGCCAGCTACGAGATTCTCATCGCC
Organism: Pseudomonas sp. HAR-UPW-AIA-41; assembly: GCF_002304225.1. GTDB lineage: Bacteria > Pseudomonadota > Gammaproteobacteria > Pseudomonadales > Pseudomonadaceae > Aquipseudomonas. The sequence continues at coordinate 280,845 of NZ_NSLB01000005.1, forward strand.
GATGACCATCCGCTGTTTCGCAGCGCCCTGCAGCAGGCCCTGAGCCTGGGGCTGGGCCCGGACGTGCGGCTGGCCGAGGCCGACAGTATTGCCGCACTGGAAAGCCGTCTGGCGGAGAAGCAGGACTGGGACCTGGTGCTGCTCGACCTGAACATGCCCGGTGCCTACGGCTTCTCTGGTCTGGTGCTGCTGCGCGGGCAGTATCCGCAGATTCCGGTGGTGATGATTTCTGCCCAGGAAGAGCCGGCCGTGATCGGGCGTGCCCGTGAGTTCGGCGCCACCGGCTTCATTCCCAAGTCCAGCCCGCTGGAGACCATTCAGCAGGCTGTGCGTGCGGTGCTCGACGGCGATGCCTGGTGGCCGCCGCAGACTGCCGCCGCGGCCAAGGTGTCGGCCGAAGCCAAGGCCGCCAGTGCCGGGCTGGCCAGCCTGACGCCGCAGCAGTTCCGCGTGCTGACCATGGTCTGCGATGGCCTGCTGAACAAGCAGATTGCCTATGAGCTGAGCGTGTCCGAGGCGACCATCAAGGCTCACGTCACCGCCATCTTCCGCAAGCTCAACGTGCGCACCCGTACCCAGGCGGCGCTGTTGCTGCAGCAGCTGGAGAGCATTCCGCAAACGCCGTCAGAGCATGCCCCCGAGGCGCCTTGATGCTTTTTTGACAGGCCAGCCGTTAGGCTGGCCTTCTTATTTCAGCGAGTTCCCCGCATGTCGCCATTCAAAGGCCAGACCGGCCTCAAACGCATTCTCAACGCCACCGGCTATTCCTTCTCCGGCCTCAAGGCTGCTTTTAAGGGCGAGGCAGCGTTCCGTCAGCTGGTGCTGATCAACGTCATCCTGATTCCCATCAGCCTGTTCCTCGATGTCAGTCGTGGCGAGCGGGCGTTGCTGATTGCCGTCTGCCTGCTGGCGCTGATTGTCGAGCTGCTCAACTCGGCTGTGGAAGCGGCTATCGATCGCATCTCGCTGGACCTGCACCCGCTGTCGAAAAATGCCAAGGACATGGGCAGTGCCGCGCAGTTTGTGGCCCTCAGCCTGATCGGCGTGGTCTGGGCCAGCATCCTGCTGGGCTGAATCAGGCGATCGACGGCAGGTTGATCTGATCGCTGCGCGTCGCCCCGGCGGTAAAGCTGCGGCACAGTTCGAGAAATTCACGCATCGCCGCGGTCTGGTACTTCTGCTTGTGCCAGATGAACCAGAATTGCCGGGCCAGATCCAGCTGTGGCGTTTCCAGCGGGACCAGGCTGCCGCGGCGGAAGGCGTCGCGCAGGGCCAGGCGGGAAATGCAGCCGATGCCCAGCCCCGACTCGACGGCGCGCTTGATCGCTTCGGTGTGCTCCAGCTCCAGACGGATATTCAGCGGTGCCGGGTGATGGCGCATGGCCTGGTCGAAGGCCAGGCGCGTGCCGGAGCCGCGCTCGCGCAGAATCCACGCCTCGCGGCTCAGCTCTTCCAGGCTCACTTCGCGCCTGCCGGCCAGCGGGTGCTGCGGGGCGGCAAACACCACCAACTCGTCGGCCACCCAGGGCTGTACTTCCAGATCCGCATGCTGGCAGTCACCTTCGATCAGGCCCAGGTCCAGCTCATAGTTGGCCACCTGCTGCACCACGTGGGCGGTGTTGTGCACCTGCAGGCCGACCTTGCACTCGGGGTGGCGCTGCATGAAATGGCCGATCAGCAGGGTGGCCAGGTAGTTGCCCACCGTCAGGGTGGCGCCGACCTGCAGTGAGCCGAAGCCATGGCCACCGGACAACAGCTGTTCGATCTCGCGGGTCTGGTCGAGCAGGCCGACGGCGCGGGGCAGCAACTGCCGGCCGAGGGCATTGAGGGCCAGGCGCTTGCCCTGGCGATCAAACAGCTGGCAGTCGAACTGGCGCTCCAGTTCGGCCAGCGCGGTGCTGGTGGCCGATTGCGACAGGGCGAGGCTTTCCGCTGCGCGCGACACGCTGTCGTGGCGGGCAACTTCGGCGAACACCTGCAGTTGGCGCAGGGTGAGCTTCATGGCGGACTCCGGTGCGACCTTCGGTCACTGGTATGGGCGGTCAGAGTGATTAAGCTTATGCCGGCAAAGCGCTGCTTATCTGATATTGAGATAACAAATATCAGAATAATCAATTTCTCAGATGATAAGCCCCTGCGTAATCTATGGCTATCGCGCCCGGCCGGGCGTATCTGCATCTCTGGAGTGATTGATGAGCAACCTGAACGTCGAGCGTGTACTGAGCGTGCACCACTGGAACGACACCCTGTTCAGCTTCAAATGCACCCGCGACCCGGGTCTGCGCTTCGAGAACGGCCAGTTCGTCATGATCGGCCTGCAGCAGCCCAACGGCCGTCCGCTGATGCGCGCCTATTCCATCGCCAGCCCGAACTACGAGGAAAACCTCGAGTTCTTCAGCATCAAGGTGCCCGATGGTCCGCTGACCTCGCAGCTGCAGCACCTCAAGGAAGGCGACGAGATCATGATCAGCAAGAAGCCCACCGGCACTCTGGTGCTGGGCGACCTGCTGCCGGGCAAGCACCTCTACCTGCTCTCCACCGGCACTGGTCTGGCGCCCTTCATGAGCGTGATCCAGGACCCGGAAGTGTACGAGCGCTTCGAAAAGGTGATTCTGGTGCATGGCGTGCGTTACGTGAACGAAGTGGCCTACCACCAGTTCATCACCGAGCACCTGCCGAAGAACGAGTTCTTTGGTGATGCCGTGCGTGACAAGCTGATCTACTACCCGACCGTAACCCGCGAGCCGTTCGAGAATCAGGGTCGTCTGACCGACCTGATGCGCAGCGGTAAGCTGTTTGCCGACATCGGCCTGCCGCCGATCAACCCGCAGGACGACCGCGCCATGATCTGCGGCAGCCCGGCCATGCTGGATGAAACCAGCGAAGTGCTGGACAGCTTCGGTCTGAAGATCTCCCCGCGCATCGGCGAGCCGGGTGACTACCTGATCGAGCGCGCCTTCGTCGAGAAGTAATCAGGCGCATCAGGTGACAGCAAAAAGCCCGGCCTGACCGGGCTTTTTTGTGCCTGTAACGTCCCGAAAAAGCTTCAGGTCGGCGCCACTTCCAGCACGCAGATTTCCCCGGCAACCGGGTAATGCCAGCGTACTTGCACGTCCCAGAAACGCACGCCGTAGCGGCGCTCGGGCGTCGGCTGCTGGTAGGCCGGGCGCGGGTCCTGAGCCAGGCACTGCTCGATCAGCTCGACCAGCGGCTCACCCAGGCGCCGAGCATGGTCCTCGGCCTGCAGGCGGGCATCAGGGCTCCAGTGCACGGCGATGGCAGCGGGAGGCGCCTCGGCAATGGCATTGCGCGCGAGGGGCAGGCTGTCGGCATAGGGTACGTAGGGTTTGATATCCAGCACCGGGGTGCCGTCGAGCAGGTCGATGCCTGAGAGCAGTAGTCGCCCCGGCTCGATGCCTTCGAGTTTGACCACCGATTGGCCGATGCCGTTGGGCCTGTGGGTGGCCCGACTGGCGAACACGCCTATCGAGGCATTGCCGCCCAGCCGGGGCGGGCGCACCTTGAGCCGTGGCTTGTCCTCCAGCGCCTGATGGAAGAGAAACAGCAGCCAGACATGACTGACCTGTTCCAGCCCGGCCACGGCCGCCGGGTCGTTGAACGGTGGCAGCAGCTCCAGTACCCCGCGCGCCGCCGGTGCCAGCTGAGGCTGGCGCGGGATGGCGAACTTCTCCTTGAAGCAGGAGTGGATGATACCGACGGGGCTGACGCTGTACTGCATGGCGGAGGCTCATTGGGAAACCCCGCCATGCTAACCGATTGTGGCGATTGCCGGCGTTCAGGCCGGGCGTACGGCGAAGTGTTCGGTGAAGCGCAGGAGATAGCCATCCAGGTCATGGACAAAGATTTCCCGATGGCCGTGGAGCTGGTTGTCGACCCGGTACCAGGCTTCCTCCACGCCACGGGCCAGCGCAACTCCGGCGTTTTCCAGGCGACTCAGCATGGTCTGCAGATCGTCCACCTCTATCTGCAGGTGCAGTCCCTTGCCGCAGGGGCCAGGCTCGCCCCGGCGATTCAGCGCATCGGCCTCTTCTTGCAGCAGCATTATCTGCGCGCCATGCAGGTCGAAGTAGCCAAAGAACTCTTCTGGCCGCTCGAAGCACAGGGCAAAGCCCAGTATGCCGGTGTAGAAGTCTTTGGCCCTGGCGTAGCTGGCGACGGTCAGCTCCGGCACCAGCCGGTTCCATTCCTTGGGTTGCATGGCTCTTGTCCCTGATTGTTGATCCGCGTCGGCAGTCTAAGGAGCATCCTTCAACTGAGCCAGCGCCTGCTGCAGGTCGGCCATCAGGTCGCGCGGATCTTCCAGACCCACATGCAGACGCAGCAGGTGGCGGCCCTGCCAGCGTGATGCCGTGACGCTGCGCTGGGCGGCGGGGCTGACCGGGATAATCAGGCTTTCGAAGCCGCCCCAGCTGTAGCCTCGGCCAAAGAGGCGGCAGGCATCGACGACCCGGTACATAGCCGCTTCGCTGCAGCCTTCGGGGAGCAGTACGCCAAGCAGGCCACAGGCGCGCGAGGTGTCGTAGTCACGTTGCCACAGCTCGTGGCCGGGGCTGCAGGGCAGTGGCGGGTAGAGCACCTGCGCGACCTGCGGCTGGACGCTCAGCCACTGGGCAATCTGCAGGGCGCTTTGGGCATGCTGGCTGAGGCGTACGCCGAGGGAGCGCAGGCCGCGCAGGCCGAGGTAGGCATCATCGCTGCTCACCGCCAGACCGAGGCCGCGCCAGCAGCGCTCGATGGCCGGGCGCGTGCGCTCGTTGCAGAGAATGGCGCCGAGCATCACGTCGGAGTGGCCGACGATGTACTTGGTGGCGGCATGGATGGACACGTCGATGCCCAGCTCGAACGGCCGCCAGCCCAGCGGCGTGGCCCAGGTGTTGTCGGCCACCAGATAAAGACCATGGCGTCTGGCTACGGCGCTCAGGGCCGGAATGTCCTGAACCTCGAAGGTCAGCGAGCCGGGCGATTCGGCGAAGATCAGACGGGTATTGGGCTGCACCAGCGTCTCGATGGCGGTGCCGAGCAGCGGGTCGTAGAAGGTGGTGCTTATACCCAGTTGCGCCAGCAGACCGTGGCAGAAACTGCGGGTCGGCTCGTAGGCCGAGTCGGTCATCAGCAGATGATCGCCCGGGCGCAGCAGGGCCAGCAGGGTCGTGGTGATGGCCGACAGGCCGGAGGGCGTGAGGCGGCAGCCGGCCGCGCCCTCCAGGCTGCACAGGGCCTGTTCCAGTGCCAGACCCGGCGGGTTGCTGTGGCGGCCGTAGGAGTGGCGGCTGCCGTGGCTGGCCTGCATCTCGGCAACATTGGCAAACAGTAGGGTCGAGGCCCGCACCAGTGGCGGGTTGACCGGTGCGCCGGCGCTGGCGGCAGGTCGTCCTTCATGGGCAAGGAGGGTGTCGGGGTGCTGCTGATCAGTCATGGGCATGGTCACTGGCGGAGGCGGCCTGCTGGCGCTGTTGCAGGCTGCGCAGGCGGCGGATCAGGTAATCGAGGTGCAGGTGCAGGTCGTACAGCTCGCTGGAATAGGACAGCGGCACTTCGACCTTGGCCAACTGGTCTTCCAGTTGCTCCAGCTGGCTGAGTTCGGCATGCAGACTGGTCGGTGGCGTGCCGCTGTCGAGCTTCTGTTCGACCTCGCGCAGGTACTTGTACCAACGGTAGATGCGCGCCCGGATACGCCAGCGGTACAGCGGGCCGACGGCCTTGAACAGCGGGATGAGCAGCACCAGCAGAGGGATCAGCAGGATGATGTAGCGGTCGGCCAGCGAGGCGATGCGAAATGGCAGGTAGCGCTGCAGCAGCGGCAGGCCCTTGTCGTGGTAATAGCGAGCTTCGCCCAGCAGCGGCAGGGTGACCGGCTTGGCGCTGGGGAACTGGCCGGGCTTGTCCAGCAGGGTGCCCTGGGCCATGACCTGGCGGGCGGCATCGAGGATCAGTGCCGACAGTGCCGGGTGAAAGTCGTCGTTGACCAGCAGGGTCGCGCTGGGGGCGAGCAGGGTGAGGTCGCGTTCCGGGCTGTCGGTGGCCAGATTGAGCAGGCCTTCGCCGACCTCGACCTGACGCAGGTAGGGCAGACGAGCCTGGTAGGCCGCCGCACGGCCGAAGTGCACCAGGCTGATGTCCTCGGCTGCAGCCAGGCGCTGGATCAGCACATTCTCGGCCGGGCCGATGAAGAAGGCGGCGTCCAGTTCACCCTTGAGCAGTGCCTCCACCGCCGGGGTGCCGCCCACGGCCTGCCACTGGCTGGGGTAATCACCCGGTTCGATCTGGTTGGCCTGCAGGATGGCGCGGGTCAGCGCCTGGGTGGCGCTGCCGTCGGCGCCCAGGGCCAGGCGCAGCGTCTGCAGATCGGCCATGCGTTCGAGCTTGACCGCGCGGCGGTGGAACAGCCACAGCGGCTCCTGGTAGACCGCCCCCAGACTGTACAGGCGGGCCTGTTGCTCGGCCGGCAGGCTCTGCTCGATGCCGCTCTGCACCAGCGCCAGATTCACGCCACTGGTGTCATCCAGCAGGCGGTTGAGGTTGTCGAACGAGCCATCGCTGGTAACCAGCTGCAAGTCGAAGCCCTGTTTGGCCAGTTCGCGCTGCAGCTTCTCGCCGAAGGCGGCATAGCCGCCGCCGGCAAAACCGGTGGCCAGGGTGGCGTGCATGGGTGGTGGCGGGGCGACCAGCAGGAACACCGCGCCCACCAGCGCGACCAGCACGGGTACCAGCCAGAGGTTGGCGCGCAGCATGATGCCCAGGTCTTGCAGGAAGCGGCGCATGGAAGGCTCCGGTCGGGTGGTGGTGTTTGCAAGCATAGATGGCCGGCGCTTCAGATCGGTACTGCCGGCTTTTGGCGGATCAGCGCGATGAAGTACTGGGCGGCCAGACCCAGTGGTCGCCGGCGCGACCAGACCAGATCAACCCAGAGCGTGCCGCTGTTGCTGATGTTATCCAGGTGCAGTTGTATCAGCGTGCCGGCCTGCAGTTGCGGACGCACCAGTGACAGGGGCAGAAAGCCCCAGCCAAGGCCAGCCTGGATCAGGCTCAGGGCGGCTGTGTGGCTGTCGGTGCGCCAGTGCTGGTGGGCCTGCAGAAAACGCGGTGTACGTTCCTGGTTGTCGCGCCCGGCCACCAGAATCTGCCGGTGCTCGGCCAGTTCCTCCATGCGCAGCGGGCGGCCACTGGCCAGTGCCGGATGGGTCGGGGCAATCACCGTGATCAGGGTTTCGCGGGTCATTTCCTGGCAGCATTCGCGGCTGTCGAACTGGGTGCTTTCGAACACCAGTGCCAGCTGCACCCGCCCTTCATGCAACAGATTGATGGCATCGGCTTCGGGGGCGGCCAGCACTTCCACATCCAGGGCCGGATAACGCTCGGCCACACGGCTCAGCGGAATTGCCCAGGGGGACGCCAGCAGTTCGGGAGCAATGGCCAGGCTCAGGCGCGACTCCAGGCCCTGCGACAGCGCAAGGGCCTGGGTTTCCAGGGACTCGAACTGTTGCAGCAGAAAGCGCGCCTTGGTTTCCAGCGCTTGCGCCGCTGCCGTGGGCCGGGGTTCGCGCCCGCTGCGGTCGAACAGCAGCAGGTTCAGGTCGGCCTCCAGGTTGGCAATGCACATGCTCACCGCCGAGGGCACCCGCCCCAGGCTGCGCGCGGCCGCGGAAAACGAGCCCTTGTCGAGGACTGCAAGGAACACCTGCACCGCGTCTTTGTTCAGGCTCATCTGTCAGTAACTCTGAAAGGATCTGACTAAGTGTTTCAGTAATTTAGAAATAGAGTGTGCTCGGTAGCAAGTCCGAAGAGGCCATCACAATGCAGGGCAGGAAACGCAAGATCGTGCAGGCAATCAGCTATGAGCTGCTGGCGCTGGTATTTGTCGTGCCTGCGGCGGCCTGGGTCTTCGGCTCGGGGCTGGCGCTTTCGACGCTGGTTGCGGTGGCAGTGTCGCTCACGGCGGTGCTGTGGAACATGGTGTTCAACAGCCTGTTTGAGGCCTGGGAGGCCCGCCAGCGTCAGCCCCGGCGCACGCTGGGTCGGCGTGTTCTGCATGCGCTGGGGTTTGAGGTCGGCCTGCTGTTGTTCACCGTGCCGCTGATTGCCTATGGACTGGCGATCGACTGGTGGCAGGCGCTGCTGGCGGACTTCAGCCTGATGCTGTTCTTTCTGGTGTATGCCTTCGTTTTCCAGTGGGGCTTCGACCTGCTGTTCGGCCCGCCGGCTGCCACCCTCGGGGCTAAGACTCAGCTAGCCAGCCAGGCCTGACGCTCGGCCGGCTCATGGAAGGTCCAGGCGATGAAGCGGCTCTGCTTCTGGCCCTGGCTCATTTCGCCGATCTGCTGCTCGACCGCGCCGACACTGCGCAGCGCGGCCTGTACCGGCGCCAGGTTGCCGGCCTTGGAAATCAGGCAGCTGAACCACAGCACCTGACCGGCCACCGCGCGACTCTCGCGCACCATGCGCTGGACGAAGGCCAGCTCGCCGCCCGGGCACCACAGCTCGTTGCTCTGCCCGCCGAAATTCAGCGTCGGCAGCTTGCGGCTGGGGTCCAGCTTGCCGAGGTTCTTCCATTTGCGCCGGCTGCCGCTGGCGGCTTCCTGCGCGGAGCTGTGAAAGGGCGGATTGCACAGGGTCAGGGTAAAGCGCTCCCCGGTCTGCAGCAGGCCGGCGAAGATCTGCTCGGGGTTGGTCTGCTGGCGCAGCTCGATGCGCGCCTGCAGACCGTTGGCGCGGACGATTTCGCGTGCCGAAGCCAGCGCCTGCGGGTCGATGTCGGCGCCGAGGAACTGCCAGCCATAGTCGGCCTGGCCCAGCAGCGGGTAGATGCAGTTGGCGCCGGTGCCGATATCCAGCGCGCGCACCGCCGCGCCGCGGGGAATGACACCTGCGTTGTCGGCGGCCAGCAGGTCGGCCAGGCCGTGCAGGTAGTCGGCGCGCCCCGGCACCGGCGGGCACAGGTAGCCCGCGGGGATGTCCCAGTGGCGGATGCCGTAGAGCTGCGCCAGCAGGGCGCGGTTGAACACCCGCACAGCGTCCGGGTTGGCAAAGTCGATGCTCTGTTTGCCATAGGGGTTGAGGATGACGAATTCGGCCAGCGCCGGGCAGGCCTTGATCAGCGCCGGAAAGTCATAGCGCCCCTGATGCCGGTTGCGCGGGTGCAGCTGACCCTTGGCCTGAGGCGGGGTTGCAGCGTGGCTCTTGGGTTTGCGCGGCGCCGCGGATGCGGGGCGTTGGGGCGGTCTGGACATCGGGGCACAGCCTGGCAGGTGACGGGGCGCATTGTCCCACAGTCACCGGCGGGCGTCAGGGCTGGCTCAGTAACCCAGAGCCTGCCGCAGGCGCGGCAGGTTGGCAGCGATCCAGGCTTTGTCGATGGGGCCCCAGCTGCGGATTTCGTAGTGGCCGGCGTTATTGCGCTCGCCTTCGGTCTGGGCGAACTGGCAGTCGATATCCAGCTCCTCCAGCGCGGCGAGGGTGTCCTGGGCGGTGCGTCGTGGCATGCCGGTGATGGCCATCAGGGCCGGCACGCTGGTGGCCTGGCCGCTGTCGATCAGCCAGGCCACATAGAGGCGGCGGTAGAAGCTGGAGCGGGTTTTGCTGATCTCCATGGGCGACTCCTTACAGCTGGGCCAGGGCGATATAGGTGGCGGCGCCGGCCAGATAGCCGAGCAGGGCCAGCAGGCTGATCTTCTTTAGGTACCAGAGGAAGTCGATCTTCTCCATACCCATGGCCGCCACCCCGGCGGCCGAGCCGATGATCAGGCAGCTGCCGCCCGTGCCGGCGCAGAAGGCCAGCAGCTCCCAGAACACGCCATCGGCGACGAAGTGGCTCAGCCAGCCGGCCTGATCGCCGGCGCCGGCCAGCGCCTCGGGAGTGACCAGCGGGTACATCTTCATGGCGCCGGCTACCAGCGGAACGTTGTCCACCACCGAGGACAACAGGCCGATGGCGATATTGATGGTGTACACGTTGCCGAGGCTTTCCTTGAGCGCGCTGGCGACCTGAGTCAGGTGGCCGGCAGTGGCCAGGCTGGAGACGGCCAGCAGGATGCCGAGGAAGAACAGCACGCTGGGGGTGTCGATCCTGCGCAGCACGCCCACCACCGAGAGCGGGTGTTTGTCTTCCTCGTTCTTGCTGCGGTGCAGCCACTCGGTGACCACCCAGAGCACGCCCAGACCGAAGAGAATGCCCATGTACGGCGGCAGGTGGGTGATGCTCTTGAACACCGGGACGAACAGCAGCGCACCGAGGCCCAGAGCGAACACCAGGTTGCGTTCAAAGGGCGTGGTCGGGTCGCGGCGTTCGGCCTCGCTCTGCAGCTCCTCGGGGCGCTCGAACTCGCCGCGCATGGTCAGGCTCAGCGCCAGCAGCGGTACCAGCAGACAGACCAGGCTGGGTAGGAACAGCGCGCCGATGATGCCGGTGGCGCTGATCTGGTGGCCGATCCACAGCATGGTGGTGGTCACGTCGCCGATGGGGGACCAGGCGCCGCCGGCGTTGGCGGCGATCACCACCATGCCGGCATAGAACCAGCGCTCGCGCTGGTTGCCGATCAGCTTGCGCAGCAGCGAGATCATCACGATGGTGGTGGTCAGGTTATCCAGCACCGCAGACAGGAAGAAGGTGATGAAGCCGATCAGCCACAGCAGGGTGACCCGCTTGTGGGTGCGGATGCGGTCGGTGATCACCTTGAAGCCTTCGTGGGCGTCGACCAGCTCGACGATGGTCATGGCGCCCAGCAGGAAGAACAGAATCTCGGCGATTTCACCCAGATGATGGCGCAGCTCCCCGGCAGGGCCGTGTTCGCTCTGGGCCAGGGCAGGCAGCAGGGTGTCGGCGCCCAGAGCCAGCACCGTCCAGCACAGCACGGCGGTGAGCAGGGCCGAGGCGGCCTTGTCGATCTTCAGTGGGTGTTCGAAGGCGATGCACAGATAGCCGGCGACGAACAACAGGGCCATGAGGACATACATGGGGGCATCCTTTCGCGTTTTTGTTATGGGGGCGGCGAGGCTTTTTTAGCACGCCATGCGATGGCTGCCTTGATGCCTGGCAAGAAAAAGCCCGCCGATCTGACGATGGGCGGGCTTTTTCGCATCACAGTGCGGCGATCTTGCCGCGCTGCTCGACCAGCTTGGCCAGCGCCTGTTCGGCTTCGGCCAGCTTGGCGCGCTCCTTGTCGAGTACCTCGGCCGGCGCCTTGGCGACGAAGCCTTCGTTGGCGAGCTTGCCGCCGACGCGCTGCACTTCGCCCTGCAGGCGCTGGATTTCCTTGTCCAGACGCGCCAGTTCGGCGTCCTTGTCGATCAGGCCGGCCATGGGCACCAGTACCTGCATCTCGCCGACCAGGGCGGTGGCGGACATCGGTGCCTCTTCGCCAGCCGCCAGCACGCGTACCGATTCCAGCTTGGCCAGCTTGTTCAGTAGCGGCTCGAAGTCGGCCAGGCGGCGCAGGTCGGAGGCCGCGGCGTTCTGCACGATGATGTCGATGCGCTTGGCCATGGAGATCTTCATCTCGCCACGGATCTGCCGCACACCCAGCATCAGCTGCTTGACCCACTCGATATCGCCTTCGGCGCTAGCGTCGATGCGGCTTTCGTTGGCCACCGGCCAGGCCTGCAGCATGATGGTGGCGCCGTCCTTGCCGGCCTGGGCCTTGATGCGCTGCCAGATTTCTTCGGTGATGAAGGGCATGAACGGGTGGGCCAGACGCAGGATCACTTCCAGCACGCGCACCAGGGTGCGGCGGGTGCCGCGCTGGCGCTCGATCGGTGCGTTTTCGTCCCACAGCACCGGCTTGACCAGCTCCAGGTACCAGGCGCAGTACTCGTCCCAGATGAACTCGTAGAGGGCCTGGGCGGCCATGTCGAAGCGGAAGGCGTCGAGGTGGCGGGTCACGTCCTGCTCGCAGCGCTGCAGGGCGGAGATGATCCAGCGGTCGACCGGCGACAGGTCCACGGCTTCGCCATTGATGCCGGTGTCCTGGTTATCGGTGTTCTCGATGACGAAGTTGGCGGCGTTCCACAGCTTGTTGCAGAAGTTGCGGTAGCCCTCGACGCGACCCATGTCGAACTTGATGTCGCGGCCGGTGGAGGCCAGCGCCAGGTTGGTGAAGCGCAGGGCGTCAGTGCCGTAGGCGGCGATGCCTTCCGGGAACTCGGCGCGGGTCTGCTTGGCGATCTTCTCGGCCAGCTTGGGCTGCATCATGCCGCTGGTGCGCTTGGCCACCAGAGCTTCGAGGTCGATGCCATCGACGATGTCCAGCGGGTCGAGCACGTTGCCCTTGGACTTGGACATCTTCTGGCCCTGGCCGTCGCGCACCAGGCCGTGCACGTAGACGGTCTTGAACGGGATCTGCCCGGTCAGGTGGGTGGACAGCATGATCATCCGGGCGACCCAGAAGAAGATGATATCGAAGCCCGTTACAAGAACATCCGTGGGGTGGAAGGTCTTGAGGAAGTCGGTCTGCTGCGGCCAGCCGAGGGTGGAGAAGGTCCACAGGCCGGAGCTGAACCAGGTGTCCAGCACGTCTTCGTCCTGGCGCAGGGCGATGTCACCCAGGTTGTGCTGGGCGCGCACTTCCGCCTCGTCACGGCCGACATAGACGTTGCCGGCCTCGTCGTACCAGGCCGGGATGCGGTGGCCCCACCACAGCTGACGGCTGATGCACCAGTCCTGGATGTCGCGCATCCAGCTGAAGTACATGTTCTCGTACTGCTTGGGCACGAACTGGATCTCGCCGCTCTCGACCACGGCGATGGCCTTTTCGGCCAGCGGCTTGGTGGAGACGTACCACTGGTCGGTCAGCCACGGCTCGATGACGGTGCCGGAGCGGTCGCCCTTCGGCACTTTCAGGGCGTGGTCTTCGATCTTCTCCAGCAGGCCGGCGGCCTCGAAGGCGGCAACGATCTGCTTGCGCGCGACGAAGCGGTCGAGGCCGGCGTATTCGGCCGGCAGGCTGCCGTCGATCTCGGCATTGACGCTGCCGTCGATGTTGAACACCTGGGCCTTGGCGAGAACCTTGGCGTCCTTGTCGAAGATGTTGATCAGCGGCAGGTTGTGGCGCTTTCCGACTTCATAGTCGTTGAAGTCGTGGGCCGGGGTGATCTTCACGCAGCCGGTGCCGAACTCGGGGTCGCAGTAGTCGTCGGCGATGATCGGGATACGGCGGCCCACCAGCGGCAGCTCGATGTAGCTGCCGATCAGCGCCTTGTAGCGCTCGTCTTCCGGGTGCACGGCCACGGCGGAGTCGCCGAGCATGGTTTCCGGGCGGGTGGTGGCGACGATCAGGTAGTCCAGGCCCTCGGCGGTCTTCTTGCCGTCGGCCAGCGGGTAGCGCAGGTTCCACAGCGAGCCTTTCTCGTCGTGGTTTTCCACTTCGAGGTCGGAGATGGCGGTGTGGAACTTGGTGTCCCAGTTGACCAGGCGCTTGCCGCGGTAGATCAGACCGTCCTGGTGCAGGCGCACGAAGGCTTCTTTAACGGCCTCGGACAGGCCTTCGTCCATGGTGAAGCGCTCGCGAGACCAGTCCACCGAGCTGCCCAGGCGACGGATCTGCCGGGTGATGGTGCCACCGGACTGCTCCTTCCATTCCCAGACCTTCTCCAGGAACTTCTCGCGGCCCAGGTCGTGACGGCCGATGCCCTCGGCGGCCAGCTGGCGCTCGACCACCATCTGGGTGGCGATGCCCGCGTGGTCGGTGCCCGGCTGCCACAGGGTGTTGCGGCCCTGCATGCGGCGGAAGCGGACCAGGCAGTCCATGATCGAGTTGTTGAAGCCGTGGCCCATGTGCAGACTGCCGGTGACATTCGGCGGCGGGATCATGATGGTGTAGGGCTCGCCGGAACCTTGCGGGGCGAAGTAGTTGTTCGCTTCCCAGTTCTGGTATAGGGCGGTTTCGATGGCGTGGGGCTGGTAGGTCTTGTCCATGAGTCGGCGGGACCGTATTGGCAACTGATCGGGAAAGCCGGCAAGTATAGCGGCGAAGGCCGGTCAGGCGTAAGGTCGCGGCGCTTCAGGGTTTGCGCGGCAGCAACTGATCTAGGCGGTTTTCCAGGCGGCGCTTGAGTTCGGCTTCGATCTGCGGCACGAAATCGTCGATCACGTCCTGCAGGATCAGTTGGGCTGCGGCGCGCAATTCACCGTCAACACGCTTGAGCTGATCGGCGCCGTGGCTGGCAAGCTTCTGTCGCAGGCTGGCGCTGAGCTGTGTGGCGGTAGGTGGGGGTGTGGTCGGGGCGACTGGGCGTGCGCTGCCGGACGGTGCCGGAGTGGCGGCTGGCGGTGCCACCGGGGTGTTCAGCAGTGGAATGTCGCGGGTGTCAGTGGCCGGGCTTGCCACGGGAGCCTTGGGCGCCGGGCTCACCACTTCGCTGAGCAGGGGGATATCCAGCGGCTCCAGGGTTTCGGTGAGCAGCGGAGGCTCGACCAGATCGGCTTCCAGCAGCTCGCGGATCGACTCCAGGTCGGTCAGCAGGGCGGTGGATGTCTGAGGGGGCTTGGGGATATCCATGATGCGGTCTACAGCTCTACACGGCGCGGATCATACCCGCGTTGCCGGTAACTGCGGAAATTCTCGCGGCTGGCCGCCAGCAGTTCCGGCTGCTGATTGACGATCTCGATGACGCGCTGGAACTGTTCGAGATGCGGCGACAGGCTGCTGTCGAGGTTGAGCAGCACGCCGTTGCCTTGCTCCGGCGCCTCGTTCAGGCCGATCACCACCGGTGCCTGCGGATTTTCGCTGAACAGACTGTGAGGGATGAAGGTTTCCGGGCGAAAACGCCACAGCAGTTCATCCAGCGTCTGGCACTGCGCGGCATCGCTGGCGCGCAGGAATACCGGCAGGCCGGCGCGCCAGGCCTTCATCGCCAGTTGGCAGGCGACGCGCTCACGCTCGGCCGGAGCGGCCGAGGCGAGCACGTAGAACTCGATTTTCACTTGAGCTGATCCAGCAGGTACTGGGTGAGCAGCGGAACAGGACGGCCGGTGGCGCCCTTGTCCTTGCCGCCGCTGATCCAGGCGGTGCCGGCGATGTCCAGATGAGCCCAGTGCACGTCCTTGGTGAAGCGCGACAGGAAGCAGGCGGCAGTGATGGTGCCGGCCTTGGGTCCGCCGATGTTGGCGATATCGGCGAAGGGGCTGTCCAGCTGCTCCTGGTATTCGTCGAACAGCGGCAGCTGCCAGGCGCGGTCATCGGCAGCTTCACCAGCCTTGAGCAGCTGCTTGATCAGCACGTCGTTGTTGCCCAGCAGGCCCGAGGTATGGGCACCGAGGGCTACCACGCAGGCGCCGGTGAGGGTGGCGATATCGATCAGCGTGCGCGGGTTGAAACGCTGGGCGTAGGTCAGAGTGTCGCACAGCACCAGACGGCCCTCGGCGTCGGTATTGAGGATTTCCACGGTCTGACCGCTCATGGTGGTGACGATGTCGCCCGGGCGGGTGGCGCTGCCGCTGGGCATGTTCTCGGCACAGGCCAGCAGGCACACCAGGTTGATCGGCAGCTGCAGTTCGAGCACGGCCTTGAGGGTGCCGAACACGCTGGCCGCCCCGCCCATGTCGTACTTCATTTCGTCCATGCCGGCGGCCGGCTTGATGCTGATGCCGCCGGTGTCGAAGGTGATGCCCTTGCCGACCAGGGCAAAGGGTTGTTCATCCTTCTTGCCGCCCTGGTAGTGCATGACAATCATGCGTGGCGGCTGGGCGCTGCCCTGACCGACGGCGAGGAAGGCGCCGGCGCCCAGCTCCTTGAGCTTCTTCTCGTCGAGGATCTCGACCTTGAGATTCTTGTGCGCCTTGCCCAGGGCCTTGGCCTGCTCGGCCAGATAGCTGGGGTGGCAGAGGTTCGGTGGCAGGTTGCCGAGGTCTCGGGTGAAGGCCATACCACAGGCAATGGCCTGGGCATGCAGGCTGCCGCGCTCGATATCGGCAATGTGGGCCTTGTCGGCCAGCAGGGTGATCTTTTTCAGCGCCCGGGGCTCGGCCTTCTCGCTCTTGAACTGGTCGAACTGGTACAGGCCATCGGCCAGCGACTCGATCAGCAGGCGCGCCTTGCCATAGGCATTGCGGCCCTTGACCTTGACTTCGTCGAGTGCGAGCACGGCGTCACTGCCGGCCAGGCCCTTGAGGATGCCCAGCACACTGCCGGCCAGTTTGCGGTACTGACGGTCGCCCAGCTCGCCCTTGCCGCAGCCGACCAGCAGAACGCGCTCGGCCTTGAGGCCGGGCAGGCTGTGCAACAGCAGGGTCTGTCCGGGTTTGCCGGAGATGTCGCCGCGCTTGAGCACGGCGCTGATCGCGCCAGCGCAGGCACTGTCGACGGCTTTTGCGGTGTTGCCGAGCTTGCGGCCTTCGCCAACGGCCAAGACCAGGGTGGCGGTTTTCAGCGTTTCGGCGTGTGCAGACTTGACCTGGAATTGCATAACAGGCTCTCCCCAAGACAAAGAGTCGGGATTAACGGATAATGCCGGCATTTTTTCAGGCGCGAATTGTCTGACTGGCCGGCCACATGGCGGCTAGTTTGAGCGCAGCCCATTGGGCCTGACAACCCTGGAGTGTCCGGTTTGATCGTCTTCCGTTACCTGTCCCGTGAAGTGTTGCTGACCCTCAGCGCGGTAAGTGCCGTGCTGCTGGTGATCATCATGAGCGGGCGTTTCATCAAGTACCTGGCGCAGGCTGCTCAGGGTTTGCTCGATCCGGGCGTACTGCTGCTGATCATCAGCTTCCGGATACCCGGCTTTCTCCAGCTGATTCTGCCGCTTGGGCTGTTCCTCGGCATTCTGCTGGCTTACGGGCGTCTCTATCTGGAATCGGAGATGACCGTGCTGTCGGCCACCGGCATGAGTCCGCAGCGGCTGTTCACCTACAGCCTGGCGCCGGCCCTGCTGGTGGCGGCGCTGACTGCCTGGCTGAGTCTGTCGCTGGCGCCGGCAGGCGTGGCCAAGGTGGCCGAGATCCTCAAGCAGCAGGACAGCATGACCGAGTTCGATACGTTGGTGGCGGGTCGCTTCCAGTCGATCAAGGGCGGCAACCGGGTGACTTACACCGAGAAGCTGTCCGAGGACCGCACCGAACTGTCTGGTGTGTTCATCTCCGAGAAGCGTTTGGGCAAGGCCGGCGAAGACCGCGGGATTGCCGTTTTGGTGGCCGAGAGCGGGCGCCAGCAGATTCAGCCAGATGGCAGCCGCTACCTGATCCTCAACAATGGTTTCCGTTACGACGGAAGCCCAGGTCAGGCCGACTACCGTGCCATTCGTTATGACACCTATGGCGTGCTGCTGCCCAAACCGAGTGTCGATGGCGAAATCAGCGAGCGCGAGGCGATCCCGACCCGTGAGCTGCTGGCGAGCGACAACCCCAGGCACCAGGCCGAATTGCAGTGGCGTCTGTCGATTCCGCTGCTGGTATTTGTCGTGACCCTGCTGGCGGTGCCGCTGTCGCGGGTCAACCCCCGTCAGGGCCGCTTCCTCAAGTTGCTGCCGGCCATTCTTCTGTACATGAGCTACCTGGCCCTGCTGATCGCCGCACGCGGCAAGCTGGACAAGGGTGAATTCGTCTACGGCCTGTGGCTGGTGCATGGCCTGTTCGTGCTGGTGGGTGTGCTGCTGCTCTACTGGGAAAATCTGCGCTTGTTCTGGGCGGCACGGCGTGCGCGTGTGGAGGTGGCCCATGGTTAAGCTGGATCGTTACATCGGTACCAGTGTGTTCTTCAGCATCCTGGCGGTGCTGGGGATTATCGTCAGCCTGGCGCTGCTGTTTGCCTTTATCGACGAACTGGGCGACGTCGAGGGCGGCTACGGTGTGCTCGACGCCCTGTGGTACGTGCTGCTGACTGCGCCGCGCCGGCTCTATGAGATGCTGCCGATGGCGGCGCTGATCGGCTGCCTGGTCGGGCTGGGCACGCTGGCCAGCCACAGCGAGCTGACGGTGATGCGTGCCGCCGGGGTTTCCGTCGGCCGGATCGTCTGGGCAGTGATGAAGCCGATGCTGGTGCTGATGCTGGCGGGCATTCTGATTGGTGAGTATGTGGCGCCCTGGAGCGAGAACCTGGCTCAGGGCAGCCGTTCTCTGGCTCAGGGTGGCGGAGATGCACAGAGCGCCAAGCGCGGCCTGTGGCATCGCCAGGGCGACGAGTTTGTGCATATCAACGCGGTGCAACCCAACGGCGTGTTGATCGGTGTGACCCGCTATCGCTTCGATGCCGAGCGTAATCTGCAGTCCTCCAGCTTTGCCCGACGCGCGCTGTTTCAGGGTGATTACTGGCTGCTGGAAGATGTGGCGACGACTCGCTTCCATCTGGCGGAAAAACGTACCGAGGTGATCAAGGCACCGACCGAGCAGTGGCAGGTAGAGCTCTCGCCGCAGGTGCTGGGTACCGTGGTGATGGAGCCGGAAGCCCTGTCGATCACCGGCCTGTGGAATTACGCGCGCTACCTGGGCGAGCAGGGGCTGGCCAATGCTCGTTACTGGCTGGCGTTCTGGACCAAGGTGCTGCAACCGGTGGTGACGGCCGCGCTGGTGCTGATGGCGATTTCCTTCATCTTCGGTCCGCTGCGCTCGGTGACGCTGGGGCAGCGCGTCTTCAGCGGTGTGCTGGTGGGCTTTGTTTTCCGTATTGCCCAGGACCTGCTGGGGCCTTCCAGTCTGGTATTTGGCTTCTCGCCGCTGCTGGCGGTGCTGGTGCCGGCCGGTATCTGTGCGCTGGCTGGTTTGTGGATGCTGCGCCGCGCCGGCTGATTCCGTTGCTTTGAAGAAGCCCCCGGTGTATGCCGCGCGGCTTTTTTCATGGGCAAAAAAAGACCCGGCAAGAGCCGGGTCAATAACCGTGATTAGCCTGATGAGGAGATAACCTGAAGAGTCCACTGCCTGGTCTCCCAGCTTACCGGCTGATCTTGCGATCAGTTGAGTCAAATAATATCAATTATCATTTGCATGTCAACTGGATGCCCACAACATTTCTCTCGCGCACAAAAAGCCCGCCTGGTGGCGGGCTTTCTTAGAGCTGTGAAACCTTCACTCGGTGGCTTTCAGGCGCAGCTGAGTGACTTCCTTGTTCAGCAGATCGATGCGCCGGGCCATGCTCTCGATCAGGCTGTGAGAGATGCGCGGGTTGCTTTGCATCAGGCTGAGGAACTGGTCCTTGGGAATGACCATCACGGTGCAGGCTTCGCTGGCGATGACCGTGGCACTGCGTTTCTCGCGGGTGAACACAGCCATGGCACCGAAAATTTCGTCCTTCTGCACATCGCCGACCTTATGCCCGTCGACAAAGGCCTCAGCGTGGCCTTCGATGATGATGAACACGTGATCCGCGTCGTCACCCTGATGGATCAGCTCTTCACCGGCGGCAAAGTGCTGAAAGCCGGTGGCTGGGCGGATTTCCGGTTGCTTGAGGCGGGCCAGGGCGTCGGACAGCAGGGCGGTCTGGCCGATCAGGTACTGGATGAACTGTTCCTGGCGCGCTTCGCTGCTGTAGATGTGCTGGAACACAGCGCTGCGGGAGTAGGGGATCAGGGTCAGCGGCTCGTCACTGCTGTAGTTGCAAGAGGGGAGATCAATGCCCTGGCGCAGCCCCAAAAGATCACCTTCCTGTAGGTAGAACAGCGGACGCCCTTCCACATGGGCATGCAGCAGGCCGTCAGCAATGATGAACAGCTGATTGGCCGGCAGTTGCGCGTTGATGTCATCCACGCTGTCAAGGATCAGCGGTTCGCCGGCAGGCTGCAAACCTTCAAGTAATTGACCGGGAATGCTCTGCAAGCGCGAAATCAGCTGGTCGGCGTAGGCCGGTTGTTCCCCGAGTAGATACATGGTGCGTTCCTTGAACAGGCTTAATTCGGATCGTCCAAACAAGTACACAATAGGATGCAGAGCGTTCGCGGTAAATCCCACCCCGTTGGTGTTGTGAGCTAGCTCTTGTTGTGCGTGCTGTTCTGCAGCTGATTATTCAGTACAGCCTTGTGTTGCGGAGGCAGTTCATTCCAGTGGATATCCAGTAGTGCGCCTTCGATCGCATACAAAAGGACTTTTGATGCGCGAAATCCGCGAGCCTTGACGGCGCGGTAGGCATCCACCGAGCCCATGCGGCGCAGATCCGATTCACTGTGAATCCCCACGGCATGCAGCCATTGAGAAGAGGTCTTACCCAGATTCTTCAGTTGCAGCAATTCGTCGTTCATCCGGCCTCCATGCGTGCTATAGCCTCAAGCGTTAGTGCAGTGTAGCGGGGCTGGTGGCTTTTGCCGGGGCGGCGCTTTTAGCGGCGATAGCGCATGCGAGTACCGAACTGCATGGACATCAGCACCTCACTGGCTTCCAGTTCGACCGGAAAGTAGGCTCCTGAGATCTGCGCATGGGCGATACTTGCGCCTTCCAGATTCGCCTCGCGAAAATCGATGCCGCGCAGGTCGGCTCCCCTGAAATAGGCATTGCTCAGATCGAGGCGGCTAGCATCGAGCCCGCGCAGGTCTAAACCGCGGAAATCTCCCCCGGCGAGGTCGATTACACCACTGGTAGGTTTCTGCTGATTGAAGGCGTTGGTTTGTTCGCTACGCAGGGTCTTGTATAGCGAGGAGGTGAGTTGTTGCGGCTGGGTCATGAGGATACTCCCGATGAGGTCTCATCGGGAGTATAGGCAACAGCCGAGAGGCCTGCTTCAGTGCGCCGGGAGATGCTGACGCAGGCGCTGGATAAGGCTGTCCACACTGGTGGGCTGGTCGGTGGCGATGCTCAGAGCGCAGGCCAGTTCTTCGCTTTGCAGCGGCTCACGTCTGGCCTTTTGTTCGGCGATGACCTCCAGCGTGGCATCCGACGGATCAGCTCCGGCTTGCTGACGCTGCGTCAGCCATTGGCTGATGGTTGCGTCGGGGGCCTGGCAGTCAAGAATCAGGAAGGGTGCGCCGGCTTGTTCGGCCACAGCTGCGGCTGCCTGGCGCTGGCTGTGCTTGAGGTAGGTGGCGTCGATCACGACAGCAAAGCCTGCATGCAGTGCAGTACTGGCCAGTTGGTGCAGGTGCTGGTAGGTGGCGATGCTGGCTTCGCTGCTGTAGATGCCATCGTTGAGTGCTTGCGCACTGGCTGGCTGACCGAGCAGGCGCTTACGCTCGATGTCAGAGCGCAGGCGGATGGCGCCCAGCTCGTCGACCAGGCGTTGCGCAACATGGCTTTTGCCAACGGCTGATACGCCGCAGGTGATGGCGAGGAACGGCGAGGGGATGGCGTAATAGCTTTCCGCCAGATTGGCATAGTTGCGGTACTGGCGGAGGGTCGCCTGGCGGCTGTCCTCGTCACCCTGGTGAGCCAGGCTGAACAGGGCGATCTTGGCGCGGACTACAGCGCGGTACGCCTTGTAGAAATTCAGCAGTTCCAGGCCGGCATAGTCACCGGTGTGCTCCAGGTACTGGCTGATCAGACGGCTGGAAAGTGGCCGCAGGCCGCGGTCTTCGAGGTCCATGGCGAGGAAGGCGATATCGGCATAGACGTCGGTGAAGCGGAAAGGCTCATTGAACTCGATGCAGTCGAACAGCACGACCTTGTCGTCGAGCAGGGTGGCGTTGCCCAGGTGGATATCGCCATGGCATTCGCGAATGAAGCCGTCGGGCTTGCGCGTGGCCAGCAGCGGCTGCAGGCGTTCGAAGGTACTCTCTGCCCAGGCTTCCAGAGCCAGCAGCTGTGGCAGATCGCTGCTGTCAGGGAGCATGGCGCGAATCTGCTCGAAGTTCTGCCGCACCGGCGCCATAACGGCTTCCGGGCTTCCCAGTTCATGCTCGACGGGTACGCGCGGGGCGCGGGCATGGAACTGGGCGATCTGGGCAGCAAGCTGATCGATGTGCTGGTTGGTCAGCTCGCCACGTGCTTGTACGGCACTGAGCAGTTGGCTCTGTGGGAACTGACGCATCTTCAGGGTGAACTCGATCGGCGCATCAGTGCCGTTGAATGCCGGTTGCTCATCGCTTCCGTAAATCGGCAGCACTTCCAGGTACAGACCTTCGGTCAGGCGCTGGTTGAGCAGCAACTCCTGGCGGCAGAAATGCTCCCGAGCCGACAGGTTGCTGAAGTCGAGAAAACCGAAGTTGACCGGCTTCTTGATCTTGTAGGCATAAGGACCGGTGAGGATGACCCAGGAGATATGGGTTTCGATGACCTGAAACGACTCTACCGGATGGGGGTAGAGGCTGGGATTCTGCAGGGCGTTGATCAGGGCTTGGCTCACGGTGGATCCTTGTGCGGCGGGCATGCGGGAGGCGCATTATGGCTGCTGTGCTGCACTCTGCAAACCGCCTGAGGGCGCCTGTTGGTTGTGGATAAAGTACGTATAATCGTTGCCCATGACTCGATCCCGCTCCCCTCGTACTTCCCGTTCCCGCAGTCAGGCGCGCTCTCCTGCGCGCCCGTGGCTGGGTCTTTTGTTCAAGCTGAGCCTGGTGGGCCTGGTGGTGCTGGCAGGTTTTGCCGTGTATCTCGATGCCGTGGTGCAGGAGAAATTCTCTGGCAAGCGCTGGACGGTGCCGGCCAAGGTCTATGCACGGCCGCTGGAGTTGTTCGTCGGGCAAAAGCTTACGCGTGAGGACTTCCTGGCTGAGCTGGCAGCTCTGGGTTACCGCCGTGAAAGTGTCAGCAATGGCCCGGGCGCGGTTTCGGTTAACGGCAATACGGTCGAGCTGCACAGCCGTGGCTTCCAGTTTTATGAAGGGCTGGAGCCGGCACAGCGCATCCGCGTGCGTTTCTCCGGCAGCTATGTGGCGAGCCTGAACCAGGCCAATGGTGCAGCCCTTTCGGTGGCGCGCCTTGAGCCGATGCTGATTGGCGGGCTGTATCCCGCACACCATGAGGACCGTGTGCTGATCAAGCTCGATCAGGTGCCGCCTTATCTGGTTGAGACCCTTGTTGCGGTCGAGGATCGCGAGTTCTGGAATCACCACGGTGTTTCGCTCAAGTCGATTGCCCGCGCGGTGTGGGTCAATGCTTCGGCAGGCCAGTTGCGTCAGGGCGGCAGTACCCTGACCCAGCAGTTGGTGAAGAACTTCTACCTGACCGGTGAGCGCAGTCTGCAGCGCAAGCTCACCGAGGCCATGATGGCCGTGCTGCTGGAGCTGCACTATGACAAGCAGGCCATTCTCGAGGCTTACCTGAACGAGGTATTCCTCGGGCAGGATGGTCAGCGTGCGGTGCATGGCTTTGGTCTGGCCAGCCAGTACTTCTTCAGTCAGCCGCTGTCCGAGCTGAAGCTGCATCAGGTGGCGCTGCTGGTGGGGATGGTCAAGGGGCCTACCTACTACAATCCGCGCCGCAATCCCGAGCGTGCGCTGGCACGGCGAAATCTGGTACTCGACCTGCTGGCTGAGCAGGGCGTGGTAACGGTGGAGCAGGCTACTCAGGCCAAGGCCCAGCCGCTTGCCATTACCCAGCGCGGCAGTCTGGCTGACAGTTCTTTCCCGGCCTTCCTGGATCTGGTCAAACGCCAGTTGCGCCAGGATTACCGTGAGGAAGACCTTACCGAAGAAGGGCTGCGCATCTTCACCAGCTTCGATCCGATCCTGCAGGTCAAGGCCGAGGCGGCGCTGAATGACACCTTCAAGCGTCTTGCCGGGCGCAAGGGCGTAGAGCAGGTCGAGGCGGCCATGGTGGTCAGTAATCCCGAAACCGGCGAAGTACAGGCGATGATTGGTAGTCGTCAGCCGCGTTTTGCGGGGTTCAACCGGGTGCTTGATGCCGTGCGGCCGATTGGTTCGCTGATCAAGCCGGCGGTTTACCTGACGGCACTTGAACGCCCCAGTCAGTACACGTTGACCAGTTGGCTGGCCGATCAGCCGTTCTCGGTCAAAGGGCAGGATGGTCAGGTCTGGCGTCCGCAGAATTATGATCGCCAGGCCCACGGCAACATCCTCCTCTACCAGGGGCTGGCCAACTCCTACAACCTGTCAACCGCCAAGCTTGGCCTCGAGCTGGGTGTTCCCAGTGTGCTCAAGACGCTTGAGCGGCTGGGCGTCTCCCGTGAGTGGCCGGCTTACCCCTCGATGCTGCTCGGGGCGGGCTCACTGAGTCCCATGGAAGTGGCGGGCATGTATCAGACTCTGGCCAATGGTGGTTTCAATACGCCTCTGCGGGCCATTCGCAGTGTGCTCGCGGCCGAGGGCGAACCGCTTGGCCGTTATCCGTTCCAGATTCAGCAGCGCTTTGATCCCGGTGCCATCTACCTGACCCAGGCTGCCATGCAGCGTGTGATGAGCGAGGGCACGGGGCGTTCGGTGTATTCCCGACTGCCTGCCAATCTGAACCTCGCCGGTAAGACCGGTACCAGTAACGATTCGCGCGATAGCTGGTTCGCAGGCTTCAGTCAGGACTTGCTGGCCGTGGTCTGGTTGGGCCGCGATGACAATGGCAAGACGCCGCTGACTGGTGCAACCGGGGCGCTTCAGGTGTGGACCGGGTTCATGGCCAAGGCCGACCCTCTGCCGCTGGATATGCCCATGCCGGACAATGTGACTCTGGCCTGGATTGATCCGCGCACGGGGCAGGGTTCCGATCCCGGCTGCCCGGGGGCGGTGCAGATGCCTTATATTCGCGGTAGCGAGCCAGTGCCGGGTTCCCCGTGTGGTGTCGCGGCGCCGGCTGGTGCTGTGATGGACTGGGTCAAGGGTTGGCTGGAATGACGAAAGGAGTAGGTGTGTGAACAAGTTGTACGTGCCGTTGCTGGCTGTTTCGTTAACCCTGGCAGGTTGTTCCACGCCTCAGCGTGGTTCGGTGCCGGTGGTGGATGCCGGTTCGCCGTTGTCTGCTGGTGGCACTGCTGTGCGTGAGCCGCAGCCTTCGTCCGTGCAGTCGCTGCCGCAGGATTCCGGCGTGGTAGTGATGGTGCCGCAGGGTGGCACGCCTGCTCCGATCCAGGCTGGCACTGTGCCCATGGGGACGCCAGCCATCACGCCGGGGCCAATCAGTTCCGATCCGACACTGGCCGGTAGCTGGGGAGCGGCAGGGACTTCTGCGCCCAGTGGTATTCCATCCACGTCTGGCCTGGCGGCCGACGAGCAACTGGATGGTCCCGTATTGGCACTGCTGACCACTGCCCAGCAGCAACAGTCGGGTGGTGATCTGAACGGTGCCTCGGTCAGTCTGGAGCGCGCTCAGCGCATTGCGCCGCGTGAGCCTCAGGTACTCTACCGCCTGGCTGAGGTACGGCTGGCTCAGGGCGATCCCGCTCAGGCCGAGCAGCTGGCACGCCGCGGCCTGACCTATGCCAACGGGCGCCCGGCCCTGCAGGCCAGTCTGTGGGAGTTGATCGCTCAGGCGCGCGAGAAGCAGGGTGATCCCGCGGGTGCCGCGCAGGCCAGGCAGCGGGCTCAGGTCAGCTCCTGATGGATGTGCGCATTCCTCTGATTGCCGATCAGTTGCTCCTCATTGAGGGGCAGCTGCGTCAGCTGGGATTGTGGGCTCAGCAGGCGCCCAGCGTTGAAGCGCTGGCCAGTCAGCAGCCGTTCTGCGTCGATACTCTGGCGTTCGAGGAGTGGTTGCAGTGGATTTTTCTGCCGCGGCTCAAAGCCCTGCTCGAGGCGAATGCGCCTTTGCCCACGGCATCCGGCATTGCGGCGATGGCTGAGCAGGTTTTCTCCGGACGGGCCCTTGAGGTCAAGGGCCTGATTGCCGCTCTGGAAGCGTTTGATCGACTGATAGGGGCAGGCGCCTAGCGCGTGTTACTGGCAGTTTTCCGCAATGGCTTTCTTGGTTTCAGCAATGCGCTTTTGACGTTCGTCTTCGTCAACACGGCGAACTTCGCCGTTCACTTCTTCACGCAGTCGCGGGTTGTTTTCCAGTTGGGCCAGGTTGGTCCGAACCGTCTCGCAATACTTCTTGCGCTCGGCCTCCTTGGCGGCCACTTCCTTCTTCACTTTCTCATCGATGGCCTGCTGTTCTTCATCGATGCCGACTTGCGGCAGTTTTGCCGGGGTGGCTGCAGGTGCGGGGGCGATGGTGGTGTTCACGCTGGTTGCCTGCTGCCCTTCGGGCGGCTGGGCGCCAAAGTGGGTGACCCCTTGGGCGTCCACCCATTTGTAGACCTGGGCGGCCATGGCGGGCGTGCTGATGAGCACGATGAGGGCGCTGGCAATCAGTGAGCGACGCATGTGAAGTCCTTGTTGGTGAGAGGCTTACGTCTGCAACTATAACCAAAACGCTACAAACTTCATCCTGCGTTGTGTCACAGCGCCGCGTCGAATAAAAAACGCTTCTGGCTTGACTTGAGTGTTACGTTTCTCAACAATCCACGATTCGCCAAGTCGTTCCAGGTTACCGCCTGTCGCGCACGGCACCCAAGGTGCACACCCGCGCCGCCCTGCTTACACCCTGTAACGCGTTACCTCGCGCTGGGTGGGATGGTCCCGCAACAATGGGGATGCTCCCAATACTGGTCAGTCAGCCACAGCTGTCACGGTGATCACATTCACCCATGTGCTGTCAGGCCGGTTAACCAACTCAGCCGTCCTCGCGTGGGCGGCTCCCAAGCGTTAAAGAGGTGATTACGTGGAGCTTTTATCAGGCGCTGAAATGGTCGTCCGCTCGCTGCGTGACGAGGGCGTTAAGTACATCTACGGGTACCCGGGCGGTGCCCTTCTGCATATTTACGATGCCCTGTTCAAAGAGCCGGAAGTGACTCACATTCTGGTGCGTCACGAACAGGCTGCTACCCATATGGCTGATGGCTATGCGCGCGCTACCGGCAAGGCCGGTGTTGTGCTGGTTACCTCTGGCCCGGGCGCAACCAATGCCATTACCGGTATTGCCACTGCCTACATGGACTCCATTCCGATGGTAGTGCTGTCCGGTCAGGTGCCGAGCCGCATGGTGGGTACTGATGCCTTCCAGGAAACCGACATGGTCGGCATCTCCCGTCCGATCGTGAAGCACAGCTTCATCATCAAGCATCCTTCGGAAATTCCTGAAGTGATGAAGAAGGCGTTTTACCTGGCTCAGTCCGGCCGTCCGGGTCCAGTCGTGGTCGATATCCCCAAGGATATGACCAACCCTGCCGAGAAATACGAGTACAGCTACCCGAAGAAGGCCAAGCTGCGCTCGTACAATCCGGCGACCCGTGGTCATTCCGGACAGATCCGCAAGGCTGTCGAGATGCTGCTGGCTGCCAAGCGCCCGATTCTTTACTCCGGTGGCGGCGTCATCATGGGCAATGCTTCGGCTCAGCTGACTGAGCTGGCCAAGCTGCTCAATCTGCCGGTGACCAATACCCTGATGGGCCTCGGTGCCTTCCCGGGTAGCGATCGCCAGTTCGTCGGCATGCTCGGTATGCACGGCAGCTACACCGCGAACCTGGCGATGCACCATTCCGATGTGATTCTGGCTGTCGGCGCGCGCTTCGATGACCGCGTGATCAACGGTGAGACGGCAGCCAAGTTCTGCCCGAATGCCAAGGTCATCCATATCGATATCGACCCGGCGTCCATCTCCAAGACCGTCAAGGCCGATATCCCGATTGTCGGGCCGGTCGACAGCGTGCTGACCGAAATGGTCACCACGTTCAAGGAAATGGGTGAGACCCCGAACAAGGACACCGTTGCCAACTGGTGGAAGCAGATCGACGAGTGGCGTGGCGACGGCCGCCTGTTCCCCTACAACGAGGGTGACGGCAGCATCATCAAGCCGCAGACCGTAATCGAAACCCTGTGGGAAGTAACCAAGGGCGACGCTTTCGTCAGCTCCGACGTCGGCCAGCACCAGATGTTCGCGGCCCAGTACTACCGCTTCAACAAGCCCAATCGCTGGATCAACTCCGGCGGCCTGGGCACCATGGGCTTCGGTCTGCCGGCGGCCATGGGCGTCAAACTGAACTTCCCGGAAGATGACGTGGCCTGCGTCACCGGTGAGGGCAGCATCCAGATGAACATTCAGGAGCTGTCGACCTGCCTGCAGTACGACTTGCCGGTGAAGATCATCAACCTGAACAACGGCGCGTTGGGCATGGTCCGCCAATGGCAGGACATGCAGTACAACAGCCGTTACTCGCACTCTTACATGGAGTCGCTGCCGGACTTCGTCAAGCTGGCCGAGTCCTATGGTCACGTGGGCATGCGCATCACCGACCTGAAGGATCTCAAGCCGAAGATGGAAGAGGCCTTCGCCATGAAGAACCGTCTGGTGTTCCTCGACATCGCCGTGGATACCAGCGAGCACGTGTACCCGATGCAGATTCGCGAAGGTGCCATGCGTGACATGTGGCTGAGCAAGACGGAGCGGACCTGACCATGCGCCATATTATCTCCCTGCTGCTGGAAAACGAGCCTGGCGCCCTGTCGCGCGTGGTGGGTCTGTTCTCCCAGCGCAACTACAACATCGAAAGCCTGACCGTGGCGCCGACCGAAGACCCGACACTTTCGCGTCTGACGCTGACCACCGTTGGCCATGATGATGTGATCGAGCAGATCACCAAGAACCTCAACAAGCTGATCGAAGTGGTCAAGCTGGTGAACCTGTCGGAAAGTGCCCACATCGAGCGTGAGCTGATGCTGGTCAAGGTCAAGGCAACTGGCGCTCAGCGTGCCGAGATCAAGCGCACCACCGATATCTTCCGCGGCCAGATCGTGGATGTGACCAGCAGCGTCTACACCATTCAGCTGGCAGGTACCAGCGACAAGCTGGACAGTTTCATCCAGGCCATCGGCACCACGTCGATTCTGGAAACCGTACGCAGTGGTGTCACCGGCATTGCCCGTGGCGACAAAGTACTGAGCATCTAACTTTTTTCACAGGCCCTTTGCGGGCCAGGTAATCAGGAGAATTTCCATGGGCTTGAATGTTTACTACGACAAGGACTGTGACCTGTCGATCATCCAGGGCAAGAAAGTTGCCATCATCGGTTACGGCTCCCAGGGCCACGCCCACGCGTGCAACCTGAAAGATTCCGGTGTGGACGTTGTAGTTGGTCTGCGTACCGGCTCCGCGACTGTTGCCAAAGCCGAAGCGCACGGCCTGACCGTCAAGCCGGTTAAGGATGCTGTGGCCTGGGCTGATCTGGTCATGATCCTGACCCCGGACGAGTTCCAGGGCAAACTGTACAAAGAAGAGATCGAGCCGAACCTGAAGAAGGGCGCGACTCTGGCCTTTGCTCATGGCTTCTCGATTCACTACAACCAAGTTGTGCCGCGCGCTGACCTCGACGTGATCATGATCGCGCCGAAGGCTCCGGGTCACACCGTGCGTTCCGAGTTCGTTCGTGGCGGCGGCATCCCTGACCTGATCGCTATCTATCAGGACGCCTCCGGCAATGCCAAGAACGTTGCTCTGTCCTACGCCAGCGGCGTGGGCGGCGGCCGTACCGGCATCATCGAAACCACCTTCAAGGACGAGACTGAAACCGACCTGTTCGGTGAGCAGGCTGTTCTGTGCGGCGGTTGCGTTGAGCTGGTCAAAGCCGGTTTCGAAACTCTGGTTGAAGCCGGCTATGCGCCGGAAATGGCCTACTTCGAGTGCCTGCACGAGCTGAAGTTGATCGTTGACCTCATGTTCGAAGGCGGTATCGCCAACATGAACTACTCGATCTCCAACAACGCCGAGTACGGTGAGTACGTGACTGGTCCGGAAGTGATCAACGCCGAATCCCGTCAGGCCATGCGCAACGCCCTGAAGCGTATTCAGGACGGCGAGTATGCCAAGATGTTCATCAGCGAAGGTGCCACCAACTATCCGTCGATGACTGCTTATCGCCGCAACAATGCCGCTCACGGCATTGAAGTGGTTGGTGAGAAGCTGCGTGCCATGATGCCGTGGATCGCTGCCAACAAGATCGTCGACAAGAGCAAGAACTAATTTGCTCGGGTTGATGGGAAAAAACGCGGCTTAGGCCGCGTTTTTTCATTATGTGCAGAGGCTTCTGGTATAAAGCAGGGCGCTGAACCCCGGTCGGGTTTGGTGGTCAATCAGTAATCGTTTTTCAGGCAAGGTACTGCGCATGAGTGATAACGCCAAAGAAACCGGTCAGTCTGCCGAGGCGGAAAGCCTGTTGCCCATCGATGAGCATGTCGAGGAAGTGCATGACGAGCAGGGGCGCAAGGTTCGTCATCGCGGCATCTACCTGTTGCCCAACCTCTTTACCACGGCGGCTCTGTTCTCGGGCTTCTACGCCATCATCAACGGCATGAGTGGGCACTTCGAGAATGCCGCGATTGCCATCTTCGTGGCTATGGTGCTCGATGGTCTCGATGGGCGAGTGGCTCGTCTGACCAATACGCAAAGTGCATTTGGCGCCGAGTATGACTCGCTGTCGGATATGGTGGCCTTTGGTGTGGCTCCGGCACTGGTGGCGTTCGAGTGGGCGCTGGGCAGCCTGGGCAAGGTTGGCTGGATGGTGGCCTTCATCTATGTGGCGGGTGCTGCGCTGCGCCTGGCTCGCTTCAATACCATGGTCGGCAAGGCGGATAAGCGCTATTTCATTGGCTTGGCCAGTCCTGCGGCTGCGGCTTTGGTGGCGGGTACGGTTTGGGCCTTCAGCGATTTCGGTATCAAGGGCTCCAACATGGCATTCCTGGTCGCTCTTCTGGTGGCTGGCGCAGGCATGCTGATGGTCAGCAATATCAAGTACAACAGCTTCAAGGATCTTGATCTGAAGGGGCGAGTGCCGTTCTTCGCCATTCTGATTGTGGTGCTGGTCTTTGCTGTGGTCTTCTCGGATCCGCCCCGCATCCTGCTGCTGATCTTCCTCGCCTATGCTGCATCAGGCCCTGTGATGCATTTGCGTCGCCGTAAGCAAGCTCCTGCTGTGTAATCTTTCGGCACTTGCGCGGTCTATGGTTGCAATGACCATGGACTGCGAGTGCCGGTATGCTGATCAAGATTGTTAAAGCCTCTGACTGCAAAGAGTCGGAGGTCTGCAGTGAGTCTCTCTATCTGTCGCGGCGCCGTCTGCTCAGTGCCGGCCTGGCGATTACTGCCGGTTCCCTTCTTCCTTCAGTTGCGTCTGCTGAGTCTTCGAGTGCCGATGCGCTTCCTCCGTGGCTGCAGCATCGGCAACGTGCATCTTATTCTGGCGCTGCTCTTGCTCCGAATGACTCCGTGGCTCCTTACACTGCGGCCACCGGGTATAACAACTTTTACGAGTTCGGCCCGGACAAGGACGATCCGGCCCGCCATGCTGCAAGTCTGACGGCCGAGCCTTGGACTGTTCTTGTGGATGGTGAGGTTGAACGCCCTGGGCGCTACGACTTGTCATCCCTATTCCCTGAGATGGCGCTTGAAGAGCGTATCTACCGGCTGCGCTGTGTTGAGGCGTGGTCGATGGTGATTCCTTGGCTGGGTTTCCCGCTGGCAAGCCTGGTCAAGCACCTGCAGCCGAATAGTCATGCGAAATTCATTCGTTTTGAAACACTGGTGCGTGCTGAGGAAATGCCGGGTGTTCGTTCGCCCTTTGCACTGATCGACTGGCCCTATGTGGAGGGGTTGCGGATGGATGAGGCGATGCATCCGCTGAGTTTCATGGCGGTGGGTATGTATGGTGGTGCTATTGCAAAGCAAAACGGCGCACCGTTGCGCCTGGTTGTGCCCTGGAAGTATGGGTTCAAGAGCATCAAGTCGATTGTCAGGATCAGTTTCACGCGTGAGCAGCCGCGCACGACATGGCAGGCCCTGGCTCCGGATGAGTATGGGTTCTTTGCCAATGTGAATCCTGATGTGGACCACCCGCGCTGGAGTCAGGCGACCGAGCGGCGTTTGCCTGGCGGGTTATTTGAGCGAGGAGTGCGAGACACGCTGATGTTCAATGGCTATGGCGATGAAGTGGCCGGCTTGTACGCGGGTATGGATTTGCGGGTGAATTACTGATGCTTGGCTGGCGTATTAGTGTTTTTGCGCTCTCTGCTTTGCCGTTTGCCTGGGTTGTGAGTCAGGCTCTGCTCAATAAGCTTGGTGTCGATCCAGTCAAGGAGTTGCTTGACTTCCTCGGGCACAGTGCCCTGACGCTCTTGCTGGTCACGCTTTGCATGACTCCATTGCGGCTTATCCATGGTTGGCGTGGCTGGCAGCTTGTGCGGCGTCAGCTGGGGTTGTGGGCATTCACCTATGCATGCCTGCATATGCTGGTGTTTGCCGGGCTGATGATCGAGTGGGATGCCGTGCGCTTATGGGTTGAGCTTGAGCGCAGGCCTTATGTATTGATCGGCAGTCTGGCTTTAGCCGGATTGCTGCTGCTGGCTATCACATCCAACCGCTACAGCATGCGGCGCCTTGGTGTTCGCTGGAAATCGCTGCACCGGCTGGTTTATCCGGCTCTGATATTGGTGCTGCTGCATTACCTGTGGGTGGTGCGTTCAGACATTGCGTTCTGGCTCTTCTATGCGTTTGCGGGCAGCGCATTGCTGCTTTTCCGCCTGCCGATGGTGCAAAAGCGTGTTTTATTCACTTTTCGGGGTTGACGTCGAAATCTACAGCCCTATAATGCGCCCCACTTTCAGCGCTTCTGCAAAGAAAGCCTTCCAAAACAATAAGTTATGTTCTGGTTGGTGCTGAGAGTAGGGGCTTGGTTATA
>NZ_NSLB01000056.1 GCF_002304225.1 Pseudomonas sp. HAR-UPW-AIA-41
CCGCGACTGCTCGACGAACTGCGCGCCGAAACCTGGCATTCAGCTTATGAAGGCCGTCAGCTGGGGCACCCACCCGAGCTGTTCCGACACCCCAGGCTAGCGCATGGTGCGCCTGTCCGAGTACAGCCGCGACTGCTCGACGAACTGCGCGCCGAAACCTGGCATTCAGCTTATGAAGGCCGTCAGCTGGGGCACCCACCCGAGCTGTTCCGACACCCCAGGCTA
>NZ_NSLB01000057.1 GCF_002304225.1 Pseudomonas sp. HAR-UPW-AIA-41
CAGCTGTGCATGCACTGCGAGCGCCCGGAATTCAAGGAGCGCCTGAGCCCCGAGTACCGCCAGCGCTTCGCGCCATGGAGGCACCCGTGCGCCGGCCGGGCGCGACCCGCTGATGGCGCAGCTGTGCATGCACTGCGAGCGCCCGGAATTCAAGGAGCGCCTGAGCCCCGAGTACCGCCAGCGCTTCGCGCCATGGAGGCACCCGTGCGCCGGCCGG
>NZ_NSLB01000058.1 GCF_002304225.1 Pseudomonas sp. HAR-UPW-AIA-41
AAGCCCAACCAAAGTGTCGCCGCCGGTGACCTGCTGGTACTCTTCGACGCCACCACCCTCAAGGCCCAGGCCGATGTCGCCGAACGCGCCCTGGGGGGTGGCCGAGGCGGAGCTGAAGCCCAACCAAAGTGTCGCCGCCGGTGACCTGCTGGTACTCTTCGACGCCACCACCCTCAAGGCCCAGGCCGATGTCGCCGAACGCGCCCTGGGGGGT
>NZ_NSLB01000006.1 GCF_002304225.1 Pseudomonas sp. HAR-UPW-AIA-41
CCTTCGCCGACGCCCCGCCGCGCATCGGTCTGCGCGGCACCGCCAAGCTGTTCGGCGCCCGTGCGCCACTGGCCTATTACCTGCTGCGCCGGCCCCTGGCGGCGCTGCGCCAGAATCTGGGGTTGTGATGCTGCCGGCCTTGCGTTCCGACTTGCAGCTGTCCGCCGCTGCGCCAACCCGCCAGGGCGCCCCGCAATGGACCCTGGTCGACCCGCTGCGCGGCCGCTATTTCAAGCTCGGTGTGGCGGCCGTGCGCTTGCTGCGCCACTGGTCTCTGGGTGATCCCCGCGCGGTGCTGGCAGCAGCCAACGCCGAGCCGGGCGCGCAACTCGGGACCGGTGAGTTGGAGCAGATGCTGCGCTTCCTGCGCGGGCACGACCTGATCGCCGCCCTCGACCCGGAACAGCGCGCCAGCTACAGCCTCAAGCGCGCCAGCACGCGGCACAGCCTGTGGCAGCAGGTGCTACACCAGTACCTATTCTTCCGCATCCCGCTGTGGCGGCCGGACCGCTTCCTCAACCGTGCCTGGCCGGTGCTGGAACGCAACGGGCCCTGGCTGCTGCGGTGTGGGCTGCCGGTGATCCTGTTGTTCGGGTTGTTCCTGGTGGCGCGGGAGTGGGAGCGCTACCTGGCCACCTTCCCGCACCTGTTCAGTCTGGGTGGCGCCCTAGCTTTCGGCATCGCGCTGACCTTTGCCAAGCTCTGCCACGAGTTTGGCCACGCCTTCATGGCCAAACGCGCCGGCTGCCGAGTGCAGAGCATGGGGCTGGCCTTCATGGTGCTGCTGCCGATGTTCTACACCGACGTCAGCGACGCCTGGAGGGTGCAGGACCGCCGCTCGCGGCTGCTGATCGGCGCCGGTGGGGTGCTGGCCGAGCTGTTGCTGGCTGTGCTGGCGCTGCTGGCCTGGTCGTTGCTGCCGGACGGGCCAGTGCGCACTGCGGCCTTCATGCTCTCCAGCGCCACCTGGATCACCACCTTGGCGATCAACCTCAACCCCTTCATGCGCTTCGACGGCTACTTCCTGCTCAGCGACCTGTGGGAAGTGGAGAACCTACAGAACCGCTCCTTCGCCCTATGCCGCTGGCGACT
The DNA here is from genome assembly GCF_002304225.1 of Pseudomonas sp. HAR-UPW-AIA-41. Lineage (GTDB taxonomy): Bacteria > Pseudomonadota > Gammaproteobacteria > Pseudomonadales > Pseudomonadaceae > Aquipseudomonas. Next base: position 1,093 of record NZ_NSLB01000006.1, read on the forward strand.
GCGCGAGGCGCTGTTCGGCTACGGCGAGCCGGCCCCCGAGCCCTGGCCCGAGGCTATGCGCCGGCGTCTGCTGGTGTGGGGCTACGGGGCCTGGATCTGGCGTGCGGCGCTGTTCTTTGGTATCGCGCTGACGGTGTATCACCTGTTCTTCAAGGTGCTGGGCATCTTCCTGATGCTGGTGGAGCTGGTGTGGTTCATCGGCCTGCCGATCTGGAAGGAGTTCGGCGAGTGGTGGCAACGCCGCGACCAGGCCGACCCACGCAAGGTGCTGCTCACCGGCTCGGCCCTGGGGCTGGTGCTGCTGGCGTTGCTGGTGCCCTGGCGTAACGCCGTAGAGGTGCCGGCCATGTTGGAGGCCGCGCGCACCGGCACTCTGCACGCACCGATAGGTGCACGGGTCAAGGCGGTGCGGGTGAAGGACGGCGACACGGTGGAGCAGGGCGCTCTGCTGGTGGAGCTGGAGTCCCCTGACCTGGACGCGCGCCAGGGCATCGTCCGCCGCGAGATCGACATCCTCCAGTTGCAATTGCGACGCCAGTCCGGGCGCAGCGAGACCGTCGCCGACACAGGGGTGATCGAGCAGCAGTTGGCCGAGGCCGTGGCCGAATACCGCGGCCTGGCCGCCAAGCGCGAGCGCCTTCAATTGCGCGCGTCCCTGGCAGGCGTGGTGCGTGACCTGCCGCCGGACCTGGTGGTGGGCCGCTGGCTGCACAGCGGTGAGCCCCTGGCCCGGGTGATCGCCCCCGGGTTGCGCCTGCGTGGCTACCTGGCCGAGGAGGAACTCTGGCGGGTCGCGCCGGGCACCGAAGGCCGCTTCATCGCCGACGACCCGGCGCGGCCGGCCCTGCCGGTGCGCCTGGACGAGGTGGACACCACCGGCGTCGCCTTCCTGGAATTGGAGAGCTTGGCCTCCGACCACCACGGCCAGGTGGCCGTGCGACGCAATGCCCAGCAACGCGCCGAGCCGGTCCATGCCCAGTACGGCGTGCGCCTCAGCCTGCTGAATGACCAGCCAGCCGCCGACCAGCCTGTGCGCGGGGTTGTGGTGCTGGAGGGTAGGCGACAGTCAGTGCTGGGTTCCGCTTTGCGTCGTCTTGCTGCATTGGCTGTGAGAGAAAGCGGCTTTTAGGTCAGGATGTAGAGCAAGAGCGCTTCTATGTAGTGTTACACCAGACGTACCTTAATGCTTCGATCTGTTACCTGTGCTCGAAATGTCGCTGTGACTAGAGGTGCCTTTTGGTAGCCCTGTACGTTTGGTGCCGATTAAAGATACGAACATACGGTCGCTTTACTCGCTGCTAGCGCAGATCTTTACCGCCGACGATGAAGCAGACTAAATGTCGCTAGTTGAGCTTTGTATGGCAAGTGGCCGCGCTGACTCCAATGTGTTGGAGAAGCTTTCACTTCGCCAGTTGTGAATGTCTCGTCACATTCATTTCAGCGGCTGGTGCGTGACGATTATCGGTGGTGTCTTGTTGAGAGTCTCGTATATGCTCCGGGGGCAAGCTGCAACATCTGTTATAGATTTTGCTCTCGGGGCCAGCATGGATGCATGCCGTATGTCTTTCCAGACCTTGAGTCTTCGCTTGGTAGCATCAACGGGGAGTGCTTTTAAACCGAAGCTCTTTTGCGCCCGTCAGGCCTGCGAGCTTTTATCTGGTCGGCGGTTCGAAAACCGTGTCGGATATTACCGGGTGAGTTCTCTCTATGCTGAACAGTTCGCCATTGAGGAGGTCGGTCGGACCAACTTCGAACAGACAGATTTGCGAGGTTGCTTGACGGTTGGCCAGCTCTACTTACCCATGATGCGTTGTTCTCCTGCAATGGTAGTGATTTGCTTGAGCAGGGTGGGGGCGCTGATTCATTTGGGAAAATCCCTCCGTCTCAAGGCGTTAGCGCAGTTTTTTCGCAATCAGTCAGCGTTTATTCGATCTGATCCTCGGGGCAAGTTGCATCATCATGTTGGACGATAGCTTCCCCTCACAAACATAAGATATGTGTGCCATCGGTACCTTGCGTTACCGGTGTCCTTCATCTCGGATCACTGACTCACCAATAGGCAAGCGTACACGCAGACCATGATCCATCCATCCCCCACCTATCACTTCATCTCGGGGCTGCCACGCTCGGGTTCCACACTACTGGCGGCGCTGCTGCGGCAGAACCCGCGCTTCCATGCGGGCATGACCAGCCCGATCGGGGCTCTGTTCTCCGGGATGCTGAACCAGTTCAGTGCCGGCAGCGAATTCGGCCCGGTGATCCAGCAGGCCCAACGCCGCCGCCTGTTGCAAGGGCTGTTCAACAGCTACTACGCCGATCAGGCCGACAAGCAGGTGGTGTTCGACACCAACCGCCTTTGGACCTCCAAGCTGCCGGCCATCCAGGACCTGTTCCCCCGTGCCAAGGTCATCGCCTGCGTGCGCAACGTGGCCTGGGTGATGGACAGCATCGAGCGCCTGTACCGCGCCAACCCCTACGAGAACACCAAGCTGTTCAACGATGACGCCGAGCGCAACAACGTCTACAGCCGGGTCGAGACCCTGGCCCAACGCAACCGCCTGGTGGGGTTCGCCTGGGCGGCGCTGAAGGAGGCGTATTACAGCGAGCAGGCCGATTCGCTGTTGATCGTCGATTACGACCTGCTGGCCCGGGCACCGGAGAAGATCCTGCGCCTGGTCTACGAGTTCCTCGGGGAGCCGTGGTTCGAGCATGACTTCGAACACATCGAGTACGACGCACCCGAGTTTGACGAGGCCCTGGGCTTGAAGGGGCTGCACAAGGTGCGGCCGAAGGTATCCATCGAACAGCGCCAGAGCATCCTGCCGCCGGACCTGTTCGAGCAGTACGCCAGCCTGAGTTTCTGGGAAGACGGGCGCAACAGCCGCGCCAACGTCATCCGCAACACCGGTGGGCGCGCCGTCACGGACGCTTCCTCGCCCCAACAACCCGCTGCGATTCAGTGAAATCAGTGCCCAGAGGTATTCGCCATGTGGTGGACTAAATCGAACAAGAACGGCAAGCCGCAAGCCCGTGAGCTGCCGTCCGCAAACCTGGCCACTGGTGCATACCCGCCTGCCCTGGCGATGGCGCTGGAACAGCGGGTGATGTTCGACGGCGCGGTCGCGGCCACGACCCAAGAGGTCGCCGCCACGGCCGAGAGCCATGCGGCTCCCACTGACGCCGCGCAGCCTCATGACACCACGCCAGCCACCGCCGCCGCGCCCACCTCCAGCGGGCACGGGAGCACGGTGGTATTCGTCGATTCGCGGGTCTCGGATGCCGACAAGCTGCTGCAGGGCGTGAGCCCGGATGCCAAGGTCGTCTACCTCGACGCGACCAAGGACGGCGTCGAGCAGATGGCCGACTACCTGAGCCAGCACGGCGGGCAGGATTCGATCCAGATCATCGCCCACGGCAACGAGGGCGACCTGTGGCTCGGCACCAGCTACCTCAACCAGGGCACCCTGGCGAACTACAGCCAGTCCCTGGCCCAGGTGGGCTCGGGCATCAAGGCCGGCGGCGACATCCTCATCTACGCCTGCAACACCGCAGGCGGTGATACCGGCCGTGCGTTCGTCGAATCCCTGGCGTCCCTCACCGGGCGTGACGTGGCGGCCTCCGATGATCGCACCGGCAGCCGTGGCGACTGGACCCTGGAGATCACCACCGGGACCATCGAGGCCACCTCGGCACTGAGCAGTGCCAGTACCGCCGCCTATGGCCACGACCTGGCGACCATCACCGTCACCAGCAACGCCGACGCAGGGGCCGGCACCCTCAGGAACGCCATCGCTTCGGCCCAGGCAGGAGACACCATCACCTTCCAGTCGAGCATGACGGTCGGTCTCACCAGTGGGCAGTTGCTGCTCAGCAAGAACCTGACCATCGACGGTGACCTGGACAACAACGGCACGGCCGACGTGACCATCGACGCCAACCACACCAGCCGCGTGTTCGTCATGACCGCCGGCAACGTCACCCTGGATGGCCTGGTGATCACCAAGGGGCTGGTGTCCGGCAATGGTGGTGCCTACAACACCCTGGCAGGCGGAGACGCCCTGGGGGGCGGCATCTACGTGGTAGGCGGGGTGCTGACCCTGAAAAACTCCGCCATCACCGCCAACAAGGCCGCTGGCGGCGGCGGCAACGGCGGTGGCAGTGGAGGTAGCTATGGTTACGGCGGCGGTGGCGGCGGCGGTTTCGCCTCAGTTGGTGGGGGCAATGGCGGTAACTACTCCCCGAGTTTCCAGGGTAGTCTGGGAGGCAGTGGCACCGGAGGCACAGGAGGTAATGCAGGTATAGCCGATCAGGCGGGCAAGGGCGGGAGCACCATGGGCGGTGCGGGCGGCGCCGCCGTTCCAGGTCTGTCTGCTGGTGGCTCTGGCGGCCAAGCGGGTAGTGTCGGCTCCGGGTTCATCGGCGGTGGCGGTGCGGGCTCCGGTGCATCCGCTGGCAACGGTGGCGGTCGGGGCGGCAATGCCGTGGGCGGCATGTACATCGGTGCGGGCGCCACGGTCTACATTTCCTCCACCAGCATATCCAACAACTTGGGTGCGGGCGGCGGTGGTGGCGGCAGCAGCTACACCGTCAAAGCTGCCGATGGGGGCCAGGGGGTGGGCGGGATCCTCAACCGGGGCACCTTGTATTACGAGAGTGGAACCGTCACCAGCTCCAGCAACTATGGCCAGGGGGGCGCTGGCGGCACGGGACAGAACTCCCAGCCTGCGGGTAGTACCGGAGCCGGCTCGAACACGGGTAACGAGTCCATCGTCACCGGCATCGGTGGTGTGACCGACTCGACCTGGACTTCCAACGCCGCGCCCACCCTCGGCAACCTCAACGGTGACAGCGTCGCCTGGGGCGGCGTGGGCAATACTGTGCGCCTCGACGTGGGCAGCAACGCCAGCCTGGCCGATGCCGAGTTGGGCGCGCTGAACGGCGGCAACGGCAACTGGTCAGGTGCCAGCCTGGTGGTCCAGCGCAACGGCACGGCGGTAAGTTCCGACTTGCTGGACTTCGACACCGCCAGCGCGCTGTTCACCGTCAGCGGCAACAACCTGCAGGCGGGGGGGCTGACCTTCGCCACCTTCACCAATACCAATGGCGTGCTGACCATCACCTTCACCAGCAGTGGCACGGCGGCCACTACCGCGCTGGTCAACGACGTGGCGAAGCGCATCACTTATCGCAACGACACGCCGGCCGGCGACGCCAACGTCAAGATCACCCTGAATGACGGTGCCGGCGCCAGTGCCACGGCCAACGTCACGGTGGCGACGGACTTCATCTACGTCACCAATACCACCGACACCGCGACCATCGACGCCAGCAACGGCACCAGCTTCAGCGAGGCCGTGGCTATCGCCGCGGCCGACAGCACCGGCACCCAGACCATCGTCTTTGCTAGCAACCTGGCTGGCCAGACGCTCAACCTCAATGCTGGTTCGATCAACGAGAGCCTGACCCTCGACATGGACCAGGCCAGCGGCCTGATCCTCAGCGGCGGCACCATCACCTTGGGCGCCGGCACGACGCAGACCTTCACCCACGGCGCCGGCGACACCGCGACCATCTCCAGCACCATTGCCGGCAGCGGCGCCCTGACCAAAACTGGGGCCGGCAACCTGACCCTCTCCGGCGCCGCCAATACCTTCTCCGGTGCCACCACCATCAGCGCCGGCACCCTGACGGCCAGTGGCGGGGATGCGATCTCCTCCAACAGCAGCGTGTCCGTCGCCGCAGGCGCCACCCTGGCCCTGGCTGGCAACGAGGCGATCGGCAACCTCTCCGGCGCCGGCTCGGTGACGCTCGGCAGTTTCAGTCTCACCAGCACCCAGACGGCGGATACCACCTTCTCCGGCTCCATCAGCGGCACCGGTGGAATGGTTTTCAGTCAGAGCGGTTCCGCCACCTACTCGACCACGTTTTCCGGCACCAACACCTACACCGGCGCCACCCTGCTGGCTAACTACGCCTGGCTGAAGCTCAATGGCGACGCCTCCATGGCCGACAGCAGCACCGTGCGGGTCAACGGCAACAGCGTCCTGACGCTGCTCTCGAATCAGACCTTCGGCAGCCTGGCAAGCAACAACGCCAATGCCAGCATCCAGCTGGGCAGCTACACACTCACCGCCGGGGGGGATAACACCACCACCACCGTCGGAGTGATCTCCGGCATCGGCTCGCTAGTCAAGCAGGGCAGCGGTACCCTGACCCTTTCCGGCAGCAACACCTACAGCGGCATGACCACCGTGTCCGGCGGCACCCTGTCGATCACCGGTGACAGCAACCTGGGCGGCGGCACGGTCAACCTAGCGGGTGGAACTGTGCTCGACGTCACGGGCGCTACCACCATCGACAACGCCATTGTCCTGGCCGGCAACAGCAGCATCGGCAACAGCAACGCTGTCACCCTCAGCGCTGCCATCAGCGGTGCCTACGACCTGACGAAGACCGGCAGCGGCACCCTGACCCTGTCCGGCAGCAACAAGCTACGGCGCCACCTATGTGAGCGCCGGCACCCTGAGCGTGAGCAGCGACGGCAACCTGGGCTCGGGTGCGGTGAACCTGGCCGCCGGCAGCACCCTGTTGGTGTCCAGCGCCACCACCATCGACAACGCCATCGTTCTCGGCGGCAATGCCACGGTCAGCGCAGCGGCCAACGCCACCCTGTCCGGGGTGATCAGCGGTGCCTTCACCCTGACCAAGTCGGGAGTCAACACCCTGACCCTGTCCGGCAGCAACACCTACGGTGCCACCACCGTGAGCGCCGGCACCCTCAGCGTCGCCAGCGACAGCAACCTAGGCAACGGCACCGTTACCCTGGCCTCCGGCTCGACCCTGGCGGTGACCAGCGCCACCACCATCGACAACGCCATCGCCCTCAGCGGCAGCGCCACGGTCAACACCGGCGCCGACACTACCCTGTCCGGGGTGATCAGCGGCAGCAACAGCCTGACCAAGTCCGGTGCCAGCACCCTCACGCTGACCGGCAGCAACACCTTCACCGGCAGCACCAGCGTCAACGCCGGCACCCTGAGCATCGCCAGCGACGCCAACCTGGGCGCCGGCAGCCTCAACCTGGCCAACGGCACCACGCTGCAGATCACCGGCAACACCACCATCGACAACGCCTTGGCGCTGACCGGCCTGGTCACCGTCAATGCCGGCGCCGCCGCTACCCTGTCCGGCACCATCAGCGGCACCGGCAGCCTGACCAAGACCGGCGCCAGCAACCTGACCCTCTCCGGCAGCAACACCAACAGCGGCGCCACCACTGTTGCGGCGGGCACCCTGGTGGTCGACGGCAGCACCAACAGCGCCACCACCGTGGCCCAGCGGCGCGACCCTGGCCGGCAGCGGCACCCTGGGCGGCGATGTCACCGTGCAGAGCGGCGGCACCCTGTCCCCGGGCGGCACAGGCGTTGCCACCCTGACCGTCAACGGCAACCTGACCCTGGCCTCGGGTAGCACCCTGGCTCTGGACATCAACGGCACCACCGCCGGCACCGGCTACGACCGGGTGGTGGTCAACGGCGCCGTCGATGTCTCCGGCGCTGCCCTGGCGGTCACCCACGGCTACGCGGCCGGCAGCGGCGACAGCTACACGGTGATCGTCAACGATGCCGCCGATGCCGTGACCGGCACCTTCAGCGGCGTCACCGAGGGCACCAAGATCAATGCGTCGGGCAACGGCACCGAGCTGACCACCAGCTACATCGGCGGCAGCGGCAACGACCTGACCCTGACCGCGCCCATCGCGCCGACCGTCACCAGCGTCTCTTCCAGCACCGCCAACGGCACTTACAAGATCGGCGACGTCATCACCGTCATCGTGCGCTTCGACAGCGCGGTGAACGTGACCGGTACCCCGACCCTGACCCTGGAGACCGGCGCCACCGACCGCGTGCTCAACTACGTGTCTGGCTCAGGCACCGACACCCTGAGCTTCAGCTACACCGTGCAAGCCGGCGACAGCTCAGCTGACCTCGACTACACCTCCAGCTCGGCCCTGAGCCTGAACGGCGGCACCATCAAGGACGGCGCCAACCAGAACGCCATCCTCACCCTGCCGACCCCCGGCGCCGCCGGCTCCCTGGGCGCCAACAAGGCCCTGGTGGTGGACGGCGTGCGCCCGGCGGCCACCAGCATCACCCTCAGCGACACGGCCTTGCGCATCGGCGAGACCGCCACCGTCACCGTGACCTTCAATGAGCGGGTCACCGGCCTGGACATTGCCGACTTCAGCGTGGCCAACGGCAGCCTGAGCGGGCTCAGTACCAGCGATGGCGGCCTGACCTGGACGGCGACCTTCACCCCCAGCGCCAACATCGCCGACGCCACCAATGTCATCACCCTCGACAACACCGGGGTGATGGACCAGGTGGGCAACATCGGCAGTGGCACCACCGATTCGGTCAACTACGCCATCGACACCCAGCGTCCGACGGCCACCATCCTGGTCACCGACACCGTGCTGAAAGCCGGGCAGACCACCACGGTCACCATTACCTTCAACGAGGCGGTGACCGGGCTGACCACGGCGGACTTCAGCGTTGCCAACGGCACCCTGAGCGGCCTCAGCTCCAACGACGGTGGCGTCACCTGGACGGCGACCCTGACGCCCAGCAACAACATCACCGACACCACCAACCTGATCACCCTGGACAACACCGGCTACACCGATGTCGCCGGCAACGCCGGCAGCGGCACCACCGACTCCACCAACTACGCCATCGACACTCAGCGCCCGACCGCCACCATCGTGGTCACCGACACCGCGCTGAAGGCCGGGCAGGGCACCACCGTCACCATCACCTTCAGCGAGGCGGTGAGTGGGCTGACCACGACGGACTTCAGCGTCGCCAACGGCAGCCTGAGCGGCCTCAGTTCGAATGACGGCGGCATCACCTGGACGGCGACCCTGACGCCGAGCAACAACGTCACCGACACCACCAACCTGATCACCCTGGACAACACCGGCTACACCGATGCCGCCGGCAACACCGGCAGCGGCACCACCGACTCCAACAACTACGCCATCGACAGCCGGGCCCCGGCCGTCACCTCCGTCGGCGTGCCGGCCAACGGCACCTACCTGACCGGCGACACCCTCGACTTCACGGTGAACTTCGATGAAGCCGTGACCGTTGACACCTCCGGCGGTACGCCGCGCCTGGCCATCACCCTTGACACAGGCGGCACCGTCTACGCCAACTACCTCAGCGGTTCGGGCGGCACCGCCCTAGTGTTCCGCCTCACCGTCGCCAGCGGCCAGCAGGACAGCAACGGCATCGCCGTCGGCGCCAGCCTCGATGCCAACGGCGCGACCTTGCGCGATGCCGCCGGCAACAATGCCCAGACCGTGCTCAACAACGTGGGTTCCAGTGCCGGTGTGCTTGTGGATGCCGCCGCTCCGCAGATCACCAACATCGCCATCGATGGTACCTCGCCGACCCGCGACACCACCCTCAGCTTCACCGTGACCTTCAGCGAGGACGTCAGCGGCGTCGACCTGGCCGACTTCGCCCTGGCCACCAGCGGCAGCGCCAGCGGCACGCTTCTGTCACTGGTGCAGGTGGATGCGCGCACCTACCGCGTCACCGTCAGCGGTGTCACCGGTCAGGGCACCCTCGGGCTGTCCCTGGCGGCCGCCGGCAGCGGCATCACCGACACCGTCGGCAACGCCATGGCGAACAACTTCGTCACCGTGGGCTACGTGTTGGGTGGGGTCGAGGGCGACCCGGAATTCCGTGCTAACCCGACGCCCAGCGTGCCAACCACGCCGACCGCACCGATCCAGCCCAGCGTACCCAGCGTGCCACCGTCCAGCACCACTTCGCCGTTGCTACCGCCGCCGCTGTTCGAGCAGCCGACTCTGGGCAGCGGGGTGCCCACCGTGGACAGCATCTTCATGAACCCAAACGCCCTGGCGCCCAGCTACATCGCCCAGGTCTTTGCCAGCAGCGACAGTAGCGCCAGTGACGGCGGCGGGCGTGGTTTCCTCGGCTTCGGCGGGGGCGACGGCGGCGTGTTCGGCACCAGCAGCTTGTCCAGCATGTTTGGCAAAGATGTGCCACAGCAGGATATGCAATTTAAGGTATTTGACGGCAAACAATGGCGTGTTGGGGACACTGGCAAAAATGGGCGGAGCCTGACCGGTGCCCCCACTCTTGGCCAGCAACTGAACGCCATGAAAGAAGCCGACATGCGCCCCGTGCGCGAGTTGGCCCAGGCCCTCGGGCAGGTGGCGGGGGCCACAACCCGTGGCTGACATGACAAGAAAGGGAACTACCTTGCCGTACCAGGGGGCGGCTGCCAGCATGAACCAGACCTACAAGCTCTTTACCGCCAGTCTGTTGGCCTTGGCCATCAGTGGGTGTGCCGTTACTACCCAGCCGATCGACCGCAGCGAGAGCGAAGCACGCGCAAGGGCGGATATCTCCAGCATGTTTAAGGACCAGGAGCCCCTTAGTGGGCCCCTGTCCCTGAATGAGGCAATGGCCCGGGCCATCAAGTACAACCTTGAGGCTCGCCTGAAGGTGATGGAGCATGCTCTAGCCGAGCGCCAGCTGGACTTAGCGACCTTCGACATGCTGCCGCGCATGGCGTTATCCGCCGGCTATGCAGGTCGAAATAACGTCAGTGCTTCCAGCAGCCGCAGCATCGAGACTGGCTCCCAGTCCCTGGAGCCCTCCACCTCTCAGGACCGCGACCGTAACGTAGCTGACCTCACCTTGGTGTGGAACGTACTCGACTTCGGTGTCAGCTATGTCAGCGCCAAGCAGCAGGCCGACCAGCGCCTGATTGTCGAGGAGCGCCGCCGCAAGGTCATCCACACCATTACCCAGGACGTACGCTCCGCTTATTGGCGAGCTGTTGCCGCCGAGCGGTTGCTCAAGCAGATCGACAGCCTCATGACTCGCGTCGATCAAGCCCGTACCGACAGCCGTAACCTGAGTGCTCAGCGGATTGGTGATCCAGTGCAAGCGCTGAGCTACCAGAGAGCCTTGATCGAGGCCACCCGTCAGTTGGAGGAACAGCGTCGTGCGTTGTCCCTGGCCAAGACCGAACTGGCCGCGCTCATCAACCTGCCACTGAATACCGACTTCCAGTTGGCTGCCAGCGACGGTTACACGCTGCCCGAGCTGAAGGTTGACTTCTCCCAACTGGAGCATCAGGCCCTGGCCAGCCGCCCTGAACTGCGAGAGCAGGACTATCAGGCCCGAATCAGCGCCGCCGAGACCCGCAAGGCCATGCTGCGCCTGTTGCCCGGTCTGGAGTTCTCTGCCGGTGGTCACTCTGACAGCAACAGCTTCCTGGTAAACCAGAGTTGGGCGGACTACGGCGTTAAGGTCACCTGGAACCTGTTCAACGTGCTCTCTGCACCGATGGCTATCGATGTTGCCAAAACAGGCCAGGAGGTCGCCAATGCCCGTCGCCAGGCCATGTCCATGGCCATCCTCGCACAGCTTTACGTGGCTAACGCCAACTACGCAGAAGCCCGCCGTCAGTTTCAGACCAGCCAGCAGTTGGCCGATCTGGACGGTCAGATCGCCGAGCAACTGCGTAACCGCTACAGCACCCAGAGTATCGGTGAGCTGGAGCTGATCCAGGGCGAGCTGAATGCCCTGCAGGCTCAGCTAAGGCGTGACCTGGCGTATGCCGATCTCCGTAATGCCTACAATCAGGTATTTGTCAGTGCGGGGGTCGATCTGCTGCCGTCCAGTGTTCCTGACACCCGATTGTCCACTTTGGCTCAAGTGCTGCAGGACGGGGAGTCAAGACTCTCTATGGGGCAGCTAAATCCCTAGTCCTTGAGATGGGGGTAGCGCAGCTGGGATAAATCGAGCTGTGGTTGCTCCCCGCCCTACATCAATGCCAGTCCATGCCGCCAGTAGCAATTCAGGTGACATTGAAGTTCGCCGATCAATACTCGGCGGGTAGAAACGCTTGAGGCACGCAGCTTTAGCAGTTTGCGCGCCGGCCAGAGGAAGGGGTTGCGCTGTCTCTGTAAATTACCGGCACACAGAAAGTGCTGTGTGCCGGTGAGTGCCTACAACGCTAGTTCCAGCACTTGGCGAGAAACCTCTAGGGTCACATCACCGCGCTCAGAAAGCGCAACCATGCCGTGCTTCTCCAGCGCTTGAAGTACGCGTTCAATACCTTGCTGGTCGATGCCGTGTGCCGACAGGCGGGTGGCAATGCCTAGGCTGTTGAAGAAGGCTTCGGTGTTGACGATTGCGGCGTCGATGCGTACATCGTCACTGCCTTCGGTGATGCCCCACACGCGCTCGGCGAATTGCAGCAGCTTTTCGCGCTTGGGTTCCCGACGTACACGCCACATCGACGGCAACACCACGGCCAAGCTTTGCGCGTGGTCGATGCCAAACAGTGCGGTCAGTTCGTGGCCGAGCATGTGCACACTCCAATCGTGCGGCACGCCCGAACCGATCAGTCCGTTCAAGGCCATTGTGGCGCTCCACACCAGATTCGAGCGCGCAGCGTAGTTTGTCGGCTCGTCCACGGTGGTTTTGCCAATTTCCAGCAGGGTTTGCAGGATGCCCTCAGCGGCGCGGTCTTGGAAGCGTGCATCCACAGGGTAGGTGAGGTACTGCTCGACCACATGCACGAAGGCATCCACGACGCCGTTGGCAACCTGAATAGCCGGCAGGGTGTATGTTAGCTCCGGGTCCAGAATCGAGAACGTGGGGAAGGTCAGCGGGCTGTACACCGGCAGCTTGTCTTCCCCGCGGCTGATCACCGCGAAGCAGTTCATTTCCGAACCAGTTGCCGGTAGGGTGGCCACGGTGCCCAGGGCAATCGCGTTATTCACCGGCACTGGGTTGAAGCCGTGAATAAGCAGCTGGTCTTCCTTGGCCTGGTATTCGGTATTGGCGGCAGCGAGGGCGATGAACTTGGTGGCATCCATCACCGAGCCGCCTCCCACCGCGAGCAGAAAGTCGATCTGCTCGGCGCGAACGCGATCGACGGCTTGCATGGCTGTCTCGAACTTGGGGTTAGCTTCGATGCCGCCGAATTCGCTCACGCTGCGCGCCGACTTGGCTAGCTCGGCCTTCACCTTGTCGAGCACGCCGTTACGCACCACGCTGCCGCCGCCGTAAGTGATCATCACCTTCGCCTTCTTTGGCACCAGGCTATCTAGCTGGCTGAGTTGGCCCTGACCGAAGACGATTTGGGTGGGATTGTAGAAATTGAAGTTCAGCATGGTTTTACCCTCAGTGTTGCAGAGGCTCGCGGTGAGCCGATGGCCTGCATTTTGGGTAAATGGACCGGAATGACAAACACCTATTAGTGGCTAATATTTGCCTAAAGCTATCTCTGGCTATGGATTTATCGTTGATAATGGTAGATTCGTTGCCTAATTCTGTTTGTTCTTGGGGCGGTGATGCAATCATTGGCAGCCTTGTTGCGGGCCCTCAACCTGCCCGATGGTTTCTCGGAAACGGGCCTGCCCGGCGTGCGCTTCTTCGCCTCGCGCCAAGCCATCGCTCGTGCCCCGCTGGTGTACGACCCGGGGATCTGTATCGTTGCGCAGGGCACCAAGGTTGGCTATTTGGGTGGCAGACAGTTCGTCTATGACGCGGATACCTACTTGCTGGTTTCCGCCACCTTGCCCTTCGAGTGCGAGACTTTCGCCAGCCCCGAGGACCCCTTGCTCGGTCTGTATATTGATATCGATCTGCCCCAGCTCAATGCGTTGATCGACGAGTTAGGAACGGCTGCACTCTCGTCTGATGAGGCGGAGCAGGCTATGCCGCGCGTCATCGCCCCGGTGCCGCTTGAGGCAGAGATGCTCGACGCCCTAGGTCGGTTGATTCGTTGTCTGGGTAGCGCCAGCGAGCGGCGTATTCTTGGCCCGGGCCTGCTGCGCGAGATTTTTTACCGTGCCCTGCAGGGCAGCCAGGCCGCCGCCCTGTATGCACTGGCCTCGCACAACGGCCATTTTGCTCGGGTGGCGCGTGCGCTACAGCTGATCCAGCACAACTATGCTCAGCATCTGGATGTCGAGAAACTGGCCCGCCAGGCCAATATGAGCAGCTCGGCGTTTCATCGCGCCTTCAAGCAAGTCACCGATGATTCGCCGCTGCAGTATCTGAAGAAAATCCGCCTGAGCAAGGCGCGTGACTTTATCGTTCAGCAGGGCATGAAAGCCTATGTCGCTGCTGATCAGGTCGGTTATGAAAGCGCCTCGCAGTTCAGTCGCGAGTTCAAGCGCTATTTCGGCCACAGCCCGGCTCAACTGATGCGCGATAGCCAGCAGGAGCGGGTTTAACCCGTGCATCCCTAAGTTGGATTTGGAGATTGTTCAGCACTGATACTCTGAGGTGGTCAGGGCAGTCTTATTGACTGGCGTGACAAGGGGCTGGCGGAGTGGGAGGGCGAGCGCTGCCGAGTCTTTTTGTCACGAATGGCCTTTTTCCTGCTCAACCTGCCCGCAATGCCATGCGTGTTGGGTGTTACTGGTTGGCTCTCTATCTGTACCGCTACGGGCCTATGCAGTGTCGCGCGCGGGGTGATGGTCATACAGACTGATCCTCAACGTGGCTAATAGAGTCTTTGGCTCGTGCACGCTTATGACGCGTGCAGTGCGACTTTTGTCTGTTGATGAGGCGATCTAGCTCAACCGTCGTGAATACAATCGCCTGGTTGTAAGGATTGCTCCGATGTTTGTACTGGGTTTATGCGCGCTGTCGGGGAGCCGATGCGATTCTTGCTGGCTAGCTAAGGTTTATGGCGCACGCTTTGCTTCAATGGCGCCGCTCGTTCAGTGGATCAATGCTGAGTGATCTATTCCCCCCGACATGGCGAACATTCAGGGAAATGTTATGGATGGCGCAGAGTCGTTATTGATGCAATAAAGAACAACAGCAGATCTGGTGCTGGCGGATAACCCTTTTTGGAGACCTCATCGTAATGGACAGACAGCTGATGGATGGCTTTGGCCGCAGCATTGAGTATCTGCGCCTATCGGTCACCGATCGTTGCGATTTCCGTTGCGTTTACTGCATGGCAGAAGAGATGACGTTTCTTCCTCGCCAGCAGGTTCTGACTCTGGAAGAGATTGAAAGGGTTGCGCGACTCTTTGTTGCAAACGGAGTGAAGAAGATTCGTCTGACTGGTGGTGAACCGCTGGTTCGTCGGGGCATTGTTGTGCTGTGCGAAAAAATTGCAGCATTGCCAGGCCTTCGCGAGTTGGTGATGACCAGTAATGGCTCTCAGCTTGGCAAACTGGCTCGGCCGTTGGCCGACGCGGGTGTCAAACGGATGAACATCAGCCTGGATAGCCTTGATGCTGACAAGTTCCGTGCGATCACCCGCACTGGTGATTTGAGCCAAGTGCTAGCTGGCATTGAAGCGTCTAGCAATGCCGGTTTTGCCCGAGTCAAGATCAATACGGTAGTGATGCAGGGGCGTAATGCTGATGAGGTGGTTGATCTGCTGGATTTTGCAGTCAATCGAGGCCTGGATATCAGCTTTATCGAAGAGATGCCTCTTGGCGAGGTCGGGCGTTCGCGTGGCGAAAGTTTCTGCTCCAGCGACTGGGTGCGCGAACGTATCAGTGAACGCTATAGCCTGGTCGATAGCGCTGAACAGAGTGGCGGCCCGGCCCGTTATGTACGCCTGAAGGATTTTCCAGACAGCCGCATCGGTTTCATTTCGCCGCACAGCCACAACTTTTGTAGCACCTGTAACCGTGTGCGCCTGACTGCAGAAGGGCGTCTTCTATTGTGTCTGGGTCACGAGAACTCGATCGATATGCGCGCCTTGCTGCGCCGCTACCCCGAGACTGACCAGCCTCTGCTGGATGCTCTGCGAATAGCTCTGGGCAATAAACCGTTGCGCCATGAGTTCAACCTTGACGGTGAGGTACAGGTACTGCGTTTTATGAACGCCAGTGGTGGCTGACTCGCTTCGCTGTACATGCCAAGTTTGCACATGATCATAAGTCCCGTGATCTCTGACGAGAGCGGTGTTCAGACATCAGGCGCTGGAGTACTTCTGCTCAGTAGTGCCAATCAGTTTTTCGAATTCCTCCACGGGCAGTGCCGACTGAACAGGTAGCCCTGGTAAGCCGCGCAGCCCGCTGCAGCGAGAAAATGTCGTTGCGCGTTAGATTCCACTCCCTCGGCGATTACTGCCAACCCCAGACTCTGACCGAGGGTAATCACTGTGCGGGCAATGGCTGCATCATTGGGGTCTTCCAGCAGGTCACGGACAAAGGTCTGATCAATCTTCAACTGGTCCAGCGGTAGGCGCTTGAGGTAGCTGAGCGACGAGTAACCTGTACCGAAATCATCCAGTGCGAAACCAACGCCATGGGCCTTGAGTCGTGCCATTTTGGCGATGATCTCGTCGGTATTGTCCAGCAGCAGACTTTCAGTAAGTTCCAATTTGAGCCGTGCTGGATTGGCGCCTGTGTGGGTGAGCAGGGCCAGCACTTCCTCAACGAAGGTGGGGAGTGCGAATTGCCTTGGGCTGACATTGACCGCAAGGGTCAGACCGGCCAGGCGGATATCATCTGCCCACTGTGCCAGACGCGTGCAGGCTGTATGCAGGACCCAGTGGCCAAGCGGCAGAATGAGGCCGGTTTCTTCAGCCAGGGGAATGAAGTCAGCCGGTGATACCAGGCCACGATCCGGGTGGCGCCAGCGCAGCAGAGCCTCTGCGCCCAATGCTTGATCGTTACCGTCGACCTGAATCTGATAGAACAGTTCGAACTGCTGCTCCAGTACTGCGCGGCGCAAATCGTTTTCCAGGCTGGCCAGTTGGCTGACGGCCTCCTGCATCTTCAAATCAAAAAAGCGCAGGGTGTTACGTCCGCTCTTCTTGGCCTGATACATCGCGGTATCTGCCCGTTTGAGCAGTTCGTCTGCACTAAGGCCATGACCCTGGAAAAGGGTGATGCCGATGCTCAGGGAGCAGTGGTGCTGGTGCACGCCAGTGCTGCCATCAGGCTGCTCTATCTGCAGCTCATAAGGCAGGCTAAGGGCCTTGCCGATCTTGCTGGCCAGACGCTCGGCCTGGCGCGCGGCGTGTTCGGCATTACCCAGATTGTTGAGAATCACAACAAATTCGTCGCCACCCAGGCGTGCCACGGTATCGCCTTCGCGGAGGCAGGCCTTGAAACGATTGGCCGCCTCAATCAGTAATTGATCGCCGACATCGTGCCCCTGGGTGTCGTTGAGACTCTTGAAATTGTCCAGATCGCTCAGCAACAGAGCACAGTAGTGTTCGCCGCGAGCACTGTTCATCCGCGCCTGGTTGAGGCGATCGAGCAGCAGTCGACGATTGGGTAGTTGGGTAAGTGCGTCGAAAAACGCCAGGTTCTTGATTTCCTCGCTGGCACGCTTACTGGCGGTGATGTCCCTAGCGATGAAAATGAAGCGTGGCTCGTCGCTCGATTCGTCCGCTAGCGTGGCTACTGATGCTTCGAACCAGAGTGTGCCCTGGGGGAGATCGAGCGAGTACTCCATCCCCTGTGAAGTGCCTGTGCGTCGAGCCTCATCGATGGCTTGCAGACAGATTTCTGCGGTTGCTGTGGGCAGCAGTTCACTGAACCCTTTGCCCAGGCATTGCTCAGGCTGTACGGCCAGCAGACTGCGGTTGGGCACATGCAAACTGTAGATGGTGCCGTTTCTGTCGACCTCGAAAAGCAGGTCGGGCAGTGCGGTGAGGGTGGCTTGCAGGTGTTGCTGGGTGGCGATGATCTCAGCCTCTGCACTTTTCTGCCGGCTGATATCAACCATTATTCCGCGAAGCCAGCGTGGCTGATCGTTTTCGCAAACTACGGTAACCACATCATGCAACCAGACGACTCGCCCATCCTGACGCATGAACCGGTATTCAAAGTCGTGGGCCTCCTTTAGGGCTGTGTGTTTGGCGCAGTAGTTGGCAGCCCACTCACGGTCCTCCGGGTGAATATGTGCCATCCAGAAACCGGGTTGTAGCCATTCGCGGCAGGCATAACCGAGTAGTCGTTCAGCCTGCTCGCTGATGAAGGTAATCTGGAATGTGCGGGCGTCTGCTTCCCAGACGATGCCATCCATGGTGTTGAGAAGATCACGAAAACGCTGCTCGGAGGCTCTGATGGTAGCTTCGACAGCCTGGCGCAAAGCAACTTCGTTCTTAAGCTGAGACACCATATCGAGCGCCAGAGCATCGAAGGCTCGGGAAAGTTCGGCCAGTTCATCGTCGCCATCCAGTTCGCTGCGTGTATGCAGTTCGCCTGCGCTGGCACTGGCCACAACCTGGGTCAGATGTGCCAGTGGTTGCAGCAAGCGCCGCCAGATCAGCCAAGAGCAGATAGCGAGCAATACCAGCAGCGTCAGCGGAATAGCCACCGATAGCACGGCCAGACGTTGCTGGGCACGTGTATGGTCGGCATTGATCAACTGGTTCCACTGCTCTATTGCCTGCGATAGTTCGCGTGCATTGGCCAGCAGTTGTTGCTGCATCAGATCGCGGCGTCTTTGCTGTAGCAGATTGTCAGCTGGTTGGGGTAGGTCGCGCAGGTCAGTAAAAAGTCGGACCATGGCGCTCAGGTGCTGTCGGGCTTGCAGGGGTGGCGCTTCAAGGTGGCCTTCGAGGTAATGCAGGCGATCAATGATGTTCTGTTGCTGCTTCTGCAACTGGTAGTTGACCCGGGCAGAGCCGTGCAAGACATATTCATGGGTCAGTACTACCAGTTCAGCAGCATCGCGGCTGGTCTGACCAAGCAGTGCCTGGGTTTGTAGCAGATCACTCTGGCTGCGCGACAGTTGCTGACTGGCCAGCGTCAGTGCAAGGGTACCCAGAACCCCGATCACGCCACAGCTGAGCAGCAGGCGATGGATGCGCATGGCTTACTCGATCAACGAGACGGCACTATGGCGTACCGTTCGCAAAGGGCCGGAGTCGACGAAGTTCAGGTAGTTGGGCACCTCAACGAGGTTGCTCAGCCCGTTCTCCATACTCCAGCGTGCCTGGCTTTCGAGGGAACTGATCAGCGCCTGGTCGAGCCCCAATTGATAGTGGTAACGGGGCCAGATCCAATCGATAAAGGCCTGATCAGCTTGCAATGTGCTGCGCAGAATGGATTGAGCTGTTTGCGGTTGCTTGCGGATGAACGTCTCTGCCTGATCAATGGCCCGTAGTACGGCCTGCATATCTGCCGCTCTGCGCGTGGCTGTACTACGTGTGCTGATCAGATGAAACGTGAGGGTGTGCAGGCCATGGCTGGGTAGCACGACACTACCGTTTACCTGCTTTAAAAGAGCAAAGGTTGTGGGTTCCCAGATGGAAACAGCTTCGACCTTGCGCTGTTTCAATGCTTCAGCCATGGCTTCAGGCTGCACATCCATGAAGTTGACCTGCTGAGGGTCAATGCCATTGAGCAACAGCCAGGAGTGCATCAGGTATTCGCTGCTGGCACTTTTAACGACACCAACTGACTTGCCGCGCCATTGATCAGGTGTTTGCGGGGAATCGCGATGGGCCACAATCGACAAGTCGGAAGGGCTGCTGACAAAGTAGCCGAGGGTGACGAAATCACTTCGCTTGAGGCTGTTGAACATCAGGACAGAGTCAGATGCGGTTCCGATATCTACTTGTCCTGCCAACACAGCTGCGAGTGCTCGATGTCCGCCACTGACTTCCTGTAGGTGTACATGGATGCCTTGATCGCTGAAAAAGCCCTGCTGTGCCGCCACAAAAATGGGCAGTGACAGTGGCGTTCGAGCTACGGCAATGCTCAATTCTGCCGCCAGGCTTATTTGCCCGAGCAGCATTATCGACAGCAAGACGCCATATGCGCGGCGTAGCAGCGCGTGACGGAAAACCGTAACTATCACTGTGCACTCCTTGGCTGTCGGTCCTCTGCCGGCGAGGTCTTCACGCCCTTGAGAGTGGTTCATGCTTTGCCAGTCGGCAAGGTGAGTTAAGGGTTAGTTGCCGGGCGGTCATTTCGTAATGATCAGGGCTAGTGGTATTTGGTCAGACTTGCCTGTTTAGGCAAATCCTGCGAAAAAGCGCGCCGGCCGCCGTGACAGGCGATGCACTTTCCAGAGGTAATGATGAACAACGAACTTCGGATCGAAGATGTCCAGGTGGGCGACGGTAAAGAAGTGGTTAAGGGAGCACTGATCACTACCCAGTACCGAGGCTTTCTGGAGGACGGCAGTTGCTTTGATTCGTCCCATGAGCGGGGTAAGTCTTTTCAGTGTGTGATTGGCACCGGTCGAGTGATCAAGGGCTGGGATCAAGGGCTCATGGGCATGCGCGTGGGCGGCATACGCAAACTCTGGGTGCCGGCAGCGTTGGCATATGGTGATCGTGGTATGGGCTCGCGTGTCCCCGCTAATGCCAACCTGTTGTTCGAGATCGAGCTGCTGGAGGTCTTGACCCGCGACGACTGAACGTCGTCAGAAGAATTCGCCAAGCTGTGCTGCAACTAGTCGATTGCGGCCTTGTTGCTTGGCTTGATAGAGCGCCTGATCGGCGAGTTTCAGTATTTGTGCCGGACTGTGCTTGCCTGGGCTCGCATAGGCAACGCCAAGGGAAATGGTGACTGGTATACCGACTGGACTGGGGCTATTGGCCATTCGTTCACGCAGGCGCTCGCCGAGGGCGCTGGCGCTGTCCAGATCCATGTCAGGCAGCAGGATGACGAATTCTTCACCGCCGCTGCGACAGATGAGGTCATCGCTACGTGTGCAGGCGCGCATCTGAGCACTCAGATGCAGCAGTACCTGATCGCCAAGGTCATGGCCGAATTGGTCGTTGACCTGTTTGAAGTGGTCGATGTCCAGTGTGATCACGCTGAACGGTCGCTGCCGGGCTTGCAGTTGGTCCAGAGCCCGGCGCAGACCACGGCGGTTATCCAGTCCGGTCAGCGGGTCGGTCAGGCTTTCTCGGCTGAGCTTGCCCAGTTGCTGCTGAATGATGCTGATGCCTTCTGCGATGGAGTGTCTGAGTTGGTCCGCCTCAAAGTAGCGGGCACGGACCTGATTCAATAAATCCAGTGTGTCAGGCGCATGCCAGTTCTTGACCAAGGTTGCCAGGTGCCAGAGCGGGCGAGCAATGCGACCCGATAACCACCACACCGCCAACAGAGTCAGAAGTAGCAAGGGGACGGTGTACTTCAGCGTTTGCAACATGAGCCCGTTAAGCATGGCTAACGGTATTTCCGTGGGCGTTTGGGCGATGATGCCCCAGCCCGTGGTCTTCATCGGCGAGTAGCCAGCGAGCATGTCGATGCCTTTGAGATTGATCAGCCGCTGGCTGCCCTCGGCACCACTGACAACTGCATGTACAGCGGGGTTGGCCATCACATGCTCACCAATACGGGCGGTGTCTGGGTGGTAGATCAGTTTGCCTTCACGGTCCACGACATACAGATACGAGCCGTCATCGCGATAACCACTGCCAAGCAACGTACCGAGAATATTGCGCTGCTGCAGGTAGATCGAACCGGTTATGTGTCCCAAGTAAACACCCGTGGAACTCTTGATC
Source organism: Pseudomonas sp. HAR-UPW-AIA-41 (assembly GCF_002304225.1). Classification (GTDB taxonomy): domain Bacteria; phylum Pseudomonadota; class Gammaproteobacteria; order Pseudomonadales; family Pseudomonadaceae; genus Aquipseudomonas. The sequence goes on from NZ_NSLB01000006.1 coordinate 22,606, forward strand.
GGGGCGGCGATCATGACGAGAAGGTTGCCGGTGCTACCTATAAATGGGGCGCTGATCAGGGCGGTATGGTTGTTGCGCAACAACTGAGCACCCTGGCTGACAAGTATTTGCCCCTTTAGACCGGTTGACGAAGGGGCTGTTGCCAATGCTCGGCTGTTGGCATCAATGATCAGAACCATATCGAAGGTATCGGTCTGATTCTTCAGTCGATCAACTTCAGCCTGAAGGTAATCGGCGTTGTTCAGTTTGCTACCCAGCTGACTGGCGCTATAGGCCAGCTGATCCTGAGCTGCGAGAAGAAAATTGTCGGTACTGTAGGCTTGCCGCGCGGCGTAGACATAATTGGCTTGCAGCGTCTGCTGCATGAGCAGATCTCGCTGACTTCGGTAGCTGGCTTGGAAGCTGTTGGCAAAAGTGATCAGCGCCGTGGCAACGGTGAGCAGAATGATCAGGCGGCGAAGATCGAGAGTTGGCATGTGACTACGGGGCTGCGCCCACTACAAGGATGATGCGCGGGCGATGTCGGGATGAGTCGCCGCAGGAAAGGTGAATTGTAGTTCAGAAGGGATTAAGCCTGCATTCGGCCTTAGCCCTTTGTTGCCCTGTTGCGACTTAGCAAATACTGACTGGGCGGCAGCCCTTTCCAGCGCTTGAAGGCGTGAATGAAATTACTGCTTTCGCCATAGCCCAAGCGGCTGGCGATCTCCTCCAGACTCAGGCCGCCGGTGGCCAGCAGCTCTTCGGCCAGGGTCTGGCGGACCTCTTCGAGCAGTTGGCGAAAGCTGGTCTGTTCGCTGACCAGTTGGCGGCGCAGGCTGCGCTCGCTGAGGTTGAGCTGGCTGGCTACCCGGGGCATGTCCGGCAGCCTGCCGGGCTGGCGCAACAGCAGGTGCCGCACCTGTGCGGCCACCCCGTCGCGCACCTGACGTCGGGCCAGCAGCGCCCGGCACTGGGCATCGCAGAGTTCCACCGTGCCGGGGTCGGCGCGGGGCAGGGGCTGGTCGAGCAGTGTGCGGGCAAAACTGATGCGGTTATCGCCGGCACCAAACTGAGGTAGGAAGCCGAGTAATTGCTCATAGGGCCTGGTATCAGCCGGCTTTGGCAGGCGCAATGTCAACCCGTGTAGTGGCATGGCTTGCTGGCCGAGCAGTTCGCGCTGGATCACCAGCACCGCAAAGGTGTCGCGCTGGGTGATAAAGGCCTGTACGTCGGTATCCACCTCGCTGCAGTCCACGCAGATATGCGCCAGTGCATCGTCTTCCTGCAGGCTGATATGGGCAAAGGCGAAGGTCAGATCGAGATAGCGCAGCCCCAGTTCGGCAGCGCTGCGGATGGTCGGACTGCTGAGCAGGGCATAGCCCCAGATACCGTAGGTGGTCAGCTGGTAGCGCTGGGCGGCCTTGAGACCCAGGGTGGGCTCAGCGGGCAGGGCGGCCAGCAGGTTGCGGATCAACTGCAGTTCAGTCGCCGGCTCCACCTCCTGACTGGCATCGGCCAGTTGCAGGGCGGTCAGTCCGGTTCCGGCCAGACACTGTTCGATACTGAGGCCGTGTTCGATCCCCAGTTGGGTGAGTATCTGCAAGCTGGTGATACTGCGCTTGACCCGGCGCTGGGCGGAGCCTGGTGCGGCAGTACTGGAAATGACCTTGCTGGACATCAGATTGAATTGGCCGAAATTCACAATCGAGTGGCCGACTATGCCATAAAACCTTGGGGCTTCTACGGTTAGCATCAGCGCACTGACTGTCATGATGAGAACAACAATGCATAACGACAGCTCCACGACGGCACCCTTGCGTGTGCTGATCATCGGCGCCGGCTTTGGCGGCATCGGTCTGGCGATCCAGCTGGACAAGGCCGGGCAGGGCGATTTCCTGATTCTGGAAAAGGCCGCCGAGGTTGGCGGCACCTGGCGTGATAACCATTATCCGGGCGCGGCCTGCGATGTGCCTTCGCACCTGTATTCCTATTCGTTCGAGCCCAAGGCCGACTGGTCTCGCAAGTACGCGCCGCAGGCGGAAATCCACGGCTATATCCGCCACTGCGTCGACAAGTACGGTCTGGCCAAACGTATCCGCTGCAATACCGAAGTCAGCCATGCCGAGTTCGACGAGGCAAAAGGTCTGTGGCAGGTGCATACCCGCTGCGGCCAGACCCTGCAGGCGCGCAGTCTGGTCACCGCCTGCGGCCAGCTGAGCCGTCCGGCCTATCCGCGCATCGACGGGTTGGAGCAGTTCGCCGGCCCGGCCTTCCACTCTGCCCATTGGCGGCATGATGTGGATCTCCGGGGCAAGCGGGTGGCAGTCATCGGCACCGGGGCTTCGGCCATCCAGTTCGTGCCGCAGATTCAGCCGCTGGCCAGCCAACTGAGCCTCTTTCAGCGCAGTGCCGCCTATGTGATCCCCAAGCCCGACCGTGCCTACCGGGCCTGGGAGCTGGCGCTGTTCCGCCGTGTGCCGCTCTTGCAGCGTCTGGATCGCTGGCGCATTTATCTGCAGCACGAGGCGCGTGCGGTGGCCTTTACCCGCGTCCCGGCGCTCCTGCAGCTGTTTCGTGGCAGTTTCCAGCGGCATCTGCGCCGCGGCGTGAACGACCCGGCCAAGCGTGCGCAGTTGCAGCCGGATTACCCGCTGGGCTGCAAGCGCATCCTGATCAGCAACGATTACTTCCCGGCGCTGAATCAGGCCAACGTGCAGATCGTCGGCACGGCCATCATCGGGATTGAGGCCAACGGGGTGCGCACCGCCGATGGCCGCCTGCATGAGGCCGATGTGCTGATCTACGGCACCGGCTTTGCCGCCACCGATTTCCTCGCGCCGATGCAGATCAGGGGCCTGGGCGGCACCGAGCTTAACGCTGCCTGGCGAACCGGCGCCGAGGCCTACAAGGGCATCAGCGTCAGCGGTTTCCCCAACCTGTTCATTCTCTACGGGCCGAACACCAATCTCGGGCACAACTCGATCATCTACATGCTGGAAAGCCAGTTCCGTTATGTGCTGGCCTGCCTTCGGGTGATCGATGAGCAGGGTTTACGCTATCTGGACGTCAAGGCTGCGGTGCAGAGCCGCTACAACCAGCAGTTGCAGGCCGCCGAGGAACACACCATCTGGGCTCAGGGCTGTACCAGTTGGTACCTCAATGCGGCGGGCAAGAACACCGTGAACTGGCCCGGCTTTACCTTCACCTACCGTTACCTGACCCGTGCTCCGGAGCTGTCCGACTATGTCCTTACCCGCTGAAAACGCTGCTGCCGAGCTGATTGCGGCGCCACAGGAACAGCCCGGATTGCGGGCCATCCTGCGCGGGGCGCTGACCCTGCTGTTTCGTGGTCTGGTTCGTCCGCCGATGCCGGTGGCCGGCCAGCGCCTGGTACTTCGTCTGCTGACCGCCGCGCCGGTGCCGAACAAGGGCGTCACCCGCACGGCCGAGCAGATCGGCGGCCGCCCCTGCGAGTGGCATCGCCCGAGCGTAACCGACGGTGCCGTGCTGCTTTACCTGCACGGCGGTGCCTACCTGATTGGTGCGCCATCGACCCATCGCGGTATCTGCGGCGCTCTGGCTCGGCGCGCCGGCCTCGCGGTCTGTGCCCTGGATTACCGGCTGGCCCCCGAGCATGCCTTTCCGGCACCGCTGGAGGATGCGGTCGCGGCTTACCGCGAACTGCTGGCGCGTGGCTACAAGCGCATCTTTGTTGGCGGAGACTCGGCTGGCGGCAACCTGACCCTGGTCACCGCCCTGCGCCTGCGCGAGCTGGGCCTGCCGGCCCCGGCCGGGCTGGTGTGTTATTCGCCGGTTGTCGATTTCACCGGTGAGCAGATGCACACGCCGCCGGCTGGCGATCCGCTGATCCACCGCAAGTGGATCGAGCAGGCCGTGGAGCTCTACTGCCCGGCCGGCATCGACCGCGCGCAGCCGCTGGTGTCGCCGATCAATGCGGACCTCAGCGGCTTGCCGCCGATGATCATCCAGGTTGGGGAGGACGAGGTGCTGCGCAACGACAGCCTGCGTCTGGCCGATAAAGCCCGCGCGGCAGGGGTGAGTGTCACGCTGGAGCGCTATGCTGGGCTCTGGCATGTGTTTCAGGCCCATGTCGGCATGCTGCGTGCGGCTGATCGGGCCATGCAGTCGGTGGTGAAATTTCTCAAGGCACAGGGAGCGTGACATGGACAACATCCTGATCAGTGGTGCAGCCTCCGGCATCGGCGCCGCTACCGCGCGGCTGTTTCACCAGCGGGGCTGGAAGGTTGGCCTGCTCGATGTGAATGCCGAGGCGCTGGCGCGTCTCTCGGCCGAGCTGGGCAATGCCTGGTTCGTGGCGCTGGATGTGACCGACCGGGCGGCGGTCAGCGAGGCCCTGGCAGACTTCTGCGGCAAGCACCAGGGCCAGCTGCGCCTGCTGTTCAACTGCGCCGGTGTGCTTCGCTTCGGCAAGTTCGAGGAGATCAGCCTGGAAGAGCACCAGCGCATCCTCAACATCAATGTGCTGGGGCTGTTGCAGATGACGCACCTGGCCTTCGGTTACCTCAAGGCCACCGCCAATGCCCAGGTGATCAACATGGGCTCGGCTTCCGGTCTGTATGGCACGCCGGACATGGCCAGCTACTCGGCCTCCAAGTTCGCCGTGCGCGGGCTGACCGAGGCGCTGGATCTGGAGTGGGAGCGTCACGGCATCCGCGTCGGTGACCTGATGCCGCCCTTCGTGCGTACCCCCATGGTCAGCAGTCAGACCTTCGAGCCGCCGGCGCTGCGTCGTCTGGGCGTCAATCTGGCTGCCGAGGACATTGCCGAGGCCGTCTGGCAGCAGTCCCAGGGCGCGAGCGTGCACCGGCCGATCAGCCTGCAGTTCAGCCTGCTGTACTGGCTGGGGCAGGTCACTCCGGCACCGCTGACCCGCTGGATGATGGCGCTGATCAACCGGTCCTGACAGCGTCTGAGCCGTTTGTCGCACACCGTTGTGAATCCTGCAGCGCTGCCGGACTGGCAGCGCTAAGCTCAAGATGACGCTTTGCCGGCTGTTCTTGGCTGGCGGCGTCGATCCTCCGTGATGATTTCGGCACGTCTCGTGCCGGTTTGGCGCTGCACGCACTTTTGGCCCGTTCATCTATCGCAAGCGAGGAGGTCGTTCCATGAGCTCAGCCTCACACGAAGATGTCAGCAGCTCTGTATTGCGCCGCATGAAGGAAGGGGGCTTTGACTTCGCCCGGTTTCATCCGATCGAGTTCTACGCCATTTTTTCGGATGAAGAGCGGGCCCGCCAGGCGGCCCGGCAGTTTCGCGGGGAGTCGCTCAATGCCCAGATCATTCGCCGCGGCGAAGGAGACTGGCACCTGCAAGTCAGCAAGGTGATGTATGCCACCCATGCCGGAATCGATGATTTCGAGCATGACCTGGAAGCCGTTGTAGTGCCCCTTGGCGGGGTGCTGGATGGCTGGGGCGTCACCCAGGAAGTGGCACGAACGCGCTAAGTAAAAGTGACCCACCTCTACCCTCGACCGTCGGTCTGCAATCTTGCAGACTGACGGACGGAGGTAACCATGTCCGAAATCCTGATTTTTACCCACGTTGATTACTGCCCGCCGGCGCATCTGGAAACCTTCCTGACCCGTCATGGGGAAACCTTCCGCGAAATCCGCTGTGATCAGGGCGAACTGGCCTCGGTCGATCTGGACCGTCCCAAAGCCGTGGCCATCATGGGCGGCGGCATGAGCGTGAATGACCCGCTGCCGTGGATTGCCGAGGAGGTTGCTGCGCTGCAGCATTTCATCCGCCGTGATATCCCGTTGATCGGCCACTGCCTGGGCGGCCAGTTGCTGGCGCGGGCGCTGGGCGCGCAGGTGCACAAGATGCCGTACACCGAGTCCGGCTGGCAGCCCATGCGCAAGCTGGCCGACAGCCCCTGGCTGGCGCACCTGGGCGATGAGTTTCCGATCTACCAGTGGCACGGCGATACCTTCGATCTGCCCGAGGGTGCGCTGCACCTGCTGGAAAGCCCCTGGTGCCAGAATCAGGGCTTCAGCTGGGGCGACAAGCTGCTGGCGCTGCAGGGCCATCCTGAGATGACGAGCGAACTGATCCTCGCCTGGCACCGTGATGCCCGTCATCTGCTGGATGAGAGCCAGGACAGCCAGGAAAACTTTGCAGAAAGCCTGAGCGATCTGGACGCCAAGGTGGCGCGCATGAACCGCGTGGCCGAAGGCTTCTACCAGCGCTGGCTGGGGCTGGCTAACGCTGCTTAGACACATCTGGCAGCAATCGCCGGGTTTGGTCAGGTACACGACTCGGTTAGCCTCTGGGTATATGACGATGACCTCTCCGAGGACTGCACGTAATGAATACCCAGTCTCTGCTTGATCAGTTGTTCAAATCCGGCCAGCAATTGCTCAAGGGCCAAAGCCAGGGCCAGTCCAAGGGCGGTGGCAGTCTGACCGACAGCCTTGGTGGTCTGCTCAAGGGCCAGGCCGGTAGCTTTGCCGGTGGCGCTGCCGGCGGGGCGCTTGCGGCGCTGCTGCTGGGTAACAAGAGCGCGCGCAAGATGGGCAGCAAGGCCATTACCTACGGCGGCCTGGCCGCCCTCGGGGTGATTGCCTACAAGGCCTACAGCAATTGGCAGAGCAATCAGAGCTCAGGCACCGTGCCGGCCGCCGAGCCCCAGACCCTCGACCGCCTGCCGGCGCCTCAGGTGGAACTGCACAGCCAGGCGATCCTGCGGGCCATGGTGGCCGCGGCCAAGGCCGATGGTCATGTGGATGAGCGCGAGCGCCAGTTGCTCGGCGAACAGTTGAACAAGCTGCCGGCCGATCAGGCCGAGTTGCAGCAGTGGCTGCACAACGAGATCAACCAGCCGCTGGACCCGGCTGCGGTGGCGCGGGCTGCCAGCACGCCGGAAATGGCCGCGGAGATGTACATCGCCAGCGTGCTGATGGTCGACGAGGAACACTTCCTGGAGCGTGCCTATCTGGACGAACTGGCTCGCCAACTCAAGCTTGATCCGGGTCTCAAGGCCGAGCTGGAAGCGCAGGTTCGCCGCGAACTGGGTCTGGCCTGATAGCTGCCACAATGAAAAAGACCGGCCTTTGGCCGGTCTTTTTGTTTTACGCGGACCTTACCAGCCCAGCTGCTTGTTAAAGCCCAAGGCGTCGTAGTAATCGCCCTGATAGGCGATCTTGCCGTCCTTGATTCGCACGAAAGAAACCCCCTCGAACTTCACAGGCTTGCCGGTGGCCGGAGTTTCGGCACTCCAGGCCCCGGTATTGGTGCCACTGAACACCCACTGGAAGGCGATGCCGTCAGCGCTGACGATAGGCGCGCCGGTCATTTCCCACTTGAGATCAGGAATGGCGGTGACAAATACCTTGATCACATTGTCGCGTGCCGCGGCGCGGCCTTTTTGCGCGGAGCCTACGGTGACGTCGTAGTACTCGGCGTTCTCGGCGAGAAACTCGCCGGCCTTGTTGGCATCATGGGCGTTCCACGCAGCCATGTAGCCCTCAATGATGGCCTTGGCGTCGTCGGCGGCCTGAACCAGGCTGGCGGCGGCGCACAGCACGACAAAGCTGAAACTGCGAAGCATGGTTTTCATTGTTGTAAAGCTCCTGCGGTGGTGGGAGTGAAACAACGAACCAATCTGGGCGTGACGAGCGACGGTCGGGCTAGGCGGCCAGGGCCGAGAAAGCGGAATGTACTGGAGTACATGAGCATTTCGAGGTCCTGGCCAACAACGCCCGGCCGAGCGCAGTAGCCCAGATCAGTGCTTGATCATGACGTGGCGAATGGTGGTGTAGTCCTCCAACCCATACATGGACATATCCTTGCCATAGCCCGAGAGCTTCATGCCGCCGTGGGGCATTTCGCTGACCAGCATGAAGTGGGTGTTGACCCAGGTGCAGCCGTACTGCAGGCGGGCGGACATCCGATGAGCGCGGCCCACGTCGGCTGTCCACACCGAGCTGGCCAGGCCGTAGTCGGAATCATTGGCATACGCCAGTGCCTGGGCTTCGTCGTCGAACGCGGTAACCGAAACTACCGGACCGAACACTTCGCGTTGAACAATTTCGTCGTCCTGGCGGGCGCCGGCCAATACGGTGGGCTCGATGAAGAAGCCCGGACCTTCAACAGCCTTGCCGCCGGTGATGACCTGAATGTGCGGTACGGCCTTGGCGCGTTCGATAAAGCCCAGTACGCGGTCGCGGTGGGCAGCAGTGATCAGCGGGCCGAGCTCTGTGCTTTCGTCGTCCTGCAGGCCGGTCTTGATGGTGCTGACCGCCTCGCCAAGCTTGCGCACGAATTCGTCGTAGATGCCTTTCTGCGCATAGATGCGGCAGGCGGCAGTGCAGTCCTGGCCTGCGTTGTAGAAGCCGAAGGCTCGGATGCCTTCGACGGCGGCGTCGATATCGGCGTCATCGAACAGGATGACCGGTGCCTTGCCACCCAGCTCCATGTGAGTACGCTTCATGGTCGCAGCGCCGCTGGAGACGATGTTGACGCCAGTGGGGATGGAGCCGGTCAGCGACACCATGCGTACCTTCGGATGGCTGATCAGCGGTTGGCCAACGCTCGGGCCGCGGCCAAATACCACGTTGATCACGCCGGCCGGGAACAGCGGGGCGATCAGTTCGGCCAGCTTCAGCGCGGTCAGCGGGGTCTGCTCGGATGGTTTGAGGACCACAGTGTTACCGGCCGCCAGCGCCGGGCCGAGTTTCCAGGCGGCCATCATCAGCGGGTAGTTCCACGGCGCGATGGAGGCGATTACGCCCACCGGATCGCGGCGGATCATCGAGGTGTGCCCCGGCAGGTATTCGCCAGCGGCTGAACCTTGCATGCAGCGCACGGCGCCAGCAAAGAAACGGAACACATCGGCTACAGCCGGCAGTTCGTCATTCAGCGCTGCACTGTAGGGCTTGCCGCAGTTCTGCGACTCAAGGCGCGCCAGGGTTTCGGCGTTGGCGTCGATGAGATCGGCGACCTGCAGCAGCAGCGCGGAACGCTGTGCAGGTGAAGTCTGTGACCAGTCGATAAAGGCGGCATCGGCGGCACGTACTGCTGCGTCTACCTGTTCGGGGGTTGCTTCGGCAATCTCAACCAACGTGCTGCCCAGCGAGGGGTTGAGCACTGCTTGCTTGGCGCCTTGGCCTGCTACCAGTTGGCCGTTGATCAACAGTTGGGTTTGCATCGCGTAAGCCTCGCTATGGTGTGCGTCTGCCTCTCCTTGCACAGGAGAGGCTCCGGGTTCAGGGAAAACAATTACTTACCGCTGCCGGCAACGCCTTCGCTGTCCTTGGTCAGGTAGTAGGCGCCGAGGATTGGCAGCATGGTCACCAGCATCACCAGCATGGCGACCACGTTGGTCACCGGCACATCGCGTGGGCGGGCCAGCTGGTTGAGCAGCCAGATAGGCAGGGTTTTTTCGTGACCGGCGGTGAAGGTGGTGACGATGATCTCGTCAAAGGACAGAGCGAAGGCCAGCATGCCGCCCGCCAGCAGGGCCGACGACAGGTTGGGCAGGATGATGTAGCGGAAGGTCTGCCAGCCATCGGCGCCAAGATCCATCGAGGCCTCAATCAGGCTGTGGCTGGTGCGGCGGAAGCGGGCGATGACGTTGTTGTAGACGATCACAACGCAGAAGGTGGCGTGGCCGACGATGATGGTCAGCAGGCCGGGCTCGATACCCAGTGTCTTGAATGCCGAGAGCAGGGCGATACCGGTAATGATGCCGGGCAGGGCAATCGGCAGGATCAGCATCATGGAGATGCTCTCCTTGCCGAAGAAGTCGCGCCGGTACAGCGCTGCGGCCGCCAGTGTGCCCAGCAGCATGGCGATCAGGGTGGCGATGGCGGCCACTTCCAGCGACAGCTTGATGGCCTCCAGTACGTCGGCACGGGCGAAGGTGACGCCGAACCACTTCAGGGTGAAGCCCTGTGGCGGAAATCTGAAGCCCGAGCTTTCGGTGTTGAAGGCGTACAGGAAAATGATGGCAATCGGGAAGTGCAGGAACACCAGCCCGCCCCAGGCGGCGAGTTTCAGACCCCAGGAAGCTTTTTCAGAGTGCATCGAAGGCCCCCAGACGTTTGACGATGGACAGGTACACGGCGATCAGTACGATCGGCACCAGGGTGAAGGCAGCGGCCATCGGCATGTTGCCGATCGCGCCCTGCTGGGCGTAGACCATGCTGCCGATGAAGTAGCCGGGCGGACCGATCAGTTGCGGGACAATGAAGTCACCCAGCGTCAGGCTGAAAGTGAAGATCGAGCCGGCGGCAATACCGGGGATCGACAGCGGCAGAATCACCTGCCAGAAAGTCTGTGTCGGGTGCGCGCCGAGGTCAGCCGAGGCCTGCAGCAGTGAGGGCGGCAGACGTTCCAGGGAAGCCTGTATCGGCAGAATCATGAACGGCAGCCAGATGTAGATGAACAGCAGGAAGCGACCCAGGTGCGAGGTGGATAGGGTGTTGCCTCCCACGCCTGGAACGCCCAACAGGAACTCCAGCAGCGGCTGCAGGTGCAGCACCTGGACGAACCACATGGCTACGCCACCCTTGGCCAGCAGCAGGGTCCAGGCATAGGCCTTGACGATGTAGCTGGCCCACATCGGCATCATTACCGCAATGTAGAAGAAGGCCTTGGTCTTGCCCGTGGTGTAGCGCGCCATGTAGTAAGCAATGGGAAAGGCCAGGATGGCGCTGGCGATGGACACAGCCACCGCCATTCCCACGGTGCGCAGGATGATGTCGAAATTGGCGGGCTGGAACAGTGCAGCAAAGTTGGACAGGGTCAGCTCTGGCGACACCGTCATGGTGAAATCGTCGAAGGTGTAGAAACCCTGCCACAGAAGAGTCAGCAGCGAGCCCAGGTAGATGGCGCCGAACCACAGCAGCGGCGGCACCAGCAACAGCGACAGGTACAGGTTGGGCTTGCGGTAGAGCAGGGTAGCGGCGCGGCGCAGCCAACCCTCGGCGGGCAGGCCGGTGGTAGTGGTGAGGCTATGGCTCATCTCAGGCCTCCTGACGCAGGCTGACCATGGCCGCACGGGCCCAGCGCGCCTTCACCTGCTGGCCGGGCTGCACAGGGGCATCACCGAGCTGCCACTGATTGTTGGCCTGGCTGACGCAGAAGTTCTGGCCGTTGGCCAGGCGGATCTCGTAACGGGTGGATGCGCCCTGGTACTGGATGTCGTGCAGCAGGCCGCTGATTTCCACTTCATCACTGCCCAGTGGTTCGCTGCCTGCCAGACGTGTGTGTTCAGGCCGGATCGAGAAGGGGGTGTTGCTACCGCTCAGTTCCAGGGCCAGGCCGTCGCGTAGCACATTACTGGTACCGACAAACTCGGCGACGAAGGGCGTTGCCGGCTGCATATACAGGTTGCGCGGGGTATCGACCTGCTCAATGCGGCCCTTGTTGAATACGGCAACGCGATCGGACATCGACAGCGCTTCGCTCTGGTCGTGGGTCACGAAAATGAAAGTGATGCCCAGCTGGCGCTGCAGCTTCTTCAGCTCGCTCTGCATCTGCTCGCGCAGCTTGAGGTCCAGCGCGCCGAGGGGTTCATCAAGCAGCAGCACGCGCGGACGGTTGACCAGAGCGCGGGCCAGGGCCACACGCTGGCGCTGGCCGCCGGACATGGCCGCCGGCTTGCGTCCGCCGAAACCAGCTAGCGCCACCATGGCAAGTGCCTCCTCGGCACGGGCCAGGCGTTCGCTCTTGCCAACGCCCTTGACCTTGAGGCCATAGGCCACGTTGTCCAGCACGTTCATGTGCGGGAATAGCGCGTAGTCCTGGAACACCGTATTCACGTCGCGCTGGTAGGGTGCCAGGCCAACGGCCTCGACACCGTGAATGCGAATGGAGCCGGCATTGGGCTGCTCGAAGCCGGCGATCAGGCGCAAACAAGTGGTTTTGCCCGAGCCAGAGGGGCCGAGCATGGAGAAGAATTCGCCATCCTGGATATCGATCGAAACCCGGTCGACGGCTTTGACCTCGCCAAATACGCGGGAAACATCAGTGAATTGCACGGCAACAGTCATAAAAACTCCAGGAGGATAAAAGCCATCCGCTGCGCCCAGGGCGACAAGGTTTGCCGACACGAGCCGCGCCGGGTGCAGGGGATGTATTCAGATAAAACGGTTAAGCACAGGAAAATCGGTGCGATTGCACTTTTGCAGGCCCGCAGGTGGCAGCGTTGAACGAGCGGTCTACTGGCTAGGCTCCCCGCAGCGCGAGACGAGACATACCGCCGGGTAGGCGAGTCTCGCGCGAGGACGCAACGACGCCAGCAGGCCGCGCAGCCAACACGGTAGCCTTACCTGCCGCCCATGATGGCGATGTAGTCCTGCGTCCAGCGGCTATAGGGCACGTACTTGCCACCCTCGGCCTGCGGGGTCTTCCAGAAGGCCACCTGCTCGAAGTTGTCGAAGCCGTTGGTCTTGCACCCCTCGTCGGTTAGCAGGGCATTGCCCTTGCACGCCGCCGGCACCGCCGGGTTGGAGCCGAACCACGCCGCCAGGTCGCCCTGCAGCTTGGGTTCAAGCGACCAGTTCATCCAGGCATAGGCGCAGTTGGGGTGCTTGGCCTCGGCGTGCAGCATGGTGGTGTCGGCCCAGCCGGTGGCGCCTTCGCTCGGCACGGTGGAGCCAATCGGCTGCTTTTCGGCCTGCAGGGCGTTGACCTGATACTTCCAGGCGCTGGAAGCGACCACGCCTTCGTTTTTGAAGTCGTTCATCTGCACGGTCACGTCGTGCCAGTAGCGGTGGGCCAGTTTGTTCTGCGCGCGCAGCAGCTCAAGGGCGGCGGCGTACTGTTCTTCATTGAGCAGGTAGGGGTCGGTGATACCCAGGGCAGGCTGGGTGGCCTTGAGGTACAGCGCGGCATCGGCAATGTAGATCGGGCCGTCATAGGCCTGAATGCGGCCCTTGTTGCTCTTGCCGTCAGCCAGGGTCTGTTCCTCGAACACCACTTTCCAGCTGGTCGGGGCTTCCTTGAACACATTGGTGTTGTACATCAGGACGTTCGGCCCCCACTGGTAGGGCGTGCCGAAGTGCTGCTTGTTGACCACATGCCAGGGGGCGTTCTGCAGGCGCGGGTCGACATTCTTCCAGTTGGGGATCAGGTCGATGTTGATCGGTTGCACACGCTTGCCGTAGATCAGGCGCAGGGAAGCGTCGCCGGAGGCGGTGACAAGGTCGTAACCACCTTTGGCCATGAGGCTGACCATCTCGTCGGAGGTGGCGGCGGTTTTGACGTTGACCTTGCAGCTGGTCTGCTTCTCGAACTCAGTGACCCAGTCGTAGTTCTTGTCAGTCTCGCCGCGCTCGATGTAGCCCGGCCAGGCAATGATATCCAGCTGGCCCTCGGTCTGGCCCAGGGCTTTGAGTGGTTCGCCGGCCTGCGCGGCGGTACTGGCGAGGATGGCGGTGGTCAGTGCGCTAAGCAGTGCGGTGGTGCGCTTGGACATCGGTATTCCCTCTTATTGGCGTCGTTGTGGTCAGGGCAGTACATGTCTTGCTGGCAGTTCAGGCTAGTTGAGTCTGGCGCCACCAGCGGTTGCTCGGATGTTGTTGTTATGTGCTTGTAGCTGTGGCTCAGTTCAGCTCCGTGCCGTGGCGGGCCATGATGTGGCGCACCACGCTGTAGTCCTGCAGGGAGTCGCTGGACAGGTCCTTGCCGTAGCCGGAGCGCTTGAGGCCTCCGTGGGGCATTTCGCTGACCAGAGTGAAATGGGTGTTGATCCAGGTGCAGCCGTACTGCAGGCGATTGGCAATCTGCATGGCCTTGTCCAGGTTCTGCGTCCACACGGAGCTGGCCAGTCCGTATTCGCTGTCGTTGGCCCAGTCCACTGCCTGGCTCAGATCGTCGAAACGGGTTACCGATACCACCGGACCGAATACTTCACGCTGGACAATCTCATCGTTCTGTCGGCAACCGGCCAAGAGTGTCGGTTGGTAGAAAAAACCGGGCCCAGAATGCACCGCAGCACCTGTCACCCGCTCGATATGGGGTTGGCCAAGGGCTCGCTCGACAAAGCTGGCCACGCGGTCGCGCTGGCGGGCGCTGATCAGCGGGCCGATCTCGTTGTCGCTGTCCTTTTTACGGGCAAAGCGCAGGCTGGATACCGCATCACCGAGCTCGGCAACCAGGCGGTCGTGGATGCCGGCCTGGGCATAGATACGGCAGGCGGCGGTGCAGTCTTGACCGGCGTTGTAATAACCGTAGCTGCGCACCCCCTGAATCACGGCCGCCAGATCGGCGTCGTTGCACACAATCACCGGTGCTTTCCCGCCCAGTTCCAAGTGGGTGCGTTTCAGCGTCCGGGCGGCAGCCTGAAGAATCTTCTGGCCGGTAACGATGTCTCCGGTCAGTGACACCATGCGTACCTGCGGATGGCAGACCAGCGGGCTGCCGACTGTCTCACCTGCGCCGCAGACAATATTCACTACACCGCGCGGCAACAGTTCAGCCAGTGCCGGCGCCAGCGCCAGAATGCTCAGGGGCGTGTGCTCTGAGGGTTTGAACACCAGGGTGTTGCCGGCGGCGATGGCCGGAGCGATTTTCCACGCCGCCATCATCAGCGGGTAGTTCCACGGTGCGATGGAGGCCACCACGCCCAGCGGATCGCGGCGTACCAGGCTGGTATGCCCTGGCAGATACTCGCCGGACAGCTGGCCCTGCTGGCAGCGCACGGCGCCAGCGAAGAAACGGAACACGTCGACGGCAGCGGGAATATCGTCATTGCGCGCCAGGTGTTGCGGCTTGCCGCAGTTCAGTGCTTCCAGCGTGGCCAGCTCGGCGCTGCGTTGCTCAATGGCATCGGCAATCTGCAGCAGGATCAGCGAGCGCTGTGCCGGGGTGCTACGCGACCAGCCGGCAAAGGCGCTGCGTGCGGCAGCGATCGCCTGCTCCAACTGATCCAGCGATGCCTCGGCAATTTCGCACAGGGTTTCACCGGTAGCCGGGTTGAGGATGGTTTCACGCGCGCCCTGTCCGGCAACCAGTTGGCCGTCGATCAGCAATGCCGAATGAAGCACGGGGGCGGTGGCGTTCGTCATCTTCTTGGTTCTTTTGTTGACGTTGATGTCCTGAGACATGCTTTGGCTCCTGGCCATGGCGCCGTCTCGGATGGTTCTGAGACTAGAGTCCGACTCGGCGCTCGACAATTTCTAATTTATGAAAGCAGCGTTCGGTTAAATCGATACCTTGCGTGAATTGGGTTGTTCACGGGCAATCGACAGGAAAGGATCAACCAGCGCTGGCCTGGCGGTACCGCGGCGCCAGGCCAGGCCAACATCCAGGGTGGCGCTGAGGTCTGCCAGCGGGCGGGCCTCAATGATGTCGCCTTCAAGCGACCAGGGGCGGTAAGTCATGTCCGGCTGGATAGACAGGCCCAGGCCGGCCGCCACGAGGCTGCGCACTGCCTCCACCGAGGCGGTGCGCAGGCTGACTTGTGGGCTCAGGCCGGCGCGCGACCAGATGCGTTGGGTGTGCAGCCCCATCTCATCGGCGTTCAGCTGGATCAACGGCTGACTGGCCACATCGGCCAGGGTGATGCTGTCGCGCTCCAGCAAGGGATGTTGCGGAGGGAGCCAGAGGCGATGGGGGGAGTGGGTCAGTACCTCGGTCTGTAGGGCGTGACGATCTTCAAGGTTGGACAGAATCAGTACGCCGACATCAATCTCGCCAGACACCAGCAGGTGCTCGATATAGCTGCGCTCATCTTCCACCACTCGGGTCTGCACGTTGGGATAGGCGCGTTGGAAGCGGGTGATCAGATCGGCCAGGTAGTAACCGGCCACCAGGCTGGTTACACCGATGGTGAGATGCCCGGCCACCTGGTCGGTGCTTTGCTGCAGGCTGCGTTTGGCATTATCGACGGTGGCGAGGATCAGGTGGGCCTGGCGCAGGAACTGATGCCCCTGATGGGTCAGGCTCATGCCCTTGGCGTGACGGTTGAACAGGGCTACACCGATCTCTTCTTCCAACTGCTGAATCGCCTGGGTCAGCGTGGACTGAGAGATGTACACCGCCTGGGCGGCAGCCGAGATGGAGCCGGTTTCCGCCACGGCAATGAAATGGCGGATCTGACGCAGGGTCATCATGACTGATGTCCTTAGCTAAGGCGTCCATGCCATTCCAATGAAGAAGGCTGAGCATAGCCTTCAATTTTTCAGAATGACATGCAGCTCACGCGCCAAAATACGTGAGGGTCGACGCTCCTGCGCCCTTTGGTCAGGGCGCCGGGATGGCGGGGATGAAGAAAAAGGCCAGGCCGAACACCAGATACACGGCCAGCAGTTGCACGCCCTTGAGCCAGTCGGAGCGGCCGTCGCCGGCGATCTGGCTGGTGATCAGCACCGACAGGAGCATGGTCAGGGTCAGGCCCGAGGTGAACGCGAGGTTCATCGGCGTGGGGCCGATGTACAGGCTGCTCAGCACCAGCACCGGCGCCACGAACAGCGCCACCTGCAGGCTGGAACCGATGGAAATCGACAGCGCCAGGTCCATGCGGTTCTTCATCGCCGCGGTAATGGCCGAGGCATGCTCGGCGGCGTTGCCGAGAATGGCCACCACGAACACACCGATGAACAGGTTGGAGAGGCCGAAGGCTTTGGCGCTGGGCTCGATGGCTCCGACCAGGATTTCACTGACCCAGGCAATCAGGGCGGTGGCCACGGCCAGAATGGCGATGGCCTTGCCCATCGGCCAGAGGTCGGTGGCTTCGCCATCCTCCTGACGATTGCCGGCGAACAGGGCCTTGTGGGTGACCAGCGAGTAATACAGGAACAGGCCGTAGACCAGCAGCAACACCACGGAAATGGCATTGCTCAGGTGCTGCACCTTGCCCAGCAGGGCCGGTGCCTCTTCGGCGCGCATCATGTACACCGCCGGCAGCACCAGGGCGATGGCGGCCAGGGTCAAAAGACTCGCTTCGGCCCGTGCGCCATCGGAGTTGAAATGCTGCTCCCTGAAGCGAAGACCGCCGCAGAGCATGGAAGCACCCAGCACCAGCAGAATGTTGCCGATGATCGAGCCGGCCAGCGAGGCCTTGACCACGTCATGCAGGCCGGCGCGCAGGGCGGCTATGGCGATGATCAGTTCGGTGGCATTGCCGAAGGTGGCGTTGAGCAGGCCGCCAACCCCTTCACCGCTGCGTTCGGCCAGCTGTTCGGTGGCTTTGCCCAGCCAGCCGGCCAGCGGAATGATGGCGATGGCGGCGGCGATGAAGATCGCCAGATGCTGCTGGGGCGCCAGGTACTCCAGGGCCAGGGTGACGGGTACGCAGAGCAGCAGCCAGTTGAGCATGCCGTGGGACTCCATTCGGGCAGTGGTAAAGAGAAGAGCGGCCCCTTGCGGAAGCAGCCATACAGACAGTGTAAGCAAGGCGTTCAGGCGCAGGCCAGACAATCCGCAGGAGCGCTGCTTCGCTTTGGTGCTGCGGCCGGAAAAATCCCCCTGTGGCGTGCCTTGTTTTGGTGCCTGTTTTTTGTGGGTATTTTCAAGAGACTGATTTAAAAGAGAAATTTAAGTGGCACGGGCCTTGCGATGTCTTCTGCGCCTGCAGCGAGAAGGAGTACGGCATGGCCCGGATTCTCTATGACGAGATGTACGACGCGAGTGGCGCTGTCCGCCCGCACTACCGCGAATTCGCCCGCTGGTTGGCGAATACCCCGCCCGAGCAACTGGCCCAGCGCCGCCGTGAGGCCGACCTGCTGTTCCACCGGGCTGGCATCACCTTCACCGTGTACGGGGATGACCAGGGCACCGAGCGTCTGATTCCCTTCGACACCATCCCGCGCAGCATTCCGGCCAGCGAGTGGCGCGTGGTCGAGCGCGGCTGCATTCAGCGGGTCAAGGCGCTGAACATGTTCCTCGCCGACCTTTACCACGGGCAGCGCATCATCAAGGCCGGCATCATTCCGGCCGAGCAGGTGCTGGCCAACGAGGGCTACCAGATGGCGATGCAGGGCCTGGACCTGCACCGCAACATCTACGCCCACATCGCCGGGGTCGATCTGGTGCGCGACGGTGACGGCAGCTACTACGTGCTGGAAGACAACCTGCGCACCCCCAGCGGCGTCAGCTACATGCTCGAAGACCGCAAGATGATGATGCGCCTGTTCCCCGAGCTGTTTTCCGCCCAGCGAATTGCGCCCATTGATCACTACCCGAGTCTCTTGCTGTCGACGCTGAAAAGCTCCAGCCCGGTGGACGACCCCAGCGTGGTGGTGCTGACGCCGGGGCACTTCAACAGCGCCTATTTCGAACATGCCTTCCTCGCCCGCGAGATGGGCGTGGAACTGGTGGAAGGCGCCGACCTGTTCGTCCGCGACGAGAAGGTGTACATGCGCACCACCGCCGGTCCGCAGCAGGTGGATGTGATCTACCGCCGCCTGGACGATGCCTTCCTCGATCCACTGGCCTTCAACCCCGAGTCCATGCTCGGTGTGCCAGGGCTCCTGTCGGCCTACCGCGCCGGCAACGTGGTGCTGGCCAATGCCATCGGTACCGGTGTGGCCGATGACAAGTCGGTGTACCCGTTCGTGCCGGACATGATCCGCTTCTATCTCGATGAGGAGCCGATCCTGAAGAACGTGCCGACCTGGCAGTGTCGCAAGGCCGACGAGCTGTCCCACGTACTGGCCCACCTGCCGGATCTGGTGGTCAAGGAAACCCAGGGCTCGGGCGGCTACGGCATGCTGGTCGGCCCGGCCGCGAGCAAGGCCGAGATCGAGACCTTCCGCGAGCGCCTCAAGGCCAATCCTGCCGCCTACATCGCTCAGCCGACCCTGAGCCTGTCTACCTGCCCGACTTTTGTCGAGCAGGGCATTGCCCCGCGCCATATCGACCTGCGCCCGTTCGTCCTCTCCGGCAAGGAAACCCGTCTGGTTCCCGGAGGGCTGACCCGCGTGGCGCTGCGCGAGGGTTCCCTGGTGGTCAACTCGTCGCAGGGCGGCGGGACCAAGGACACCTGGGTGGTTGAAGATTGAGAAGGATTGCCTGCCATGCTGAGTAGAACTGCCGCCGAACTGTACTGGATGTCGCGCTACCTGGAGCGCGCGGAAAACCTCGCGCGCATGCTGGATGTCAGCTATTCGCTGTCACTGATGCCGCAGGACGGTCAGGGCACCGGCCTCGATGAACTGACCATGCCGCTCCTGATCACCGGCAACATGGACGATTACCTGGCGCGCCACGGCGAACTGGATGCCGAGCGCCTGCTGCACTTCTTCGCCTTCGACGGCGACAACCCCGGCAGCATCTTCAGCTGCCTGCGTGCCGCACGCGGCAATGCCCACGTGGTGCGCGGGCGGATCACAGCCGACATGTGGGAAAACATCAACGCCACCTGGCTGGAAATGCGCGACATGGCCCAGCAGGGCCTGCAGAGCTACGGCATCAGTGCCTTCTGCGAATGGGTCAAGCAGCGCTCGCACCTGTTCCGCGGTGCCGCCTTCGGCACCAGCCTGCGCAACGATGCCTTCCGCTTCATCCGACTGGGTACCTACATCGAGCGGGCCGACAACACACTGCGCCTGCTCGACTCGCGTTACGAGCTGCTCGGCGATGCCGCCGAGAGCATTGGTGACGGCTCGGCCCGTGGTTACTACCAGTGGAACGCCTTGCTGCGTGCGCTCTCGGTATTTGAGGCCTTTACCGAAATCTACCGCGGCTCTCCGGACAAGCGTCAGGTGGCCGAACTGCTGATCCTGCGCGAGGACGTGCCGCGCTCGCTGCGCGCCTGCCTCGGCGAAATCAACCAGATCCTCGCCAGCCTGCCGGGCGTCAACGGCCGTCCGGCGCAGCGCATGGTCGCCAGCCTGGAAGCGCGGCTGCGCTACACCGGCATCGAGGAAATCCTCGAAGAGGGCCTGCACGTCTGGTTGTCCGACTTCATCCTGCTGGTTCGCCGGCTGGCCAATGCCATTCAAAGTTCCTATCTGGAGGCCGCATGAAACTCACCATCAGCCACGACACCACCTACCGCTACGACGACCAGGTGCGCGCGAGCATCCAGTACCTTCGTCTGACCCCGCAGGAAAGCGAGCGCCAGCATGTACTCGACTGGCACCTGGACCTGCCGTGCCCGGCCCGCGCCCAGCGCGACCCCTACGGCAACATCCTGCACGTGCTGAATGTGGACGAACCGCACGATTCGCTGCTGATCAGCGCCCGTGGCAGCGTGGAAATCGACGAAACCCGCGAGGCCGAGCATGACCAGCTGTCGCCGCTGCCGTTCCTGCGTTTCACCCGCCTGACTCAGGCCGACGAAGCCCTGCGCCAGTTCGCCCTGCATCACTGTGGCGCCCGTCGTGACCGCAATGCCCTGATCGAACTGATGTTCGGTCTGGGCGAGGCCATGCCGTTCACGCCGGGTCTGACCGCTGTCGACACCACGGCGGCGGAAGCCTTCGCCAAGCGCGGCGGCGTCTGTCAGGACCACAGCCATGCCTTCCTGGCCTGCGCCCGCAGCCTGCAGGTGCCGGCGCGCTACGTGTCCGGCTACCTGTTCAGCGAAGACGCCGGCCATCTGGCCAGTCACGCCTGGGTGGAAGCCTGGCTGGACGGCGCCTGGTACAGCTTCGATGTCACCAACGGCCTGTCGCGCCCGGAGCGTCACCTCAAGCTGGCCGTGGGTCTGGATTATCTGGATGCCTGCCCGGTGCGTGGCATGCGCCGTGGCGGCGGCGGGGAGCAGATGCACGCCCGCGTGCTGGTCAATCAGCCAGTAATGACCCTGCATGCCCAGCAGCAGTAACCATCAGCAGTATCGGGCGGCCCTCAGGCCGCTCTGCGAGGTGTTATGACCTATTGCGTTGCCATGAACCTGGCCGATGGCCTGGTGTTCGTCTCCGACTCGCGCACCAACGCCGGGGTCGATCACATTGCGACTTTCCGCAAGCTGCACGTCTTTGGCGTGCCGGGCGAGCGGCTGATCGTGCTGCAGAGTGCCGGTAACCTGGCCACCTCGCAGTCGGTGATCAGCCTGCTGCGTCACCGGCTGGGCGGCGAGGGCGCGCACCTGCACAACGTCCCGACGCTGTTCGACGCGGCCAGTCTGGTGGGCGCGACCCTGCGCGAAGTGCTGGAACGCGACAGCGGCCCGAGTCTGGGGCAGGGCGTTGATCTTGGCTGTTCCTTCCTGCTCGGCGGGCAGATTCGCGGAGCGGCCCCCGGCCTGTTCAACCTCTACCCGCAGGGCAACTTCATCGAGGCCACCCGCGACACGCCGTACTTCCAGATTGGCGAGAGCAAGTACGGCAAGCCCATCCTCGACCGCGCGCTGCAGCACGGCACGCCCCTGGAGCAGGCATTGCGCTGTGCGCTGATTTCCTTCGATTCGACCATCCGCAGCAATCTCTCGGTGGGCATGCCGCTGGATGTGTTGGTGTACCGCGCCGGCTCACTGGTGATTCCCGAAGGCTACCGGGTCAGCGAGGGCGATGCCTATTTCGAGAGTATCCGCGCCTTCTGGGGCGCCGGTCTGCGCCAGTTGCTCGGGGAGTTGCCGGAACTGCCCGACGACTACTGGCGCTAGCAGGCTGTTGAAAACTACCTGCGTTGCCATCGCGGCGTTAAAACCAGGCTCAAAATACTCATTTACCATTCGTAAACTGCGCTTTTTTGCCTGTTTTTGCCTTGCGCTAGCTGCCTCGCCAACGTTTTCAAAAGCCTGCTTCGCTCTTTACGTTCCGTCTCTAATGGTGATCGTCAGCAGGCGGTGCGCAATCGGGTAAGATGCGCGCCGCAGCGCAGGGCTGCGCCAGCAGAGGGCCAGTGGGTGAGCAAGCAGCAAGCAGACGTGATCATCATCGGCGCCGGTGCCGCAGGGCTGATGTGCGCCTTCACCGCCGCCCAGCGTGGCCGCCGCGTACTGGTACTTGATCACGCCAACAAGCCCGGCAAAAAAATCCTCATGTCCGGCGGTGGCCGCTGCAACTTCACCAACATGTACTGCGAGCCGGCCAACTTCCTCTCGGCCAACCCGCATTTCTGCAAGTCGGCACTGGCGCGCTACACCCAGTGGGACTTCATCGAGCTGGTCGCCAAGCACGGCGTGGCCTATCACGAGAAGAAGCTCGGCCAGCTGTTCTGCGACCACAAATCCAGCGACATCCTCGGCCTGCTGCTGGATGAGTGCGACCAGGCCGGCGCCCGTCTGCAGCTGGATACTTCGGTCAGCGAGATTGCCGCGCTCGAGGGCGGCGGCTACCGCCTGGAAACCAGTGCCGGCACCTACACCTGCCAGTCGCTGGTAATTGCCACCGGCGGCCTGTCGATTCCCACCCTGGGCGCCAGTGGCTTCGGTTATCAGGTCGCCCGCCAGTTCGGCCATCAAGTGCTGCCGACCCGAGCCGCGCTGGTGCCGTTCACCATTACCGAACCCCAGCTCAAGGCGCTGTGCAGCGAACTCTCCGGCACCTCGGTGGAGGATTGCCTGGTCAGCTGCAACGGCCAGAGCTTCAAGGAAAACATCCTGTTCACCCACCGCGGTCTGAGCGGCCCGGCCATTCTGCAGATTTCCTCCTACTGGCAGCCGGGCGACGAGGTCAGCATCAACCTGCTGCCGCACCTGGACCTCGCCGAGTGGCTGCCGGCGCAGCAGGCCGAGCGGCCCAACAGCGAGCTGAAAACCGTGCTGGGCGAGCTGTTCACCAAGAAGATGGCCGGCCTTCTGGCCGAGCAGTGGTTCGTCTCCAAACCGCTCAAGCAATACACGCCGGCTGAGCTGCAGACCGTAGCCGGACGGCTGGCAGACTGGCGTTTCGTCCCGGCCGGCACCGAGGGCTACCGCACCGCCGAGGTCACTCTGGGCGGGGTGGACACCCGCGAGGTGTCGTCCAAGACCATGGAGTCGCAGAAGGCGCCGGGGCTCTACTTCATCGGCGAGGTGCTGGATGTGAGCGGCCAGCTGGGCGGCTTCAACTTCCAGTGGGCCTGGGCTTCCGCCTTCGCCGCCGCCCAGTACGCCTGATTCCCCTGCGGCTCAGCCCGTAGGTTGGGTTGAGTCGCCACGCGACGAAGCCCAACGGATCATTCCCGCACGTTGGGCTTCGCGACGCTCAACCCAACCTACGGTGCCGGCAGAATGCCCTTGGCCGTAAGCGCCGCGCGAACAATGGACTGGCGCAGCGGCAGGTCGTCCGCGCTGCGGGTGTCGATGTTCAGGGCAAACAGCCAGATGTCGCGTTCACTCTTCACATAACCCACGTACCAGCCCGTGCCCGGCGTGGCTCGGGCGCTCCAGCCGGTTTTCGCATACAACCGGTACTGCGGCGTCTGCTCGGCCAGCATTATGGTCTCCAGCGCCGCATAGCTTTGCGCCCGGTACGGCAGCTTGTGCAGCGCCACCTGCCTGAGAAAGGCCACCTGCTGTTCGGCACTGACGGTTAGCGAACCGTCCAGCCAGAACTGATCGACCACAAAAGGCTCGCGCAACTGGCCGAAACCCGCTTCGCGGATATACGCGGGGTACACCGCCGCACCCACGCGTCGGGCCAGTTGCTGATAGCACCACACACAGCTCAGGCGAAAGGCGCTGGCCAGCGTCTGATCGCGGTTCCAGTCCGGCATCTCATAGTGCGTGCCATCCCAGCGGAATACCGCCTCGGGGCCGCTGACCGCACCCTGTTGCAGGCCGATCAGGCTGTTCAGCACTTTGAAGGTGGAAGCGGCGGTAAACGGCTGGGCCGCCCGCGTGGCGTTGTGCACATAACGCTGACCACTTTTGGCCGATTCGATCAGCAGGGTTCCGCTGGCGCCTGCCTCGCGGAACAGGTGGGCCAGCTCGGCGTCTTCGGCGTGGGCGAGGGTGATCTGGCTGAGCAGAAACACACAGCAGAACCAGCGGAGCAGGGGATGGGGCATGGATGATCAGCTCGTGAGAAGGGCGAAGGCCCAGTAGAGCGCAATCAGCATCTGCACGGCAAAGGCCGTGAAGCGCAGATTCACCGCCATGACTGACAAGGAGGCCAGATGAATCAGCGACTGAACCACGCGCGCGCCCAGCAGCAGGAGAGCCAGCGGGTCCGTGATTGCGGTTTGCCCGCTGAGCGAGGCAATCATCAGCAAGCCACCGAACACCGGCAAGCCTTCCAGGCAATTGGCGTGGGCCCGCGCCAGGCGCTGCATGAAGGGCGAGAGGTTACCGTTATCTGGCTGAAAGCCGTTGGAGGGCACTGCCTTGAGCAGTACCAGGCGGCTGCGCAGGCTTTCCATCAGCACCAGCAGGAGCAAGGTCCAGGTTACAAAACCGGTCAGGGCAAGCAGGGATGCGTTCATGGCCGACTCCATCATCGCGGGGGATGCAGTCGGTATAGCAGCTGGCGACAGGGCTCCGTTGCCAGCTTTGATCAGTACCAGAGCAGGGCGGTGTTTGGTATCAGTCCCTACCACCGACGATTTCGAGCGTGAGGATCTTGCTTTTGTTGAGCATGAGTACGCGGCTGTTTCTGTCGGCTCGCAGTATTAGGAAGTCCTTGCCGCTGCTGAGTAACACCCCGTGGACCTTGCTGCTGTCTTCCATCAGTACGACTACGGGCTGGTCCAGATAGGGACTGAATTCATCCGCCACGCGCGTTGTGGTGGCAACAGGGGCCGGCTCGGCGTAGGTAGAGCTCGCGCGTGCGAGATGAGCCCATTGGCGACTGCCATCCTTGGCCAGCAACTCAACGGCATCGATTTCATTCCAACCAGCGACTTCACGCGAGGCGAGATAGAGCTTGATACGCTGGGTGGCGGCCGCTGAGTTCAGGGCAAATTCAGCAACACCTGCGGGCGGGCCATTGCGCAGCGGGTCCGTGCCCTCCCACAGCAGGCTTTCCTTATCGTCAGCATCCAGCGCCGTGATCTTGACCACAGCACCCGGGTTAAAGGTTTCAAAAACCCGCAGCTGTGCAGGCTCGACCGCGTTGAGGTATTCCAGCAGCAACCATTCGTCCCGGCCGTCTTCAGTCAGCGAAGCCCAGGCACTCTCCAGATCGCCGGGCCCCTGGCTGTTCGGCGCACCCGTAGCCTGCTCAGGCCCCCAGGCGCGCATGTCGCCCGCGTGCAGTGGCAATGCCAGGCAAGCCGTAACCAGCCACAACCAGAGAGACCGTTTTTTGAGGGGAAATGGTGTGTTTGTCATGCGAGGCATTCCGAAAGCCGAACGGATGAAGTGAGACTCTGCTTCATTCTGGGAGAGCTTGATAGTCTGTGATCGTTGAAAACATGAGCTGGTGTAGCCGCAGAAACCTGAAACTGCACTGAAGGCGGAACCAGCCCATACGCTAGGCACCTGTATCGGACCAGACTGCAAACTCGTTACCGCCAGGCTCAGTGAAATGAAAGCGCCGGCCACCGGGGAAGCTGAATATCGGTTTTATGATGCTGCCACCGGCCTCGGTAACTTTGCCAAGTGTGCGCTCAAGGTCATTGCTGAAGAACACCAGCAGAGCAGCTCCGTTGGCTGTGCTGGAGCACAGGTTTGCCTTGAAGAAACCACCGTCGAGGCCTTGACCGGAAAAGGCGGCGTACTCGGGGCCGTAGTCTATGAACGACCAGCCAAAAGCCCTCTCAAAGAACAGTTTCGTGGACTGTAAGTCTGGTGAAGGAAACTCAACGTAGTTCAGTTTTCCGTGTTCGCTCATAAGGTCGTCTCTGTTTCAGTTGCATAACGTTTGGTTAAGGGGCGGGCTTTAGCCCGTCCCAGTGAGCGAAGCGAACGGTTTGAACCACTAGTTAGGGTGTGAGTGGATAACTTTCGCCGTCATCGCCTTGAACTCTTGCGCCGAGAACTTCAGAAATTTTTATGAGTTTATTAATGGCGTTTTCAGATGGGTTCTTGGTGTAAATTTCGCAAAGGTCGGGGTTGTACCAAATAGGGAATTGCTCAAGCTCAAGAGACACTAAGAAATCATCTGTTGAGTTTTTATCGTCGCGCTGGATTTGGCTGTCCGTTTTTACGTAATTATTCCATTCCTCACGACTTATGCAGGGGCCGTTCTCGTCAGCCCAAAAATCTTTTTTAGTAATATGGAGATCATAACCTGCATAGACGAACTGGCTAACCATTGCCAAAAACGCAGCGAAGATTAATTTCATGTGTAGCCCTAACTACTATTAGGCGACATTTCTGTCGCATAACGTTCCTGAAAATGTCGCATAACACGCTAAGGCCTTCGCTAACCGATTGTTTTCCCAAGCTTGCGGAATAACAAAAGGGACAGCGACTCAAGCAAACGCGACAGCTTATGTGGCTTTTACCGGAAGGGTGGCAGAGGGCTGAACACAACTTTCCCTGTTGGCGGATGATTCCCTTCATTGGCATAGGGCCATTGCGCGACCATAACGCGGCGATCCGGCTTGGGTAAAGCCGGACTGCGGTTCAGGGCTGAACTTTGCGTGTGGCCATATGGCGCAGGTAGGCGAGCAGTTGCTGCAGTTCGGTGTCGGCCAGCGTCTGTTGGCTGAAACCGGGCATGCGTGCCTGTGGCCAGCGGCGGAGGGACTGCGGGTCGCGGATATAGCGGGGCAGGAAATCGGCGCTGAAGTATTCGGTGGGGTTGTGGGGGATATTCAGGTCCGGGCCGAAGGCTGAGTCGCCGGCACCGTTCAGGCGGTGGCAGGCCAGGCAGTGCTTCTGGAACTGGGCAAAACCAGCCTGAACCTCGGTGCCGGCATCCGCCGCCGGCAGCAGCGCTGGAAATCGCTCGGCCAGGCTCTGCACCTGACGCAGGCTTACCATCTGAAACGGCCATTGCTCGGGGCCGATCTGGCCCGCCTGCGGGTCGGTCCACACCAGATAGAACGGCCCGGCGCTGGGTTTGTTGTTGCTCAGCTTTGGCCAGGGTTTGGCCGGGTCTTCGATGGCGACCCAGGCGCGGGCGCCTTCACGGTTGAGCAGCGGTGCGGCCGGCAGTTCGGCGGCAAAGCCGTCACTGGCCACGGCCTGCAGCTGGTCGCCGGCGCTCACGCCTGGCAGCAGGCTGGCTACCGGCACGGCCTGGTAGGTCATGGCACGCTTGTAGGCCACATCGTCTGGTATGCGAATGGCTTGCGCCTGCTTCAGCAGTTGCTCGGTGCTGTAGCGGGTCTGCTGGCCATTGATCTCCAGCAGCAGTTCGGCAGCAGACAGGGGCAGGGCGGTAAGCAGCAACAGACTGCTCAGCAGTTTTGCGTGCATGCGGCCTCCGGGGTTTTGGCCTGTTGGGCTGCCTTGAGGCTATCGATGCCGCCGGCGTTGATCACCTGCTGGTAGCCCAGTGCCTGCAGGGCATCCTGAGCCAGCCCCGAGCGGCGGCCGCTGCGGCAATACAGGACGATGGACTTGGATTTTTCCGGCGCCACGCGGCTGATCTGTTCGGCGATCTGCTCGTGGCTGATGTTTTGGGCGCCGGGCAGAGCACCGCTGGCGAACTCGCCGGCGCTGCGCACATCGATCAGCAGGGTGCCGGGCTTGGCCAGTTGCGTGAGGGCTGCCCCCTGGTCGATATCCCCAGCCTGGGCCGTGCTGGCAAGAAGGGGCAGGAGAAGGGCAGCGAGACGGGATTTCAGCGGCATGATGATCTCCGGGCGGCAAATCTAGTGCGGGGCAGAGCTTTATCATGCCGCTTTTTTTGCGGGAGCTCAGCGCAATCTTGGTGCAATTGTTTGCCGTTCGCCTGCGTCTGTTTCAGTGGTTGTCCGGTGCTGTACTGGCTTATCTGGTCGCCAATCCGAGCTTCCGGTTCGTCGGACTGAGGCAGTCGCGGGGATAAGCAGAATGCTGAGCTGGGGGATCGTTGAGCCTTGATGATGTGGGCAGTGTTGCAAGTGCCTCAGTGCAGCGATGTGGTCACTCCGTACTTGAGCAGCAGTGCCTGCAACTGGCCGTTTTCGCGCATGGTCAGCATCTCCCGATCAAGCAGTTCGGCGATCTGTTGAGCCTTGGGGTGCCGGCGCGAAATGCCGATGTAGACCTTGTTGGGTTCGCTGACGGGAGCGGTGTAGAAGCTGTCCTGCAGGTTGAGACTCTTGAGGGTGTATTGCAGGACAGCCAGGTTATCCAGAGTGATATCGCCCCGGCCGCGCATGATCAGGTTGAGCATGCGCGGCAGCAGGTCAGTGCCTTTGTTGTAGCTGACCTGCTGAGAGTGCGTGCTTAGCCAGGGGCCTAGTGGCGTGGTGCCGGCGTAATCGTAGTCCTGGATCAGCTGGAAGTGCAGGCCGGTCAGGCTGGCATCGGACAGGTCTTTCACTTGTGGCTGGCGCATGTGCTGGGCGTAGCCCATCTGGCTCCAGAAGTAACTGTGCTCGGGCAGTATGACGATGGCTTCGCGGTAGTGGTTGGCGCCCAGCAGACCGTCGATCTTGCCTTGTTCCACGCTGACCAGGGCGCGGCTCCAGGGCATGTTGCGGTACTCAACCCGGTAGCCGTGGCGGGCCAGTGCCTGCTGTGCGGCCTCAACCATGAAGCCCGGGCTTTCAGGGGCGTCGGCACAGACCATCGGGCACCAAGGGTCGGCGCCGAGTACCAGTGTTGCGTCTTGGGCTGCTGCGCTTCCCGGCCAGCTGAAAAACAGCCCGATGGCTACAGCCCGAAGTAGTGGCAGCGTCCGCTTCATCCAAGCCCTCCTGAGTGGAAAAAGCATGGCACAGTTGTAGTCACTCAACTCGGTTGAATGTCGCACAGGCGCTTGCTGAAGCCTTCGGCTCGTCTCCCTGGGCGGCTATCATGCTGCATTTTTGAGGAGCCGGTGGTTATGTTGGCGCAGTTGTTTGCCGTGATGGCGCCCGTGTTGCTGGCCGCCGGGATCGGCTATGTGTGGGCCCGCTCCGGGCATGATTACCCGACCGAGTTCGTCACCCGGCTGGTGCTGAATATCGGCACGCCCTGTCTGGTGCTGACCACGCTGAGCCGTGCCGAGCAGGATCCGGCGGCGTTCAGCCAGATGGCGCTGGCGGTGCTGCTGGTAACACTCGGCATGGGCTTGCTCGGTCTGTTGTTCAGCCGGCTGTCAGGACTGGACTGGCGCGCGCTGGTGCCGGCGTTTCTCTTTCCCAATGTCGGCAACATGGGCCTGCCGGTGTCTTTGTATGCCTTTGGCGAGCAGGGCCTGGCCTTTGCCGTGGCGATCTTTCTGGTGCTCTCGGTAGGGCATTTCAGCGTGGGGCTGTTTCTCTCCGGCGCCGAGCGCTCGGCGCGCCGGCTGTGGGCCAACCCGATCATGCTCAGCCTGTTGCTGGCGGTACCGATGCTGATGTTCCAGTGGCAGCTGCCGTTGTGGCTGGCCAATAGCCTCAATCTGCTCGCCGGCCTGACCATTCCGCTGATGCTGCTGACTCTGGGCGTGGCGCTGGCGAGCATCCGCCCCCAACATCTTGGGCGGGGCTTTGCGCTGGGCGGGTTGCGTCTGCTGGCGGGGACGACGCTGGGCTGGCTGATTGGCAGCTGGCTGGAACTGCCGCCGCTGGCCCATGGCGTGCTGGTGGTGCAGTCGGCAATGCCGGTGGCGGTGTTCAACTACCTGTTTGCACTGAAGGCCAACCGGGCGCCGCAGGAAGTGGCCAGTTTGGTGTTCTGTTCCACGCTGCTGGCTTTCGTCTGGCTGCCGGTATTGCTGTGGTGGTGGCTGCCCGCGCTGCAGTGATCGGCCACGCCGTCCTGCGGCTGCGGGCGGGTTCGGGTTAACTGACCAGACCGGCCAGATTGGGAAGGATCAGGATCAGCGTCGTGGCAAACACGATGTAGCTGGCCTGCCGGGCTTTGTGTGGTTTAACCATGGCTCAATGCCTTTTGTTCTTGTTCGCGTGCTATGGCCTTGCGACTGCCAGCAACCTTGTGGCGTCACAGCAGCGGGGAAGAAAAAGCCGCCGGGGGAGGGAAGGCCCGCAGCGGCTGACTAGGCTGCTTACTACGGTTTTGAGTCTAAGCCCGCGCCGGGCGGCCTTTAGAACCCTTTGCAACAAAGGCCAGCGGCCTTCTGCCATCTCCTCCTAACCCCCCGTCTGGGCCGCTCTAGCGTGCGGATTGACCATTCGTCTGAGCCGAGCGGTCAATCGCCCTGAGCATTTCGGTCATTGAGTGGGCTTGCCGTGCGCGTAAGGTAGGGAACCACGCAACCGCCTGCCGGTGTGCTCCTAGAACAACGTCAAGACGAGAGAACGCCATGACCGAAGCTTATATTTTCGATGCCGTGCGCACGCCGCGCGGCAAGGGCAAGAAGGACGGCGCGCTGCACAGCGTCAAGCCGGTCGATCTGGTGGCCGGCCTGCTCAAGGCTCTGGAGAAGCGCAACGCGCTGGATACCAGCCAGGTCGACGATATCGTCCTGGGCTGCGTGACCCCGGTGGGTGACCAGGGCGCCGATATCGCCAAGACCGCCGCGCTGGTGGCCGACTGGGATGAAACCGTGTCGGGCGTGCAACTCAACCGTTTCTGCGCCTCGGGTCTGGAGGCGGTGAACCTCGGCGCCATGAAGGTGCGTTCGGGCTTCGAGGACCTGGTGGTGGTCGGCGGCGTGGAATCCATGTCGCGCATTCCCATGGGCTCCGATGGCGGCGCCTGGGCGATGGACCCGGCGACCAACATGCACACCAACTTCGTGCCACAAGGCGTGGGCGCGGACCTGATTGCCACCCTCGAAGGCTTCTCCCGTCAAGACGTCGACAGCTTCGCCCTGCGTTCGCAGCAGAAGGCCGCCCGCGCCAGCGCCGATGGCTCCTTCAAGAAATCCCTGGTGCCGGTGACCGATCAGAACGGCATCGTCATCCTCGACCACGATGAATTTATCCGTGGCGACAGCACGCTGGAGGGCCTGGGCAAGCTCAAGGCCAGCTTCGAGATGATGGGGCAGATGGGCTTCGACGCCACGGCCCTGCGCAAGTACTCCCACGTCGAGCGCATCAACCATGTGCACACGCCGGGCAACAGCTCGGGCATCGTCGATGGTGCGGCGCTGATGCTGATCGGCTCCGAAGCCAAGGGCAAGGAGCTGGGCCTCAAACCCCGTGCGCGCATCGTCGCCACCGCGGTGACCAGTACCGACCCGACCATCATGCTCACCGGCCCGGCGCCAGCCACCCGCAAGGCGCTGGCCAAGGCCGGCCTGTCGGTGGAAGACATCGACCTGTTCGAGGTCAACGAGGCGTTTGCCTCCGTCGTCATGAAGTTCATGAAGGACATGGGCGTGAGTGAGGACAAGGTCAACGTCAACGGCGGCTCCATCGCCATGGGCCACCCGCTGGGCGCCACCGGTTGCGCCATCCTCGGCACCCTGCTCGACGAGCTGGAGAAGCGCAATCTGCGCTACGGCCTCGCCACCCTCTGCGTGGGCGGCGGTATGGGCATTGCCACCATTATTGAGCGCGTGTGAGCCGGGAGAAGAACAATGACTGACGCCATCCGTTACGAAAAGGGCCAGGACAATATCGTCGTCCTGACCATGGACATGCCCGGCCAGAGCGCCAACACCATGAACGCGGTGTACCGCGAGGCCATGGGCAAGATTGTCGAGCGCCTGGAAGCCGAGAAGGACTCCGTCGCCGGGGTCATCCTCACCTCCGCGAAGAAGACCTTCTTCGCCGGCGGCGACCTGAACGAACTGATCAAGGTCACAAAGGCCGATGCCAAGCCGTTCTACGACATGATCCTCAACATCAAGGGCCAGCTGCGCCGCCTGGAAACCCTGGGCAAGCCGGTGGTGGCCGCCATCAATGGCGCGGCCCTCGGCGGCGGCTGGGAAATCGCCCTGGCCTGCCATCACCGAATCGCCCTGAACGACGCCAGCATCCAGATCGGCCTGCCGGAAGTGACCCTCGGTCTGCTGCCGGGCGGTGGCGGCGTGGTGCGCATGGTGCGCATCCTCGGTCTGGAGAAGGCCCTGCCGTACCTGGCCGAAGGCAAGAAGGTACGCCCGGACGCCGCACTCAAGGCCGGCCTGATCCACGATCTGGCCGAGAACACCGATGAGATGCTGGCCAAGGCCCGTGCCTGGATCGCCGCCAACCCTGCCGCGGTACAGCCGTGGGATGTGAAGGGCTACAAGATCCCGGGTGGCACGCCGAGCACCCCGAGCGTGGCGCAGATGCTGGCCATCGCCCCGAGCGTGCTGCGTGACAAGACCAAGGGCTGCTTCCCGGCGCCGGAGAAGATCATGTGCGCCGCCGTGGAAGGCGCGCAGGTGGACTTCGACACCGCGCAGCTGATCGAGGCGCGCTACTTCACCGAGCTGACCACCGGCCAGGTCGCCAAGAACATGATTGGCACCTTCTGGTTCCAGCTGAACGACATCAACGCCGGCAGTTCGCGTCCGCAGGGTTATCCCAAGTACCAGACCAAAAAGGTTGGCGTACTGGGTGCCGGCATGATGGGCGCCGGTATTGCCTATGTGTCGGCCGCGGCCGGCATCGAGGTGGTGCTCAAGGATGTGTCCGTGGAAGCAGCGGAGAAGGGCAAGAGCTACTCGGCCAAGCTGCTCGACAAGAAAGTGTCCCGTGGCCACATGACGACCGAGAAGCGCGATGCCTTCCTGGCCCGGATCAAGGCCACCGACAGCGAGGCCGACTTCGAGGGTTGCGACCTGATCATCGAAGCGGTGTTCGAGGACCGCAACCTCAAGGCCAAGGTCACCGCCGCCGCTGAGAGCGCCGCGCTGGCCGATGCTGTGATTGCGTCCAACACCTCGACCCTGCCGATCACCGGTCTGGCGACGGCTGTGGCCAAACCGGAGAAATTCATCGGTCTGCACTTCTTCAGTCCGGTCGACAAGATGCCGCTGGTGGAAATCATCAAGGGCGAGAAGACCAGCGACGAGACTCTGGCGCGCGGCTTCGACTACGTGCTGCAGATCAAGAAGACCCCGATCGTGGTCAACGACAGCCGTGGCTTCTTCACCTCCCGCGTGTTCGGCACCTTCACCAACGAAGGCATCGCCATGCTCGGCGAGGGCGTGAGCGCGGCGATGATCGAGGCCGAGGCGCGCAAGGCCGGCATGCCGGTGGGCCCGCTGGCGATCAGCGACGAAGTGTCGATGAGCCTGATGGATCACATCCGCAAGCAGACCGTGGCCGACCTCGCTGCCGAAGGCAAAGCCATTCCCGAGCACCCGGCCTTCGCCGTGATCGATCTGATGCTGCAGGAGTACAAGCGTCCGGGCAAAGCCGCCGGTGGCGGTTTCTACGACTACCCGGCGGGCGGCAAGAAGCACCTGTGGCCGGAGCTCAAGGCCCGCTTCGAGAAGCGTGATGCGCAGATCTCCCAGGAGGACGTGCGTGACCGGATCCTGTTTATCCAGGCGATCGAGACCGTGCGCTGCGTTGAGGAGGGCGTATTGCTGTCGACCGCCGATGCCAATATCGGCTCGATCTTCGGCATCGGCTTTGCTGCGTGGACCGGTGGGGCTCTGCAGTACATCAACCAGTACGGGGTGAAGGACTTCGTCGCCCGCGCCCAATACCTGGCCGAGCAGTACGGCGAGCGTTTCCTGCCGCCGGCCCTGTTGCTGGAAAAGGCGGCCAAGGGCGAGCAGTTCTAAGCCCTATGCCAATAAAAAACCGGCCCTGGTGGCCGGTTTTTTTATGCCTATGTTCCGTTGCTGAGCGGCATGGGCTTGTAGGTTGGCGTTGAGCGCAGCGAAGCCCAACATGAACAGCCTGCTTTGTTGGGCTTCGTCGCATGGCTCCTCAACCCAACCTACAAACTAAGGTGCTCGTCTCAGAACAGATCGATGCTGCCGCTGCTGCTTGGCACACCCTGTAGCTCACCGTTTTCGAGCAACTCGGTGTAGTCAGCGAGGCGGTTGCGTCCGTTCTGTTTGGCCCAGTAGAGCGCCTGGTCAGCCTGTCCGAGCACGGCCGAGGCACTGCCCTGGTCACCGATACGGGTGTAACCGATGCTGACGGTCAGCCCCTTGAGTTGCGGGAAGTCATGTTCGCTCAGCAGGCGGCGGAAGCGCTCCAGCACCAGATGAGCCTCGTGTGCATCCAGGTCGCTGAGCAGAATGACGAACTCCTCGCCGCCGTAGCGGAACAACTGATCCTCGCGTCGGAAGCAGTCGGCCATCAGGCGGCTGACGAGCAAAAGCACCTCGTCACCGAACAGGTGGCCGTAGGTATCGTTGATCTGCTTGAAGTGGTCGATATCGAGGATCGCCAGCCAGCTGGGATGACGCTGACGGCTGCGTCGTTCCTGATTCAGCGCATTGTCCTCGGCCAGGGCGAGGGCATGCAGGATGCGTTCTTCCAGTTGATGGCGGTTGAGCAGGCCGGTAAGGCGGTCGCGGTTCTTCTCGCTGAGCAGACGGGAGAAATTCTCGACGATGGTGATCAGGCTGCGCAGAGCGCGTTGGCCATCGTCATGTAACTGTTCGCCGCAGAGCAGCAGCAGTTGCGTCGGCGTATCCTGGGTAGCCAGGCGCCAGGCCTGATTATCGCCCTCACGGGCGTGTCCCTGTAACAGAGCCTCACGTGCCACCAACAGACGTTGCGGGTCACTGAGCAGCTCCAGACGCTCGCTACTGCACAGTCGACCGGAGTACCAGTGGCTGCTGATCCACAGACGGCCATCGTGCTCGACCAGCAGCAAGGCTTCTTCGACTTCGCTGAAGTTTTGCCCGAGGGTTTGCAACAGTGCCAGTTCAACGGTTTCCACCGAACGCTGACGACTGATGGATTCAATGGCTTCCAGCAATTGCATGCTAGGCTCCGGTGCTCGGCTATCTTGACCGAGGCGTTAAGAACATGGAGCTATTGTGCCATCATTAAAGGCCACAGGTAGGCCCAAGTAACTGATTCGAATCAAGAAGACAGCAGTTGATCGGGTACACAAGTACCAGTTAGGGTTTGCAGTTGATACCTGTTCTCGCCAGGGAGTTACGGTGAACGCCATTCTCAACCGGTTGTGCGGTGTGTTGCTGGGTGCCATGGCTGGAATGGCCACTGCCAGTGAGCCTTTGCATGTCTATGTGGGGGCGGGACAAATGCCGTTCGCCGATGATCAGCCTGGCGAGCGTGGTGTTTTTGGGGAGTTGATGGACGAGCTGTGCCGGCGCATGCAGCGTGAGTGTGTGTACAAGAGCGTGCCCTGGCGTCGGGTTCAGTGGGTAATGGCTGAAGACCCGCAGGGCATTGTTCTAAACCTCGGCCGCAACTCAGAACGTGAAGAGCTTTTTTTCTGGCTGCTGGAAGTGCTGCCAACGCCATACTTGCTGGCCAGCCCTGAGCACCGCTTCAACAGCCTGAGCGATGCGCTGAAGGCAGGACCGGTCGCCGTCATGGCTGCCACGCCGCGTGCAGACGAACTCAAGGCCTTGCGCAGCGAGTATCAGCAGGTAATCGAGGTAAATCAGCCGCAGCAAGCCGTCGAGTTGCTCAAGGCCGGTCGGGTGGTGGCCTGGTATGAAATCGAGCAACGTATCCGTTATCTGTGGCCTGCTGACTTGCCTGCCTTGCAATTCGGACCACCGCTCAGCAGTACCCGCAGCTACATTGCCGCCAGCCCGATGCTGATTGATGCCACGAGCCTGTCTCGTGAGATGAACCGGCATTTTCAGGAGATGCAGGCAGATGGCAGTTGGTCGCGGATACTGGAAGACTACCGCCTGGCCCATGCGCCTGTGGCGCCATTCAATCACGCGGTTGCGCTGTGAATATGCCGTTGGACATAGCCGATGATGCGGCGCAGACCGAGCGTACCCGCGCCACCATTTTGCGATACCACCTGAGTTGGAAAGCACGCGATCTGGAAGCGGTTCTGGCGCTTTATCACCCGGACGTGGAATACAACGATTTCTTTCAGCAGCGCTGTATGCGACTGCCAGAACTGCGCGAGTATCTGGAGCAGAATTTGCCTCGGCGGCCGGGTGAGTTGCTGGAGCATGTTGATCGGATCCGCATCGATGGACATACCGCATTCATCCAATATCAGTTTCGCCTGCAGGGTGGTGATGGCCTGGTGTCGTTTCGTACTGGTGAGGCCATTACCGTTCGGGATGACCTCATCTGGAGGATCAATGAGTACGCCACGCTGGTGCATGAGGCGCGCCCGGGCTACGTCACCGCAGGTACACGGCCGGCCACCAGTCGCCTTGGCCTGTCTCCGCGCCAGTTGAGTCAACTGGCTCAGGACCTGCAGGACTACTTTCAGCGGCAGCAGCCCTTTCTCAATCCAGAACTGGACTTGCAGCAAGTGGCTTTGGCTACTGGCTACAGCCGCAATCAGATATCTCATCTGCTCAATCAGGTGTTGGGACAGAGCTTTTATCGCTACGTCAATCAGGCCCGGTTGCAGTATCTACTCGACAGTCTTGATGCTCAGTCGGATCTGACACGAATTGATGAGCTGGCCTTTGCCGCAGGATTCAATTCGCTGTCGGCTTTCTACAAGTGTTTTCGTGAGCGTACAGGCATGACGCCCAAGGCTTACCTGCGGGATTTTTCCACGCGGGCACGCACGTAAGACAGCATTGTCTGCCTGCGATTAGGCTCTCTCCATTGTTGAGTCCGAGACGATGGAGTAACCCACATGAGCGAGTGGCGCCAAATCAGCCTGTGGCTGGATCAGCTTGATGAGCCGCTGACGCCGCGAGCACCGCTGACTGCTGAGGTTGACGCGGATGTGGCGATCATTGGCGCCGGCTACACCGGGCTCTGGACTGCCTACTACCTGAAGACGCAGGCCCCGCACTTGCGCATCGTTGTGGTCGAGGCCGAGATTGCCGGCTTTGGCGCCTCGGGCCGCAATGGCGGTTGGCTGATGGGTAACCTGCTTAACGACGAGCGCCTGCTTCGCCGCCTGCCTGTTGGCGAGCGGGCGGCCAGCAGTGCGTTGCTGCACGACATTCCCGATGAAGTCGGACGTGTGCTCAGCCATGAAGGCATCGCCTGTGATTACCGCAAGGGCGGCGTGCTGTACTGTGCGGCACGCTATCCCGAACAGCGCCAGCGGCTACTGGCGCAACTCGCTGCGCTGCGGGAGTTGGGGCAGGGTGAAGGCGATTACCGCTGGCTGAATGCGGAAGAGCTGGCCGGCCAGATGCGTGTTGATGGCGCCGAGGGAGCGCTGTACAGCCCGCACTGCGCCACCATCCAGCCTGCCAAGCTGGTTCGCGGTCTGGCCGCCTGTGTCGAACGTCTGGGCGTGATGATTTACGAGCAGAGCCGGGTGCTCGACTGGCAGCCCGGTCAATTGCGCACACAAGGCGGTAGCGTGCGTTGTGACTGGCTGGTGCCCGCCGTCGAGGGCTATGCCGCGTTAATGCCAGCGCTCAGCCCACACCAGTTGCCGGTGCAGAGTCTGCTGATTGCCACCGAGCCTCTGACCCAGGGTATCTGGAACGAGATTGGCCTGGCCCGCGGGCAGGCCTTCAGCGAGGCCAGTCGTCAGGTGACCTATGGACAGCGTACTGCCGATGATCGTCTGGTGTTTGGCGCCCGAGGCGGCTATCGATTTGGTGGGCGGCTGCGCGAAAACTTCCAGTTGGACAGCGATGAGGTCGACCTGCGCCGGCGCCTGATGCTTGATCTGTTTCCGATCCTCAAGGCGGCCGAGATCACCCATACCTGGGGCGGCAACCTTGGCATGGCTCGCCGATTCCAGCCGCACATGCTGTGCGATCGCCAGCAACGCATTGCCCTGTCCGGTGGTTACGGCGGGGAGGGTGTCGGTGCCAGCAACTTGGGCGGGCGCACCCTGGCCGATCTGATCCTTGGCCACGATACACCGCTGATCCGCCAGCCCTGGGTGTTGCCGCAGGCGGCTATCGACCAGTTGCCGCGCTGGGAGCCCGAGCCTCTGCGCTGGCTCGGTTACAACGCGATCATCAGCAGCTTTGTCCACGAGGACCAGGTGCTGGCGAAACCGCACAGCGCGCCCTGGCGCCGACATCTGGCTATGAGCGTGGCCAGCTTCATGGAGGGGTTCATGCGCTGAGTCGGCAGTGAACGCAAATTCAATTCGTGATGTGAATCAGAGCAGGAGATAACCGTGAACATTAGCCATTTCAAAGACACTGCTGACTGCGCACTGGGCGACGCCACACCGGTGGCGGTGCCGCTAGGCGACCCGGTCGCGGCAACCCGCTGTATCAGTGATGAGCGCACTGACGGTGTGGAAGCGGGTATCTGGGAGTGCAGCCCGGGGCGCTGGCGCCGTCAGATCGTGCAGCAGGAGTTTTGTCATTTCATCAGTGGGCACTGCACCTTCACCCCGGACGGCGGCGAGCCGATCGAGATCCGCGCCGGCGACGCTATTGTTTTCCCACAGGGCACCACGGGGGTGTGGGATATCCATGAGACAGTGCGCAAGACTTTTGTGCTGATTGGCTAGCCTCCTTCGCTTATGAGAGTGATGGTCTGGTGACTGGCAGAACCTAGGTTTTGTCACCAATCCAATGGAACAAAACCGTTGCTCTCATGCTGCCTCTAGCCAGTTGGGCTTAGCGAGGCATTCAGAGAGCGGTTACGCCTCACATGGCCACCAGTCAGCTGCGGAGCAGCCGCTCAGAAATCACCCTCATCTCACCATGGGCGGAAATTCATAATCCCGATAATTGGTACATACGTACCATCAGGTGCCCCTACGCAAGGAGGGGGGATTGGCCGGCAGAGGTTGGTAACTTCGCGTTAGCCAAGGTTGTTTGCTGCAAAGGTATTACCGCCGGGACGGAGTCCTGCCTGGCTTCTTCAGAAGCCGGGCGCCAGTGCGGAATCAGGGGATGGACAGCGTTGGCAGATTAATCGGCTTGCACCTGAGTGCGGGCCTGCCTGCGCCAATACCCTCACCGGAGCACAACAACAATGAGCGCATTGCTGAAATCCCTGAAACACGCCATGGCCGCGCTGGCCATCGGCGGCGGTGCCACGCTGGGCCTTGCGGCCTCTGGTACAGCCCTGGCCGAGTCCCGTCCG
This sequence comes from Pseudomonas sp. HAR-UPW-AIA-41, assembly GCF_002304225.1. GTDB lineage: Bacteria > Pseudomonadota > Gammaproteobacteria > Pseudomonadales > Pseudomonadaceae > Aquipseudomonas. The sequence goes on from NZ_NSLB01000006.1 coordinate 61,456, forward strand.
GTCATCTTCGTCGGCAACAACTGGGACGGCACGGTCAACGTGTTCGATTCCACCAGTTACGCCAAGATCGGCCTGATCAACGCGGTCCCGGACAAGCGCGCCCGCATGAGGGAAATCCTCCTCAACCCGATCAAACTGACCGCCTTCCAGGCCGTGCGCAACCTGATCGGCGAAGGCAACGACCAACTGGTCGACGACATGTACAGCAGCAATGACGGGCGTTTGCTGATCGCCTCTCGGCCGAGCTTCGCCGATGTGGTGGCCATCGACATCGCCACGGGCAAGGTGGTGTGGCGCTTCGTGGTCGATGGCTACCGCTCCGACCACATGGCCCTGTCGCCGGACGGCACCAAGGTGGCGGTGTCTGCCTCCACCGGCAATGTGGTTCACGTGCTGGACGTCAACACCGGCAAGCAGGTCGGCAAGTTCAAGTCCGGCAATTCGCCACACGAAAACGTCTATTCCAAAGACGGTTCGAAGATCTATCACGCCAGCATCGGCTATGTGTTCACGCCGCTGGACCCGCAGTTCTTCGACTGGACCAAGGGTGAGCGGGTCGTGCAGGTGGTTGATACCAGCAACTATCAGGTCATCAAGAAGTTCAACATGGCCGACAAGCTCAAGGCGGCCGGCCTCGGCAAGCTGAGCCCGGCCGTTCGGCCCATGGCGCATACCCCGGACGAGAAGTTGTTCTACTTCCAGCTGTCGTTCCTGCACGGCTTCGTCGAGTACGACATGGTCAATGACAAGGTGACCCGCCTGGCCAAGCTGCCCAACCTGGTGCCCGACCTGCCGCTGGAGCAGTACGTCAACGACTCCGCCCACCACGGCATCGCCATGAACGCTGCCGGCACCAAACTGTGCGTGGCCGGCACCATGGATGACTATGTGGCGGTGGTGGATCGGGCGAGCTTCGGTTACCAGCTGTTGCAGGGGCTCGGGCAGAAGCCCTACTGGGTGACCTCGAACAAGGCGGGTGACCGCTGCTACGTGTCCTGGAGCGGAACCGACCAGATGTCGGTGATCGACTACGCCAGCGGCAGCGAAGTGGCCCGCGTGGATGTCGGCCGCCATCCCCAGCGGATCCGCGAAGGTTATGCCCCCGGTAACTGGATGAACTGAGTCAGTACCCGTGCCCTCCCGGTGATGATCAGCTCATGCCGGGAGGTACTTACGGCCGGAGGGGGAACGAGCGTGAAGAAAAACGGGTTATGCCTCGGGGCCATGGCGCTGGCCTGCGTGTGTTGGGCGACCACTGTGTCAGCCGGTGAGGCCCTTGAATACAGCGCCGTGCAGCATATCGAGACAGTGCCGGGACCTTTCCTGAACCGGATCTACATCGCTGGTGACAGGGAACGCCAGGATGCAAGCCTGGGCGGCAAGACCGTGACCACCATTATCCGGCGCGACAAAGGCGTGGCCTGGCTGCTGATCCCGGAACAGAAACTGTACGAGGAAGTAGAAGTCGCCAACGCTTCGGTGACGTCGTTGCCCGGTCAGTTGGACCCGCAGCGCGGCACACGCCTTGGCGAGGAGCGCCTGGACGGCCAGCCGGTCAGCAAAATCGCCATGCCCATGGATGAAGGTCGGCAGGTGGCTTATGCCTGGGTGTCGCCTGAGGGACTGGTGCTCAAGGCGCAGATTCCTGCCGATGAACAGACGGGTCGGCCTGAGGCACGCCTACGGCTGCAGGACGTGCAGTTCGGCCGGCAGGATCACGCCCTGTTCGAATTGCCTGATGGGTATCGCAAGAAGGACGATTGACGGGCGATGAAGTCTGCTCGGCACAATTGAAAACGCCGCGATCCTGAGTGGAATCGCGGCGTTTTATGCTCTTGATGTCAGCGCCGGTCGATGCGGTACAGGGTGGTTGTGCCACTGACCTCGTTGCCCACCACCAGCAGCGGCACGCCACGAATCGGGCTGTGCGCGGCGCTGATTACCATCACGCCCTCAGGGCCCAGATCGCCGGCTTCGGCTGCCGGTGGCTGGGCATTGGCGTTGCGGTTGCTGACCAGATCGACGAAGAGCGGCGCCTTGGGGTTGCTCAGGTCGTAGACCATCACGCAGCTGATGCGCTCCAGGCCGATAAAGGCATAGGGCTTGCCCCACAGTTCGCTGACGGTGACGCCCTCCGGCTCCGGGCCCTTGTCATCGCTGCGGCCGTCCGGGCTGTTGTCCTTGTGGTTGCTGTTGAACAGCGTCGGCAGACGTTCGGCCGTGATGCGCTCGAAGTCTGAACCGCTGTCGTACTGCTGCTGCCCCTTGCTGTTCCACACCGAGAACGAGCGGGCGCCGAAGGCATAGATGGCGTCATAGGTGCCAGTTTGCGGGTTCAGGCCGCCAGCGCGGCTCACCGTCAGGCGACCGAGATTGGCGCTCTGCTTGAGTGAGGCCGCCTCGGGAAAGGCTGTTGGATCGAGCAGGTAGCTCGAGCTACCGACGCGGACTTCCTCGCTGTAGCCAGCATAGGCCCGGGCATCACCCTCGTTGGCGGTGACCAGGTAGGTCTGCCCGCGATGGCTGAAGCTGCTGATTGCATCAGGTTGGTACAGACCGCGCACCGGCCAGTTGCGGATCTTTACGGCGCCGTCCTTGTCGCTGGCATCCAGCTCGTTACCGGCCAGATTGTGATCCTTGTAGCCCAGGCCGCGCACGGCTTTGACCTGGGCGCGACGTACGTCGATCTCGGCGATGGCATTGTTTTCCTGAAGGGTTACCCAAGCGCGTTGACCGTCCTTGCTGACGGTGATGTATTCCGGCTCGAAATCCTGTGCCACGCTGGCATTCGGGCCGAACACGCGTACCGACGGATCGAGTTGCTGACGAGTCAGCTGACGGAAGTCGGCCGTGCGGACATTGGCCTGGCTCAGACGGCTGAGGCGAGCCGGCAGGTCGATAATGCTCACCGAACCCTCCGGGTCGGTCAGGTAGTCATCGCTCGGCTCGCCTTCGTTGGCCACCAGCAAGCGGCGGCCATCAGGGGTGAAGGTCAGCATGTCGGGCAGGGCGCCGACATCCACCGCGCCTTGCACCTGACCGTCGGCGTTGAGCAGCACGACCTTACCGGGCTCGGTCTTCACGGTGTTCTGCACGGCGGCCGCAACCAGGCCACGATGCACTGCCACGCTGTTGACCGAGCTGCCGTAGGCCGACAGGTCGATATTGAAGAGCAGGGCAGGTTGTGCAGGCTGGCGGATATCCAGTACATCAATCTTGCCGCTGGCGGCATTGACCACGAACAGACGCTGGCTGCGAGCATCGTGGGCAACGATTTCAGCCGCGCCCTGCTCGAACAGACCGCTCTGGTAAGTACCGAGGGCGGTGATCTTGAGATTGGTGACTTTGGAGTCGTGAGAATGGCTGCTGGCCAGCACCGGTGTGGTCAGCGCGGTGGTGATGGCCAGTGCCGTGGCGAGACGGGAAAGACGCATGGGACAGTCCTGCTGAGGGTAGGGACTGGCAGATTGTGCGAGTGGCGTGGCGGTGGCATGACCAACAAAAGAAGCTTTGCTGACACTTTTGTGGCCGGTGGGCTCAGACGTCTTGCAGGATGCGGCTGATCTCGGCGAACAGCGGGCGCCGGTCTGGCTGGCTGTGCAGACAGCGCTGCAGCAGCGGCTCAAGGGCCTCTGCCAGGCTAGCGTCGCTGCGTTGCAGCAGCTCTTCGAGCAGGCAGCCGAAGGCGCGCACTTCCAGGCGTTGCAGGGCCAGGCCTTCGGCGCTGTCTGGGGCAAAGAACGAGGCAGCGCCGAAATCGCTGAGCAGGCAGTCGCCGGCGGCATCGACCAGCAGGTTATGAGCGTACAGGTCACCGTGCAGGATGCCACCGCCGTGCAGCTGGGCCACAGCGGATGCCACGCCGCGGGCAATACGCAGCGCTTGGTCAGGGCTGAAGCAGCGCTCCTTGGCATACACATCGCGGGTGCAGCTGGCCAGTGACGGCGGGCCGGCCAGTACCTGATAACGCGGATCGATCAGTTCCAGCAGCAGGCCATCGGGCTGACCGGCTTCCTGCTGCAGCGGGCCGACGACCCGCGCCAGATTGGCATGCGGCTCGGCCGCCAGGCACGCGGCCATCTCGCTGTGCGGCAGGCCGTCACTGGTGACCGCACCCTTGAACAGCTTGACCGCCATGGCCCGTGGAACTTGCCCCGGCACCTGCCATGTGGCCCGGTGAATCAGGCCGCTGGCGCCCTGGCCCAGCAGTTCACCGAGGGCCAGTTGCGAGCGCGGCACCGGAGGATGCGGGTGGCGCGCCAGGCTCAGACTTTCCTCATGGTCACTGCAGGGGTTGCCGGCAAAGGCCAGCCAACTGAGGCGCGGCAGTTGCAGCAGCCAAGCCGGCAGCTGCTCCAGCCGGTTGGCGGCGATGCGCAGCAGCTCGAGGTTGTGAAGTTGCGCCAGGCTGTCCGGCAGTTCGCGCAGCTGGTTACCGGCCAGCATCAGCTTCTGCAGGCGCTGGCGCTGGCCCAGCTCCGCCGGCAGGTGGGTCAGGCGGTTGTCGGTCAGGATCAGCCAGCGCAGTTTCGGCGGCAGCGCGGCGGCCGGCAGGTGCTCGATGGCATTGCTCTTGAAGCCCACCATCTCCAGCTGCGGGCACTGGCCCAGCACGGCCGGCATCTGGGTAAAGGCATTCTCCGAACAGAACAGGATGCGCAGCCTGTGCAGGCGCGGCAGGTCATCGGGCAGGCTGCTCAGGTGGTTGCCGGAGAGGTTGAGCACCTCCAGCGAGTCGGCCAGGTCGAAGATTTCCCGCGGGAACTCCACCAGATCGGCGGACAGGTCCAGGCGGGTGATGCCGGTCAGTTCGCCGCGGCGAAGTTGCTCAAGACTGTGCATGTCAGTGCTTTTCCAGCAGTTGCAGGCGCATAAGGCGCGGCAGGTGGTCGGACCCGAGGTTCGGCCCCAGGCCTTGATCGGCCACGCGCCAGGGACCATTGACCACAACCTGATCGATGGCAATACCCAGCCAGCCACGTCCGAGTGCAGGCCAGCTGGGGCTCAGATCGCTGGCCCGTTGCCATCCCAGCGCCAGAACACCACGCAACGCCTGGGACCAGGGGCTGGCATTGAAGTCGCCGGCGACTAGCCCAGGCAGGCCATGTGCGGCATTTTTCTGCAGTAGCACCTGCAGCCCTATATTGCGCTTCTGGTGCCAGTAGGGGGAGAGAGGGGGCATGGGGTGTACAACAGTCAGGGCGATGGCCTGCCCCGGCAGCACGACGCGTGATTCGATGGCCGGGATGCCGTCGGCGTCGATGCTGACCTTTGCTCCGTCCAGAGGCTTGCGCGACAGCAGTGCCAGGCCGAAGGGCGAATCCTCCGGTGCCAGCAGCCGGTAGGGATAGTCTTGCCAGCGCCCCAGCTGTTCGGCCAGCGCCGGAGTTACCTCCTGCAGCAATACGAGGTCGACGGGCTGCCGGTCGAGCAGGGCTCTGAGTGCACTGGCATCCCGGCTCTGGGCCAGATTGGCGGTGAGCAGGCTCAGCTCCAGACGCGGCGTGCCCGTCTCATGTGGCAGCGCCGGCGTGACGCTCAGCCAGGGCAGGGCGGCCAGCGGCGCGAGCAGCAGCCAGCGCGCGTTGCGCCGGGCCAGCAAGGCTAGGCCTGCCAGTAGCAGGCTCAGGTGCAGCCACTGCCAGTGGCTGGCCAGATCCAGCAGCCAGGCCGCATGGACCGAGTAAGGTGCTGCCAGCTCGGTCAGCCAGGGCGATAGCAGACCGAGTGAGGCGCACAGTACAAGCAGTCGGATCATGACTGCAGCTGGCGGATTTTGATGCGCTCGGCCCTGGTCTGGGGGGCTGCGACAGCACGCGCACGCAGTTGCCCGCAGCCGCCGTCGATGTCCTGGCCGGCGCTGTTGCGCACCTTGGTCAGCACGCCACGGCTGTGCAGGTAACGCACCATCTGCACGATGCGCTCGCCATCGGGGCGCTCATAGTCGTCGCCTTCCAGGCTGTTGTAGGGGATCAGGTTGAGCACCGCGTACTTGCCCTTGAACAGACGCAGGATGGCGTCCATTTCTTCCTGGCTGTCGTTGATGCCCTTGAGCAGTGTCCACTGGTACTGGATCGGGTAGCCAATGTGGCGGGCATAGGCTTCGCCCAGCTCCATCAGCTCCTCGGGGCTGATCTTCGGCGCCCGTGGCAGCAGTTGCTCACGCAGCTCGGCGCGGCTGGTGTGCAGAGACAGGGCCAGCGCCGGCTTGACCCGCTGCTGCGGCAGCCGCTCGAATACACGCGGATCGCCGACAGTGGAAAACACCAGATTGCGATGGCCAATGCCGCCGTCGGTGCCGAGCAGGTCGATGGCCGCCAGCACATTGTCGAGGTTGTGCGCCGGCTCGCCCATGCCCATGAACACCACTTTCTTCACCGGTCGAAAACGCCGGGCCAGCGCCACCTGGGCGACGATTTCGGCGCTTGAGACCTGACGCAGCAGGCCGCTCTTGCCGGTCATGCAGAACAGGCAGCCGACGGCGCAGCCCACCTGGCTCGATACGCACAGGCCGCCACGCGGCAGCAGCACGCTCTCGACCATCTGGCCGTCATTCAGGCCGACCAGCAGGCGTGAGGAACCATCGGCCGCCGGGTGTTCCGAGCGCAGACTGGCCAGTTGCTCCAGCTCGGCACTGAGCGCCGGCAGGCCGTTGCGCACACTGAGGGGCAGAAAGTTCTCGCTGCTCTGGCGGCGTGTGCCGCAGTCCAGCGGCTTGCCCTGCAGCCAGGCGCGTACCACCCGGCCGCTGTGGGCAGGCAGGGCGCCGAGGTCGGCGAGGCGTTGATAAATATCGGAGATCTGCATGGGGCGCGCATGCTACCACTGTGCGCCAGAGCGGCGAAGCGCCGCAGGCCGGGCGGAGGCGGAGATTCCGCCCGGCAGCGGGTGTTACTCGGTTTCCACGCCGATGGCGAGGGCCGAGGTCAGGCGGATTACCAACTGGCGGTTGAGGTATTCGGTCTTCAGCACTACGTCGGGACGCACCCTGACCAGCTTGCGACTGCCATCGGCGAAGACCAGGGTGGCGGTGTGCTGGGTGGTGTCGATGGCCATGACCCGAGCGGTGACCTCCACCGTATCCGCCATCAGCATGCCCGGCTTGCTGCCCTCTGGGGCTGTGGCGAGCAGGGCAGCACCACCATCAGGCGTGGCCACGGCATCCGGTTCGCGCAGGAAGACCACGCGCTCGATGGTAACGGTGGCCCTGACCTTGTCGCCCACCCTGAGCTGCGGAAAGTTGACCATCTCCGGTACGGCCTGCAGCGTGCGGCGATGGCCCTGGGCATCCTGCAGGGTAAAGGTGCGCTTGCTGTGATCGATGGCGGTGACCACGGCACGGATCTGTTCGACCTCCGTGGTGACGCCGCCGGGAAGACCTTCCTGGATCACCTGGCTACTGCTGACATCACTGCTCAAGGCCTGTTCATCGCTTTGGCTGGCACAGGCACTCAGCAGGGCTGCGCTGAGCAGGAGCAGGGCATAGGGTTTGCGCGTTGACATCATCGGACTCCTGTTAACGTTGGGCCTGGGTCTGGCGAATCTCGTAGACCGCCTCTTCACCGCGCTGCGGAATGACCCGGATCAGGTAGCGTGGTGCGGGCTGGCCGAGCACCATCTCATCCAGTTTGTACTGCACATCGAGCTTCAGGTACTTGATCTCACCCGGGTTAACGGTGAATGGGTAAGTGATGTCGCGGGGCTCCCACTTGGCAATCTGGCTGAGCCCGGTGATGCGCAGGCTGTGCTGGCCGGGCGCCAGTTCGACCCAGCGGTGCTTGTTGTACTTGAGGGTGCCGATGCTCTGGCCGTCGATCTGCAGGTCCGGATAGTCGTAGCGCAGTGGCTTCATCAGGCCGGGGGTGGTGGCTTCTGGGCGATACAGGTAAACCACCGCGCGCTGGCTGGTGGAGGGCTGCACTGCCTCGAAATAACCGGGCGAGCTGCAGCCGGTGGCGGAAAACAACAGGGGCAGGGCGAGCAGGCACAAGCGGCGGCGCATGACGATGATCCTTGTCTGACAGGGGAGCGCGTTGCAGGTTATCGCACAGGCGGTCATGGCTTGCCAGAGGCCTTGTGCTAAGGTCGCGCCCGCAGCATGGCAGAGGAGCTCACCATGAAATTCATCCACCAACGCGAACAACTCAACGAAGGCGATCTGGTCGTCATCGAGAGCTCACAGCCGTGCAACATCCGCCTGATGTCCGACAGCAGCTTTCGCAGCTTCAAAAATGGCGGACGCCACACCTATCACGGCGGCGCGTTCGACCGTTTCCCGGCCAAGATCAAGGTGCCCAGCACAGGATACTGGAACATCACCCTGGATACGGTAACCCGCCGCGCCATCAGCGTGACGCGCAAGCCGAACATGCAGTACAGCATCAGGATAGTGCGCCGCAGCGGCGCTCAGTGAGGCAGGCTGTGCGCGGCAAATACCGCGCACAATGAGCGGCCCCGCAGTGGGGCCGCGACGGGTCAGAAGCGCCAGGTCGCCTGGGCAGCCAGCGCGTGACCATTGTTATTGTAGTCGGCGTTGTAGGTGCCTTTGCTGGCCTCGAACTTCCTGACGGAAACCTGCTCTTCCTGCAGGTAGACGTAGGCCAGATCGAGAGTCAGGTTCGGCTGGCTGGCCGGGGTGTAGCCAGCACCCAGTGCCCAGACATAACGATCGCCACTGGGAATGCGCGGCGAGCGATGGGCATTGTTGGTCGGTGAGGGGTCGAACGCCACGCCGCTGCGCAGTACCCACTCTTTATTCATCTGGTAAGACAGGCCGGCAGCGAAGCTGCGGGTGTCATGCCAGCCTTGCTCCTCAGTGACTTCCCTGAAGCTGGCCGCGGCATTGGTCGGCGATTCGATGACGATTTCGCGGAAGCGGCTCCAGCGCGTCCAGATATAGCCGGCATAACCGGTCCAGCGCGAGTCGAACTGGTGGGTGACCGACAGCTCGAAGTTTTCCGGGGTGGTCAGGTCCAATGATGCATCGTACTTGCCGGCGGGAATGCCTGGGAACGGTCCCAGGCCGATTTGGCTGTTGGAGGCATCACCTTCCAGGGTGTATTCCACCTTGGAGCGGTAGGTCAGGCCGATGCGGGTCGCGTCAGTGGCCTGGAACATCAGGCCGACGGTGTAGGCCCAGGCCCAATCATCGCCTTCTACCTTGAACTCACCTTCAGAGCCGCCGAATGCGGCCAGCGGATTGACAGCACTGCTCAGCTTGCCTTCGACATGGTTGGCGCTGATGCCGGCGCCCAGCGACCACTGATCATTGAAGCGATAGCTCAGCGTTGGCTGTATGGCGATAACGGTTACATCACTGTCTTTGGCAAAGCGACGGCCCTGATAGTTGTTTTCGTACTCGGTGGCCAGACCATAAGGCACGAAAACACCCAGCCCAAAGGTCCACTGCTCATGCAGCGGCTTGACGTAGTAACCGAACGGGATGGCTGCCAACGGCACCATGTCACCATCATTCGAGCCACGGTAGTTGCTGTTGACGTGATCGATGTCGGAACCAGCACTGATCAGCGCCATACCACCGGTCACCTGCTCCTTCAGATAGCTCATACCGGCCGGGTTGCCATACACGGTGGAAGCATCCAGTGCACTGGACGAGCGCCCCGCAAACGCCGTGCCCATCGCACTGACGCTCTGCTCGTTGATGGCAAAGCCCGCGGCAAGCAGCTGATTGCTGGCGAGCAGGGCAGAAAGGGTAAGAGCGAGGCGGGATGGAGACGGGTACTGCATGAATTGATCATCCGTTCACTTATGAAGGGCGCGAATACTAGGGGATCAATCCTGACTGTCCAGTCAAATAAGGCGTCAATTACAAAAAGACTACAATTAAGCGAAGGCTCTAGGACGGTAGTTCCAGAGATCGCCTGGCATATTTTGAACGAGGCGTGGAACAATAACCCATGAGCGATCAGGCCCGCGCGTGGCGGGCCTGATCCGGTGAGCAGGTGTCAGAAAGAGCATCAAAGCTGATAGGCCGCGTAATGCTTTCCCATCATCTGCTCCTTCGCGGGGCTGTCAGTTGTCATAGCCAAGATTGGGCGCCAGCCAGCGTTCTGTGACGCTGAGGTCCTGACCTTTGCGCTTGCTGTAACTCTCCACCTGATCCTTGTCGACCTTGCCCACGGCAAAGTACTGGGCTTCGGGGTGGGCGAAGTACCAGCCGGATACGGCCGCCGCCGGGAACATGGCGTAGTGCTCGGTAAGGAACACGCCGCTCTGACCAGCCTTGTTGTAGTCGGCCTCCGGATCGAGCAGTTTGAACAGGGTGGCTTTCTCGGTGTGGTCCGGGCAGGCCGGGTAGCCGGGAGCCGGGCGAATACCGTTGTACTGCTCCTTGATCAGCTCCTCGTTGGAGAGCTGTTCATCCTTGGCGTAACCCCAGTATTGCTTGCGCACCTGCTCGTGCAGCCACTCGGCGCAGGCTTCTGCCAGGCGGTCGGCCAGGGCTTTGACCATGATGCTGTTGTAGTCATCGCCCTTGGCCTCGTAAGCCTTGGCCACTTCCTCGGCACCGATGCCGGCGGTGGTGATAAAGCCACCGACATAGTCGGTCACGCCGCTTTCCTTGGGCGCAACGAAGTCGGCCAGGGACAGGTTGGGTTTGCCATCCGGCTTGATGGTCTGCTGGCGCAGGTGATGCAGCTGGGCAATGACCTTGCCGTGGTCGTCGCGCACTTCGATGTCGTCGTGGTTGATCTGGTTGGCCGGCCAGAAGCCAAATACAGCGCGGGCCTTGATCAGTTTCTCGTCGATCAGCTTGTTCAGCATCGCCTGGGCATCGTGGAACAGCGCGGTGGCCGCTTCACCCACCACTTCGTCCGTGAGGATGCGCGGGTACTTGCCGGCCAGATCCCAGGAGATGAAGAAAGGCGTCCAGTCGATGTATTCGGCCAGCACCTTGAGGTCGATATCTTCCAGTACTTTCACGCCGGTAAAGCTCGGCTTGGGCGCGATGTAGCCGGTCCAGTCGAATGCCGGCTTGTTGGCCAGCGCATCGGCATAGGGCAGACGCTCGGTACGCGAAGCACGGGCCGAGGTGCGCTCGCGGACTTCGACATATTCGGCGCGGGTCTTCTCGACGAAGCCGGCCTTGAGCTCCTTGGACAGCAACTGGGTGGCCACGCCGACGGCACGCGAGGCGTCGGTGACGTAGACCACGGCATCGTTGCTGTACTGCGGGTCGATCTTCACCGCGGTGTGAGCCTTGGAGGTGGTGGCGCCACCGATCATCAGCGGCAGATTGAAGCCCTGACGCTGCATTTCCTTGGCGACATGCACCATCTCATCCAGCGACGGGGTGATCAGACCGGACAGGCCGATGATGTCGCACTTTTCGTCGCGGGCGGTCTGCAGGATCTTCTCGGCCGGCACCATCACGCCCAGATCGACGATGTCGTAGCCGTTACAGCCCAGCACCACGCCGACGATATTCTTGCCGATATCGTGGACGTCGCCCTTTACGGTGGCCATGAGGATCTTGCCCTTGGCTTCCGGCTTGTCGCCTTTTTCAGCTTCGATGAAGGGGATCAGGTGAGCCACGGCCTGCTTCATCACGCGGGCGGATTTCACCACCTGAGGCAGGAACATCTTGCCGGCGCCGAACAGGTCGCCGACCACGTTCATGCCGCTCATGAGCGGGCCTTCGATCACATCGATCGGACGCGCGCACTGCTGGCGGCATTCTTCGGTGTCTTCCACGATAAAGGCGGTGATGCCTTTGACCAGCGCGTGCTCCAGACGCTTGTCGACCGGAAGGGCACGCCAGGCTTCGTCTTCGACTTCCTTGACGCTGCCATCGCCGCGGTAGTTGTCGGCAATGGCCAGCAGCGCCTCGGTGCCGTTGGGGGTGCGGTTGAGCACCACATCCTCAACCTTTTCGCGCAACTCGGCCGGAATCTCGTCATAGATCTCCAGCTGCCCGGCGTTGACGATACCCATGGTCAGGCCGTTCTGGATCGCGTGGTAGAGGAATACCGAGTGGATCGCCTCGCGCACCGGGTTGTTGCCACGGAAGGAGAACGACACGTTGGACACGCCGCCGCTGGACAGGGCGTAGGGCAGGTGGTCACGGATATAGGCGCAGGCTTCGATGAAATCGACGGCGTAGTTGTTGTGCTCCTCGATACCGGTGGCCACGGCAAAGATGTTCGGGTCGAAAATGATGTCTTCCGGCGGGAAGCCCACTTCATTGACCAGAATGTCGTAGCTGCGCTGGCAGATCTCGCGTTTGCGGTCGGCGGTGTCGGCCTGGCCGACCTCGTCGAAGGCCATCACGACCACGGCGGCGCCGTAGCGCTTGCACAGCTTGGCGTGATGCTTGAACGCCTCGACGCCTTCCTTCATGGAGATGGAGTTGACGATGCCCTTGCCCTGGATGCACTTGAGGCCGGCTTCGATCACTTCCCACTTGGAGGAGTCGATCATGATCGGCACACGCGATATATCCGGCTCGGAGGCGATCAGGTTGAGGAACTTCACCATGGCCGCCTGGGAGTCGAGCATCCCTTCGTCCATGTTGATGTCGATCACCTGGGCGCCGGCTTCCACCTGTTGTAGGGCGACTTCCAGGGCCTCGGTGTAGTTTTCCTCGCGGATCAGCCGGGCGAACTTGGCCGAACCTGTGATGTTGGTGCGCTCACCGACGTTCACGAACAGCGAGTTGCGGTCGATGGTGAAGGGTTCCAGACCCGACAGGCGGCAGGCCTTGGGAATGTCCGGAATCACGCGCGGCTTGTACTTGGCCACCGCCTCGGCAATCGCCTGGATATGCGGCGGGGTGGTGCCGCAGCAGCCGCCGATGATGTTCAGAAAGCCCGAGGCGGCGAATTCTTCGACCACCGCGGCCATTTCCGCAGGGGTTTCATCGTATTCACCGAAAGCGTTCGGCAGGCCGGCATTGGGGTGGGCGGACACATGGGTGTCGGCCTTGGCGGCGAGTTCGGCCAGGTACGGACGTAGGTCCTTGGCGCCGAGGGCGCAGTTGAGGCCCACGGAGATCGGCTTGGCATGGCGCACCGAGTTCCAGAAGGCTTCGGTGGTCTGGCCGGACAGGGTACGGCCGGAGGCATCGGTGATGGTGCCGGAGATCATGATCGGCAGTTCCACGCCATCTTCCTCGAACACCTGTTGCACGGCGAAGATGGCCGCCTTGGCGTTCAGGGTATCGAAGATGGTTTCGATCAGGATCAGGTCGGCGCCGCCTTCGATCAGGCCGCGGGTGGCCTCGACGTAGTTTTCTACCAGCTCGTCGAAGGTGACGTTGCGGTAGCCGGGGTCGTTGACGTCCGGGGAAATCGAGCAGGTACGGCTGGTCGGGCCGAGCACGCCGGCAACGAAGCGCGGCTTGTCCGGAGTTTCCAGGGTCTTGGCGTCGGCCACTTCACGGGCCAGGCGCGCGCCTTCGACGTTCAGTTCATACACCAGGCTTTCCATGCCGTAGTCGGCCTGGGATACCTGGGTGGCGTTGAAGGTGTTGGTTTCCAGGATGTCGGCGCCGGCGTCCAGGTAGGCCTTCTCGATCGCCTGGATTACGTCCGGACGGCTGAGCAGCAGCAGGTCGTTGTTGCCTTTCACATCACACGGCCAGTCGGCAAAGCGCGCGCCACGGTAGTCGGCCTCTTCGAGCTTGTAGCTCTGGATCATAGTGCCCATGCCGCCGTCGAGGATCAGGATGCGTTCCTTGAGGGCTTGTTGAAGCAGGTGTTGGCGTGCGGCACGATCGGACATGGTGACTACCCGGCAGGTGGAACAAAAAGGAGCGTGATGATAGCAAAGATGCCTGAATTTCTGGCATGCGCCGGTTCAGCATGAATTCTGCTCATGTTGCTGGGGCGGTTGGCTGACGCGGTAGAATCAGTGCTCTTCCTGGCCCGGATGCCGATATGAATCGCCTGTTGCTTGCGCTTGTCTCCTTCTTTTCGCTGCCCGTGCTGGCGTCCGAAGTGCCGTCCTACAGCCGTGACGTGCAGCCGATCTTCAATGCCAAGTGCGTTGCCTGCCATGCCTGCTACGACGCGCCCTGCCAGCTCAACCTGGGCAGCGGGGAAGGGGCGCAGCGCGGCGCCAGCCAGCTGCCGGTATACAGCGGCAGCCGTACTGTGGCTCAGGCGACCACACGCCTGTATCTGGATGCCCATGACGAAGCGGCCTGGCGGCGCAAGGGCTTTGCCTCGGTGCTGCAGCCGCAGCAGCAATCGGCCGCGCTGATGGCGCGCATGCTCGAGCTGGGGCACAACAATCCCTGGCCGGCCAACAGCAAGCTGCCGGCAACCATGGACATCGACATCAGCCGCCAGAACCAGTGCCCGCTGCCGGAAGAATTCGCTGACTTTGCCCGCAAGAATCCCAAGGCGGGAATGCCGTTTGCCGTGACCGGCCTGGATGCACAGGAGTACGACACCCTGCAGCGCTGGCTGGCCGCCGGTGCGCCGGTGGATGAGCAGCCGCGTGCGGCCAATGCCAGTGAAGCGGCACAGATCAGCCAGTGGGAGGCCCTGCTCAATGGCGACAGCCCGCGTGAAGTGCTGGTGGCGCGCTGGCTGTATGAGCACCTGTTCCTCGCCCATCTGTATTTCGATCAGGGGCAAAGCGGTCAGTTCTTTCAGGTGGTCCGTTCGCGCACGCCCAGCGGCCAGCCGATCGACCTGATTGCGACGCGCCGGCCCAATGATGATCCCGGCACGCGGTTCTTCTACCGGTTGTGGCCGATTCAGGGGGCCATCGTGCACAAGACGCACATCACCTATCCGCTCAGTGCGAAAAAGCTGGCGCGGGTGCAGGAGCTGTTCTTCAGCGGCGACTGGTCGGTTCAGGCGCTACCCGGTTACAGCGCGCAGCGGCGGGCCAATCCGTTCGAAACCTTTGCAGCCATTCCGGCGCAGGCGCGTTATCAGTTCATGCTGGATAACGCCGAATACTTCGTGCGTACCTTCATTCGTGGCCCGGTCTGCCGCGGGCAGATCGCCACGGACGTGATTCGTGACCAGTTCTGGGCGCTGTTCCAATCCCCCGAGCATGATCTGTATCTGACCGACCCACAGTTCCGCGCGGCCGCCACGCCATTGCTGGCCTTGCCCGGTCAGGTGGACGAGCTGCGCAGCCTGCCCAGGCAGTGGAGTGAGTACAAGGAACGGCGCAACGACTACGAGGCTCTGCGCCGGGACACCTACGCTGAAGCGCCTGCTCCCAGTTGGTCGCATATCTGGGCGGGTAATGATAATGCGCTGCTGTCGATTTTCCGCCAATTCGACAGTGCCTCTGTGCGTAAAGGGTTGATCGGTGCCATTCCGCAGACCCTGTGGCTGCTTGATTATCCGCTGCTGGAGCGGACCTACTATGGGCTGGTGGTCAACTTCGACGTATTTGGCAATGTCTCCCATCAGGCGCAGACACGCCTGTATTTCGACCTGATCCGCAACGGTGCCGAGGTCAACTTCCTGCGCCTGATGCCGGCCGACAGCCGCGAGCCACTGCTGGAAAACTGGTATGCCAAGAGCGGCCGGCTGAAGCTGTGGCTGGATTACCAGAGCATCGACGCCAGCACGCCGACCGCCCTGCAACTGGATGAGGCCAGGCCCAAGGAGGATTTCGCCGAGCGCCTGATCCAGCGCTACGCCACGCTCAATGCGCGGCCGGACCCGATCAACCGTTGTCAGGGCGCGCATTGCTACCGGCCTAACCTCGCAGTGGAGCTGCAGCGTGCCGAGCAGAGCCTGAGTCGCCTGACCAATCGCCCGGCCGCCGGACTCAAGGTGATCGAGCAGCTACCCGAAGCCAGTATGCTGAGCATCGACTACGGCGCTGGGCAGAACGAGGTGTACACCCTGCTGCGCAACCGTGCTCATAGCAATGTGGCCTTCATGGTCGGCGAGGAGCTGCGCTATGAAGAGGGGCTGGATACCCTGACGGTTTACCCCGGGGTGCTCAGCAGCTACCCGAACTTCATGTTCAGCCTGAAAGCTGATGAAGTAGCCGATTTTGTCTCCGCTCTGGAGCAGGCCCGCAGCCCGCAAGCCTTTGATGCAGTCGTGCAGCGCTGGGGCATCCGGCGTACCCATCCGCAGTTTTGGGCGCATTTCGACAAGCTCAATGCCTATATCGAGCGTACTGAGCCAGTGGAAAGCGGCATTCTGGATATCAATCGCTACAAGAATCTTTAAGGAACTCACGTAACTGCTGATTTTTTCAGTGACTTGCCTTTACAGGGCGGCCTCGCCTGCATTTACTGAAAGAGTATCTCCATCCAAGGTGGTCTTTCTGTGTCTGCAATAGCTTTACTGGTCTGTGATGACTCTGGCATGGCCCGCAAGCAACTGATTCGTTCGCTGCCTGCCGATTGGCCAGTCAACATCAGTCAGGCCACTAATGGTCGTGAAGGGCTTGAGGTAATCCGTCAGGGATTAGGTCAGGTGGTTCTGCTCGACCTGACGATGCCGGAAATGGATGGTTATCAGGTATTGCAGGCACTAAGGGATGAAGGCTTACAGGCCAAAGTCATCGTGGTCTCTGGTGATGTTCAGGAAGCAGCCATACAGCGAGTAATGGAGCTGGGGGCTTTGGACTTCATCAAAAAGCCAGCCAACCCTGAAGAGTTGCTGGCCAAGCTGAAGGCACACCACCTGTTGGAGCTTGGTGGAGCAGAGCAGGACGATTCTGCGCAACAAGCCCAGTCACCTCAGGCTGCTCTGGCTGAGATGAAGGTGGGGTTTCGTGATGCGTTTCGGGAGATCACCAACGTAGCCATGGGCCGTGCTGCGGCCTTGCTGGCCAAGGTGCTGGGTGTGTTCGTGCAGTTGCCAGTACCCAACGTCAACATCTTCGAGGTCGGCGAGCTGCACATGGCTTTGGCTGATGCGCAAAGTGGCGAACGTTTGACCGCTGTGTGCCAGGGCTACATCGGTGACGGTATTGCCGGCGAGGCTTTGCTGATCTTTCATGACTCTGAAGTAGGCGATATGGCCCGCCTGATGAAGTGGAAGCTCGAAGGCGAAAAGGCTGAGATGGAGTTGATGCTGGATCTCTCGAGCATTCTCATCGGGGCCTGCCTCACCGCTATTGCGGAGCAACTGGATAGCCACTTGTCTCTTGGCCATCCATTACTACTTGGGCAGCACTCACCGATTGAAGAACTGATTCGAGTCAATCAGGCTCGCTGGCGAAAGACGCTTGCGGTTGAGATCAGCTACACCCTGGAGGGACAGGCTATCCACTTCGACCTGCTACTGCTGTTTACCGAAGACTCTGTGGCCCGCCTGAGCCACAAGATCAATTACCTGCTGAGCTGACGGCCCATGGAACTCAACGAACTGCACTGGATGCTGGATATCCTGCAAAGCATCGACGTCGGTGTGGTGGTGCTCGACCGTGAGTACCGCATCGAGATGTGGAACAGTTTCATGGAAAGCCACTCCGGCCTTGAGCCCGAAGAGGTTCAGGGGCAGAGCGTTTTCCGTATTTTCCCAGAAATTGATGAGGCCTGGTTCCGCAACAAGGCTGAAACTGTGGCGACACTCGGCACGCGGACGTTCACCATCTGGGAGCAGCGGCCTTATCTGGTGCGGTTCAAAAACTACCAGCCCATCACCGGGCAGGAAGACTTCATGTACCAGAACACCACCATCATCCCGATCA
The DNA here is from genome assembly GCF_002304225.1 of Pseudomonas sp. HAR-UPW-AIA-41. Lineage (GTDB taxonomy): Bacteria > Pseudomonadota > Gammaproteobacteria > Pseudomonadales > Pseudomonadaceae > Aquipseudomonas. The sequence goes on from NZ_NSLB01000006.1 coordinate 79,102, forward strand.
AGGACGCGACGGGAAAGGTGGGGCACATTTGTATCGTGATTTACGACGTCACTCATGTCGCCAGCAACAAGAAGCAGCTCCAGAATGCCACTTCCAAGCTACATAAACTGACTCGAACCGATGTGCTGAGTGGTTTACTCAACCGCGCGCACTGGGAGAAATCGCTGGAGCAGGAGTTTGCTCGTCATCAGCGTTACCAGCGGCAGCTCTCACTGTTGTTGCTTGATATTGATCAGTTCAAGGCCTTCAACGCCCAGTACGAGCATGCCGCAGGTGATTTGCTGCTACGTAGTCTGGCCGATCTGCTCGGTCAGCACGTGCGTACCCTTGATCCGTGTGGACGCTACGGCGCTGACCAGTTCGCCGTGCTGCTGCCCGACACCTCGGGTGAGGGTGCTCTGCAGCTGGGCGAGCGTCTGCGTGAGGCAGTCAGCCAGCAGGTTCTTCTGCATGAGGGGCAAGCTGTGCGTTACAGCATCAGCATCGGCGTTGCCGAGCTCGACGCCAATTGTCTGAATCCACGGCAGTTCTGCGAACGTGCCGAGCAGGCGCTGGCCAGGGCCAAGCAGGCCGGGCGCAATTGCGTTGTGGCGTTCTCCTGAATAATCCGACTGTTTTGCTATGGCTTTATCCGTGGCAGGTGATGGCGTACACTGCGCCCATATCTGTAAGGAGTTGCCATGAGCGCCATTACCATCACCGAAGCCGCCGAACAGTACCTGGCTGACCTGCTGTCCAAGCAGAACACCAGCGGTATCGGTATTCGCATTTTCATCACTCAACCCGGCACCCAGTACGCGGAAACCTGCATTGCCTACTGCAAGCCTGGTGAGCAGAAGGCTGAGGACACGCCGCTGGCTCTGGCCTCATTTACCGCCTGGATCGATGCCGTCAGTGAGCCCTTCCTCGAAGATGCACTGGTCGACTACGCCACCGACCGCATGGGCGGCCAGCTGACGATCAAGGCCCCGAATGCCAAAGTGCCTATGGTCAATGAGGACAGCCCGCTCAACGAGCGCATCAACTACTACCTGCAGACCGAGATCAACCCGGGCTTGGCCAACCATGGTGGTCAGGTGAGTCTGGTGGATATCGACGAGGGCATCGCCATTCTGCGCTTTGGCGGTGGTTGCCAGGGCTGTGGTCAGGCTGACTACACGCTCAAGGAAGGTATCGAGAAAACCCTGCTGGAGCGTATTCCGGAGCTCAAGGGTGTGCGTGACGTGACCGATCACAGCAACAAGGAAAACGCCTACTACTAAGGCGCTTCCCAATTAAAAAAGGCGACCCTGGGGTCGCCTTTTTTGTGTCCATCTGACGGCTCAATCAGGCCGGCATACTCCAGGGTTCCAGATGGTAGCCCTGTGCGGCAAGGTCCTGACGCGACTGCTGCAGGGCCTTGGCCAGGCTCTGCGGGTTGCGGTAGTTCTGGCTGGCCAGACGGGTGCGCCCCAGTACGCGGCCGAAAGTCCGGTCAATGACGCTGAGGCTCAGCTCGCCATAGCCATCCTGAGCCGCCCAGGCCACACACTGGAACGGTTGAAAGGCATTACCGGCAATCAGCAGCGCTTCGTTGATGCGCAGTTCTTTGTTCATGATCTAGCTCCTGGCAAATCCGTGGAATCGCTACAGCCGTTCGCAAGCGATTCGTTAAACAGTGGATGTCATGAGCAGAGGCTGAAGTCACAGCCGGTCGTCATTTTGAAAGCGGCTGGCGTTTGAATATAAAAAAGCCCTGCAGTGCAGGGCTTTTTAATTACCGAAGGGTCACACCGCGAGAACGGCGAGCTTGACCAACTCCAGCAGCGGCTGCGGATACACCCCGAAGAAGAACGCCAGCACGGCGATCGCCAGCAGCATGATGCCGCCCGCGCGTACGTTCCAGTTCATCGGCGCGTCATAGCGGCGCAGGTTAGGCTCAACCAGGAAGAGGGTGACCATGACCCGCAGGTAGTAGAACACGGCGATGCCGCTGCCGATCACCATGACACCCAGCAGCCACCAGAGTTGCGATTGCACACCGGTCGCGATGATGAAGAACTTACCGATGAAGCCGGCCGTCAGCGGAATACCGGCCAGCGACAGCATCATCAGGGTCAGCACAGCAGTAAGGTACGGGCGACGCCAGAAAAGCCCGCGGTACTCGTACAGTGCATCACAGTCCCGCCCTTTGAAGGGCGTGGACATCAGCGCGATCACACCAAAGGCGCCAAGGCTGGTGATCACGTAGGTCACCAGGTAGAGGGCGATGGCTTCCTGAGCCAGTCCCTTGCCGGCAATCAACGCGATGGTGATGTAGCCGAAATGGGCAATCGACGAGTAACCCAGCAGGCGCTTGAGGTTGCTTTGTGTCAGGGCCAGCAAGTTGCCAACCAGAATCGAAGCGATAGCGAACAGCGCCAGCAGGTTTTCCAGCCAGCCACCGGCCATAGCCGGCGACTGCAGATACAGGCGCAGCAGTACGGCAAAGACCGCTACCTTGCTGGCACTGGCCAGGAAAGCGGCAACAGGAACCGGAGCACCTTCATAGACATCCGGCGTCCACAGGTGGAAGGGCACCATGGACAGTTTGAAGGCCAGGCCGACCAGCATCATGCCGATGCCCAGTTGCGCCAGCGGCGAGGAGAGACCTGTTGCGGCCACATGCGCGCCGATACCTGCAAAACTCAGGCTGCCGGCATCGGCATAAAGCAGCGCCATGCCGAACAGCAGGAAGGCGGAACCGGCCGCCGAAAGCACCATGTACTTGATGCCGGCTTCCAGCGAGCGCTTGTTGAAGAAGGCATAGGCGACCATGCCGTAAACCGGCACGGAGAGCATTTCCAGACCGATGAAGAGACCGGCCAGGTGCTGCGAGCAGACCAGCACCATGCCGCCAAGCGCCGATAGCAGCATCAGCAGGTACATCTCTTCGCGGTTGCCCGGGTAGCCCTCGCCACTGTAGCGGCCGAGGTAGGCATGGGTCAGAGTCAGGCAGCCAAGTGTCGCCAGCAGAATCAGCCCCATATAGAAACCGGCGAAATTGTCCACCAGCAACAGCGGAGTGACCGCCAGAGGAGCCGCCTGCATCGACGGCACCAGCGCCGCCAGTGACAGCACCAGACCGATCCCGGAGAGGATGTAGCTCTGGCTGTGATTGCGCCGCCAGGCGATAGCCAGCATCACCACGATAATGGTGGCCGACAGGACCAGCAGTGGCAGGATGGCTGTGAAGTGTTGAATCGTCAGATCCATAGCGTGACTTTCCATTAACAGCTACCGGGCCGAAACCAGTTGAGAAAGAGCAGTGCCCAGCCATTGCTGAACACCATGCATGCTGGCTGCCGTGGTATCGAGTACCGGCTGCGGGTAAACACCCAGAATCACCAGCAGTGCGGCCAGGCCGAGCACCATCAGCAACTCGCGACTGTCCAGCGCCCGCAGCGGCTGGTCGGATTTGGCAGTACCGAAGTAGGCCCGGTGAATCATGATCAGCGAGTAGACCGAGGCCAAAACCAGCCCGAAGGTGGCAATCACCACGGTTACCGGAACGGCCTTGAACGAGCCCATCAGAATCAGGAACTCGCCGACAAAGTTGCCGGTACCCGGCAAACCGAGCGAAGCCGACGCAAAGAACAGGCTGACGGCCGGCAGATAGGGCATGCGCGCCCAGATGCCCCCCATCTGGCGCATATCACGGGTATGCAGGCGCTCGTACAGCTGGCCACAGAGGATGAACAGACCGGCAGCGGAAAGGCCGTGGGCCAGCATCTGTACCACCACGCCCTGCAAGGCCATCTGGCTGCCGGAGTAGATGCCGATCAGCACGAAGCCCATGTGCGACACGCTGGAGTAGGCCACCAGACGTTTGATGTCGGTCTGCGCAAAGGACAGCAGGGCACCGTAAAAAATGCCAATCACGGCCAACGTCATGGCCACGGGCGCAAATTCGGCGGAAGCATCCGGGAACAGCGGAATGGCAAAGCGCAGCAGACCGTAGGCGGCGGTTTTCAGCAGGATACCGGCCAGGTCCACCGAGCCTGCGGTCGGAGCCTGTGCGTGTGCATCCGGCAACCAGGAATGCACTGGCACAACCGGCAGCTTGACTGCAAAGGCGACAAAGAAACCGAGCATCAGCAGCCATTCGACGCCAGGAGCCAATTCGGCCTTGAGCAGGTCGCTGTAGTTGAAGGTGATCACGCCAGTGTTGTTGTAGTTGACGAACACCAGAGCGAGGATCGCCACCAGCATGATCAGGCCGCTGGCCTGGGTGAAGATGAAGAACTTGGTTGCCGCGTAGATACGGGTGCGCTTGCCATCATCGGAGCTGTGTCCCCACAGCGCGATGAGGAAGTACATCGGCACCAGCATCATTTCCCAGAAGAAGAAGAACAGGAAAAGGTCGATGGCGAGGAATACGCCGACCACGCCGCCGAGAATCCACATCAGGTTGAGGTGGAAAAAGCCGACGTGGTTCTGGATTTCTTTCCACGAACACAGAACCGACAGCACGCCAAGCAGGCCGGTGAGGATGATCATCAGCAGCGACAGGCCGTCCAGCGCCAGATGCAGGCTGATGCCGAAGGCCGGAATCCAGCTTGCCTGGTACTCAAGAGCCCATACGGGGTCAGCGCCCGGGGCCGGAGCCAGTTGGAAGTTGCCGGTGGTCCACAGCCACAGACCCAGCCCCAGTTCGAGGAGCATGGTCAACATGGCTACCCAGCGGGGCAGGGTGGCGCCAAAGCGCTCGCCCTGCCAGCAGAGCAGGCCGCCGATGAAGGGAATCAGGATTAGCCAGGGCAGAATCATGTCGGGCTCAATCTCTCAGTAAATTCATTAGGCCAGTACGACGATGCCGAGTACCACCACGGCACCCAGTGCCAAGGAGGCGGCGTACCAGCGCAGGTATCCGTTTTCGGTGCTCGTCATGGCTTCGTGGCTGCTGCGCACGGAGGCCGGGATCAGTCCGATGGCATGATCCAGCGGATCGCGGCCCAGCAGGCGGCAGATCAGCAGGTAAGGTTTGACGAACAGCAGGTCATAGAGCCAGTCGAAGCCCCAGGCCGCATACCACCAGGCGCCGAGGAAACGTCCCGGCGCGCTGGCGGCAATGGCCGAAACCAGGCGGCGCTTGCCGAGGAACAGCATGGCGGCAAGCAGAATGCCGGCAATGGCGATGGCGCCCGAGGCGATCTCGAGGCTGTGCTGCGCTTCCCCGCCGGCATGACCGACGCTCTGCGGCAGCACACCGGCCACCGGCGGAGTGATCAGTGCGCCGACGAAGGTCGACAGCACGATCAGGGTCGACAGCGGCAGCCAGTAGGCCACGCCATGCCCGCTGTGGGCCTCAGTCTTCTGCTCGCCATGGAAGGCGATGAAGATCAGGCGGAAGGTGTAGATCGAGGTCAGGAAGGCACCGGCCAGACCTGCGTAGAGCAGCTCGCTGTGACCACTGGCGAAGGCTTCCCAGAGGATCTCGTCCTTGGAGTAGAAGCCGGCCGTGACCAGTGGAAGCGCCGCCAGCGCCGCGCCGCCGACGATGAAGCTGGCATAGGCCAGTGGCAGCTTGTTCCACAGTCCGCCCATCTTGAAGATGTTCTGCTCGTGGTGGCAGGCGTTGATCACCGCACCTGACGCAAGGAACAGTAAGGCCTTGAAGAAGGCATGGGTCATCAGGTGGAAAATCGCCGCTTCCCAGGCACCCACGCCGAGAGCCAGGAACATGTAGCCGATCTGGCTCATGGTCGAGTAGGCGAGGATGCGCTTGATGTCGGTCTGTACCAGCGCGGCGAAACCGGCCAGGACCAGAGTCACGCCACCGACGATACCCACCAGTTCCAGCACATCCGGGGTCAGCAGGAACAAGCCATTGGTGCGGGCGATCAGGTAGACGCCTGCGGTGACCATGGTCGCCGCGTGGATCAGCGCCGAAACCGGGGTCGGACCGGCCATGGCGTCGGCCAGCCAGGTCTGCAGCGGAAGTTGGGCAGACTTGCCCACCGCACCACCCAGCAGGGCCAGGGTCGCCAGGGTCAGCCAGGGATCACCCGCCGCGAGCTTCTGCGGTGCCAGGGTCAGCAGTTCCTGGATATTCAGGGTGCCCAGCTGCATGTACAGAATGAACAGACCGAAGGCCATGAACACGTCGCCGACGCGGGTGACGATGAAGGCCTTGAGTGCGGCATTACCGTTGTTCGGATTGCTGTAGTAGAAGCCGATCAGCAGGTAGGAGCACAGCCCCACGCCTTCCCAGCCGAAGTACAGCAGCAGCAGGTTGTCGCCCAGTACCAGCAGCAGCATGCTGAAGATGAACAGGTTGGTGTAGGCGAAGAAGCGCGAATAGCCTTCTTCACCACGCATGTACCAGCTGGCGAACAGGTGAATCAGGAAACCCACACCCGTCACCACGCCAAGCATGGTCAGCGACAAACCATCCAGATGCAGGGTGAAGCTTGGGGCGAAGCCCTCGACGCTCATCCAGACCCACAGCTGCTGGGTGAAGACGCCAGCTTCCGGTGGTGCCACATTGAACTGGTAGATGATCCAGGCACTGGTCGCCGCAGAGAGGCCGACCGAGCCGACACCGATCAGCGCCGAGAGGTTTTCACTCAGGCGGCCACGGGAGAACGACAGCAGCAGGAAGCCTATCAGCGGGAAAACAAAGGTCAGAAATAGTGCGTTCATCCGCGCATCTCGCTGGCTGCGTCGATATCGAGGGTGTGGAAGCGGCGATACAGCTGCAACAGGATCGCCAGACCAATACTGGCCTCGGCAGCTGCGAGGCTGAGCACCAAGATGAACATGATCTGTCCATCTGGCTGAACCCAGCGGCTACCGGCCACAACAAAGGCCAGTGCGGTTGCATTCATCATCACTTCCAGGCTCATCAGCACGAACAGGATGTTGCGTCGCACCATAAGGCCAGCCAGGCCCAGGCAGAACAGCATGCCGGCGATAGCCAGTCCGTGTTCCATGGGAATACCGTTCATCCTGTTACTCCTTCGCTTCTTGGCGGCCGAGGTGATAAGCCGCCACCAGTGCCGCCAAGAGCAGCATGGAGGCCAGTTCAACTGCCAGCAGATACGGGCCGAACAGACTGATGCCGACGGCCTTGGCATCAACCTGAGTACCCTGAATCAGAGCGCCGGTGCTGTTGCCAAACAGTACGTAGAACAGTTCGGCCAGCAGCAGCAGGGACAGCAGGCCTGGGCCGATCCAGATGCCGGGTGTCAGCCATTTGGATTCCTGCTCTGCAACTGCAGGTCCCAGGTTGAGCATCATCACCACGAAGACGAACAGCACCATGATGGCGCCGGCGTAGACGATGATTTCCAGGGCACCTGCAAAGGGGGCGCCGAGGGCGAAGAAGCACATCGCCACGGCCAGCAGCGAGACGATCAGGTAAAGCAGGGCATGTACCGGGTTGGTATGGGTGATTACCCGGAAGGTCGAGGCAACCGCGATAGCGGAGGCCAGGTAGAAAGCGAGTTCCATGTCCTCTCCTTAGGGCAGCAGGCCTTTGACGTTGATCGGTTCGGCCTCGTTCTGCGCCGCGCCCTTGGGCTTGCCGGCAATGGCCATGCCCGATACGCGGTAGAAGTTGTAGTCCGGGTACTTGCCGGGGCCGGAGATCAGCAGGTCCTGCTTCTCGTAGACCAGATCCTGGCGCTTGTACTCGGCCATTTCAAAGTCCGGGGTCAGCTGGATCGCTGTTGTCGGGCAGGCTTCCTCGCACAGGCCGCAGAAGATGCAGCGCGAGAAGTTGATGCGGAAGAACTCCGGATACCAGCGACCGTCTTCCTTCTCGGCCTTCTGCAGCGAAATGCAGCCAACCGGACAGGCCACGGCGCAGAGGTTGCAGGCTACGCAGCGCTCCTCACCATCGGGGTCGCGGGTCAGGACGATGCGTCCACGGAAGCGCGGCGGAAGATACACCGGCTCTTCCGGGTACTGCAGGGTATCGCGCTTGCGGAAACTGTGGCCAAACACCATCACCAGGCTACGCAGCTGGGTGTAGGTACCGTGCAGGATGTGCAGGATTTCCTTGATCATGTTCATGTTCCTTACTGCCCCGCAGCCGGGCTGTTGAGCAGTACCAGAGCTGCGGTTACCAGCAGATTGATCAGGGTCAGTGGCAGACAGAACTTCCAGCTGAAGCTCATCACCTGGTCATAGCGCGGACGCGGGATGGAGGCGCGCAGCAGGATGAACAGCATGATGAAGAACGCCACCTTGGCGGCAAAATAGAAGAACGACAGCCACGGCAACTGTTCAAGGAACGGACCATGCCAGCCGCCGAAGAACAGCGTCACCAGTAGCGATGACACCAGCACGATGCCGATGTACTCACCAACGAAGAACATGCCCCATTTCATACCGGCATATTCGATGTGGTAACCGTCGGCGAGCTCCTGCTCGGCTTCCGGCTGGTCGAACGGGTGACGGTGGGTGACGGCAACGCCGGCGATAAAGAAGGTACAGAAGCCGAGGAACTGCGGAATGATGAACCACAGGTTCTGCTGCTGGTATTCAACGATGTCGCGCATGTTGAAGCTTCCGGCCTGTGCCACCACGCCCATCAGGGCGAGGCCCATGAAGACTTCATAGGACAGGGTCTGGGCGGAGGCACGCAGACTGCCGAGCAGGGCGAACTTGTTGTTGCTCGACCAGCCGGCGAACAGCACGGCGTATACCGCGATACCGGCCATGCCGAAGAAGAACAGCAGGCCGATGTTCAGATCCGCCACGCCCCAGGTTGGGGTGATGGGCACCACGGCATAAGCGATCAGCAGTGCACTCATGGCGACGATCGGCGCCAGGGTGAAAATCAGCTTGTCGGCGAACGGCGGCGTCCAGTCTTCCTTGAAGAACATCTTGACCATGTCGGCGCCGAGCTGGAACGCACCAAACGGGCCTACACGGTTCGGGCCATGGCGGTCCTGCCAGAGGCCGAGCAGGCGGCGCTCGACCCAGGACAGCAGTGCACCGGTGATAACCACCGCGAGGAGAATCACGATGGCCTTGACCACCGCGATAATCACCTCGGTCAGTTCAGGTGTCAGCCAACTCATCATGCCACCTCCTGAACGTCGCTCACGCTGACGTTGGCCGTGAGGGCTGGAATACCTGGCAGACCTGCGGGCAGGCCGATGAGGCCGCTGGACAGCGCAGCGCTCGTCTGCAGCGGCAGGCGCAGGGATAGGCCACCGACGGTCAGACCCAGCATGGCGCCTGGGTTGACGCCCAGCTTGGCGGCATCTTCCTTGGCCAGCACCACATAAGCTTCTGGGATGCGCTGCTGGATCGGCTTGGCGCGTGCGCTGTTTTCGTCACTGCCAAACAGATGGAAGTACGGCACTACCTGCCAGCTACCCGGCTTGGCCGAGCAGGCTGCGGGAGCGCTGAACCAGTTGAGGTCGGCACGCTCGCCATCTAGCAGGCGTACACCGGGATCACCGGCACGCAGGTGACCGCCGACTTCGTCCTGGAATTTGTTCCAGGCCTGCGGCGAGTTCCAGCCCGGCGACCAGGCAAACGGAATCTGCTGGCGATCTTCCGCGCTGCCGGCATAGCCTTCCATGGAGAAGGCAAAGGCCGAATCCTTGTCCTGCGGCTGACGCGGCTCGTGCACGCTGATATTGGCGCGCATGGAGGTGCGGCCACTGTAGCGGTGCGGTTCGCGGGCCAGTTTGAGCCCCTTGATGCGGAAGCTGGCACTTGGCGCGGCGTCGCGGATACCGGCGAGCAGTTCGCTGCTGGCGGCACAGGCATTGGTCACCTGATCCAGCTGGGTCCAGTCAACGGGCTGGCCCTGCAGGGTGCTGTGTAGGGCATGCAGCCAGCGCCAGCCTTCACGAACTAGGTTGTCGGCGTTGTAGTAGACCGGGTCGAACACCTGGAAGAAGCGCTGAGCGCGGCCTTCCTGGCTGACCAGGGTGCCATCGCCTTCGGCAAAGGTCGCCACCGGCAGCACCAGATCAGCGCGCGACAGCGTGGCGGTCGGCTGATGATCGGCGACGATCAATACACTGGTCTTAGCCAGGGCTGCATCGATCACGGCCTTGTCTGCGCGGCGATACAGATCGTTTTCCAGCACGATCAGGGCATCGGCTTCGCCGTTCTGCAGGCGGGCGAGGGCGCTTTCCAGCGAGTCACCGCCAAGCAGGGTGGCACCGAGGCTGTTGGCTTCACCCAGCGCCAGGCTGATGGAGGCATTCTTCTCGCGGTTTTTCAGGGCCTGGGCAATATTGCCGGCAGCTTCCAGCAGTGCCTGATTGCCCAGCGAGGTGCCGGCAACGATGAGCGGGCGCTTGCCGGCCAGCAGGGCTGCGGCAATACGCTGCGCCAGTTGCTCGGCTTCGCTGTCCAGGCCGCTGACTGCGGGCGCGCTCGGGTCAATGGCATGGGCCACGGCAAAGCCGAGGCGGGCCAGATCAGCCGGAGCGGCCTGCACGGTTTCCGTGGCGACATCGTCCAGTCGGGTGACATCGACACTGGCGATGAACAGCGGATGGCTGGCGTGCTGGGCGACGTTCTGCACGGCGGCCATGTGCCAGTCCTGGATTTTCATCGAGGCGGCAATCTCGGTGGCCTTGCCCTTGACTGCCTGACGCAGGGCCAGAGCAACACGGGCAGAGGTCTGGGTCAGGTCTTCACCGAGGACGAACACCGCGTCATGGTCTTCGATCTCGCGCAGCGTCGGTGTCGGCAGCGGACCGTTCTGCAGCAGTTCGCGGGCCAGTTGCAGGCAGGCCAGCTCGTTGGCGCCGATGCCCACGGAGAAGTTTCCGGCACCCACCAGTTCGCGCAGAGCGAAGTTGCCTTCCAGGCTGGCACGCGGCGAGCCGATACCAATGACACGGCGCCCCTTGAGCAGGGCTGCGGCCTGGTCCAGAGCGGCATCCAGCGACAGCTGGGTGCCGTCGGCCAGTTGTGGCTGACGCGGACGATCACTGTTGTTGACGTAGCCGTAGCCGAAACGACCACGGTCGCAGAGGAAGTAGTGGTTCACCGAGCCGTTGAAGCGGTTCTCGATACGGCGGATTTCGCCATAGCGCTCACCGGGGCTGATGTTGCAGCCGGCCGCGCAACCGTGGCAAATGCTCGGGGCAAACTGCATGTCCCACTTGCGGTTGTAACGCTCGGAGTGGGTCTTGTCGGTGAATACGCCGGTCGGGCAGACCTCGACAAGGTTGCCGGAGAACTCGCTTTCCAGCACGCCGTCTTCGACACGACCGAAGTACACGTTGTCATGGGCGCCGTAGACGCCCAGATCGGTGCCGCCGGCGTAATCCTTGTAGTAGCGCACGCAACGGTAGCAGGCGATGCAGCGGTTCATCTCGTGAGCGATGAACGGGCCGAGTTCCTGGTTGGTGTGGGTGCGCTTGGTGAAGCGATAACGGCGCTTGTTGTGACCGGTCATCACGGTCATGTCCTGCAGGTGGCAGTGGCCCCCTTCCTCGCACACCGGGCAGTCGTGCGGGTGATTGGTCATCAGCCATTCCACCACGCTTTCGCGGAACTGCTTGGCTTCCTCGTCGTCGATGGAAATCCAGGTATTGTCGGTGGCGGGCGTCATGCAGGACATGACCAGGCGGCCGCGCTTGTCGTTCTCGTCGGTGTACTGCTTGACCGCGCACTGGCGGCAGGCACCAACGCTGCCCAGCGCCGGATGCCAGCAGAAGTACGGAATATCAAGTCCCATGGAGAGGCAGGCCTGCAGCAGGTTGTCCGCCCCATCGACTTCAAAGGTCTTGCCGTCTACGTGAATAGTGGCCATTTTCGGGTGTCTTCTTGTACTCGCCAGGCGAGCTGTCTAATTGAGAAACCGTTGTGTCCGCAGGGCGGACGAACCGCAGGCCACGCCTGCGGTCACTGTATTCATGCCGGTACGGCGGCTGCCTGTTTGGCGATACCCGCCTCGAACTCGGGGCGGAAATACTTCAACGCGCTGCCTAGCGGCTCCACGGCACCCGGCGCATGCGCACAGAAGGTGCGGCCTGGGCCGAGCGAGGTCACAAGCATCTCGAGTGTCTCGAGATCGCCAGCCTGACCATCGCCACGCTCAAGTGCTCGCAACACCTTGACGCTCCAGGGCAGGCCATCACGACACGGCGTGCACCAGCCACAGGACTCACGGGCAAAGAACTCTTCCATGTTGCGCAGCAGCGAGACCATGTTGATCGAGTCGTCGACCGCCAGAGCCAGACCGGTGCCCATACGGGTGCCAACCTTGGCGATGCCGCCGGCAAACATCGGCGCATCCAGGTGTTCCGGCAGAAGGAAACCAGTGCCCGCACCGCCCGGCTGCCAGGCCTTGAGCTTGAAGCCATCGCGCATACCGCCAGCGTAGTCTTCAAACAGCTCTCGAGCCGGGATACCAAAGGGCAATTCCCACAGGCCGGGGTTCTTCACCTTGCCGGAGAAACCCATCAGCTTGGTGCCGTGGTCTTCACTGCCGGGGCGTGCCAGGGATTTGTACCAGTCAACACCGTTGCCGACGATGGCGGGGACATTGCACAGGGTTTCGACGTTGTTGACGCAAGTCGGCTTGCCCCAGACACCCACCGCTGCCGGGAAAGGCGGCTTGGAACGCGGGTTGGCGCGACGGCCTTCCAGCGAGTTGATCAGTGCTGTTTCTTCGCCGCAGATGTAGCGACCGGCGCCGGTATGCACGAACAGCTCGAAGTCGAATCCGCTGCCCAGAATGTTCTTGCCCAGCAGACCGGCAGCCTTGGCTTCATCAATGGCCTTGTTCAGGTTGCGTGCCGCATCCACATACTCGCCGCGCAGGAAGATATAGCCACGGTAGGCTTTGAGCGCGCGCGCGGAAATCAGCATGCCTTCGATCAGCAGGTGCGGCTGCTGCTCCATGAGCATGCGGTCTTTCCAGGTGTTGGGCTCCATTTCGTCCGCATTGCACAGCAGGTAGCGGATGTTCATGGACTCATCGTTGGGCATCAGCCCCCACTTGACCCCGGTAGGGAAGCCCGCGCCACCGCGACCCTTGAGCCCGGAGTCTTTGACGGTCTGTACAATGTCGGCCTGGGCCATGTCGATGAGCGCTTTACGCGCAGCGGTGTAGCCGTTCTTGGCCTGATACTCGGCCAGCCACACTGGCTCGCCGTCTTCACGCAGGCGCCAGGTCAGCGGATGGGTCTCGGCGCTGCGGGCAATGCGATTGGCCGGGCCCATGGAGGTGAGAGTCATGCGTAGGCCTCCAGTAGCTGGGCAACACTGCCGGCATCAACGTTGCCGAAGGTGTCATCATCGATCATCAGTGCCGGTGCCTTGTCACAGTTGCCCAGGCAGCACACCGGCAGCAGGGTGAAGCGGCCATCGGCGGTGGTCTGCCCCGGGGCGATACCCAGCTGGCTCTTGATACTGCCGAGGATCGATTCGTGACCGCCAATAAAGCAGGTCATGCTGTCGCACACGCGAATGATGTGGCGGCCAACCGGCTGGCGGAAGATCTGGCTGTAAAAGGTAGCCACACCCTCAACGTCACTGGCCGGAATGCCGAGGATGGCGCCAATGGCGTCGGCAGCGCCGTCCGGCACCCAGCCACGCTCTTTCTGCACGATTTTCAGTGCTTCGATGGACGCCGCGCGCGGGTCTTCGTAGTGATGCATCTCGTGCTCGATGGCCGAGCGCTCGGTGTCGCTGAGGACGAAACGGTCAGTCTGGATCAACGTGCTCATGCTTAGCGGTCCACGTCAGCCATAACGAAGTCGATACTGCCCAGATAGGCAATCAGGTCAGCCACCATGCTGCCGCGGATCACCGAAGGAATCTGCTGCAGGTGGGCGAAGCTCGGCGTGCGGATACGCGTCCGGTAGCTCATGGTGCTGCCATCGCTCGTCAGGTAATAACTGTTGATGCCCTTGGTCGCCTCGATCATCTGGAAGGCTTCGTTGGCCGGCATGACCGGCCCCCAGGAAACCTGCAGGAAGTGAGTGATCAGGGTTTCGATGTGCTGCAGGGTGCGCTCTTTCGGCGGCGGCGTCGTCAGCGGGTGGTCCGCTTTGAACGGGCCTGCCGGCATGTTCTTCAGGCACTGATCGATGATGCGGATGCTCTGGCGCATCTCCTCGACACGCACCATGCAGCGGTCGTAGGCGTCACCGTTATGGGCTAGCGGTACTTCGAATTCGAAGTTCTCATAACCCGAGTAGGGGCGAGCCTTACGCAGGTCGAAGTCGCAGCCAGTAGAGCGCAGGCCGGCACCGGTAACACCCCATTCAAGAGCTTCCTTGGTGTTGTACTGAGCAACACCTTTGGTACGACCGATGAGGATGCTGTTCTGCAGAGCGGCCTTTTCGTATTCGTCCAGGCGCTTGGGCAGCCAGTCAACGAATTCCTTGACCAGCTTGTCCCAGCCGCGCGGCAAATCGTGCGCCACGCCACCGATACGGTACCAGGCCGGGTGCAGTCGGAAACCGGTCACGGCTTCGATCACCTTGTAGGCGCGCTGGCGGTCGGTGAAGGTGAAGAACACCGGAGTCATCGCACCGACGTCCTGAATATAGGTACCCAGGAACAGCAGGTGACTGGTGATGCGGAAGAACTCGGCCATCATCACGCGGATGAAGTCGACGCGGTCCGGCACCTTGATCCCGGCCAGTTTCTCGACGGCAAGGACGTAGGGGAGGTTGTTCATTACCCCACCGAGGTAGTCGATACGGTCGGTGTAGGGAATGAAACTGTGCCAGCTTTGGCGCTCGGCCATCTTCTCGGCGCCACGGTGGTGGTAACCGATCTCCGGTACGCAGTCGACGATCTCTTCACCATCCAGCTGCAGAATGATGCGGAACGCACCGTGTGCGGAAGGGTGGTTGGGGCCGAGGTTGAGGAACATGTAGTCCTCATGTTCGCTCTTGCGCTTCATGCCCCAGTCTTCGGGGTTGAAACGAGCCGCTTCTTCTTCGAGCTGCTGTTTGGCCAGGGTCAGGCTGAACGGATCAAACTCGGTCGCCCGAGCCGGGTAGTCCTTACGCAGCGGATGGCCTTCCCAGGTCGGCGGCATCATGATGCGGGTCAGGTGCGGGTGGCCCTGGAAGGTGATGCCGTACAGGTCCCACACTTCGCGCTCATACCAGTTGGCATTCGGCCAGATCTTGGTGGCGGTCGGCAGGTTGAGGTCGCCTTCGTGCAAGGCGACCTTCAGCATGACATCGCTGTTCCGCTCAATCGACAGCAGGTGATAGAACACACTGTAGTCGGCGGCTGGCAAGCCCTGGCGCTGGGTACGCAGGCGCTCGTCGACGCCATGAAGGTCGTACAGCATGACGTAGGGCTTGGGCAGCTGACGCAGGAAGGTCAGCACTTCAACCAGCTTGTCGCGCGGCACCCAGATCACGGGCATACCGGTACGCGTCGGCTGAATGACGAAAGTTTCCGCGCCAAAGCGCGAATTCAGTTCGACGACCACATCTTGGTCGTCGGCCTTGTAAGGCGGGATGTACAGAGCGGAGTCTGCAGTCATGTTCTCAGTCGCTGTCGGGTCAACGGAATGGTAAGCCAGCAGGCTTACACTTCGTCCGGGCTGCGCAGGTTGGTTACCTGAATACGCTGTTCACGGCGCAAGTCCTTCTGGGCTGGCATCTCGGCGCGGTAAACGCCTTGCTCACCAACCACCCAGGACAACGGGCGGCGCTCCTCACCGATGGAGTCCTGCAACAGCATCAGCGCTTGCAGGAAAGCCTCGGGACGGGGCGGGCAACCCGGCACATACACATCCACCGGCAGAAACTTGTCCACGCCCTGGACCACCGAATAGATGTCGTACATGCCGCCGGAGTTGGCACAGGAACCCATGGAAATGACCCACTTTGGCTCCAGCATCTGCTCGTACAGACGCTGGATGACCGGGGCCATCTTCACGAAACAGGTACCAGCGACCACCATGAAGTCTGCCTGGCGCGGAGACGCACGAATCACCTCAGCACCAAAGCGGGCAATGTCATGCGGCGCGGTGAAGGCAGTCGTCATTTCCACATAGCAGCAGGAAAGACCGAAGTTGTAGGGCCACAAGGAATTCTTGCGCCCCCAGTTGACGGTCTTGTGCAGTACATCTTCAAGCTTGCCCATGAAGATGTTCTTGTGAACCTGATCTTCTAGCAGCGGGTCCTGGACTGTCTCCCGCTCGCCGATCGGATACTGCTCGTTAGGCGCATCCGGATCGATCCGAGTAAGTTTGTATTGCATTGCCAAAGCCTCATTGTTTCAGCTTCGCCTGCCGCTTGCGACGTGCTTCGGGCGCCCAGTCGAGCGCGCCGATACGCCAAAGATAGACAAGACCTGCCAACAGAATTGCGATGAAAATGGTAGCCTCGATAAAGCCGGCCCACCCGCTTTCGCGAACGGATACCGACCAGGCGAAGAGAAATAGGGCTTCAACGTCGAAGATCACGAAGAGCATCGCGACCAGATAGAACTTGGCGGACAGGCGCAGACGCGCGCTGCCGGTCGGCAGCATGCCGGATTCGAACGGCTCGTTCTTGCTGCGCCCCCAGGCACGGCTACCGAGCAGACTGGAAACCCCAAGCATGAAAGCGATGAGGCCAAACACGGCCAAGAGGAAAAGACCGAAAGCCCAGTTGTGGGCGAGTAGGGCGGTGGATTCAGTCACGCCGGCGCTCCTTTATCTCGTTGGGTGACATATTGAATATTGCGTTCAATATGTGACCAATATTTGATTTTTGGTCGGCTTAAATTCCTCTAATTCTAAGCGTCTAAGTGTAGACAAGTAAATTTATCTAACAGAAAAAATGGATAGCCAATAACAGCTTAGGAGAGCTTTCTCTTAGTGCTGCAAGGCTTGCAGGGCTATTCACAGGTATATCAGGCTTATGTCGAATGGCCAGCCAATATCCATTTATGTCCGCATTTTATAACTCATAATCGATACTGATTCGCATTCACTGCTGGCATGGCTCTGGGCTTATCTGATAATGAGCGCGGGAAAATAGATCTAAGGCCTTAGCTCTGGCGAGGCAGCCAGGCCCAGATCATCTCGCAGGCGATAGGTGACTGGCCTGACTCGTCCGTGACCTCCACCTGCACTGTGACCTCTCCACGCGACTGGGTCGCAACAGCGGACAGTTGTTCGGCTGTCAATGTGGCTACCGCGTGAAGATTGCCGATAGCGCGCTTTTTATAGTCAACGCGCAAAGTCTTGATCAGCAGCAGATGGGTGTCTGGCACGCTCATGCCGACCAGAAAGCCTGTGGCTGACTCGGCGAGCAACGCCATGGCGGCGGCATGGATGCTCCCCACATGGTTACGCACACGGTTCCTGTCGCGCAACGTCAGGCAGGCTTGCTGCTGTGTGAGACTGTTGATACGGACTCTCGCTGTGCCGGCAAAGCGTACCTGACTGGCGAACAGCAGGCTGAGGAGTGCTGGCTGAACACGGCGAGGCAGGTGATTGATGAGATTTACTGCGCGACTGAGCCGATTTGCTGGCATAGGTGCTTCCTTCAAATAGAGAAAGCAGAATTGTCCGTCTCGAATCGAGCCTCGCCTGTGGCGGGTGAGGCGGGATTGCGTGTCATGAAAGTCAAACCGCAGAAACGACAAACCCCAGCCGGAGCTGGGGTTTGCTGATCAACACGAGCGGGAGGAGCGACTGCAGCCTCCCGCTTGAGCCGGTTCCTATTAGTGGAACTGGTTCATGGTGTTGTCTTTACCGGAGGCCTTCAGAGCGGCTTCGCCAGCGAAGTACTCTTTGTGGTTGTCACCGATGTCGGAACCAGCCATGTTCTGGTGCTTGACGCAAGCGATGCCCTGACGCAGCTCTTGACGCTGAACACCCTTCACGTAGGCCAGCATGCCCTGATCGGCGAAGTAACCTTTGGCCAGGTTGTCGGTCGACAGTGCGGCGGTGTGGTAGGTCGGCAGAGTGATCAGGTGGTGGAAGATGCCGGCGTGAGCCGAACCATCGCGCTGGAAGGTACGGATCTTCTCGTCAGCAACCTGAGCCAGTTCAGTTTCGTCGTACTCGACGCTCATCAGCTTGGCGCGGTCGTAAGCGGAAACGTCTTTGCCTTCGGCAACGAACGCGTCGAACACTTGCTGACGGAAGTTCAGGGTCCAGTTGAAGGACGGGCTGTTGTTGTACACCAGCTTGGCGTTCGGAATGACTTCGCGGATGCGGTCAACCATGCCTTTAATCTGGCCAACGTGCGGCTTCTCGGTTTCGATCCACAGCAGGTCAGCACCGTTCTGCAGCGAGGTGATGCAGTCCAGTACGCAACGGTCTTCGCCGGTGCCAGCGCGGAACTGGAACAGGTTGGACGGCAGACGCTTCGGACGCAGCAGCTTGCCACCGCGGTTGATCACAACGTCGCCGTTGCCCAGATCGGCAGCAGCCACTTCTTCGCAATCCAGGAAGGAGTTGTACAGGTCGCCCAGGTCGCCCGGCTCTTTGGTCACGGCGATCTGCTTGGTCAGGCCAGCGCCCAGGGAGTCGGTACGAGCAACGATCACACCGTTGTCGATACCCAGTTCCAGGAAGGCGTAGCGAACGGCAGCGATCTTGGCCAGGAAGTCAGCGTGCGGAACGGTGACTTTACCGTCTTGGTGACCGCACTGCTTCTCGTCGGAAACCTGGTTTTCGATCTGGATGCAGCAAGCGCCTGCTTCGATCATGCGCTTGGCCAGCAGGTAGGTGGCTTCCGGGTTACCGAAACCAGCGTCGATGTCGGCAATGATCGGTACGATGTGAGTTTCGTAGTTGTCGATCTGGTTCTGGATCTCAGCAGCTTTGGCGTTGTCGCCGGCAGCGCGAGCGGCGTCCAGAGCGGTGAACAGCAGGTCCAGTTCACGGCTGTCAGCCTGACGCAGGAAGGTGTACAGCTCTTCGATCAGATCGGAAACTGCAGTCTTCTCGTGCATCGACTGGTCCGGCAGCGGGCCGAAGTCGGAACGCAGAGCAGCAACCATCCAGCCGGACAGGTACAGGTAGCGCTTGTTGGTGGTGCCCAGGTGCTTCTTGATGGCGATCAGCTTCTGCTGGCCGATGAAGCCGTGCCAGCAACCCAGCGACTGGGTGTACTTGGAGGAGTCAGCATCGTACTCAGCCATGTCTTTGCGCATGATGTCGGCGGTGTACTGAGCGATTTCCAGACCGGTCTTGAAACGGTTCTGTGCGCGCATGCGGGCAACCGATTCCGGGTTGATAGCGCTCCAGCTGCTGCCGGCAGCTTCTTTCAGTGCGGCAACGGCTTTGATGTCGTTTTGATAAGCTGACATGGTCAATCCTTCAAAGTATGTGTTTGGTTAAGCACCTGGTTCCCATCCGGCTACACGCCGCAGAACGCCGAAGATGCTGACTGACACGGATTGACGCAAAGGCGGGGGCTGTACTGACAGAATCGCTTATCGAAGAGCTTCGATGGGGGCGACACAGCAGTTGATCGTTACGCTTCCCCGTCCCTCAGGACAACCTCGTTCCAGTCGCAACCTCGTCGAACGGCCTTGTGGGCTGGTAAGACACAGATCATGTTGAAGTTCTTCGCGATGATCTGGAGGCTTTCAAAGCCTCTGGCTAGCGGGAGCGCGGCAATGATGCGCCTAGCTGGCGCGGGCGTCAATCAATTTGTAGTGCCGACTATCGGTCACTACATTTTCCGACCGATCAGTCGAGTGCCTCGACCTTGATGCGCATATTGGAGTCGCTGTAGCCTTGGGTAGAGCGACGTTGCAGAAAGCCACGACTGTCTCCCTGGCTTTGCTCGCTGACACCGCCCAGTTGTATCCATTCGCCAAGACGGCCGCTGACCCGGGTGTCGGCGCTTTGCACGTCAATCACGCCAGGCTGGTGCTGGCTGAGGCGGTCGTTGTTGCTGCTGATGCTCAAATGCACCATTTGACCGGTCACCGATGCGGTGACATAGAACCCCTGGGTGACATTGCGGTATTCGGTGTTGCTGTAAACCTGGCCATAGGGGCCGACACTGGTGCTGGTCAGTGGCACACTCTGACCAACCTGAATCAGTGCCGGGTAGCCCTCGCTTGCCTGAATCTGCTGGACGCCGCCACGTCGGCTGTCAGTGCTGCGGCGAATAATGCGGACCTGATCGCGCCCCTGGACTTCACCGCGACCCGTTTCGATCTCGACATTGCCAGCGCTTGCCGAGCCGTCGACGCGATAGCCTTCAGTATCGCCTGCGGCAGACTCGCTGGTATCGACACTGATCAGGAGTCGGCGTGGCGCCGTGTCCAGTTGCGCCACCAGCTGGCGGATCTCTTCGATTTTGGAGGCGTCGGCATTGATCACCAGCTGGTTGCCATAACTACTGACCCGGCCTTCACCGGCCAGCATCGACTGCACCACGCCAATCACTTCGTCGGCGGTCCGGTAGTTGAGCTGAATCAGCTCGGTCGCCGCCAGGACGGGTGGGCTGATAAACAGCAGTGAAAGGGCGAGCCAGCGACGCATGGTCATAACAGGAAGCTCCTCAGATCGGGATCACTCAGGCTGTAGATCCAGGCCTGTTCGAACAGCTGCAACTGCTGCCTCAGGCGTCCCGGATTGCTGTAGTAGACATATCCGGAATATTGGCTGAGCTCTGGCCGCATCCACAAGGCGCAGTCATCAACCAGCAGAAAGCTGCCGTCACTGGCAGGGTGCTCCGGATGGACACGGCGAATACTGCAGTTGCTCGACAGCCGGCGACTGAGCGTGATCAGACGATGACCGTCCTGCACGGCACGACGTGCATCCTGCACCAGGATGCACAGCTGGTTGCGCGGGTTGGCCAGCAGCAGCTGGGCGCAGGCATCCTGCATGCTGCTGTGGTTGTACAGCCAGGGCTCCAGATCGTTGCTGTAAATGCAGATGCGCCGCCTGGCCTGTTGCAGTAATGCAAGGGCATGAGCGCGTGCATGATCGGCCGAGGCAAAGCGCTCCAGAGCCTGATGTTGCCCCAGCTGGAACGGCGCAGGCTCCGGCGTTGCTGTCGTCGCGGGCTGGCTCGCGGGGTTATGAATGGCAAAACGCCCGGGAGAGTCGAATTCAATGGCCGGCAACTCGTGGTCTGGGGCAGGAATTTCGTCTTCCGGGCGCTCGCTCATGATGGCTCAGCTCGACTGTTGGCGCAGCATGTCCACGTGAGGGATGCCGGCATCCAGGTACTCCTCACTGAGGACGCGAAAGCCGTGCCGCTCATAGAACGGCGTGGCCTGTACCTGTGCCGACAGGCGCTGTTCATGCAGGCCGCGCCGTTCGGCTTCGGCAATGACCGCAGCCAGCAGGGCATCGCCTACATTCAGTCCGCGCCAGTCTTTGAGCACGGAAACGCGGCCGATCTGGCCATCGGGCAGCAGGCGCGCAGTACCAATCGCATAGTCACCCTCGTAGGCCAGGAAGTGCACAGCTTGTGCATCTTCGTTGTCCCACTCCAGCTCAGGCGGCACAGCCTGCTCCGCTATAAAGACCTTTTCGCGGATGCGGCGCAGATCGGCATTGTCTTTCTGCCAGTCAGCAACGCGTACGCTGATGCTATTCATCGGCGAACCCCAGACTTCCTTGCTTGATCAGTTCGTTGACAAGCTTACGCCCGTCTTCATCTTCCAACCATTGGCCGAGATTCTCGGCGTGCAGGGCATCGGCGCTGCACACCAGCTTCAGTAGTTCGCGCAGGTTGCCGGGAAGCAGTCGGCTCTGGCCGCTGGCAAACAGCAGCAGATCGTCATCAACCTCGCTCCACGCCAGGCGCGCACTGGGATTGCGGATGATCACGGCGCCCTGTTCGAGTGCGCTGAGCAGATCATCTTCTTCCAGCTCTTCGCCAGCCACGAGCTCGGGGTAGCGGGGCTCGGTCATGAACTGGCCAAACCAGGTCAACAGCAGGCGCTCATCACTCATGTGCTCGTTGAGCAGGCCTTTGAGTCGTTCCAGAGCATCGCGCTGAATCTGCGCCGGATCGCTGACTACCGGCTGGATGTCGGCATCGCTGTAGCGTTCCTCGTCACTGAGAAACTGTGCGAGGAAATCCGTGAAGTGGGTCAGTACTTCCGCCGCGCTGGGGGCGCGAAGCCAATCGAATAGGTCATGCAGTCGTCCACGGCAGTGCCGAAATGCGCCAGGCGTGGCGGCAGGTACAACATGTCGCCGGGCTCCAGCACCCATTCGTCGGTACCGGCGAACTCGGCCAGGATGCGCAGGTCGGCATGTGCCAGCAGCGGGCTGTCGCTGTCGCACATCTGACCGATCTGCCAGCGACGCTGACCATAGCCCTGCAGCAGGAAAACATCGTAGTTGTCGAAGTGCGGACCAACACCGCCACCGGGAGCAGCGTAGCTGATCATCACATCGTCGATGCGCCAGCTGGGCAGGAAGCGGAAATGCTCCAGCAGCTCGGCCACTTCGGGTATGAACTGATCGACGGCCTGCACCAGCAGGGTCCAGTCGCGCTCCGGCAGTTGGCTGTAGGTGTCGTCGGCAAACGGGCCGCGACGCAGCTCCCAGGGATGCTCGCCATGCTCAAGCACCAGGCGTGATTCGATTTCCTCTTCCAGCGACAGGCCGGCCAGCTCATCCGGTGTCAGTGGGCTGACGAAATCAGGAATGGCCTGACGGATTAGCAGCGGCTTTTTCTGCCAGTAATCGCGCAGAAATTCACGAGCAGTCAGGCCGCCCAGCAGTTGCAGTGGAGTGTCAGGATTCATAGTTAAACCTTTGAAATAAAAACGCCCGGCACAGCCGGGCGTGCAATTTTGAGGCGCCTGTCAGACGCGCTTGGCTTGCGCAGCGGCATTGCCGATGTAGCTGGCAGGGGTCATCTGACGCAGTTCGGCCTTGGCTGCTTCCGGCATGTCGAGGCTGTCGATGAAAGTTTGCAGCGCGGCAGCGGAAATGCCTTTGCCACGAGTCAGCTCCTTGAGCTTCTCGTAGGGGTTTTCGATGCCGTAACGGCGCATCACGGTCTGTACCGGCTCGGCCAGCACTTCCCAGCAGGCATCGAGGTCTTCGGCGATGCGCACTTCGTTCAGTTCAAGCTTGCCGATGCCCTTGAGGCTGGCTTCGTAAGCGATGACGCTGTGAGCGAAACCGACGCCGAGGTTGCGCAGCACGGTGGAATCGGTCAGGTCACGCTGCCAGCGCGAAATCGGCAGCTTGCTGGCCAGGTGTTGGAAGATGGCGTTGGCGATGCCCAGGTTGCCCTCGGAGTTCTCGAAGTCGATCGGGTTGACCTTGTGCGGCATGGTCGAGGAGCCGATCTCGCCGGCAACAGTCTTCTGCTTGAAGTAGCCGAGGGAGATGTAGCCCCAGACGTCGCGGTCGAAGTCGATGAGGATGGTGTTGAAGCGGGCAATGGCATCGAACAGCTCGGCAATGTAGTCGTGCGGCTCGATCTGAGTGGTGTAGGGGTTGAACTGCAGACCCAGGTCACCTTCGATAAATTCGCGGGCATTGGCTTCCCAGTCGATTTCCGGGTAGGCCGACAGGTGCGCGTTGTAGTTGCCCACGGCGCCGTTGATTTTGCCCAGCAGCGGCACGGCAGCCACTTGCGCGATCTGGCGCTCCAGTCGGTAGACGACGTTAGCCAGCTCCTTGCCCAGCGTGGTGGGCGACGCAGGCTGGCCGTGGGTGCGCGACAGCATCGGTACGTCGGCGAACTGTACGGCCAGGGCACGGATGGACTCGGCAATCTGGCGCATCAGCGGCAGCAGCACAGTGTCGCGACCTTCGCGCAGCATCAGGGCGTGGGACAGGTTGTTGATGTCCTCGCTGGTGCAGGCGAAATGGATGAACTCGTTGACCGCCGCCAGTTCCGGCAGACGCTTGGCCTGCTCCTTGAGCAGGTATTCCACGGCTTTGACGTCGTGGTTGGTGGTGCGTTCGAATTCCTTGACCCGCTCGGCATGCTCGATGGCAAAGTTTTCGGCCAGCTCGTTGAGCAAGGCATTGGCCTCGGCAGAGAAGGGCGCCACCTCGGTGATGCCCGGATGATTGGCCAGACGCTGCAGCCAACGCACTTCAACCAGAACGCGGCAGCGAATCAGACCGTATTCACTGAAGATCGGGCGCAGGGCGCTGGTCTTGCCGGCGTAGCGGCCATCTACGGGGGAAACTGCAGTGAGCGAGGAGAGCTGCATGGGGCGTTCTCGGCGAGTCGGGCAAAAATGGGGCGCAGATTATAACGGAAGAATCGGTACTGCGCTTGCTCAGCGCTTACGCCGGATGACCGCACTGAGGCTGGCGCCGAATATCAGCAGGGTTCCCAGCACCGACCACAGGTCAGGGGTTTCGCCCCAGCGCAGCCAGGCCAGCAGACCACTGAAGACAATCGCCAGGTAAGCGAACGGACCGATCAGCCCGGGCGGCGCCAGGGTATAGGCCTTGGACATGGCCAGCTGGCTGATGGTCGCCATAACCCCGACAGCAACCAGCAACAGCAGGGTGGTGTCACTCAACGGTTGCCAGGTCAGAACAAAGGGCACTGTCGAGCCGAGCGTGCTGAACAGGGCGAAATAGAACACCATGCGAAACGCCGGCTCGGTATCGCTCATCTCGCGGATCGAGACAAAGGCAAAGGCCGCCAGGATGCTGGCCGCCAACCCGACCAGTGACAGGCTGTCGAACAGGGCGTCACTGGGTTTGGCGACCAGCAAAACGCCGGCAAAGCCCACCAGTGAGGTGATCTGCATCTGACGCGTCAGCGGCTCCTTCAGCCACCACCAGGCTATCAACGGAGTAAACACCGGCGCCGAATAGGTAAACACCATGGCATCAGCCAGAGGCAGGTGCGCAATGGCGTAAAAGAAGCAGTACATGGCCAGCAGGCCGAAACCGCTGCGCCACAGATGGGACTTGAGGCGCCGGGTGTGCAAGGGCGCCACGCCTTTGAGCAGTACCAGTGGCAGAAAGGCCAGCACGCCGATCAGGTTGCGAAAGAACACCACAGCTTCGTTGCCTGCGGTGCTGGAAACCTCGCGGATCAGTACGCCCATCAGCGAGAACAGCAAGGCCGACAAGGCCAGCAACAGGGCGCCCTGCACTGGCTTTAAGCTGCGGGTGGCCATGCTCAGTTACGAATCAGCGGATACAGGGTATTGAGCAGCTTGCGACGACTGAAAAGCAGCTGCCAGCGTCGGCCGCCGAGCTGGTGCCAGAGACGTGCCGCACGAATACCGGCCAGCAGCAGGGCGCGAATCTTCGCGGCATTGGCCGGTTGCTGGAGAAAGCGCATATCGCCATGGACCTGAATGCGCTGGCGGAAGGTACTGATGGTGTCCTGATACAGACCACCACAGGCCGCGATGACATTTTCGTGGGCAACACCAAAGTGCTGAACCTGCTGCTCGATCTGATCCAGACGGGACCCCATGATCTCGAGCAGGTCATTACGGGCATTCAACTGCCGCTCAAGGCCGAGCAGGGCCAGGGCATAGCGCAATGGTTCACGCTGCAGACTGGCCGGATTGCGCTCCAGGGCGCTGGCCAGTGCCTTGAAGCCATCCTTGAGGTTCAACGTATCGCCGCCGTACACCTCGAGGGTGTTGCTCGGGTTGCGCACCAGCAGACTGCCAATCAGGCAGGCTACGGGGGCTTCGGGAACCTGGCCGGTGCGGGCGATACGATCAGCCAGGCTGGCGGCAGCGAACACTGCGCCGAGCGCAACCAGTTGCTCTTCAAGGGCGGTCATGCGCGATTCTCCGCCAGATGATCAGGTTCGGCTCGCTCGATCACGCCGCCCCCTAGGCAGGCTTCACCGTCATAGAAGACCACGGATTGTCCTGGGGTGACCGCACGCTGTGGCTCATCGAAGACCACGCGGTAACCATGCTGCGGATCATGACTGAGTACGCAGGCCTGGTCGCCCTGGCGGTAACGCACCTTGGCGGTCAGTCGCCGCGGAGTGCTGAGATCAACCGGGTTGACCCAGAAGATTTCAGTCGCCTGCAAGGCTTCGGCAAACAGCCACGGGTGATTATTACCCTGGCCCACGACCAGCACGTTGCGCTTGAGATCTTTGGCCAGTACATACCAAGGCTCGTCACTGGCGTCCTTCATGCCGCCAATGCCCAGCCCCTGACGCTGACCCAGTGTGTGATACATCAGGCCATGATGACGACCGATAACATCGCCATCAGTGGTCTCGATATCACCGGGCTGAGCGGGCAGATACTGCTTGAGGAAGTCGCTGAAACGACGCTCGCCGATGAAGCAGATGCCGGTCGAATCCTTTTTCTTGGCGGTTGCCAGGCCATGCTTCTCGGCAATCGCACGCACCTGCGGCTTTTCCAGTTCACCCACCGGGAACAGTGTCCTGGCGATCTGCTCACCGCCCACGGCGTGCAGGAAGTAGCTCTGGTCCTTGTTCGGATCGAGGCCCTTGAGCAGCTCGCTGCGACCATCGATATCGCGACGGCGCACATAGTGACCAGTGGCGATCAGGTCGGCGCCGAGCGACAGGGCGTAGTCCAGGAACGCTTTGAACTTGATTTCGCGGTTGCACAGGATGTCCGGATTCGGCGTGCGACCGGCCTTGTATTCGGCCAGGAAGTGCTCGAATACGTTGTCCCAGTACTCGGCGGCGAAGTTGGCAGTATGCAGCTTGATGCCGATGCGGTCGCACACGGCCTGGGCGTCGGCCATATCTTCCTTGGCAGTGCAGTACTCGCTGCCGTCATCTTCCTCCCAGTTTTTCATGAACAGGCCTTCGACCTGATAACCCTGTTCAAGCAGCAGCAAGGCAGAAACCGAGGAATCGACGCCGCCGGACATGCCGACGATGACGCGGGTATTGGCTGGAGTTTGCATGATGATCAGTACGGCAAAAGCGCGATTCTAGCAGCTGCCTGCCCGCCGCCGTTAGCCTTGGCGAATCAACGCCAGCGGAAAGCACTCCCCGGCCAGATAATCATCAACACATCGCAGTACCAACTCACTGCGCCAGCGCTGAGGATCGGCGGCCAGCTCGTCGCGGCTCATCCAGCGCGGACCGATAATGCCCTCGTCGAGCTTAAGCTCCGGATCATGGCGCAGCGGCTTGGCCGCAAAACACACGCGCTGATAGGTAATGCCATTGCTGGGAGCGGTATAGAGATAGATGCCAGTGACGCCCGTCAGCTCAACATGCCAACCGGTTTCCTCCAGCGTTT
The DNA here is from genome assembly GCF_002304225.1 of Pseudomonas sp. HAR-UPW-AIA-41. Classification (GTDB taxonomy): domain Bacteria; phylum Pseudomonadota; class Gammaproteobacteria; order Pseudomonadales; family Pseudomonadaceae; genus Aquipseudomonas. The sequence continues at coordinate 106,195 of NZ_NSLB01000006.1, forward strand.
CGCGCAACGCGGCCTCGATAAGACTTTCGTCGGCTTCCAGATGGCCAGCAGGCTGGTTAAATACTGCACGGCCGCCGGCCATTTCTTCGACCAGGAGAAAACGTCCCTGATCCTCCACTACCGTGGCCACGGTCACATGAGGAATAAAACGCATCACACGGGCTCCTGAAACTTGTGCGCGGATCTTAACGTCGGAGGCACTGAGCGGCGAGTCTCAAGCATTCTGCTTGGCAACTGCTAGATTTAAAGCGGCTCCCATTCCGTGAAGTGGCAGCCACATGCGCATTCGGCACTACACATGGCTGAATAGGGCCTTCAGCCCTTGGATAGAGCGCAACGAATTGTAAGCAAGGCAATGAAAATGCGTGACATCTTGTAGAAAAACTACAAGAATGAAGCGCTTCTTATGAGACCCAAAAGAGCCCTCTATCACGCCACCCGCGCGGTAGATGACAGATCACACAAAAACGGAGTCCAGCATGGGATACCAGAAAATCCAGGTACCGGCCGGTGACAAAATCACCGTCAATGCCGATATGTCCCTGAACGTGCCGAACAACCCGATCATCCCCTTTATCGAAGGTGATGGCATTGGCGTCGATATCAGCCCGGTCATGATCAAGGTGGTTGATGCTGCTGTGCAGAAAGCCTACGGCGGCGAACGCAAGATCTCCTGGATGGAAGTCTACGCCGGCGAAAAAGCCACCCAGGTCTACGACCAGGACACCTGGCTGCCGCAGGAAACCCTCGACGCGGTACGTGACTACGTCGTATCGATCAAAGGCCCGCTGACTACTCCGGTCGGTGGCGGTATCCGCTCGCTGAACGTGGCTCTGCGCCAGCAGCTCGATCTGTATGTCTGCCTGCGCCCGGTTCGCTGGTTCGAAGGTGTGCCAAGCCCGGTGAAAAAGCCCGGTGACGTGGATATGACCATCTTCCGCGAGAACTCGGAAGACATCTATGCCGGCATTGAGTGGAAAGCCGGTTCGCCCGAGGCCAACAAGGTCATCAAGTTCCTCAAAGAGGAAATGGGCGTCACCAAGATTCGTTTCGACCAGGACTGCGGCATCGGCGTCAAGCCGGTCTCCAAGGAAGGCACCAAGCGTCTGGTACGCAAAGCCTTGCAGTACATCGTGGACAACGACCGCGAGTCGCTGACCATCGTGCACAAGGGCAACATCATGAAGTTCACCGAAGGTGCCTTCAAGGATTGGGGCTACGAAGTTGCGCGTGACGAGTTCGGCGCCGAGCTGCTGGACGGTGGTCCGTGGATGCAGTTCACCAACCCGAAAACCGGCCGCAAGGTCGTGGTCAAGGACGCCATCGCCGACGCCATGCTTCAGCAGATCCTGCTGCGCCCGGCCGAGTACGACGTGATTGCCACCCTGAACCTGAACGGCGACTACCTGTCCGACGCCCTGGCGGCTGAAGTAGGCGGCATCGGCATTGCGCCGGGCGCCAACCTGTCCGACACCGTTGCCATGTTCGAGGCCACTCACGGCACCGCGCCGAAGTACGCCGGTCAGGACAAGGTCAACCCGGGCTCTGTCATCCTTTCTGCCGAGATGATGCTGCGCCACATGGGCTGGACCGAAGCAGCCGATCTGATCATCAAGGGCACCAATGGCGCGATTGCCGCCAAGACCGTGACCTATGACTTCGAACGCCTGATGGAGGGTGCGACACTGCTGTCCTGCTCGGAGTTCGGCGACGCAATGATCCAGCACATGTAATTGGGTGCAGGAACTAAAAAGGCCGGTCAGTGACCGGCCTTTTTCATGTGCGCGTTTTGCTCTGCATCAGGCTTCGGCGGGTACCTGTGCGGCAGGGGAGAGTGCTTCTTCGTTCGGTTTGGCAGAGACTGCTCCGGCCGCACTGATGTTCACCGCGTGCAGCCCCTTAGGCCCCTGGATAATGTCGAACTGGACGGCCTGGCCGGCCTTCAGGGTCTTGTAGCCATCCATCTGAATGGCGGAGAAGTGGGCGAACAGGTCCTCATCTCGGCCATCAGCGAGGATGAACCCATAGCCCTTGGCGTTGTTGAACCACTTGACCTTACCGCTGATCATGCTGATATCCCTCTGCAAAGCACTCCATCACTGGAGTATCATCAACTTCAACCCGTAGGCAATCATTGCCGGCGCGGGTACCTGATACCCGTAATGGGTATTTATTGGTTTTAACACTCTTTTCCCTTTAGTCAAGGCACGCGACGGCAACCTTGCGAAGCCGGTCAATCTCTCTCCCGTGCCGCTTGTCCACTCGACCTGAGTTACCGAGCCAGCATGCGTGCAAGCAGCCAGATTCAACTAACATCAAATCAGGATCATCCCGATGCCCGTGAGGATGATGCCTCCGGCTTGGCCGTGCAGGAAGCGCGCCCAAAACTTCAGGCTCCGCCGATGTACAAGGTGATCCTGTTTAATGATGACTACACACCAATGGACTTTGTGGTGGAGGTGCTGGAGGTCTTCTTTGCGATGAATCGCGAAAAAGCCACCAAGGTGATGCTGACCGTGCATACCGAAGGTAAGGCCGTTTGCGGGGTCTACACCCGCGACATTGCTGAGACCAAGGCAATGCAGGTCAATCAGTACGCCCGCGAGTGCCAGCACCCGCTACTCTGTGAAATTGAGAAGGACAACTGATGCTGGCTGTGTGGAATGAGGTGAAGTCATGTTGAATCGCGAATTAGAAGTCACCCTCAATCTGGCCTTCAAGGACGCCCGGGCCAAACGCCACGAGTTCATGACAGTCGAGCATCTGCTGCTGGCTCTGCTCGACAACGAGGCGGCCGCCAATGTGCTGCGCGCCTGTGCTGCGAATTTGGATAAATTGCGCCGTGATCTACAGGAGTTCATTGACTCCACGACGCCGCTTATTCCTGTGCATGAGGAAGATCGTGAAACCCAGCCGACGCTTGGGTTTCAGCGCGTCTTGCAACGTGCGGTGTTCCATGTGCAGAGCTCGGGCAAGCGTGAAGTGACTGGCGCCAACGTGCTTGTGGCGATCTTCAGCGAGCAGGAAAGCCAGGCAGTATTCCTGCTCAAGCAGCAAAGCGTGGCGCGGATCGACGTTGTCAACTTCATTGCCCACGGCATCTCCAAGGTACCCGGTCACAATGAAAGCCACGACAACGAGGAAATGCAGGATGAAGAGGGCGGCGAAGCGGCTGCTACCAACCATCCTCTCGACGCCTACGCCAGCAATCTGAACGAGCAGGCTCGTCTGGGACGTATTGATCCTCTGGTCGGTCGCGAAACCGAAGTCGAGCGAGTAGCCCAGATTCTGGCGCGCCGGCGCAAAAACAACCCGCTCCTGGTTGGTGAGGCCGGCGTTGGCAAAACTGCCATCGCCGAGGGCCTGGCCAAGCGCATTGTGGATGGCGACGTCCCTGATTTGCTGGCTGACAGCGTGGTCTACTCGCTTGATCTTGGTGCCTTGCTGGCGGGCACCAAATACCGCGGCGATTTCGAAAAGCGCTTCAAGGCACTGCTCAATGAGCTGCGTAAACGCCCGCATGCGATTCTGTTCATCGATGAAATTCACACCATCATCGGCGCAGGTGCTGCATCGGGCGGGGTGATGGATGCCTCCAACCTGCTCAAGCCGATGCTGTCCTCCGGTGAGATTCGCTGCATTGGCTCGACCACGTTCCAGGAATTCCGTGGCATTTTCGAAAAAGATCGTGCCTTGGCCCGTCGCTTCCAGAAGGTTGATGTAGTCGAGCCTTCAGTGGAAGACACCATCGGTATTCTCAAGGGGCTCAAGGGCCGTTTCGAACAGCACCATGGCATCTCCTACAGCGATGAAGCCCTGCGTGCAGCGGCTGAGCTGGCCTCGCGTTACATCAACGATCGCCACATGCCGGACAAGGCTATCGATGTGATCGATGAAGCCGGCGCATTCCAGCGACTGCAGCCGGAATCCAAGCGCGCCAAGTGCATCGATGTTCCGGAGGTTGAGGATATCGTCGCCAAGATCGCACGCATTCCGCCGAAGCATGTCACTACCTCTGACAAAGAGCTGCTGCAGAACCTCGAGCGGGATCTCAAGCTGACGGTCTTTGGCCAGGATGATGCGATCGAGTCACTGGCAACCGCCATCAAGTTGTCCCGCGCCGGTCTGAAGTCGCCGGATAAGCCAGTCGGTTCCTTCCTTTTTGCAGGCCCCACCGGGGTAGGTAAAACCGAAGTGGCCCGTCAGCTGGCTCGTGCTCTGGGGGTCGAGCTGGTGCGCTTCGACATGTCCGAGTACATGGAGCGCCACACTGTCTCGCGCCTGATTGGTGCACCGCCAGGCTATGTGGGCTTTGATCAGGGGGGGCTGCTCACCGAAGCCATCACCAAGCAACCGCACTGCGTGCTGCTGCTCGATGAAATCGAGAAGGCCCACCCCGAAGTATTCAACCTGCTTCTGCAGGTCATGGATCACGGCACTCTGACCGACAATAACGGGCGTAAGGCGGACTTCCGCAGCGTGATTCTGATCATGACCACCAACGCCGGTGCGGAAACCGCTTCACGGGCGTCGATTGGTTTCACCCTGCAGGATCACTCCAGCGATGCCATGGAAGTCATCAAGAAGAGCTTCACGCCCGAGTTCCGTAACCGGCTTGACAGCATTATCCAGTTTGGTCGCCTGAGTCATGAAGTTATCAAGAGCGTGGTCGACAAGTTCCTCACCGAGCTGCAGGCGCAACTGGAGGACAAGCACGTGCAGCTTCTTGTCAGCGATGCTGCCAAAGGCTGGCTGGCTGAGCGTGGCTACGACGCCATGATGGGCGCACGGCCTATGGCCCGGCTGATCCAGGACAAGATCAAGCGGCCGCTGGCCGAGCAGATTCTGTTTGGTGAGCTGGCCGATCACGGCGGTGTGGTCCATGTGGAACTGCAGGATGGCGAGCTCTCGTTCGCCATCGAGACCGAGGCCGAGCCGGCGTAATCGCCGGCAACGAAAAAGCCCGGCATTAGCCGGGCTTTTTTTGCACTGAGATTTAGCGGGCGCGGTAGGTGATGCGGCCCTTGCTCAGGTCATACGGCGTCAGTTCAACGCGGACCTTGTCGCCAGTCAGAATGCGGATGTAGTTCTTGCGCATCTTGCCGGAGATATGCGCGGTAACGACGTGCCCGTTTTCCAACTCCACACGGAACATGGTGTTGGGCAGGGTGTCGACGACAGTGCCTTCCATTTCGAAGCTGTCTTCTTTCGACATGCAGTAAAGCCCTCGGTGACCATAGAAAGTACCGGCGCTGACGGCCGGACAAAAACGGCGTGCATTGTGCACGAAAAGCACCATCGGCGCCAAGGGGTGACGCTCAGGTCAGGCGGCTCCAATGCTGATTGATCAGCAGCTCCAGCGGCCGGTACTGGGTTTTGTAGCTCATTTTGCGGCACTTCTTGATCCAGTACCCCAGATAAACTGCCGCCAGTCCCAATCGCCGGCACTCGGCAATTTCCCAGAGCACAGCAAAACGGCCAAGGCTGCGCCGCTCTTCAGCCGGATCGTAGAAGGTGTAGACCGCCGAAAGGCCGGTAGAGAGCTGATCAGCTACTGCTAGCGCCAGCAGTCGCCCCTCCAGGCGGAACTCGAAGAAATGACTGAAGGGCAGGTCGCGAACCAGAAAGGTGCTGAATTGCTCGCGGCTGGGCGGATACATGTCGCCATCGGCGTGGCGTTGTTCGATATAGCGCACATAGAGCGCGTAGTATTCCTCGCTGAAAGTGGGGCGTACGCGATGCACCTGCAGGTCTGCATTGCGGTGCCAGACCTTGCGCTGCTGGCGATTGGGGCAAAAGTCGGCGACCGGAATGCGCGCAGGTACGCAGGCGTTACAGCTCTGGCAGTGTGGGCGATACAGATGATCCCCGCTGCGGCGAAATCCCAGATCGGACAATTCCGCATACAGCTGCACATTCATCGGCTGGCTGGGGTCGAGAAATAGCGTGGTCGCCTGCTCATCGGGCAGGTAACTGCAGGAGTGTGGCTGCGTGGCATAGAACTTCAGGCGGGCCAGCTCGGTCATGATCACGCCTCGATAAACCTGCCGGTAAGTGTAAGCCAGTGCTACCAAGTCGCCTAGGCGATCCAGTCAGCGCTGTTGGGCAGCTCAACCAGTTTCGCCAGCTGCTCGGCAAAGGCCTGCCGCTCAATAGCCCTGGCGCCGAAGCTGCCGAGATGACGAGTCTGCATCTGGCAGTCGATCAGTCGGATGCCCCAGCGCTGCAGATCTGGCACCAGGTGAGCGAAAGCCACTTTCGAGGCATTGTCGGCATGACTGAACATCGACTCGCCAAAGAACACCTGGCCGATGCACAGACCATATAAGCCGCCAACCAGCTCTCCGGCCTGCCAGACCTCAACCGAGTGGGCATGGCCAAGACGATGCAGCTGCTGATAAGCCTGACGCATGGCATCGGTGATCCAGGTGCCATCGGCATAGCTGCGGGGGCCCGCACAGGCATCGATGACGCGGTCAAAGGCCTGGTCATAGCTGATCGTGAAGGCCTGGCGTCGCAGCACTTTGCCGAGAGTGCGGGAAATATGCAGCTCGTGAGGGAACAGGACGAAGCGTGGGTCGGGAGACCACCAGAGGATCGGTTGGCCTTGCTGATACCACGGATAACAGCCATGCCGGTAAGCCGCGAGAATGCGTTCAGGCCGTAAGTCGCCACCTGCCGCAAGCAAGCCGTCTGGCTCGCGCAGGGCGCGGCTCAGGGGAGGGAAGCTCAGGGAGTCTTTGCTCAGCCAGGTCAGCATGGCAGGGGAGAGGGCCGACAGAACGCCGGCCCGGTCAGATCAGAGGTCGTCGAGGTATTTTTCGACATCAAGCGCAGCCATGCAGCCGGCGCCGGCCGAAGTAATGGCCTGACGATAGATGTGATCGGCCACATCGCCGGCAGCAAACACACCGTCAATGCTGGTCGCGGTGGCGTTGCCTTCATTGCCGCCCTTGACCAGCAGATAGCCGTCACGCATCTCCAGCTGGCCCTGGAACAGCTCGGTATTCGGCTTGTGGCCGATGGCGATGAATACACCGGCCAGCTGCAGCTCGGAAGTGCTGCCGTCGAGCATGCTCTTGAGTCGCACGCCGGTCACCCCGGTGTTGTCGCCCAGTACTTCATCGAGGGTCTGGTTCCAGTGCAGGCGCACATTGCCGTTGGCCGCTTTCTCGAACAGCTTGTCCTGCAGGATCTTCTCCGAGCGCAGCTTGTCGCGGCGATGAATCAGATGCACTTCCTTGGCGATATTGGCCAGGTACAGGGCCTCTTCGACCGCGGTGTTGCCGCCACCGACCACGCACACGACCTGGTTGCGGTAGAAGAAACCGTCGCAGGTGGCGCAGGCCGAAACGCCCTTGCCGGCAAAGGCTTCTTCGGACGGCAGGCCGAGGTACTGGGCGCTGGCACCGGTGGCAATGATCAGGGCGTCGCAGGTGTAGGTGCCGCTGTCACCCTTGAGGGTGAAAGGCTTCTGCTGCAGTTCGGCGGTATGGATGTGGTCGTAGACGATTTCGGTGTCGAAACGCTCGGCGTGCTCCTGCATGCGCTGCATCAGGCCGGGACCGGTCAGGCCGTGAACATCGCCAGGCCAGTTGTCGACTTCCGTGGTGGTGGTCAATTGGCCGCCAGGCTGGATGCCGGTGATGACCACGGGCTTGAGGTTCGCGCGCGCGGCGTACACGGCAGCGGTATAGCCCGCAGGGCCGGAGCCGAGAATGATCAGGCGCGAATGCTTGACTTCACTCATAAAAACACCTCATAAGCCTTTGTCACATAAAGGAATGCATGCTCCAATGGAGCGTTGCGAAGAGAACTGGCGGCTATGCTACACCCAACCCGGACGGGGCGGCAAAAGCGCGAGGCGCACTTGCCATGGCAAGCGTCAGGTAAAACCGTACAATGGCCGCTTGCCTTGGCCCGCTGAGATGACACGCCCCGCGTGCAGGAAAGACCCGTTTTGAAGGACACCCGATCGCAAGCCCAATTGCCGCTCTGGCGCCAGCAGATCAAATCCCGCCTCAAGGAAGGGCTGCTCCTGGCGCTGTGCGCGCTGTGCCTGATTCTGTGGATGGCGCTGTTGACCTACGCGCCCTCCGATCCAGGCTGGACTCATACCAGTAACGTTACGCAGGTGCAGAATGCGGCCGGCCGGGTAGGCGCCTGGGCGGCGGACGTGCTGTTCATGATCCTCGGGTACTTCGCTTATCTGTTCCCGCTGCTGCTGGCGGCCAAGACCTGGCAGGTATTCCGTCATCGCCATCAGCCGATCGACTGGAGCGGCTGGCTGTTCTCCTGGCGCATGATCGGTCTGGTCTTTCTGGTGCTATCCGGCTCGGCGCTGGCCTACATCCATTTTCACGCGGGCAACAGCCTGCCAGCCTCCGCCGGTGGTGCGCTGGGTGAAAGCCTGGGGCAACTGGCGATCAGTGCCCTCAACGTGCAGGGCAGCACGCTGCTGTTCCTGGCCCTGTTCCTGTTCGGTCTCACGGTGTTCATTGACCTGTCCTGGTTCAAGGTGATGGATATCACCGGCAAGATCACCCTGGACCTGATCGAACTGATCCAGAACGCCATCGAGAACTGGTGGGCCGCCCGCCAGGAGCGCCAGCAGCTTAAGGTCAAGCTGCGCGAGGTCGACCTGCAGGTCGATGAGGTGGTTGCCCCGGTCAAGGTCGACAAGGTCGAGCGCGCCAAGGTCAAGGAACGGGTGATCGAGCGCGAGGAATCCCTGGCCAAATCCATCAGCGAGCGCGAAAAGCGTCCGGCGCCCGTGGTCATACCGCCTGCGGCTGAGCAGAAACCCGCAGCCCCCAGCCAGCGAGTGCTCAAGGAAAAGCAGGCGACGTTGTTTGTCGACAGTGCCGTAGAAGGCACCTTGCCGCCCATCTCCCTGCTTGACCCCGCCGAGAAGAAGCAGAAGAGCTACTCACCCGAATCGCTGGAGGCGATGTCGCGCCTGCTGGAGATCAAGCTCAAGGAGTTTGGTGTCGAAGTCACGGTCGAGTCGGTGCATCCGGGCCCGGTGATCACCCGTTTCGAGATTCAGCCTGCTGCCGGGGTCAAGGTCAGCCGTATCTCCAACCTGGCCAAGGACCTTGCCCGCTCGCTGGCCGTGATCAGCGTGCGGGTGGTCGAGGTGATTCCCGGCAAGACAACCGTCGGCATCGAGATTCCCAACGAGGACCGCGAAATCGTGCGTTTCTCGGAGGTGCTGTCGTCCCGCGAATACGATGAAGCCAAGTCGCCGGTCACCCTGGCACTGGGCCATGACATTGGCGGCAAGCCAGTGATCACCGATCTGGCGCGCATGCCTCACCTGTTGGTAGCCGGTACCACCGGTTCGGGTAAGTCGGTCGGCGTTAACGCCATGCTGCTGTCGATCCTGTTCAAGTCGACGCCGGAAGAGGCGCGACTGATCATGATCGACCCCAAAATGCTGGAACTGTCGATCTACGAGGGCATCCCGCACCTGCTGTGCCCGGTGGTAACGGACATGAAAGAGGCCGCCAATGCCCTGCGTTGGTCGGTGGCCGAGATGGAGCGCCGCTACAAGCTGATGTCCAAGCTTGGCGTGCGCAACCTGGCCGGCTTCAACCGCAAGGTGAAGGACGCTGCCGAAGCCGGCACACCGATCTACGACCCTCTGTTCAAGCGCGAAAATCAGGACGATCAGCCGGCCGAGCTGCAGCCGCTGCCGACCATCGTGGTCGTGGTCGACGAGTTTGCCGACATGATGATGATCGTCGGCAAAAAGGTCGAAGAGCTGATCGCCCGTATCGCGCAAAAGGCCCGAGCCGCCGGCATTCACCTGATCCTCGCCACCCAGCGCCCCTCGGTGGACGTGATCACCGGTCTGATCAAGGCCAACATTCCGACCCGCATGGCCTTCCAGGTATCGAGCAAGATCGACTCGCGCACCATTCTCGACCAGGGTGGCGCGGAGCAGCTGCTTGGGCATGGTGACATGCTCTACCTGCCCCCGGGCACGGGCCTGCCGATCCGCGTGCATGGTGCCTTTGTCTCCGATGATGAGGTGCACCGCGTGGTTGAGGCCTGGAAGCTGCGTGGTTCGCCGGACTACATCGAGGACATCCTCAATGGAGCCGACGAAGGCAGCGGTGGTTCCTTCGACACCACCGGCGGCGAGGGTGGTGAAGGCAGTGAAGAAGACCCGCTGTATGACGAGGCCGTGCGTTTTGTTACCGAAAGCCGCCGTGCGTCCATCTCCGCCGTGCAGCGCAAGCTGAAAATCGGCTACAACCGCGCCGCGCGAATGATCGAGTCGATGGAAATGGCCGGCGTAGTTACCTCGATGAACACCAACGGTTCGCGCGAGGTCATAGCCCCTGCGCCTATCCGTGATTAAGTTGCCGTGAGGAATTCGATGCGCCTGTTTCGCTTGTTCTGTATTGCCGCTCTGTCCTGTGCCAGCCTTCTGGCACAGGCCGACGAAACCGAATCCATTGCCCGCCTGACCAAACTGCTGACGCAGGCGCAGACCATCACCGGCAGCTTTTCCCAGCTAAGCCTCGATGGTTCGGGGGTCAACCTGCAGGAAACCACCGGCAAGATGGCCCTCAAGCGCCCCGGTCTGATGCGCTGGCATACCGACCCGCCCCTTGAGCAATTGCTGGTTTCCAATGGACAGAAAGTCTGGCTGTATGACCCGGACCTGGAGCAGGTGACCATCCAGAATCTGGATCAGCGCCTGAGCCAAACCCCGGCGCTGCTGCTCTCCGGTGACATCTCCAAGATCAGCGAGAGCTTTTCCATCACTCACAAGGAAGGCGGCAACATCGTCGACTTCTTCCTCAAGCCCAAAGCCAAGGACAGCCTGTTCGATACCCTGCGTCTGTCCTTCCGCGATGGCGTGATCAACGACATGCAGTTGCTCGACACCATCGGTCAGCGCACCAACATCCTGTTCCGCGAAGTGAAGATGAACCAGCCGCTGGATGCGGCGCAGTTCAACTTCGAAGTTCCGCCGGGCGCGGATGTGATCGAGGAATAACACTCGCCATGGACCTGTTCGGCCGCGCGCCCATCGCCCAGCCTTTGGCGGCGCGGCTGCGCGCCAGCAGCCTGGACGAGTATGTCGGCCAGGAGCACCTGCTGGCCCACGGCAAGCCGCTGCGCGAAGCGCTGGAGCAGGGCGCCCTGCACTCCATGATCTTCTGGGGGCCACCAGGTGTGGGCAAGACCACCCTGGCCAAGTTGCTGGCCCAGGTCTCAGATGCCCATTTCGAGACGATTTCCGCTGTGCTGTCCGGGGTCAAGGAGATCCGTCAGGCAGTGGAGATGGCCAGGCAGCAGGCCGCCCAGTATGGCCGCCGCACCATCCTCTTCGTCGATGAGGTACACCGCTTCAACAAGAGTCAGCAGGATGCCTTTCTGCCCTATGTCGAAGACGGCACGCTGATCTTTATCGGCGCCACCACCGAAAATCCCTCGTTCGAGCTGAACAATGCCTTGCTCTCTCGCGCCCGCGTCTATGTGCTGAAAAGCCTGGATGAGGCTGCGATGCGCAAACTGGTGGCGCGCGCACTGGGCGAGGAGAAGGGGCTGGGCAAGCGCCAGTTGCAGCTGTCCGAAGAGAGCTTCCAGATCCTTCTGGCCGCTGCCGATGGCGATGGCAGGCGTCTGCTCAATCTGCTGGAAAACGCTGCCGATCTGGCCGAAGACGGTGGCCAGCTGGGCGTTGATCTGCTGCAGAATATGCTGGGCGACAGCCGTCGGCGCTTCGACAAGGGCGGCGAGGCGTTCTACGACCAGATTTCCGCACTGCACAAATCGGTACGTGGGTCGAACCCGGACGCTGCCCTGTACTGGTACGCGCGCATGCTAGATGGCGGCTGCGACCCGCTCTACCTGGCCCGGCGCGTGGTGCGCATGGCCAGCGAGGATATTGGCAATGCTGATCCGCGTGCCCTGACACTGTGCCTCAATGCCTGGGATGTGCAGGAGCGTCTGGGCAGCCCCGAAGGCGAGCTGGCCGTGGCCCAGGCAGTGGTTTATCTCGCCTGCGCACCCAAGAGCAATGCGGTGTACATGGGCTTCAAGGCCGCCATGCGCGATGCCGCCGAGCACGGTTCGCTGGAGGTACCGCTGCACCTTCGCAATGCGCCGACCAGGCTGATGAAGGAGCTGGGTTACGGCGAGGAATACCGCTATGCCCATGACGAGCCGGATGCCTACGCCGCCGGCGAGGACTATTTCCCCGAGCAGCTCGAGCCGCGCCAGTATTACCAGCCTGTGCCGCGCGGCCTTGAATTGAAGATTCGTGACAAGCTTGAGCACCTGGCCAGGCTCGACCGGCAGAGCCCGCGGCAACGGAGAAAACCATGATCAAGGTAGCCATTGCTGTCGCGCTGGGCGGCGCCGCCGGTTCCCTGCTGCGCTTTCTGACCAGCACCTGGGTGGTGGCCAACTGGCCACGGCATTACTACCTGGCCACTCTGGCGGTCAATCTGATCGGTTGCCTGGCCATCGGTTTTCTCTCCGCCTGGTTTTTGCTTCGCAGCGATATTCCGCTGGTTCTGCGTACCGGCCTTACCGTCGGCGTGCTGGGTGGCCTGACCACCTTTTCCAGTTTCAGCCTGGAAGTGCTGCGCCTGCTGGAAAGCGGCCAGCATGGACTGGCCATCAGCTACCTGCTCGGCAGTGTGCTCGGTGGGCTGGGTGCCGCCTGGCTGGGCATGAGCCTGGCGCGGCTATAAACGCAAAAAAACTCGGCTTGACTGCGCAGACTCCGTAAACTGCGCAGCATCATGCTCCTTGCGGGCCCTAACTGACTGTTTTGTTTGAGAAGATCACCATGCTCGATTCCAAACTCGTACGTTCGCAGCTCCACGAAGTAGCGGAGCGTCTGGCTACCCGTGGCTTCCAGCTCGACGTGGCGCGTTTCGAAGCCCTCGAGGCTCAGCGCAAGACCGTGCAAACCCGCACCGAACAGCTGCAGAACGAGCGTAACACCCGCTCCAAGGCCATCGGTCAGGCCAAGGCCCGCGGTGAAGACATAGCCCCTCTGCTGGCCGAGGTGGATCAGATGGGTTCCGATCTGGAAGCCGGCAAGCGCGAACTGGAAAGCATCCAGGGCGATCTTGATGCGCTGCTGCTGAACATCCCCAACCTGCCGCACGAGTCGGTGCCGGTTGGCGAAGATGAAGACGGCAACGTCGAGGTGTCGCGCTGGGGGGCTCCACGCAGCTTCGATTTCGAGGTCAAGGACCACGTCGCTCTGGGTGAGCAGCATGGCTGGCTGGACTTCGAGACGGCCGCCAAGCTCTCCGGCGCCCGTTTTGCCCTGATGCGCGGGCCTATTGCCCGGCTGCACCGGGCACTGGCTCAGTTCATGATCAACCTGCACACCGCTGAACACGGCTATGAAGAGGCCTACACGCCTTATCTGGTCCAGGCTTCCGCCCTGCAGGGCACGGGGCAGCTGCCCAAGTTCGAGGAAGACCTGTTCAAGATCGGCCGGGAAGACCAGGCCGACCTGTACCTGATCCCGACTGCCGAAGTTTCACTGACCAATATCGTGGCCGGCGAGATTCTCGATGCCAAACAACTGCCGCTGAAGTTCGTGGCCCATACCCCATGCTTCCGCAGCGAGGCCGGCGCCTCGGGGCGCGATACCCGCGGCATGATCCGCCAGCATCAGTTCGACAAAGTCGAGATGGTGCAGATCGTCGAGCCGTCCAAGTCCTACGAAGCGCTGGAAAGTCTGACCGGCAACGCCGAGCGCGTTCTGCAGCTGCTTGAACTGCCGTATCGCAAGCTGGCGCTGTGCACCGGCGACATGGGCTTTGGCGCAACCAAGACCTATGACCTGGAAGTGTGGATTCCGAGCCAGGACAAATACCGCGAGATTTCCTCCTGCTCCAACTGTGGCGACTTCCAGGCGCGCCGCATGCAGGCGCGTTACCGCAACCCGGAAACCGGCAAGCCGGAGCTGGTGCACACTCTCAATGGCTCCGGCCTGGCGGTGGGCCGCACCCTGGTGGCGGTGCTGGAGAACTACCAGCAGGCCGACGGCAGCATCCGCGTGCCTGAAGTGCTGAAGCCCTATATGGCCGGGCTGGAAGTGATCGGCTAAGACAGGTCGCAGTACACAATGCGGGGTGGCGAAGGCCACCCCGTTTTTTTACCTCTGGTGAGATCGAGCCATGGATTTCCTGCCGCTGTTCCACAAACTCAAGGATCGTCTGGTGCTGGTTGTCGGCGGTGGCGAGGTTGCCTTGCGCAAGGCCCGTCTGCTCAGCGATGCCGGCGCCCGCCTGCGGGTAGTCACCCCCGAAGTGCGCGATGAGTTGCGCGAGATGGTGGAGCAGGGCTCCGGCGAGCTGCTGCTGCGTGGCTATCAGGCAAGTGATCTGCAGGGTGTCAGCCTGGTGATCGCCGCCACCGATGACGAACCGCTGAACGCTAGGATTTCAGAAGACTGCAAAGGGCTCGGCATCCCGGTCAACGTGGTCGATGCGCCGGCACTGTGCAGCGTGATCTTCCCGGCCATCGTCGACCGCTCGCCGCTGATCGTCGCCGTCACCAGCGGCGGCGACGCGCCGGTCCTGGCACGACTGATCCGCGCCAAGATCGAGACTTGGATACCGGCTACCTACGGGCAGCTGGCCGGTCTGGCGAAGAAGTTCCGCGCGCAGGTCAAAGGTCTGTTCCCCGATGTGCAGCAGCGCCGCGTGTTCTGGGAGGATGTTTTCCAGGGGCCGATCGCCGAAAGCGTGTTTGCCGGCAAACTGGCCGAGGGCGAGCGTCTGCTGCAGGAGAAGGTCAATGGCGCGGCGCCACGTGCGCTGGGCGAGGTGTATCTGGTGGGCGCAGGTCCGGGCGACCCTGATCTGCTGACCTTCCGTGCCCTGCGCCTGATGCAGCAGGCCGACGTGGTGCTCTATGACCGTCTGGTGGCGCCCGCCATCATCGAGCTGTGCCGCCGTGATGCCGAGCGTCTCTATGTCGGCAAGCGCCGTGCCGAGCATGCGGTGCCGCAGGAAGAGATCAACCGCCTGCTGGTCAAGCTGGCCAAAGAGGGTAAGCGGGTTCTGCGCCTCAAGGGTGGCGACCCGTTCATCTTTGGGCGCGGCGGTGAGGAGATCGAGGAGCTGGCCGCCGAAGGCATTCCTTTCCAGGTCGTCCCGGGTATTACCGCCGCCTCCGGCTGCGCCGCCTATGCCGGTATTCCGCTGACCCATCGCGACCACGCGCAGTCGGTGCGCTTTGTCACCGGGCACCGCAAGGACGGCAGTTTCGACCTGAACTGGGCGGATCTGGTCAGCCCGAGCCAGACCTTGGTGTTCTATATGGGCCTGACCGGTCTGGCGGACATCTGCCAGCAACTGATCGCCCATGGTCGCGCTTCCAACACACCGGCGGCCCTGATTCAGCAGGGCACGACCCAGCAGCAGCGTGTCTACAGCGGCACCCTGAGCAATCTGGCCGAACTGGTGGCCAGGCATGATGTGCACGCGCCGACACTGGTCATCGTTGGTGAAGTGGTCAGCCTGCGGGAAAAACTGGCCTGGTTCGAAGGCGCCCAGGCCTGCGTCTGATCAAGCCAGACGCTCAGCCCACAAGGCTTCGGCCCGCTGCAAGGCGCTTTCACGAGGCTCCCCAAGACCACGTAGCGCCAGAGCCATGGTTGCCACCACGGCCAGACGACCATAGTCATCAGCAACCTCGCCCCGCCAGAAGGCAGTCAGGTGCGCGGAGTCCAGCTGCGCAGGCTTGACGTGGCGCTGGGCCGACAGCGCCGGCCATTCTTCATCCCAGGCTTCGCCATTGCTGGTGCCGTAGAGGTGGGAGGCCGAATCCGGGTTGATCTCGATCTCACCGCCTTCACCCTTGATGACGATTGCGTGATCCCCCAGCAGGCGGCTGGCTTCGCGGTGCGGCTCCTGATAGCCGGGATGGAAGATGCTCTGCAGGCCGCAACGGGCGCCGAGAGGGTTGAGGATGCGTGCCAGCGAGTGAATGGGCGAGCGCAGGCCCAGGGTGTTGCGCAGATCAATCATGCGCTGCAGGCCGGGCATCCAGTCGCCCAGCGGCATGAAGGCCAGATGCTGGCTGTCCAGCGCCTGCTTAACGCTATTCCAGTCACGACACAGCGGAATATCCAGCTCCGCCAGCAACTGCTCGGCATACATCCGGCCGGCGGTATGGGCGCCGCCGCCATGCATGAAGATACGAACACCACCGGCCGCCAGAGCCTTGGCTGCCAGCAGATACCAGGGCAGGTGACGTTTCTTGCCCGCGTAGCTGGGCCAGTCGATATCCACCGAGATGCCATTTGCCGGCAAGCGTGCACGTACGGCCTCGGTAAAGCCGGCCAGTTCCTCGGCGCTTTCCTCCTTGTGCCGCAGCAGCATGAGAAAGGCGCCAAGCTGGGTATCCTCGGCCTGACCATCAAGCAGCATGCCCATGGCTTCACGGGCTTCCGCCCGGGTCAGATCGCGGGCGCCGCGCTTGCCTTTACCCAGAATGCGGACAAAAACGGCAAAGGGATGCTCAGGCGGAGTTTCAAGGATCATATGCAGTTCGTCGGCTTGGGGAGCCCGGCCAGCTTGGCTGCGAGCTTGGCGGGAGTGCCCTTGAACAGCTGATTGAGGCAGGCGCTGTTGCCTGTCTCGGGGCCGAGCTTGAGGGCGATGTATTTGACCAGCGGGCGAGTGGCCGGAGACAGCTGGAACTCGGCATAGAACTCACGCAGGGCATTGAGCACGGCCCAGTGCGTCGGTGTCAGTGCAAGGCCTTCTGCTTCGGCCAGCGCAATTGCCACGGACGGCGACCAGTCCGTTAGTTCACAGAGGTAGCCGTCCTGATCCAGGGCAATCCGCTGACCATCGACATGTAACTCAGTCATAGCCAGCTGTTGACCTTGACATAGTGCAGCGTCAGGGCGACAAACTGCGGATAATCGATGCATTGCACGCGCTCGGGCAGCTCCATGGCGCGCGCCTGAACATCTTCCTGCAGGGCATAGAGGCTGATGGAGGCTGGCATCAGTTCCAGGGCCTGGCTCATGCGTGTTCCGTGTTGCAGGGCATACACCGCATCGCCACACAGCAGCAGGCCATCATCGCCGCTCAGCAGACGCAGGCAACTGGCCAGACGGCTGTCGGCAAAGGGCGAATGCGCAAGGATATGCAGGGTACTCATCAGATCGTCATCACCTGGTCGAAGCGGCCAAGCAGGGCGCGCAGTGCCTCGTCATCCAGAACCTTCACCGGCAAACCCAGCTGACTCGCCACAAGGCCGCGTTCGTCTAGGCTACGCTGGCTGGCATAAAGTTCTTCCACACCAAACAGCGGCAGTGCCTGCAGGTTGGCGGCCAGATCTTTCTGTTGCAGCAGCGCAGCCTGTTGATCCTTGCGCAGCTGGAAGACGCCGTCATCGAGAAACAGCAGCGCCAGCGGCAGATCGAAAGCTCCGCCTGCCAGGGCAATATCCAGCGCCTCACGTGCGCCGGGGCCAGACCACGGCGCCTGACGGCTGATCAGCAAGAGTGACTGAGCCATCAGTTGCCTCCAAAACAGATCAGACGATCGCACTGCTGGATCGCCTCGTGCAGCTGACCGAGGCCGGACAGCGCCCAGGGCGCCCCGATGCTGGCTGCCGAACGCTGGTAGCGCTGAGCCTCTTCGCTGTTAAGCTCGCCGCGACGCAGGGCGGCAGCAATGCATACCACCGCATCCAGCTGGTGCTGCTCGACAAACTCGCGCCATTGCCGCGCGGTATCGAGCTCATCCTGTGGGCTGACCACCGTGCTGGACGCGCTGTAGACACCGTCCTGATAGAAGAACAGGCGCACTATCTCGTGACCGCCAGCCAGCGTGGCCTCGGCAAAGCGCAGGGCACGGCGGGCAGCCGGGGAGTGGGCAGGGGCGTGCAGGGCGATGGCAAATTTCATCAGCGTCACTGGCAATCCATGAAGCCGCGCATGATAACGCCGTTTGGCGGCAAACAGGCATGAAAAAGCCCGCCGAAGCGGGCTTCTCCAGAGACTGGTTGATCAGTCGTCGCTGCCCATGATGCCGAAGAGCTGCAGCAGGCTGACAAACAGGTTGTAGATGGACACATACAGGCTGATAGTCGCCATGATGTAGTTGCGCTCACCGCCGTGGATGATCTCGCTGGTCTGGTAGAGGATCGCCGCGGAGGAGAACAGCACGAAGCCGGCGCTGATCGCCAGTTGCAGGCCGCTGATCTGGAAGAAGATGCTTACCAGGGTAGCGCCCAGCAGGACGAAGAAACCGGCGGTAAGGAAGCCGCTGAGGAAGCTCATGTCCTTGCGGGTAGTCAGCACATAAGCCGACAGGCCGCAGAACACCAGCGCGGTCATGGCAAAGGCCGCCGTGATCACCTCGCCACCATTGGCCATGCCCAGGTAGCGGTTGAGGATCGGGCCGAGCGTGTAGCCCATGAAGCCAGTCAGGGCAAAGGTCGACAGCAGACCCCAGGCCGAGTTGCGCAGCTTGACGGTGAGGAAGAACAGACCGTAGAAACCGATCAGAACGACGAAAATGTTCGGATAGGCTGCGTTCATCTGCTGCGCCATGTAGGCGACCAGGCCGCTGAAGCCGAGGGTCATGGCCAGCAGGCCATAGGTGTTGCGCAGTACGGAGCTGACCTGCGTCTGCTCACCCTGAAGTTGCTCGATGGAATAGGGTTGTTGTTGCATGACATCACTCCCAGTGATTGGACAGTCCCTGACCAGGGTTTGAGGCGAGCATAGCAAATCCACTGCGGCAACCAACCACAGGTATTTATCAGGTTGTTGCAGTGCAGCGCACTTTCTTCCTGTTGCTGATGAAATGCCGGCAAATCAACTATTTGAAAGGCGAAAAGGTTGCGGTAGTATTGCCGCCCGCATACGCCGGAAGCGTGGCAGAGCGGTTGAATGCAACGGTCTTGAAAACCGTCGAAGGGGAAACTCTTCCGTGAGTTCGAATCTCACCGCTTCCGCCATATTTGCTCTGCCTGCGCGCTGCGCAGGTGAGCCAGAGCCACAGGCAGCAGCCCGTCTGGCATTCCGAACAAGACCGCTCAATGGATGGCGGCTCGCGTTTAGGCGAGGTGATGTGTGATTCGTGTTCTGGTGGTCGATGACCACGATCTGGTTCGCACAGGCATTACCCGCATGCTGGCCGATATCAGCGGCCTGCAAGTGGTCGGTGAAGCCGAAACGGGCGAGGAAGCCCTGAAAAAGGTTCGCGAACTCAAGCCAGACGTCGTCCTCATGGACGTCAAGATGCCCGGCATCGGCGGCCTTGAGGCTACCCGCAAGCTGCAGCACAGCCATCCCGATACCAAAGTCGTTGCTGTCACCGTGTGCGAGGATGATCCGTTCCCCACGCGCCTGATGCAGGCGGGTGCCGCCGGCTATCTGACCAAGGGCGCCGCTCTAGAGGAAATGGTTCAGGCCATTCGCCAGGTTTTTGCCGGGCAGCGCTATATCAGCCCGCAGATTGCCCAGCAGATGGCCCTCAAGTCGTTCCAGCCGAAAGCCAGCGAGTCGCCGTTCGAACTGTTGTCCGAGCGGGAGATCCAGATCGCTCTGATGATCGTCAGCTGCCAGAAGGTGCAGGACATTTCCGACAAGCTGTGCCTGTCGCCCAAAACGGTCAACACCTACCGTTACCGCATCTTCGAAAAACTGGACATCACCAGCGACGTCGAATTGGCCTTGCTGGCCGTGCGGCATGGCATGGTCGATGCCGGCGCCTGAAGCCAGCCCGGCATTCGACGCCTCGGCCTTCCTCGCTCACTGCAGCAGCCATCCCGGCGTCTACCGCATGCAGGATGGCGAAGGCCGTCTGCTATATGTCGGCAAAGCCAAGAACCTGAAAAAGCGTCTTGCCAGCTATTTCCGCAAGACCGGCCTGGCACCCAAGACCGCGGCACTGGTCGCGCGCATCGCCCAGATCGACACCACCATCACCGCCAATGAAACCGAAGCCCTGCTGCTCGAGCAGACGCTGATCAAGGAATGGCGGCCGCCGTACAACATCCTGCTGCGCGACGACAAATCCTACCCTTATGTCTTGCTCGGGGAGGGCGACTTTCCGCAACTGGGTATTCATCGCGGCGCAAAGAAGGCCAAGGGGCGTTACTTCGGGCCATACCCCAGCGCCGGAGCCATCCGTGAGAGCCTCAATCTGCTGCAGAAAACCTTTCAGGTCCGGCAGTGTGAGGACAGCTATTACAAGAACCGCACGCGACCGTGCCTGCAGTACCAGATCAAGCGCTGCAAGGCGCCCTGTGTCGGTCTGGTAGAACCTGCGGAATATGCCGAGGACGTGCGCCTCTCTGTACTGTTCCTGGAGGGACGCAGCAATCAGCTAACTGACGAGCTGAGCCGCAATATGGAACAGGCGGCCATGACCCTGGATTTCGAACGCGCAGCCGAATTGCGCGATCAGATCGCGCTGCTGCGCCGCGTGCAGGATCAGCAGAGCATGGAAGGCGGCAGTGGCGACGTCGACATTATCGCTGCGGTGGTCAACCCGGGCGGTGCCTGCGTTCATCTGCTCAGCGTACGTGGTGGCCGCGTGCTGGGCAGCAAGAACTTCTACCCGCAGGTCGCCATCGAGGAGGAGGGCGGCGATGTGCTGATGGCCTTCCTTGCCCAGTATTACCTGGGCAGCCAAGAACGTGAGGTACCCAGCGAGCTGATCGTCAACGTGCAGCATGAAGACCTGCCGACCCTGGCCGGCGCTATTGCCAGCCAGCGCGGGCGCCAGCCTGAAATCAGTGTGCGGGTACGCGGCACCCGAGCCAAGTGGCAGCAATTGGCCCTGACCAATGCCGAGCAGGCCCTCGGCGCCCGCCTGGCTAACCGTCAGCATCTGGCAGCGCGCTTTGAGGCACTGGCCGATGCACTGGATTTCGCCGAACCCTTGCAGCGTCTGGAGTGTTTCGACATCAGCCACTCCAGCGGTGAGGCCACCGTTGCCTCTTGCGTGGTATTCGGCCCCGAAGGCCCGCTCAAGTCGGATTACCGTCGCTACAACATCGAAGGCATTACCGGTGGCGACGACTATGCAGCCATGCACCAGGCCCTGACGCGACGCTTCAGCAAGGTCAAGGACGGCGAGGGCAAGCGCCCTGACATCCTGCTGATTGACGGGGGTAAAGGCCAGCTGGCCATGGCTCAGGCTGTCATGCAGGAGCTAGGCCTCACCGATCAGGTGCTGCTTGGCGTGGCCAAAGGGGTGACGCGCAAGCCCGGGCTGGAAACCCTCTACCTCAATGATGCCGAGCACGAATTCACCCTGCCGGCCGATTCCCCGGCCCTGCACCTGATCCAGCAGGTGCGCGATGAGGCGCACCGATTTGCCATCACCGGCCATCGTGCGCGCCGCGGCAAGGCCCGGCGCACCTCAAGTCTGGAAGATGTGCCCGGCATAGGCCCCAAGCGTCGGCGCGACCTGCTCAAGCATTTCGGCGGGTTGCAGGAGCTGGGTCGCGCCAGTATTGATGAGATCGCCAAAGCGCCGGGTATTAGCAAAAAGCTCGCCGAGTCGATTTATGCGGTGCTGCACAGCGAGTAGAATCGCGCCACTTCCTGTTGCGAACAGACTGATGACCAATATTCCGAACCTGCTGACCCTGCTGCGCGTGCTGCTCATCCCGGTCTTCATCCTGTTGTTCTATCTCCCCTTTGCGTGGAGCTACCTCGCCGCCAGTGCGGTGTTTGCCGTCGCCAGCCTGACCGACTGGCTGGATGGCTACCTTGCGCGGCGCTGGGAGCAGAGCACGCCATTTGGTGCATTCCTTGACCCGGTGGCAGATAAGCTGATGGTGGCTGTCGCCCTGGTGATGCTGGTAGAGGAGCACGCCAGCTTCTGGTTGACCCTGCCTGCGGTGATTATCATCGGCCGCGAGATAGTGGTTTCCGCGCTGCGTGAATGGATGGCCGAACTGGGCGCACGTGCTCAGGTGGCGGTATCCAATCTGGGCAAATGGAAGACCACCGCACAGATGGTCGCGCTGGTCATTCTGATTGCCAATCCGCCGCAACTCTCGGTTTATGTAGTGCTGGGTTACCTGCTGCTGATCGTAGCGGCGGTGCTCACACTGTGGTCCATGGCGCAGTATCTGCTGGCTGCCTGGCCACACCTCAGCACCGAAGTCGAAAAAAAATAAACTTTTTGAATCAAGGGGTTGACGAGCGTTTTTAAAACGCTAGAATGGCCCCCGTCAGCACGACAACGCGGGAATAGCTCAGTTGGTAGAGCACGACCTTGCCAAGGTCGGGGTCGCGAGTTCGAGTCTCGTTTCCCGCTCCAAATTTTACGGGCCGTAATACGGCCCGTTTGCATAATGGCTGAGTAGCAGAGTGGTTATGCACCGGATTGCAAATCCGTGAACGCCGGTTCGATTCCGACCTCAGCCTCCATATGAAAAGCCCCGTAGATTTCAGATGTACGGGGCTTTTTGTTTGTCCTAACGGAACTGCCTGCACGCCTTGCAGGCTTCCGAATGGACTTATATAGTCCCGGCCAGCCACGGCTTTGGCCGGGAAGCGCTACCGCCCCGATGGCGAAATCGGTAGACGCAGGAGACTTAAAATCTCTCGACCTCACGGTCATGCCGGTTCGAGTCCGGCTCGGGGCACCACCTTCAGCAACTTTTTGCGCAACGCTTGCACAAGTCCTAACTTCGCGTGAATCTGGCGGGACTTCAGCCTGCGAGACATGTCATGCGCACATCTGCCGTTTTCCTCATCTGCAGCACAGTCTTTGCTCCGTTCGTAGTGTCCCAGGCCGAGACACGAAACATGCAGCCGATCGAGCGGGTGTACGTCAGCCCCGGGGCTTCAGGCAGCATTGAGTCCTCGAGCAGTCAGCAGCGCTATGACGTGTACAACGGCACGCGGGTGCCCAGCGACGTCAGCAATACCCAGGTATATCGCTACGGCAGCGAGCAGACCCAGACCAGCGGAGGCTTGCGGCAGAGCACCGAGTATCCCGATGGCCGGGTAATTGAGCAGACACCGGGACAGCGCACGGATGTGCAGCAGGGCTATCGCCCCTAGTGTTCAGCGCACAAAGTTGCTGGTTTACTACGCGCCGTTCTCAACCCTCCATCAATGACAAGGACTGCCTGAATGGCCGGAACCAGCCTGCTTGCTCTACTCGATGATATTGCCAGCGTACTCGACGATGTGTCGGTGATGACCAAAGTAGCCGCCAAGAAGACGGCGGGCGTACTGGGTGATGACCTGGCGCTCAATGCCCAGCAGGTCACCGGCGTGAAAGCCGATCGTGAACTGCCCGTGGTCTGGGCAGTGGCCAAGGGCTCGCTGCGCAACAAGCTGATTCTCGTACCGGCGGCGTTGCTCATCAGTGCTGTTGCACCCTGGCTGATTACCCCGTTGTTGATGCTGGGCGGGGCTTTCCTCTGTTTCGAAGGGTTCGAGAAGCTGGCGCACAAGTTTCTTCACAGCGCAGCTGAAACCGAGCAGGCGCATGCCGATGAAATAGCTGCCCTGCAGAACGAGAACATCGACCTGTTGGCCTTCGAACAGGACAAGATCAAAGGCGCCATCCGTACTGACTTTGTCCTCTCGGCGGAGATCATCGCCATTACCCTCGGAGTTGTCGCCGCCAGCAGCTTTGGCCAGCAACTCGCGGTCTTGTCTGGCATTGCGTTGCTGATGACCGTCGGGGTTTACGGTTTTGTTGCCGGCATCGTCAAACTCGATGACGCCGGCCTGCATCTGCTGCAGCAACCCTCTGCCTTCAGCCAACGTATAGGCCGCGGCATACTGGCCTTTGCCCCCTGGCTGATGAAGGCTCTGTCGGTGGTCGGCACGGCGGCGATGTTCCTGGTCGGTGGAGGCATCCTCAGTCATGGCTGGCCTTGGGCTCATCATGCGATCCAGGCGGCCACTCAGAGCCTTTCCAGTCTTGGCAGCGTCGGGCCTGCGCTGGCAGTCGTTACACCAACGCTGCTGGATGGCCTGCTGGGCATTGCCGCCGGTGCTGTCTGTCTGCTGCTGGTCAGCCTGAGCAGCAAACTGTGGCAACAGCTGCGGCCAAGCGCATAAGCACTGTCATCGGCCCGTCGCTCACCTGTCACTCGCCTGCCACGTAGCTGCGCTGCAATCGCCTTCAGCACAAGATGAGGGGCGGGCAATGCAGCTATGCGTGATTGGCGCCGGCTATGTCGGACTGGTAACGGCGGCCTGTTTCGCCGAAATGGGCAATCGGGTGATCTGCGTGGAGCGCGACACAGCGCGCCTTGCGCAACTGCGAGGCGGCCGGAGTCCGATTTATGAGCCAGGCCTGGAAAGCCTGCTTGCCCAGCATCAGGCCAGCGGTCAGTTGAGTTTCAGCGCCAGCCTGCGCGGAGCAGTGCTGCACGCCGACGTGATCTTCATTGCGGTCGGCACGCCGCAGCAGGAGGATGGCTCGGCCGACCTGCGCCACGTGCTGGAAGCGGCTGATGAGCTGGGCAGGGTGCTGCGCAAGCCGTGCATCGTGGTCAACAAGTCCACGGTGCCTGTCGGCAGCGCCGAGCGGGTCGAGCAGCGCATCCGCAATGCCTTACAGCAGCGCAGCCTGAACTTCAGTGTGCCGGTCCTGAGTAATCCGGAATTTCTCAAGGAGGGCAGTGCGCTGGAGGACTTCACCCGCCCGGACCGGGTGATCATTGGCAGTGACTGCCCGCATGCGGGTGACGTATTGCGACGGCTTTATGCCCCCTTCGTGCGCAACCATGAGCGCATCTTGCTGATGCCCCGGCGCGAAGCCGAGTTCAGCAAGTACGCCGCCAATGCATTTCTCGCCACCAAGATCTCCTTTATCAACGAAATGGCCAGTTTGTGCGCCCGGCTTGGGGTGGATATCGAGCAGGTGCGGCGGGGTATCGGCAGTGACCGGCGCATTGGCACCCATTTCATCTACGCCGGTTGCGGCTATGGGGGCTCCTGCTTCCCCAAGGATGTGCGAGCCCTGATCCGCAGCGCCGAGCAGCTCGGGATCGAGCCCGGCGTATTGCGAGCGGTGGAGGCCCGCAATGCGCTGCAGAAGACGCTGCTGTTCCAGGCGTTGCGCGAACACTTCAGCGGGTTATTGCAAGGTCGTGTCGTCACGCTCTGGGGATTGGCATTCAAGCCGGGTACCGACGACCTGCGTGAGGCCCCGAGCCTGGTCTTGCTGGATGCACTGTTGCTAGCCGGCTGTCAGGTGCGTGCCTACGACCCGGTGGCGAATGCAGGAGTGGCCAGCCGTTATCCCAGGGAGGTCGCCAGTGGCCAGCTGCAACTCTGCGAAAGCGCCCTGGCGGCGGTGGAAGGCAGCGAAGCACTGGTACTGGTAACCGAGTGGAAACAGTTCCGCCAACCGGATTTTGCTCAGGTGCGCCAACTGATGCGCAGGCCATTGTTACTGGATGGCCGCAATCTCTATGACCCTGCTGAACTACGCGCGCTGGGTTTTGTCTATCAGGGCGTCGGTCGCGCTATTCAGGGGCATTGTAAGGAAGAGGCCGCCTGATTAGACTGCGCGGCATTTACTGGCCCACCCCTCAACACTAGGTTTGTCATGATCAAGAAATGCCTGTTCCCGGCTGCTGGTTACGGTACTCGTTTTCTGCCTGCCACCAAGGCCATGCCCAAGGAAATGCTGCCGGTGGTCAACAAGCCACTCATTCAGTACGGTGTTGAGGAGGCTCTGGAAGCCGGCCTGAGCGAGATCGCCATGGTTACCGGTCGTGGCAAGCGCGCACTTGAAGACCATTTCGATATCAGCTACGAGTTGGAGCACCAGATTCAGGGGACCGACAAGGAGAAGTACCTCGTCGGTATCCGTCGCCTGATTGATGAGTGCTCGTTCTCCTATACCCGCCAGGTCGAAATGAAAGGCCTGGGTCATGCGATCCTCTGTGGCCGTCCGCTGATAGGTGACGAGCCCTTCGCCGTGGTACTGGCCGATGACCTGTGCTTCAACCTGGAAGGTGACGGCGTGCTGCAGCAGATGGTCAAGCTGTACAACCAGTTCCGCTGCTCCATCGTCGCGATTCAGGAAGTCCCTAAAGAAGAGACCTCCAAGTACGGTGTGATTGCCGGCGAGATGATCCGTGACGACATCTACCGGGTGAACAGCATGGTCGAGAAGCCCAAGCCGGAAGATGCTCCGTCGAACCTGGCGATCATCGGCCGCTACATTCTCACTCCGGATATCTTCGATCTGATCGAGCAGACCGAACCGGGTAAGGGTGGCGAAATCCAGATCACCGATGCCCTGATGAAGCAGGCCCAGGACGGCTGTGTGATTGCCTACAAATTCAAGGGCAAGCGTTTCGACTGCGGTGGCGCCGAGGGTTACATCGAGGCGACCAACTTCTGCTACGAAAACCTCTACAAGACCGGCAAGGCCTACTAAGCCAGACGGTCCTCACAAAGCCACCTACGGGTGGCTTTGTGCATTCTGGGGAATAGGCACTTGTTCAGCGCCCGGCCCCAGCGGCTGGCCGTAACTGAACTCGACATAGTTACCGTTTGGGTCTCGCAGCCCGCAGTAGTACCCAACAGGGTAGGGCTCATCACGCGGCGGCCAGATCAGACATCCCTCGCGTAAGGCTTCCGCGGCGATGGCATCCACGGCCGCCCGACTCTCCACGGCGAAGCCGAAGTGACTGTAGTCAGTCGCCGACAGGTTGCGGTCAACACCGCCCGGCATCATGACCAGGATAAAGCTGTGCTCCTTGCCCGGCTCGCTCATCCAGACGATCCGCGAGCCCTTGCCGGGCCGCTGGTGAATCACCACCATGCCGCAGAATCGTTCATAGAAGGCAATGCAGGCGTCCAGATCGACAACATGCAAGGCAATATGGGTGAGGGTGGGGCGCATGACGTTCCTCCGCATGATGCTGCACAGGCCCGGTTATCGGCAGCCAGGCTCAACTTGCGTATGCTGGCGGCCTGATTCAGGAGAATAGCCATGTCCTTTGATTTCGATCTGCTGGTAATAGGTGCAGGTTCCGGCGGCGTCCGTGCCGCACGTTTCGCCGCCGGGTTTGGCGCCCGCGTGGCCATCGTCGAGAGCCGCTATCTCGGCGGTACCTGCGTCAACGTAGGCTGCGTGCCAAAGAAGCTGCTGGTCTACGGCGCCCATTACCATGAGGACTTCGCTCAGGCGGCCGGGTTTGGCTGGTCACTGGGCGAGCAGGCGTTCGACTGGCCGACCCTGATTGCCAACAAGAACCGCGAAATTGAACGGCTCAACGGCATTTACCGCAACCTGCTGGTAGGTAGCGGTGTGACCCTGCTGGAGGGCCATGGCCGATTGCGCGATGAACACAGTGTCGAGGTGGCGGGGCAGGTCTACCGGACACGCCATATCCTCATCGCCACCGGCGGCTGGCCGCAGATTCCGGATATTCCCGGCAAGGAGCTGGCCATCACCTCGAATGACGCCTTCTTCCTGCCGGAGCTGCCCAAGCGCGTGCTGGTGGTCGGCGGTGGCTACATTGCCGTGGAATTTGCCTCAATCTTCCAGGGGTTGGGGGCACAGACATCGCTGCTTTATCGCGGCGAGCTGTTCCTGCGAGGCTTTGACCAGTCCGTGCGGGCGCACCTCAAGGAGGAACTGGTCAAGAAGGGCCTGGACCTGCAGTTCAACGCGGACATCCAGTGTATCGAACGCCAGGCTGATGGCAGCCTGCTGGCCACCCTGAATGATGACCGCAAGCTGGCAACCGACTGTGTGTTCTACGCCACCGGGCGCCGGCCGATGCTGGATGACTTGGGGCTGGAAAACGTCAATGTCCAGCTCGATGCGCGTGGCTTCATTCAGGTCAACGAGCGTTATGAAACCAGTACGCCATCGATACTGGCCATCGGCGATGTGATCGGCGGCATCGCCCTCACGCCTGTTGCCCTGGCCGAGGGAATGGCGGTGGCCCGGCGCCTGTTCAAGCCCGAAGAATACAGGCCGGTGGATTACCAGAACATTCCCACGGCCGTATTCAGCCTGCCCAATGTGGCCACCGTAGGCCTTAGCGAAGAGCAGGCCCGCTCCGCCGGCTACACGCTGAAAATCTTTGAGAGCCGCTTCCGGCCGATGAAACTGACGCTTACCGACTGCCAGGAGCGCAGCCTGATGAAACTGGTGGTGGATGCCGAAACGGACCGCGTTCTCGGCTGCCATATGGTCGGTCCTGAGGCCGGAGAAATCCTTCAGGGCATCGCCATCGCCATCAAGGCCGGCGCCACCAAGCGGATTTTCGATGAAACCATCGGCATTCATCCAACGGCTGCGGAAGAGTTTGTTACCATGCGCGCCCCAATTTAGGGCAAAGCTGACTCATGGAACAACTTTTCTACCTTTCCGACCTGTTTGGTGTGGCCGTTTTCGCCATTACCGGCGCGCTGATGGCCGGGCGCAAGTCCATGGATCTGTTCGGCGTGCTGGTGATTGCCATCGTGACTGCATTGGGCGGCGGCACCCTGCGTGACCTGATTCTCGACAACCATCCGGTGAGCTGGATCCGCAATGACCTGTACATCGTGGTGGCCTCGCTGTCTGCCATCGGCACGGTGGTCTGGGTGCGCTTGACTCAGCCTATCCACGAGAAAGGGTTGCTACTGGCTGACGCCTTCGGCCTTGCCGTATTTACCGTGATCGGCACCGAAGTGGCGATGCGCCAAGGCGTGCCTCACAGCACGGCCGTGATCATGGGAGTAATGACCGGCGTGGCGGGTGGCGTCATGCGCGACGTGATCTGCAACGAGATCCCGCTGATCTTCCGCAAGGAAATCTACGCCACAGCCTGCATTTTTGGCTCTGTTGTGTTCATTGCACTTAGGGAGCTGGAATTGACGCACTGGCTTGCGACCGGGGTAG
The DNA here is from genome assembly GCF_002304225.1 of Pseudomonas sp. HAR-UPW-AIA-41. Lineage (GTDB taxonomy): Bacteria > Pseudomonadota > Gammaproteobacteria > Pseudomonadales > Pseudomonadaceae > Aquipseudomonas. The sequence continues at coordinate 135,060 of NZ_NSLB01000006.1, forward strand.
CAATGTTGGTGGTATTGCTCGCGCGACTGGCGGCATTGCGCTGGGGACTGTCCTTGCCACGGTTCCACTTGCTAGACCGCGACTAAACACAAAGAGAAGAGGGCGGCGCAGCAGCACCGCCCAAACTCGCTCTTTTAATGCCCTTGATGCTCATGCCCGGGTGGAGCAGTTTCAACTTTGACCTGAACTTCGAGCTTGCCTGCTTTCTCGAACTCCAAGGTCAAAGGAAAACTGTCACCAGCTTTGAGCGGTTGTTTCAGATCGAACAGCATCACATGATTGCCACCAGGCACGAACTCTGTCATTCCGTGCGGAGGAATGGCCGCTGAGTCGATTTTCTGCATGCGCATTACTTCCCCCATATGCACATGCGTGTGCAGTTCAGCTTTTCCAGCAATTGGAGTGCTCGCGCCAAGCAAACGATCTTCTTGATCGCCATGGTTATGCAGGATGAAAAAAGCCGCACTAGTAGGTGAAGTCGGCGGTAATTCGCGTGCCCATGGATGATCAATCATCAGATCGCCGGTCTTGTACTCGTGGGCCAGGCTCAAGGTTGAAAGCGACAGCAGTACCGCGCTGGCAAACAGATTACGCAGCATATAGAACTCCGATCGAAGGGTGAGAGCACACATTAGCATGTGGCTTGGTCAAGTGCTGCGCGTAGCTGCCGCGCGACAAACTGGCGCATGGCCAAGAAACATAATCCAAATGCTTAATTTAACATAATATACATTATGCGAACCTGTGTATCTGTCGGTGTGGGAGTGAGGCTGGCTTGGGCGATGCTGGGCTCTGCGAAGCAAATGCTCCAAATCGAGCCTCAAGCAACTGACAGAATCTCAAGCTTGTCGATATCAAGGAACTGACATCATCTGCTGTTGTGCCTGTGACTGATAAGCTACGAGCGTTCTCCTAGTTGCGTCCAATTCAAGGCCTCCAACGCGGCGGCAACATGGACTCGATTATCCTCAAGAGGTCTGGGTAACAGCTCCTGTGCCCGTGCCAGTCGCCGTAGAAGCGTATTCCGATGTGTGTGTAAACGCTGTGCTGCCTGGCTGGCATTGCTGCCACACGCCAAGAAAACCAGGAGGCTACGCCTGAGCTGCGAAGGCGCATTCGCTAGCTGGCCAAGCGTGTGGGCGACAAAACGCTGGTTGGCTTTGGGATCCCGCGTCATAAGTGAAACCAGGCGGATATCATCGAAGCTGACAACCTGGGCCGTGGACCGAAGGCGCCCCAATACCCGTTGGGTCGTGAGAGCATCAAGATGGGCCCGGCGGAAGCCTTCTACTCCGTGCCCCGCACTGCCGATGGCAACATGAACGCCAGGAACTTTCCTGATCGAAGCTTCGAGATGCCCCTGATCGATAGGCCTCAGTCCAGATATCCAGACCCAAAGTGTGGCTGCGTTGGCGATCACGCTTAATGCCTTTCCATCCGAGCTGGAGCGGATTAGCACACTGGCAGCGGCTTCCAGATCGGCCAGGCGGGTATCACCCTCCTCGCACCAAATGACCGCTGCATGATGCGGCTGCTCAAGTGCGTAGCCGAGTTTTCGGCTCGCTTGGGCTACCTGGACTTCGCTACCCTCGACAATAGCGGTCACCAGTTCACGTCGCTCCACGTGTGAGTCATGTTGCTCTGCTTCTCGCTCGCGACGCAGAAAGTCAGAAAGAATGTCCATCCCCGCACCGATGTAGTCATCGATTGAGCGTGCCGATACTTCCAGCAAATTTCGAAGCTCATCACGATCGCTAGTCAGTTCAAATGCAATGCCCATCCATTGCTGCCAGGCTGCAGCCTGTGCGGCTCGGGCGCCGTAGAACAGCAGTTCCGTCTTGCCCAAGCGCAGCAGTTCGCGCGCCACGCTCAACTCATCGGCAGGCATATAAGGCGGCACAGGATCGCCAGGCCTTTCGATATTGGCGCGGGCCCAGTGGATCAGACTGAAGCGAGCGGCGCGGCGCGAGGCCGACATCAGCACCGGGTCTTCCGCCAGCGACTTCATACTGTGGTGGCTCAGCCCGGCCAGATCGATGGCTTCCAACCATTCGGCCGGGGCATTGAGCACATGCTCGGCACCAAGGCGCAGCAACTCGCGCACCCGCGGCGAAGCCGCGGGCCAGGGCCCTGCTGCAGGGGTTGGAAAGCTTAACTGCATCAACTGACCTCCATCAGCACCGCCGACAAAGGTGCGAACTGCACCAATATCAACTCAATAGGCTGCAGTTTATACCTTGCCTGGCATAACCCTTGTCAAAAACACTTGAGCATCACCTCAGACACAATCACCCCGGGAGGCGTCCTTGACTGTCCAGCAGCAACCATCCATCGAGCATGTCGATGTGTTGATCATCGGCGCCGGCCTTTCCGGTATCGGCGCAGCCTACTATCTGCAACGCGACCTGCCGGACAAGCGCTATGCCATCCTCGAGGCCCGCGAGGCCAGTGGCGGCACCTGGGATCTGTTCCGCTACCCAGGTATTCGCTCCGACTCGGATCTCTATACCTTTGGCTACGAGTTCAAGCCCTGGCGCAGCAGCCAGGCCATCGCCGATGCCCATCTGATCCTCGATTATTTGCGCGAAACCGCCAGCGAGAACGGAATCGACCGGCATATCCGTTACCAACGCAAGGTCAGCCGAGCGGCCTGGAGCAGTGACACTGCCTGCTGGACAGTTGACATCGAATGCCTGGAAAGCGGCGAGCAGCAGCGCATGACCTGCAACTGGCTGTTTTCCGCCGCCGGCTATTACCGCTACGACCAGGGCTTCACACCCAAATTCGAGGGCATTGAGCAATTCGGCGGCCAGGTGATCCACCCACAGCACTGGCCGGAAGATCTGGACTACAGCGGAAAGCGCGTGCTGGTAATCGGCAGCGGTGCCACCGCCGTTACCCTGGTGCCGGCCATGACCGACAAGGCCGCCCACGTGACCATGCTGCAGCGCACGCCCACCTACGTGCTGACCGTGCCGCAGAAAGACCCGGTTGCCCTGCTCCTGCGCAAATGGTTCCCCGCCGAGCGCGCCTACGCCATGACGCGAAAAAAGAACATCCTGCTGGCGCGCTGGATCTGGCTGCTGTGCCAGAAGTTTCCACACTTCTCCCGGCGGCTGATCCGCTTCTTCACCAAGCTCAGCCTGCCGAAGGATTACCCGGTCGACGAACATTTCAACCCGCCCTACAACCCTTGGGACCAGCGCCTGTGCGCTGTGCCCGACGGCGACCTGTTCAAGCGCCTGGCAGATGGCAGCGCCTCGATAGTCACCGACCGCATCCGCAGCTTCACTCCACGTGGCGTGTCGCTGCAGTCCGGTCGCGAGTTGGAGGCAGACATTGTCATCACCGCAACAGGCCTCAATCTGCAGCTGTTTGGTGGCATGCAAATAAGCGTCGATGGCGAGCCATTGGATTTATCGCGCAAGGTTGCCTTCAAGGGGATGATGCTTGATGACGTGCCCAACTTTGCTTTCGCTGTCGGCTACACCAACTCTTCTTGGACATTGAAGGTAGGTCTGCTCTGTGAGCACTTCTGCCGCCTGATCAAGCACACCGAGCAGCGTGGACAGGCGTTCTGCTATCCACACCTGCCCAGCCCCGACATGCCTACTCGCCCGCTGCTCGACTTCGGCGCCGGCTACGTACAGCGCGCCCTGCCGATGCTGCCGCGCCAGGGCATGGAGTCGCCGTGGCTGATGTCGATGAATTACCTGCATGACGCCAAGGTGCTGCGCGAGGGACCGGTCACCGACCCCAATCTGCGTTTCGCCAAAGCCGGCACCCGCATTACCGCAGGCGATGCGGCCAGCCCTCAGCTCGCACCGGCCTGAAGCCGGGCACAGCCCTTATTGGTCAGGACAACAACAATGAAAAATTTTGCCAACAAGGTCATCGTCATCACTGGCGCCGGTTCCGGCATGGGCCGCGCCTATGCCCTGGAGTTCGCCCGCCTCGGCGCCCGCCTGGCGCTCAACGACTACGACGCGGCGGGTCTGGCCGAAACCGTGCGCATGCTGGAAGGATCACAGGCCGCAGCTGTGTTCAGCCAGGCCTTCGACGTCGGCGATCGCGAGGCCATGTATGCATTTGCCCTTGCGGTGCAGCAGGCATTGGGTAATGCCCATGTGGTGATCAACAACGCCGGCGTCGGGGGTGGCGGCCAGCCGGTCTGGGCCATGGAAGACCAAGACTACGAGCGCACGTTGCGCATCAATTTCTTCGGCGTGGTGCACGGCACCCGCGCCTTCCTTCCGCAGCTGTTGGCCAACGGCGAGGGTGCGATCGTCAACGTCTCCAGCATCTTCGGCCTGGTCGGCACACCCAACGCCTCGGACTACTGCGCGGCCAAGTTCGCCGTGCGCGGCTTCACCGAGTCGCTGATGGTCGAGCTGCAGGAAAGTCCGATCTCTGTGCACCTGCTGCATCCCGGCGGCATCAACACCAACATCGCCAAGGATTCGCCGAACGGCGAGGCCTTTACCCGCCAGTTTCTCAAGACCGACCCACTTGATGTCGTTCATGAAGTGATCCGCTGCATTGGCAGCGGCAAGCAACGCATTGTCATCGGTCACCAGTCGCGTCCGGTCTGGCTCGCATCGTGGGCGATGACACTGGAGCGCCGCAATCGCCTGCTCTACCGGATGCTCAAGAGCATGCTCGACCCGCGTCAGTACGACCTGGTACGCCGCCGATCCTGATCTTTCGCCTGAACAAGCACGAGAACCTGCCCTATGAACAGCAGAAACAACGATCCCGAGCGTATCGTCCCGCGCGAGAACATAGACTTCGGCTTGGATGCCAGCATCCCGCGCTACTGGTACGACAACAACCCCTACAAGACCCGTGTAATGGACGGTATGCAGCTGTACTTTCCGGATGGTGAGCGCTATTTCATAACCAGTGTGCGCCCCTACCGAGAGCGCATCACTGACCCGATCCTGGCCAGGCATGTGAAGGACTTTATCCGCCAGGAAGGCCAGCATGGCATTGCTCATACCCGCTTTAACCAGTTGCTGCGCGACCAAGGTATGCCAGTGGAGCAGATGCTGGCCCTGCAGAACGAACGAAATGCCTACTGGCTGCGCCACTACTCCGCCGACTTCAACCTGGCGTTAACCGCCGCGTTTGAGCATTTCACCGCCCTACTCGCTGAGGCCTTCTTCAGTCGCAAAGAGGTCATGGCAGGTGCTGATCCCAAGGTCAAAGCGCTGTTTGCCTGGCACGCCATCGAGGAAATGGAGCATAAAGCCGTCGTCTTCAACGTCATGACCAATGTTGCACGTGTGGGCTACCTGAAACGCTGTGCTGCCATGCTCTACGCCACTTGGCAGATGACGTACGAGACCTACCGCAGCACCGACGTGCTGCTCAAAGCCGATGGGTTTAGCTGGTTGGAGCGTAAGCGTTTGTTCATCACTCATCTGCCCTGGATGTATGGCCGCAAAGGAATATTCAGCAGCTTTACCGGCAAGATCATTGAATACCTCAAGCCCGGTTTTCACCCCGACGACATCCCGGTGGTGCACAACTATCCGCACTGGATCGAGGCCTACAGCCAGAGCGGCGACCCGGGCAAGGCCTGCGAGGCGATGCTGGCAGCGGCCCACTGACCACCGTGCGCTAGTCAACGGTGCCGGCCTTCCAACTGGCACAGGACTTGGCTGATTCTGGCCGGCTGGCGGGTGATGACGGCCATCCTGGCTGGGCTGGTGTTCGCCGGCAGGCGCGTCTGATCGAACGGGCGAAGGTTGCTAAAGCGCAGAACAGCGGCCAGGATCGGCGCATTGCCTTTCGCATACCCTAGGAGCCCGCATGAATCCCCATCTCGCCCCCGTCGATCAGGCCAAGGCCTACCGGCTGGTCAACCATGGCCCCACCGTACTGGTGTCCGTCAGGCATGCCGGGGTGGACAACGTGATGGCCGCGGCCTGGTGCTGCGCGCTGGATTTCGACCCGCCCAAGCTGACGGTGGTGCTGGACAAGAGCACCCGTACCCGCGAGCTGATCGAGGGTAGCGGCCGCTTCGCGGTACAGGTGCCGACCGTGGCGCAGCTGCAGCTGGTCAACGCCGTCGGCAACCACAGCCTGCGCGAGGCGCCGGACAAGCTGGCCCAAGCTGGCGTCGAACTGTTCGAACTGCCCGATCAGCCCGTGCCACTGGTGGCCGGCTGCTCGGCCTGGCTGGTGTGCGAGCTGGTTGCCGAACCGCACAACCAAGACAGCTATGACCTGTTTATCGGCGAGGTGATCGCTGCCTGGGCTGATGACCGGGTATTCCGCGACGGACGCTGGCACTTCGAGGACGCCGACCCGGCCTGGCGCAGCCTGCACCATGTCGCCGGTGGCCATTACTATGCCATCGGTGAAGCCCTCAAGGCTTAGTCGCAGCGGCCTCTGCGCCCTCTCCCGCCTGCCAGCCGCCGCCAAGCGCCGTGATCAGCTGAGCGCTGGCCAGCAGGCGGTTGCCCTTGAGGCTCAGCCAGTTGCGTTCGCTGTCCAGCGCGCTGGCCTGCAGGCTGACCACAGCGTTGTAGTCCACGGTACCGGCCTTGTACTGGTTTTCCACCAGACGCAGCGCTTCGCGCGCTGCTTCCAGCGCCTGCTCGCGGGCCGCCAGTTCACGGGTGTAGACATCCAGCTGCACCAGATAATCCTCAACCTCGCGGAAGCCGGTCAGTACCGTCTGGCGATAATTGGCCACGCTGACGTCATAGGCCGCCTCGGCCTGCTCGACCTGGGAACGGATCAGCCCGCCGTCGAACAGCACAGTCGCGAAGTTCGGGCCGATCGACCAGAAGCGATTGGGCAGGCTGAACCAGTCATCCAGCGCGCCATTGCGGTAACCGCCGGTGGCGCTGAGGGTCAGATCCGGATACCAGGCCGCTTCGGCCACACCGATCTGCGCATTGGCGCTCATTACCCTACGCTCGGCGGCGGCGATGTCCGGGCGGCGTTCCAGCAGACGTGACGGCACGCTGGCCGGGACCCCCGGCAATTCGGGCACGCCGGTGCGAGGCGCCAGGCTCAGCTCGCTGGGCGCCACGCCGATCAGCACGGCGATGGCATGTTCGAACTGGGCGCGCTGGTATTCGAGGTCAATCAGCTGCGCGCGGGTGCCGTGCAGCTGGCTCTGTGCCTGGCTGACATCCGACCTGGGAACAATGCCGGCGTTGTACTGGTTTTCCGTCAGCTTGAGCGAGCGCTCGTAGGCTGCCAGCGTCGCTTCCAGCAGGCGTTTCTGTTCGTCCAGCACACGCAGCTGCAGGTAGTTTTGCACCAGTTGGCTCTGCTGGCTGAGGCGCACGGCGGCGAGGTCGGCCGCACTGGCCTCAAGGCTGGCCTGATCGGCTTCCAGCTGGCGGCGCAGCTTGCCCCACAGGTCCAGCTCCCAGCTCACGCCCAGACTGGCCTCGTAGGTCTTGGATACTGATGCGGCATTGGCGCCACTGACGCTTACCCCTTCGGTGGTGCCGATGGTGCTGCTGCCACCACCCTGCCCCGCGCGGCTGACGCCGGTGTTCAGATTGATTTGCGGCAGGAAACCGGCCCGCGCACCACGCACGATGGCTTGCGCCTGGCGGTAACTGGCAGCGGCGCTGGCCAGGCTCTGGTTGTTGGCGTTGAGGCGCCCGATCAGGGCGTTGAGCTCGGCATCGCCATACAGGCTCCACCAGTCCTCCGGCATCTGCGCGGCCGGCTCGGCCACCTTCCAGCCCGCCACCTGTTTGAACGACTCGGGCGTGTTGAGTGCCGGCGTCTGGTAATCCGGGCCGACGGTGCAGGCGCTCAGCAACAGGCTGAGAGCAATGAAGCTGAGACGATGGCTTTGGCTGTTCATAGCGGCGTTTCCAGGGCGGCATCGCTGCGGACGCCGCGCCATTGATTGAAGCGATGACGCAGACGGTCAAGGTACAGGTAGACCACCGGCGTCGTGTAAAGCGTGAGGATCTGACTGAGGATCAGCCCGCCGACGATGGTCAGGCCCAGCGGCTGGCGCATCTCCGCCCCCTCGGCCCCACCGATCAGCAGCGGCACGGCCCCGAGAATGGCGGCCAGGGTGGTCATCAGAATCGGCCGGAAGCGCAGCAGGCAGGCCTCGCGGATCGAGTCCAGCGGGCTCATGCCCTGCTGGCGTTCCAGCTGCAGCGCCAGGTCGATCATCAGGATGGCGTTCTTCTTCACGATACCGATCAGCAGGAACAGCCCGAGCAGGGAGATCAGGCTGAACTCGCCACCGACCAGCAGGATCGCCAGCAGCGCCCCAACGCCCGCAGAGGGCAGCGTGGAGAGAATGGTCAGCGGATGGATGTAGCTCTCGTAGAGGATGCCCAGCACGATGTACACCACCAGCAGCGCGCCGAGAATCATCAGCGGCTGTTGCTGCTGCGTCTGCTGGAAGGCATCGCCACTGCCGCCCATGCGCCCCTGCACTTCGCTAGGCATGCCGATGGCCGCCACGGCGCGGTCGATGGCACGGGTGGCCTGATCGAGGCTGACGCCTTCGGCAAGGTCGAAGGAAATACTCTCGGCGGCGAACTGGCCATCGTGGTTGACGCGGTCCTCTTCCAACGAGGTTTCAAATCGGGTGAAGGCCGCCAGGGGTACGCGCTGCCCGCTGCCGGTGATCACCTGCAGATCGCGCAGCACGCTCGGGTCCTGATTGAAGCGCTGCTCCACCTCCAGAACCACCTTGTACTGGTTGAGGCTCTGGTAGATGGTCGAGATCTGCCGCTGACTGAAGGCGTTGTTCAGCAGGGTGGTCAGCGTGGCCATGTCCACCCCCAGGCGCTGGGCCGCGGCGCGATCGACCTGCAGACGCACCTGCTGGGCGCCCTCGCCTTCGTTGGCGTCGATGGCGGTCAGTTCCGGCAGTTCCTTGAAGGCCTGAGCGAGTCTGGGCAGCCAGATGCGCAGATCGTCCAGATCGGTGGCCAGCAGGCTGTACTCGTAGGCCGAGGTACGCTGTTCGCGGCCACCACCACGGCCGAACATCATGTCCTGGTCGGCCATGAGGAACAGCTGACCACCCGGCACCCGTGGCATCTCGCGGCGCAGGCGGTCGACCACGACCTGCGCCGGGGCGCGCTCGCTGCGCGGTTTGAGGCGCACGATCATGAAGGCATTGTTGATTCCGCCGTTGCCGCCGATAAAGCCGGCCACGCTCTCCACATCCGGGTCCTTGAGCACGGCACGGCGGAAGATTTCCATCTTCGGCTGCATGACCTGGAACGACAGGCCATCGTCGCCACGGATGAAACCGATCAGTTGGCCGGAGTCCTGGGTCGGCAGGAAGGTTTTGGGCACCAGCACGAACAGGCCGATATTCAGGGCGATGGTCGCCAGCAGGCTGGCCAGAGTCAGGCGCGGATGGCGCAGAGCCCAGCCCAGACTCCGGCGGTACGCTTCCAGCACGCGTGCCTGCAGGCGCTGCCCGGCCTGCTGCAGGCGGTTGCCGCGGCCGGTCTGGTGCGGTTTGAGCCAGCGTGCGCAGAGCATTGGCGTAAGAGTCAGGGACACCAGCAGCGACACGATGATGGCGGCGGCCAGCGTCAGGGAGAACTCGCGGAACATCTGGTTGACGATGCCGCCCATGAACAGGATGGAGATGAACACCACCACCAGCGACAGGTTCATCGACAACAGAGTGAAACCAACCTCGCGGGTGCCCTTGAGCGCGGCGGTCAGCGGCGGCTCCCCGTTGTCGATATGCCGGGCGATGTTCTCCAGCACCACGATGGCATCGTCCACCACCAGGCCGGCGGCGAGAATCAGCGCCATCAGTGACAGTACGTTGAGCGAGAAGCCGCCCAGGTACATCACTGCAAAGGTGCCGATCAGCGACACCGGCACCGCCAGCGCCGGAATCAGGGCGCTGCGCCAGTTACCCAGGAAAGCCAGCACTAGCAGGATCACCAGCCCCACGGCAATGAGCAGGGTGCGTTCGGCCTCGTGCAGGGTCGCGCGGATCACCGGCGAGCGGTCCATGGCCACGTTCAGCTCGACGCTGGCCGGCAGCACCGCCTGCAGGGCCGGCAACTGGGCGCGGATCTGCTCGATGGTCTGGATGATGTTGGCGCCGGCCTGGCGGTTGATCACCAGCAGCACCGCCGATTCATCGTTGAAGAAACCGCTGTTGTAGCGGTCCTCGACGCTGTCCTCGACCTTGGCCACATCGGCCAGGCGCAGACTGCGACCGTCCTGATAACGGATCAGCAGCGGCAGGTAGTCGGCGGCCTTGCTCAGCTGGTCGTTGGCCTGCACCTGCCACTGCTGCGCGTCGTTCTCGACAAAGCCCTTGGGCCGGCGCTGGTTGGCGGCGCTGATGGTCTGGCGCACCTCATCCAGTGACACGCCGTACTGTTCCAGCTGCTGCGCCTGCAACTGCACGCGCACCGCCGGCAGGGAGCTGCCGCCAATCTGCACTTCGCCCACGCCATTCACCTGGGCGAGGCTCTGCGCCAGGATGGTCGAAGCCAGGTCGTACAGGCGGCTCTTATCGAGTTCCTTGGATGTCAGCGAGAGCACCATGATCGGCGCCTGCGACGGATTGACCTTCTTGTAGGTAGGCATGCTGCGCATGCCGCTGGGCATCAGGCTGCGCGCGGCATTGATGGCCGCCTGCACTTCCCGCGCGGCGCCGTTGATGTCCTTGTCCTGGGCAAACTGCACAATGACCCGGGTCGAGCCCTGGCTGGAGCGGCTGGTGATCTGCTCCACGCCGGCAATGGTGCCCATGGCCCGCTCCAGCGGCGTGGCAACACTGCTGGCCATGATCGCCGGGCTGGCACCGGCTAGGTTGGCCTGAACCACGATCACCGGGAAATCCATCTGCGGCAACGGCGCCACCGGCAGCAGGCGGAAGCTGATGATGCCCAAGAGGACAATGGCCAGGCTGCACAGCCAGGTCGCCACCGGACGATGAATAAACGGTGCCGAAAGGTTCACGCGCCCTGCTCCGCCAGCGACTCTCCGCTGGCGCGTCGCGCCAGCCGGTCAAACGCCAGGTAGATCACCGGGGTGGTGAACAGGGTCAGCAACTGGCTGAGCAACAGGCCGCCGACCATCACCAGCCCCAGTGGCTGGCGCAGCTCGGCACCGGAGCCGGTAGCCAGCATCAGCGGCACGGCGCCAAACAACGCGGCCAGGGTGGTCATCAGGATCGGCCTAAAGCGCAGCAGCGCCGCCTGGTAGATGGCCTCACGCGGGCTCATGCCCTGATGCCGTTCGGCCTCCAGGGCGAAGTCGATCATCATGATGGCGTTCTTCTTGACGATGCCTATCAGGAGGATGATGCCGATGATGGCGATCAGGCCCAGATCCTCACCGGCCAGCAACAGGGCCAGCAAGGCGCCGACCGCCGCAGACGGCAGCGTCGACAGGATCGTTATGGGGTGGATATAGCTCTCGTAGAGCACGCCCAGCACGATGTACATGGTCACCACCGCCGCCAGAATCAGCAGCAGCGTGCTCGAGAGCGACGCCTGGAAGGCCTGGGCCGCGCCCTGGAAGCGGGTCTGAATGCCCAGAGGCAGTCCCAGCTCGGCCTCCACCGCCTCGATCGCCGCGACAGCGCCGCCCAGGGACTGGCCGGGCGCCAGGTTGAACGACAGGGTCACGGCCGGGAACTGGCCAACCCGGCTGATCAGCAACTGCGCCGGGCGCTGCTCGATACGCGCCAGGGTCGACAGCGGTATCGCCTGACCATCGGCGCTGCGCACATGCAGCTGCTCCAGAGCCTTGGGCCCCAGGGTCGCGGCCCCACTGGACTCCAGCACCACGCGGTACTGGCTGGTCTGGGTGAAAATGGTCGACACCTGACGCTGACCGAAGGCGTCATACAGCGCATCGGTGATGGTCGACACGCTGATGCCCAGGCGCGCGGCCGTGTCGCGGTCAATCTCGACATAGGCCTGAACACCACGCACCTGCAGGTCGCTGGTCACATCGGTCAGCTCCGGACGCTCACGCAAGGCTTCCAGCAACTTCGGTACCCACTCCTCCAGCAGCGCCTGATCCGGCGACTGCAGGCTGAACTGGTACTGGGTACGGCTGATTCGGTCCTCGATTGACAGGTCCTGCACCGGCTGCAGGAACAGCTCGATGCCCGGCACCTGTGCCAGTCGCGGTTTGAGCCGCTCGATTACCTCCTGCGCGGTTTCGTCGCGCTCGCCATGGGGCTTGAGGTTGATCAGCAGACGCCCGCTGTTGAGCGTCAGGTTGCTGCCATCCACGCCGATCGACGAGGACAGGCTGGCCACCGCCGGGTCTTCCAGAATTACCTCTGCAAGAGCCTGCTGGCGCTCGCTCATGGCACGGAACGAGATGCTCTGCGGCGCCTCGGACACGCCCTGAATCAGGCCGGTGTCCTGCACCGGAAAGAAGCCCTTGGGCACCGCCAGGTACAACAGCACGGTGAGCACGAAGGTGCCCAGCGCCACCCACAGGGTCAGGCCCTGATGCTCCAGCACCCAGGCGAGTTGCCGGCCGTAACCAGCATTGATCCGCTGCAGCCAGCGTGGGGGCTGCTCCTCGCCACCGCCCTTGAGCAGGCGCGCGCACATCATCGGCGTCAGGGTCAGGGAAATCGCCAGGGAAATCAGGATGGCCACCGCCAGGGTAATGGCGAACTCGCGGAACAGGCGGCCCACCACGTCCTGCATGAACAGCAGCGGAATCAAAACAGCGATCAGCGACAGGGTCAGCGAGATCAGGGTGAAGCCGATCTGCTTCGAACCCTTGAGCGCAGCGCCCAGCGGCGTCTCGCCCTGCTCGCGGTAGCGGGCGATGTTCTCCAGCATGACGATGGCGTCGTCGACCACAAAGCCCGTGGCGATGGTCAGCGCCATCAGCGTCAGGTTGTTGATGGAGAACCCGGCCAGGTACATGACCACGAAGGTACCGATCAGCGACAGCGGCACCACCACCGAGGGAATCAGGGTCGCCGACAGCTTGCGCAGGAAAAGCAGCGTCACAAGCACCACCAGGCCGATGGCCATGAACAGCTCGTGGCGCACCGCGTCGATGGAGGCGCGGATGGTCTGGGTGCGGTCGGAAAGAATCTGCACCTCAAGACCTGCCGGCAGAGCGGCCTGCAGCTTGGGCAGCAGCGCGTCGATGCGCTCGACCACGTCGATGACGTTGGCCCCCGGCTGGCGCTGCACGTTGACCAGCACGGCCTGCTGCTGGTTGGCCCAGGCAGCCAGGCGCGAGTTCTCCACACCGTCCACCAGCTCGGCGACATCGCGCAGGCGCAGGGCCGCGCCGTTCTGGTAGCTGAGAATCAGCTGGCCGTATTCCTCGGCGGATTTCAGTTGGTCGTTAGCATCCAGAGTCGAGACCCGGTTGGGACCGTCGAAACTGCCCTTGGGCTGATTGACGTTGGCCGCGGTGATCAGGCTGCGCACTTCGGCCAGCGACAGGCCGTGGGCAGCCAGCGCCTCGGGATTGACCCGCACGCGCACGGCCGGGCGCTGCCCGCCGGCCAGGCTGACCATGCCGACGCCCGACACCTGAGCCAGCTTCTGCGCCATGCGCGTGTCCACCAGATCCTGCACCTGCGCCAGCGGCAGGGTCTGCGCGGTGACAGCCAGGGTCAGCACCGGGGTATCGGCCGGGTTGACCTTGTTGTACACCGGCGGCGCCGGCAGATCATTGGGCAACAGGTTGCTGGCCGCATTGATCGCCGCCTGCACCTGCTGCTCGGCCACATCCAGCTCCACATCCAGGGCAAAGCGCAGGGTCAGGACCGACGCGCCGCCGGAGCTGTTGGAGGTCATCTCCTGCAGGCCGGGCATCTGCCCGAACTGGCGCTCCAGCGGGCTGGTGACACTGCTGGCCATAACCTCGGGGCTCGCGCCCGGGTACAGGGTGAGGACCCGGATGGTCGGGTAATCCACCTGGGGCAGCGCCGCCACCGGCAGCAGCTTGTAGGCGATCAGGCCGGCTAGCAGCACGGCCAGCATGCTCAGGGTGGTGGCAACGGGCCGCAGGATGAACAGACGGGAAAGGTGCATCAGCCGCCCAGCCCCGGACGCTTGAGCGACTGGCCCTTGCGCTCGCCACTGGGCGTGCGGCTGGGATCAGCCGGGGCCGACAAGCCGTCGATCACGTCCACCGCATCGCCTTCGCGCAGGCGGTCGGTGCCTTCGAGAATCACCCGCTCACCGGCCTTGAGCCCGTCCAGTACCACGGTCTGCCGGCCATCACTGGCGCCCAGTTCCAGGCGCTGCACACGTACCTTGTCGCTCTCGCCAACGACAAAGGCAAAGTTGCCCTGGCTGCCGAACTGCACGGCGGCGGTCGGCATCAGCAGCACCTGCGGCAGTACGTCCAGACGCAGGCGCACATTGACGAACTGGTTGGGAAACAGGGCCTCATCGGCGTTGGCAAACTGCGCCTTGAGCTTGAGCGTGCCGGTGGCGCTGTCGATCTGGTTGTCCAGGCTGTGCAGCGTGCCGCTGGCCAGCAGGTTCTGCTCATTGCGGTCCCAGGCTTCAACCAGCAGCTGTGCGCCGCGGCGCTGAGCCGCGCGCAGGGCCGGCACCTGCCCCTCGGGCAGGGTGAAGGCCACGGCAATCGGCTGGGTCTGGGTGATTACCGCCAGCACCGTGCTGTCGTTGGCCGCCAGCAGGTTTCCGGCATCCAGCTGACGCAGCCCCACGCGGCCGCTGATCGGCGCCTTGATCTGGCTGAACTGCAAGTTCAGGCGCGCTTCGGCCAGGGTCGCCTGGTTGCTCTTCAGCGTGCCCTGATATTGCCCCACCAGCGCCTGCTGGGTATCCAGGGTCTGCTTGGCAATGCTCTGCTCGGCATACAGGCCGCGGTAGCGCGCCAGGTCGATCTCGGCGTTCTTCAGCTGGGCCTGGTTCTGCAGCAAGGTGCCCTCGGCCTGCTGCACCGCCACCTCGTAGGGGCGCGGATCGATCTGCGCCAGCAACTGACCGGCCTTGACCATCTGCCCTTCCTCGAACAGCACCTTGACCAGCTCACCACCGACACGGGCACGGACATTGACCGTATTGAGCGCCGTCACCGTGCCCAGCGCCTTTTCATAGACGGCGAAATCAGCCTGCACCACCTGAGCTACGCGCACCGGCACCGGGCCGCGAGGACCGCCGGGGCCTCCCGGACCACCCGCGGCAGCTGATCGCCCCTTTTCACTGACGGACTCGGCTGGCCAGGCCCACCACAGGGCAGCAGCTACCACGATCACAGGTACAGCCTGCAAAGGTCTGGGCAATTTCAGAAAACGACTGGCGAGGGAACGAAGCATGGGCAGATCCAATGGAAATGAGCGCGAACGATAAACAATCTCGACAACAAGGCGAAGTCATTTACCCAACTTTTACCTTTGCAAGGTTTGTGTAAACCCTCTCCAGACAAAGAAAAACGGCCTGCAAAGGCAGGCCGTCGGTACAGCTATGGCGGTTATGCCAGCGCGCGCAGCGCCGCCTCGTAGTCCGGCTCGTCAGCGATCTCGGCCACCAGCTCGCTGTGCAGCACCTTGCCCTGCTCGTCCAGCACCAGCACCGCGCGGGCGGCGATACCCGCCAGCGGACCGCTGGCCAGGGCCACACCGTAATCCTTGAGGAATTCGGCACCACGCATGGTCGACAGGTTGACCACATTGTCCAGACCTTCGGCGCCGCAGAAGCGCTTCTGGGCAAACGGCAGGTCGGCGGAGATGCACAGCACCACGGTGTTGGCCAGGCCGCTGGCCTTGGCATTGAAGGTGCGAACCGAGGTGGCACAGGTCGGCGTATCGACACTCGGGAAGATATTGAGGATTTTGCGCTTGCCGGCGAAGCTCGCCAGGCTGACATCGGCGAGATCTGCGCCAACCAGTGTGAAAGCCGGCGCCTGCTGGCCCGGTTGCGGCAGCTGACCGGCTACTTCGACTGGGTTACCACGCAGAGTGACGGTTGCCATCTTGAATATCCTTGTATGGGAGTCGGAATTGGAGTGTGCAGTAAAACACGCCTGACAGACAAAAGCCCCAGAACCTGGGGCTTTCTTTTAAACAAATGACTCAGGCACTGGCCTGCCAGGTGGCCGGCGGATTGGCATGAAACAGCACATGCTGACGAATCGGCCCAATTGCTACCTCGCCGATTTCCTCATAACCCAGACGCTGGTAGTAGGCCAGGTAGTGTGGATCACCGGTATCCAGCACCACACCGCGTGAGCTGCTGTCCTCGGCACACCAGCGGTGCAGTTCGGCCACCAGCTGCTCGCCCAGGCCGCGCCCTTGAAATTCCGGGTGTACGCCGAGCAGTGGCAATACATGAAACGGACCAGGCGGAAGGCACGCCAGAACGGCCTCGTGATAGTCCAGATAGCGGCGGGTGCAGCGGAAACCGGTGGTCAGCAGCATACGCAGGCGCCAGCCCCAGCTTTCGGTAATGTCCATGCGCCGCTGCGGCGGTGCGATCAGCGCCATGCCCACCAGGCGATCATCGATCAGCAGGCCGATAGCCGGCAGTTCCTCGGCAAAATGCTGCTCCACCAGCTCACGCACAGTGGCACGCACACGTTGGTCAAAACCCGGCCGCTCCGCTTCAAAGAGATAAGCGAAGGTCGGTTCATGACGGTAGGCGTGATACAGCAGCGAACGGGCCTCGCGGCTGTAACCGTGATCGAGCAGGTGGACTTCGGCGTTTATCGGCGTCATCGCCAGGACCTCTTGTTGTGTTTATGGGTCTGTTCTGACACTAGCAGGCCCCCTGGCACCGTGCCATGACACTGGTCGGCCGGCTGGCCGCTGGGCTAGCATCACCCTCTTTTTTTACCCGGAACTGCCCCATGAAGATTGTTTCCTTCAACATCAATGGCCTGCGTGCCCGTCCCCACCAGTTGCAGGCGCTGATCGAGGCACACCAGCCGGATGTCATCGGCCTGCAGGAAACCAAGGTGTCCGACGAGCAGTTCCCCGAGGCGGAGATCCGCCAGCTTGGCTATCACGTGCACTATCACGGGCAGAAGGGTCACTACGGCGTCGCCCTGCTCTCTCGCGAGAAGCCGCTGGAGCTGCACAAGGGATTCCCGGGCGATGAACCCGATGCCCAGCGCCGCTTTATCTGGGGCCGCTTTGCCGACGCCAATGGCCAGCCGCTCACCGTGATGAACGGCTACTTCCCCCAGGGCGAGAGCCGTGACCACCCCACCAAGTTTCCGGCCAAGCAGCGCTTCTATGCCGACCTGCAACAGCTCCTGGAGACCCAGTTCAGCCCCGAGCAGGCCCTGGTGGTCATGGGCGACATCAATATCTCACCGGAGGACTGCGACATCGGCATCGGCGAGGACAACCGCAAGCGCTGGCTGAAAACCGGCAAGTGCAGCTTCCTCCCCGAGGAGCGTGAGTGGCTGGACCGCCTCAAGGCCTGGGGCCTGAGCGACAGCTTCCGTCAGTTGCATCCGGCGGTGAATGACCAGTTCAGCTGGTTCGACTACCGCAGCCGTGGCTTCGAGGATGAGCCCAAGCGCGGTCTGCGCATCGACGTCATCCTAGCCAGCCAGGGCCTTCAGGCTCGAGTGAAAGACGCCGGTATCGACTACCAGCTGCGCAGTATGGACAAGCCCTCCGACCATGCGCCGATCTGGCTGAAGCTCGACTGACGCCACGCGGCAAGACGCGCCCCAGAGCGGGCGCGCCTGTCACAGTTGTGTAACGCGAGCGTCTTAATCTGCGCGCACTTTAACTCTGCCACTGTGCATAAGGTGCCTGTAGTCATGACGACGGAACGCGATGCCTGGAGCCCGACCAGCTGCCTGCTGATTCTCGGCTTTCTCTGTTACGCCCTGCCCTGGTCGGTATTTGCCGCGCCCAAGGCTGATTCGGCGTTACTGCGCATCCAGGGCTCCAACACCATTGGTGCCAAACTCGGCCCGGCGCTGGTAAAGGGTTTGCTGCAAAGCCAAGGCGCCGTGGATATTCGGCAAAGTGCCGGCGATCAGGAAAACGAAGTACGCATCCAGGCCACCTCGGCCAAGGGCGAGCCACTGATCCTCGATGTGGCCGCCCATGGTTCGGGCACCGGCTTTACCGCCCTGCAGGATGGCAGCGCGGATCTGGCCGCATCTTCGCGCCCGATCAAGGAGGCCGAGGCCCAAAGCCTGCGCAGCCTTGGCGACATGACCAGCCGCGCCAGCGAGCACATCATCGCCATCGACGGCCTGGCCGTGGTGGTGCATCCGCAGAACCCGCTCAGTCAGCTCAATACCGAGCAGGTCGCACGCATCTTCGCCGGTGAAGTGAGCAACTGGGCCGAACTGGGCGGCCGCAATGCGCCGATCCGGTTGTATGCCCGCGACGACAAGTCGGGCACCTTCGACACCTTCAAGGAGCTGGTACTGGTGCGTCAGGGCAAATCCCTGTCGGCATCGGCGCAGCGCTTCGAGTCGAGCGATCAGCTGTCCGACGCGGTCAGTCAGGATATCGACGGCATCGGTTTCATCGGCCTGCCCTATGTACGCCAGAGCAAGGCCCTGGCGATTGCCGATGGAGAATCGCTGGCCATGCTGCCGACCCCGGCCCTGATTGCCACTGAGGATTACCCGCTGTCGCGCCGGCTGTTCTTCTACCGCCCGGCCACAGTGAGCAATCCCTGGGGCGACGCGCTGATCGAGTTCGCCCACAGTGACGCCGGTCAGGCCATCGTCGCGCAGACCGGTTTCATCGCCCAGCGGGTGGAAGCGACACAGGTCGAAGCTGATCTGGAGATGCCTGCCTACTACCAGCAACTGGCCGGCGAGGCCCGCCGTCTGACGGTCAACTTCCGTTTCCAGGAAGGCAGCGCCCAGCTGGACAACAAGGCACTGCGCGATCTGGAACGGCTGATGGATTACATCAAGCGTGAAAACAAACTGATCAATCAGGTGGCGCTGGTCGGCTTCGGCGATCCGAAGAACGACCCGGCGCGTGCAGCCCTGCTCTCCAAGCTGCGCGCCATGGCCGTGCGCCGCGAACTGAGCCGCGAAGGCGTGTTGCTGCGCGAGATCGTCGGCATGGGTGACCAGTTGCCGGTGGCGGCCAACACCGCAGACAGCGGCCGGCAGAAGAATCGACGTGTAGAAGTGTGGGTCTACTGACCGGCATACAGGCGCATATTCCCGGCCTGACGCAGCATCTCCGAGGGCTTCATGCCGATGATGCTGCGAAAGGTATGGGAAAGATGCGCCGAATCGGTGAACCCGGCCTCGATCGCGGCATCAGTCAGTGACAGGCCACGCGCTACCCCGCAGGTGGTCACAAACAAGCGGTGCCACTGCCGGTAGCGGCGCATGGAGATTCCCAGCGTCTCGCGAAACAGCTGTGTCAGGCGCGGTACTGACAACCCCGCCTGTTCTGCCAGGTACTCGGCGCTGAGGTTGCTGCTGACATCTGCCTTGATCAGCGCCACGGTACGCACGATTCGCGGATCGATGCGATATTCAACAGGCAGGGGCTCCTGACCAATCAGTTGCTCAAGAAACGCTGCCACTTGCTCCGGTGTTGCCCGCGCCTGGCGCAACTCTTGTAGCTGCGCAAGCAATTGCTCCTCCTCGGCGTAGTCGACCAGCAGTGGCGACCCGCTCAGACGAAAGCGGCCTCGCAGACGCTGAAAATCCTCACCAAACGGATCCAGATAGCACACGGCAACCAGTTCCGATCCTTCGTGCATCTCCACATCGATCCCGGCTGGCAAAAGAACCGACTTCGCACTCAAGCGCTGCCCCGCACAGGAAAAATGCAACGGCCCGGCAAGGCTAACCAGCAGGGTGGCTGCCGCCTGGGACATGCTCAACTGCACATTCAGGCGCCCAAGAAAGAAGGTACGCCGATCCCATAGATAGATCAGCGACGGCGCAGATTCGTCATGCATGGTGGACTCGCTGACCCTGTTGTTGTCGTGATGTGGTCAATCGTGCGAGTGCTTTTTACCTCGACTGCGAACAAACACCAAGTGATGCAGTAGCGTTTTTGCCTTCATCCGTTCTTACAAGTCAGCAGCTACGGCGACGTGCTCAGATAACGCCCGCTCCGCTCAGGCAGTACGGAGTCCACAACAAAAACAATACAGGACGCACAACGTGAAAAAACTGCTCAGCCTATCCCTGGCCACACTCGGCCTGTCCATTGCCTGTGCCAGCCACGCCGGTACCAGCGCTCAGACCAAACATCCTATCGTGCTGGTACCTGGTATCTTCGCTTTCGATACGATCGCCGGGGTCGACTACTGGTACAAGATTCCAGCCGCCCTGCAGAGTGAAGGCGCCAGAGTTTATGTACCAAAGATCAATGCCTTCGACAGCTCGGCCAAACGTGGCGAAGCACTGATTGCTCAGCTCGAGAGCATCCGTGCGGCCTCTGGCGGCAGCATCCAGAAGTTCAATCTGATCGGTCACAGCCAGGGTGGCATCACCGCACGCTATGTGATGAACACGCGCCCGGACATGGTGGCATCGGTCACCACGCTAAATACCCCACACAAAGGATCACCACTAGCTGATGTCGCGACCGGTATTGCTCCCTCTGGAACCCTACAGGGCGTAGCCTTCGATGTTTTTGCCAACGCGGTGGGCGACCTGGTGAACCTACTGTCAAACAACAAGAAGAGCCAATCGGATATCCGTGCCATGCTCGCTGAGTTCAATAAAACCGGCGCTGCTGCCAACAATCAAAAGTTTCCAACAGGTATCCCGACTACCTCCTGTGGTGAAGGCCCGGAAACCGCGACTATTGCAGGTAACAGCGTGCGCATGTACTCCATGAGCGGCACCTGGAAGTTTACAAATGCGCTGGATGCCTCCGACCCTCTGTTCAAAATCACCTCATTGGCAATCAGTGAATCTAACGATGGCGTGACCGGACGATGCTCCAGCCATTTCGGCAAGGTGCTGAAAGACAACTATGTAATGAACCATCTGGACGTTAATAACCACGTGCTTGGCTTGGTATCTCTGTTCGAGATCAATCCGAAAACGCTGCTCCAGAATCAGGCTAATCGCCTGAAGAATCTCGGACTGTAAGTCGTAGGCGGGTATGCAGAATCCCTGCATGCCCGCTTTCAGGAGCTATCGATGTCAAAGAAATTTTTCCTGAATAGCTGGGCTATTGGCTTTAGCGCACTCGGTATTACTGCCGTCCTCTTCTTTGGTGAGTTAAACCCTCCCTCTGTTGAAACTCAGGGTAAACCCGCCACTCTGGTCCCGAAGGACCCGCGTAGTCAGCAGGCCACCACGTACAATCAGCAACTTCAACAAACGCCTGCTGCGCAGTTAGACGATCCTGGCCCTCTTCCCCCTTCTTTGCTTGGCAGTCATCACGGCGTGCTGTTGCGCCAGAATGATCAGGGGGGGCTGGTGATTGAGCTCGCTCAAATCAAACTCTTCGAGTTCTATCTGGCGGGTTTGGAAGAGGAAGGCGTCGACAAGGTTCTGTTACGTATTCATCGAGAGCTGGCCCAACAGCTGCGTGGTGCTGCACTAACGCAAGCGCGAGACCTTCTGCGCCGTTATGTGGACTACCGCCTAGCGCTGCAGATACTGCCACGCCACGACCACAACCTTGACCCTGGCACGCTTCGTCAACGCTACGAAGCGCTCAGTGGAATTCGCCAGCAGTTCTTCTCCGCCGAGGAATACCAGGCTTTTTTCGGCCGCGATAACGCCCAGGACGAATACATGTTGCAGCGTCTGGCTCTCGTCCAGCAGCAGGGTTTGAGCAACCTTCAGCGACAACAGGCGCTGAATGAACTGGAGACACAACTACCCGAAGATATCCGCCGGATACGCAGCGAAAGCACGCGTCATGGCGACCTCTATGAAGCTACACAAGCCATGCAGGCCGCCGGCGCCAGCCCCGAAGAAATTCGGTTGCTACGAGAGCAGACACTGGGCAGCGAGGCCGCGCAGCGGCTGGCTGAACTGGATAAGCAACAGGCCGAGTGGCAACAACGCCTTAGCGATTACGCAAGCGAGCGAGATCGCCTGCGCGCTCTAGGCCTCAGCGAGACCGACTTTCAGAACGCACTGAGCGAACTGCTGGCCAGTCGTTTCGACGAACTGGAGCGCATTCGCGTAAACGCTCTGGATGCCGAGCTGTAACCTGGCTTGTGACTATGCTGTGGGGAGCGAGGTGCCTATGAGCGACGAGCAAAACGAAAAACCCCTAGGCTTTATTCAAATGCTGCAGAGCGTGTTGGCTGCTGCCTTCGGTGTTCAGTCGGGCAAGAACCGTCAGCGCGACTTCAGCCGCGGTAAGCCGCTGCACTTCGTGGCGATCGGACTGCTGGCCACCGCGCTGTTCGTGCTGTTGCTGTATGGCACGGTTCAGCTGGTGATTTACTTCGCCACAGCCTGACTCAACAGTGGTTTCAGCGAGAAGGCATAGTCACGCATGCCCGGTTGCTGCCTGGCGGTAAAGCGGCGGAAGTTAAGGCCGTAGTCTTCCCGGCGCAGCACATGCTGCAGGCGTGCCGACTGAGTGGCATCCAGCTCCATGAACAGGGGAACAGTGCGATCCTTGCCGCCGCGCTGGGCAAAATCCAGCCCCGCTGCATGATCACTGATCAGCACCAGAGCCCAGCCGCCAAGGGTGAAATGCCCGGCCACCAGCGCACTGACACGCCCGGTCTGACGTGCCTGGAGCACCTCATCGGAATTGTTCAGCGCCGAGTACAACAACCTTGGCTTCTGCTCGCCAGGCAATTGTGCGGCGGAAGCCATGACACCAAAGGCCATTTCATCATTGGCCGACCAGATCAGATGTACATCCGGATAACGACGAAGCAGCAGGTCAGCCTGCTCGGCGGCGCGCTGCCGGTTCCAGTCGGCATAAACCAGTTGGCGCAACTGAACCTGGGGATGCTCGCTGAGCGCCCGCTGCAATCCCCGCTCGCGCAACTGCGCCGCGGGGGTGTTCTTGACCCCGGAAAAAGCCAGCATCTGCACAGGTTGCTGACTGCCGGCCTGTCGAATCAGGGCGCGGGCCATCAAGTAACCGGCCTCCTCTTCGTTGGCCACCATGCTGCCAATCCAGTTGGGATACTTTTCCCGCGTGCCGCCCATGACTTTCTGCTGGTCAGCCGTCAGCGTGCTGTTGACCGAGAACAGCTTGACCCCGGAACCAGCTGACAGGCGGAGGATTTCCGGGCCGGTGTAATACTCGTTAACGAACAGCAGATAGTCCGGACGCTTCGCGCCCTGCAGAACCTGACGCGCAATACTGATCAGACGCTGCGGGTCGCGCTCGGCGTAAACGATCTGCAGATCTAGCCCCAGATCGCCGGCCGCGGCCTGCATGAAGCGGGCGTAGCCACGCCAGAAGGGTTCATCGGTACGCCCGGGATTGATAAACACCACTTGAGTGGCCTGTGCCATGGGCACCGACAGGGCCAGCCACAGCAGCAAGCCATGAATAAATGCACGCATCGGGAAACCTCAGCATCACGGCAGCCGCGCATCATACAGCTAGCTGCCGTTCTATGCCGGCCCTCTGCTACTGCTGGCTGACCCAGAACACCGCGAAGGCCACAACCAGCACAATCAGGCAGAAAATCGCTTTGGCATCAGCCAGGCTATCAGCCTGGGAATCATTGGACGGTTCGTTCATGGCACACCCATATAGTTGTTGTAGGCAGAGGACCACGTTGGCAGTAAAGATCAGGCTGGCCACGGCAGCAAGCCAGTCAGGTTATGCTCGACTGCATGCTTAGAACTGAATGCTCTGTGTATATGCTCAAACTTCACTTTTGCGCATAAACCATTGCTGGTATCGTGCTTCGCCTCCATTTTTGGAGTGCGCTGCCGTGAGCGCAACAAAGCTGTAAGCAGCCTGAGAACAGGACATTTCATGTACGTATACGACGAGTACGATCAACGCATCGTCGAGGACCGCGTCAAGCAGTTCCGCGACCAGACCCGCCGCTATCTGGCCGGCGAACTCTCCGGTGAGGAGTTCCGCCCGCTGCGCCTGCAGAATGGCCTGTATATCCAGCGCTATGCGCCGATGCTGCGCGTGGCGGTGCCCTATGGCCTGATGTCCTCCGCCCAGGTGCGGATGATGGCCAAGATCGCTCGTGACTACGACAAGGGCTATGCCCATATCAGCACCCGCCAGAACGTGCAGTTCAACTGGCCGGAGCTGGAGGATGTACCGGACATTCTGGCCGAGCTGGCGACCGTGCAGATGCACGCGATCCAGACCAGCGGCAACTGCATCCGCAACACCACCACCGACCAGTTCGCCGGTGTGGCACGCGATGAAATCATCGACCCGCGCCCCTGGTGCGAGATCATCCGTCAGTGGTCGACCTTCCACCCGGAATTCTCCCACCTGCCGCGCAAGTTCAAGATTGCGGTCAACGGGGCGGCCAGCGATCGTGCGGCCATCGAGGTGCACGATATTGGCCTGGAAGCAGTGAAGAACGAGGCCGGCGAGCTGGGCTTCCGCGTTGCCGTAGGTGGTGGTCTGGGCCGTACGCCGATCGTGGGCAGCTACATCAACGAATTCCTGCCCTGGCAGCACCTGATTTCCTACCTCGACGCCATTCTGCGCGTTTACAACCGCTATGGCCGTCGTGACAACAAGTACAAGGCGCGCATCAAGATTCTGGTCAAGGCACTGACTCCCGAAGTCTTTGCCGAGAAGGTCAATGCCGAGTGGGCCCACCTCAAGGATGGCCCCACCACCCTCAGCGCCGAAGAAGTGCACCGCGTTGCCGACCATTTCGTCGATCCGGACTACCGCGAGCTGGTGGACCTGGATGCCGACCTGGCAAAGCTGGATGCCGAGCACCCGGGCTTTGCCCGCTGGCGCCAGCGCAACACCGTGGCCCACAAGCGCCCTGGCTATGTCGCCGTGACCCTGTCGCTGAAGCCCACCGGTGTGGCGCCGGGCGATGTCACCGACAAGCAGCTTGATGCCATCGCCGACCTGGCCGATCGCTACAGCTTCGGCGAGGTACGCAACAGCCATCACCAGAACATCATCCTCGCCGACGTCGAGCAGCAGCAGCTGTTCACCCTCTGGGGCGAGCTGCGTGAGCTGGGCTTTGCCACCCCGAACGTGGGCCTGCTGACCGACATCATCTGCTGCCCGGGTGGTGATTTCTGCTCGCTGGCCAACGCCAAGTCGATCCCGGTGGCAGAAGCCATTCAGCGTCGCTTCGATGACCTGGACTACCTGTTCGACATCGGCGACCTGGACCTCAACATCTCCGGCTGCATGAACGCCTGTGGCCATCACCACGTCGGCCACATCGGCATCCTCGGCGTGGACAAGAAGGGTCAGGAGTTCTATCAGGTCTCCCTCGGCGGCAGCGCCGGCCGTGACGCCAGCCTTGCACAGATCCTCGGCCCCTCCTTTGCCCAGGACGAGATGCCGGACGTGATCGAAAAGATCATCAAGGTCTATGTCGAGCAGCGTACCGACGAAGAAAGTTTCCTCGACACCTTCCGCCGCGTCGGCGTCGATCCGTTCAAGGAGCGTGTCTATGCAGCGAATCATTAAGAACGGTCAGATCATTGACGAAAGCTGGCACCTGCTGCCCAAGGACGCCACCCTCGACAGCCTGAGCAACTGCGACGACTACATCGTGCCGCTGGCCCTGTGGGTCGAGCACAGCACGGCGCTCAAGGCCCGCGACGGCGGCCTGGGCGTCTGGCTGGAAGCCGGCGAGGAAATCGAGGAAATCGCTGACGACCTGGATAACTTCCAGGTCATCGCTCTGAATTTCCCGGCCTTCACTGATGGCCGCCATTCATCCACCGCCTACCTGCTGCGCACCCGTTATGGCTACAAGGGTGAGGTGCGCGCCATTGGCGACATCCTGCGTGACCAGCTGTTCGCCCTCAAACGCTGTGGTTTCGATGCGTTCGCCCTGCGTGCCGACAAGGACCCGGTTGATGCTCTGAAAGCCTTCGAGGACTTCTCCGAGGTCTACCAGGCTTCTGCTGACGAGCCGCTGCCGCTGTTCCGGCGCCGCGCCTGACTTTGCCGCAGTCAGCAAAAAGCCCCGAAATTCGGGGCTTTTTTGTGCTGCACTGACGAACTTAGTCGATACGCACCAGCACGCGGCCACTCACCTGGCCCGCCAGGATGCGCGAAATAGCAGACGGCAGTTGCTCCAGCCCGATCTCCTCCACCAACGGAGTCAGATCAAGCTTCCACTGCAGGGAAAGCTTGTCCCACATGGAGGCCTTGACCACCAGCGGCAGCTCCACCGAATCCACGCCCAGCAGATTGACCCCGCGCAGAATGAACGGCAGCACGCTCGCCTTGAAGCCGGTTCCGGCCGTCAGCCCGCAACAGGCCACACTGGCACCATAACGCAGCGACTTGACCACATTGAACAGGATTTCGCCGCCGACGGTATCTACCGCCCCGCCCCACTGCTCCTTGAGCAGAGGCTTCTCGCTGCCCTCCTGCAACTGCTCGCGGGCAATCACCTCGCGCGCCCCCAACGACTTGAGCCACTCCGCCGCATCGGCCTTGCCACTGCAGGCCACCACGTCGTAGCCACGACTGGCCAGCAGGGCCACGGCAATACTGCCCACGCCACCTGTGGCGCCGGTCACCAGTACAGGCCCGGCCGATGGCGTCAGGCCAGCCTGCTCGAGTTTTTCAACACACAGCGCAGCCGTCAGTCCAGCCGTGCCCAGCGCCATCGACTCGCGCAGACTGAGCCCCTTGGGGCGCTTGAGCAGCCACGCCGCCGGCACACGCACGTACTGGGCATAACCACCCGAGGTGTTCATGCCCAGGTCGTAGCCGGTCACGATGACCTCATCACCGGCGACGAATTCGCTGACCGCCGACTGCTCGACGACACCCGCCACATCGATGCCCGGCGTATGCGGATAGCGACGGGTCACGCCCTTGTTGCCCGTGGCAGACAGCGCATCCTTGTAATTGAGGGAGGAATAGCGCACACGGATCAACACTTCGCCTGCCGGCAGACTGTCGAAATCGCGCTCACAGAGACTCTGCTGGTAACCGCCCTGCCCGTCCTCGCTGATCACCAGCGCCTTGAATCCACTCATGGCCGAGACCTCACTGCCAGAAACGTTGCTGCAGTAAGCGCTCCCACCAGCCGAGCAACACCCGGTCGATGGCCACACTGGCCGCCAGGCCAATGCGCTCCTGCAAGGATTTACGATTAATGAAGCGTAGCTGGAACAGCTCGGCTTCGTTGGCCCGCCGGGCCAGATACTCGTCACTGGTCTGCAGCGCATCGACCAGCTCGTGCTCCAGCGCCGAGAGGCCGAGCCAGACCTCACCCGTGGCGACCTTGTCGATATCGAGCTGCGGGCGGTAGCGGCTGACAAAGCCCTTGAACAGCTGGTGAGTCAGCTCCAGGTCTTCCTGGAACTTTTCCCGGCCTTTCTCGGTATTTTCGCCAAATACCGTCAGCGTGCGCTTGAACTCACCGGCCGTTAGCACTTCAACATCGATATCGTGCTTCTTCAACAGCCGGTGAACATTGGGCAGTTGGGCCACAACGCCGATCGAGCCGAGCACAGCAAAGGGTGCTGCGAGCACCCGGTTGGCAACGCAGGCCATCATGTAGCCGCCACTGGCCGCCACCTTGTCGACGCACACGGTCAGCGGCACGCCTGCATCGCGCAAACGCGCCAGCTGCGACGACGCCAGACCATAGGCATGGACCATGCCGCCGCCACTTTCCAAGCGCACCACCACTTCATCGGCCGGCTGGGCCATGCTCAGCACGGCGGTGACTTCATGGCGCAGCTGCTCGGTGGCCGATGCCTTGATGTCACCATCAAAATCCAAGACAAACACCCGCGGCTTCTCGACCGGCTTTTTCTGCTCGGCCTTGTGCGCCTTGGCTTCTGCCTTGCGCTGACGCTTGAGCTGATCCTTGTGCAGCACGCTGTCTTCCAGATGCTCACGCAGCTCGCGGTAAAACTCATTGAGCTTGCGCACACTCAGGTGCCCGCTGCTGCGCTGCCCCTTCTGGCGCAACACCGCTATCACCAGCAGGACCACCACGATGGCCACCACAACGGTCACCGTGCGGGCAAGAAAGCCGGCATATTCCGCAAGAAACTCCACAATCATCCTCCTAGCCTGTCCGACGATCGGTCAGTAGCAGCGGGCAAGCATACCCATGCCCCTCAGCCCCTGCCAGCCGCGCCGCAGGCGGGGAAACATTTGTTCGCGCAATTTCAAACAAGCGTATGTTTTTTCGTTGACAGTGCCCGGCCAGTGGCCATAACCTCGCGACACTTTACTCACTGCCGGGGTTAGGGTGTGGGCAGTATTTACCTGATTCGACATGGCCAGGCGTCCTTCGGCAGCGACAACTACGATGTGCTATCGCCCGTCGGTGTGCGCCAGGCCGAAGTATTGGGCCGCCATCTTGGCCAACTGGGTGTGAGCCTCGATCGCTGCCTGAGTGGCGACCTGCGCCGTCAGCAGCACACCGCCGAAGCAGCCATCGGCCAATTGCGCGTATCCGGATTGCACGCCGCCGATGTCGAAATCGACCCGGCGTTCAATGAGTTCGATGCCGATGAAGTGATTCGCCACCTATTGCCTGACCTGCTGCCGCAGGAACCCCATGCCCTCGACGTGCTGCGCAATGGCGCGCAGAACCGCGCCGAATTCCAGCGCCTGTTCTCCCTGCTGATCCAGCGCTGGGTGTCCGGTGAGCACGACAAGCCCGGCCTGCAGAGCTGGGACGACTTCGTCGAAACCGTGACCGGTGGCCTGCAGCGGGTACTGGAGCAGGCCGAGAGCAAACACAATATCGCCATCTTCACCTCGGGCGGCACCATTACAGCCCTGCTCCGCCTGATTACCGGCGTGCCGGCGGACAAGGCCTTCGAGCTGAACTGGCAGATCGTCAACACATCACTGAGCCGCCTGAAATTCCGAGGGCGCGAAGTGGCACTAGCTTCCTTCAACAGTCAGGTGCATCTTGAGCTGCTGAAGGCGCCGGAGCTGATCACCTTTCGATAAGCCCGGCCCATTCTGGCCGCACAGGCCACCCATAACCTGAAACAACAAGGGAAAGAACCATGAGCGTTGCTGACATCATTTCCACCATGCAGTCCAAGTTCAACGCCAGCGCTGCCGCCGGCCTGGATCTGGTATTCCAGTTCAACATCGAAGACGGCGAAAACTACGCCCTGATCGTTAAGGACGGCACCTGCGCCGTTGAGCAAGGCACCAACGCCAATGCCAACGTCACCCTGATCATGGACACCGCTACCCTGCAGGGCATCACCAGCGGCGAAACCGATGGCATGCAGGCTTTCATGGCCGGCAAGCTGCGCGCTGAAGGCGACATGATGCTCGCCATGAAGCTCGGCGAACTGTTCCCGGTCTAAGCCCAACGGCTTATCCCGTACGAAAAACCGGAGCCTGGCGCTCCGGTTTTTTTTCGCCATTCAGATGATCAATGGGCAGCAACACGCCAGTCTATAACGGCGCTTTTGGCTTGAGCCCCTCAGTCACCAGCATTAGATTAGCCAATAATCTATAGCCCCCATCATAAGCAGAAGGGATACGCATGACTCTTACCGATCAGTCCACCCGCATCCGCGACGGTGAGGAACTCGACGCCAGCGTCATCGACCAGTACCTCAAGGCCCATATCCCCGGCCTGTCAGGCACGCCGAACATCAGTCAGTTCCCTGGTGGCGCCTCGAACCTGACGTACCTGATCGAGTATCCCGAGCAGGAATTTGTCCTGCGCCGCCCCCCTTTCGGTCACAAGGCCAAGTCGGCCCATGACATGGGGCGCGAGTACCGTATCCTCAACCAGCTCAATGCCGGCTTCCCGTATTGCCCGAAAGCCTATGTGCACTGCACTGATGAGTCGGTCCTGGGCTGCGAGTTTTACGTCATGGAGCGGGTCAAGGGCATCATTCTGCGCAGCGACATGCCGGCCGAACTGAACTTCAGCGCCGAGCAGACCCGCGAGCTGTGCAAAAGCTTCATCGACAAGCTGGTCGAGCTGCACAACGTCGATTACAACGCCTGCGGCCTGGGCGATCTGGGCAAGCCGGAAGGTTATGTGAAGCGCCAGATCGAAGGTTGGAGCGACCGCTACGAAAAAGCCCTGACACCCGATGCGCCCACCTGGGAGCCGATAAAAGCATGGCTGCGCGACAAGATGCCGGCCGACCACCATAAGCCGGGCATCGTGCACAACGACTACCGCTTCGACAACGTGATCCTCGATCCCGCCAACCCGATGCAGATCATCGGCGTGCTGGACTGGGAACTGACCACCATCGGTGATCCGCTGATGGACCTGGGCAACACCCTGGCCTACTGGATCGAGGCGAATGATCCGGCGCCGGTGCAACTGATGCGCCGCCAGCCGAGTAATGCGCCGGGCATGCTGACTCGCCGCGAATTTGTCGATTACTACGCGCAACAGGCCGGCATTCAGATCGACAACTTCGACTACTACTACACCTACGGTCTGTTCCGCCTGGCCGGCATCGTGCAGCAGATTTACTACCGCTATTACCACGGCCAGACCCAGGACAAGCGTTTCGCGCAGTTCGTGCAGATGAACAAGCTGCTGGAAATGATGAGCCTGCAGGTCATCGGCAAATCCACCCTCTGATCCACCGCACCGGCTCGCACAGCGGGCCGGCTCAGACGAAAACCACCAGGGAACTCCCATGTCCAAGACGCATCTGTTTGATCTCGACGGCAAGATTGCCTTCGTCTCCGGCGCCAGCCGCGGTATCGGTGAAGCCATTGCCAAGCTGCTGGCCCAGCAAGGCGCCCACGTGATCGTCTCCAGCCGCAAGATCGATGATTGCCAGAAGGTTGCCGACGCCATCGTGGCTGACGGCGGCAAAGCCACCGCCATTGCCTGCCACATTGGCGAAATGGAGCAGATCCAGAGCGTCTTCGCCTTCATCCGCGAGCAGTTCGGCCGCCTCGACATTCTGGTCAACAACGCCGCCACCAACCCGCAGTTCTGCAACGTACTGGATACCGATCTGGGCGCTTTCCAGAAGACCGTGGATGTGAACATCCGCGGCTACTACTTCATGTCCATAGAAGGCGGCAAGCTGATGAAGGCCAACGGCGGCGGCTCGATCATCAACGTTGCCTCGATCAACGGCGTCTCGCCGGGCGAGTTCCAGGGCATCTACTCGGTGACCAAGGCCGCCGTGATCAGCATGACCAAGGTCTTCGCCAAGGAGTGCGCGCAGTTCGGCATCCGCTGCAACGCCCTGCTGCCGGGCCTGACCGACACCAAGTTTGCTTCGGCTCTGACCAAGAACGACGCCATCCTCAACATGGCACTGCAGCGCATTCCGCTCAAGCGCGTAGCGGCACCGAGCGAAATGGCCGGCGCCGTGCTGTACCTGGCCAGCGAAGCGTCCAGCTATACCACCGGTGTTGCTCTGAATGTCGACGGTGGTTTTCTGTCCTGATCCGGATCACAGGCATGAAAAAGGGGAGCTTCGGCTCCCCTTTTTCGATTCAGCGACCTACTCCGGCATTACTGCCAGTCACGCAAGGCCTGTTGGGCCGCCTGATTCATCGGCTGGGCCAGCAGACCGGTCGGGGTCAGGCTGACACTGTACACCGCATCAGCCGCCATGGGCAGGTAATTGACCCGGGCCGGCTGCAGGTCAAAAAGCAGAAAATCGCGCCCGCTGTTGCGCACCCAGCGCCATACATCCACGCCATAAGGGCTGGCAGCCAGCGCCTGCGGTGTATTCAGCGTCAGCTTCTGCTGCTCGATCGCCAGATAACGTCCCGACAGGGTCTCGAGGCGATAGCCGGGCTGCAGGCCGATCAGTGCCGCCAGCCCCTTCCAGCCGAACAGCCGGGCATCCAATTGCCACAGATCCCCCTCGAGCGTGACCTGACGCTCGTGTCCGCCTTCCAGCAAGGTCGCCTCAAAACGCTGCTCGCCGGCTGCGGTGAAGCTGATGGTTACCAGCGGCTTGTCCTGCGGCAGTGGGCTGTAGCGGGTCAGATCATAGGCGGCCAGGCCGACCACGCCAGCCAGTGCGGCAAAGGCCAACCCCAGGGTGCCGCGCAACCAGCCCAGCAACCAGCCGAGGTTGAACAGCACCCGCGCGGCCAGCAGGGCAATGAGCAAAGCCACCAGAGCGGTCAGCCAGGCCAATCCGTCATACTGCATGCGGGCAATTCCTTATCGGCGCAAAGGTCGGCATTATGCAAAGCCCGGCGTGCGCCGGCCAGTACCCAGCGCACGCATTGCGCATCCGGCGGCTAATTCATGTTATTCCCGTTTGAACTGGCGGTCGACCTGCCCACTTTGCTGATGCTGGCCGCCGTGGCATTCACGGCCGGCTTCATCGATGCCATTGCCGGTGGCGGGGGCCTGCTGACCGTACCAGCCCTGCTCACGGCCGGCTTGCCGCCTCATCTGGTGCTGGGCACCAACAAGTTGTGCGCCACCTTTGGCTCAGCCACCGCCAGCTACACCTTCTATCGCCGCCAGTTGTTCAACCCCAGGCAATGGCGCAATGCCCTGCTCGGCACGGCTTTCGGCGCCGCCTGCGGCGCCTATGCCGCCCACCTGCTCCCCGCACAATGGCTCAACCAGATGCTGCCGCTGGTGGTTTTCCTCTGCGGCCTGTATCTGTTGTTTGGCCGCACACCCGCACCGCACCAGGTACAGGGCCTGCGACCGAAAATCTGGCGGCAGTGGCCTCAGGGATTGGCCCTGGGCTTTTATGATGGCGTGGCCGGCCCCGGCACCGGCGCCTTCTGGACCGTCAGCACCCTGCTGCTGTATCCCCTGGACCTGCTGCGCGCCAGTGGTGTCGCGCGCAGCATGAACTTCATCAGCAATGCCTTCGCCCTCGGCGTATTCGCCGCAGCCGGGCAGGTCGACTGGACACTGGGACTGTGCATGGGCGGCGCCCTGATGCTCGGCGCCTACTGGGGGGCACGTACCGCCATCGGCGGCGGGGCGAAAATCATTCGCCCGGTGTTCATTGTCGTGGTGCTGTGCCTGACCGCGCGCCTAGCCTGGCAGCACTGGTTCGCGGCCACCTGAGCGACGCGCCAGATAGAGGTCGATCAGGTAGCGCGAGATGGCTTGCGCCGGCGGCAGGGATGGTAGCCGGTCGCAGTGGAACCACTGGGCATCCTCGATCTCGCCTTCCTGCGGGACGATATCGCCACTGACATACTCGGCATGAAAACCCAGCATCAGCGAGTGCGGGAATGGCCAGTTCTGACTGCCCTGATAAACCGGCGCAGCAATCCGTACCCCTACCTCCTCGAACACTTCACGATGCACACACTCCTCCAGCGACTCGCCCGGTTCGACGAAGCCGGCCAGGGTGCTGTAGTAACCCGGTGCAAAGTGTGGTGAGCGCGCCAGGAGGATTTCCTCGCCGCGGGTGATCAGCACGATGATGCTCGGTGACAGCTTGGGATAAAGACGCAGCCCGCAAGGCTCGCAGTGCATGGCACGCTCACCGGCCAGATGCTGCAGCGGCTGGCCACAGGCGCCACAGAAACGATGCTCCCGCGCCCAGGTGATGATCTGGCTGGCATAGCCCAGCAGTTTGAAGGTGGTCGGCTCCGACTGCATCATCAGTTGACGCAAGGTCAGCCACTGGGCACCGGCAATATCGGCCGGATACTGCAGCTCCAGCACCACCAGAGGCTGGCCCTGGTAATGGCCCAGGCCGTGCTCTGCGCGCACCGGCAGTTCCTGCTGACGCAGCCAGTGCAAAGGAAATAGTACGCCATTGGAATCAGCCAGAAAGCGCCCGTCCAGAGCGGCCAGCGCCCAGCCCCCCTTGACCGCGCGGGCATCCAGCAGCCCTGGCTGCCACTGCTGCATCAGGCGCTCAGCGGCATGCCCAAAGCACGCACACTCTCTTCTGCCAGATCCAGCACACTCGGTGTGGTTTCCGGGCGCAGCACAGCACCCGCTTCCAGGTAGTACTCAAGACTGGTCAGGGCATCGGCCAGTGTTTCCAGCATCTGCTCGGAAGGCATCTGCGAGGTTTCCAGCATCTTGCTCTGGATGTAATCGGCGCAGGCTCCCACCAGCATGGCGGCGCGTCCCTGATTGAGGAACCACAAGCCTCCGCGTACCGCCTGCAGAGTCACGGGCACGTTGGCCAGGTGCAGCTTGTCGCCACTGGACTCCAGATACGCGGTAATCGCCCGCTTGGCCAGCGACAGACCGGCCTGAGCCTCGTCGACCACCACAATTCGCGCCTCGGCCAGCTGATGCGTGGCGAAGGACTCCGCTTCCTGTCCCGGCAGCACCTCCTGCGGCCGAACATCTCGGCGCTCGCCGCGCTCGAGACTGGCAACCATGCTCTCCACGTAAAGCACGGCCTCAGCCAGACGATTGAGCGCCTCGGAGGTGACTTCACCTCCCTCGCTCCAGCTGGCGACAACCGGCATCTGGGCCTGCAGGGCATTGCCGGCGGAGGTCAGGCCGACCATGCCAAGTGTCTTGCCCAGCTTGCCGAGTACGGCGTGGAGGTTGCCGAAGCTCTCGCCCTGAGCGCTACCGCGCTCGATCAGGTCGAGCAGGTCCTTGACCGCCGTCAGCTCGTCACGAATAGCGGAGGACAAGGAGCGCAGCACGGCGTGACCGGGTCCGGCCAGGCGCTGATACTCCTCTTCGAGCATGTGATCGGTAAACGGCAGCGAGGTGAAGCTCAGGGCTTCGCGCAGCTGTTCGCAGCGCTCGCCCTTGCTGTCAGCCAGCGCCACCAGATAGAGCAGTTCCTTGAGCATGGCGCGCGGCGGCTCATAGCCCGGCTTGCCCAGCAGGTTCTTCAGTTCACGGTCCAGACGCGAGAACAGCTGCTTGCGCGAGCGCCGGGGCAACAGTTGACCATCGATGATGGCCTCGATAGCCCCGGCCGCAATCCAGCACAAGCGTGCAGCAGTCTGCTCACCCAGCAGCGAGTCCAGCCGCTCCATGGCGCGGCCCATAAGGCGCAGGCTGGCAACAGCATTCTGCTCACGGATATAACCCAGCAGACCGACCTGATACATGTGACGCAGGCGGCGGCCATCGGCATGCACATCATCGCTGGCAGCCTGAGTCCGCGGTGGACGCGGCTGATCGAGACGGGCACTGAAAAAGAAACTTTCCGGCAACAGCGGCTGACCGCCGGCCCGACGCAGTTCGTTGATGGTCGGCAACAGCAGCTCGGGGATTTCCTGGCGATGGGCGTCGACGCTCTCCAGATAACGCCGCAGCACATAGAGTGCGCTGCTCAGCGCCGTGAGCTGATCATCGCGCTCATTGCCCGCGCCAGCCGGAATGTCGTTAGCCTGGTCGAGCATTTCCTGAGCAAGCATTTCCGCGCCAGTCAGCTCGATCAGCTTGAGCGTGCCACGGATCTGCTGCAGGCCTTCAACAGCCTGCTGCAACAAGTTCCCGTTGCTGCGCTCACCAATGAACTGCTCGAGACTCAGCTCGGCCTGTTCGATGGTGGCAAACAACTCGTCACGCACCAGACTGAGGGATGTAGCTCCAGTGACCATAGAACGAGTTCACCTCTTGTTCGGAGTGCGCCTTACACCAGCCAGCGCTTATTAATTATTGTCATTTCAACGCGTCGTGGCAGTTGCCTGAAACAAACCAGCGACAAGGGCAGTACAACGCTGCAGGATTAATGCCCTGCATAGAAATATAGTGAACATATAAACCTGTTCACTATAACAAGAGAGATATAAATGTCGATGCTGGCCACTGTGAACCACGGCACGCCCTCCGAGTTCACAGCGTGCCTTACATAGTCCGTCTAAGCGCCTGATTTTACTAACGCACCATCAGGCCTGACGAATGCACTCGA
The DNA here is from genome assembly GCF_002304225.1 of Pseudomonas sp. HAR-UPW-AIA-41. Taxonomy (GTDB): domain Bacteria; phylum Pseudomonadota; class Gammaproteobacteria; order Pseudomonadales; family Pseudomonadaceae; genus Aquipseudomonas. The sequence continues at coordinate 170,859 of NZ_NSLB01000006.1, forward strand.
CACTGTAGTGCACCTGACCCTCACGCTCCTCGCGCTTGAGGCCGTGAACGTCCGCATCGAAGCCCGGGAACTGCGCATCGAAGCTGCGGGCAAATGCCAGATAATCGATGATGGCCCGGCTCTGCGCGGTGAAACGCTCACCCGGCATGATCAGCGGAATGCCCGGCGGATACGGCACCAGCATCACTGCCGAGAGTCGCCCTTCGAGGTCCTCGATCGGAACCGACTCCACCTCGCCGCGCACCAGCTTGTCGTAGGCATCGGCCGGTTTGATGGCGATCTCCGGCAACACCGTGTACATGCGACGCATGGAGGTTGGCGTAGCATTGTCCTGATAGCAGCCATGCAGCTGGTCACACAGATCGCGCAGGCCCATGCCGGCATAGCGGCTGCCGGCCTGCGCACTGAGACTTGGCAGCGCCACACTGAGCGGGGCATTGCTGTCATACAGTCGCTTGAACTCCAGCAACTCGGTCAGCAGCGTGCTCCATTTACCCTTGGTGATGCCCATGGAGAACAACACCAGGAACGAATACAGGCCCGTTTTCTCCACCACCAGACCACGCTCCCAGAGGAACTTGCTGACCACAGCCGCGGGAATACCTGAAGCCTCCAGCGAGCCGTTGGCGGTAAGGCCAGGCGTTACCAGGGTGACCTTGATCGGGTCGAGCAACACGTAATCGTCGGCCACGTGGCCGAAGCCATGCCAGTCATCCTCAGCCGCCAGCAGCCAGTCCTCGGTGGCAATCCGCTCACTGCCGGCACTGCCACTCGGTTGCCAGATGCTGAACCACCAGTCATCGGCCTCCATGCTCTGGCGCATATTGGCCAGCGCACGGCGGAAACTCAGCGCCTCGTCAAAGGTTTCCTGGATCAGCGAACGACCGGCGGGGCCTTCCATCATGGCGGAGGCCACATCCAATGAGGCGATGATGCCGTACTGCGGCGAGGTCGAGATGTGCATCATGAAGGCTTCATTGAAGCGGTCACGATCCAACTGACGCCGCCCGCCATCCTGCACGTGAATCATCGAGGCCTGACTGAACGCCGCCAGCAGCTTGTGCGTTGAATGTGTCGTGAACACCAGCGGCGCGTCCTCGCTGCGGCTGGTGCCCATGCCGAAACGGCCACTGTAGAAATCATGGAAAGCCGCGTAGGCATACCAGGCCTCGTCGAAGTGCAGCACCTCTACACTGTTGCCCAGCGCCTGTTTGACCAGTTCGGCGTTGTAGCAGAGACCGTCGTAGGTGGAGTTGGTCACCACCGCCAGCTTTACCTTGGGCTCACGGCCACGGGCCAGCGGGTTGGCGTCGATCTTGGCCTGGATCGACTCGCGGCTGAATTCGGACAACGGAATGGGGCCGATGATGCCCAGCTCGTTGCGCGAGGGCACCAGATACAGCGGAATGGCCCCGGTCATGATGATCGAGTGAAGTATCGACTTGTGGCAGTTGCGGTCGACCAGTACCAGATCGTCGCGCCCGACCATCGAATGCCAGACGATCTTGTTCGCCGTGGACGTACCGTTGATGACGAAGAAGGTATGGTCCGCGCCAAAGTTGCGCGCCGCCCTGGCCTCGGCCTCGGCCAGCGGTCCGGTATGGTCGAGCAGCGAACCGAGCTCAGGCACCGACACCGAGAGATCCGAGCGCAGGGTGTTCTCGCCGAAGAACTGATGGAAAGCCTGCCCCACCGGGCTCTTGCGGTAGGCCACGCCACCACCGTGCCCCGGGGTGTGCCAGGAATAGTTGGAATCGGCGGTGTGCTGCACCAGCGCCTTGAAAAAAGGTGGCAACAGGCAGTCCAGATAACTGCGCGCGGCACGCCCGACCTGGCGGGCAAGGAATGGCACAGTGTCTTCGAACAGGTAGAGGATGCCGCGCAGCTGGTGCAGGTCAGCCATCGCCTCAGCCGGAGCATTCTCGATCGTCACCTGCTCGCCAAGGGCGAAGATCGGCAGCTGCGGTGCGCGCACCCGGGCGACCCGGATCAGCTCGATCACATCCTGCAGCAGACGCTGATTCTCACCTGCGCCTTCGGCCGCCACCAAGATACAGGCAAGGCCGTGGTGGGTGGAGGCGACGATGCGCCCTTCGCTGCTGCTGGCCGTGGAGAGGATGCTGAAACCGTCCTGAGCCAGTTCGTCAGCGATATCGCGAACGCGCTGCCCGGCCACGGTGTCAGCCTTGATGTCACGGTGAACGATGAGGATGGGGAATTTGAGGTCTTTGTGCATGGCGCCCCCCTGAGGGCGGTGGTCCCGTTCACCTCAGGGTAGAGACTGCCATCTTCAGGGGGAACCCCCTGTGCAACTCGCTGTAACTAAAGGTCGCCGCAGTGCAAATGCAGCCTTTACTCAGCGACAGGCGCTGCCTCCAGCTGGGCCCAGACCGATGGACCACCAGCCGACTTTTCCACGGCGGCCATCCGCACCGCGTGGGCCGCCAGGTCCTCCGCACTGGCACGGATCACCCGGGTCAGGGGGCGATCGGCCGGCAGCCTGCTGATCGGACTGGCCTGCTGGCGACCACCGCTATCCTCGCCGGCACCCTGGCCAGCCAGCGACAGACTGGTCTGGCCGCCGGTCATCGCCAGGTAGACGTCCGCGAGAATCTCGGCGTCGAGCAAGGCGCCGTGCAGGTCGCGTCCGGAGTTGTCGACGCCATAGCGCTTGCACAGTGCGTCGAGGTTGTTGCGCTGCCCCGGATGCCGCTCGCGCGCCATCAGCAGGGTATCAAGCACCGTACAGTAGTCGCTGACATCGCTGCGTTCGCGCTGCCCCAGCAGGGCAAACTCGTTATTGATGAAGCCAACGTCGAACGCCGCGTTGTGGATGATCAGCTCGGCGCCCTTGATGAACTCGAAGAACTCGTCGGCCACATCGCGGAAACGCGGCTTGTCGGCGACAAACTCGTTGGTGATGCCGTGGACCGCAATGGCGCCTTCGTCGATCTCACGGTCAGGGTTGAGGTACACATGAAAGTGCCGCCCGGTCAGACGCCGCCCCTGGAGTTCGACACAGCCGATTTCGATGATGCGATGGCCATCCCCCACCGGCATGCCGGTGGTTTCGGTATCCAGTACTACATATCTCATGCTCGCCCTCTGACTTCTTCGACGCCGCGGTTGGCCAACTGATCGGCCTTCTCGTTACCCGGATGGCCGGTATGGCCACGTACCCACTTCCACTCCACCTGATGACGATTGACCTGTTCGTCCAGGGCCTGCCACAGATCGGCGTTCTTCACCGGTTCCTTGGACGCCGTCTTCCAGCCGCGTTTCTTCCAGTTCGGCATCCACTCCTGAATGCCCTTCATCACGTACTGCGAATCGGTAACCAGACGCACCGAACAGGGTCGGGTGAGGGCTATCAGCGCACAGATGGCCGCCATGAGTTCCATGCGGTTATTGGTGGTGTTGGGCTCGCCACCCCACAACTCCTTCTCTGCCCCCTTGTAAACCAAGAGCGCGCCCCAGCCACCGGGGCCGGGATTGCCCTTGCAGGCGCCGTCGGTGTAAATCTCGACCTTGTCTTCGCTCATCAATACTTCTAGCTCTCGGAATCGCGCCGGCTGATCTTGGCCACCGGCAAGGGCAACAGCTGCCCGCGTGCTTCGCGCCGCGGTAGCCGCAGTGGGCGCAGCCCGACCATCAGCTTGCGCGCCACCAGCACATAGAAACCTGCGCCGGGTAACTGCCAGGCCTCGGCCCGGCTCTCCAGAGGTTGCAGGCGTGCCTGCCAGCTGCTGTTGCAAAGCGGCGGACGATAACACCCGAACCGGCGTTTCTCCAGCGCGAACCCCAGCAGATGCAGCCAGTCACTGACCCGCCCCGGATCGATGCAGCGGGCCTGACGCCAGGTATCGCGGGACAGCCAGTGGCGCAGGCCCCACAGGCTCCAGGGATTGAAGCCGACGATCAGCAGATGCCCGCCCGGGCGCACACTGAACGCGGCCTCACGCAGCAGGCCGTGGGGCGAGAGACAGAAGTCCAGACCATGCTGCAGCACCACAGCATCGGCAGCATGCTCACCCAACGGCCAGGACTGCTCTTCACAGGCGATTTCCACGCCCGCCAGCGGTGCACCAATGCGCACACTGCGCTGGATATGCGCGGCCTTGACCGCCGGCCCCGGCACCGCGCTGTAATGCACCAGATAACCGCCAAACAGGCGCTGCAGTTCCTCCTCCAGCACGGCTTGCTGACGGCTGAGAAGCAGTTGACCGAGAGGCCCCTGGAACCACTCTTCGGCACCTTCGAGCAGATCCAGCCAGTGCGGATCGAGATGGGAGCAGTTCTGTCTGCCCATGCCCTCACGCTTCATTTCAGACCTCCTCGCTCACCCGGCAGCCCGGTTTGGGCTTACCATCGGCAGCATTTCACAGGATGCCGCCATCATGCTCGCTATTCACGCCCTGCCCGCCTTTACCGACAACTATATCTGGCTGCTGCACGATGCAGAACGCCAACGCTGTGCGGTAGTGGATCCGGGCAGCGCAGCCCCGGTGCAGGCCTGGCTGGATGAGCATCCGGGCTGTGTGCTGGAAAGCATCCTGATCACGCACCAGCATGCCGATCATACTGGCGGCATTGGCGCACTGCTGCAGCAACATGCTGCCAGCGTGTATGCCCCGGCGCAGGAAGACATCCCGCATTGCAGCCACCCTTTGCACGGCGAAGAAACCATCGACGTGCTTGGTCTGCCGTTTCAGGTGCTGGCCGTGCCCGGCCACACCATCGGACATATCGCCTACTTTCATCAGGGTAGCGATGCCATGCTGTTCTGCGGCGACACGCTGTTTGCCGGTGGCTGCGGCCGGCTGTTTGGCGGCACGGCCAGCCAGCTCTATCACTCGCTGCAGCGTCTGGCCCGCTTACCCGCCAACACCCGTGTGTACTGCACCCACGAATATACCCAGAGCAACCTGCGGTTTGCCGAGACCGTCGAGCCGGACAACGTGCAACTGATCGAGCGCGTAAAGGCAGTGGCCGAACAGCGCGCGGCAGGCCAGATCACCCTGCCCAGCAGCATTGGCCTGGAGCTGGCCAGTAATCCGTTCCTGCGTATTGGCACCCCGACCATCGAGCAGCAACTCGACCGGCAATTCGGTGCCGGCCAGCGCAGCCCGGAGCAAAGCTTTGCCCTGCTGCGCCGCTGGAAGGACACGTTCTAAAACACTCTTACCTTGACCCGACTAGGGGTGATTCCTAGAATCGCCGGCACTTCCTTGCCAAGCCCGGACAGCCGATGCCGTCATTGCTGCGTCACCTCCAGCTGCACCTGACGCCGGCCGTGCTTCCCCGCCTTGCTGCCGTGCTGCTGGCTTTGTTGCTGGCAGGCTGCCAGACAACCGGCTCACACACGAGTGAAGCACCGGGCCGTGATACCGACCGCGCCGTCGGCATCGATAATGACACTGCCTGGCTCGAGGATGAGCAGAAGGAACCCGACGACATCTGGCAGCGCATGCGCGACGGTTTCAAGCTGCAGAACGAAATCGGCTTCAACCCCCGGATCGAACGCCAGCGACTGTGGTTCGTCAGCAACCCTTCGTTCCTGCAAAGCGCCAGTGACCGAGGCTCCCTCTACATTCATTACGTGGTCGAGCAACTGCAACGCCACAACATGCCGCTGGAGCTGGCGCTGCTGCCGGTGATCGAAAGCGCCTACAACCCGATGGCCTACTCGCGCAGCCATGCCGTGGGTATCTGGCAATTCATTCCCGCTACCGGGCGCAATTTCAATCTGCAGCAGACGGCCTGGTATGACGGGCGACGCGACATCCTTGCATCGACCAATGCGGCAATCAGCTACCTGAGCCGGCTTAACCAGATGTTCAACGGCGACTGGCTGCTGTCCCTGGCCGCTTACAACGCCGGCGAAGGCACTGTCAGCCGTGCGATCGAGCGTAACCAGCGCCTCGGCCTGCCGACCGATTACTGGAACCTGCAGCTGCCCAAGGAAACCCAGGATTATGTACCCAAGCTGCTGGCGCTGTCGCAGATCGTCATGGCGCCCGAAGCTTACGGGATCGACCTGCACCCGATTGCCAACGAACCGTATTTCGAGGTGGTCAACCTCAAGCAGGAACGTCTCGACCTGGGCCGTCTGGCCGACCTTGTCGACATGGAGAAGGAGGAAATCCTCCAGCTCAACCCTGCCTTCAAGCGCGGCATTACCTATGGCGGCCCCAAGCGCCTGCTGGTTCCCAGTGACAAGGCAGAAATGCTTGAGGCCAACCTCGCACTGATGAAGCCGCAGGACCCGGTCGACTGGCAAACCTACAAGGTCAGGGCCGGCGACAGCCTGCATGGTATCGCCAACCGCTACCGCGTCACCGTCAGCACACTCAAGGACATCAACCAGCTGCGCAGCAACAACCTGAGTATCGGCCAGACACTGAGCATTCCGACGGAGCCGGGCATGAAGTTCAACGAGCCGCTGTTCCAGCGCAGCTCGACTGCCTCAGCCAGCCACACCTACACCGTGCGCAAGGGCGATAACCTGTGGAGCATTGCCAAAAGTCAGGGGGTCAAGGTCAACGACCTCAAGCGCTGGAACAACTTGCGCAGTAACGACCTCAAGCTCGGCCAGCAACTTAAGCTGCAGGCCAGCACGACCAAGCAAACAACTACGGGCACGCCCAAGAACAGCAGTGCCGGACGTCAGCAGGTTACCTACTACAAGGTCAAGGCCGGCGACTCGCTGTACCTGATCGCCAAGCGCTTCAAGGTTGACCTCAAGCAACTGCAGCGCTGGAATCCCAAAGTCAGCAAGAGCCTCAAGCCAGGCCAGTCGCTGGCCTTGTACTTGTAGCAACGCGTTCTGCGGCGGTTCAGCGCTTGGTCAGCGCCTCCAGGCAACGGCTGGCCAATTGGGTAAAGCGCTGGAAAGCCACAAACTGCTCATGTTTGAGTGTGCGCCCGGACAACCGGCTGTCGGCATACACCACACCAATCTCGCGCTTGCCGGCCAGCAGCGGCGCAATGAAAAACATGCCACCTCCGATCCACTGGCGCAGCGGCAACGTCACCAGATCATTCAGCGCATGGGTCGCCGGAACCCCCATCCAGAGCGTTTCACGACTGCGCAACACATAGCTGAAGATGTGCTGCTGTTGTGGTTGATCCACCGGCAGCATGAACTCCTGCTGCCAGCGCTCGGCCCCCTCGCCTTCAGCGCGCTTGCAACGGAAACAGCTTTGTCCGTCGGCCAACACAGCCACTACAACCCGCTCCAATCCGGCCCCCTGATGCAATCCCCGGACAAGCGTTTCAAGAACCAGCTGCACATCATCCTTTCGAGCCAACAGAAGCCCCAACTCCTGCAGACTCTGCTGCATCAGCAGCAGATTAGGCTGCAACAGACGAGCACGCCTCTGCTCCTGTTGAAGGCGCACCTGATCGGGATCGGTATTGGGAATCAGCTTAGAAAGCTTGGCAGCACCAAAGGTAGTAACAACCTTGACTGCCTCCTCTGCGCTGGCCAACACCTGCAACAAGGCATCATCGGGTGTCAGCGAAGTAAACTCCGCTATCTCGGCAACCAGGGCCTGCATGTTGTCACAGTCCCAGCCATCCAGTGCGGCCTCACTGATTCTTACTCCGAGAGTGACCGCCCTTACTGAAGGATCATTCTGCAGCTTGGGGTTATGTGCCAGCGTGGCGGTTTCGCCGAGGTTCCAGTTCTTCAGCAACCCCTGGGTCAACTGGCGAAAACTGACGCCTAGAAACTCACGAGCGACCTGCTCTACATCAGCCCCCGGCTGCTGAATCGCCTCGGCCAACTGGTCTGCCTCCCCTCCTGCGCAGCCCCAGAAGGCCATCTCCCCCATGTGGTGAAGCAAAGCGGCGATGAATACCTCTTCCTGATGCTTCGCCAGCACATAGCCGGCAATGTTGCGCGCCTGAACGGCCGCATGAAAGGAACGCGCGAGCAGCTCCTGCAACTGCTCCCGCGGCACCCGGGTCAGCAGGCCATCCACCAGACTGACGGACAGGCCGATCAAACGCACATTCTCAAAGCCCATCAATACGATGGCGCGCGAGATGGTCTTGATCACTTCCTGCGAAGGGTTGTAGTAGACGCTATTGGCCACACGCAGGATCTTTGCAGTCAGCGCGGCATCGTGCAGCAAGACATCCGCAACCCGCTGCACCGAAACATTGGCGGCGCTGCTGGCAGTCTCTTGCAGGTTCTTGACCACAGACGCCAAAGCAGGCAGTTCAGCCTCACTCAAACGCTCCAGCCAACCCGCCAACCCGAAGGTGCGTTCGCCCAAGACCGGATTCCTTAACAAAATATGTATTTACTGTAGTCAAAATGATGGCACCTGCACCACCGGAATCGGCCTTTTTCCTGTCGATACAAGCTGTTACTGTACCGGCAAAGAAAAAATGCTTTGCCATGGATCGGACGGCCGCCTGATGCGACACCTCCTCACCCTGCTGATCGGTTTGCTGCTGAGCCAGATGGCTCACGCCCAGCTGACCAGCAGCCATGGCTATGCCCAGTTCGGCAAGCTCAAGTACCCCGCCAGCTTTACCCACTTCGACTGGGTGAACCCCGAGGCACCGAAGGGCGGCACCGTGCGCCTGATGGCCTACGGCAGCTTCGACACACTCAATCCCTACACGATCAAGGGCACGCCGCCGATCAGCTCCGGCAACTTCCTGCAGTACGGTATCAACGAGCTGAACGAGCCACTGATGGTTGGCAGCGGCATCTATGACCCCTCGGGCGATGAAAGCAACTCCAGCTACGGCCTGATCGCCAAAAGCGTGCAGTACAGCGAGGATCGCAGCTGGGTGGTATTCAACCTGCGTCCGGAAGCCCGCTTTCACGATGGCAAACCCATCACCGCCTACGATGTCGCCTTTTCCTACCGCACTCTTCTGCACCAAGGCCATCCGCTGTATCGCACCAGCCTGCAGGAAGTGGCCCGGGTCGACATCCTCAACCGCCTGAAGATCCGTTTCGTGTTCAAGCGCAGTGGCAATCCGCTGCTGATTCTGCGTCTGGGTGAGCTTCCGGTACTGCCGCAGCACTACTGGCAGGGCCGCGACTTCACCGCCACCACCTACACACCGCCACTGGGCAGTGGTCCCTACCGCATTACGCAGGTAGTACCGGGTAAACGTCTGGTGTTCGAGAAGGTCGAGGACTGGTGGGGCAAGAGCCTGCCGGTCAATCGCGGCAAGTACAATTTTCAGAGGGCCGAAGTCGAGTTCTACCGTGACAGCGACATCGCCTTCGAAGCCTTCAAGGCCGGCGAATTCGATTTCTATATCGATAATCAGGCCAAGAACTGGGCCACCAACTACCGCTTTCCGGCGGTGTTGCGCGGCGACGTGATCCGCGCCGAGATTCCCCACCAGATTCCCACCCAGACCCAGGCCCTGTTCTTCAACACCCGCCGCAGTCAGTTCAACGACCGCGACGTGCGCCAGGCGCTGGGCATGCTGTTCGATTTCCAGTGGACCAACCAGGCGCTGTTCAATGGCGCTTACCAGCGAGCCGAAAGCTATTTCCCCAACAGCATCTTTGCCAGCCGCGGCTTGCCAAGCAAAGCCGAGCTCAAGCTGCTCAAGCCCTATCGCAAGCAACTACCGGCCACGCTGTTCAAGCAGCCGTTCAGTCTGCCGGCCACCGATGGTCACGGCCTGCCGCGGGATACCCTGCGCCAGGCCATGCAGCTACTCAACAACGCCGGCTGGCAATTGCAGGGCAACCGTCTTGTCGACGCCAGAGGCAATCCATTCAGTTTCGAGATTCTGCTGGTCAACCCCGGTCTGGAGCGCATCCTCCAGCCCTACCGGCAGAACCTGCGCAGCATCGGTATCGAAACCCGCATGCGCACCGTGGATCGGGCCCAGTACAAGCAACGCCTTGATCGCTTCGATTTCGACATGGCCCTGTTGACGCTGCCCCAGACACTCAGCCCCGGGCTAGAACAGTGGTCGTACTTCCACTCCAGTCAGGCCAGCGTCAAAGGCGGCAAGAACTACGCCGGTATTCGTCATCCTGTCGTGGATCAGTTGCTGGAGAAGCTCCTTGCGGCACAAAACCGCGAGCAACAGATCGCCGCCACCCGGGCTCTGGATCGCGTGCTCCTGTGGCAGCACTACGTCATCCCTAACTGGTACTCCAGCAATCATCGGCTGGCGTATCGCAGCAAGTTTGCCTATGTCACTACCCCGCCCTACACACTTGGCCTGCGCGCCTGGTGGCTGAAGGCTCCGGAGCTCACCCCATGACCGTTCTGTGCACCCTGCGACACTCTCTGGCCGCCCTGCTGCTCAGCCCTGCGCTGGCGCTCGGTGCCGGTCAGCATGCCATCACCCTGTACGGTGAGGCGCCGAAGTACCCGGCCAGCTTCACGCATTTCGACTACGTGAATCCGGATGCCCCCAAGGGTGGCACGTTGCGTCAGGCCGGCTTTGGCGGCTTCGACAGTTTCAACCCGTTCATCAGTAAGGGCGTGGCCGAGGAAAACATCGGACTGATCTACGACACCCTGACCAAACGCAGCCTGGATGAGCCGTTCAGTGAATATGGCCTGCTCGCCGAGCGCATCGAGCGCGACCCGCAGAACCTTTGGGTGCGTTATCACCTGCGTCAGCAGGCCCGCTTCCATGACGACCAGCCGGTAACCGCCGACGATGTGGTCTTCACCTTTGAATCGCTGATGGCCCACGGCAGCCCGCTGTACAAAACCTACTATGCCGATGTGGCCAAGGTGGTGGCTGAAAATCCGCACAGCGTGCGCTTTGAATTCAAACACGCCAACAACCGTGAACTGCCGATGATCCTCGGCCAGTTGCCAGTGCTGCCCAAACACTGGTGGACCGGGCGCAACTTCGCCGACGGCACGCTGGACATGCCGGTCGGCAGCGGCCCCTACCGTATCGAGCGTTTCCAGGCCGGTCGCAGCATCCGTTACGCCCGGGTCAAGGACTGGTGGGGTGAAAACCTGCCGGTCAACCGCGGGCAGAACAACTTCGACGCCATCGAAGTCGACTACTACCGCGACAACACCGTCGCACTGGAAGCCCTCAAGGCAGGCCAGTTCGACTTCTGGCTGGAAACCAGCGCGAAGAACTGGGCCACCGCTTACGACAACCCTGCCGTGCGTGAAGGCCGCCTGAAGAAGGACGAGATCGCCAACCATAATCCGGCCGGCATGCAGGGCTTCATCTTCAATACACGTAGGGAGCTGTTTCAGGATGTGCGGGTACGTGAGGCCCTGGCATTGCTGTTCGACTTCGAGTGGGCCAACAAGAATCTGTTCAACGGCGCCTATACCCGTACCCACAGCTATTTCGACAACTCGGAACTAGCCGCTACTGAGCTGCCAAGTCCGGAAGAACTGAAGATTCTCGAACCACTGCGCGAGAAGTTGCCGGCCCAGCTGTTCAGCCAGCCGTTCAAGGTGCCCGAAACCGATGGCAGCGGAGTGATTCGTGAACAGCAACGACGCGCCTATCAACTGCTGCAGGACGCTGGCTGGAAGATTGCCAACGACCAGATGCTCGACGCCAAGGGCCAGCCGGTGGTGATCGAGTTCCTTCTGGCGCAGACCGAGTTCGAGCGGGTGCTGCTGCCCTACAAGCGCAATCTGCGTGATCTGGGCATCAACCTGGAGATCCGCCGTGTCGATGTCTCGCAATACGTCAACCGTTTGCGTTCGCGCGACTTCGATCTGATCGTCGGTGGTTTCCCGCAGTCCAACTCACCGGGCAATGAACAGCGCGAATACTGGCATTCCAGCTCCGCCGACCGACCCGGCAGCCGCAACTTTATTGGTCTGAAAGACCCGGCCATCGACCAGTTGGTGGAGGGTCTGATCAACGCCAGCAGCCGAGACAGCCTGATCCAGCACACCCGCGCCCTCGACCGTGTCCTGCTCTGGGGGCACTACGTGGTGCCCAACTGGCACATCAAGACCTGGCGCCTGGCCTACTGGGACCGTCTGCAGCATCCGGAGGTGACGCCACCCTACGACTACGGTCTGATGACCTGGTGGATCAAGCCCGACGCCAGCCAGGCCGCCACAGAGCCCCAGGCGGAGGCCAAGCCCTGATGCTGGCCTATATCCTGCGGCGCCTGCTGCTCATCATCCCGACCCTGTTCGGCATTCTGCTGATCAACTTCATCATCATCCAGGCGGCACCCGGCGGCCCGGTGGAGCAGATGATCGCCAAGCTGGAAGGTTTCGATGCCGCTGCCGGTGGAGCTACCGGCCGCATTTCCGGTGGCGGCAGCGAGGTGGCCGCCAGCAGTTCCAGCTACCGCGGCGCACAGGGCCTGGACCCGGAGCTGATCAAGGATATCGAGAAGCTCTACGGCTTCGACAAGTCGGCGCCCGAGCGCTTCTGGATCATGATCAGCAACTACCTGCAGCTGGACTTCGGCGAGAGTTTCTTCCGCGACGCCAAGGTCACCGACCTCATCATGGAGAAGATGCCCGTTTCCATCTCTCTGGGGCTGTGGAGCACCCTGATCATGTACCTGGTGTCCATTCCGCTGGGAGTAGCCAAGGCCGTGCGGCACGGCAGCGCCTTCGACGTGTGGACCAGTACCGCCATTGTCGTCGGCTACGCCGTACCGGCATTCCTCTTTGCCATCCTGCTGATCGTGGTGTTTGCAGGCGGCAGCTATCTGGACTGGTTCCCACTGCGCGGGCTGACGTCGAACAACTTCGACGAGCTGAGCACCTGGGGCAAGATCGTCGACTACTTCCACCATCTGGCGCTGCCGATTACCGCTCTGGTGATCGGCAACTTCGCCACCCTGACCCTGCTGACCAAGAACAGCTTTCTTGACGAGATCAACAAGCAGTATGTGGTCACGGCCCGCGCCAAGGGGTTGTCCGAACGCGGCGTGCTCTATGGCCACGTGTTCCGTAACGCCATGCTGCTGATCATCGCCGGCTTCCCGGCGGCCTTCATCGGCATCTTCTTCACCGGCTCGCTGCTGATCGAGGTGATCTTCTCCCTCGACGGCTTGGGCCTGCTCAGCTTCGAGGCGGCCATGAACCGCGACTATCCGGTGGTGTTCGGCACGCTGTTCATCTTCACCCTGCTGGGGCTGGTGGTGAAGCTGATCGGAGACCTTACCTACACCCTGGTCGATCCGCGTATCGACTTCGCCAGTCGGGAGGCTTGAGCATGCGTCTGTCGCCTCTCAATCAACGTCGTTTCGCCCGTTTCAAGGCCAACAAGCGCGGCTGGTGGTCGCTGTGGCTGTTCCTCGGGCTGTTCATCTTCAGCCTGGGTGCCGAGCTCATCGCCAACGACAAGCCGCTGGTGGTGCAGCACGATGGCCAATGGTTCTTCCCGGTGTTCAAGCGCTACCCGGAGACGGCCTTTGGTGGTGAGTTCCCGCTGGAGGCCAACTACAAGAGCCCTTACATGCGCGAGCTGATCGCCAGCCGCGACGGCTGGATGCTCTGGCCGCCGATTGCCTTCAGTTACGACAGCATCAACTACGACCTGCGCGTCCCGGCGCCCGCGCCGCCTTCTGCCGACAACTGGCTGGGCACCGATGACCAGGGACGCGACGTACTGGCCCGGGTGATCTACGGCTTCCGCATCTCGGTCCTGTTCGCCCTGACCCTGACCCTGGCCAGCTCGGTGATCGGCGTGCTGGCGGGTGCCTGCAGGGCTACTACGGCGGCTGGGTCGACCTGACCGGACAGCGCTTTCTGGAAGTCTGGTCGGGCCTGCCGGTGCTGTTCATGCTAATCATCCTCTCCAGCATCGTGCAGCCGAACTTCTGGTGGCTGCTGGGCATCATGCTGCTGTTCTCCTGGATGACCCTGGTCGATGTGGTGCGGGCCGAGTTTCTCCGGGGCCGCAATCTTGAATACGTCCGCGCGGCCAAGGCACTGGGCATGGGTAATGCCGCCATCATGTACCGGCATATCCTGCCCAACGCCATGGTCTCGACCATGACCTTCATGCCGTTCATTCTCACCGGCGCCATCGGTACGCTGACTGCGCTGGACTTCCTCGGCTTCGGCCTGCCGCCTGGTTCGCCCTCGCTCGGCGAACTGGTGGCTCAGGGCAAGTCCAACCTGCAGGCGCCGTGGCTGGGTATGACGGCCTTTGCCGTGCTGGCGCTGATGCTGACCCTCCTGGTGTTCATCGGCGAGGCTGCCCGTGATGCCTTTGACCCAAGGAAATGATGCGATGAGCACTGATCCGCTCACCCCGAGCAATCTGATCGAAATCGAGGATCTGGCCGTCGAGTTCGTGACCGGCGAGCAGGTGCAGCGCGTGGTCGAAGGCGTCAGCCTGAGCATCCGCAAGGGCGAGACGCTGGCGCTGGTTGGCGAGAGCGGCTCCGGCAAGTCCGTGACCGCTCACTCGATTCTGCGCCTTCTGCCCTACCCGCTCGCCCGCCATCCCGCCGGCAGCATCCGCTATGACGGTCAGGACCTGCTCAAGCTCAATGAGCGCGAGCTACGCAGCATTCGTGGCAACCGGATTGCCATGGTCTTTCAGGAACCGATGACCTCGCTCAACCCGCTGCACAGCATCGAGAAGCAGATTGCCGAGGTCCTAGCCCTGCACAAGGGACTGACCGGCGCAGCTGCACGCGCTCGCGTTCTTGAACTGCTGGAGCTGGTCGGCATCCCCGAGCCCGCCAAACGCCTCAAGGCCTATCCGCACGAACTGTCCGGCGGTCAGCGCCAGCGGGTGATGATCGCCATGGCACTGGCCAACGAGCCGGAGCTGCTGATTGCCGACGAGCCGACCACGGCCCTCGACGTTACCGTCCAGCTGAAAATCCTCGAGTTGCTCAAGGAGCTGCAGGCCAAACTGGGTATGGCCATGCTGCTGATTACCCACGATCTCAATCTGGTACGACGAATTGCCCATCGCGTATGTGTCATGCAGCGCGGTCGTGTCGTCGAACAGGCATCGTGTGAGGAACTGTTCCGCGCGCCGCAGCATCCCTATACCCAGGAATTGCTGAGTGCCGAACCCAGTGGTCAGCCGGCGGAGAACCCGCCGGGGCCGACCATGCTCGAAGTCGACCAGCTCAGGGTGTGGTTTCCCATCAAGCAGGGCTTCTTCCAGCGCACGGTGGATCATGTCAAGGCCGTCGACGGCATTCGCTTCAGTCTTCCCCAGGGGCAGACGCTGGGCATTGTCGGCGAAAGCGGCTCGGGCAAGTCCACTCTGGGTCTGGCCATCCTGCGACTGCTGGGCAGTCAAGGCGACATCCGCTTCCAGGGGCAGGCCATTCAGGGCCTGTCGCAGAAAGAGGTTCGCCCGCTGCGCCGGCAGATGCAGGTGGTGTTTCAGGACCCTTACGGCAGCCTCAGCCCGCGCATGAGCGTGGGTCAGATTGTCGGAGAGGGCCTGCGCATTCATGGTATGGGCGATGAAGAGGCGCAGGAACAGGCGATCATCGATGCGCTCGTTGAGGTAGGGCTGGATCCGGAAACCCGCCATCGCTACCCCCACGAGTTCTCCGGCGGACAACGGCAGCGTATTGCCATTGCCAGGGCCCTGGTGCTCAAGCCGGCGCTGATCCTGCTCGACGAGCCGACTTCGGCCCTCGACCGCACGGTACAGCGACAAGTGGTTGAACTGCTGCGCAACCTGCAGCGCAAGTACAACCTGACCTACCTGTTCATCAGCCACGATCTGGCGGTGGTCAGGGCGCTGAGTCACCAGTTGATGGTGGTCAGGCAGGGTCAGGTGGTGGAACAAGGGGACGCGGCCAGCATTTTCGCCGCGCCGCAACACAGCTATACCCGGCAACTGCTCGAAGCCGCGTTCATGACGCCGGGCGGGGCCGCCTAACCAGTAAGAGGATACGGATATGGGATTTCTCGCCGGCAAGCGCGTACTGATCGTCGGG
This sequence comes from Pseudomonas sp. HAR-UPW-AIA-41, assembly GCF_002304225.1. Lineage (GTDB taxonomy): Bacteria > Pseudomonadota > Gammaproteobacteria > Pseudomonadales > Pseudomonadaceae > Aquipseudomonas. The sequence continues at coordinate 186,736 of NZ_NSLB01000006.1, forward strand.
GTCGCCAGCAAGCTGTCGATTGCCTCGGGCATCGCTGCCGCCATGCACCGTGAGGGTGCCGAACTGGCCTTCACCTACCAGAACGAAAAACTCAAAGGCCGCGTCGAAGAGTTCGCCGCCGGCTGGGGTTCCAGTGCCGAGCTGTGCTTCCCGTGCGATGTGGCCAGTGACGAGGAAATCGCCAAGGTCTTCGAAGCACTGGCGAAAAAGTGGGATGGCTTGGACTGCATCGTCCACTCCGTGGGCTTCGCCCCGGGCGACCAGCTCGACGGCGACTTCACCGAAGTCACCACCCGCGAAGGCTTCCGCATTGCCCATGACATCAGCGCCTACAGTCTGGTGGCCCTGGCCAAGGCCGGTCGCCCGCTGATGCAGGGCCGCAATGGTAGCGTACTGACCCTCTCCTACCTGGGCGCTGAGCGCACCATGCCCAACTACAACGTCATGGGCATGGCCAAGGCCAGCCTGGAAGCCGGCGTACGTTACCTGGCAGGCAGCCTCGGCCCGGAAGGCACCCGCGTCAATGCCATCTCGGCAGGCCCGATCCGCACGCTCGCCGCGTCCGGCATCAAGAGCTTCCGCAAGATGCTGGCAGCCAACGAGAAGCAGACCCCGCTGCGTCGTAACGTGACCATCGAGGAAGTCGGCAATGCCGGCGCCTTCCTCTGCTCCGACCTGGCCTCGGGCATCAGTGGCGAGATCCTCTATGTGGATGGTGGTTTCAACACCACGGCCATGGGCGCCATCGAAGACTGATAGCTTCGAAATGAAAAAAGCCCGCAATCGCGGGCTTTTTTCTGTCCGTCAGAGCGGTTGGGTTAGAACCGCTCGATCTCGGCCTTGGCTTGCAGCTGACGACGGTAAGCATTGAAATCCTGCTGACCGCTGCGCGAAGCGAGGAAACGACGGTACATACCCTTCTCTTCCTCGGACAGCGCGTTTTCCTGCTCACTGACACCATTCAGGCGCAGCACAACGAAATCGCCATTGCCCAGTTCCACACCAGCAAACGCCGGCTTGTCCGCAGCCTGCGGCTTGGCCATACGGAACACAGCCTGCAACACGGCAGGATCAACACCTTCCTGATTGCGGGTAGCGGCTTCCTGAACCTTCCAGGTATCCGCCTTGGCGGCTTTGGTCGGCGTCTTGCCACTGCGCAGATCGGCGATCAGCGCCTCGCCATCGCGCTTGGCCTGTTCGGCGGCACGCTGGCTGAGCAGATGGCCGCGAATGGTTTCGCTGACCTGCTCCAGCTTGAGTTGTTCCGGCAGCTTGTGCTCCTTCACGCGGATAACCACAACGGTTTCCGGATCCAGCTCGATCAGACCACTGTTGGCGCCGTCTTCCAGCACTTCCTTGCTGAAGGCCGCCTGCAGAACCTGACGGTTGGCCGCCAGGCCATCGCCACCCTCACGACCGAAGGCCGGGCTGAGCTGGACCTTGAGATCGAACTCCTGGGCCGGCTGAGCCAGATCGGAAGACTCGTAAGCGAGGCTTTCCAGCTGCTTGCTGGCCTCGACAAACAGTTTCTCCACTTCCTGGGACTTGAAGTCACGGGACAGCTTGTCCTTCAGGCTGGCAAAACTCGGTACGTCCGGCGCCTGAACGCCCAGCAGCTTGATCAGGTGCCAGCCAAACTCGCTGCGCACAGGTGCGGAAACCTGATTGAGCTTGAGTTCATACAGCGACTTCTCGAATGCCGGGTCATACACGCCGGGGCCGGCATAACCCAGATCGCCACCGTTTTCGGCAGAGGATGGATCGTTGGAGAGTTCCTTGGCCAGTGCGGCGAAGTCTTCACCGGCGGCAATACGCTTGGCGATCTCATCGATCTTGGCTTTGGCCTGTTCATCGTTGAGCTTGTCACCTACCTCGATCAGGATGTGCGCGGCCTGACGCTGCTCGGCCAGCGCGGCGATTTCCTTCTCGTACTGCGCTTTCAGATCCTCTTCACTCACTTCGACCTGATTGAAGAAGGCATCCTTTTTAAGCTCCAGGTACTCCAGAACGACCTGCTCGGCACTTTTGTACTCGGCAGCATGCTCATCGAAATAGGCCTGGATATCAGCCTCGGCAATTTTCACACTGGCCGGATCGGCCTTGATTGTCAGAGCGGCAAAGTCGCGAGTCTGCTTTTCCAGTTTGGCAAAAGCCTGCACTTCGGCGTCGGTAACAAAACCACTGCCGGCAAAGGCAGCGCGCAGCTGGCCGATCAGCATTTCCTGCTGCAGCATCTGACGGAACTGCAGACGGGTGTAGCCCATCTGCTGCAGTACCTGGTCATAACGTGTAGCGTTGAACTCGCCTTCGACTTGAAACTCGGGAGTCTGCAGGATCAGCTTATCCAGAGCACTCTCGGAAAAAGCGAACTTCGCACTCTGTGCCCCTTGGAGCAGCAGTTGGCGATCAATCAGCCCCTTGAGGGCCGCCTCGCGCAGGAGCTTCTCATCCAGCAGGCTGCTGTCGAAGTCCTTGCCCAGTTGCTGCATCAGTTGGCGACGCTGGGCATCAGCGGCCTGCGCCAATGCACTCTGACTGATTTCCTCACCATTGACCTCAGCGGCTGTCTGCGCCTTGCTGGTACTGGTCATGATCGCGTCAAAGCCCGTCAGGGCCATGAGCACAACGATGATCCCAATGATGGTTTTGGCAATCCACCCCTGTGAATTGTCCCGGATATTCTGCAGCATGACTCCCCCGAAAACAGCCGTGCTTAGCACCGCTGCAGGATGGATTTCTTTGGATAAAAGAAAGGCGCATCCGTGGATGCGCCTTCTCGTGAACTGGCGGAGCGGACGGGACTCGAACCCGCGACCCCCGGCGTGACAGGCCGGTATTCTAACCGACTGAACTACCGCTCCGCAGCCGGAGCCGACTCACATCGACTCCGGGCAACTCATCAAGACGCTTAGTTGACGGCGTCTTTCAGGGCCTTGCCAGCTTTGAAGCCCGGGATCTTGGCAGCAGCGATGTTGATCGGCTTGCCAGTCTGCGGGTTACGGCCGGTACGGGCAGCACGCTCTTTGACAGCGAAGGTGCCGAAGCCAACCAGAACAACGGAATCACCAGCTTTCAGGGCACCAGTAACGGATTCGATTACGGCGTCCAGTGCACGGCCAGCAACAGCTTTCGGGATATCAGCAGATGCTGCGATGGCATCGATCAGTTCCGACTTGTTCACTCTTAAGTCCCCTTATTTCGTGAGTTGTTTCTTAGTGTTTGGTGTAAGCAAAACCGGTGCTGGGTGGGCTTCATGCCACTTAGTGTGCCGCTTTATAACAAGGGCTCAAAAAAGGTGTCAAGGAAGCTTGCCTGCTAGTGCGTGCTGATTCGCTCCTTGGATTCAGCCTCGCGCGATTCGTCTTTTGCAACAATCTCGGGAGCCGCATCAGACAAGGGCTCCGGGGCGTATTGCAGCGCAATTTGCAGGACCTCGTCAATCCATTTAACCGGTTTAATCTGCAGGTCTTGCTGGATATTTTCCGGAATATCCTTGAGGTCACGTACGTTTTCCTCAGGAATGATCACCGTCTTGATCCCACCACGGTGAGCGGCCAGGAGCTTTTCCTTCAAGCCTCCAATTGCCAGCACCTGGCCGCGCAGGGTGATTTCGCCTGTCATGGCCACATCGGCGCGCACCGGAATATTGGTCAGGGCCGAGACAAGCGCAGTGCACATGCCAATGCCAGCACTCGGACCATCCTTGGGTGTAGCCCCTTCAGGCACATGGATGTGGATATCCCGCTTCTCATGGAAATCCGCCGCGACGCCGAGGCTCTTGGCACGACTGCGCACCACGGTCAGCGCCGCCGTGATCGACTCGCCCATGACATCGCCCAGCGAGCCGGTCTTGATCAGTTGCCCCTTGCCAGGAACAACAACGGCCTCGATGGTCAGCAGCTCACCACCAACCGAAGTCCAGGCCAGCCCGGTGACCTGCCCGACCTGATCCTGTGCTTCGGCCAGACCATAGCGATACTTGTGCACCCCGAGGAACTGCTCGAGGTTGCCGGCATCAACGCACTCCTTGATACGCTTGGCGCCGGCATGCTGTTTGACGGCCTTGCGGCAAACCTTGGCAATCTGCCGCTCCAGACTACGGACACCCGCCTCGCGGGTGTAGTAACGGATGATGTCGCGTATGGCGTCCTCGGCGAAACTCAGCTCCCCCTTCTTCAGACCATTGGCTTCGGTCTGCTTGGGCACCAGGTACTTGGTGGCGATATTGATCTTTTCCGCCTCGGTGTAACCAGGCAGACGGATCACTTCCATGCGATCAAGCAAGGGCGCCGGAATGTTCATCGAGTTCGCGGTGCAGAGGAACATCACATCCGAGAGGTCATAGTCGACCTCCAGATAGTGATCGTTGAAATTGTGGTTCTGTTCCGGATCCAGCACTTCCAACAGCGCCGATGCAGGATCGCCGCGCATGTCACTGCCCAGCTTGTCGATTTCATCCAACAGGAACAGCGGATTGCGCACGCCGACCTTGGTCATCTTCTGAATCAGGCGCCCCGGCATCGAACCGATATAGGTACGGCGATGACCACGTATCTCAGCCTCATCACGCACGCCGCCCAGCGCCATGCGCACGAACTTGCGATTGGTCGAGCGGGCAATCGACTCGGCGAGAGAGGTCTTGCCCACACCAGGCGGCCCCACCAGGCAGAGGACCGGCCCCTTGAGCTTCTTCACCCGCTTCTGCACGGCGAGGTACTCAAGGATGCGTTCCTTGACCTCTTCCAGCCCGTAATGATCGGCATCCAGAATTTCTTCCGCCTTGGCAAGATCCAGACGGACCTTGCTCTCGGCCTGCCACGGCACATTGACCAGCCAATCAATGTAAGAACGTACCACCGTGGCCTCGGCAGACATCGGTGACATCTGCTTGAGCTTGTTCAGCTCGGCCGTGGCCTTGGCATGCGCCTCTTTGGTCAGGCCCGCTTCTTCGATCCGTTTTTTAAGCTCATCGATTTCATTGTGCCCTTCGTCGTCACCCAGCTCTTTCTGAATGGCCTTCATCTGCTCATTCAGGTAGTACTCACGCTGGCTGCGCTCCATCTGCTTTTTAACGCGACCACGGATGCGCTTCTCAACCTGCAACAGCTCAAGCTCGGCATCCAGCAGCGCCAGCACATGCTCGACCCGCAGCGTGAGGTCGGTGATTTCCAGAATGGCCTGTTTCTGCTCGATACGCAGCGCCATATGCGCCGCCATGGTATCGACCAGACGCCCGGGCTCATCGATGCTGTTGAGTGAGGACAAAACCTCTGCCGGGACCTTTTTGCCCAACTGCACATACTGCTCGAACTGGCTCATCAGGCTGCGCGAGAAGACCTCAGCCTCGCGCTCAGGCACTTCACCTTCTTCGAGCAACTCGACGCTGGCACGGACATGTCCATCAGCATCGGTGAAAGCCTGTACTGCCCCGCGCTGCTCACCTTCGACCAGCACCTTGACGGTGCCGTCCGGCAACTTGAGCAACTGCAGCACAGTGGCCACGGTTCCCATCCGATAGAGCGCATCCGGAGCCGGATCATCGTCCGCCGGGTTCTTCTGGGCCAGCAGGAGAATCTGCTTATCTCCCGTCATCGCCGCTTCAAGAGCTTCGATGGACTTTTCCCGCCCCACGAACAGCGGGATGACCATATGCGGATACACCACCACATCGCGCAGCGGCAACAGAGGCAATTCGACGGTTGTCTTCATGAGTTCAGCTCTACAACGGACTCGGAGGCCTGCCCTTGCAGGCAGGCGGATGAACCTAAGATGGGGGTGGGCCCGGGAAAAAACAAGCGCAATACTTGGAATCGCAATGCCCAGAAATAACAAGGGGCCCGAAGGCCCCTTGTCGAGTTACGCGTCTGGCGCGGCCTTGGCCGGCTGTTCGCTATTCTCGTAGATCAATAAGGGCTTGGAGTTGCCGGCAATGACGCTCTCGTCGACAACCACCTTGCTGACATCCTTCTGGGAAGGAATCTCATACATGGTGTCGAGCAGGACGCCTTCGAGAATCGACCGCAGACCACGGGCGCCGGTTTTGCGCTCCAGAGCCTTGTGCGCGACAGCCTTGAGGGCATCGGCACGGAACTCCAGATCAACACCTTCCATCTCGAACAGCTTGGCGTACTGCTTGGTGAGAGCATTCTTCGGCTCGGTCAGAATCTGCATCAGGGCAGCTTCATCCAGCTCGTCGAGGGTCGCAATCACCGGCAGACGACCAACGAACTCCGGAATCAGACCGAACTTGACCAGATCGTCGGGCTCGATATCACGCAGGGTCTCACCAATCTTCTTGCCGGTATCAGGACTGCGCACCTCGGCATTGAAGCCGATGCCCCCCTTGGTCGAGCGCCCCTGAATCACCTTTTCCAGACCAGCGAAAGCACCGCCGCAGATGAACAGGATGTTGCGCGTATCGACCTGCAGGAACTCCTGCTGCGGATGCTTGCGGCCACCCTGGGGCGGAACCGAGGCCACAGTGCCCTCAATCAGCTTGAGCAGCGCCTGCTGTACGCCTTCGCCCGACACATCGCGGGTGATCGACGGGTTGTCCGACTTGCGCGAAATCTTGTCGATTTCATCGATGTAGACGATGCCCATCTGGGCCTTCTCGACATCGTAGTCGCACTTCTGCAGCAACTTCTGAATGATGTTCTCGACATCCTCACCCACATAACCGGCTTCAGTCAGTGTGGTGGCATCAGCAATGGTAAACGGCACATTGAGCAGGCGAGCAAGAGTCTCGGCCAGCAGCGTCTTGCCGGAACCGGTCGGACCGATCAGCAGGATGTTGCTCTTGCCGAGCTCAACGTCATCTTTCTTCTCGCGCTGATTGAGGCGCTTGTAGTGGTTGTACACCGCTACAGCGAGCACCTTCTTGGCACGTTCCTGACCGATCACATACTGATCGAGAATGCTGCTGATCTCCTTCGGAGCCGGCAGCTTGTGCGCGTTACTTTCGGCCTGAGCTTCCTGCACCTCCTCGCGGATGATGTCGTTGCACAGATCGACGCACTCGTCGCAGATAAATACCGACGGGCCGGCAATCAGTTTGCGCACTTCATGCTGGCTTTTGCCACAGAAGGAGCAATACAGCAGCTTGCCGTTTTCCTCGCCGTTGCGGGTATCAGTCATTAGATCAATCCAAATCCGGATGGCTTGTAAAACAAGATGGAGGCAAATGCGGGCATTTTCAAGTCCGCAAACCTCTGCCGCGCATCAGCCGGCAGAGGTCATACACTGCGTCACGCAGTGGCCGGACGCTTGCTCAGAACCTGATCGATCAGGCCATATTTCACGGCATCCGGGCCGCTCATGAAGTTGTCACGGTCGGTGTCGCGGGCAATCACATCCAGCGGCTGACCAGTGTGGTGCGCCAGCACATTATTCAGGCGCTCGCGGATGGTCAGAATCTCGCGCGCATGGATCTCGATATCCGAGGCCTGCCCCTGGAAGCCACCCAGCGGCTGGTGAATCATCATCCGCGAATGCGGCAGGCAGTAGCGCTTACCCGCTGCACCGCCAGCCAGCAACAGGGCACCCATGCTGCAAGCCTGACCGATGCAGATGGTCGATACATCCGGCTTGATGAACTGCATGGTGTCGTAGATCGACATACCGGCCGTCACCGAACCACCCGGCGAGTTGATGTACAGATGAATGTCCTTGTCCGGGTTTTCCGCCTCAAGGAACAGCAACTGCGCCACCACCAGGTTGGCCATGTAGTCCTCAACCTGACCAACCAGGAAGATCACCCGCTCCTTGAGCAGGCGGGAATAGATGTCATAGGCACGTTCGCCACGGGCCGACTGCTCGACCACCATCGGCACCAGACCGCCAGCGGCCTGGACATCAATCATTTGCGGCATGAAAGGATTTGCGGACATGTGCTGCGACACTCCCTTAAGTCATGTCTCTATAGACGCATAAGCCAGCACGAAGGCTGGCTTATGGTGTGTACTCGAACGAGGCGAGAGGATCAGTCGGCTTGCGGAGCTTCTGCCGGCTTGACTGCTTCTTCGTAGGAGACCGCTTTATCGGTCACTTTGGCCTGCTGCAGAACAGTATCTACAACTTGCTCTTCGAGCACAACCGAGCGCACTTCGTTCAGCTGCTGCTCGTTCTTCAGGTACCAGGCAACTACCTGCTGCGGCTCCTGATAAGCGGACGCCATCTCTTCGATCAGCTCGCGAACACGGTTTTCGTCAGGCTTCAGCTCAGTCTTCTTGACCACTTCAGCAACGATCAGGCCCAGCACCACGCGACGCTTGGCCTGCTCATCGAACAGCTCAGCCGGCAGCTGATCTGGCTTGATGTTGCCGCCGAACTGCTGCACAGCCTGCACGCGCAGACGGTTCACTTCATTGGCGATCAGCGCCTTCGGCACTTCAACCGGGTTGGCGGCCAGCAGACCTTCCATTACCTGATTCTTGACCTTGGACTTGATGGCCTGACGCAGCTCGCGCTCCATGTTCTTGCGCACTTCGGCGCGGAAGCCGTCGATACCGCCTTCCTTGATGCCAAACAGAGCAAAGAACTCATCGTTCAGCTCCGGCAATTGCGGCGCAGAAACGCTGTTGACGGTGATGGTGAACTCAGCAGTTTTGCCGGCCAGATCCAGATTCTGGTAATCAGCCGGGAAAGCCGGGTTGATCACGCGCTCTTCGCCAGCCTTGACACCCACCAGAGCCTCTTCGAAGCCCGGGATCATGCGGCCGGAGCCCAGCACCAGCGGGGTACCCTTGGCCGAACCGCCAGCGAAAGCCTCGCCATCGATCTTGCCAACGAAATCGATATTCAGCTGATCGCCATTTTCGGCAGCACGCTCAACAGCTTCGAAGCGGGTGTTCTGCTTGCGCAGGATTTCCAGCATGTTGTCGACATCGGAGTCCTGTACTTCAGCCTGTTGACGCTCGATGGTCAGACCCTCGAAGCCAGCCAGCTGAATTTCCGGGAACACTTCGAAAGTCGCGACGTATTCCAGATCCTTACCCTTCTCGAACACTTTCGGCTCGACCGCCGGAGCGCCGGCCGGATTCAGCTTCTGGGCAACGATGGCTTCGTAGTAGGTCGCCTGGATCAGATCGCCCAGCGCTTCCTGACGCGCACTGTCTTCGTAGCGCTGACGAATGACGCTCATCGGCACCTTGCCCGGACGGAAGCCCGGAACCTTGGCGCGACTGGCAGTCTGCTGCAGACGCTTGTTGACTTCGGTCTCGATACGCTCGGCCGGGACGCCAACGGTCATGCGACGCTCAAGGGCGGAGGTGCTTTCAACAGAAACTTGCATGGATATTCCTCGTTGCACAGACGTAAGCCGGCGTTCCGGCCTCAATAAAGGCCAGCATTCTAGTGGGAAGAAATGCAGAAGTCATCCGCCCGAAAGGGCGAAAAGATCATATAAAAGAAGGAAATATGGTGCGGACGGAGAGACTCGAACTCTCACGCCTTGCGGCGCTGGAACCTAAATCCAGTGTGTCTACCAATTCCACCACGTCCGCGGAGGGGGTACTGCAGAAAAGCAAACGCCAGGCTAAAGCCTGGCGTTTGGAATATGGGGTGGACGATGGGAATCGAACCCACGACACCAGGAGCCACAATCCTGTGCTCTACCAACTGAGCTACGCCCACCATATTGCATTGCTTGCACTACACTGCCTGCGCCGATGTACCAGATGGCACGCCCGGCAGGACTCGAACCTGCGACCATCCGCTTAGAAGGCGGATGCTCTATCCAGCTGAGCTACGGGCGCTTATTCATCTGCATTCATTGCGGAGCGCAGATCAACAGCTCGGCTTATGCAGACCAGCTGCACCACCGTCTTACCCAGCTAGAAGCTGTGCTCGACAAGCGGGGCGCATGTTATCGACAGAGCCCCACCCCGTCAACCGAAAATTTAAAAAAAGTTCAGTGAGATAAAGGAGTTACAGGAAAAACCAAGGCGCGCGCCTTTGCCGGCCACGCCGCACATGCGAGAATAGGCCAACTGTTTTTAATCCTCCTACTGGTTAACCAAGCGTTATGACCGCACACCTGATCGACGGCAAGGCGATCGCCGCCAACCTCCGCCAGCACATTGCCCAACGCGTTGCCGAGCGGCGCCAACAGAACCTCCGCGCGCCCGGCCTGGCCGTGATTCTGGTCGGCAGCGACCCTGCATCCCAGGTTTACGTGTCGCACAAGCGCAAGGATTGCGAGGAAGTCGGCTTTCATTCTGTGGCCCACGACCTGCCCGCTGAAACCAGCCAGCAGCACCTGGAAACACTGATCGACCAGCTGAACGATGACCCGACCATCGACGGCATCCTCGTACAACTACCGCTACCTGCCCACCTCGACGCCTCGCAGCTTCTGGAGCGCATCCGCCCGGACAAAGACGTTGACGGTTTCCATCCATTCAACATTGGCCGCTTGGCTCAGCGCATCCCCCTGCTGCGCCCCTGCACCCCAAAAGGCATCATGACCCTGCTGGAAAGCACAGGCGTTGACCTCCACGGCCAGCATGCCGTCATCGTTGGCGCCTCCAACATCGTCGGCCGCCCCATGGCTCTGGAACTGCTCCTTGCCGGCAGCACCGTAACCGTCACCCATCGATTCACCCGAGACCTTCCCGGACACCTCGCCAGCGCCGACATCGTGGTAGTCGCAGCCGGCAAGCCCGGCCTGGTAAAAGGTGAATGGATCAAGCCCGGCGCCATCGTCATTGACGTGGGCATCAACCGCCAGGCAGACGGCAAACTGGTCGGAGACGTCGAGTTCGAAGCAGCAGCCGAACGTGCCGGCTGGATCACCCCCGTCCCCGGCGGTGTCGGCCCCATGACCCGCGCCTGCCTGCTGGAAAACACTCTCTACGCCGCTGAACACCTACACCAGTAGCCGCATACCCCAGACAAGCCCCGACCACACTGTGCTCGGGGCTTTTTTGTGCCTATCTTTCCTTGCATTCCTTACGCGAACACATCAACCACCACTCAACCCCAGCCGCAAGATTTTCACCAACCCTATTTACTCGATAAATATCGGCATTATAATCACTCGAAAGCCAAAATCGTACGCTAACCGCTGTTGGAGTTCGCAGAATGATCGAAGTTACCGAGGCATCGATTGCCGAGTTGCGTGCCGCACTCGAATCCGGGCGCACCACCGCCGTCGAGCTGGTCAAGGCCTACCTGGCCCGGATTGAGGCTTATGATGGACCAGACAGCGACACCCACCTGAACGCCGTGGTGGTACGCAACCCGGAGGCCCTGAAAGAGGCGCAAGCCTCCGACACCCGTCGCGCCCATGGCCAAACTCTGGGGCCACTGGATGGCATCCCCTACACCGCCAAGGACAGCTATCTGGTCAAAGGCCTCACCGCAGCATCCGGCAGTCCGGCCTTCAAGGATCTCGTCGCCCAGCGTGATGCATTCACCGTCGAACGCCTGCGCGCTGCCGGCGCCATCTGTCTGGGCAAGACCAATATGCCGCCGATGGCCAACGGCGGCATGCAGCGCGGGGTCTACGGCCGCGCCGAAAGCCCTTACAACGCCAGTTACCTGACCGCCCCCTTCGCCTCCGGCTCCTCGAATGGTGCCGGTACGGCTACAGCTGCCAGCTTCGCCGCCTTCGGCCTGGCCGAGGAGACCTGGTCCAGCGGTCGCGGCCCGGCCTCCAATAACGGGCTTTGCGCCTACACCCCCTCGCGCGGCGTGATCTCGGTGCGCGGCAACTGGCCGCTGACGCCGACCATGGACGTCGTGGTGCCCTATGCACGGACCATGGCCGACCTGCTCGAAGTGCTCGATGTGGTAGTCGCTGACGATCCGGATACCCGTGGTGACCTCTGGCGCCTGCAACCCTGGGTACCGATTCCAAAAGCCTCCGAGGTTCGCCCCGCCTCCTATCAGGCGCTGGCCGCAAAAGCCGAGGTACTCAAGGGCAAGCGCCTGGGCGTGCCACGCATGTACATCAACAAGGATGAGATGGCCGGCACCAGCGAGAATCCCGGCATTGGCGGCCCGACCGGCCAACGAATCAACACACGCCCCAGCGTCATCACCCTCTGGGAAGCCGCACGCAAAAGCCTGGAGGCCGCCGGCGCAGAAGTCGTCGAAGTCGATTTCCCGCTGGTCTCCAACTGTGAAGGCGACCGCCCCGGTGCACCGACCGTCTTCAACCGCGGCATCATCAGCCCCGAATTCCTCCATGACGAGCTGTGGGAGCTCTCAGGCTGGGCGTTCGATGAATTCCTGCAAGCCAACGGTGACCCGAAGCTGAACCGCCTGGCTGACGTCGACGGCCAGCAGATTTTCCCACACGACCCAGGCACCCTGCCCAACCGTGAAGGCGATCTGGCCGCCGGCATGGACGAGTACGTGAATATGGCCAAGCGTGGCATCAAGCCCTGGGATCAGATCCCGACCGTTCCCGACGGCCTGCGTGGCCTGGAAAAGACCCGCAAGCTCGACCTTGAGGACTGGATGGACCAGCTAGGCCTGGATGCGGTCTTGTTCCCGACTGTGGCGGATGTTGGACCGGCCGATGCCGATATTAATCCGGATTCCGCTGACACCGCCTGGAGTAACGGCATCTGGGTGGCCAATGGCAATCTGGCAATCCGTCACCTCGGAGTGCCAACCGTCACAGTACCGATGGGTGTGATGGCTGATATCGGTATGCCTGCAGGTCTCACCTTTGCCGGGAGGGCCTACACTGACAACGAGTTGCTACGCCTAGCTTGCGCATTCGAAGCCACCGGTTCCAAGCGCCAGATACCACCACGCACCCCACCGCTTTCTACCCGCTAAGCGCCAATAAAAAAGCCGCTCAAGTGAGCGGCTTTTCCATTCAGGCATTGATTACTCAGCCAGGCGCCAAGTGGTGCCGCCCTTGCCGTCTTCCAGTACAACGCCCATAGCGGTGAGCTGGTCGCGGATGCGGTCGCTTTCGGCCCAGTTCTTGTTGGCGCGAGCCTGCAGGCGCGCAGCGATCAGGGCTTCGACTTCGTCGGCATCGACCTTGCCGGCGGCGCCAGCCTGGAGGAACGCATCCGGCTCCAGTTGGAGCACGCCGAGCACGCCAGCCAGTTGCTTGAGCTGGGCGGCCAGGCCGGCGGCAGCCTGTTCATCCGACTCGCGCAGGCGGTTGACCTCGCGGATCATCTCGAACAGCACGGCGCAGGCTTCCGGCGAGTTGAAGTCATCGTCCATGGCCGCGCCGAAGCGCTCGACGTATTCCTCACCGCCAGCCGGCGCCACTTCAGGCAGGCCCTTGAGGCCGTTGTAGAAGCGCTCCAGGGCGCCCTTGGCTTCCTTGAGGCTCTCTTCGGAGTAGTTGATCGGGCTGCGGTAGTGGCTGGACACCAGCAGGTAACGCACCACTTCCGGGTGGTATTTCTCCAGCACTTCGCGGATGGTGAAGAAGTTGCCCAGGCTCTTGGACATCTTCTCGCCGTCCACGCGTACCGCGCCGGCATGCATCCAGGCCTTGGCGTAGAGCTTGCCGGTGGCCGCCTCGCTCTGCGCGATCTCGTTCTCGTGATGCGGGAACACCAGGTCCGGGCCACCGCCGTGGATGTCGAAGGTCTCGCCCAGGCAGCAGGTGGACATCACCGAGCACTCGATGTGCCAGCCCGGCCGCCCCTTGCCCCAGGGCGAATCCCAACTCGGCTCGCCCGGCTTGGCGCCCTTCCACAGCACGAAGTCCAGCGGGTCTTCCTTGATCTCGTCGACCTCGATGCGCGCGCCGATCTTCAGCTCGTCGATCTTGCGCCGCGACAGCTTGCCGTAGGTCTCGAACTTGGTGACGCGGTAGTACACGTCGCCATTGCCCGGGGCGTATGCGTAGCCCTTGTCGATCAGGGTCTGGATCATCTGGTGCATGCCGGCGATATGGCCGGTGGCGCGCGGCTCGATGTCCGGGCGCAGCACGTTCAGGCGCGCCTCGTCCTCGTGCATGGCGGCGATCATGCGCTCGACCAGCGCCTCGAACGGCTCGCCGTTCTCGTTGGCGCGCTTGATGATCTTGTCGTCGATGTCGGTGATGTTGCGCACGTAGGTCACGTCATAGCCGCGCGCGCGCAGCCAGCGGGTGACCACGTCGAAGGCGACCATCACGCGGGCATGGCCGATATGGCAGAAGTCGTACACGGTCATGCCGCACACGTACATACGCACGCTGTTGCCTTCCAGCGGCTGGAAGACGTCCTTGGTCTTGGAGAGGGTGTTGTAGATGGAAAGTGCCATTTACTGACCCCAGGAGTCGCGCAGGGTGACTGTACGGTTGAACACCGGCTTGCCCGGCTGGGTGTCCTTCAGATCGGCGACGAAGTAGCCTTCGCGCTCGAACTGGAAGCGCTCTTCCGGCACGGCGTTGGCCAGCGACGGCTCGGCGCGGCAGCCGGTGAGAACGACCAGCGAATCCGGGTTGATGTTGTCGAGGAAGCTGCCGCCCTCCTCGCTCTTCTCCGGGTTGGCGGAGCGGAACAGGCGGTCGTACAGGCGCACTTCGCACTCGACGCTCTCGGCGGCCGGCACCCAGTGGATCACGCCCTTGACCTTGCGGCCTTCCGGGTTCTTGCCCAGGGTGTTTTCGTCATAGGAGCAGCGCAGCTCGACGATATTGCCGGCGGCGTCCTTGATCGCCTCGTCGGCGCGGATCACATAGCTGCCGCGCAGACGCACTTCGCCGCCGGGGATCAGGCGCTTGAAGCCGTCAGGCGGGGTTTCCTCGAAGTCGCTGGCGTCGATGTAGATCTCGCGGCTGAACGGCAGCACGCGCTGGCCCATGTCCTGCTTCGGGTGGCGCGGCAGTTCGAGGTTCTCGACCTTGCCTTCCGGGTAGTTGGTGATCACCACCTTGAGCGGCTTGAGCACGCACATGGCGCGCGCGGCGTTGGCGTCCAGGTCCTCGCGAATGGCGAATTCCAGCATGCCGATATCGACCACGCCGCCGGCGCGGTTGACGCCGATCATGTCGCAGAAGGTGCGGATTGAGGCCGGGGTATAGCCACGGCGACGGTAGCCAGACAGGGTCGACATACGCGGGTCATCCCAGCCCTGCACATGCTTCTCGTCGACCAGCTGCTTGAGCTTGCGCTTGCTGGTGACGGTGTAGTTCAGGTTGAGGCGGGCGAATTCGTACTGACGCGGCTGCGCCGGCACCGACAGGTTGGCCAGGAACCACTCGTAGAGCGGGCGGTGATCCTCGAACTCCAGGGTGCAGATGGAGTGGGTGATGCCTTCCAGCGCGTCCGACTGACCGTGGGTGAAGTCGTAGCTCGGGTAGATGCACCATTTATCGCCGGTCTGGTGGTGATGGGCGTGGCGGATGCGGTAGAGGATCGGGTCGCGCAGGTTGATGTTCGGCGAGGCCATGTCGATCTTGGCGCGCAGCGAACGGGCGCCGTCCGGGAACTCGCCGTCCTTCATGCGGGCGAACAGGTCGAGGTTCTCTTCCACGGAGCGATCGCGGAACGGGCTGTTCTTGCCCGGCTCGGTCAAGCTGCCGCGGTACTCGCGCATCTCATCGGCATTCAGATCGCAGACGAAGGCCTTGCCGGCCTTGATCAGCTCGATGGCCCAATCATGCAGCTGGTCGAAGTAATTGGAGGCGTAGCGTTCCTCGCCGGCCCATTTGAAGCCCAGCCACTCGACGTCGGCCTTGATCGCGTCGATGTATTCCTGGTCTTCCTTGGCCGGATTGGTGTCGTCGAAACGCAGGTTGCACTCGCCGCCGAATTCCTGGGCCAGGCCAAAGTTCAGGCAGATACTCTTGGCATGGCCGATATGCAGGTAGCCGTTGGGTTCCGGCGGGAAGCGCGTGATGATCTTGGCGTGCTTGCCACTTTCCAGATCGGCTTGAACGACGGGGCGCAGGAAGTTGGCAGCTTTTTCGACGGTGGGCTTGCTCATGGGGTCCTTGATTCTTGCAGTGTGCGGCGAGGGTAGGCCGCCTGGGACAAAGCCCGTATGATAGCGAACCCGTCAAGCCCCCGACAGAGCACTTTTGCCTCTGCCGGTCGATTCCTGGCCCATGCCGCCGGCTCTGCCGCGCCAGGCACTGGCATCAGCCCGCAACCTAACGGATATCACCATGATCAAGCTGCACACCAATCACGGCGTCATCACCCTGGAACTGTTTGCCGACAAGGCCCCGGAAACCGTGGCCAACTTCGAGCAGTACGTGAAGGATGGTCACTACAACGGCACCATTTTCCACCGTGTGATCAGCAACTTCATGATCCAGGGCGGCGGCTTCGAGCCCGGCATGAAGCAGAAAGCCACCCGCGCCACCATCAAGAACGAAGCCAACAACGGCCTGTCGAACAAGGTCGGCACCATTGCCATGGCCCGCACCATGGAGCCGCATTCGGCTTCGGCGCAGTTCTTCATCAACGTCGCCGACAACAGCTTCCTCAACCACAGCGCTCCGACCATTCAGGGCTGGGGCTATGCCGTGTTCGGTCAGGTCGTGGACGGTCTGGACGTCGTGATGAAAATCAAGGATGTCGCCACCACCATGAAGGGCGGCCATCAGGACGTGCCGGTCGATGACGTGATCATCGAAAAAGCAGAAGTGGTTGCCGAGTAAGCTCCTTGGCCACACTGCTGATCTCCGATCTGCATCTGCAAGAAGAACGCCCGGACATCACCCGGGCGTTTCTGCATTTTCTTGCAACCCGAGCCCGCCAGGCCGACGCCCTGTATATCCTCGGCGACTTTTTCGAGGCCTGGGTGGGTGATGACGGCATGTCCGCTTACCAGCAAGGCATCGCCCGCGCCCTGCGTGAACTTACGGACAGTGGCGCCCGCCTTTACCTGATGCACGGCAACCGCGACTTCCTGATCGGCAAGCGGTTTTGCCGGGAAACAGGCGCCAAGCTGCTGAACGACCCCAGCCTAGTCAGCATCGAAGGACAGCGCGTCCTGCTGATGCATGGCGACAGCCTGTGCACCCAGGATCTGGCCTACATGAAACTGCGCCGCTGGCTGCGCAACCCGCTGACACTGTTCATTCTCCGTCACCTGCCACTCAGCACCCGTTTCAAGCTGGCGCGCAAGCTGCGCAGCGAGAGCAAAGCACAGACCCGCATGAAGGCCGCCGAGATCATCGACGTGACGCCCGAGTTGATTCCGCAGGTACTGGCCCGGCATGGCGTCACCACTCTGATCCATGGCCATACGCACCGTCCGGCCACTCATGACCTGCTGATCAACGGTCAGCCAGCACAGCGCATCGTGCTCGGTGACTGGGACAAGTTCGGCTGGGTCCTGCAGATCGACGAGACGGGATTCCAGCAGGTGTCTTTCCCGCTCAACTGAGCCCTCTTCGCAGGCCACAGCACATATCCAGCCTCTCCTGCTTGACGGCGAAGCCCCCTCTGCGCAGCATTCGCGCAATTTTCCCGCAGTCAAGGACAGATAATGGAAATCTCCAGCGGCGCTCCCTCGAAAAACACCCTCATCAAATACGTCGGTGCCCCCCTGCTGGTGGCTGCCGCAGGCTTTGCCACCTTCAACGGCGTGTTCTTCTACAACGAAGCCGGCTTTGCCACCCACGTGCGCACCATCTTCGGCGAAGAAAAGATCGTCGATGACGTCGGTTACGCCACCAAGTGGTTCGGCCGCGCCACCCCGTGGAAGAAAGCGCTCAGCGTGCAGTCGGTACTGACCGAGGCGCTGGAAATCGACGACACGAGCGACAACGACTCACTGGGCGCCACCATTGAGGCCTTCCCCATCGTCTTTCTGGGCAACGTCGACGCCAAGGTGGAGTCCTCCGCGCGTTTCCGCCTGCCTTCTGGCGACCAGTTCCTGAAGATTGCTCAGGAGTACCGCAACCCGGAAAACTTCATCAAGACCGCTCTGGTTCCGGCCATCAAGGAAACCCTGCAGGCCACAGCCTCGCTGATGAGTGCCGATGACTACTACGCCGGCGCGCGCAGCGAATTTGCCGCCGAGTTCGAGAACCAGCTCAACGACGGTCTCTACCTGATCAAGCGCCGCGAAGTACGTGCTCCGCGCGGCCATCAGCCAAGCCAGACCGCCATTCTTCAGGCTGGCACTGAACAAGGCGCATTTGGCGACAACAATGCCAGCCAGTTCATCACCGAGAAGGTGGTCGACGACAAAGGGCTGCCCGTTCGCAAGCAACAGCAGTTCCGCAAGTACGGTGTGGAAGTGGTCGAGGCGCGCATTACCAACGTCGACCCCAACCCCCAGTACAAGCAGCGCATGGTCAAGGTCCAGCAGGCGCTGGCCGAGCTGGCCGTGGCCCGGCAGAACCGCCTGAAGGAAGAGGAAGAGAAGCTCCTGGTCACCGCCCGCGGTGAGAAGGAAGTCGAAGCCCGCCGCCAGGAAACCCTGCGCGATCAGATCGAACAGACCACCCAAGCCGAGACCGAGAAGCAGCTGGCCGTGATCAATGCCGAGCGCGAGAAGCAGCGTGCCGAGATCGAGAAGCAGACCGCCGAGCTGCTGCGTGACAAGGCCAGCATCACCGCCCAGGCCACCAAGATCACCGCGGACGCCGAAGCCTATGCGCGCAAGGCCGTGATCGAGGCGGACGGTGCCCTGCAGCCCAAGCTGGATGCTCTGGTGCAGATCAACAAGGTATGGGCCGAGGCTGCCTCCCAGGCGCCGGTACCGAGCGTGATGATGGGCGCCGGCAGCGGCAGCGCCAGCAGCCGTCAGGACGAAATCGGCCAGTTGATGGGCGTGCTGGCCACCAAGGCCGCACGCGATCTGGCGCTGGACCTGAAAGTGAAGGAATAAGGTTCTTCTGCCATAAAAAAGCGCCAACCGGCGCTTTTTTTGTTTTATCAGGCTGCAAGCATCGGCACACCGGAGTGAAAGCGAAACTCGCTATCCGGGCTTTCGATCAGCTCCTGCTCCACGGCCCTCACCCTGGCAACACTGCGCTCCACATCCGCCGCGTCGCCATACTGATAGGCAAAGCGCAGATAGTTCTGGAAGTGCCGGGCTTCCGACTTCAGCAGGCCGAAGTAGAACTTGCTCAGTTCCTCGTCCAGATGCGGCACCACGGCCTCAAACCGCTCACAGGAGCGTGCCTCGATAAAGGCACCCACCACCAGCGTATCCACCAGTTTATGCGGCTCATGCGTCCGCACCACAGCCCTCAAACCAGAGGCATAACGGCTGGCCGAAACCGGGCGCAGACCGATCTTGCGCTTCTTCAGAATCCGCAGCACCTGCTCGTGATGCACCAGCTCCTCACGGGCAAGGCGGGACATGTAGTTGATCAGGTCCAGATGCTGGCCGTACTTGGCAATCAGACTCAGCGCCGTCGAAGCGGCCTTGAACTCACAGTTTTTGTGATCGAGGAGCATGATCTCCTGCTGCTGCACGGCCGCCTGAACCCAGGCGTCGGGGGTGCGACAGCCAAGGAAGTCGTGAATTTCAGGCAGCATGTGCATTCTCCCCGGCGCAGGGCCGTTCATTCAGCAAGCAAATCCGCCGTTATCAGTCACCGTCAGGGAAGGGCACCGATAACTGGCTAGAGTCATAAAGGCGGCGCATTATACGAAGCTCTACGCACAGGGCCAGTGCGGTTTGATATGCGTCAACAACAGTTTCGACACGCACAATTACAGTGGCTACATCTAAAAAGTCACACCTCTCAGGGAGATACACATGCAAGCCATCCGCAGCATTCTGGTAGTTCTTGATCTCAGCCAGCCCGAAGGCCTGGCGCTCAAGCGCGCCAAGCTGATCGCTGGCGTTACCCAGTCGCACCTGCACCTGCTGGTCTGCGACAAGAAGCACGATCACTCAGCCTATCTGGCTGACCTGCAGAAGAGCCTGCAGGCTGAGGGCTACAGTGTCACCACTCAGCAGCTGTGTCTGAACACCCTGCACGAAACCATCATCGCTGCACTGCAGGAAGAAGCCTGCGGTCTGGTCATCAAGCAACACGTACCGGAAAACCCGCTGAAGAAAGCCATCCTGACCCCGGATGACTGGAAGATTCTGCGCTACACCCCCTGCCCGGTACTGATCGTGAAAACCGACACCCCATGGACCGAAGGCACCATCCTGGCCGCCATCGACGTGGGCAACAGCGATGCCAAGCACCGTACCCTGAACACCAGCATCGTCGCCAATGCCGCCGAAATTGCCCGTGTCGCCAAGGCCGACCTGCACCTGCTGAGCGCACACCCGTCGCCGATGCTGTCAGCCGCAGACCCGACCTTCCAGCTGTCGGAAACCATCCACGCCCGCTACCTGGAACAGTGCAAGAGCTACGCCGAGCAGTTCGACGTGAGCGATGCGCAGATCCACGTCGAAGAGGGCCCGGCCGACGTACTGATCCCGCACATCGCCAGCAAGCTGAACGCAGGAGTTGTCGTACTGGGTACCGTAGCCCGCACCGGCCTGTCCGGCGCGCTGATCGGCAACACCGCCGAAGTGGTACTGGACATGCTGGAGTGCGATGTCGCCGTACTCAAGCCGGATGATGTGCTGGACCACCTTGAGTCAGTGGTTGAGCAGCACTAAGTCAGCCCGAGCAACAAAAAAGGCCACCTAGACGGTGGCCTTTTTATTTACGCCCTGGGTCAGACACGGATTTCCATGCCTTCGAGTAGAAACTTCGGCGCGATATAGCGCTCGTAATGCGCCTCGGACAGCAGGAAGAACTCGCGGTCGATCGCATCGCGCAACTCGCTCAGGTTGCGCTCACGAAACTCGGGAAGGATCACGATGCCGTAGGCATCGACTTGCTGAATCAGCCGGGCAGCACGGGCAATCAGCTGATAAGCCCAGCAATAAGGCGACTGCTCGGGATTGAAGCGCACCTGACGCTGAACCAGCTGGGCGCGCAGCCGCTGTTCGTCGAACACCTCGAGCTTGGCCGCCACCACCTGCACCAGCAAAGCCTCCAGACGCCGCCAGACAGCGCCCTTTTCGCTCTCGGAATACAGGTTCCAGTTCACCACCTCATGGTGAAAACGCTTGCAGCCACGACACACCAGATCCCCATAGACCGTGGAGCAGAGACCGACACAGGGAGTTTTGATCAGGTGGTTTGACATAGCAGGCAGCGCAGATGAATCCGGCCGGCCATCTTAGCCCTTTGTCTAGGTAACTTCACCCCGCCTTGCACGGGCCTCGCAGCTTAACTTTACTGATGCATTCCAGTAGAATCAGCGCGCCTTTCAAGGCGCCAAGACCAATAAGAAGCTGTTTTCAAAGCGTCACGAGCACAGTTTTCCGACAGCAGGCCAGGTTGGCAACGGGGTTGTTCTCTACCCTCCCCCGTGCCACCCATCAGGTTCTTGCCAACGGCGTAAAACTTTGAAAACAGCTTCAACTGGAGCCAACGGTTCCCTGGCTGTGAGGCCCACAAAGCCTCGAAGCGCAGAAGAACGTTGGAAAGCTGGATGAGCGTCCCGGACAGCCCGTTGGGACCACTGATGAGGGTAAAACTGTGCTTGAAGCCTATCGCAAACACGTAGAAGAGCGCGCCGCTCTGGGGATCGTTCCCCAGCCGCTGAACGCCGAGCAAACCGCAGGCCTGGTAGAGCTGCTGAAGAACCCGCCGGCTGGCGAAGAAGCCTTCCTGGTCGATCTGATCACCAACCGTGTTCCGCCGGGCGTGGACGAAGCGGCCTACGTCAAGGCCGGCTTCCTGTCTGCCATCGCCAAGGGCGAAGCGACTTCCCCGCTGATCAGCAAGACCCTCGCCGTCGAGCTGCTGGGCACCATGCAGGGCGGCTACAACATCGCCACCCTGGTTGAGCTGCTGGACAGCGCCGAGCTGGCCGAAGTGGCAGCCGCACAGCTCAAGCACACCCTGCTGATGTTTGATGCCTTCCACGACGTATCCGAGAAAGCCAAGGCCGGCAATGCCAACGCCAAGGCCGTGATGCAGTCCTGGGCTGACGGCGAGTGGTTCACCAACCGCCCGGCCGTACCGGAAAAAGTCACCCTGACCGTGTTCAAGGTCACCGGCGAAACCAACACCGACGACCTGTCGCCGGCTCCGGACGCCTGGTCCCGCCCGGACATCCCGCTGCACGCTCTGGCCATGCTGAAGATGGCCCGCGACGGCATCAACCCGGATCAGCCGGGTTCCGTTGGCCCGATCAAACAGATGGAAGCCCTGAAAGCCAAAGGCTTCCCGGTTGCCTACGTCGGTGACGTGGTGGGTACCGGTTCTTCCCGTAAGTCCGCCACCAACTCGGTGCTGTGGTTCTTCGGCGACGACATCCCGAACGTACCTAACAAGCGCGCTGGTGGTTTCTGCTTCGGCACCAAGATCGCCCCGATCTTCTACAACACCATGGAAGACGCCGGCGCCCTGCCGATCGAATTCGACTGCACCAACCTGGCCATGGGCGACGTCATCGACGTGTACCCGATCAAAGGCGAAGTGCGCCGCAATGGCAGCGACGAGCTGGTCACCACCTTCCAGCTGAAGACCGACGTCCTGCTGGACGAAGTCCGCGCTGGCGGCCGTATTCCGCTGATCGTTGGCCGTGGTCTGACCGAGAAGGCCCGTGCCGAGCTGGGTCTGGCTCCATCCACCCTGTTCAAGAAGCCGGAAGCTCCGGCCGACAGCGGCAAGGGCTTCACCCTGGCCCAGAAGATGGTCGGTCGCGCCTGCGGCCTGCCGGAAGGCAAAGGCGTGCGTCCGGGCACCTACTGCGAACCGAAGATGACCACCGTCGGTTCCCAGGACACCACCGGCCCGATGACCCGTGACGAGCTGAAAGACCTGGCTTGCCTGGGCTTCTCCGCCGATCTGGTGATGCAGTCCTTCTGCCACACCGCGGCCTATCCGAAGCCGATCGACGTCACCACTCACCACACCCTGCCGGACTTCATCATGACCCGCGGCGGTGTATCCCTGCGTCCGGGCGACGGCATCATCCACAGCTGGCTGAACCGCATGCTGCTGCCGGATACCGTCGGTACCGGTGGCGACTCGCACACCCGCTTCCCGATGGGCATCTCCTTCCCGGCCGGTTCGGGCCTGGTAGCCTTCGCCGCTGCCACCGGCGTTATGCCGCTGGACATGCCGGAGTCGGTACTGGTGCGCTTCAAGGGCAAACTGCAGCCGGGCATCACCCTGCGTGACCTGGTTCATGCCATCCCTTACTACGCGATCCAGGCTGGCCTGCTGACCGTCGAGAAGAAAGGCAAGAAGAACATCTTCTCCGGCCGCATCCTCGAGATCGAAGGTCTGAACGACCTGACCGTTGAACAGGCCTTCGAGCTGTCCGACGCCTCGGCCGAGCGTTCCGCTGCCGGTTGCACCATCAAGCTGCCGGAAAGCGCCATCGCCGAGTACCTGAAGTCCAACATCACCATGCTGCGCTGGATGATCGGCGAAGGCTACGGCGATGCCCGTACTCTGGAGCGTCGTGCCAAAGCGATGGAAGCCTGGCTGGCCAACCCGCAACTGCTGGAAGCCGACAAGGACGCCGAATACGCCGCCGTGATCGAAATCGATCTGGCCGACGTGAAAGAGCCGGTCCTGTGCGCCCCGAACGATCCGGATGACGCTCGTCTGCTGTCCACCGTTGCCGGTGAGAAGATCGACGAAGTGTTCATCGGTTCGTGCATGACCAACATCGGTCACTTCCGCGCTGCCGGTAAGCTGCTGGATAAGGTCAAGGGTGGCATTCCGACCCGTCTGTGGCTGGCTCCGCCGACCAAGATGGACGCTCACCAGCTGACCGAAGAAGGCTACTACGGCATCTACGGCAAGGCTGGCGCGCGCATGGAAATGCCGGGCTGCTCGCTGTGCATGGGTAACCAGGCCCGCGTACAGACCGGTTCGACCGTGGTTTCCACCTCGACCCGTAATTTCCCGAACCGTCTGGGCGACGCCACCAACGTGTACCTGGCTTCTGCCGAACTGGCAGCGGTCGCTTCGATCATCGGCAAGCTGCCGACCGTCGAGGAGTACATGGAGTACGCGAAGAACATCGACAGCATGGCTGCCGACGTTTACCGCTACCTGAGCTTCGACCAGATCGCCGAGTACAAGGAAGCCGCTGCGAACGCCAAGATCCCGGTCGTTCAAGCCTAATCCTCAGCAAGGCCTGAAAAGCCCCGCCTAGAGCGGGGCTTTTCTTTTTCAGGGGCTTGAAGAGCGCCACTGAGCCGCTTATCGTCGGCCGCAGCTTTTAGTCCCAACAATGGAGTGTCCCCATGAAACACCTGATTCTCGCTTCCTGCTGCCTCCTGGCCCTGACCGGCTGCGCCAGCGAATACATCATCACCACCACCGACGGCCAGATGCTCACCAGCCATGGCAAGCCGGAACTGGACCGCGACACCGGCATGCTTGAATTCGAAGATGCCGAAGGCCGCGTGCAGCAAATCCCGCAAAGCAACGTCAAGCAGATGCTCGAGCGCTGATTCCGCACGCCATGGATGGCATGCTGCTTGCTTTGCTCTAGTCATCCGGTCGACACCAACGGCGGTGCCCGACCCTGACAATGGCGTCATGTTCCCGCTGCTCATGCGGTCTGGAACATGGCGCCTTTTTGTTCACTGACGGAACAAAATGATGACGGAAACCACCTCTCTGCTGAGCGATGACCTGGTCTGGGTCGCCGGCTCAGATGCCCCGGAAAAAACTGCCCTGAATATCGGCTTCATGCCGCTGACCGACAGCGCTTCGCTGATCGTCGCCGCGACACAGGGCTTTGCCCAGCCGTATGGCCTGACCCTGAACCTCAAGCGTCAGGCTTCCTGGGCGACTCTGCGCGACAAGCTGGTGACCGGCGAACTGGATGCTGCGCAGGGCCTGTACGGCCTCATCTACGGCATGCACCTTGGCCTTGGCGGCACCCCCGCTACCGACATGGCAGTCCTCATGGGGCTGGCGCAGAATGGCCAGAGCATCAATCTGTCTGCCCGTTTGCAGCGCAGCGGCGTGACCAGCGCCGAGGCACTGGTGCAACACGTGCACCATAGCAGGGCAAAACTCACCTTCGCGCAGACCTTCCCCACCGGTACTCATGCCATGTGGCTGTACTACTGGCTGGCCAGCCTGGGCATTCACCCGCTCAAGGACGTCAACACCGTCGTAGTCCCGCCTTCGCAGATGGTTGCCCACCTGCAGGCCGGTCGCATCGACGGCTTCTGTGCCGGCGAACCCTGGGGCGCCCACGCCATCGATCAGGGCATGGGATTCACCCTCGCCACCAGTCAGGCGCTCTGGCCGGATCATCCGGAGAAGGTACTGGGCTGTACCCGCGAATTCGTCGAGCAATACCCCAACACCGCCCGCGCGCTGGTCATGGCCGTGCTGGAAGCCAGCCGCTTTATCGACGCCAGCGACGAGAACAAATGCAGTGCGGCGCAACTGATCAGCGGTAGCGACTATGTCGACGCGCCGCTGCAGACCATTCAGTCGCGCTTCCTCGGCCGCTACGAGGACGGCAACGGCCATGCCTGGCTGGATGCACATCCGCTGCGATTCTGCGCCGAGGGGGCGGTGAACATGCCCTACCTGTCCGACGGCCTGTGGTTCATGACCCAGTTCCGCCGCTGGGGCCTGCTGCGCGAAGACCCCGATTACCAGGCAATTGCCCGTGCCGTGCAACAGACCAGCCTGTATGCCGATGCCGCCGGCGCTTTGGGCATCAGCGTTCCGGATGCCATGCGCAGCAGCACGCTGCTCGATGGCAAGCCCTGGGATGGCCAGGACCCGGCCGCCTACGCCCGCAGCTTCGCCCTACATTCCCTGAGCAACGAGCCGCATGCGGCTGTGCTCTGACGACAGACAAGGTTGACTCCATGCTGCGCATCCTCCTGATCAACGACACCCCGAAGAAGGTCGGCCGCCTCAAGAGCGCCCTGACCGAAGCCGGTTTTGAGGTGATTGACGAATCGGGGCTGGTCATCGACCTGCCTGAGCGGGTCGAAGCCATCCGCCCCGACGTGATCCTGATCGACACCGAGTCTCCCGGCCGCGACGTGATGGAACAGGTGGTGCTGGTGACCCGCGACCAGCCACGCCCCATCGTCATGTTCACCGACGAGCACGACCCGCAGGTGATGCGCCAGGCGATCCAGTCCGGCGTCAGCGCCTACATCGTAGAAGGCATCCACGCCCAGCGCCTGCAGCCGATCCTCGACGTGGCCATGGCCCGCTTCGAGAGCGATCAGGCCTTGCGTGCCCAGCTCAATGCCCGCGAAGCGCAACTGGCCGAACGCAAGCGCGTCGAGCTGGCCAAGGGCCTGCTGATGAAGATGAAGAGCTGCAACGAGGAAGAGGCCTACACCCTGATGCGACGTCAGGCCATGAGCCGTCAGCAGAAGCTGATCCAGGTGGCCGAGCAGATCATCGCCATGCACGACATGCTGGGCAACTGAGCCCGGCTCCTGACAACTGTTGCCCCTGTCCAGTCCAAGACTGTGCTGGACAGGCCTGCAAACCATCTCGTATCTTCCTCGCCAGGTCGCCTCATGCGGCCAACGTCGCTCGGACGGTTCCGGGCGCTTACGTACTTCGAGGACAGCATGGCTGACAACGCCAAGCGCCGCTTTGCGCGCATCGATCGTCTCCCCCCCTACGTTTTCAACATCACCGCCGAGCTGAAGATGGCTGCCCGCCGCCGTGGCGAGGACATCATCGACTTCAGCATGGGCAATCCGGACGGCGCCACCCCGCCGCACATCGTCGAGAAGCTGGTGCAGGTCGCCCAGCGCGAAGACACCCACGGCTACTCCACCTCCCGCGGCATCCCGCGCCTGCGCCGCGCTATCTCGCGCTGGTACAAGGACCGCTATGACGTGGAGATCGACCCGGACAGCGAAGCCATCGTCACCATCGGCTCCAAGGAAGGTCTGGCGCACCTGATGCTGGCCACCCTGGACCATGGAGATACGGTACTGGTGCCCAACCCGAGCTACCCGATCCATATCTACGGCGCGGTGATCGCCGGCGCCCAGGTGCGCTCGGTGCCGCTGGTGCCCGGCGTGGACTTCTTTGCCGAGCTGGAACGGGCCATCCGCGAGTCCATCCCCAAGCCGAAAATGATCATCATCGGTTTCCCCTCCAACCCCACCGCCCAGTGCGTGGAGCTGGATTTCTTCGAGCGCGTGGTGGCCCTGGCCAAGCAGTACGACATTCTCGTGGTGCACGACCTGGCCTATGCCGACATCGTTTATGAAGGCTGGACCGCGCCCTCGATCATGCAGGTGCCTGGAGCCAAGGACGTGGCGGTGGAGTTCTTCACCCTGTCCAAGAGCTACAACATGGCCGGCTGGCGTATCGGCTTCATGGTCGGCAATCCGGAGCTGGTGGCAGCCCTCGCGCGCATCAAGAGCTACCACGACTACGGCACCTTTACCCCGCTGCAGGTGGCGGCCATCGCCGCGCTGGAAGGCGAACAGCAGTGCGTGCGCGACATCGCCGAGCAGTACCGCCAGCGCCGCGACGTGCTGGTCAAGGGCCTGCATGAGCTGGGCTGGATGGTCGAGAAGCCCAAGGCCTCCATGTATGTGTGGGCCAAGATTCCCGAGGCCTATGCTCACCTGGGCTCACTCGAGTTCGCCAAGAAGCTGCTCAGCGAAGCCAAGGTCTGTGTTTCGCCCGGGATCGGCTTTGGCGACTACGGTGACGATCACGTGCGTTTTGCCCTGATCGAGAATCAGGACCGCACCCGCCAGGCCATCCGCGGCATCAAGGCAATGTTCCGCGCCGACGGTCTGCTGGAGCGCTGATGCCATATTGGCGTGCACTGCTCGCGCCCGGACAGTGCACGCCCGCTTCACTCCCGACCAGAAGCAAACCCGGCCCGCAGGCTACATAGTCGTCAAACGAGCACCACAAGAGGCACGCAAGACACTGTTTTAAAAGGGCTTTTCAAAATACTCCGCACCTCGCTCGAGAAACTGGCACGGCTGCTGCAAAGACCTTCACAGCAACCGTCTCAGGATCGCCAACGGAGGTGATCGGGACGAATCGACAAAGACGTCGCGCCTCCTGCCAACAATGGCAGCCAGGTTTCGACGTCTTTTTTTCGTTTCTGACACTGAGGAAAGCCCCATGCAAAATCGCCGCAACCTGCTCAAGCGTGTCCTGTGCGCCAGCCTGCTGGCCCTGACCCCGCTGGCCGCACAGATCGGCTATGCCGCCGACCCCGAGAAGGAAGAACTCAAGCTCGGCTTCATCAAGCTGACCGACATGGCGCCGCTGGCCATCGCCTTCGAAAAAGGCTTCTTCGAGGAAGAAGGCCTCTACGTCACTCTCGAAGCCCAGGCCAACTGGAAGGTCCTGCTGGACCGCGTGATCATGGGCGAACTGGACGGCGCGCACATGCTGGCCGGCCAGCCGATTGCCGCCACCATCGGCTACGGCACCGAAGCAGAAGTAGTCACCGCCTTCTCCATGGACCTCAACGGCAACGCCATCACCGTTTCCAACGACGTGTGGAAGATGATGAAACCGCATGTGGAAATGAAGGATGGCAAACCGGTCCACCCGATCAAGGCCGATGCGCTCAAGCCGGTGATCGAGCAGTTCAAGTCCCAGGGCAAGCCGTTCAACATGGGCATGGTATTCCCGGTTTCCACCCACAACTATGAACTGCGCTACTGGCTGGCCGCCGGCGGCATCAACCCGGGCCAGTACGCCCCGGAAAAAGGTGACGTCAGTGGCCAGATCGGCGCCGATACACTGATCTCGGTGACTCCGCCGCCACAGATGCCGGCCACTCTGGAGTCCGGCACCATCAACGGCTACAGCGTGGGTGAGCCGTGGAACCAGGCTGCCGTGTTCAAGGGTATCGGCGTACCGGTCATCACCGACGGCCAAATCTGGAAGAACAACCCGGAGAAAGTGTTCGGCGTGTCCAAGGACTGGGCCGAAGCCAACCCCGAGACCCACAAGCGCCTGGTCAAGGCCCTGATCCGCGCCGCCAAGTGGCTGGATGAGGACAACAACAAGAACCGCATGGAAGCCGTGGAGATCCTGTCCCGTCCGGAATACGTGGGCGCCGACGCCAAGGTGATCGCCAACTCCATGACCGGCACCTTCGAGTTCGAGAAAGGCGACAAGCGCGAGGTTCCGGACTTCAACGTGTTCTTCCGCCATAACGCCACCTACCCCTACTACTCGGATGCCATCTGGTACCTCACCCAGATGCGCCGCTGGGGCCAGATCGCCGAGCCCAAGCCGGACTCCTGGTACTTCGAGACTGCCAAGAAGGCTTATCTGCCGGAGATCTACAAGGCCGCAGCCGGCGAACTGGTCGCCGAAGGCAAAGCCGCAGCCAGCGATTTCCCGCCAGCCAGCGAGACCGGCTTCCGCGCACCGACGGCCGAGTTCATCGATGGCGTGACCTACGACGGCACCAAGCCGAACGCCTACCTGGCCTCGTTCAAGATCGGCAACAACAAGTGAAACAGGCCCGGTCGGCTTCGGCCGGCCGGGCACCGAGGTATTTCGCTGCCTTAAGCAGCCCGAATTGAGGACAGGACGATGAGCAATCCGAGCGTCGCCACCCCCATTACCAACACCATCAAGACCGCCCGCAGCCAGGTGCTGCTCAAGCGCATGGCCAAGGGGCTGATCATGCCGCTGGCCGGCATCGCCTTCTTCCTGCTGCTCTGGCAACTGGTGGCCATGAACATCAACACCAGCCTGGGTCAGTTCCCTGGCCCGAGCCAGGTCTTCTTCCAGGCCGGACAACTGCTCGACGCCCACCGGCAGGAGCGCGAAAAGGCCGAACAGTTCATCGCCCGTCAGGAAATCCGCAACGCCGAGCGTCTGGCCAAAAATCCGGATGCGGTGGTGAAAATCCGCCCCTACACCGGCAAGCCGACTTTCCTCGACCAGATTTTCACCAGCCTCTATACCGTCCTGACCGGCTTTGCCATCGCCACCCTGATCGCAGTGCCGCTGGGTATTCTCTGCGGCCTGTCACAGAGCATTTACGCTGCCGTGAACCCGATTATCCAGGTGTTCAAGCCGGTCTCTCCGCTGGCCTGGCTGCCCCTGGTGACCATGGTGGTCAGCGCTGTCTACACCAGCACCGACCCGCTGTTCTCCAAGTCCTACCTGACCTCGGCTGTCACCGTGGCGCTGTGCTGCCTGTGGCCGACGGTGATCAACACCACAGTGGGCGTAGCCAGCCTGGACAAAGATCTGCTCAACGTCAGCCGGGTACTGCGCCTGTCGCCGCTGGCCCATGTGCAGAAGATCGTGCTGCCGGCTGCCGTGCCGATGATCTTCACCGGCCTGCGTCTGTCGCTGGCCACCGGCTGGATGGTACTGATCGCCGCGGAAATGCTGTCGCAGAACCCCGGCATGGGCAAATTCATCTGGGACGAGTTCCAGAATGGCAGCTCCAACTCGCTGGGCCGGATCATGGTGGCGGTCATCACCATCGGCCTGATCGGTTTCGCCCTAGACCGTCTGATGCTGCAAGCCCAGAAGCTGGTCAGCTGGGACAAGAACGCCGTACTGCGCTAACCGCCAAGGAGAATTCCCATGAGTAACGCACACCTCGAACTGTCCGGCGTCGGCATCAGCTTCCCTACCGACAAGGGTTTGTTCTGCGCCCTGCAGAACGTCAACCTGAAGATCGATCAGGGCGAGTTCGTCTCGCTGATCGGCCACTCCGGCTGTGGCAAGTCCACGGTGCTGAACATAGTGGCCGGCCTGTACCAGGCCAGCACCGGCGGCGTCATCCTCGACGGCCGTGAAGTCAACGAACCCGGCCCCGAACGCGCCGTGGTGTTTCAGAACCACAGTCTGCTGCCCTGGCTGACCTGCTTTGAGAACGTTGAACTGGCCGTGCGCCAGGTGTTCAAGGGCGGCAAGTCGCGCAAGGAAATGCGCGAGTGGGTCGAGCACAACCTCAATCTGGTGCACATGATGCACGCCAAGGACAAACGCCCGGGCGAGATTTCCGGCGGTATGAAGCAGCGCATCGGTATTGCCCGCGCGCTGGCCATGCAGCCAAAGGTGCTGCTGATGGACGAGCCGTTCGGCGCCCTGGACGCCCTCACCCGCGCCCACCTGCAGGACTCGCTGATGGAAATCCACCGCGACCTGGGCAACACCGTGATCATGATCACCCACGATGTCGACGAGGCCGTGCTGCTCTCCGACCGCATCGTGATGATGAGCAACGGCCCGGCCGCGACCGTCGGCGACATCCTCAAGGTTGATCTGGAGCGCCCGCGCGACCGTCTGGAACTGGCCAACGATGCTCGCTACCACGCCTGTCGTGCGGCGGTGCTGGAGTTCCTCTACGCCAAGCAGCAGCGCCCGGCGGCCTGATGCACATCGGCATGGCCTTCACGGGTCATGCCGAGCCCCGGACCTTTTGCCGCAGTCACCAGCGGTCGCCCGGGTTTGTCGTTGCAGGTGAACGCCCGTACACTGCTGGCCCTTTTTTCACCTGAGTTTGATCATGCTGTTCACTCTGCGTATGGGGCTGATGGGCCTGCACTTTGTCGTCGCCGGCATCCTCGGTCTGCTGCTGGGCATCTGCCGCCCGTTCAACCCCGACAACAGCCGCCTGTGCGCGCGCCTCTACTCGATGCCGGCCCTGCGCATCCTGCGCCTCAATCTGCAGCGCGACGCCAAAGGCCTGCTGGAGCACCAGCGCAGCTGCGTGATCATTGCCAACCACCAGTCCAACTACGACCTCTATGTACTGGGCCGCGTGGTGCCGGAACGCACCGTGAGCATCGGCAAGAAGAGCCTCAAGTGGGTGCCCTTTTTCGGCCAACTTTACTGGCTGGCCGGCAACGTACTGATCGACCGTGGCAATGCCCAGCAGGCCAAACAGGCCATGCTCACCACCACCGAAACCCTGCAGCATCAGGACACCTCGATCTGGGTTTTCCCGGAAGGCACGCGCAACAAGGGCCAGGGCCTGCTGCCGTTCAAGAAAGGGGCGTTCCAGATGGCCATCGCCGCGGGCGTACCGATCATCCCGGTGTGTGTCAGCAGCTACGTCAAGAACATGCACCTCAACCGCTGGAACGGCGGTTCGATCAAGATCCGCTCGCTGCCGGCGATCCCCACCGCCGGCATGACCCTGGATGACATTCCCGAGCTGATGCAGCGCTGCTGGGATCTGATGCAGCAGACCATCGCCCAGCTGGATGCGGAAGTGGCCCGCGCCTAAGCGGCCGAGTTGAAAAATCCCAGGCAGCGCGCGAAGCTGCCTGGTATGAAAACTCTCTGCCTGTTGCTGCTGGCTGTCGCCTTGCCCTCCTGGGCAGACCCGCTGCTGCTCTATCCCCGCCACTCGCGCGACAGCGACCCTGAAGCCTACGTCGCCGAACTGCTGCAACTGGCAGTCGACCACGCCCCCCAGCACTATCAACTGCAGCCCACCAGCGAACCGATGGCGCAGTCCCGCGCCCAGCAGATGCTTGAGCAGCACAGCCCGCACCTGCAGGTGATGTGGGCCATGACCACACGTGAGCGTGAGCAGCGCCTGCTGCCGATCCGCATCCCAATCTACAAAGGACTGATCGGCTGGCGTATCAACCTGCAGCGTCCGCAGGATGCCCAGCGACTGAGCCAGGTCGATGAACTGGCTGACCTCCAGTCACTGCGCTTCGGCCAGCGTCACGACTGGCCCGACACCCCCTTGCTACGCGCCAATGGTCTGCGAGTTGTGACCAGCCCAAGTTACCCCGGGCTGTTTGCCATGCTGCATGCCGGACGTTTCGATGCCTTTCCCCGCGAGGTCGTGACCGTCTGGCAGGAGCAGGCTCAGGCCGCGCGCGACGGGCTGGAGCTCAGCGTCGATGAACACATCGTGCTGCATTACCCTACGGCCTTTTATTTCTTCACCTCGCGCCAGGACACGCAACTGGCCGAACATCTGCGCCTGGGCCTTGAGGCGGCCATCGCTGACGGCAGTTTCGAGCGTCTGTTCCAGCACCACCACGGCGCCACCCTGCGCCGCGCCCGCCTCGAACAGCGGCGGGTGATCGAACTGAAAAACCCCGAGCTGCCCGCCGAAACACCCTTCGAGCGACAGCAACTCTGGTACCGCCCCGAGGCGACCAGCAACGACAAGGAGTAAGCCGTGCAGCATGTGGTAGCCGCCGCCGTGTACAGCGCCGGGCACAAGATCCGCGACATCACCCTCGACGAGGGACGGGACTGGGCCAGCAAGCCTGGACACTTCGCCTGGATCGGCCTCCATGACCCCGGAGCCGAGGAGTTGCGCCTGCTGCAACAGCAGTTTGACCTTCACGAGCTGGCGCTGGAAGACGCTCTGGCCCAGCACACCCGCCCCAAGCTGGAAATCTTCGGCGACGCACTGTTCATGGTGCTGTATTCGCCACTACGCATAGACGACCAGCTGCGCTTCATCGAAACCCAGCTGTTTGCCGGCAAGGGCTATGTGATCAGTGCGCGTTATGGCAATTCGGCGCCCTACTCGACCGTGCGCCAGCGTTGTGAAGCACGCCCCCTGCTGCTGGAGCATGGCGAAGATTTCGTGCTCTACGCCCTGCTCAGCTTTGTGATCGAGAACTACCGCCCTCTGCTGGAGGAGACACACAGTGAACTCGAAGAGCTGGAGCAGGCTGTGCTGCAGCAACCGCTGGAGCAAACCCAGATCGAGCAGATTCACGGTCTTCGCCGCGACCTGCTCCGCCTCAAGCGTTACGTCGGCCCGCTGGTGGAAATCTGCCAGGAACTGCAACAGCTGGACTTCCCGTTCATCGACAAGCACATGCGCCCGTACTTTCGCGATGTGGCCATTCACGTCAACCGCCTGCTGGAAGACCTGACCAACCAGCGAGAAATGGCCGATCACGCCATTGAACTGGGCCTGCTGCTGGAAGCCTCCCGGCAGAGCGTGGTACAGCGCAAGTTCGCTGCCTGGGCGGCGATTCTCGCGTTTCCTACGGCCGTTGCCGGGCTTTACGGCATGAACTTCGACTTCATGCCAGAGCTGCGCTGGCACTACGGTTACTTCGCGGTCCTTGGGGTTATCGGCAGTGGCTGTCTGGCACTGTTTGCCAACTTCAAGCGACTGAAATGGCTGTAGAACTCAGAAGAGTTCGATATCCGCACCGCCGTCATCACGATTGCGCTCATTCGCTTCTGTAAGCACCAGCTCCTTGAGTTGCGCAAGGCAGCTGTCACTCAGTGCAGCAATGTCCAACCCACGAAAGCGCCGACTCTGAAACTGGGCGGTAATGAAGCAGTTATAGTGGGCCAGACCTTGTCCGGGGATGCTGGTGACCTCGGAATGGCCCACCAGATTCAAATCGCAGTACATACAGCGCATGACAACCTACAAAAATCCAGTCAATAGGTGTCATGGGCGAATGCCCAGTGAGATGCCATTCCCAGCGGAGGGGAATGGCCTGCAACCCCGCTATCCTGAGCTTGCGCTGTTAGACCGGAGGCTTTGCGTCACTGCCTTTCGACAGTTTTGCCCATGACAACAAAACGGGCGTGGATTCTAAGGTCCACGCCCGTGATGTCAAACCGACATGACGACTGGCGAGTCAGGTCAGGCAGCCTTGCCCTGAGCCACGAAGCGCATCATCCACTCTGCCACTGCACTACCCTGCTGCTCCTTGGCCAGGCTCTCAACAGCACGCTCATAGAGGGCTGGCTCATAGCTCTCACGGCGCAGGTTGAGCAGGTCACGGGTGTAGTCGTGAATAAACTCAGGATGACCCTGGAAGCACAGCACCTGATCGCCGATGTGGTAAGCCGCGTTCGGGCAGAACTCACTGGTGGCAATCAGCGTGGCATTCTCCGGCAGGCGGGTGACCTGATCCTGATGGTAGATCAGCATGTCCAGCGTCTCGCCGGCAGGCTCCATCCAGCTGGGTTTGCTGGTGATCTGGTAACGGTGTACGCCAATGCCCCAGCCCTGTTCAGCGCGCTCGGTGTAACCACCGAGGATCAGCGCCAGCAGCTGGTGACCAAAACACACCCCCAGCAGCTTCTCGCCACGCTCATAGAGCCCCCTGACGTAGTCACGCAGGGTCAGAATCCAGGGGTCGGAACCAAAGGAGTCGGCCTTACTACCCGTAATCAGGTATGCATCGTAGCGTCGGTCCTCGGGAGGGTACTCTCCGTTGACGACGTTGTAGACCTCGAAGTCCGCCTCGATCGGCTGTTTACTGAACAGCTGCTGGAACATGTGACCATAGCCTTTGTACTGGTCAGCCAGCTGGGGGCGAAGGTGATCGGTCTCTAGGATGCAAATGCGCTGTGGCATACGGGGTTGGCCCTCCTCTCAGGCAGCCAAGGGTGTTTTAGATATTTAACGCACCATCATGTTTTGTTGAACACTAACGGCGCGCATTATTCACCCATTTGACTTCTGAGAAAAGATGCTTTTCGCACATTTTTTCATACCGTTTATCGCTCAAAAAAATGCACAGCAATTTCACGGCAAACCCGCATGGCGCAAGGCCCCGCCACTGGGCGCTCAGGGCTGTGAAACTGACACCGAAACACCCCTCTTGAAGCTCCTTGCCCAAGTGTTTTTCTCGGCAGGAAAAATCGACTCAGCACCGTCCGCGCCATCTCAGTGCTACAAGCCGAGATACATAGCCGAGCAAAAGATTTAACAGCCCCATAAAAAAGGCCCGCTCTCAGGCGGGCCTTATGCGGTAACTTCGCTGCTCAGCGCGAAGCTTTCATCATGTCACGCGGAACGTACTTGCCAACCTCATACTTGCCGATGGCCATGCGGTGCACTTCGTCCGGGCCGTCGGCCAGACGCAGGGTGCGCTGCATGGCATACCAGTAGGCCAGCGGGAAGTCGTTGGAAACACCGGCGCCGCCATGGATCTGGATGGCGCGGTCGATCACCCTGAGTGCCACATTCGGTGCCACCACCTTGATCTGGGCAATCTCGCTGGCAGCCACCTTGTTGCCCACGGTGTCCATCATGTAGGCCGCGTTCAGCGTCAGCAGGCGCGCCATGTTGATCTCCATGCGCGAATCGGCGATGTGATCAAGGTTGCCGCCCAAGCGCGCCAGCGGCTTGCCGAAGGCTGTACGGGTCACGGCGCGCTGGCACATCAGCTTGAGGGCGCGCTCGGCCATGCCGATGGAGCGCATGCAGTGGTGAATACGACCTGGGCCAAGGCGACCCTGGGCGATCTCGAAGCCACGGCCTTCGCCGAGCAGCACGTTCTCATAGGGAACGCGAACGTTCTCGAACACCACTTCGGCGTGACCATGCGGGGCATCGTCGTAGCCGAACACCGGCAGCGGGCGAACGATCTTCACGCCCGGGGTATCAGTCGGTACCAGAATCATCGAGTGTTGCTGGTGACGCGGCGCATCAGGATTGGTCAGGCCCATGAAGATCATGATCTTGCAGCGCGGATCGCAAGCGCCGGAGGTCCACCACTTGCGGCCGTTGATCACCCACTCGTCACCCTCGCGCACGGCACGGGCTTCCATGTTGGTGGCATCGCTGGAAGCCACGCCCGGCTCGGTCATGGCGAAGGCCGAACGGATCTCGCCGTTGAGCAGCGGCACCAACCACTGCTGCTTCTGCGCCTCGTTGGCGTAGCGCACCAGCACTTCCATGTTGCCGGTATCCGGCGCGGAACAGTTGAACGGCTCGGCACCGATCAGCGAGCTGCCCATGATCTCAGCCAGCGGCGCGTATTCGGTGTTGGTCAGGCCGGCCCCCAGCTCCGATTCCGGCAGGAACAGGTTCCACAGCCCCTGAGCCTTGGCCTTGGCCTTGAGCTCCTCCATGATCGCGGTCGGCTGCCAGCGGTCACCTTCGTTGACCTGCTGCTCGAAAATCGCTTCGGCGGGATAAACATGCTCTTCCATGAACGCCATAACGCGTTCACGCAGAGCCTGGACTTTGGGGGAGTAGGCGAAATCCATGGGAGCTACCTTCTGACGGGCTTGGTTGTATCGGATGAGAAGATGCTAGATCAGCCGACCTGATTTATCTAAGCTATTTTCCTCGTGTATGAACATTCATAAGCCATATATGATCCCGTGATGGGTATGATCAGCCCATCACCTGTCAGGAGCGGTACAGATGAATCTCACCAAGGTCGACCTCAACCTGTTCATCGTCTTTGACGCCATCTATACCGAAGCCAACCTGACCCGTGCCGGGCAGATCGTCGGCATCACCCAGCCGGCGGTGTCCAACGCCCTGGCCCGGCTGCGTGAAACCTTCAATGATCCGCTGTTCGTGCGCACCGCCCAGGGCATGGTGCCGACCCCGATGGCGCAGAACATCATCGGCCCGGTACGCAGTGCCCTGCAGTTGTTGCGTGTGTCGGTTCAGGAAAGCCGCAGCTTCAATCCGCAGCAGGCCAACAAGACCTACCGCATCAGCATGACCGACCTTTCCGAGCAGATTCTTCTGCCGCCGCTGTTCCAGCGCCTGCGCCGGCTGGCACCGAACATCTTCATCGAAAGCTTCCTGGCCAAGCGCCGTGAAACCACCAAGGAGCTGGCCGCCGGCCGCCTGGACTTTGCCGTGGATGCTCCTCTCAACACCGACCCGCAGGTGCGTCACGTCAAGCTCATGGAGGATCGTTACGTGTGCGCCGTGCGTCAGGGGCACCCGCTGGCCAAGGACAAGCTGAACCTGGACGAATACCTGTCGCTGACCCACATCCACATCTCCAGCCGCCGCAGTGGCCTTGGGCATGTCGACCTGGCGCTGGGCAAGATGGGGATTCAGCGCAAGATCGCCTTGCGCTCGCAGCATTACCTGATGGCCTCCAGCGTCATGCGCGATACCGACATGGCCATCACCGTGCCGGAGCGTTTTGCCCGCCGCCACAACCTGCACTTCATGGCGCTGCCGGTGAAGGATGTGCCGCCGCTGGAAACCCATCTGTACTGGCACGAAAGCACCGACCAGGACCCGGCCAATCGCTGGATGCGCGAGCAGATGATCGAACTGGCCCAGCAGATCATCGCCCAGGAGCGCGCAGAACAGGAACGAGACGCACAGGGCGTCTGAGGCGCCCTCAGATACCCGGCCGCCCCGGATCCTCGGGCACAGGCTCTTCTTCGATTTCTTCGAGCTTCAACTCCAGCCCCCAGCTGCCTGGCTCAGTTTTAACCGATGCCGTGGCAGCCGGCGCAACGACTGGCGCCGTGGCAGGGGGTGCAGCGGCCACATTTGCCGGATCATCACGATAGAGTTTGAGCTTGAGGCGAACGTTGTTGGCCGAGTCGGCGTTCTTGATCGCCTCGTCATCGCTGATCACCCCCTCCTTGGCCAGCTCGATCAGTGCCTGATCGAAGGTCTGCATGCCAAGGTTGCGCGACTTCTCCATGACCTCCTTGATCAGATCGAATTCGCCACGCTTGATGATGTCGCTGATGGTCGCCGTACCCAGCAGCACCTCCACCGCCGCTCGGCGCTTGCCGTCCTGTGTCTTCACCAGACGCTGGGAGACAAATGCCTTGAGATTGTTGCCAAGGTCATTGAGCAATTGCGGCCGACGTTCCTCGGGGAAGAAGTTGATGATGCGGTCCAGCGCCTGGTTGGCGTTGTTGGCATGCAGGGTGGAAATCGCCAGGTGCCCCGTATCGGCAAAGGCCAGGGCATGTTCCATGGTCTCGCGGTCGCGGATTTCGCCGATCAGGATCACGTCCGGCGCCTGACGCAGGGT
Source organism: Pseudomonas sp. HAR-UPW-AIA-41 (assembly GCF_002304225.1). Classification (GTDB taxonomy): domain Bacteria; phylum Pseudomonadota; class Gammaproteobacteria; order Pseudomonadales; family Pseudomonadaceae; genus Aquipseudomonas. The sequence goes on from NZ_NSLB01000006.1 coordinate 225,328, forward strand.
GTTCTTCAGCGCCGCCTGGAAGCTGCGGGTATCCACGCCGACCTCGCGCTGATTGATGATCGACTTCTTGTGCCGGTGCACATACTCCACCGGGTCCTCGATGGTGATGATATGGCCGCTGCTGTTGCGGTTGCGGTGATCGATCAACGCCGCCAGCGAGGTGGACTTGCCCGAACCGGTCCCCCCCACGAACAGCACCAGACCGCGTTTTTCCATCACCACCTTGAGCAGGATTTCCGGCAGTTTGAGGTCTTCAAACAACGGTATGTCCAGCTTGATGTTGCGGCAGACCATGGACACTTCGTTGCGCTGACGGAAGATGTTGATGCGAAAGCGCCCGACGCCCGGCACCGACATGGCCAGGTTCATCTCCAGCTCGTGCCCGAACTGCTGACGCTGCTCCTCGTCCATCACGCCACGGGCGATCTGCTCAACCTCACCGGGCTTCAGCGCTTCGCTGGATAGTGGTTTGAGCACACCATTGAACTTTGCACAGGGTGGCGCCCCCGTGGACAGGTAAAGGTCCGAACCATCCTGACTAGCGAGGACTTTAAGAAGAGCTGTGAGATCCATGATTTGACTTCCAGCAAACAGGATTAGAAAAGGTAGGCGATTTTTCCAGGCGCACAGGGTGTGCAATCGACTTGTTATTGGCGTCATTCTGCTGGCGCATCAAATGCTGGCACAATATCGCCACCCTAGAAATGAGGACCCCGTCATGGCAAAGGCAATGGCCCGCCACATCCTGGTCAAAACCGAGGCCGAAGCCGCCCAGCTCAAGCAGCGCATTGCCAAGGGCGAAGCCTTCGACGTACTGGCCCGCAAACATTCACTGTGCCCCTCCGGCAAACGCGGAGGCGATCTGGGTGAAGTACGACCCGGGCAGATGGTACGGGCCGTCGATCAGGTGATTTTCAAGAAGGCCCTGCGCGAGGTGCATGGACCGGTGAAGACCCAGTTCGGCTATCACCTGATCCAGGTCTTCTACCGCGAATGACATCCGAGCAGATTGCCGCCCTGTGCCTCGCCCTGCCCGGTGCCCGTGAAGACATCAAATGGGGCGGCGTACGTGTGTTTTCCGTCGCAGGGAACAAGATGTTTGCCCTCCTCGACCTGTCTGGCAGCAACAGCCTGGCCTTCAAGGTCGATGACGATCTGTTTCTGGGCTACTGCGATCGTCCTGGTTTCCGCCCTGCCCCCTACCTGGCCCGCGCCCACTGGGTCAGCCTGAGCCATCCCTACCAGGCCAGTGCCGAAGAACTGGGCTCCCTGCTGCGCCGCTCGCACCAACTGGTGGTGGCGCGCCTGCCCAAGTACCGCCGTATCGCCCTTCTCCTCGACAGCGACAGCGACAGCCACGATCGCTGACAGCGCCAACCATCATATTCTGTACAGAAAGTTATTTTTGTATAGGATTAGCAAAACAACGCGCATAAATCCGGCTTCGCCCTTGCGGCTGGCCGGTTACTGCCGTTGCACCGCGCCGATTACCTGTACAAAACGAAGAGGGAAATAAGCGATGAAACAGTGGTTTCTGCTGCTTTGCTGCCTGTTGCTGGCCAGCTGCGGCACGGTGTCAGTTGATGATTACGCGGCCGAGAAACCGGTTCTGGACCTGCAACGCTTCTTCGACCGGCCTGTTCAAGCCTGGGGCATATACCAGGACCGCTCGGGGCAAGTACTCAAACGCTTCCATGTCGACATCACAAGCCGTCGGGACGGTGTTCGTCTGATCCTCGACGAGCGCTTTGTCTACAGCGACGGCAGCACTCAGCAACGTGTCTGGACATTGACGCCCGACGGCCCCAATCGCTGGCGGGGAACCGCCGCCGACGTGGTGGGTGAGGCAGTCGGCGAGCTGGCCGGCAATGCCCTGCGCTGGCGTTATCAACTCAATCTGCCTGTCGACGGAACAACCTATGTGGTTACATTTGACGACTGGATGTACCTGATGGACGAGGACACCCTGATCAATCGCTCCAGCATGCTCAAGCTGGGCATCGAACTGGGACAGGTCACGCTGTTTTTCCGGCGGCAACCCTGATGCTGCGGCTGCAGTCGTTTGGCCCGGCCTATCGGGCGCTGGTGATCGGTAACAGCGGGGCTCTGGGCCAGGCTTTCTGTGAGCAGCTGCGCAACGACCCCGGCTGCGTGCTTGTCACTGAACTGGGGCGCTCTACCACCCCGGCTCTCGATCTGGAAGATCCGGCCAGTATCACCGCCGCCGCCCAGTCGATCGCGCACAACGGTCCCTATCACCTGATTGTGCTGACCAGCGGCCTGCTCCACCGAGAGGGTGTGCAACCGGAAAAGGCCCTTGCTGCACTGCGACAAGAAGCCTTGCAGGCGGTTTTTCAGGTCAATGCCCTGGGCCCGGCACTGGTCATGCGGGACTTCCTGCCACTGCTGGATCGCAAGGGAGCCATGGCCGTGCTTTCCGCCAAGGTCGGCAGCATTGGCGACAATCGCCTCGGTGGCTGGTATGCCTATCGGGCATCCAAGGCAGCGTTGAACATGCTTGTCAAAACCGCAGCGATTGAGCTGGCGCGCCAGTCTCCGCAGGCTCGTTTACTCAGTCTGCACCCAGGAACCGTTCAGTCACGCCTCTCCCGACCCTTTAAAGGCTCGGCGGCAGCTCGCCCCGCCGACAAGGCGGCATCTGAGCTTCTGGCGGTCATTGATCGCAGCCTCCCGGCTGACAGCGGTGGATTCTTTTCTTACAGCGGCGATCGCATCGAATGGTAAGCCCCTGGCGCCCGGATGCTTAGGTTTCAGTCCCAGCAGCTCGTGCCATGTTTGAAACCGAGGTAGTTGTCTGCTCGGCGGCACATGCACGATCACGGCCAGCTGTCTTGGCCGCATAAAGAGCCTCATCGGCACGCTGGATCAGATCATCAAGACTTTCACCTGATGCCAACTGCGCAACACCAGCGCTCAAGGTGTAAGACTGCCCGGTTGAAAAACGACAATGGTGCAGCTTCTCCAGAATACGTTCAGCAAACTGCATGGCCTTTTACTGAGTCGTCTCAAGGCAGATCAGCCATCGTAGGTAGAGAAAAAGTCGTCAATCACGCAACGAGCACCTACAGCATCAAAGGTCAGAATCGGTCGCAAGCAGGAAACGGTTACCGCCGGCCCTCTTGGCTTGATACATCGCATGATCGGCACGCTGCAACAGATGCTGTGCATCATCGCCATGCAGAGGATAGATAACACCGCCGATACTGGGCAGAACATATTGCGCCAGCCCTTCTAGATCAAAAGCCTGACTGAGCGTGAAGCGAATTTTCTCGGCTATTGCGGCAACATCTTCAGCAGTGCCTACATCCTCGAGCAACACAATGAACTCATCGCCTGCCAAACGCGCCGCAGTATCCGACACACGAATGCAGCCCTGCAAACGCTGAGCAACCATCTGTAGCAAGTGGTCACCCGCCTTATGACCAAGACTGTCATTAACCTGCTTGAACTTGTCCAGATCCAGAAACAACAGTCCCAACTGTGCTTGCTCGCGTTTAGCCCGTGCCAGGGCAATATGTAGACGGTCAAACAACAGTGCTCGGTTGGGCAAGCCGGTGAGTGGATCGAACTGCGCCATGAACTGCAACCGACTGAGCATGCGCTGCCGCTCGATAAAAGTGGCAAGCTGCGTCGAAACGTAATGCAGTAGCCGCTTATCCTGATCGGTAAATCGAGCCTCAGGTGGCCCTCTAAGGATCAAAACCCCCTGACCGTCTTGGCCAACCACCAGCGGAACGCCCATCCAGATACGCAAGTCAGCCACGGTCGGGTTGTCCAGACTTGAAGCCTCGACGCAATCCCCCGTGCCATGGATGACTTGCTGAGCAAAATCCAACATCGCAGCGCTATCCGCGACCACGGCAAGCGGATACACCACATCCAACCGACGCCCATGCTCCCCTGGCAGAACAGCGATGAAATAACTGCGAGGTATCAATTCGGCGATGATTTGATCAATGCGCAGCAGCAAACCAGACAGATCCTGCGCCTCGTGAGCAGCCTCTGAAATCGCAAAGGTTGCTGCCTGCAGTGACTCGCTGCGCTTTCGCTCGGTAATGTCATGGGCTACAGCCACCCGCACCTGGTCAGCCTCAGACCACCTCGCTGACCAGAGGATATGAACCGTTTGCCCATCCTTGCGCACGTAGCGGTTCTCAAAGCAGAGCATATCCACACCATCCATGATGTCGCGCGCTGCCTGCAGGGTTCGATCCCGATCATCCGGGAAAACCAGGTCAATCATCGCGCGGCCAATCATCTCATCGGGCGAATAGCCAAAAATCCGCTCACAGGCTGAGCTGACGCCTACAAAACGACCGTCACGACTGACAACACAGATGGCATCGAGCAACAGATCCATCACATTGTTGTTGACCATGAAACCGGCTTTTCTCATTGGCATTCCGATCATCCCCACAACAGCTCGCAAAAATGGGCATAGGGCTCATTCCGAACGACAGTGCAACCTTACAAGTCACATCATCATGTGAAGAAGCCAGATATGTCATTGGGCATGCGCCGTCCATCAGTCAGCAACAGCTAGACTCCCGGAAAACATAGCAGTTGCCGACCGCGCACTCGAGAACAGGACGATCCCTTGGCAGACCGACGTATAACTGGCCGCCCAGCTATGCGACAATCTGCCGGATATCTGGCCTCAATCCCGCCTTTATTGCTCACCCGCCCATTCAACACGGGCAGATGCTGCTCTCAAACGTACGCGTGCAGGATCAACTCCAGATCCGACAATTGAGGAACTGGAGGGCATAAAACTGCTTTCAGATTGCCCTCATGCCTCAATCAGCGTTTTTAAGTTATTGATAGGTAAGCCCTTTGATCTCCACCGCCAACATCACCATGCAATTCGGGGCAAAGCCCCTGTTCGAGAACGTTTCCGTCAAATTCAACAACGGCAACCGTTACGGCCTGATCGGAGCCAATGGCTGCGGCAAGTCGACTTTCATGAAAATTCTCGGTGGTGATCTGGAGCCGACTGGCGGCCAGGTGATGCTGGAGCCGAACGTGCGTCTGGGTAAGCTGCGCCAGGATCAGTTCGCCTACGAAGAATTCAACGTGATCGACACCGTGATCATGGGCCACGAGGAGCTGTGGAAGGTCAAGGCCGAGCGCGACCGCATCTATTCGCTGCCGGAAATGAGCGAAGAAGACGGGATGAAAGTCGGCGAGCTGGAGGGTGAGTTCGCCGAAATGGACGGCTACACCGCCGAATCCCGTGCCGGCGAGCTGCTGCTGGGTCTGGGCATTCCGCTGGAGCAGCACTTCGGCCCCATGAGCGAAGTGGCCCCGGGCTGGAAGCTGCGCGTACTGCTGGCTCAGGCGCTGTTTGCCGATCCGGATGTACTGCTGCTCGACGAGCCGACCAACCACCTGGATATCAACACCATCCGCTGGCTGGAAAACATCCTCACGGCGCGTAACAGCACCATGATCATCATTTCCCACGACCGTCACTTTCTGAACTCGGTCTGCACCCACATGGCCGACCTGGACTACGGCGAGCTGCGCCTGTTCCCGGGCAACTACGACGAGTACATGACCGCCGCGACCCAGTCGCGCGAGCAACTGCTGGCCGACAACGCCAAGAAGAAGGCACAGATCGCCGAACTGCAGACCTTCGTAAGCCGCTTCTCGGCCAACGCCTCCAAGGCCAAGCAGGCCACCAGCCGCGCCAAGCAGATCGACAAGATCCAGCTGGCCGAGGTCAAACCGTCCAGCCGCGTCAGCCCGTTCATCCGCTTCGATCAGAACAAGAAGCTGCACCGCCAGGCCGTGACCATCGAGAAGGTTTCCAAGGCCTTCGACGACAAGGTGCTGTTCAAGAATTTCAGCTTCACCGTGGAAGCGGGCGAGCGCGTGGCCATCATCGGCCCGAACGGCATCGGCAAGACCACCCTGCTGCGCACCCTGGTCGGTGAGATGACCCCGGACAGCGGCAGCGTGAAATGGACCGACAGTGCCGAGGTGGGTTACTACGCTCAGGACCACGCCCATGACTTCGAGGCCGACGAGACGCTGTTCGAATGGATGGGCCAGTGGACCACCGGCGAGCAGAACATCCGCGCTGCTCTGGGTCGTATGCTGTTCTCCTCCGACGAGATCCAGAAGTCGGTCAAGGTACTGTCCGGTGGTGAGCAGGGGCGCATGCTGTTCGGCAAGCTGGCCTGCCAGAAGCCCAACGTGCTGCTGATGGACGAACCGACCAACCACCTGGACATGGAATCCATTGAGGCGCTCAACCTCGCGCTGGAGAACTACCCCGGCACGCTGATCTTCGTCAGCCACGACCGCGAGTTCGTCAGCTCCCTTGCCACCCGCATCATCGAGCTGTCGGAAAACGGCGTGACCGACTTCAGCGGCAGCTACGACGACTACCTGCGCAGTCAGGGCGTGATCGTCTAAACGAGTCGCAAGACAAAAAGCCCGGCATTGCCGGGCTTTTTTAGCACAGACATCTTTACCCGTTGCTCTGCTGCTCACGCTCTAGAGCATCAGGCGACCAAGCGTCTGGAGGCGGCCACCCAGCAGCAGCGTATCGAGCCAGTACAGCTGGTGCAGCATCACAATGCCCCAGAAGACCAGTTGGTAGGACGGCTTGCGGGTCTTGTGACGGAACATCTGCTGCGCCAGCAGTGCGCCAGGCCAGCCACCCAGCAACTCCACCAGGTGCAGGGTGCTTTCCTGGGTCCGCCAGCGACCGCGGATAGCGCTGGCCTTGTCCGACCAGTACAGACAGAAGGTCGCGAAACTGGCCGACACATAGACCAGGGTTGGCAGCGGCGACTGCTCCAGCAAGAACCGGGCACAACCCCAGAGAGGCAGCACCAGCAGCAGGCCAAGCACCAGTAGCTTACCGCCCAGATGCGAAATGCCCGGCGCTGTCAGTCGTCGCCGCTGCGGTGCATTGCGCGGAGCTGGCTTGCCGGAAGCGGCCACACGCCTTTTGGCCACTCTTGGCTTGCGCCTGATAGCCGGACGATCCAGCGTTATCGGCGCATCCAGACGAATATGTTCGGCCCTGAGCCGGCCCTGCGCATCACGCCCGGCGATATACAGCACCTGATCGCCGGCACTGGGCCGACTGTCACCCCGTATGGCAGAGATATGCGCAAAAACATCGGCACCACCCTGTTCCGGATGAATAAAGCCGAAGCCCTTGTCATCGTTCCAGCTTTTCAACCTGCCACGCTGTTCCATCAGTCCGTTCCAGCTACTTAAAGATGCGCATCCTAGCCGTGATAGTGACGGGCCAGAAAGTCCATCAGCAGGCGATTGACCGCCTCGGGCTGCTCACACTGCAGCCAGTGACCACACTGCTCGATCACGTGACTCTCCAGCTTAGGGATCAACCGGGGCATCTGCCTGAGGGTATAGGCCTCCAGCGTGCCGACAGGATCATGATCGCCCAGCAGAAACAGCGCCGGCTGTTCGATGTGTCGCCCCTGCAGGTGTTCGGTACGCTGCCAGTTGCGCTCGAAGTTGCGGTACCAGTTGAGTGCGCCGCGAAAACCGCGCCCCGCGAAGGTCGCCAGATAACCGGAAAAAGCGTCGGGCTCACACCAGTTCGGCGCACTGGCAACCTCCTCCAGCCCATCGAACAGGTTGGCACCTGCCGGTTTGTCCTGCAGGAACAAATCACGCGGCACCGCGGCCGAAAGGTTGTGCATCATCAGGCGCAGGGTACGCGGGATATCCGCATCCATTTCTGCTTCCGCTACACCGGGCTCCTGAAAATGCACAATGTAGTGGAAGCGCCCGGCGTATAGCTCACGCATCAGGCCAATCGCCGGCTGTTTCGGCCGTCCGCCAAAGGGCACGGCCATGCCCACCACGGTCCTCACCCGCTCGGGCTCCAGCAGCGCCAGGTGCCAGGCCACCGGTGCGCCCCAGTCATGACCGATCACGCAGACCTCACACTGGCCTAGCGCATCTATTGCCGCCTGAATGTCGCCGCACAGGGTGATCAGGTCATAGGCCGCCGGCTCGCCGGGCGCACTGCTCTGGCCATAGCCACGCATTTCCGGCACCAGCACCCGGTAGCCGGCAGCGGCTAGCACTGGCCACTGCTTGCGCCAGGACAACCAGCATTCGGGAAAGCCATGCAGCAGCCAGAGTGGCCGGCCATTGGCCGGGCCAAAGGCGTACAGGCTGAGGGTGATGCCGTTGACGCTGAGCAGCTGATGTTCAATGGCCTGCATACGGTGCTCCTTTTTTCGCCACTATAAAAAAGGGGCGCCTAGTGCGCCCCTTTCATTCAGCCGCTGGATATCAGTGCTGCGCCGTGGCCCAGTCGATCAGACCAAACTGCCAGGTGGCGAGAATCAAGAGACCGAAGCCGATGCGGTACCAGGCAAACACCGCGTAGCTGTGATTGCCTATGAATTTGAGCAGCGAACGCACGGCTGTCATGGCGAAGATGAACGAGGTGACAAAGCCCACGGCAAAGACCGGCAGATCCGCCGGCTGGAACAGATCACGGTACTTGTAGCCCGAGTAGAGAGCCGCCGCGACCATGGTCGGCATGGCCAGAAAGAAGGAAAACTCGGTCGCGGCCCTGCGCGACAGGCCGAACAACAAGCCGCCGATAATGGTGGCACCAGAACGCGAAGTACCGGGAATCAGTGCCAGGCACTGGCAGCAACCCACCTTCAGCGCATGCTGCCAGCCCATTTCATCGACAGTATCGGCAGTGACCGCATGCACGCGGCGCTCAGCCCAGAGGATGATCACCCCGCCGATCACCAGTGCCGCCGCGACAGTGATCGGGTTGAACAGGTATTGGTGGATCTGCTTGGAAAACAGCAGGCCGATGACAGCCGCCGGAACAAAGGCAATCAGCAGATTGAGGGTAAAGCGCTGCGCCCCCTGTTCACGTGGCAGCTGGATCACCACGTCGAGAATCTTGCGCCGGTACTCCCACATGACCGCGAGAATGGCCGCCAGCTGGATGATGATGTTGAAGGCGATGGCCCGTTCGCCACGAAAGTCGATCAGATCGGCGACGATGATCTGGTGGCCGGTACTGCTCACCGGCAGAAACTCGGTCAACCCCTCGACCACCCCAAGAATGAAGGCCTGAACGGCCGCCCACAGTTCCATGACGTTCCTTAACAGAGAATCCGATGAGTGCGCAGGCAATTCGACCTTGGTCATTTGCCCCGACGGGGTGCGAATGCTATCAGAGATAGAGTGGGTATTGCCCGGGTCCAGGCCGTGGCAGAACTGCACAAACGTCCCAGGAGCCAATCATGAACCTGTTGCGCAACCTCTCGATCAACCGCCGTCTGTGGCTGATCCTGCTCCTGACCGTCGGCCTTTCGCTGGCACTGTATCTGGTCATGCTGCAACTCATCGACAGCGGCCTGCGTGCAGGCAAGGCAGAGAAGATCCAGCACAGCCTGGAGACCAGCCTGGGTATCCTGCAGTACTTTCACGGCCTTGAGCAGGCCGGCAGTCTGACCCGCGAGCAGGCTCAGGATCAGGCCAAAGCAGCCATACGCGGGCTGCGCTATGCCGGTGACAACTACTACTGGATCAATGATCTGGGCCCGGTCATGGTCATGCACCCGACCAACCCGAAACTCGAAGGCCAGGATCTCTCCACCATCAAGGACCCTGACGGCAAAGCGCTGTTCAACGAGATGGTGAAAATCGCCAAGACCCTGGGTGCCGGGCTGGTCGACTACCGCTGGCCAAAGCCTGGCGCTACCGACCCCGTGCCGAAGATTTCCTATGTGCAACTGTTTCAGCCCTGGGGCTGGATCATCGGCACCGGCGTCTACATCGATGATATCGAAAGCGAATTCCGTCAACTGATGCTCAAGACCGGCAGTATTGCCCTGCTGATCTGCGGATTGCTCGCCGTGCTGGTACTGCTGATCAGCCGCAGTGTCACACAACCCATGGAGCAGGTGGTGCAGGCGCTGGACAACATCGCCAGCGGCGAAGGAGATCTGACCCAGCACCTCGACGCCAGAGGGCACGACGAGCTGACGCAACTGGCCAACAGTTTCAATCAGTTCGAAGACAAGCTGCGCCAGCTGATCAGCCGGCTCAGCGAAGCGGCAAGCACCCTCGACCAGTCCTCGGATGAACTCGACCAGATATCCCAGCGCGGCCAGCTACAGAGTCAGTCCCAAGCTCAACAGATGGATCTGGTTGCCACCGCTATCAACCAGGTGACCTATGCCGTACAGGATGTGGCCCGAAATGCCGAGCAAGCTTCTGCCGAAGTACGCAATGCTGAGCTGCAGGCCCATGAAGGCAACAGCTGCATTCTGAGCAGCATGAGCCAGATTGAGCAGTTGTCGGCCACCATCGACAACGCCGTGAACGTCATCCGCTCCCTGGCCAGCGAAAGCACACAGATCGGCAGCGTGCTCGAGGTCATCCGCTCGATTGCCGAACAGACCAACCTACTTGCCCTCAACGCAGCCATCGAGGCCGCCCGTGCCGGCGAGCAGGGCCGCGGCTTTGCCGTCGTGGCTGACGAGGTCCGCCTTCTGGCCCAGCGCACGCAGCAATCAACCCAGGAAATCCAGGGCATGATCGAACGGCTGCAGACTAACTCAGAAGCCGCTGTGCGTGTGATTGATGACAGCAGCCGCGCCTCCCAACAGACCATCGGGCAAGCACGTTTGGCCAGCAGCCACCTGGAACAGATTACCGGCACCCTTGGTAATCTGAGCGGCCTCAACTCATCGATTGCCAGTGCCACATTGCAACAGTCCCATGTAGTCGACGACATCAACCAGAATGTCACCCAGGCCGCCAGGCTCGCTCAGGAAGCGGCCATGGCCGCGGAACAGACCAGCCAGGCCAGCCTACAATTGGGTAAACTGGCCGAGCAGATGAACCTTCTGCTGAGTCAATTCCGTACGTGAGGACCACATGAGCAGCATGGAGCATCAGGAAGTCGACTTTTCCAAGCCCCAGAACAGTGACCTGATCTGGGACTTGGACAATATGGCCAGACGCGAGCTGGCTGAGCGCTTCATCCGGCTGTTCGAGAACCGCCTGTGCGTTTACTCCGACTCCGTCGCCCAGCTGTACACCAACTACGACCTGCACTTCCCCTCTGAACTCGGGCGCAAGATGGTGGTACTACCCAACCCCTACGCTTTCCACGACACGCTCCACGGCATCGAACGCGTAGCCGTACGCAAGACAGGCCTTTGCGTCATACCCGGTGTAGTTAACGGCAAGCCGGGGCTGATGCTCAGCACCGTGATGAAGGAAGGTGGCCCCACGCCCAAAACCATGCCTTTCAAACAGGCGCTGGCACAGATCATCAGCAGCCAGCGCAAGATCGGTGACGAGTTCCTGCCCATCCTGATGAAGGGCGACCTGCGCGAGTTCGATCAGCAGATGCCCTATCTGCACCTGCATCGCCTGCAGGTCGAAAAGCTGTTGCGCCTGTCCAGCTTCGAACGTTCGGATATCCAGCACACCATCACCAAGAAACTGATGGCCCTGTACCGCGATGCCGACAAGCTGATCTGCTGATCTGCTGATCTGCCGCTTTGCCCGACCTGCCCCCATGCTGCGGTCTGCGCGGTCAAGACGCCTGGCCGCGCACCTGACTAGAGTGAGCCACCCTCACCCTGGCTAGGAGAACAACAAAATGCCCTGGTATTACGAAGCCCTGCTCAGCATTCCTGCCGGCCTGCTGCTCGGCAATTTCACCGAGTGGTGGTTCCACCGCTTCGTCCTGCATGGCCTCGGCCGAACCCGCGGTACCTTCTGGAGTTTTCACTTCCATGAACACCACCGCAACAGCCGCCAGCACGCCTTCTACGATCCCTGCTACCGGCGTTTCCCGCTGGGATGGCACGCCCAGGGTAAGGAGGCCTGGGCCCTGGTCGTAGCCAGCCTGCTGATCAGCCCGTTGTTCAGCATCGCGCCCTGGCTGACGGCCACCCTCTGGTACTGCGCACTCAACTACTACCTGCGCCACAAGTACTGCCACGACCACCCCGAGTGGGCCCGTCAGCACATGCCCTGGCACTATGACCACCACATGGGCCCTAATCCTCACAGCAACTGGTGCGTGACCAAACCCTGGTTCGACTGGGTATTTGGCACCCGCGAGTACTACACCGGCACCGAGCGCGAGCTACAGGACCAGCGCAAGCGCGAGGCACGGGCAGCAGTTGTCTGATCACCGTACAATGGGCCCTCACTCACCGAGGGCCCACCGTGTCGCCACTTGAACTGCTCGCTTCAGCCCTGGGCGCAATCGCCGTTGTCCTGACCATTCGCCAGAATCCCTGGTGCTGGCCGATCGGCCTGGTCATGGTGCTGCTGTATGCCTGGATCTTCTTCGAGGTAAAGCTGTACGCCAATGTCGCGCTGCAGTTCGTCTTCGCCGGCTCGCAACTGTATGGCTGGTGGCTGTGGACCCGTGGCGGCGAACAGCCAGGGCAAGCCCTGGGCTCACTGAGCTGGACACAACGTCTGACAGGCCTGCTACTGGCGGCCTTGGTTGGTCTGCTTCTCGGCTATGCCCTGCAGCACGGCAGCGATGCCGCGGCGCCCTGGCAGGATGCCGGTCTCACCACCTTCAGCCTGCTGGCCCAGCTGTGGATGGCACAGAAACGGGTTGAATGCTGGCCGCTGTGGATCGTCGTCGACGTGCTGTATGTCGCGCTGTTCATCAGCAGCGCCATGTACCTCACTGCCGGTCTGTATGCCCTCTTCACCCTGCTCGCCGTCCACGGCTGGCTCAGCTGGCACCGCGAGCTTGAGCGGAGCCTGGCCAAGGCATGAAAGTTCTGGTGCTTACCGGCCCCGAGTCCAGTGGCAAAAGTACCCTGGCCCTGCGCCTGCAGCAGGCTTTTGGTGGGCTCTGCATTGCTGAACAGGTGCGTCTGTACATCGAGCAGACCGGACGCGACACCCACTATGGCGATGTCGAGATTATCGCCCGCCAGCAGTTGGCCGCTGAGGATGCGGCGCGTGCAGCCCGCCCTCACCTGTTGATTCTCGACACGCACCTGCTGAGCAATCTGCTGTGGAGCCGGCTGCTGTTCAACGCCGCGCCGGACTGGCTGGAAGGAGCCCTGCACCAGCGCCAGTACGACCTGCATCTGTTGCTTGATCCCCGTGCCGTGCCCTGGCAGGACGATGGCCAGCGCTGCCAGCCACAGATGACGGAGCGATTGGGATTTCATGCCCAATGCCAGGCCTGGCTTGAGCGACATAACCAGCCCTACGAGGCCATTGGCGGCGACTGGCAACAGCGCGAGAAAGCTGCCCTTGAGCAGGTAGAACGCCTGCTCGAACACTCGTCATAACGCTGACCAAGTCACCGCCAGGCACAGCAGTACAACCAGCGTCAGAGGTTTGCGCAGTGCCGGATACCAGGCCGGAGCCAACCCCAGATGAACAGCCCGCAGATCAGCGAAGTACAGCAGCGCGAAGGCCAACATCAGCAGCGGCACTGACAACAGTGCCGGCAGTCCACTGGCCACCGCCAGCCAGCCGAACAGCGCAGGAACAACCGACAGCGCCACCTGCTGCTGTGCCGCCGATGCGTTGCGCTCCTCACGCATGGCCAGCCCCCAGTGAATCGCCCCCATAAAAGCGAGGATCACTGCGGCGTAATCAAGCAAGGCATAGAGCACCAATGAACGCCACCCAAGCGGTGTCACCCAAACGCCCAGCGCCCCACCAATAAACGGCAAAAGACCTGAATAGCCCAATAGAAGCGCCAACCGAGGAGGCGTCGTCGAAGTAAAAGGATGCATAAGGGCTCCATTAATTCTGGGTTCAGGAGTAATCCGGTTCTGGGCACCAAACTGCTGAAAGGTTGCCAAGCGTCACTGAGCTTGGCATAAGGACCTTCACTTTCAATCGCTACAAGGATGTTGTCGATGCGTATCCTGCGCCGAGGCCTCTATCTGGTGGTGCTGCTTGCCTTACTGGCCGGAGCAGTGCTGCTCTACTACGTCATCAATCCCAACCTGCCGGAGTACCAGGCACCTAGTCAGGTGCACTATCTGCAGCAATGGTCGGAAGAAGCCCGGCAAACCTACTACTACACACCCCAGGGCACCCAGGTCAAAGGCCTGCGCTATGACTGGTTCGGCGCCCTGGAAAAACCCTTCAGCCGCGACCGCTTTGCCGCCCCGGAAAACCTTGCGCGCTTTGGCCTGCTGGTCGACCCCGGGCAGCAGCCAACGGCGCAGAACCCCGGCAATCTGCCGGTAGGTTTTGCCCGCCATCAGGACAACGAGTCCGGCACCTGGTACCTGGACATCACCTGCGCCGCCTGCCACACCGGTGAGCTTCGCTACCAGGGCCAGGCGGTGCGCATCGATGGTGGCCAGGCCCTGCACTCATTGGCCTCCACCGTGCCGACCCTGCGCGGCGGCAGCTTCGGTCAGGGGCTGGCCGCGAGCATGCTGGAAACCTACCTCAACCCCATGAAGTTCAGCCGCTTTGCCAAGAAAGTACTCGGTGAGCGTTACCCCAAGGGCAAGGACCAGTTGCGCGGCGAATTCAAAGCCGTGCTCGGGCGGATGCTGGCAACTTCCTGGAATGATACCCACCGTGGTCTCTATCCCACTGCCGAAGGTTTCGGCCGCACCGACGCCTTCGGCCGCATCGCCAATACCGTGTATGGCGATGCCCTTGACCCGGCCAACTACCGCCAGGGCAATGCGCCGGTGAGCTACCCGCATGTCTGGGACATCTGGAAATTCGACTGGGTTCAGTGGAACGGCTCGGCCATGCAGCCCATGGCGCGCAATATCGGCGAAGCCCTTGGTGTTGGCGCGCCGCTGCGCCTGTTCAATGACGATGGCAGCACGGTACAGGGTGACGAACGCTATGCCAGCGGCGTGCGCGTGCGTGATCTGCACAAGCTGGAAGAAACCCTCAAGCTGCTCAAGCCGCCACACTGGCCTGAGGACGTATTCGGCAAGGTCGACCTGAAACTGGCCAGCCAGGGCCGCGCCCTGTTCCGCGAGAACTGCGCCTACTGCCATGCGCCCAACCCGGTCGAACCGGATCAGCGCCTGGCACCAACCCGCAACCCGGAGTGGAAACTGCACATCGTGCCGACCAGCATCATCGGCACCGACTCCACCGCTGCCGACAACATTGCCGATCATCGCTACGACATCCGCAAGCTGGGCTGGAGCAAAGAGGAACTGGCCAAGCTCGATGTGCGTCTGCTCGACGGCTCGCTGGAGCAGGTCGACTTTGCCAGCATCTCCAGCGCCAAGGGCCTGGCCTACCTGACTGCCTTTGTCGAGAACCGCGCCTACCGTGATGCGGGCATCACCGGCAGCGAACGCTCCCAGATGGACGGCTTCGGCCTGCCTATCGGGGTACGCGAGAAGCGCGGCTACAAAGCCCGCCCGCTGCAAGGTATCTGGGCTACGCCGCCATTCCTGCACAACGGTTCGGTACCCAATCTCTTCGAGCTGCTGTCACCGGTCAGCGAGCGCAGCACCCAGTTCTGGGTTGGCAACTTCGAATACGACCCTCGGCGCGCAGGCTACCGGAGCGAGAAATTCCCCGGCGGATTCCTGCTCGACACCCGCATCACCGGTAACGGTAACCAGGGCCATGAATTCCGCGACGGCTGCCGTACCGATGGCGTCATTGGCCGCGCACTGCAACCGGAGGAGCGCTGGGCGCTGATCGAATACCTCAAGGTCATGGGCAACGACGCGCTGGAACAGCAATTGAGCACAGTCGAGGAACGCCCCTGGAACCCGGGCCCGAATTGCACGGCCGGCCAGCCGCAAGGCTGACCAGGCTCAGGACTGATAAGGAGCATCACCATGCTGCAACGTTTATGGATGGGTCTGGGCAAGCTGTTGGCCTGGCTGATACTGCCTCCCCTGCTGCTGGGTGCGATCGGCCTTGGGCTTGGCGCGCTCTATTACAACTGGAAGTTCTCAGGCCCGGTCGCGGCCGAGGAGCAAATCCCCGCCGATGAAGGCCGCTACACCCAGGCCATCATCGAGGATGCCATTCGCATCGTCGAACAGCACCGTGACAATACCCGCGTACTGCGCGATGCCCATGCCAAGGCCCATGGCTGCGTCAAAGCCGAACTCAGCGTGCTGCCGGACATCAACCCGCAGCTGCGGCACGGCGTGTTCAGTGAGCCGGGCAAGACCTGGCAGAGCTGGGTACGCTTCTCCAATGGCAACGCCTACCCGCAGTTCGACGCCACCCGTGACGCCCGTGGCATGGCGATCAAACTGCTCGATGTGCCCGGCACCAAGCTGATGCCCGGCCGCGGGCACGACAGTGAACAGGACTTTGTCATGTTCAACCACCCGGTGTTCTTCGTGCGGGACGTTGCCGAATATCGGCAGAACTTCGCCGCCCAGGCCAGCGGCAAGAAAATCCTGGCCTTTTTCCCCAGCTGGGATCCGAGGACCTGGGAGATTCGCCACCTGCTGATCGCCCTCCGTACCCTGAGCCCGGCGCCGGAAAGCCCGGTGAGCACCACCTACAACTCCATCGCGCCCTTCAAGCTCGGGCCGAACAACATCAAGTACCGGGTCATCCCGGCGCCGCAGAACTGCCCCGACTATCAGTTGCCACCGCAGAACAGCGACCTGCCGAACTTCCTGCGCAGCGCCCTGTATCAGCAGCTGTCACTGGACCGCATGCCTGCGTGCTTTGCCCTGCAGGTACAGCGCCAGGACCCGTCGCGCTACATGCCGCTGGAAGACACCAGCGTCGAGTGGTTAGAGCAGGATTCACCTTTTGTCACCGTGGCTACCCTTAAAGTACCGCCACAGGACTTCGATAGCCGTGAGCAGAACCTGTTCTGTGACAATCTTTCCTACAACCCCTGGCATGCCCTCCCCGAGCACCGCCCGCTAGGCGGCATTAATCGCCTGCGCCAGGCGGTGTACCTGAACGTTAGTGCTTATCGCCAACAACGTAATGCAGGCCCAGGGCAGTGATAAAAACGGCTCTGGTGTAAATAAGCATCTGGAGACGACTAGTCATATTCAACACAACGCCGTGCAATATCCTGTACGGCATGTGCACAATTCTTGCTGCTACATTTAAGTTCTGGCGCGCACGGACGATATTCACCAGTAAGCCCTGCTTCTGGTAGCGGCATATCGTTACGCGCGCCCTCTCTTAGTGCCTTTGCAGAAGGATTGCCCCATGTTGTTCAACCGTCTGTCCATCCAGTGGAAGATCACCCTGCTGGCAGGAATCTGCCTATTGGCGATCGTCGCCGTTCTGGTCAGCGCCTCGGTGGTGCAGGCCGGTCGCAACGCAACACTGGTCAAGAAGGCCAGTACTTCGATGCTGGAAGAGTCTGCCCGCTTGCGTATGTCCGCTCGTGGTGAAGCCCAGGCCCTGCGCATGCAACGCTACTTCATGGATGCCTTCCAGTACGGCAAAGGCGCCGCAAAACAGGTGCTGTTTATTCGCGAGCAGGCAGAAAAGCGTTTTCTCGATGCCTTTGATCTGCGCGAGGATCTGACCCGCCAGGTCAAGAGCGCACTGGAAGCCAACCGCAGTCTGTTAGGCATTTATGTCGCATTCGAGCCTAACGCTCTGGACGGCAAGGACGAGTTGTTTGTCGATCAGGAGGCCATCGGCAGCAACGACAAGGGCCGTTTCTCCCTGTACTGGGCGCAGAACGCCAAGGGCGAAATCAACCTCTCGGCCATGACCGAAGAATCACTCAACGACACCACGCCCGGCATCAGCGGCGCCCCTTATAACGCCTGGTACAGCTGCCCACTGCAGACACGAACGCACTGCCTGCTGGAACCCTATATCGACGACACTAACGGGGTGAAAACCCTGATGACCAGTATTGCCTTCCCGCTTGAGGTCAACGGCAAAGTTATCGGTGTACTTGGCGTGGATATCAGCCTGGCCAGCCTTCAAAGCATCAGTGACGAGGCCCACAAAGCACTGTTTGACGGTCAGGGACATGTCAGCATCATCAGTTCAGCCGGACTCCTTGCAGGTCACAGCCGCGACAGCAAACTGCTGGGGGGCAAGTTGGACAAGGCGTTTGCCAACCAATCCAGTGAGATCATCCGCCTGATCGGACAAAACCAGCCGCAGTTACTGCATAACAGCGGCGTCATGCAAGTACTCGAACCGCTGCAACCGATTCCGGACAGTAAACCGTGGGCAGTGCTGGTCGAGGTCCCAGAGAATGTTCTGCTGGCTCCGGCTATTGCGCTCGAAAGCCAAATGGATGAAATGAGCCAGCGCAACACCACTGTTGCTCTCATTCTGGGGCTGGCAGGAGGTCTGATAGGACTCTTGCTCATCTGGCTGACAGCACTTGGCGTGACCAAGCCGATCCTGGCTGTTGCCAGTATGCTCAAAGACATCGCCAGCGGCGAAGGCGATTTGACCAAGCGTCTCGCCTACAACAAAGCCGATGAGCTCGGCGAACTGGCAGGTTGGTTCAACCGTTTCCTCGACAAGCTGCAACCCATTGTTGCCCAGGTCAAAGCCACCGTGATCGATGCCCGGCAGACCGCCGACCGGTCCGCCGGCATTGCCCAGCAGACCAGTGCCGGTATGCAGCAACAGTTCCGCGAAGTGGATCAGGTAGCCACCGCCTTCCACGAAATGAGCGCCACGGCGCAGGACGTAGCGCGCAGCGCCGCTCAGGCCGCCGCAGCGGCGCGTGGTGCCGATCAGGCCTGTCAGGAAGGGCTGGGCGTCATCGGCGCCACCACTTCCAGCATCGAACAGCTTTCGGCTGAGCTGACCAAGGCCATGCAGGAAGTTCAAGGCCTGGCCAGCAGCAGTGAGCAAATTGGTTCGGTTCTGGAAGTCATCCGCTCGATCGCCGAACAGACCAACCTCCTCGCCCTCAACGCGGCCATCGAAGCAGCCCGCGCTGGCGAAGCCGGTCGTGGTTTTGCCGTGGTTGCCGACGAGGTTCGCAATCTTGCCAAGCGGACTCAGGATTCGGTGGAAGAGATCCGCCAGGTCATCGAAGGCCTGCAAAGCGGCACCCGCGAAGTGGTCAGCTCAATGCACAGCAGCAACCGGCAGGCCGAAGGCAGCGTGCAACAGGTGGAAATGGCCGTAGCCGCTCTGCGCCGCATTGGTGAATCGGTCAGTGTGATCACCGACATGAACCTGCAGATCGCCAGCGCCGCCGAGGAGCAAAGCTCGGTCGCCGATGAGATCAACCGCAATGTGTCGTCGATCCGCGATGTCACCGAGTCGATCACACTGCAGGCAGACGAATCGGCACAGATCAGCCAGACACTCAACCAGCTGGCCAACCAGCAACAGGCGCTGATGGATCAGTTCCGCGTCTGACTGACCCGATTTGCCCACCACACTGGCGCCTGGCTCCTTGCCAGCCAGGCGCCAGGCTCGCTAGCCTGACTGTGACCCCACTCAGGATTCCCGAGCATGCTCAAAATTGCCATTCTCAGCGGTTCCAACCGCCCCGACAGCCAATCGGCCAAAGTCGCCGCGTACCTGCAACAACAGCTGCAACAGCACGGTCAGCAGGCCTGCGTACTGGATATTGCTGCGACGCCCTTGCCACTCTGGCCCGCCGGTCCCGCCGAGCATTGGCCTGCCATGCAGGCAGAGCTGGCTGCCGCCGATGCGCTGGTGGTGATCGCTCCGGAATGGCATGGCATGGCCTGCCCGGCGGTGAAGAACTTCTTCCTCTATGCCAGCAAGGCCGAACTCGCGCACAAACCCGCCCTGCTGGTAGGGGTTTCCTCTGGTGTGGGCGGCGCCTACCCGATCAGCGAACTGCGGGCCTCAGGCTACAAGAACAGCCGCCTGTGCTATCTGCCCGAACATCTGATCATCCGTCAGGTGGAACAGGTGCTCAATGCCGGGACGGCACTCGGGGAAGGTGATCAACGTATCCGTGCACGCATCGACTATGCGCTGGATATCCTCTGTCAGTACGCCGAGGCACTGAAGCCCGTTCGAGCCAACATCAGCTTCGCCAATCCGGACTTTGCCAACGGCATGTAAGGCTTCAGCCCGCCTTTCGCGGCAGTTCGATCCTGACGCACAGACCGCCCAGCGGGCTCTGCCTCAGAGTCAGGACGGCGCCCCAGCTGTTGGCGATATCGCGCACGATGGCAAGCCCCAGCCCATGCCCGGCAACTTCCTCATCCAGCCGCGAACCACGTTGCAGCACCTGCTCACGCTCGCTCGCCGCTATCCCGGGGCCGTCATCCTCAACCTGCAGGATATACGCCTGCGGCAAGGCCTCGATCGTCAACCGCACCCGGCTGACCGCCCATTTGCAGGCATTGTCGAGCAGATTGCCGAGCAGCTCGAGGCAGTCTTCGCGGTCCACCGGCAGCCGCAGCCCCGCCACCACCTGTGATTCCAGCTGCAGTCCCCGCGGGTGAATCATACGCAAGGTATCGAGCAGCGCCGGCACTTCCTCGGCACAATTGAAGTGCGCCCCCGGCAGCACCTCACCTGCCAGCCTCGCACGCCCCAACTCGCGCTCCAGGCGCTCGCGGATCAGCAACAACTGCTCATGCAGACTTTGTCGAAGCGTTTCGTGTGCCCTGAGCTCATCGCGCTGCAGCAGCGTTAACAGCACAGCCAGCGGGGTCTTCAGGGCATGTCCGAGATTGCCCAGAGCATGACGCGATCGCTGCAGGGTCGTCTCGGTATGGCGCAGCAGTTGGTTGATCTGCTCTACCAGCGGCTGTAACTCACTGACAGTGACCAGCTCCAGCTGACTCCGATGTCCCTGCTCCAGCTGCTGCAATTGCAGGCGCGCCTGCTCCAGCGGCCGCAGAGCACTGCGAACCGCCCAGCGCTGAACCAGTAGCAAGAGGAGCAACAAGCCTGCACCAAAACCAAGCGCAAACTGCTGCATGCGGGTGAATGCCTGCAGTACCGGGTTGTAGTCCTGCGCCACGCAGATACGCACGGGCAGGCCCTGGCGCTTGAAACTGGCGCAATAGACCAGCAGATGCTGGCCCTGAGGACCATGCTGCAATTCTTCCTGCAGCCCGGCTGACGACGGCATCAACAGCTCCCGGTCCCAGAGCGAGCGCGAGCGCCACAGCTGACCATCGATGTCGATAAGAAAGTAGCGTCCGGAATAGGGGCGCTGGAATGACGGATCGACGAGCTGTGTTTCCAGCTGAACACCTGAAGGCTTGCGCGCTATCGCCCGCAACAGGCTCTCGGCCTCGTCACGCAAATCACTCTGCAGATAGCTGCGCAGACCACGGTCGAACAGCCACAGACTGCCCTGTGCCAGCAAACCGCCTGCCAGTAACAGGCTGACCAGCAGTGCCAGGCCGATGCGCCGTTGGATCGACCCCATCAGTGGACACCAACGAAGCGATAGCCCTGGCCGCGGCGGGTCTCGATCACTGTCTTGCCGAACTTGCCACGCAGGCGGTTGACCAAAACTTCGAGCACGTTGGAGTCGCGTTCACTCTCACCGTCATACAGGTGATCACTCAACTGGCTCTTCGACAGCAGTTGACCACTGTGCAACATGAAGTAGCGCAGCAGGCGAAACTCGGCGGCAGTCAGTTCCACGCATTGTCCATTGAGGGTGACACGCTGCTGGGCTTCATCCAGTTGCAGGCCGCCCACCATCAGCTCAGGCTGATTGCTCAGCCCATTGGAACGGCGCAGCAAGGCCTGGATACGAAGCAGCAGTTCCTCGGGATGGAAAGGCTTGCTCAGGTAGTCATCAGCCCCCGCCTTGAGCCCTTCGATACGCTCAGCCCAGGATGAACGCGCAGTCAGAATGAGTACCGGTGTATGGCTGCCCTTGCCACGCCACTCGCGCAGCACCTCAAGCCCCGGACGCCCCGGCAGGCCAAGATCAAGGATGATGAGATCATAAGGCTCGCTGATACCCTGATAGGCGGCATCGCGCCCGTCAGCCAGCCAGTCGACCGCATAGCCGTGCCGCCCCAGCTCTGCCAGCAGCGAATCAGCCAGCTCAACACTGTCTTCGACCAGCAACAGGCGCATCAGTCGTCCTCCTCATCCTTGAGCAACTGCCCGCTTTGCGCATCAAGTTCCAGTTCGCGGACAGTGCCGCTTGCAGTGAGCAACTCCACCTCATAGCGATAACGGCCGTGTTCGAGTTCCAGCTCGGCCTCCAGCAAAGTCGCCCCGGGATAGGTGCCCAGGGCTTGTTGCAGGAGCTTATCCAGGGGCTGAATCTGACCGCTGCGAGCCAGTTCCAGCGCCTCGTCGTGATCAAGATCACGCCCGAAGACTGCCGTGCTGGTGAAAACGCAGAGCAGAAGCAGACCCGGCCCACGCAGTATCATGCTAATCAATCGTCCTGATGGTCCTGCAGCACTGCACCTGTGGTGGCGTCCAGCTGAACGTCCCACTGTACGCCCTGGGCATCACGCAGTTCGACCTGATACTGGTAACGCCCGTGCTCGTGCTCCAGCTCGGTTTCCTCGATCGTGGCCCCCGGGTGCTTGGCAAGTGCGGCAGCATTGAGCTTTTCGAAGGACTGGATAGTACCGGCATCGCGCAGACGCAGCGCTTCATCCGGGCCCAGATCACGCGCCTGAACCGTCATGCTCCCCAGGGCCAGGGCAGTCAGCGTCAGAATTGAAGTCAGCTTTTTCATGGGTCGTTTCCTCGTTTGAGTGTGTAAGGACTTTGTGTTGCACACTCTAGCCACACTCGATTAACTCAAACTGAATGCCCACTGCACCGCCTGCTGTCGAGATATTCACCGGGTGAAGAGCGCTTGGCCGTAGCCACACAAGACCTATAATCGCCGGCTGTTTGCAGGAGACACGCATGCCAGCCATTCACCGAAGATTCCCAGCCCTGACCATCCGTGCCGGACAGCGTGCCATGCAACGCATCCGCAGCCAAGGCTTGCAGGCGGCCGATGTCAGCATCCTGCCAGGAGCAGCAGGTGGCCCCAAAGGTCTGGGGATTCAGGGGCTTGATCTGGCACTTTTCGGTTCATGGCTACCCAGCGCACCGCGACAGAGAACGCTGATCGGCGCGTCCATCGGCTCCTGGCGCTTCGCAAGTGCCTGCCTGCCAGACCCGGTACAAGGCCTGCTGCGCCTGGGCGAGCTGTATACCAGCCAGCGTTTTGCCAAGGGTGTCAGCATGGCCGAGGTCAGCCGCAGCTGCACACAGCTGCTTGATGACTTGCTGCAGGGGCAAGATGCTCAGGTAACCTGCAATCCGCTGTACCACCTGAATATTCTGGTAGTGAAAAGCCGGGGGCTGTTACGACACGATCACCGCGGCAAACTCGGTCTGGGTCTGTCAGCGGTGATTGGCAATAACCTGCTGTCCCGCCAGCGTCTGCAAGGCCACTTCGAACGCATAGTCATGCATGATCCAAGGCAGGCCCCGCCGCTGGCGCCCCTGACCGACTTCACCTCGCACTACCACGAACTGGGCGCGCACAACCTGCGTCAGTCGTTGCTTGCCTCGGGATCCATCCCCATGGTGATGAACGCCATCAACGATATTCCCGGCGTCAGCGCGGGCGTTTTCCGCGATGGCGGCCTGCTCGACTACCACCTGGACCTGCCCTACCAGGCTGACGGCATCGTGCTCTACCCTCACTTCACCGACCGCGTCATTCCCGGCTGGTTCGACAAGTCGCTGCCATGGCGCAGGGCCAATGCCGAGCAGTTACAAGACGTACTTCTGATCTCGCCTTCACGCGAGTATCTGTCACAACTTCCCCACGGCAAGCTGCCGGACCGCAGTGACTTCAAGCGCTATCTGGGCAACGATCAAGGCCGCGAGGATTATTGGCGTCAGGCCATGGCCGAGAGCCGACGCCTGGGTGACGAATTCCTTGAATTGGCTGATAGTGGCGATATAGCCGAGCGACTGCAGCCGCTCTGATGGGCTGCAGTCGCCCGGTGGCTCAGACACCAGCGGAAGGTGTTCAACAAGCTTTTAGATGATTGAGGTTACCAGGGAGGGGGCATGCGGTTAGCAGTAGCAATCATTCACGGCATTGGCAATCAGCCGGATCAGCGTGATGAGGAAGGCTTGCACACTTTCGCCGCCCCCTTGGTCGCGGCATTGCGCAAGCGGCTGGGTTCCGACGCCAAGGAGATTGCATTCCAGAGTCTGTACTGGGCCAGTGTCCTCGATCAGCGCGAAGAGGCCTATCTGCAGGCCCTGCACGACCAGCCGCTGCGTTGGCGCTGGTTACGCAGAATCATCACCTTGTTTCTTGGTGATGCCAGCGGCTATCGCAAAACCTCCCAAGCCTATGACACCAGTTACGAAGAGGTGCATCAATGCGTGCGCCAGGGGCTGAATGAACTACGGGCCAAGGTCGGCCGACACGCCTCTGATTGTGCTGGCCCATTCACTGGGGGGACACATTTTCTCCAACTACGTCTGGGATCAGCAGAAGCTCAACCAAAGCAGCAGCTGTGCGCTGGATCCATTCCTTGGTCTGGAGACTTTCAGCGGATTCATCACCTTCGGCTGCAATATTCCGCTCTTCACCTTTGCCTATGACCCAGTCGTTCCTATTCGCTTTCCTGGTCACTGTTTGCCGACACCTCTGCAGACTCAGGCACGCTGGCTGAATGTCTATGCACCGGCCGATATCCTGGGGTACCCGCTTCGACCATTGCAGAACTATGCGCAGGTCGTTACCGAGGACTGCAGCATGGCTGTCGGCCCCTGGTACAAGCGTTTTACCCCTTTCAGCCATCTGGACTACTGGAACGATGCCAAATTTCACCGTTATGTGGCGAACCATCTTCGTCAGCTGCTCACTGCTTGCCCTGAGCCAACCGAGTCACGCAGCACTTGATGAGCTGGGCCGAAAGGAGGTCAACAGCCTGCTGGACTTTGTCGAGCAAAGCGGGTGCACCTTCATTCGCAATGGAAGCGAACACACGTCACCAGATGCTCGCGCTCATCTTCAGAAGAAGCTCGAGTACCTGTTGGACAAAGACCTGATCGACAGCCCGGAACAATTCATCAAGCGCGGCGCCAGCGAAAGCAGCTTCAGCGGAGAGCCTTATCGTGTGCGATGCCGGGGTATGGAGCAATTGTCTGCCGACTGGCTCAACGCGGAACTGAAGCGGTTGCGCTCAGCAAGCCGCTAGCCCACCTTATTGCTGATAGAATCAGACTTTGCCCTCAATGGGCAGTGTCTGATGAGCATTACACCGTGGAACTGTTTAAAGAATTCATGTTTGAGGCCGCCCATCGCCTCCCTCACGTTCCGACCGGCCACAAATGTGGACGCCTGCATGGCCATTCTTTCAAGGTGGCCATTCATATCGAAGGCGAAGTGGATCCCTACACCGGCTGGATTCGCGATTTTTCCGAAATCAAAGCCATTTTCAAGCCGATCTACGAACGACTCGATCACAACTACCTGAACGAGATCCCCGGCCTTGAAAACCCAACCAGCGAAGTCCTGGCCAAGTGGATTTGGCAGGAGCTCAAGCCACTGCTGCCCGAGCTTTCACGTATTCGCATACACGAAACCTGCACCAGTGGTTGCGAATACCGCGGCGACTAATCCCGCCGGATGCGCCAAATAGAAAAGGCCCCAGGTTTAACCGCCTGGGGCCTTTTTGTTTGCCTGCGTTAAGCGCTTTACGCTGTCAAAACGTCCAGCTTGCCTGCTCGCCAGTGCTCCTGAAGTTTTCTCCGCGCAAAGACAAACCCCCGACCAGCGTAAGCGTGTCGGGGGTTTGGGATAGGAGCTTGACGATGACCTACTCTCACATGGGGAGACCCCACACTACCATCGGCGATGCGTCGTTTCACTTCTGAGTTCGGGA
>NZ_NSLB01000007.1 GCF_002304225.1 Pseudomonas sp. HAR-UPW-AIA-41
GCCCAGGGCAGCGCCACGGCGGGTGGCTTGGTCGGGTTCAACGACGGCAGCCTGCTGCGTGTCTATTCCACAGGCACGGCCAGCTCCAGCGTCGGCGCGGTCGGCGGCCTGGTGGGCAGCAATGTCGGCACCGCCACCGGCAGCTTCTGGAACACCACCACCAGCGGCCTGGCCCAGGGCGCCGGGGCCGGCAATGGCAGCGGCATCTCCGGGTTGACCAGCGCCCAGCTCACCCGCCTGGCGCCCTTCGTGGCGGCCGGCTGGAGTATCGATGACGCCGGCGGCACGGGTGCCACCTGGCGCATGTACGAGGGCCACAGCGCGCCGCTGCTGCGCAGCTTCATGACTGCCCTCAGCGTCAACGTCGGCAACGCCAGCAAGACCTACGACGGCAGCGCCACCAGCAGCACCGGCGCCCTGGTGTACCCCATCGGCTACGACCCGGCCCTGGTTTCCGGCAGCGCCCTCTACACCGCCAACAGCGCCAACGCCGGCACCTACAGCGGCGCCAACCTGCGTGCGAGCGGGCTCTATTCCAGCCAGTTCGGCTATGACATCGAGATGCTCGCCGGCACCCTGACCATCGACAAGGCCGCGCTGACCATCACTGCCAGCAATGCCAACAAGACCTACGGCCAAACTGCTTCGCTGAGTGGCTTCACCACCTCGGGCCTGATTGCGGGTGATCAGGTCAATGGGATGGATCTCACCAGCCTGGGCTCGCTATTCAACGCCAGCGCAGGCAACTACGCCATCGTCGCCAGCAATGCCCGAGGCACCGGGCTGGCCAACTACGACATCACCTATGTGGACGGCATACTGACCGTGATTGGCAACCTCTCCCCGTTGGCCAACCTCGTCGATCCGCAGCTCGCAGCGGCACAGTTGACCGCTCAACAGACCGATGAACTACCCTCCCGCCCCTTGATGATGACCAGCCCGAAACTCTTCGACGTCGAGACCTCCGGTCTGCAGCTGAACCTCGTCGATAGCGGTATCCGTCTTCCAGAAGGAATCTGAAGTTGCGTCCGAGTTCTATGCTGGCGGGTCTTGCCGCCTCTCTGATCACGCTGAGCGCCCATGCTGCCACAGCACCAGATGCCGGCCAGGTGCAACAAAGCGTTGATCAGGCCCCCTTGCAGTTACCTGCCAGACAACGTCTGGACATCAACCTGCCTGACGCACCGCCAGATCCGCTGGCCGAGGCCGGCCCACGCCTGCAAGTCAATGGATTCATCCTCGAAGGCAATGAGGCTCTGCCCAGTGCCGAGCTACTCGCACAACTTGCTGATCTTGCTGGACGAGAGCTGACAGTTGGTCAGTTGCAAATCGCTGCCAACCGCATCACTCGCCTCTACCGAGAGCGCGGCTATCCGCTGACCCGCGCTTACCTTCCCGCCCAGGAGATCGAGGGCGGTATAGTAAAGATCGCCGTGCTCGAAGGGCGCTACGGCCAAGTGCAGATCAACGACCAAGCAGGGCTGCGCGGCAGCGCCATCGCCCCATTGGAGGCACTGCAGCCAGGCGATGCAGTGCAAGGCAAAACGCTCGAACGCAGCCTGCTATTACTCCAGGACACGCCCGGCGTCGAAGTGAAATCGACCTTGCGTCCCGGCACCAGCACCGGGACCACTGATCTGCTAGTGGACGTACAGCGTGCTCCGCTGATCTCTGGCTCGGTGGATGCCGACAACTACGGGAATCGCTTTGTCGGCGAATACCGTCTAGGCGCCACCGTTGATTTCAATAACTCGCTTGGGCTCGGCGACCGTCTGACCTTACGCGCTATGGGTTCAGAAGAAGAGCAGCGCTATGGACGCATCGCCTACCAGTTACCACTCGGACCATGGGCAACTCAGTTCGGCCTGGCCTACTCGGACATGGACTACCAGTTGGGTAAGGACTTCGAAGATATCGAGGCCCATGGTAATGCACGCATCGCCAGCGTCTTCGCGCTGCAACCCTTGGTACGCTCCCGCGATTTCAGCCTCTATGGCCAGCTCCAGTTTGATGACAAGCGCCTCAAGGATGACGTCGACCTGGTCGACCAAAAAAGCGACAAACGTGACCGTGTGACTCTTCTTTCGCTTAACGGCAACAGTCGTGACACGCTGTTGGGTGGCGCCGTCAACAGCTTCGCGCTGTCCTGGAGTCAGGGCAGCCTGACGATTGACGGCGCAGAGGCGCAGCGCGGCGATGACCTAACAACCGGCACCCGCGGCCGATTCCACAAGATCAATTCCAGCCTGGTTCGTCTGCAACGCCTCAGCGATCGCTTCAGTCTCTATTCCCAGCTGCAGGCGCAATGGGCCGACGGCAACCTAGACAGCGTCGAGAAGCTATACCTTGGCGGTGCCTATGGCGTTCGGGCCTATCCGCAGGGCGAGGCATCAGGCGATCAAGGCTGGCTGGCCAACATGGAGCTGCGTTACGCCTTGAACGAGGCCTGGCAACTGTCCACCTTCCTCGATCATGGTCAGGTTCGGCTCAACAAGGAGCCCTGGACGCCGGAAGACAACCATCGCAACCTCTCAGGCGCAGGTGTAGGCGCACGCTGGGCCGCTCAGGAATGGCAGATCAGTACCTTCGCCGCCTGGCGCCTTGGAAATGCAGATCCCGAAAGCGACGTAGCAAGGACTCCGCGCATCTGGGCACAGGTTGTAAGGACATTCTGACGATCACAATGGGTATCGGGATGTACACCGTTAGCACGAGCACTGTCGGCAAGCGGATACGCCAGAGTGTAAAGCGCAGCCGCACCGTATTAGTAGCGACCCCCTAAACGAGCTCCGAGAACCATAGCGCTACGTACCCCTTAACTGGACGTATCAGGCCTTATTCTATGCAACCCGTCGTACTGATCACCGGCGCCGCCGGCGGCCTCGGCCGCGCCCTGGCGCAGCGTTTTCACCAGGGCAACTGGCGGGTGGTGGTCACCGACCAGAACGCCGCCGGGCTGGCCCAGCTGGGCCATGAAATGCCGCTGGCTGGCTGCATAACCGCCGACCTGCGCACGGCCGCTGCCTGTCGCGACGTGGTCGAGCGCACCCTCGGCCGCGTCGGCCGCCTGGATGCACTGGTCAACGCCGCCGGCATCTGGCGCGAAGGCCCGGTGGACACCTTCTCCGAGGAAGACTTCGACCTGGTCATGGCGGTCAACCTCAAGGCGCCCTTCTTCATGTGCTCGGCGGCCATCCCGCACCTGAAGGAAACCCGCGGCTGCATCGTCAATATCTCCAGCGATGCCGGTCATCAGGGCAACCAGAACGCCGCCGCCTACTGCGCCAGCAAGGGTGGCCTGACCCTGCTCGGCAAGACCCTGGCGCTGGATCTGGCGCCGCATGGCGTGCGGGTCAACACGGTATCGCCGGGCGATATCGACACACCCATGCTGGCCTTCCAGGCCCAGCAATATGGCAACGGCAACCCGATGGCCTACTACCGCGGCCTGCTGGACAAGTACCCGCAGGGTGACAAGGCCCGCTTCGTCCAGCCCGCCGAAGTGGCCGAGCTGGTGTACTTCCTCTGCCAGCCGACGGCCAGCGCCATTACCGGCGCCGATCTGGCCATCGACCTAGGGCTCTCGGCGGGCAAATAGGACATTGCCCTGCAGCACAGCCGGCAAAAGCCACCTGCGTCGGCTCGGCAGCAGCACTAAGGGATCGCCGAGTAGCCTGGTCGGACTCTTGCATACGGGGCAGCGCCCAACGCTTGACCCGAGACGCCGCTCGGCGTATCAAGCCCACCCCGCAACGAGGTATCCCGATGGACGCTGCCAACCCCGAACTCTCGATGACCGTGCTGATGACCCCGGACATGGCCAATTTTTCCGGCAATGTGCACGGCGGCAACCTGCTCAAGTACCTGGATCAGGTCGCCTATGCCTGCGCCAGCCGCTATGCCGGCTGCTACGTGGTGACCCTGTCGGTGGATCAGGTCAACTTCCGCCAGCCGATCCATGTCGGTGATCTGGTGACCTTCCTCGCCACCGTCAACTACACCGGGCGCAGCTCCATGGAAGTCGGCATCAAGGTAGTCGCCGAAGACATCCACAAGCGTCTGGTCCGCCACACCAACAGCTGCTTCTTCACCATGGTGGCCGTGGACGAAAACGGCAAATCGGTGGCCGTTCCGCCACTGCAGCCGCAGACCGCCGAGGGCAAGCGGCGTTTTGCCCAGGCTCAGCAGCGCCGGGCCCTGCGTCAGGAGCTGGAAGCCCGCTACCAGGCGATTGCCGAGCAACACTGAGGCACGCCGGTGACACCGGGCGGTGCACCGATCATGGTTTCCGGCCGCCCCGGCTGCGGCGGCCAGGCGCATGGTTTAAGCTGACAGCAAGCCGCTGAGGAACGCCCGCATGTTCAGCCTCGCCGATATGACCCTGGTTATGCTTTTTCTCGCCGTCGCCGCGTGGCTGTGGCGCGGTCATGGCATTCGCGAGCGCGCCCTGCTGCTGGCACGCCAGCACTGCGCCCGGCTGGATATCGAATTGCTCGACGAGAATGTCGCCCTGCGCGGCCTGCGCCTGCAGCGCGACGGACGCGGTCATCTGCGCCTGGCGCGGCTGTACGATTTCGAGTTCACCGTCACCGGCGACCAGCGCCTGCGCGGCAACCTAAGCATGTTCGGCCAGCAGCTCGGCCATATTCAGCTGGACGCCCACCCGCACCAAACCACGGCACAGGACAGTGCCAATGTGGTGCATATCGCCGAATGGAAGCGCAGCCACCCGAGCCTGCCTCCCCGGCGCGATGGCAGCGACGGCTGAGCCTGTAGCCCGGTTCAGCGCAACAGGAAGTCACGCACCCGCGCCGCACTGGCAGCGGGAAACTCCTGCATGAAGCAATGCCCGCCGGCGACCACCTGGCCACTGAAGTGCGGATTGCTAGCACAGCAGCGCGCCACCGACTTGGCCACGAAGGGATAACTGCGTTCGCCATGCAGCACCTGGGTGGGCACTGCGATTTTGGCCAGACTTGGCCACAGGCGGCGCGGGAAAGAGGCGAAGATTTCCGCCTCGCGACTCGGCTTGCACTTGAGTTCGACGCCGGTCGCGCTGTCCTTCAGCGCATGCTCGATGTAGGCGTTGAAAGCTGCGGCGTCCCAGCCGCGAAACATGCCGCGGTTGTGCAGGCTCTTCCAGGCCGCCTGTCGGTCCGGCCACTCGCGGCGGCGGCCACGGGCCTTCTGCGCCAGTGTATTGCGCTGGCTCAGACCCACCACATCGGACAGGGCCATCACCCCGATCATCGTCGGGCTAAACAGCACCGGATCGAGCAGCACGGCACGCCGGAACAGCTCGGGATGGCGCGCCAGGATCAGGCTGGTGAGCACCCCGCCAAAGCTGTGGCCGACGGCGAAACAGGGCACCGCGCCGAACACCCCGCGACCTGCCTCAAAGGCTTCCACGGCCAGCTCGGCGCTGCGGTTCCAGCCGTGAAAACGCCCGCCGTGATCGCTGTCGCCATGACCCTGAACGTCGCACAGCCACAGGTCGAAATCCTCGGCCAACAGCGCCAGCAGCGGCTCATAGACCCGTCCGCAGTAACCGTTGCCGTGCAGGAAGTGCAGCAGCGGTTTGCCCGACGGCGGCGTGTGCCAGCCACGCAGGGTAAAACCGGCGGAACAGGAGTGGGACCAGGGAAGCAGGTGCATGGGTAAACAGCCTTGAGCAAACTCAACCCGCATAGTATCGGCGCTGTCGGGCGACTCGTCAGTTCTGTGGCCATCGGGCATAGTCCGCGGCTGCACACAAGGAGGGAACAGGATGTTCGTCTTGCTGGAATCCACTCACGAAGGCTTTATCGAGCATCTGGGGCAACAACTGAATGCCTGCGGCATCGACTGCCATCTGCTGGCAATGGGACGTGCCGAGGATGGCGAGCTGCATTTCGCCCTGCGCCTGCCGCTGTACAGCCAGATGGCCAGGGCGCGCGAGCTGCTCTACCGCGACCGTCTGTTTGCCCTGCGCATCGATCCGGTTCACCAGCCGATGTTTCAGGCCCTGCGCGCCGAACCCCGGCAAAATCTGCTGCGCTGGCTCAGCTCGCCCAAAGCGCTGTATGTCAGCGCGACCTGCATGGCAGTGCTGGTGCTTGGCAGCCTGGTCGAACACTTCTGGCGCTGAGGCAACCAGACAAACGCAATCAGCTCCGGCAAGCCTGCATCGCTGCGTTTAACGCCGACTCGTCCTGAGCCTCGGCGAAGATCAGCTCCAGCCGCGAATCCTTGCGCCATTCACTGTTCTGCCAGTGCAGCGGGGCACCGTCCAGCGCGTTGACCGAGAGCCAGCCGGCATTGGTCTGCAGCACCAGCTTGGCGCGGCGCCAGTTCAGCGCCCCTAGCCATTGCTGAACCCGCAGCAGGTCGAACTGCTGACTGGGATGCCAGCGCCAGCCGATGCTCCAGCCCTCCGCGGCCTGCTGTACCTGGCAGATCGGCTGCTCGGGCGACGTCCAGATCTGTGCCAGCGGCGCAGTTCCCGTCGGCAGTTTCAGTCCGGCCTGCTCGGCGCCGGCCTGCACCTGATGACCCGGCAACTGATCGAACGCCAGCGCTCCCTGGCTGGTCCAGATCAGCGGACAGGGCGGCAACGCAGCCTGCACCCGGGCTCGTGCATCAGCGTCCAGCCCCTCGGCCTTGTTCAGCACCAGCAGGCCGGCCTCGCCCAGCGCCGCCTGCTGACTGGCGGGCAGGAGTTCGCCGCTGGCCAACGCCTGGGCATCCAGCACCAGCACGCAGGGCTGCAGCGCCAGCACCCCCTCCCAGGGCGCCGCAGCCAGTTGCTGCAGCAGCTCGGCGGGATGGCCAAGACCGGAGGGCTCGATCAGCAGCCGGTCCGGGCGCGACTGACGCAGCAGCCGCGAGAGTCCGACCTGAAAGGGCGCGCCATTGACGCAGCACAGGCAGCCTCCGGGAACCTCGGCCAGACCGATGCCATCCGCGCCGGTCGTCAGCAGTGCCGCATCCAGACCGATCTGGCCGAACTCGTTGATCAGCACCGCCCAGCGCTCACCCGCCGGCTTGTGCGCCAAGAGGTGGCGGATCAGGCTGGTCTTGCCTGCGCCCAGCGGGCCGGCAATCAGGTGGGTGGGAATATGACTGAGCATGGCTTCTCTCGGACGGCGCAAAGCGCCGATTAGGCATCAAGCAGGGGGACCACTCAAGCGCCGGGTTTTGCGCGCCGCACGGGCTTGCTAGAGTCGCGCCTTATTTTCAGCGGATTGCCCATCATGCGTATTGTCCTGACCCTCCTGCTGGCCGGCCTGCCCCTGCTGGCACAGGCCGAGGCCTGCATCATCCACAGCCAGAGCAATCAGCTGGATGTGAAGCTGTGTCAGGAGAACCGCACCATTCCCCAGCAGCTGTTCCGCAACGGCTTCTGTGCCCCGCAGCTGAAGGGGCAGAAGGTCGAAGTCAGCTTCGCCCCGCAATGCCCGAGCAGCAGCTACGGCGTGTGCCGCGGCGCCAAGGTCAGCGGCACGCCCTACCAGCAGGACATCCATTACTACGGCGTGGCCACCGATGCGACCTATCTCAAGCCCGCCTGCGAGCAGCAGTACAAGGGCGTGTGGATGGCGCGCTAGGCCAGCCAGTCCAGCGTCAGCAGCAGACGACGCTCACCCGGCGGCGGAGTCGGCGAGCGGTGAATCAACCCGGCGCCTTCATTGCCCGGCCATTTCTCGCCCTTGGCCAGCGCCACCCAGCCAGCTTCCAGACGCTGGATGCGCTCGCCGTCATGCGGTTCGGCCTGAGCCTCGCCGAGACGGCGGCGGTCCATGCCGCCTTCCTCCAGCCATTCACTGGCCACCCCGGCGTAGGTGCTGATCAGCCGCAGTGGCACGTGGTCGACGTGGAAGCGCGGGCACATCGGCTTGGTCAGGCTGCGCAGACGCAGACCGATACGCCGGGCACCGAGCAGGCAGGCAAATGCCTCGGCCAGCCAGGTGAGATCGGCAATGAAGGCGTCATAGCCATGAAAGTCGGCCTGCGACCGCAGCAGCGCGGGCAGGCGCAGCTGCTCGTCGGCGCCCACCTCGATCTGCACGGACTCCGCCACCTCCAGCGGCTGGGCCAGCAGGATGCGCACGAAGTCCTCGACCTGCGGCGCCAGGCGGCGCTGCCAGACCGCCAGGTTGACGCCCTCCTGCAGCGCCTCGGCAAGCACCTCGGGCTCGGCCCCCAGACACGCGCGGGGCGGCGGTCGCAGCTTGAGCGCCAGCATCAGGCGGCCTCCTCGGTCCAGGCGCCGAAGGGGTCGGGCAGGCGTTGCCAGGCTTCGGGGCCGGCGGCCATTTCGGCGTCGGTCAGCAGGCAGTCGTCCAGCTCGGCGCGCAGGCGCGCGAAGTCGATGTTCTGGCCGATGAACACCAGCTCCTGGCGGCAGTCGCCGACCTCGGCGCTCCATTTGCTCATGACGGTGCGCAGACCGTCCTCGTCCTCGGGCCACTGGGTCTTGGGCACGAAGCGCCACCAGCGCCCGGCATAGCCATGGCGCATCAGGCCGCCGGCCTGCGACCAGCTGCCGGCCTCCTGGTACTTGCTGGCCAGCCAGAAGTAACCCTTGGAGCGCAGCAGGCGGCCATTGACCCACTCGCGATTGAGGAAAGCGAAGAAGCGCTCTGGGTGGAAGGGCCGGCGCGCCTGGTAGGCGGTCGAGGCGATGCCGTACTCCTCGGTCTCCGGCACGTGCTCGCCACGCAGCTCCTTGAGCCAGCCGGGCGCCTGGGAAGCGCGGTCGAAATCAAAGCGACCGGTGTTGAGGATCTTCGCCAGCGGCGCCTGGCCCATCACCATCGGCACGATCTCGGCCTCGGTGTTGAGTCCGCGCAGGATGGCCGTCAGTTCCTCGCGCTCGGCGCTGGAGATCAAGTCGGTCTTGCTGATCAGGATGACGTCGGCGAACTCCACCTGTTCGATCAGCAGGTCGGTAATCGAGCGCTCGTCTTCCTCACCCAGCGTCTCGCCGCGACTGGCCAGACTCTCGGCGGCATGGAAATCGCGCAGGAAGTTCACCCCGTCGACCACCGTCACCAGCGTATCCAGGCGCGCCAGGTCGGACAGGCTCTGGCCCTGCTCGTCGCGGAAGGTGAAGGTCTCGGCCACCGGCAGCGGCTCGCTGATGCCGGTGGACTCGATCAGCAGGTAGTCGAAGCGGCCGTCGCGGGCCAGCCGCGCGACTTCCTCCAGCAGGTCTTCGCGCAGGGTGCAGCAGATGCAGCCGTTGCTCATCTCCACCAGCTTCTCGTCGGCGCGGTTGAGGCTGACGTCGCGCTGCACTTCGCTGCCGTCGATGTTGATCTCACTCATGTCGTTGACGATAAGCGCCACGCGCAGGCCGTCGCGATTCTTCAGCACGTGGTTGAGCAGGGTGCTCTTGCCGGCGCCGAGAAAGCCCGACAGCACGGTGACGGGTAAGCGGTTATCCATTGGGGTTTCCTCGCACATCACGGATATGGCGTTCGCGTTGTTCCTGACGTTCCTTGGCCTCGATGCACAGGCTGGCGGTGGGTCGCAGCAGCAGACGGCGCAGGCCGATCGGCTCGCCGGTCTCGCTGCACCAGCCGTACTCGCCGCGGGCCAGGCGCTCCAGCGCTTCGTCGATCTTGTCGAGCAGCTTCTTCTCCCGCTCCAGCAGGCGCAGCTGCCACTGGCGCTGCTCCTCGGCGCTGCCCAGATCGGCCGGATCGCTGGCCGGCTGCTGCTCGCGCAGCTGGCCGAACTCCTCGTCGATGCGCTGCTGCAGCTCGGCACGCTGCTCCAGCAGGCGCTGGCGGAAGAACGCCTGCTGCACCTCGTTCATGTAGGTGTCGGCAGGCATGGCAAGCAGGTCGGCTTCGCTGATCACGGGGTGGACTCGTCAGGGGTGTCGCTTTATTTTGTTATAACATAACATTTTGAACAACCGCCCTCGCCGCCACAGGTTCCCGATGAACGCCCTGACTCTCCCCGATATTGCCGCGCAAACCAGCGCCCAGGCGCAGCCCGCGCTGGACTTCGTCGGCATGCAGCAGATCGCCCTGCCCGTGCAGCTGGCCGGCATGCCGCTGGCCTGCCGGGTGGATGCCGGGGTCAGCCTGGATGATGCCAGCGCGCGGGGCATTCACATGTCGCGCCTGTACCTGGCACTGGAAGCCCTGGAACACCAGCCGCTGAGCCTGCCGGCCGTGCAGCGGGTGCTGCGCCAGTTCCTGGACAGCCACGAAGGCCTGTCGCAACGCGCCTACCTCAACCTGCGCGGCGAGCTGCTGCTCAAGCGCCCGGCCCTGGTCAGCCCGCTGGCCGGCTGGAAGGCCTACCCCGTGGAGCTCAACACCCGGCTGGACGCCACGGGGTTTCACGTGGAACTGCAGCTGACACTGGGCTATTCCTCGACCTGCCCGTGCTCGGCGGCGCTGGCCCGGCAACTGATTCAGAAGCGATTTGTGGACGATTTTGCCGGCAAATCACTCGATCATGCCGATATCATCGAATGGCTGGGCAGCTCACAGGGCATCCTTGCCACCCCGCACAGCCAGCGCAGCGAGGCGCGCCTGCAGCTGCACCTGGACCCGACGCTGCAGGAGCTGCCACTGCTGCACTGGCTGGACAGCGCCGAGGCCGCCCTGGGTACCGCCCTGCAGACGGCGGTCAAACGCGCCGATGAACAGGCCTTCGCCCTGGCCAACGGGCAGAACCTGATGTTCTGCGAGGACGCCGCGCGCCGCCTGCACCATAGCCTGCGCGAGCAGGACGGGCTGCTCGGCTTCGCCCTAGAAGTGGTGCACGCCGAAAGCCTGCATGCCCACGACGCCGTGGCCCGCAGCCAGTGGAGCCGGCCGGCATGATCCGCTGCGAGGGCCTGCAATGGGGACCGCCCGGCCGGCCACTGACCCCGCCGCTGGACCTGCACCTGGCAGCCGGCAGCCTGACCGCCGTGATCGGCCACAACGGCTGCGGCAAAAGCAGCCTGCTCAAGGTCATCGCCGGCTGGCAGGCGCCGCTGGCGGGCCGGGTGCGGGTGGAGGCGCCACGCCAGGGCGGCATCGGCGTGCTGATCCAGCAGCAGGCCTTCGACCGCCAGTTTCCCATTCGCCTGGACGCCCTGGTGGCCGGCGGACTGTGGTCGCAGAAGCACTCGCGCGCCGCACAACGGGCCAGGCTGGAGCAGACGCTGGAGCGCTGGCAGCTGAACGGGCTGCAGGCACTGCCGCTGGAGGCGCTGTCCGGCGGCCAGCTGCAGCGCGCCCTGCTCGCCCGCCTCGACCTGACCGGTGCCCGTCTGCTGTTGCTCGACGAACCGGAAGCGGCACTCGACGCCGAAGGCCAGGCGCTGTTCTGGCAACGCGCCCGCCAGTGGCAGGCCGAAGGCCGCACGCTGCTGGTGGTCAGCCACGCCGTGGGCCACCTTAGCGACTGGCTGGACAACGCCCTGCTGGTGTCCGCACAGGGCTGCATCCTGGCGCCGGTCAGCGAGCTGCGCGGCGCGCGGCTGGAGCGCGTGGCCTGATGATCGACCCGCTGTGGCAGCCCTTCGCCGAATTCGCCTTCCTGCGCCGCGCCCTGTTCGGTGGCCTGGCACTGGCCTGCAGCGCCGCACCGCTGGGGGTGTTCCTGATGCTGCGGCGCATGAGCCTGATTGGCGACGCCATCGCCCACGGCATCCTGCCCGGCGCCGCGCTGGGCTTCTGGCTGTTCGGCCTGAGCCTGCCGGCGCTGACCGCCGGTGGCCTGGTCGCTGGCCTGGGCATGGCCATGCTGGCCGCCTGGGTCACGCGTCGCACCGGGCTGCGCGAAGACACCAGCCTGGCCGCCCTGTACCCCATCTCGCTGGCCAGCGGCGTGCTGCTGCTCGGCCTGGCCGGGCGCAAGCTGGACCTGATGCACCTGCTGTTTGGCTCGGCGCTGGCGGTGGACCTGCCCACCCTGCACGGCATGCTCAGCGTGGCGGCCATCAGCCTGACCGTATTGCTGATGATCTACCGCCCGCTGGCGCTGGACAGCCTCGACCCGCTGTTCCTGCGCAGCGTCAGCCGCATCGGTCCGCTGGTGCACGGCCTGTTCCTGGCCCTGGTGGTGCTGAACCTGGTGATGGGCTTCCAGGCCATCGGCGCTTTGATGGTGGTCGGACTGATGATGCTGCCGGCCGCCGCCGCGCGCTTCTGGAGCCGCCACCTGCCACACCTGCTGCTGCTCGCCGCGCTGATCGGCGCCGCCAGCGTCTGGCTCGGCCTGCTGCTGTCCTACCACGCCGGCCTGCCGAGCGGACCCTGCATCGTCCTGCTGGCCGGGCTGGCCTACCTGATCTCGGTGATCGCCGGGCCGGTCCACGGTCTCTGGCGCCCGGCCCCCTTACCCACATCGCCCTGAGGAAAACCCATGCGCGCCCTGCTCGCCCTGATCGCTTTGCTCCTGCCGCTGTCACTGCCCGCCGCCGACAAGCCGCAGGTGGTCACCAGCTTCAGCATCCTCGCCGACCTGACCCGCGCCGTTGGCGGTGAGCACATCGCCCTGACCAACCTGGTCGGGCCCGACGAAGACGCCCATGTTTTCGAACCCAGCCCGGAACATGCGCGCACACTGCTGCAGGCCGACCTGATCATCGCCAACGGTCTGGGCTTCGAGCCCTGGCTGGAACGCCTGCTGGCCAGCAGCGAAGCGCGCGGCCGGCGCATCGACGCCAGCCAGGGCGTGCTGCCGCTGTGGCTGAAGGAGGACGGCGAGAAAGTCGCCGACCCACACGCCTGGCAGAGCCTGAGCAACGCCGAGATCTACGTGCGCAACATCACCCAGGCGCTCAGCCAGCTCGACCCGGCGCATGCCGACGCCTACGCCGCCAACCGCGACACCTACCTGGCCAAGCTGCATGCGCTGCTCAAGCAGGCCAATTCGCGCCTGGCCAACCTGCCGGCCAGCCAGCGCAAGGTGGTGACCAGCCACGATGCCTTCGGCTACCTGGGCCAGGCCTGGCAGCTGCAGTTCATCGCGCCGCAGGGCCTGTCCACCCATGACGAGCCGTCCGCTGCCGAAGTCGCCGCACTGATCCGTCAGCTGCGCAGCGAAGGCGTGCGCGCCGTGTTCGTGGAAAACATCCGCGACCCGCGTCTGGTACGGCAGATTGCCGACGAGGCCGGAGCCCGCGTCGGCGGCACCCTGTATTCCGATGCCCTGGCCAGCGCGGGGCCGGCCAGCACCTACCTGGGCATGTTCCAGCACAACCTCGACACCCTGCTGGCCGCGCTCAAACCATGAACCTGTGGCTGCAACTGGAGCAGGCCGGGCTGGGCGACAGCCGCCCGCTGGCCGAGGTGCTGGCGGCCATCCCCTGGAGTGCCGACGGCCTGATCGCCGCCATCGCCCAACAGCACGACAGCGGCGAGGTGCTGATGCTGGCCTGGATGAACCGGGCGGCATTGGAGGAAACCCTCGCCAGCGGTCAGGTTTGCTACTGGTCGCGGTCGCGCCAGCAACTGTGGCGCAAGGGCGAAACCAGCGGCCACCGCCAACGGCTGGTCGAGGCACGCCTGGACTGTGACGGCGACGCCGTGCTGCTACTGGTCGAGCAACAGGGCCCGGCCTGCCACACCGGTCGCCCCAACTGCTTCTACAACGCCATCCGCGATGAACGGGTGTGCGTGATCAGCGTGCCGCAATGAAACGCCCGCTGCTGGGCCTGGTGCGGCTCTACCAGTACCTGATCAGCCCCCTACTCGGGCCGCGCTGCCGCTTCCATCCCAGCTGCTCGCACTACGCCATCGAAGCCATCGAACGCCACGGAACGCTGCGTGGCAGCTGGCTGGCCGTGCGCCGCCTGGGCCGCTGCCACCCCTGGCACCCGGGCGGTTATGACCCGGTGCCAACGCCCCCTCACTGCAATCGGGAACATCCCCATGACTGATCTGCTGATCCGGAACGCCCGCCTGATCAACGAGGGCCGCGAGTTCGAG
This sequence comes from Pseudomonas sp. HAR-UPW-AIA-41, assembly GCF_002304225.1. Classification (GTDB taxonomy): domain Bacteria; phylum Pseudomonadota; class Gammaproteobacteria; order Pseudomonadales; family Pseudomonadaceae; genus Aquipseudomonas. Next base: position 13,926 of record NZ_NSLB01000007.1, read on the forward strand.
GCTGACCTGCTGGTACGCCACGGCCGCATCGAGAAGATCGCCACCAGCATCAGCGGACTCAATGCCCACACCGAGATCGACGCCGCCGGGCAGTACCTGCTGCCGGGCATGATCGACGACCAGGTGCACTTCCGTGACCCCGGCGCGCCGCACAAGGGCAGCTTCGCCACGGAATCCCGCGCGGCCGTGGCCGGCGGCATCACCAGCGTGATGGACATGCCCAACACCAACCCGCCAACGCTCAATCTTGATGCGCTGGAGGCCAAGGAGCGACGCGCGGCCAGCTGCTCCATGGCCAACTTCGGTTTCCACTTCGGCGTCAGCCACGAAAACCTCGACATCGTCGCGGCACTCGACCCCAACCGGGTGGCGGCGGTGAAGGTGTTCATGGGCGCCAGCACCGGCAACATGCTGGTCGACGACCTGCCCTCGCTGGAGCGCCTGTTCCGTGATTGCCCGACCATTGTCCTCACCCACTGCGAATACACCCCACGCATCCGCGAGCGCGAATTGCTCTGGCACAACCGCTATGGCGAGCAGATTCCGCCCGATCAGCACCCGCTGATCCGCGATGCCGAGGCCTGCTACCAGTCCTCCAGCCTGGCCGTGAGCCTGGCGCGCCGCTTCGATACCCAGCTGCACGTGCTGCACATCACCACCGCCCGCGAGCTGAGCCTGTTCCAGCCAGGCCCGCTGGCCGGCAAGCAGATCACCGCCGAGGTCTGCGCCCATCACCTGTACTTCGATGACCGCGACTACGCGGCGCTCGGCCACCTGATCAAGTGCAACCCGGCGATCAAGACCCAGGCCGACCGCAACGCCCTGCGCCAAGCTCTGCTCTGCGGGCGGCTGGACATCATCGGCACCGACCACGCCCCGCATACCCTGGACGAGAAGCAGCGCCCCTACCTGCAGGCGCCGTCCGGCCTGCCGCTGGTGCAGCACGCCCTGCCGGCCCTGCTGGAACTGGTGGCCGACGGCCTGCTGCCCCTCACCACTCTGGTGGAGAAGACCAGTCATGCGGTGGCGCAGCGCTTTGCCATCGAGCAGCGCGGCTACCTGCGCGAAGGCTACTGGGCCGACCTGACGCTGATCGAACGCCTGGCCGAGCCGCGCCCGGTGGCCGCCGACCCGATCCTCGCCCACTGCGGCTGGACGCCCTTCCAGGGCCGCGCCTTCCGCCATGCCGTACGCAGCACCGTCGTCTCCGGCCAACTGGCCTGGCATGAGGGCCAGCTGCAACACGATTGCCAGGGGTTGCCGCTGCGCTACCAGCGCGGCTGAGCCCTCCGTTAACCGACCTGATCAGAGAACCGACATGCCCAGCATCACCCTGCCCGATGGCAGCCAGCGTCACTATGCCCAACCCCTGAGCGTGGCCGAAGTCGCCGCCGATATCGGCCCCGGCCTGGCCAAGGCCGCCCTGGCCGGCCGCCTGAATGGCCGCCTGGTGGACACCAGCGCCTTGATCGACCACGACGCCCAGCTCAGCCTGATCACCGCGCGCGACCCCGAGGGCCTGGAGCTGCTGCGCCACTCCTGCGCACACCTGCTGGCCATGGCGGTCAAGCAGCTGTATCCCAGCGCCCAGGTGACCATCGGCCCGGTGATCGAGGACGGCTTCTACTACGACTTCGCCTTCGAGCGCCCCTTCACCCCAGATGACCTGGCGCTGATCGAGGCGCGTATGAGCGAGCTGGCAGCCGCCGACCTGCCCGTCAGCCGCCGCGAGCTGCCACGTGATGAAGCCATCGCCCATTTCGCGGCCCAGGGTGAGCACTACAAGGCCGAGCTGATCCGCGACATTCCGGCCGGCGAAGTGCTGTCGCTGTACCGCCAGGGCGACTTCGAAGACCTCTGCCGCGGCCCGCATATCCCGCGCACCGGCCATCTGCAGGCGTTCAAGCTGACCAAGGTGGCCGGCGCCTACTGGCGCGGCGATGCGAAGAACGCCGCGCTGCAACGCATCTACGGCACCTGCTGGGCCAACAGCAAAGAGCTCAAGGCCCATCTCACCCGTCTGGAAGAAGCCGGTAAGCGCGACCACCGCAAGCTCGGCCCGCAACTCGATCTGTTCCATTTCGACGACTGCGCCCCGGGCTCGGTGTTCTGGCACCCCAAGGGCTGGACCCTGTTCCAGCAGCTGATCAACTACATGCGCCAGCAGCAGGACGCCGCCGGCTATGTCGAGGTCAACACCCCGGACGTGATGGACCGCAGCCTGTGGGAAACCTCCGGGCACTGGTTCAACTACCGCGAGGCCATGTTCACCACCAGCACCGAGGACGAGCGCGTTTTCGCCCTCAAGCCGATGAACTGCCCCGGTGCCGTGGCGCTGTTCGCCCGCGGCCTGAAGAGCTACCGCGACCTGCCGCTGCGCATGGCCGAGTTCGGCAAGGTGCACCGCTACGAGCCGTCCGGCGCGCTGCACGGACTGCTGCGCGTGCGCCACTTCACCCAGGACGACGCGCACATCTTCTGCACCGCCGCGCAGATGGAACAGGAATGCGCCGACACCATCGCCCTGGTGTTCGCCATCTACCGTGACTTCGGTTTCAACGAAGTGGCGGTGAAGCTGTCCACCCGCCCGGCCAACCGCATCGGCAGCGACGCCACCTGGGATCAGCTGGAAGGCGCGCTGTCCGGCGCGCTGCAACGGATGAACATCGACTACCAGCTAAACCCCGGCGAAGGTGCGTTCTACGGGCCCAAGCTGGAGTTCGTCCTGCGCGATGCGATCGGCCGCGACTGGCAGTGCGGCACCCTGCAGGTGGACCTCAACCTGCCGGAGCGCTTCGACATCAGCTACGTCAACGAACAGGGCGAACGCGAACGCCCGGTGATGCTGCACCGCGCCCTGTTCGGCTCGCTGGAACGCTTCACCGGCATTCTCATTGAGCACTACAGCGGGCTGTTCCCGCTGTGGCTAGCCCCGCAGCAGGCGGCCGTGCTGACCATTTCCGAAGGGCAGAACGACTACGCCCGCCAGGTACTCGCCGCCCTCAAGCGCGCCGGCCTGCGTGCGGCGGCGGACCTGCGCAATGAGAAGATCGGCTACAAGATCCGCGAAGCCACCCTGCAGAAGGTGCCCTACCTGTTGGTGATCGGCGAACAGGAGAAGGCCGAGGGCCGCGTCACCCTGCGCAGCCGCGCCGGCGACAACCTCGGCAGCCTGGCGCTGAATGATCTGGTCGAACGGCTGCACACGGAGGCACGTATGCCCGGCCAGGAGCCGGCATGCTGATCCGCAAGCTGTTCAAGTTCGAGAGCGCGCATATCGTGCGCGGCTGCAGCAGCCGGCGCTGCTCGCGCTCGCTGCACGGCCACTCGTACAAGATCGAACTGCTGCTGGAGGCCCACGCTCTGGATAACGGCCAGATGGTCTACGACTTCGGGCTGCTCAAAGGCGATGTGCGCGACCTGATCGACGCCTTCGACCACGCAGTAACCTTCTGGGACGGTGACGACCCCAACTACATTGCCAGCTGCCAGCGCTTCTCCGAGCGCTGGATCAGCCTGCCGGTATCGCCCAGCGCCGAGCAGTTCTCCCGGGTGATCTTCCGCCTGGTGGACGGCCTGCTGCAGCTGACCGAGATGGTCAACGGCGAACAGGACGTGCGGTTGCACTCGGTGATCGCCCACGAGACCGAAACCGGCTATGCCCAGTGCTTCCGCGAGGATGCCTACAACCCGCGCATGGGCGATTTCCGGCTGGAGCAGATCCGCTTCTCCGAACGCATCTGCCAGGAGTGGCGGGATCCGGGATTGTTTCAGCGGCTGCTGGAAAATCGACGCTCGCGCAACGCACCACTATGCTGACATTCAAGAGGGCGCCTGCGGCAATCAGTCCGGCTGCAGGCAAAAGAGTTTCCAATACAATAATGCCCCCTAAAAGGTCACCCTGATGCCGCTTTCCCAATCATCTCGCGACTGGCTAATCGCCTTTGCCCTTGCCGGCATGCTGCTACGTGCCAGCTTGCTGGTCTGGGCAGCGCCATTGATGACGGCTAGCGACTTCATGCTGTTCTGCAGCTCTCAGGGTGCGCAATGGCTGGATGTCAGTGACGAAGACGACTCAGGCCATACACTCTGTGCGCAATGCGCCACTCAGGCCAGCACACTGCCGGTCTGGTCGTATCTGCCGCCAGCACCCCCGATGTTGGATAGCCAGGCCGCTCAACTGCAGGATCAGTTGCTGCGGTGGTATCCCCCCTTCTTGCTAGCGCCCCCCAACCGAGCTCCCCCTACCCACGCCTGATGCTTGTGTTAACGCCTGGCCAATGCTGTGCCGGGCATGTCTTTGCACTCAGGAATCTATCCATGTCCCGTATTCCCGCTTTGGCACTCACGGCCCTTGCCTGCGCCACCAGTTCCTCTCTGTTTGCTGCTCCTCTGGAGCTGGAAGAAATGGTGGTGACCGCCACCGGTACTCCGCAGCCAATTGAAGATGTACAGGCCTCGGTCCAGGTGATCGATCGTCAAGAGCTGAACCAGCACTCAGCTCATAGCGTCACCGAGGTGCTCAAGTCCGCCACCGGTGTACAAACCAACAATTCCGGTGCCACCGGCGCCATTTCGATTCGCGGCTTCAACAGCAACCAGAGCCTGGTACTGATCAACGGCCAGCGCCGTACCAACAATTACAGCAGCAACAACCCCAACCAGATCAGCACCTTCGATATCGAACGTATCGAGATCGTACGAGGCCCCATGTCCTCACTGTATGGCTCGGATGCATTGGGTGGGGTCGTCAACATCATCACGCGCCAGCCGGGTGAAGACCCGGGGATCAGCACTCAGGTAACCGCCGGTGCCGCACGCGAGGGACGCGAAACCCTGCAGACAGGGCTCAACGCACGCTTTGGCGACAGTACCCTGGGCCACTCGCTGACGCTGGAACAGGAGCAGCGCCAGCCTCTGCACCACGAGGATTCGACTCAGGACGATGCCGGGCGGCTGATCAACCTGTCGGCCGCCTACCGAGGCAAGTGGACACCGAATGAGGTGCAATCGCTGGGCTGGGCAGTAGAAATTTTCGATCGCGACAATGACCGCGATGCCGAAGCACTGGTGCGCCGCCCCGGTGGCGGCCCGCCTGTCTTCGATAGCGTGGCTTACAGCAACTATGAAGACGAGCAACGCAATTTCTACGGCCTCGACTATCAACGACTGATCGGTGCCGGCGAACTCAAACTGCGCAGCAGTTATGGCCGCAGCAGCGGTGCTACCAACCGCAGCTTCCCCGAGACGCTGAAAGAAAACACGCTCTACAAGCAATACCAAAGTGACGCGCTGTATAGCCTGCCGATCTTCGACAGCCACAAGCTGACTCTCGGCGGTGGCTATAACCGTGACGAGCTGGATGTGACCATCAACTCGCAGTCGGCGGCCCGCGATAACAGCTTTGCGCTGCTGCAGGACGAATGGCAGATCAATGAGTCGTGGACACTGGTTGCCGGCGGCCGCTATGACCGCTTCGACGACTTCGACAACGCCCTCACCCCCAAAGCCAGTCTGGGTTGGAGTGATGAAGGCTGGCGCGCCCGCCTGGGTTATGGCGAAGGCTTCCGCGCCCCCTCGCTACTGGAGCAGTACGCCAGCTTCAGTCGCGGCGGTGGCTCCAGCGTCATCACCGGCAACCCGGACCTGCAGCCAGAACAATCGAAATCCTGGGAGCTGGCGTTCGGCCGCACCTTGGGCGATCTCGATCTGGATGCCGTGCTGCACCACAGTGACGTGGATGACCTGATCAACGCGCGCCTGGTGCGCAGCGTGCCCATTGGTGGCGGTCGCTTCCGGGGCTTCTATGAGTATGAAAACGTGGACAAGGCACGTATCCGTGGCCTTGAGCTGAATGCCAAGTGGCAAGCCACCGACGCTCTGACCCTGCAAGCCGGCTATGACTGGCTGGATGCCATTGATGCCAATACGGATCAACGTCTGGAAGGCCGTGCTCGGCGCACCTACCGCCTGGAAAGCAGCTATGCCCTGGCTGAAGACTGGCGCGTCACGCCCGCGCCCGCCACACCGGCGACTACCTGTCGCGCAAGCCGGACTGCCGGGTCAACTGCCCGCTGTATGACACCCGTCAGACGCTGGTCGATCTGAACATCAGCCACAACCTGACCGAGCAGGTCGAGCTGTTTACCGGGATCGACAACGTCTTCGATCAGCGTGACCCCAGCAACTACGTCAACAACAACGCCGGCACTGGCGGCGGCAGGACCGATCCTGACGCCCGCTATTTCTACGTCGGCAGCCGTGTCGAGTTCTGAGCCTAACGCGCCTGCCGGCCTCCGCGCCGGCAGGTTGAGGAAAACCACATGAACGAACACATCATTGCGCGGGAAAGCCATTCAAAAGCTACGGCACGCGGCCTGAATCTGACGGGCCTGCCCCTGCTTGGCCCGGTACTGCGCCACCCAGTATTCATGACCAGCCTGCAACTGATCAGCGTCTCGCTGTTACTGCTGGCCATTGGTCTGGGGATTTTCAGTGAAGACCGCAAGGACGGCCTCACCGTCCTGTTGTTCTGGGGCATCTTCTGGCCCTTGCTGACCTGCGTGATCACCCCCAGCCTGGGACCGGCATTCTGTGCCGTCTGCCCGCATGGCGCGCTGGGTAAGTGGCTGCAACGCTTCAGCCTGAAGCGGCGCTTTCCCAGGGCCCTGCGGGGCGCCTGGATCAGCCTGAGCCTGATATTCCTGGGCTATTGGGTACTGGCTTTCAGCGCCCCCAGCTTGCTGAGCGCCTCCACTCAAACCACAGCCTGGTACTTCCTGCTGTTCACCCTGTTCGCTGTCGGCTGCTTCCTGTTCTATGCCGACATGGCCTACTGCAAGCACATCTGTCCGCTGGGTCGGGTGCTGGCCAGTCACGGCAAGGCTGGGGGCCTGAGCATCCGCACTGAACAAAGCGACTGCAGCAGTTGCAGCACCTTCGAATGCGCCAAAGCCTGTCATTACCACCTGTCGCCGTTCCGCTTCGAGGAACGCAACAACATGGACAACTGCACCCTGTGCCTCGATTGCGTGCAAGCCTGCGACAGCGCCGAACTGCACTGGATGCGTCCGGGCAAAAACCTGAGCCAGCCCATCAAACGCGCTGATCCACATGACTACTGGGTAATCATCCTGATTCTGGCCATTGCCGGCGTGGGTATTCAGTTTCTGCACGGTTTGCAACACACCGGCCTGCGCGACAGCCTGCCGTGGAATGTGGCTGGCCAGTGGCTGCACCAAAGCCTGGCGCTGAGCACCGATACCTGGAATCTCTCTGGGCTGCTGGCACTGCTGCTCGCCCTACTGCTGACCGTGCCTGTTGCGACGCTGGGCTATCGGGCGGCAGCGCGCCTACTCAAACAACCGCCACAGACACTGGCACTCGACCTGGCTTACGCACTGGCACCCATGGCCATCCTCGGCCTGATCCCCCATGCGGTTGGTACCTTTGCCATGAAGTACGGCCCGGCGCTGGTCAATGAAACAGGCGCATTACTCGGCTACGCCTGGCATGCCGAGCCCTTCGCCCAACGCGGCGATACCTGGCTGAAGGTCGTCAACCTGCTGCCCTGGCTGGGCATACTCTGGAGCCTGCGACTGACTTGGCAACGGGCCTCGCGCTGGACAACCGGCAAGGCACAACTGCTCGCCATCTGGGCGCTGGCCTGCGCGCCAATCTGGCTATATAGCGCGGTGATGCTGATTAAAGTGGCGGCATTTATCCTGTTGCCACTGCCACATATGCATCACTGAACCTGGCACCCATCGAGTGACTGGCCGCAATGGTCCAGTCGCTCTTCAGGCTCTTACCAGCCGCCACCGCCACCGCCGCCACTGCCACCACCGGATGAACCGCCGCCCGAGGAACCGCTGGACGACGATGAACTGGCCGGTGGCGTAGCCGCGCTGGCAGTGGCACTGACCAGGCTGCTCGACAGTGCCGAGCTGAGTGCCTGTGGCGAGCTGAAAGTGCTGCGCGCACGGTACCAGTCGGGCTGATAGTCACGCTGGCTCTGATCGATCAGACCGCTTTGCAGGGCGGCACTGAAGCGCGCACTCCATTGCTCCTCAACCCCCAGCGCCATGGCATAGGGCAGGTGCTGCTCGTACAGAGCAATGCTCATGGCCGGGGCGTCGGCAGCACGCGCCAGCACATCTGTCTCGGCCAAGCTCAGGTACTCGCGGTAGCCCTCGGCCTCGTCGAGCAAACGGCGACCCTCGACCGTGGGCGCTTCCAGCCAGAAGAAGAAACCGATCACCAGCGCCAGAAGGCCGGCCAGTATCACCAGCAGCAACGGCGAACTCACCGATACCAGCAGGCCCAGGCCGATACAGGAGGCCAGCAGGAACATGCCGCCGCCGAACAGCAGCGGTATGCGCGTGCCCCAACTGCTTTCACCGATCGCCAGCTTGGCCAGCAATCCTCCCGGCAGACCGAAGCCGAAAGTGAACAGCAGGCCGCCAATGGCCATGCCCAGATCATCGCCAGGAGCAACGCCCAGCAGCACGCTGCCAAGAATGCCGATGATCGCCAGCACCAGACCGCGCGCCCAGGCGCCGCGATTGCGGCTGAACCACAGCGCCCCCTCGGTCTCCAGTCGATCGCACAGGCGCTTGTGCGCCTCGGCCAGCTTCGGCTCATAGCTGCTGCCCAGGGTCAGCGTCTTGCTCTGCGCGCCGTTGGGAAACAGCAGGCGCAGTGGCTCCAGTTCCGCCGGCTGCAGATCGTCGCGAGGCTGGCTGCCGGGCTTGAGCTGGAAGCCGTCGGCGCGCGGCCGGTCCTCCAGGCGCACATGGCCGCGAATGGCCCAGTCGGTGAAACAGATGCCGAGCGCCTTGGCCTCATTCAGAGTGCCGCGCGTCCACAGGTAGGCGACATCCACCGGCAGCAGCCCCTTGGGGGCGACAAAGCGCGGGATCAGGATGCCCTTGTGCGGATCGCGACCGACCCTGCGCCAGGTCTGCCAGTAGTAGCCCAGGGTGGTCAGCAACATGGCAAGGCCGAAGCTCAGGCCGGCGTTGTCGAACAGCACGCGCAGAAAGCGCTGACCCGCCACCGGCCGCTCGATCACGCCCGCCGGCCAGGCCACGGCCACCGTCAGCCCCTGGTAAGCCTCCAGCGGCGCCGTGGTGCGCAGGCGCAGGCGGTTGTCACTCTGCTCCAGTACCTCATAATCCTGCCCGTGCGAACCATTGCCGCCGGTGTAACCGGCCAGCTCGGCAATGCGCGCACCGGCAGGCAGGCTCAGGTCCACGGAGGCTTGCTGGATGGGAAAACTCCAGCCATTGCCGGTGACGTTCCAGTACAGCTCGTCGACGCCCGGACGGGCAATCAGCTGCGGGTCGACGCGGTAATGCAGTTCATAGGTGTAGCGCCCCGGCTCCAACAGGATGTCCGGCGAGCCCAGGTAGAAACGCTGATAGGCCCCCTGACGCTCACGCTTCACCGACTCGGGGTGGCCATTGCGGGTGGCGGTGAGCTTGTTGATCGGCGTCTGCCGCACCAGTCCCCAAGGCAGACTGTAGCGCACCGGAATATCGCGGTAGATGCCGCGGCGGATGTCGCGCCCTTCGGCCTGTACGGTGATGCGTTCAGTCACCGTCAGCATGCCGTCACGGCCGAGGCCGAGCTCGACGGCAAAATCCTCGATCACCTCGGCCGCCGGCAATCCCAGCGGCCACAGGCACAGGCTTAGCAACAGTACACGCCAGCATCCTTGCATCTCAGAACTCCAGTTTGGGGGACTGCCCTTCCTCGGGCGCCGCCAGGGCAAAGTACTCGGCCGGGGTGAAGTTGAACAGGCGCGCCAGCAGGTTGCTTGGCGCCGACTCCACCAGCACGTTCAACTCGCGCACCGCGCCGTTGTAATAGCGCCGCGCCATCTGGATATGCTCCTCGCACTCGCTGATGGCCTGCTGCAACTCAAGGAACTGGCCATCGGCCTTGAGTTCCGGGTATGCCTCTACCAGAGCAAACAGCTGGCGCAGGCTGCCGGACAACTGCGCCTCCACCGGCGCACGCGCCGCCAGCGCGGCTTCGCCCAGCTCCAGCGCACGGCTGCGTTCGTTCACCAGCGCCTGCAGCGTGTCCTGCTCATGGGCCATGTACTGGCGCACGCAACCGACCAGCGCCGGAATCAGACTGGAACGGCGCTTGAGCTGCACATCCACGCCACTGCTGGCCTCAGCCACCCGCTGACGGTTGAACACCAGACGGTTGTAGACCCACACGCCCCAGCCCAGCAGCGCCACGCCACCGAGCAGCACGATCAGCGTTCCCTGACCCATCCCGCCATCCTCATCCGGTGCCATCCGAAATGGACGGCACACCGATGAACAAGGCTACTGCATCAGCGCTTCGTCGTGCGTGACTGGTTGCACTTTGTCGGGATTGACCGCTCTTCCGCAGAAAAGCCGCCAGAAGCAGCGGCTTTTTCGCGTTACTCGACGGTAACGCTCTTGGCTAGGTTGCGCGGTTGGTCGACGTCCGTGCCCTTGAGCACGGCGACGTGGTACGACAGCAGCTGCAGCGGCAGGGTGTAGAGAATCGGTGCCAGCAGCTCGTGGGCATGCGGCATGTTCACCACCAGGGTGCCCTCGCCGTTCTCCATGCGCGCGGCCTCGTCGGCAAATACGATCAGTTGGCCGCCGCGGGCACGCACTTCCTGCAGGTTGGATTTGAGTTTTTCCAACAGCTCGTTGTTCGGTGCCACGGTGACTACCGGCATGTCGCTGTCGACCAGCGCCAGCGGCCCATGCTTGAGCTCGCCGGCCGGATAGGCTTCGGCATGGATGTAGGAAATTTCCTTGAGCTTGAGTGCTCCTTCCATCGCCACCGGGTACTGCTCGCCGCGACCGAGGAACAGGGTGTGGTGCTTCTCGGCAAACAACTCGGCGACCTTCTCGATCTGCCGGTCCATGCCCAGGGCCTGCTCCAACAGGTTCGGCAGGCCACGCAGGGCCTGCACCGCCTGAGCTTCAATCGCCGCATCCAGGGTGCCCCGGGCACGGCCCAGAGACAGGGTCAGCAGCAGCAGGCCAACCAGCTGGGTGGTGAAGGCCTTGGTCGAGGCCACGCCGATTTCCGGGCCGGCGCGGGTCAGCAGGGTCAGATCGGATTCGCGGACCAGTGAGCTGGTGCCGACGTTGCAGATCGCCAGACTGGCCAGATAACCGCTGTCCTTGGCATTGCGTAGGGCCGCCAGGGTGTCGGCGGTTTCACCGGACTGGGAGATGCTGACGAACAGGGAACCCGGCTGCACGGCCACCTTGCGGTAACGGAATTCGCTGGCCACTTCGACCTGGCAGGGAATACCGGTCAGGCTCTCCAGCCAGTAGCGCGCCACCATGCCGGCGTGGAAGCTGGTGCCACAGGCGACTATCTGTACATTGCGCACCTGGCTGAACAGTTCGGCGGCCTGCGGGCCGAAGGCCTGGATCAGCACATGGTCGGCAGCCAGGCGATCTTCCAGGGTGCGCTGCACAACCTTGGGCTGCTCGTGGATTTCCTTGAGCATGAAGTGGCGGTAGGCGCCCTTCTCAGCGGCCTCGGCGCTTTCCTTGTAGTGCACCGTCTCGCGCTGTACCGGTTGGCCGGCCTGATCCCAGATCTGCAAGCTGTCGCGGCGGATCTCGGCGATATCGCCTTCTTCCAGGTAGATGAAGCGGTCGGTGACCTGGCGCAAAGCCAGCGGGTCGGAGGCCAGGAAGTTTTCACCAATGCCCAGACCGATGACCAGCGGGCTGCCGCTGCGCGCCGCGAGCAGGCGATCCGGCTGACTGGCACTGATGACGGCCAGACCGTAGGCACCATGCAGCTGCTGCACCGCCACCTTGAGTGCATCGGCCAGATCCACGTGGGTCTTCTGCAGGTGATGCAGCAGGTGCACGATGGTTTCGGTATCGGTTTGCGAGCTGAATACATAGCCCAGCCCCTGCAGGCGGGTACGCAGTTCTTCGTGGTTCTCGATGATGCCGTTGTGCACCACGGCCAGATCGGTTGCAGAGAAGTGCGGGTGGGCATTGGCCTCAGTCGGCGCGCCATGGGTGGCCCAGCGTGTATGGGCGATGCCCAAACGGCCGACCAACGGCGCGGCGGTCAGCGCCTGCTCCAGCTCGGCTACCTTGCCGATGCGACGGCAGCGCTGCAGTTGCTGCTCATCGGTAAACACCGCCACACCGGCGCTGTCGTAACCCCGGTATTCCAGACGTTTCAGGCCTTCGATCAGGATCGCACTGATCTGGCGCTCGGCAATAGCGCCAACGATGCCACACATAGGCAATGCTCCTTAAGCAGTCGGACTGGCGAGAATCACTCTGATCCCTCGCTCAGCCAGTTGTTCCTGCGCTGCCTTGGGCAGGCGCGTATCGGTAATCAGGGTGTGGATGCTGCTCCAGGGCAGCTCCAGGTTGGGCATCTTGCGCCCGAGCTTGTCGCTCTCGGCCAGCACTATGACTTCGCGCGCCACCTCGGCCATAACCCGTGACAGGCCCAGCAGCTCATTGAAGGTGGTGGTGCCGCGCTCAGGATCGAGCCCTGCGGCACCGATGAACAGCTGGTCGAAGTCGTAGGAGCGCAGCACCTGTTCGGCCACCTGGCCCTGGAAGGATTCCGAGTGAGGATCCCAGGTGCCACCGGTCATCAGCAGCACCGGCTCGTGCTCCAGCTCGCGCAGGGCATTGGCCACGTTCAGCGAGTTGGTCATCACCACCAGACCGGGCTTGTGGCCCAGCTGCGGAATCATCGCCGCCGTGGTGCTGCCACTGTCTATGATGACTCGTGCGTGTTCGCGAATCAGCTGTACCGCCGCCCGGGCAATCGCCAGCTTGTACGGCGACAAGGGTTGCGCAGGCTCGCCAATCAGCTCCTGCGGCATCGATTGCGCCCCACCATAGCGGCGCAGCAGCAGGCCGTTCTTCTCCAGCTCGGCAAGGTCCTTGCGAATGGTCACTTCCGACGTGGCGAACGCCTTGGCCAGAGCATCGACACTCACCTCGCCCTGCTCGTTGAGCAAGGCAAGGATGGCATGGCGCCGCTGGGGGGTATTGCGTTTCGACATCTTTAAGTTTCGATTCGAAAGATAATGACGCAAATCAAAACCTAAGACGCTTACAAGGTCAACCCGGAAAACGACAAAAGGCGGCCTGAGCCGCCTTTCAATCGCCGGGTTTCGCCGCGACGCGGCTTAACCCACTGCAGGGTATCGCTACGCTCCACCCAGCCTACTTTTTAGTCGGGCGCTTCCAGCCTTCGATATTGCGCTGCTTGGCACGGCCGACGGCCAGGGCCTTGGACGGCACGTCCTGGGTCACGGTGGAGCCCGCCCCGGTGGTGGCGCCATCGCCCAGGGTCACTGGCGCAACCAGGGAGCTGTTGGAGCCGATGAAGACGTCCTCGCCCATCACCGTCTTGAACTTGTTGGCACCGTCGTAGTTGCAGGTGATGGTGCCGGCGCCGATGTTGGTACGCGCACCAATCTCGGCATCCCCCAGATAGCTCAGGTGACCGGCCTTGGCGCCTTCGCCCAGTACGGCATTCTTCAGTTCGACGAAGTTGCCGACATGCGCTTTGGCGCCGAGCTTCGCGCCCGGACGCAAGCGGGCAAACGGACCGCAATCGGCGCCCTCGCCCAACTCGGCACCTTCCAGATGGCTGTTGGCTTTGACGATGGCGCCGCGGCGCAGGATGGAGTCCTTGATCACACAGTTGGCGCCGATCTGCACGCCATCCTCGATGACTACCTTGCCTTCGAGGATCACGTTGATGTCGATCTGCACATCACGACCTACAGTCACTTCGCCCCGCAGATCGAAGCGGGCCGGGTCGAGCAGGGTCACGCCCTGGGTCATCAGGCGGCGGGCGGCCCGCTGCTGGTAGTAACGCTCCAGTTGCGCCAGCTGGATGCGATCGTTGGCACCCAGCACTTCCATTTCTTCCTGCGCGGTTTCCGTGGCCACCACCAGTCCGTCGGCCACAGCCATGGCAATCACGTCGGTCAGGTAGTACTCGCCCTGGGCATTGCTGTTGGACAAACGCCCAAGCCAGTCACCCAGGTGCTTGCCCGGTACGGCGAGAATGCCGGTGTTGCCTTCGCGAATGGTGCGCTGGGCTTCGCTGGCATCCTTGTGTTCGACAATGGCCTGCACAATGCCGGCCTCGTCGCGAATGATGCGTCCGTAGCCGGTTGGATCGGCCAGATTGACGGTGAGCAGGCCCAACTGGGAGTCGCTGGCCTGTGCCAGCAGACGGCTGAGGGTTTCCACCTGGGTCAGCGGCACGTCACCGTAAAGAATCAGAACCTTGTCCGCCTCGATATGCGGCAATGCCTGCGCCACAGCATGCCCGGTACCGAGCTGTTCGGCCTGCAGAACAAAGTCGACATCGTCTGCCGCCAGGCGCTCGCGCACCAGTTCAGCGCCATGACCGATCACCACATGGATCTTGCGCGGCGAGAGCTGACGGGCCGTATCGATCACATGAGCGAGCATGGATTTGCCGGCTACCGGGTGCAGCACCTTGGGCAGCGCCGAGCGCATGCGTGTGCCCTGACCGGCTGCGAGAATGACGATATCGAGAGACATGATGACTTCCTTAAATCCCTGGAACGGGTAAATCACAGACAAGAAAAAGGGTAGCCGAGGCTACCCTTCTCTTACGCTTTGCCTTGCAACCGCAGATCAGTAGCGATTACGCATCTGACGCACGGTACGCAGCTGAGCAGCGGCTTCCGCCAGACGAGCGGCGGCAGAACCGTAGTCGAACTCCGCGCCCTTGGCGTGCAGAGCCTTCTCCGCTTCCTGCAGCGACTGCTGAGCAGCGGCTTCATCGAGATCGGCAGCGCGAATCGCGGTGTCGGCAAGAACCTTGACCATGTTCGGTTGCACTTCGAGGAAACCACCGGAGATGTAGAACACCTCCTGCTCGCCGCCCTGCTTGATCACACGGATCGGACCCGGCTTGAGATCGGTGATCAGCGGGGCGTGACCCGGAGCGATACCCAGATCGCCCAGGTTGCCGTGCGCAACCACCATCTCCACCAGACCGGAGAAAATCTCCGCTTCGGCGCTGACGATATCGCAATGGACAGTAATAGCCATACGCTTGCCTCACGAGCGCCCGTTGCCGGGCGCACAGGGGATTACAGTTTCTTGGCTTTCTCGATGGCTTCGTCGATGCTGCCAACCATGTAGAACGCCTGCTCCGGCAGGTGATCGTACTCACCTTTCAGAATGCCGCTGAAACCAGCGATGGTGTCCTTCAGGGAAACGTACTTGCCTGGCGAGCCGGTGAAGACTTCGGCCACGAAGAACGGCTGCGACAGGAAGCGCTGGATCTTACGCGCACGGGATACGAGCTGCTTGTCGGCTTCCGACAGTTCGTCCATACCCAGAATCGCGATGATGTCCTTCAGTTCCTTGTAACGCTGCAGAACGTACTGCACGCCACGCGCGGTTTCGTAGTGCTCCACACCTACAACCAGCGGATCGAGCTGGCGGGAGGTGGAGTCCAGCGGATCCACGGCCGGGTAGATACCCAGGGAGGCGATGTCACGCGACAGTACGACGGTGGCGTCCAAGTGGGCGAAGGTGGTCGCCGGGCTCGGGTCGGTCAGGTCGTCCGCAGGTACGTATACGGCCTGTACCGAGGTGATCGAGCCGTTCTTGGTGGAGGTAATACGCTCCTGCAGAACGCCCATCTCTTCGGCCAGAGTCGGCTGGTAACCTACTGCGGAAGGCATACGGCCCAGCAGTGCGGATACTTCGGTACCGGCGAGGGTGTAACGGTAGATGTTGTCGACGAACAGCAGAACGTCACGACCTTCGTCACGGAACTTCTCGGCCATGGTCAGGCCGGTCAGTGCCACGCGCAGACGGTTGCCTGGCGGCTCGTTCATCTGGCCGTAAACCAGGGCCACTTTGTCGAGAACGTTGGAATCCTTCATCTCGTGGTAGAAGTCGTTACCCTCACGAGTACGCTCACCCACACCAGCGAACACGGAATAACCGCTGTGTTCCATGGCGATGTTACGGATCAGTTCCATCATGTTTACGGTCTTGCCTACACCGGCACCACCGAACAGACCGACCTTACCACCCTTGGCGAACGGGCAAACCAGGTCGATAACCTTGATGCCGGTTTCCAGCAGCTCGTTGCCGCCAGCTTGCTCGGCATAGGACGGCGCAGCGCGGTGGATTTCCCACTGCTCTTCTTCGCCAATCGGGCCGGCTTCGTCAATCGGGTTGCCCAGTACGTCCATGATCCGGCCCAGGGTCGCTTTACCGACCGGTACGGAGATGGCTTTACCAGTGCTGGTAACGTCCAGACCACGCTTCAGACCTTCGGTCGAACCCATGGCGATGGAACGAACCACGCCGTCGCCCAGCTGCTGCTGAACTTCCAGAGTGGTTTCAGCGCCGACTACTTTCAGCGCTTCATAGATATTCGGCACTTGATCACGCGGGAATTCCACGTCGATAACGGCGCCGATGATTTGAACGATACGTCCGCTACTCATCTTTGGTTCCTCTGAATATTTGAACCGTTCTTAAACCGCGGCAGCGCCGCCGACGATTTCCGAAATTTCCTGGGTGATCGCAGCCTGACGAGCCTTGTTGTAGATCAACTGCAACTCTTTGATGAGTTCGCCGGCGTTGTCGGTGGCGTTCTTCATCGCGATCATCCGGGCTGCCTGTTCAGCAGCGATATTCTCAACCACTGCCTGGTACACCTGCGACTCCACATAACGCACCATCAGGCCGTCGAGCAGCTGTTTGGCGTCGGGTTCGTACAGGTAGTCCCAGTGGTGCTTGAGTTCAGCTTCCGGAGTAGCCACCAGCGGAACCAGTTGTTCCACCGTCGGCTTTTGCGTCATGGTATTGATGAACTTGTTCGAGACCACGGACAGACGATCGATGCGACCTTCGAGGTAAGCATCGAGCATGACCTTGACGCTACCGATCAGATCGTTGATCGACGGTTCGTCGCCCAGGTGGCTGATCGCAGCAACAACGTTGCCACCAAAGTTGCGGAAGAATGCCGCACCCTTGCTGCCAACCACGCAGAGATCGATCTCCACGCCTTGCTCACGATTGCTCGACATGTCCTTGACCAGAGCCTTGAACAGGTTGGTATTCAGACCACCGCACAGACCACGGTCCGAGCTCACCACGACATAACCTACGCGCTTGATTTCGCGCTCGATCATGAACGGGTGGCGGTATTCCGGGTTGGCGTTGGCCAGATGACCAATTACCTGGCGGATACGCTCCGCATAGGGACGGCTCGACGCCATGCGCATTTGAGCTCTGCGCATTTTGCTGACCGCCACCTTTTCCATGGCGCTGGTGATCTTCTGCGTGCTTTTGATGCTCGCAATCTTGCTGCGAATCTCTTTTGCGCCTGCCATTTGACACCTATCAGGTTAGCAAGCGGGGATCTTGCGACCCCCGCTGCGGCTTACCAGGTTTGGGTGGCCTTGAACTTCTCGATGCCAGCTTTCAGCTGAGCGTCGATATCGTCATTGAAGTCGCCCTTCTCGTTGATCTTCGCCATCAGAACGGCGTTCTCACGGTTGAAGTAGGCGATCAGGGCCTGCTCAAAGCTGATGATCTTGGCGACTTCTACGTCTACCAGGAAGCCACGCTCAGCGGCATACAGCGACAGAGACATGTCGGCGATGGACATCGGCGCGTATTGCTTCTGCTTCATCAGCTCGGTAACACGCTGACCATGCTCAAGCTGCTTGCGGGTGGCTTCGTCCAGGTCAGAAGCGAACTGGGCGAAGGCCGCCAGTTCGCGGTACTGAGCCAGAGCGGTACGGATACCACCGGAGAGCTTCTTGATGATCTTGGTCTGAGCAGCACCACCCACGCGGGATACCGAAATACCGGCGTTGACCGCCGGACGGATGCCCGAGTTGAACATGGCCGATTCCAGGAAGATCTGGCCGTCGGTGATGGAGATCACGTTGGTCGGAACGAACGCGGAAACGTCGCCAGCCTGGGTTTCAATGATCGGCAGAGCGGTCAGGGAACCGGTTTTGCCAGTCACAGCGCCATTGGTGAACTTCTCAACGTACTCTTCGGATACGCGGGAAGCGCGCTCCAGCAGACGGCTGTGGAGATAGAACACGTCGCCCGGGTAAGCTTCGCGGCCCGGCGGACGGCGCAGCAGCAGGGAGATCTGGCGGTAGGCAACAGCCTGCTTGGACAGGTCATCGTACACGATCAGGGCGTCTTCACCGCGGTCGCGGAAGTATTCGCCCATGGTGCAACCAGCGTACGGTGCGATGAACTGCAGCGCAGCGGATTCGGAAGCCGAAGCGGCTACCACGATGGTGTTGGCCAGAGCGCCAGCTTCTTCCAGCTTGCGTACCACGTTGGCGATGGTCGACTGCTTCTGACCGATGGCAACGTAGACGCAGCGGATGCCGCTGTTCTTCTGGTTGATGATGGCGTCGATGGCCAGAGCGGTCTTACCGATCTGACGGTCACCGATGATCAGCTCGCGCTGGCCACGGCCTACCGGGATCATGGCGTCAACCGACTTGTAACCGGTCTGTACCGGCTGGTCGACCGACTTACGCCAGATCACGCCCGGTGCAACCTTTTCAACAGCGTCGGTAGCGACGTTGTTCAGCGGGCCTTTGCCGTCGATCGGGTTACCCAGTGCGTCAACGACGCGACCCAGCAGTTCCGGACCAACCGGTACTTCCAGGATGCGGCCGGTGCACTTGGCGCTCATGCCCTCGGCCAGCGACTGGTAGGAACCCAGAACCACAGCACCGACGGAGTCGCGCTCAAGGTTCATGGCCATGCCATAGACGCCGCCCGGGAACTCGATCATTTCACCGTACATAACGTCGGCGAGACCGTGAATACGCACGATACCGTCAGACAGGCTGACGATGGTGCCTTCGTTGCGGGCCTGGGAAGAGACGTCGAGTTTCTCGATACGTCCCTTGATGATTTCACTAATTTCGGAAGGATTGAGTTGCTGCATTGCTCTGCTGCCCCTTCAAACTCAAGATTTCAACGCTTCGGCCAGTTTCGCGATTTTGCCGCGAACCGAGCCATCGATAACCAGGTCGCCCGCGCGGATGATGACACCACCGATAAGGGAGGAGTCTTCCGCAGCGTGCAGACGCACTTCTCGGCTGAGCCGTGCGCTGAGAACCTTGGCGAGTTTGTCTTGCTGTTCTGTGCTCAATGCGAAGGCACTGGTGACTTCCACGTCTACCGATTTTTCCTGCTCGGCCTTGAAGACCTCGAACAGGGCGGCAATCTCCGGCAACAGCAGGAGACGCTCATTTTCGGCCAGCACGTGGATGAAATTCTGTGCCTGGGCGTCGAACTTGTCGCCAACTACCTCGTTAAAGGTATTGGCCTTTTCTACGCTCGTCAGACGCGGGGCCTTGAGCACCTGCTGCACTGTTTCGTCTTGCGAAACTGCAGCAGCCAGGTTCAGCACGGCCGACCAGGAGGCCAGCTGCTGATTTGCCTGGGCGTGCTCAAAAGCTGCCTTAGCGTAAGGTCGGGCCAACGTGGTCAGTTCTGCCATGATCGCCCTCGCTTAAATTTCGGCGGCCAGTTTGTTAACCAGCTCCGCGTGCGCGTTTTGATCGATACTGGCACCCAGGATCTTCTCAGCACCGGTGACGGCCAGAGCACCCAGTTGGGCACGCAGGGCGTCTTTGACGCTGTTCAGTTCCTGTTCGATCTCGGCTTGAGCCTGCGCCTTCAGGCGCTCGCCTTCGGTGCGAGCCTGATCGCGAGCTTCGTCGACGATCTGGGTAGCACGCTTCTTGGCTTGCTCAACGATTTCGGCTGCCTGTGTCTTGGCTTCGCGCAGTTGCTGACCCACTTTCTCTTGGGCCAGCTCCAGGTCACGAGCCGCACGGTTGGCAGCGTCCAGGCCATCAGCAATCTTCTTTTGACGTTCGCGCAGAGCAGTAATGACCGGCGGCCATACGAACTTCATGCAGAACAGTACAAAAACGAAGAAGGCAATGGCCTGACCAATCAGGGTTGCATTAATGTTCACGCCAACACCTCGCTCGTTCGTTGTTCGTCACACCAATCACTCGAAACGAGTGATTAGCCGGCGATTTGACCAACGAAGGGGTTCGCGAAGGTGAAGAACAGGGCAATACCCACACCGATCATGGTTACGGCGTCGAGCAGACCAGCCACGATGAACATTTTAACTTGCAGCATCGGAACCATTTCCGGCTGACGAGCAGCGCCTTCCAGGAACTTGCCGCCCAGCAGGCCGAAGCCAATGGCAGTACCCAGAGCGCCCAGACCGATCAGCAGGGCAACAGCAATCGCGGTGAGACCAACTACAGTTTCCATTTTTCCTCCCGACTTTTTACGTCGTATTGGTTAGGGTTTTTCAAAGTAAAGCGGTAAAGCTTTTTTGTTACCTACAGAGGCAAAAGCCTCTTAATGGCTGTCTTCGTGTGCCATCGCCAGATACACGATGGTCAGCATCATGAAGATGAAGGCCTGCAGGGTGATGATCAGGATGTGGAACACAGCCCACGCCCAGTTCAGCGCAACACCCAGGGTGCTGAGCAGGAACATGCCACTGCCGAACATCACGGCAATCAGGATGAAGATCAGTTCGCCGGCATACATGTTGCCGAACAGACGCAGGGCCAGCGAAATCGGCTTGGCTACCAGAGTCACGAACTCAAGCAGGAAGTTCACCGGGATCAGCAGGATCTGAACAGCAATGTTCTTGCTGCTGAACGGGTGCAGGGTCAGTTCACCCAGGAAGCCGCCGATACCTTTGACCTTGATGCTGTAGTAGACAATCAGGGCAAATACGGAGAAGGCCAGACCCAGGGTAGCGTTCGGGTCGGTGGACGGCACCACGCGGAAGAACAGATGGTCATTACCACTGATCTTGGCGGCCAGCATCGGCAGGAAGTCCACCGGCACCAGGTCCATCAGGTTCATCAGGAAGATCCAGACGAAGATGGTCAGAGCCAGCGGCGCGATCAGCGGGTTGCGCGCATGGAAGGTGTCTTTGACGCTGCCATCGACGAAT
The DNA here is from genome assembly GCF_002304225.1 of Pseudomonas sp. HAR-UPW-AIA-41. GTDB lineage: Bacteria > Pseudomonadota > Gammaproteobacteria > Pseudomonadales > Pseudomonadaceae > Aquipseudomonas. The sequence continues at coordinate 34,980 of NZ_NSLB01000007.1, forward strand.
TCGACGATGACTTCAACGAAGTTCTGCAGGGCACCCGGCTGGCCGCTGGTGGCACGCTTGGCGGCCATGCGGAACAGCATGATAAAGATCAGGCCGAGCGCCAGGGACCAGCCCAGGGTGTCGACGTGAAAGGCCCAGAAGCCCATTGCCTTTGCTTCAGCTGCAGTGTGGGCGAAGCCCCAGTCACCATTCGGCAGTTGCCCGTAGGTCAGGTTCTGCAGGTGGTGCTGGATATAGCCCGAAGCGGTTTGTTCTGCCATGTTTGCCTCAAACGCTCTAAGGTCTCGAAAGTTTGCCCATCAGCAGGGGGGCGAACCAGCTGACCATCAGGGTCAGCAGGTATGTACCGAACAGCGCCGGTACATCCAGTGGTTTCACTCCTGCAAACGCCAGCGTGAACAACGCTGCCGTCAGAATCAGTTTGCCGGCTTCACCCGCGTAGAAAGAACGGACGATTTCCCGGGCTGCCCGGGCACCGCGATAGCGGAAGGCCTTGTGGGCAAAATACGCATTCGGCAGCAGCGCAATCAGGCCGCCCGCCACACCGGAATACCCGGCTACATGCCCACGCAGTCCATACAGGGCCAAAGCTGCACTCAGCAGCACACACAACTGGACGAGCAACAGGCGAATCGCCGGCGATCGATGGAAGGGCAGGCTATCTGGCTTGCGGGTTCCCATCGTGCTCACAGTCCTCTCTGTCGGCCGGTTAAGTCTGCAACTTGGCATACTTTGTGCCGACAAAATTGCGCGCAGAGTATAGGTGGCTAACCCCCCCTATTCAACTGCTGACGCACTATTTCCGATCATTCGCCGGCCGGTACATTTGTTAGCGAATGTGAGCCAACACGCCCTGCAGTTCATCCAGCGAGCTGTAACGAATGACCAGTTGCCCTTTGCCCTTCTGGCCATGCTTGATTTGTACCGGAGAGCCCAGTTTCTCGGCCAGACGCTGCTCCAGGCGAGCGATGTCCGGATCAGCCTTTTGCTTCTCCACAGGCTGGCTTTTGCTGTTCAGCCACTGACGAACCAGTGCCTCGGTCTGGCGCACGGTCAGGCCGCGTGCGACAACGTGCCGCGCACCTTCCACCTGCTGCTCCAGTGGCAAGCCGAGCAAGGCACGGGCATGGCCCATTTCCAGGTCACCATGCGACAGCATGGTCTTGATCTCTTCCGGCAGAGCGATCAGGCGCAGCAGGTTGGTCACGGTCGCGCGCGATTTACCCACGGCATCGGCGACCTGCTGCTGGGTCAGTTCGAACTCCTGCTGCAGCCGCTGCAGGGCAACCGCCTCTTCCACCGGGTTGAGGTCTTCGCGCTGGATGTTTTCTATCAGCGCCATCGCAATGGCCGCTTCATCGGGTACTTCACGCACCATGGCCGGAATCTTGTCCAGTCCGGCCTGCTGGCTGGCGCGCCAGCGGCGTTCACCCGCAATAATTTCGAAGCGACCAGCGCCGATCGGACGGACCACGATCGGCTGCATCACGCCCTGGGCCTTGATCGAGTTGGCCAGCTCTTCCAGCGCCTGCGGATCCATGTCGCGGCGCGGCTGGTATTTGCCACGCTGAATCAGGTCCAAGGGCAGGTGCTGCAGCTCACGGCTGTCGACCTTGGCCGCTTCTTCTTCCAGGGTCGCCGGGCTCGAACCGCCCAGCAGCGCGTCGAGACCACGTCCGAGTCCGCGTTTCTTGATGGCCATGGTTTTCCTTAGGCGGGAACTGAGTTGGCTTTGCTGCGTTGACGGCGAACCACTTCGCCGGCCAGCGCCAGATAGGCAAGGGCGCCACGCGACTGCTTGTCGTAAACCAGTGCAGGCATACCGTAACTGGGGGCTTCGGCCAGGCGCACATTTCGCGGGATGACCGCGTCGTACAGCTTGTCGGCAAAGTGCTGCTTGAGCTGGGCACTGACATCGTTGGTCAGACCGATGCGCGGATCGTACATGGTGCGCAGCAGGCCTTCGATCTTCAGCGTCGGATTGAGGCGCTCGGCAATGCGCTGCACACTGTTGAGCAGGTCGGACAGCCCTTCGAGTGCGTAGTACTCGCACTGCATGGGGATGATCACACCATCGGCGGCAACCAGCGCGTTGACCGTCAGCATCGACAGCGCCGGCGGGCAGTCGATGAGGATGAAGTCGTAGTTGTCGCGAATCGGCTGCAGGGCCTGACGAAGACGCTGTTCCTTGCCGGGCATGTCGAGCAGCGCGACTTCCGCGGCGGTCAGGTCGCGGTTGGCCGGCAACAGCTGGTAGCCGCCATGCTCGGAAAACTGCATGGCATCACCAACCGAACATTCGCCGATCAGCACGTCGTAGATCGAATAATCGAGAGCCTGCTTGTCGACACCGCTGCCCATGGTGGCGTTGCCTTGCGGGTCGAGGTCGATCAGCAGCACGCGGCGCTTGGTCGCCACCAGCGAAGCGGCCAGATTGATGCAGGTAGTGGTCTTGCCCACTCCGCCTTTCTGGTTGGCGATTGCGAACACCTTGGCCATGCTGCTTCTCCCTTAAATCGTGCGGCGCAGTATCAGCAGATGGCGCTGACCTTGGCAACCGGGAACCTTGAGCACATGGCAGTGCTCGACACGGAAGTCCTGCGGCAGCGCCTGCAGCTCGTCATCCGGTTGCACGCCCTTCATTGCCAGCCAGCGGGTCGCCTCGTTGCCGAGGTGACGGGTCCAGTTGCTGAAGTCTTCCAGCGAACTGAAGGCCCGCGAGCAGATGCCGGCAAAGGGCTGTTCCGGCTGAAAGGCCTCAACCCGGGCATGCACCACCTGCAGGTTGTCGAGCTTGAGCTCGAGTTTGACCTGGGTGAGGAAGCGGGTTTTCTTGCCGTTGGAGTCGAGCAGGGTGAACTGCCGCTCGGGAAACAGGATGGCCAGCGGAATACCCGGCATGCCGCCTCCGCTCCCCACATCCAGCCAGGTGTCGCCACCTGCAGCCACATAGGGCACCACCGATAGGCTGTCGAGCAGATGGCGTGAAACCATTTCGTCCGGATTGCGCACGGCGGTCAGGTTGTAAGCCTTGTTCCACTTGATCAGCAGCGCCAGGTAGGCCAGCAGCAGCTCGTGCTGACGCTCCGTGAGCGTTACCCCCAGTTCAGCCGCACCCTGCTGCAGTTCGGCGGCGTGTTGTGCAGTAACCGACATCAGGCGCGCTGCTCCAGCTGGCGGCCGGCGCCGCGTTTTTTCAGGTGGATCAGCAGCAGCGAGATCGCCGCCGGGGTCACGCCCGGAATCCGTCCGGCCTGACCGAGAGTTTCCGGACGGGCATTGCCGAGCTTGTGCTGAATTTCCTTGGACAGCCCGGAGATACCGGCATAGTCGATATCAGCCGGCAGACGGGTGTTTTCACTGGCGCGGAGGCGCTCGATCTCTTCCTGCTGGCGATCGATGTAGCCGGCGTACTTGGTCTTGATCTCGACCTGCTCGGCGACTTGGGCGTCCACCTCGGCCTCCCCGGTGACCTCGATCAGACTGGCGTAATCGATTTCCGGGCGCGACAGCAGATTGAGCAGGTTGTACTCGTGGGCCAGCGGCGTACCGAATCGCGCGGCAATGGCATCGCCCTGTGGTGTGCCCGGACGAACCCAGGTGCTCTTCAGGCGCTGCTCTTCGCGGACGATGCCTTCGCGTTTAGCTTCGAAAGCGGCCCAGCGCTCATCATCGACGAGGCCGAGCTCGCGGCCCTTTTCGGTCAGGCGCAGGTCGGCATTGTCCTCACGCAGGATCAGACGGTACTCGGCGCGCGAGGTGAACATGCGGTACGGCTCTTGAGTGCCGAGGGTGATCAGATCATCCACAAGAACGCCGATGTAGGCCTCGTCGCGGCGCGGGCACCAGCTGTCCTTGCCCTGTGCACGCAGCGCAGCGTTACAACCGGCCAGCAGGCCCTGGGCGCCGGCTTCTTCGTAACCGGTGGTGCCGTTGATCTGCCCGGCGAAGAACAGCCCGCCGATGACCTTGGTTTCCAGGCTGTACTTCAGATCGCGCGGATCGAAGTAGTCGTACTCGATGGCGTAGCCGGGACGCACGATGTGGGCGTTTTCCATGCCACGGATGGAGCGCACGATCTCCAGCTGCACATCGAAGGGCAGCGAGGTGGAAATACCGTTCGGATACAGCTCGTGGGTGGTCAGCCCTTCGGGCTCGAGGAACACCTGATGACTGCTCTTGTCGGCGAAGCGATGGATCTTGTCTTCGATTGACGGGCAGTAACGTGGCCCGATGCCTTCTATCACACCCGAATACATCGGCGAGCGATCGAGGTTGCTGGCGATGATCTCGTGTGTGCGCGCATTGGTGTGGGTAATCCAGCAGCTGACCTGCCGTGGATGATCTTCACGCGAACCGAGGAACGACATGACCGGAATCGGTGTGTCACCCGGTTGCTCGGTCATCACCGAGAAATCCACCGAACGGCCATCAATGCGCGGCGGTGTGCCGGTCTTCAGACGACCGACGCGCAGTGGTAATTCGCGTAACCGCTTGGCCAGGGCGATCGAGGGTGGGTCGCCGGCACGGCCACCGGAATAATTCTGCAGGCCGATATGAATCAGGCCGCCGAGGAAGGTTCCAGCAGTGAGCACGACGTTTTCCGCATGAAAACGCAGGCCCATCTGGGTGATCACACCTTTGACCTGACCCTGCTCGACGATCAGATCATCACAGGCCTGCTGAAATATCCACAGGTTGGCCTGGTTTTCCAGAATTTCGCGAACAGCCGCCTTGTACAGAACCCGGTCGGCCTGGGCACGGGTAGCCCGCACGGCTGGCCCTTTACGGCTGTTGAGCACGCGGAATTGAATGCCACCTTTGTCGGTAGCGCGCGCCATGGCGCCGCCCAGAGCGTCGATCTCTTTGACCAGATGGCTTTTGCCGATCCCGCCGATAGCCGGGTTGCAGCTCATCTGACCGAGGGTTTCCACGTTGTGGGTCAACAACAGGGTCTTCACCCCCATGCGTGCAGCTGCCAGTGCAGCTTCGGTACCGGCATGGCCGCCACCGATCACGATCACGTCAAAACGGGAAGGGAAATCCACCACGCACCTCGTGCCTGTTCTGAAGGGGGCTTTTTGATTGAAAAGCGGGAAGGGCACGCATTATAGGGACTTCACGCTGTGGACAGAAGCCTTTTGGACAAAAAATAACCAGCTCTTGCTGGTGCTCTTAAAAGATTTAAAGAAGAGTTTTTCTTTTAAAGACTTATTTTTATGTTTATTTCTTTAGAGACCACTTTCTGTGGATAGATTGCTGTAGCTCATGTCAGTAAAGGCTTTCAGCCTGAAATAACTCTGCGTATAACCGGGATTGAGCCTTTGGGAAAAACGCCCTGAGCCTGTGGATGGAATCATAACTTATACACAGAGGCCCTTATCCACTTTTTCATACCGGGCTTATCCAGCCTGCTCACGGTTGCTTATCCACAGGGCTTGGCCGGTTTCTGGCAGGCGAAAGCGAGCCCTGCGCGGCACTCACAGAGCTTTATTCAGGTATGAGTATGACTGTGTAGTTACTTGCCGATGCAGAAGCTGGAGAAGATCCGGCCCAACAGGTCATCGGGGGTAAAGGCGCCGGTGATCTCGCCCAGTGCCTGCTGGGCCATGCGCAGGTCTTCGGCCAGCAGTTCGCCAGCGCCCAGAACGGTCAGTTGGCTGCGCCCATGTTCGAGGCTCGCCGAAGCCTGCTGCAGGGCCTGCAAGTGCCGACGGCGGGCACTGAAACTGCCTTCGCTGGTCTGTTCGTAGCCCATGCAGGCCTTGAGGTGTTCCCGCAGCAGATCCAGCCCCTCCAGACCACGGGCGCTGAGGGTCAGCGTAACATGGCCATCAACGCAGGTTTCCAAACCGACGGTCTCGCCCGACAGATCCGCCTTGTTGCGGATCAGGGTGACCTTGTGCGGATCGGGGCGTTGTTCGAGAAACTCCGGCCACAAGGCGAAGGGATCATCCGCCTCGGGAGCTGTGGAATCGACCACCAGCAGAATACGATCGGCCTCGCCAATGGCCTTGAGCGCCCGCTCGACGCCTATGCGTTCAACCTGATCATGGGTATCGCGCAGCCCCGCGGTGTCCACCACGTGTAGTGGCATGCCATCGATGTGGATATGTTCGCGCAGGACATCACGGGTCGTACCGGCGATATCGGTGACGATAGCGGCTTCACGTCCGGCCAGGGCATTGAGCAGACTCGACTTGCCGGCATTCGGGCGGCCGGCGATGACCACGGTCATGCCATCGCGCAGGAGGGCCCCCTGCCCGGCTTCACGCAGCACGCCGGCCAGTTCCTGACGCACGGCATCCAGCTGCGACAGCACATGGCCGTCGGCCAGAAAATCGATTTCCTCTTCCGGAAAGTCGATCGCGGCTTCGACGTAGATGCGCAGCTCAATGAGTTTCTCGGTCAGCGCATGTACGCGCCGGGAGAACTCCCCTTGCAGCGAACGCAAGGCATTGCGCGCCGCCTGTTCCGAGCTGGCTTCGATCAGGTCGGCAATGGCTTCGGCCTGCGCCAGATCGAGTTTGTCGTTGAGGAAGGCACGTTCGCTGAATTCACCCGGGCGGGCCATGCGTGCGCCCAGCTGCAGGCAGCGGCGCAGCAGCATATCGAGCACTACCGGCCCGCCATGGCCCTGCAGCTCCAGCACATCTTCCCCGGTAAAGGAGTGAGGGCCAGGGAAGAACAGCAGCAAGCCTTCATCCAGCACGTCGCCATTGTCAGCGAACAGCGGGCCGTAATGGGCATAGCGGGGTTTCGGCTCGCGTCCGCCGAGGGTGATCGCCATGGCGCGGGCACGCGGGCCAGAGACGCGGATAATGCCGACGCCGCCACGACCGGTAGCGGTGGCGACAGCGGCGATGGTGTCCTGGTTGGGATTCATGGCGCGCTCCCTCAATGCGAATGGCGGATAGCAAGACGCCCCACAAGGGGGCGTCGTTGTCAGGCGGTATCAGGATCAGGCTTTGGCGCCGGATGCCTCAATCTGCCGGGTAATGTACCACTGCTGGGCAATGGACAGGATGTTGTTGACCACCCAGTACAGCACCAGACCAGCCGGGAACCACAGGAAGAAGAAGGTGAAGATTACCGGCATCAGCTTCAGTACCTTGGCCTGCATGGGGTCCGGCGGCGTCGGGTTAAGCTGCTGCTGAATGAACATGGTGGCACCCATGATCAAAGGCAGGATGAAGTACGGGTCCTTGATCGACAGGTCGACGATCCAGCCCAGCCAGGGGGCCTGGCGCATTTCCACGCTTTCCAGCAGCACCCAGTAAAGGGCCAGGAACACCGGCATCTGCACCAGGATCGGCAGACAGCCACCCAGCGGATTGATCTTCTCCTTCTTGTACAGCTCCATCATGCCTTGCGACATCTTCTGACGGTCGTCGCCGTACTGCTCTTTAAGCGCCTGCATCTTCGGCGCTACCGCACGCATGCGCGCCATCGATTTGTAGCTGGCGGCCGAGAGCGGGAAGAAGGCCAGTTTGATGATGATGGTCAGGGCGATGATCGACCAGCCCCAGTTACCGAAGATGCTGTGGATATGTTCCAGCAGCCAGAAGATCGGCTGGGCGATGAACCAGAGGAAGCCGTAGTCGACGGTCAGTTCCAGACCGGGAGAGAGCTTGCCCAGGTTGTCCTGATCCTTCGGACCGGCATACAGGGTCGCACCGACTTCCGCCTTGCCACCCGCCGGAATGTTCAGGGCCGGCGCGGTATAACCGATGATGTAGTTGCCCTGAGCGTCCTTGCGGGTCATGACCTGATTGGTCTGATCCTTGTCGGCAATCCAGGCGGTGACGAAGTAGTGCTGCAGCCAGGCTACCCAACCGCCCTGCACGCTCTCGCGAATGGCCTTGTCGTCCATGTCATCCAGCGAAACCTTCTTGTAAGGCTCGTCGGCAGTCCACAGAGCAGCACCCAGATAAGTGGCGGTGCCAGTGGCGGTAGTCGAGGATGGATCCGAGCTGTTGTCACGCTTGATCTGGGCAAACAGGCTGCCGGTCCAGGGCTGAGTGCTCTGGTTGTCGATCAGGTAACGGACAGCGAAATCGTACTGCCCGCGCTTGAAGGTAAAGCGCTTGATGTAGCTGACACCGGCTTCGCTGAAGCGCAGGTCGACTACCAGTTGGTCCTTACCCTCATTTAGGCTGTAGCTGTTTGCTTCGCTGCTGTACAGCGGACGGCCAGTGGAGCGTGCATCCGGGCCGTTGGCGCCGGTCAGGCCGCTCTGGGCCAGGTAGGTACGCTCGTTACCGTTATCGAACAGCTGGAACGGCACGTCTTTGTACTGCAGGCTGCGCGGAAACTTCGGTAGGCTCAGCTGAACCACATCACCACCAAGCGGATCGATGGCCAGAGTGAGTACGTCGGTCTTCACATTGATCAGCGCGGTATTGGTGCTGACCGAGGCCTGAGGAACCACTGCGCCTTCAGTACTGGCCGGCGGTACATCAGCCGAAGCCTGACCTGCTGCGGTGGTGTCCGGCAGAGTGCTTGCCGGAGTACTGGTGGTGGTCTGTGCAGTCGGCATGACTGGCTGGCCGTAGTCCTTGTTCCACTGGAGAACCATCAGGTAGGACACGACTGCCAGGGCGACGATCAGGATCGAGCGTTGGATATCCATGATTACTCGGCCATCGAAGAGGATTTGGAAGTGGGTGCAGCTGGAACCGGATCATAACCGCCCGGGTTCCAGGGGTGGCAGCGACCGAGTCGGCGCACGGCGAGCCAGCTGCCACGCAGGAAACCATGAGTTTCAATGGCTTCTTGGGCGTAGCAGGAACAACTGGGATAGAAACGACAGTGACTGGCCATCAAGGGGCTGATGGCGTAGCGGTAGAACTGGATCGGAGCGATGGCCAGTTTACGCATGATCAGATCCTGCCTGACGGGCGACGGCAGGGTTCTCCGGTTTGCTGCGGCTTCGCGACAAGCGCTTCCAGAGTTTGCTGAAGTGTTGGCTGAGTTCGGCGTTTTCCGCGTCAGCCAGGCCCTTGCGGGCAACCACGACTATATCCCAACCGGACAACTGGTCCTGGTTCAGGCGAAGTGATTCACGAATCTGGCGCTTGATGCGATTGCGTTCAACGGAGAGCTTGACGCTCTTCTTGCCGATCACCAGTCCCAGACGGGGATGATCGAGACCGTTGTCGCGAGCGAGGATCAGCAGGTTCTTACCGGGAACCTTGCCGGTGGGTGAATCGAAGACTGCCTTGAATTGCCGAGGAGTCAGCAGGCGCTTTTCCCGGCCGAAGCCCCGATTCACCACCCGTTCCGGACTATCAGACGGTCAGGCGCTTGCGGCCCTTGGCGCGACGACGCGACAGGACGGCACGACCGTTCTTGGTGGCCATACGTGCGCGGAAACCGTGAACGCGAGCGCGCTTCAGAGTGCTGGGTTGGAAAGTGCGTTTCATGTTGATTTACCTGAAAGTTCACTGGTGGCCAGTGGGCCCCCGGTTCAAAGAGCACGCGATTCTAGAGAAATGTGCCGGCAAGGTCAATTTCTCATCCGCTTTGCCTTCGAATAATAGATAGAAGGTTTTTCTCTTTGAAAAAGAGCTTGAACTTATAGAGCTTAATGGTCATCACCCTTTCTGTGGGTAAGTCGTTCAAGCGCCCGTGGAGCGTGATTTCCAGCGCAGGACAAGTGAGTGTCAAAACTGGGTATGGACTGTGCCAAGCCTGCTGGAAAGCTGGGGATTAAAGGGCGATTTATCTACAGGGCGGTTTCGCGGTTTTTTGTGCACAGCTTTCCAGGGGGAGCTCCGGAGGCCTTATCCACAACCTTCGCCGTTTATTGATTTGCTGAATAAAGCCTTGATTTTACTTGGGCTTGCCGCGCATTCGGGTGTGGATAACTAGCCCCGCGCAGGGCTACAATGGCGGCTGTTTTTTGCCTTGTCCTGGGGGATGGTCCGTGTCTGTGGAACTTTGGCAGCAGTGCATCGAGCTTTTGCGCGACGAACTGCCGGCCCAGCAATTCAACACCTGGATCCGTCCTTTGCAGGTAGAAGCCGCAGCGGATGAGTTGCGTGTCTTTGCGCCTAACCGCTTTGTGCTCGACTGGGTCAACGAGAAGTATCTGGGACGTCTGCTGGAGCTGCTTGCCGAGCGAGGTAACGGCAGCGTGCCGGCCTTGTCACTGCTGATCGGCAGCAAGCGTGCAGCTGCCCCGAAAGTGGCGGCTGTTGCGCCGGCCAATAATGAAGTGAACGCTACTGTGGCCCCCGCCTCGGCCAATGTGCAGCCCACTGTGACCGTGGTGCGGGGCGAGACGCCCGGGGCTGACGAGGCGGCGGCACGCGGCGAGGATCCGCTGCAGGCAGTTGCGCCCAAGCAGCCGGTGCGCAGCGAGCGTGAAGTTCAGGTGGAAGGCGCGCTCAAGCACACCAGCTACTTGAACCGTACCTTTACCTTTGAGAATTTCGTTGAGGGTAAATCCAACCAGCTGGCCCGCGCTGCGGCGTGGCAGGTGGCAGATAACCCCAAGCACGGTTACAACCCGCTGTTCCTTTATGGTGGTGTGGGTTTGGGTAAGACCCACCTGATGCATGCGGTGGGTAACCACCTGCTGAAGAAAAACCCGAATGCCAAGGTGGTCTACCTGCATTCCGAGCGTTTTGTCGCCGACATGGTCAAGGCTCTTCAGCTCAACGCGATCAATGAGTTCAAGCGCTTCTACCGTTCGGTCGATGCGCTGCTGATCGACGACATTCAATTCTTCGCCAAGAAAGAGCGCTCCCAGGAAGAGTTCTTCCATACCTTCAACGCCCTGCTTGAGGGTGGCCAGCAGGTGATCCTCACCAGCGACCGCTATCCGAAGGAAATCGAAGGACTGGAGGAGCGCCTGAAGTCGCGTTTCGGTTGGGGCTTGACCGTAGCGGTCGAACCGCCCGAGCTGGAAACCCGCGTGGCGATCCTGATGAAGAAGGCCGACCAGGCCAAGGTTGATCTGCCCCATGACGCGGCTTTCTTCATCGCCCAGCGCATTCGATCCAACGTGCGTGAACTGGAAGGTGCTCTCAAGCGGGTGATTGCTCACTCGCATTTCATGGGCCGGCCGATCACCATCGAACTGATTCGAGAGTCGCTCAAAGACCTGTTGGCGTTGCAGGATAAATTGGTCAGTATCGACAATATCCAGCGCACCACGGCTGAATACTACAAGATCAAGATTTCCGACCTGCTGTCCAAGCGTCGCTCGCGCTCGGTGGCACGTCCGCGTCAGGTGGCCATGGCCTTGTCCAAGGAGCTGACCAACCACAGCCTGCCGGAAATTGGTGATGCCTTTGGTGGACGTGACCACACCACAGTGCTGCATGCCTGTCGTAAGATTGCCGAGCTGAGGGAATCTGACGCGGACATCTGCGAAGACTATAAGAATCTGCTGCGTACCCTGACTACCTGATTCCAATACTTACGCCTTGAGGCAAGGGACTAGACCATGCACTTCACCATTCAACGCGAGGCCCTGTTGAAACCCCTGCAACTGGTCGCGGGCGTCGTGGAACGCCGGCAGACCCTGCCGGTGCTGTCTAATGTGCTGCTGGTGGTTGAAGGCCAGCAACTGTCGCTGACAGGTACCGACCTTGAAGTTGAGCTGGTGGGTAGGGTGACTCTTGAAGAGCCTGCCGAGGCTGGTGAGATCACCGTGCCGGCGCGCAAGCTGATGGATATCTGCAAGAGCCTGCCGAGTGATGCGTTGATCGATATCCGCATCGACGATCAGAAGCTGCTGGTCAAAGCCGGTCGTAGCCGTTTTACCCTGTCGACGCTGCCGGCCAATGATTTCCCCACTGTCGAAGAAGGCCCGGGCTCGTTCACCCTGAACCTGCCCCAGGCCAAGGTGCGCCGACTGATCGAGCGCACCAGCTTTGCCATGGCTCAGCAGGATGTCCGCTACTACCTCAATGGCATGTTACTTGAAGTCAGCACCGGCGTGCTGCGCGCAGTGGCTACCGACGGCCACCGTCTGGCCATGTGTTCCATGCAGGCCGAGATCGAACACGAAGGTCGTCATCAGGTCATCGTGCCGCGTAAAGGTATTCTTGAACTGGCGCGCCTGCTCACCGAACAGGAAGCCGAAGTGGCTATCGTCCTGGGTCAGCACCACATCCGCGCTACCACCGGTGAGTTCACCTTCACCTCGAAGCTGGTCGACGGAAAGTTCCCGGATTACGAGCGTGTACTGCCGCGCGGTGGCGACAAGCTGGTCATTGGCGAGCGCCAGTCGCTGCGTGAAGCTTTCAGCCGTACGGCCATTCTCTCCAACGAGAAGTACCGCGGTATCCGTCTGACGCTGGCGGCTGGTCTGCTGAAAATCCAGGCTAACAACCCGGAGCAGGAAGAGGCTGAGGAAGAGGTGGTTGTCGACTACAACGGCGGCAATCTGGAAATCGGTTTCAATGTCAGCTATCTGCTGGATGTGCTGGGTGTGATGACGACCGATCAGGTTCGTCTGACCCTTTCCGACTCCAACAGCAGTGCACTGGTACAGGAAGCGGGCAACGACGACTCCGCGTATGTCGTTATGCCGATGCGCCTCTGATCCCGACTGAATGTCCCTCACCCGTGTTTCCGTCACCGCGGTGCGCAATCTGCACCCGGTGACGATCTCCCCCTCCCCACGCATCAATATCCTCTTTGGCGCCAATGGCAGCGGCAAGACCAGTCTGCTTGAGGCTGTGCATCTGCTCGGGCTGGCCCGTTCCTTTCGCAGCACCCGGTTGCAACCGGTTATCCAGCACGAACAGGTTGGCTGTACCGTGTTCGGTCAGGTGTGCCAGGAAGATGGTCGTCTGAGCAATCTCGGCGTAGCGCGTGAGCGTGAGGGGGAGTTTCAGATTCGTATCGACGGGCAGAATGCGCGCAGTGCGGCGCAACTGGCCGAGACCCTGCCGATTCAGCTCATCAATCCCGACAGCTTCCGCTTGCTGGAAGGCTCGCCCAAGGTTCGCCGGCAGTTTCTCGACTGGGGTGTGTTCCACGTGGAACCAAGGTTTCTGCCAGCCTGGCAACGCTTGCAGAAAGCCCTGCGCCAGCGGAACTCGTGGCTGCGGCATGGTAAACTGGACGCCGTTGCGCAGGCTGCCTGGGACCGTGAACTCTGTGCGGCCAGCGACGAGCTTGATGGTTATCGTCGAAGTTATATTCAGGCGCTAAAGCCAGAGTTCGAGGCGACGCTGGCACAGTTGATAGAGCTGCCGGAGCTGACCCTGAGTTATTACCGGGGCTGGGACAAGGACCGGGATCTGCAGGATGTTCTGTCCGCCAGTTTGCCGCGGGACCAGCAGTTGGGTCATACGCAGGCCGGGCCGCAACGTGCCGATTTGCGCCTGCGTTTAGACAGTCACAGCGCGGCAGATATTCTGTCGCGAGGCCAGCAGAAGCTGGTGGTGTGTGCGTTGCGGATTGCCCAGGGCCATCTGCTCAATCAGGCCAAGAAAGGCCGTTGTGTTTATCTGGTCGACGATCTTCCCTCGGAGCTCGACGATCAGCACCGTCAGGCGCTGTGTCGCTTGCTGGAAGATTTGCAATGTCAGGTATTCATCACCTGCGTTGACCAAGAACTATTACAGGATGGCTGGCGCACGGATACGCCGGTCGCCATGTTCCACGTGGAACAAGGTCGAATTACACCAGTGGGAGTGTAGGCATGAGCGAAAACAACACGTACGACTCGACAAGCATCAAGGTGCTCAAAGGTCTGGATGCCGTACGCAAACGCCCGGGCATGTACATCGGTGATACCGACGATGGCACCGGCCTGCACCACATGGTGTTCGAAGTGGTGGATAACTCCATCGACGAAGCGCTGGCCGGGCACTGCTCCGATATCAGCATCACCATTCATACCGACGAGTCCATCACCGTCCGCGACAACGGCCGCGGTATCCCGGTGGACATGCACAAGGAAGAAGGTGTTTCGGCGGCGGAAGTCATCATGACCGTCCTGCACGCGGGCGGTAAGTTCGACGACAACAGCTACAAGGTTTCCGGCGGTCTCCACGGCGTGGGTGTTTCAGTGGTCAACGCGCTCTCCAAAGAGCTGGTCCTGACCATTCGCCGCAGCGGGAAAATCTGGGAACAGACCTACGTACACGGTGTACCGCAGGCGCCCCTGGCACCGGTTGGTGACAGTGAAGGCACTGGCACCCAGATTCACTTCAAGCCGTCGGATGAAACCTTCAAGAACATCCACTTCAGCTGGGACATCTTGGCCAAGCGCCTGCGCGAACTGTCCTTCCTCAACTCCGGCGTGGGCATCGTCCTCAAGGACGAGCGCAGCGGCAAAGAGGAGCTATTCAAGTACGAAGGCGGTCTGAAGGCATTCGTCGAGTACCTCAATACCAACAAGACCATCGTCAATCAGGTGTTCCACTTCAATGTGCAGCGCGATGAAGATGGCGTTGGCGTGGAAGTGGCACTGCAGTGGAATGACAGCTTCAACGAGAACATTCTCTGCTTCACCAACAACATTCCGCAGCGCGACGGTGGTACCCACCTGGCGGGCTTCCGCTCTGCCCTCACCCGCCACCTGAACAACTACATCGAATCCGAAGGCCTGGCGAAGAAATTCAAGATCGCCACCACCGGGGATGACGCCCGTGAAGGTCTGACCGCCATCATTTCGGTCAAGGTTCCGGATCCGAAGTTCAGCTCGCAGACCAAGGACAAGCTGGTTTCCAGCGAAGTGAAGACTGCGGTCGAGCAGGAAATGGGTAAGTACTTCGGCGACTTCCTGCTGGAGAACCCCAACGAAGCCAAGGCCGTGGTCGGCAAGATGATCGATGCCGCCCGTGCCCGTGAAGCCGCGCGCAAGGCCCGCGAGATGACCCGCCGCAAGGGCGCGCTGGATATTGCCGGTCTGCCCGGCAAACTGGCCGACTGCCAGGAAAAAGACCCGGCGCTGTCCGAACTGTACATCGTGGAAGGGGATTCCGCGGGCGGCTCTGCCAAGCAGGGACGTAACCGCAAGACCCAGGCGATCCTGCCGCTCAAGGGCAAGATCCTCAACGTGGAAAAAGCCCGTTTCGACAAGATGCTCTCCTCCCAGGAAGTCGGCACCCTGATCACCGCCCTCGGCTGTGGTATCGGGCGCGAGGAGTACAACATCGAGAAACTGCGTTACCACAACATCATCATCATGACCGACGCCGACGTCGACGGTTCGCACATCCGTACCCTGCTGCTGACCTTCTTCTTCCG
This sequence comes from Pseudomonas sp. HAR-UPW-AIA-41, assembly GCF_002304225.1. Taxonomy (GTDB): domain Bacteria; phylum Pseudomonadota; class Gammaproteobacteria; order Pseudomonadales; family Pseudomonadaceae; genus Aquipseudomonas. The sequence goes on from NZ_NSLB01000007.1 coordinate 50,199, forward strand.
TCAGCTGCCGGAACTGATCGAGCGTGGCTACATCTACATCGCCCAGCCGCCGCTGTACAAGGTCAAGAAGGGCAAGCAGGAGCAGTACATCAAGGACGACGAGGCCATGGATGAATACATGACCCAGTCAGCACTGGAGGATGCCAGCCTGCACGTCAACGAAAGCGCCCCGGGCCTTTCCGGTGCCGCGCTGGAGCGTCTGGTTAACGATTACCGTGCCGTAATGCGCACCCTCAAGCGCCTGTCGCGCCTGTATCCGCAGGATCTGACCGAGCACATGGTTTACCTGCCGCGCGTGAGCGTCGAGCAGCTGAGCGACCAGAGCGCCATGCAGACCTGGCTGGACGGCTTCAATGCCCGCCTGAAGAACGCCGAGCGTTCCGGTCTGAACTACAACGTCAGCCTGCGTGAAGACCGCGAGCGCCACCTGTGGCTGCCTGAGGTGGAGCTGGTGGCCCATGGTCTCTCCAACTACATCACCTTCAACCGTGACTTCTTCGCCAGCAATGACTACAAGACGGTCACCACGCTGGGCGAGCAGCTGAACAACCTGCTGGAGGACGGTGCTTACGTCCAGCGCGGTGAGCGCAAGAAGCCGGTGTCCACGTTCAAGGACGCACTCAACTGGCTGATGACGGAAAGCACCAAGCGCCACAACATTCAGCGCTATAAGGGTCTCGGCGAGATGAACCCGGAACAGCTGTGGGAAACCACCATGGATCCGAACGTGCGCCGTATGCTCAAGGTGACCATCGAGGACGCGATCGCTGCCGATCAGATCTTCAACACCCTGATGGGTGATGCCGTAGAGCCCCGCCGAGACTTCATCGAAAGCAACGCTCTGGCGGTGTCCAACCTCGACGTCTGAGGATTGTGTCGACGGGCAGGTTAATTGGCATGATTTAACGAGTTATTGTCATGACAATTTCTGTCACTACCCCGGCCTAGCGCCGGGGTTTTTCTTTGTAGATCAGTCTTTTAGGCATAGCCGCACAACCACCCACAGGCGAGCCGTGTAGTGAAGCTACAAGGATGAGGCGAAAAATCTCGTTTTGGCGTGGACGAATTCTGGGAGATTCGGCAGGACGGCAAGGGCGCTTCAATTTATGCCAATCAAAAGGGCATCGCCCATCAGTGATGACTTGATGGGCAGTACGATGCGACACGCTTGCGGCTTCTTTAAAACGAACCGCATGCTGATGTGCCTGCCACCCTGCCACCCTGCCACCCTGCCACCCTGCCACCCTGCCACCCTGCTGTAGGTGGGCAAAGTTATTTGCCACTTCGGCCAAAGTTAAGCGGTTCTGCCAAAGTAATCTGCCAGTAGCTTGAAAGTAGAAGCCCCTGCTGACGTGAGTCCGCTGGGGCTTTTTGCTAAGTTTTGGAGCAGCTACTGACAGGCGTTCCAGTCGACCAAGAAGGCTTCAGTCAGGCGATGCTTAGTCTTGTGCTCCTCGACGATCCCGGCAGATTTCATTCTGCTGAAGGTCGCATTCATCGAGGCTTTGTTGGTTTTGTTTCCTGGTATGCGCCTAGTTCTTAAGGCATCGAGAACCCATTGGCTGCGAATGCGGGGACGTTGATCGTTCAGCATGTCTACAACCATGAACGTCATGTACCCCTTGCTGATGCTCCACCTTTTTGCGAATGCCTCAGGTAAATCTTTAATTTGCTGGGTAGCGATTTCCAAACCAAACCATACAACGTAATCGTCAGCATGGAATGCAGGGCCATCGTTCAGCAGTTTCGCTACTTTGGCTTTCAGTCCTTCATTAAGAGCAGGATGAGTAATTTGCTCAAGCGCTCGTTCAAGATCCCCCCCTGCTTGCTTCAATACGCCGGGTTGAAGGCCATCTAGCAATGAAGCCCAAAGCGCATACAAATCTGCAAAAGGAGACCAGCCATGCTCGATGACGCCTGGAAACTTATATCGAAGATCACCTACTCGACGATCCTCTGCTGGCAAGGAGCTCATGCCAACCAAGGTTGCCCTGATGCCATCCACTAGGATATTGAGGGGGGTTATGTTCCTGTGGGTGAACCCCAGCTTGTGTAGGTAGCCAAGGCCCGCGAGTAATTGCTCCAGCCAGTGCCGGAACTCGTCGGCACTTATAGACGCTTGGTCAAAGAGCGTCTCACCACTCGCCCATGCTCGACTGATGAAATAAGCATCGGTACTGGGAATTCGAGCAAGATCGAAAACCCGCTCCAGTGCAGGATGATAAATCTGAGCGAGCTGATGATATTGATCAGCCACCAACTCCCAAACTTCATCTGCATCGTCGTAGATCTGAACCGCGCAATCGAAGCGTCCAGCTACGTGACGAGACCGCCAGATGCTTGAAAAAGCATCTTCATCGACCTGTTCGACCAATTCATAACGATTGTCGAGAATTGCGCCTGGTTCAGCCGCAAAAGGAGCGTCTGACGAGGCCAGTGCAGTTGAGGCGCTCTCGTTCATAAGGTTCGCTATCAACTGTGATAGGCACTCTGAGGCCTCCTGCCCTTCTGCTTCGCTGCTTTCTGAGATTGCTAATCGAAGAGTTTCGATCAAGGGTTTAAACAGTGAGGTGATGAGGTCGATGTCTTCGCCAGCACTATGGTTGTTTAGTACATCAATGAAGCAAACCTCACCCGCGTCGGTGAGATAGATCGAGTTTGCGGAAACCCTACCCAGTGTGGCGCCACGGCGATGGATGCCCTGGATCGCTGTTAGGGCTGAAATCAGCGTCGACCTGGCTGACTCCTTGGAATACTCCGAGAGATCAACCAGCGAAAGTGGTTTTCCCTTGGGCATGCTGATTGGCAAAACCATCAGCTCACCGTCATCAATCAGCGGTGCGCTATAGGTCACACCGGTTAACCCAGCTAGCTCTTGCAGTAGCCGAAACTCCTCACGCAATTGCGTTTTCAGCTGTTCGCGCCGCTCCTGGCTTGTGCAATTGGGGCGGTTAACGATTTTCAGCATCCACTTGGAGTTCCAGTTCTCCAGGCGATACTCAGCCATCCATAGCTCAAGGCCATTTTGATCCAGCAGGCACTGTGTTTTTTGGTACTGCTGGAATCTATTGTTTTCAGCTATCTGCTGACGCAATTGCCCAAGAGTGGCGAGGACAAGTTCACGCTGAGCATCGATCAGCTCGTAGGCTTTGGTGGCTGTCAGCCCCTCAGCGCTGGTCAACGCCTTGGTGATGGTGTCTGGAGTCCACACCTGTAACGAGGGCTCATCCTTAATGAGCGAGATGCTATGACCTTTATCACCGGTCACCAGCACCACTCCCTGACACCATGGCGCGTACAAACCAATTCCAGCTCGGTTACGGATACGGCCTGCAAGTACACGAGAGTTCTGATTGGCCTTGCGCAACGCGTTCTCTACAGGGTGACCATCCAGTAGCCAAACGTCCTTACCCGCCTCTAGCGTCCCGTTGTAGCCCTTTACGTCGATCAAATATACGCCCCAGTCACCAACAACGACCGCATCAATTTCCATTGCCTGACCGGTTTCTGTCAGCAGCTCGATGTTGGTCAGCAGCCAATAGTGATCAGGGAGAGAGTTTTTCAGCAGAGAAAATGCCCACTCTTCTGCGACGTTGACTGCTTTGGCGAAGGGGACGTGCTTTGCCATGACTTACTCCTTGTCCTGACTACCAAAACCATCCGGTAAAATGGAAGGTGAGTTTTAAGAGAGAGACACCGTGAAACTGCTGAGCACCTATGACGATCATGACGATGCCAAGGAAGCCGCTGAAAAGCTGGTTGGCGAGAAACGCCTGGCCAGTGAGCGAGATTCCACCGTGGTGATTTACAACTTGTTCGGAATACCCAGCTGGGGGAATTTTCACCGGCTGGGGATGTACAACCTGGTCGAGTTGAAGGGGCTGCTGGATCGGAAAACATCCTGGCAGCCTGAAGATGCCGTGCGCCACCAAGAGATCCTGGCCACGCTGAGTACAGTGGCCAAGAACTACTCCCTGGAGATTCCTTCTCATTGGTTGTGAGAGGTTAAGCCGCGTTTCCTTGAAGCTTTTCCAAACTCAACTGATTGAGTTCTACACCTAGTTTGGACGGATCCTGAACCACCAGGTAATGCCATAGCCCGTGCTCGCCGCTGCGGTTTACCGCGTCAACCCAGCGCTGAGCTGCTTTGGCCTTGAGATCCGCGTCGTCGTTATACTGACCCTTGATCTCGATAATGACCTTCAGCCCGATATCCAACTCTGCAATGAAATCAGGCACATAACTGTGCTTGATATTCTGTTTGCGGTAGCTGATGGCAAAGCCTAAACGGTCGTTCTTTACCCACTTCAATACGCCAGGATGGATATCGAGCAAGAAGCCTGCGCTCTGCTCCCACTTACTCGTGTCCGCCACCATCAGGTTCAGGTGGCACTTAGTGACTGCGCGTATAGGTTTGGTCGTATGAAAGTCCACGTATAGCGTGCTTCCGAGACCAGCAGAACCCTGTGGAATGACCGGCAAGAACCCGTGCTTTTCCTCGGTACCACTCTGCAACGCGTTGTACAGGCTGCCGATTACCGACTGGGTATAGTTACCGCTGGCCAATACATCACAGGCGCAAGAGTCGCCCTTCAGCACGAGTTTTTCTCGTAGGAACCGTGCACAGGCATTCAGTACCTTTGGAAACAAGGTTCCTATTGGCACGCTGTCGCCACGTTCGGTGCGCCACTGCTTACAGATTTCTTTAGCCAGAATGAAGGCGACTTGCTGATCGCGGAACAGCGCGCGCCATTCAGCCAGTGTCACGGAAGACTTCTTACCAGCGCCAAAAGCCGTCAGGTGTCCATCCGGCGCCACCATCTGCCCAACCTGAACGGTTGTCGGCAGTGTCATCGGGTCGATGGTGACCTGAGCTACCTGAGTCCAATCGACCACGACGTCGAACTGGTTGACCTCTTGGTAACCCATGACGATGGGGAAATCGATGCGGTACTGCTCGCGCTCTGGCATTGAGAAAATATGGTGTTGCTCTCGTTGTACAGGAGCAGGGCCAACAGACCGTGTTTTGAAGGGAACGAGCTCGAATGGAACACCAAATACCTTGGCCGTTTCCTCTGTGAAGAGCCCTGTCTCCTCATCAACAACGTAGCTCGCACGCCGTAATGCCCGCCCTACGACCTGCTCGCAGAGCAGCTGTGAGCCAAACGGACGTAATCCAACGATGTGGGTCACAGTGTTGGCATCCCAGCCCTCCGCCAGCATGGCTACGGATACGATGCAGCGAATGTCTCGACCAGGCGGAATGCGCTCGTCGATCCATTGCAAGTCTTGAGTATCGTCCTCTTGCTCATCGTCATCGTTGTTGAGCTTGTCATTGTGCTTGCGCACCAGCTCTGACCACTCTTCAGGCACTTTATCGCCCGGCCATTTGGCTTTACCGATAGTGTCGAGGATAAAACGCATACGCCTTACCTCATCGCTACCACTACCAGCCTCCATCTCCTCCGCGATTTTGGAGTCGACTCGCACTGTGACCTCACGACCCGGCTCATTGCGGAACCACTCAGGTGCTTCGCCATAGCCGCCTTCGTTATCGGCTAGCCAACCATGGACTTCCTTCGCCACCTTGGTATCACGGCAAACCACGATGAAAACGGGAGGAATGGGATAACGTTGCTTCTCTTTATGGAGTAGCTCCCATTCTTGGAACTTCTTGTGCCAGTCAGTGGCAAGCAAGGTAATCGGTGTGCTGGCGTAGTTCATGACCAGCTGAGGAGTGAGCTTCTTGCCGTGACCGTCCTCTTCAGCTTTGGCCTCCACCCAGCGCCAGACGTTGAAATAGGCAGCCTCTTCAGTGCCACCCACGTCCGCCGTCGGCAGTTCCGGAATCTTCACCAGGCCGGACTCAATAGCGTCGAGCAAACCGAAGTCGGAAACGATCCAGGGGAAAGGCTTTCCGACCTCATTGCCAGATCCCTGGATATAGAACGGCGTGGCGGAGAGGTCGATGCAGAGGTTGATGCCGTTCTTACGGCCATTGGCCAGCTTGTTGATACGGTCGAGGCCTTCGATCCAGATGGTCGCTTCTTTGGCGTTTTTCTTGGCAGTGTCTTTGTCATCTTCGAGTGAGGCTTCACTCTCGTCATCAATGTTATCGCCACGACGATAGGCATGATGTGCTTCGTCATTGAACACCAACCAATGTGGGCTACGACCGCGACCTGTGCCCAACTCCTGGCGTATGCGCTTGAACCAGGCAGCGTCTGACTCAAAGTATTTAACTTCGACTTTGCCTTTGTCCTTACCCGACTGTTTGGTGATCTCAACCGCTTCACCAGTCTTCACCACCTTGGCCGAGTCACCATTGACGGTGTTGCTCTCCAGCTTGGCGAGTTTGTGCCAGTTAGCGATCATCACCTCGCCTCGGCGCAGCTCTTCCATTCGTTGTACGGGCACTAACTGGCGGGTGCGGTAGAGCGATAAATCGCCCAACAGCGGGTCAAGCTCCTTGAGGCGTTCACGGATGGTGACGTTGGGGCAAACGATCAGCACCGTATCGGAGAAGCGATCATCGGTCGGTGCTGCCACTCGGTTGAGAATCGACCAGGCAGCCAGCATCCCCATCACAGTGGTCTTACCGGAGCCGGTTGCCATCTTGTTGGCGTAACGGGTAAAGGCGCGCAGGCCTTTCGCTTTTCCCTCTGGGCCAGGCTCGTCTTTGGGAATGCCTAGGAGGCCTTTCTTGTAGACCTCTGCGGCCTCCACCAGAAAAATGACAGTTTCTGCTGCTTCTATCTGGGCAAAGAACAGACGTTGACCTCGATCCTCAGACCGCCAAAGCTCGATCAGCTCTTTGCTGATCCGAGAGGCACCGTCATAAGGTGTGCCCGTCAACTTACCCGCTCGCCATTCATTAAGGCGCTGACGGATAAGGTTGACCTGTCCTAGCTCTTCCTGGGAGCCAACATCAGTTTCACCGAGCAGTTCGGCCTGCCGCTTGTTCTTGCGACCAGTACCGGCACCTTCTGGCACCCGGTAAAAGTAGTAAGCCGGGCGGCGGCCCTCTGCCTTGACCGGTGACTTACCGACTGCCACTTGCCAGTGATGAGTTGGCTCCGCATAAGGTGAGTTGATAATGGGTTCCGGTACTTCGCTGACCGGTACGGCGGTACGTCCGGTCATTACTCTGCCTCCGCCACGTTCAACACGCGCATCAGCTCGTTACCGCGCTCATCGATCACCTTGATGGCGATCAGGCCTTTGCTGTCGGCAACAAAGGGCTCACTGGTAGTGCCGGCCAGGTGTTCCCATACGCTGTCGTTGAACTGGCCCTTCAGGGACTTTTGCAAGTTGTCCCAGGCACCGGTACGCGGGAAAAACACCTGGCTGGCACAGAAGGCCATGCCGTTATAGCTGGTATCGAGCATCCAGCATGGCAGGTTTTCCGGCTCAACCGACTCTGTATCCATCGTGTCAGGGCGGAAGGTGTCGAGCCCCAAGAGTTCTACCTGGTACATCGCACGGCCATCATCACGCAGCCCGGCAGACACAATGCGCGCATCCGGCAGACCGGTTATGGAGAACAGCTGGTCGGTGTGGCTGGTCTTAAGCAGATCGTCCATCGCCACATCCGGCGTTACGCTGATGTAAGTGCAGGGCAAACGCAGGCGCTTGCGGTCATCCACCAGTTCTCGGGCCTTGGCCTGGATAGCAAAGCCAAAGAAGAACAGTTGACTGTATTTGAGGAAGTACGCCTCACTGGCTGCTTCAAATACCTGGTCTGAGCTGATCGCACCGTCCTCAGGGCCAAAGACGATAGCAATACGCTGCTCCTGCTCATCCACTGCTTCGGCGTGCAGGAAGTCATTATCCAGTACCCGAACCTGCTCCAGCTTCAGGCTGCGATTACCCGGCAGGCGCAGATTATGGCTGCGACGCAGAATATCGATCATGCGATCCAGGTAGCTGCGGGCGTTGTAGCCAGCGGCTTGCTCCGCTGCCTGGGTGGCACCTTCTACTTCTAGGGAGTGAGCGGCTTGGATAGTGGCTTCTACGGTGAAGGGGCCGCAGACGCGTGTGATTTTTGTATTTGTTTCCGGTCTATCAACAACTTTTACAGTTTCAGGTTCGAGTTTATTAGCTAGGGACTTCAGCGTAATCCTTGGAATTAAGCCACCAACCTCCTCACCGTTGCGATTATTTTTGCGCTTGTAAACAAATCCACCAGAGGGGCCTCTAGCTGGGTTGTCTAACTCGAACCAAGGGAATGTAGAAGTAAGTAGTCTCTGTCTGGCTAATGACAGAGGCACTCTAGAAGTGTCGCAAGTAATCCAGCGTCGCCCCAATTTCTCTGCACAATATGCAGTAGTGCCTGATCCACAAGTTATATCAATAACTAGATCTCCGGGGCTACTTGTCATCTGAATACAGCGTTCAATCACTGTTGGTGTAGTCTGCACCACATAAGATCTGCTACCAAACTCAATTGTATCAGTCCATTGGTTAGTCAGAGATGAAAGGCCAAAATCTGAGAGATACATTTTAAAGTAAAGCTTTTCTCCTAACGAGAAAAGTCTATTTTGCTTTATGAGATTTTGAACTCCATCGCGGGTTGTTCGCCAACTCTTTCCGCGTTTTGTTGTGTAAGTCTTCCCATTGAAATCAATGGGGAAAGTACAAGATGCTGTATATCCTGATGAAGTTAGATCAGAGCGCTTGAAAACTCGATACCTTGATTTTGTCTCATCAAAATTGCTGATTTCCTCGGGGGTTAATTTTCTATACCCTCCATCAGGGGTATCTGCGAATACGAATTCGCTACCTTTCCCAACATTCTTAGACATCCAAAGGTTTTGATATTTCATCAAATCCTTATCTTTCGCATACCAGCATAAATAGTCTACGACAGACTCAATTTTACCCGACTCAAGGGGCATCATAGTCTTGAAGTTAATTACTGCTACGAAGTTCTCTTCGCCAAATACTTCATCCATGACAGCTCTAATCAAATGAAAGTTTTCGTCAGAGATCTGGACAAATATACTCGCCGACGAAGTCATTAAATCCTTTGCCAGGTTTAATCTGTCACGTATATAAGCAAGATATGAATGGCGTCCTAGCTCCCAAGTATCTCGATAGGCTTTAACCATTTCGGGTTCGCGTATCATTTCTTCATCTTTACCATGCTCAACTTTTCGATTTCTTACGAAAGGTTGGAAGTTTGAGCCATATTTAACCCCGTACGGAGGGTCAAAATAAAAAACCTGTGCCTGCCCTCCCATCCCTTCATACTCCAGCAAGGAATTCATCACTTGTAGGGAGTCCCCGAGGATCAGGCGGTTGGCCCATTGTTCCTTATGGGTGTAGGCATCGAGTTGGTCGGCAATGTCCTTGTCGGCGTTGTCGCCAAACAAATCGAGCATGGTGCCGGCGGCCCGGTGGGATTCGAGTGTCTTCAGGATGTTTTGCGTCGAATGCCGCTCATGGACAAACAGCGGCACAGTTGGGACGCTTATCTGTTGGCGTTCAGCCTTGCCTGCCCAATTGAGGAAGGGTTGGGTAAGGCTCTTGAGGCGTGCCACGCACTGGCTCAGGCTGTTAAAGCGTTCACCATTGCCTTTCCATACCTGTTCTTCGGTAAAGACGCTGGCCTCGCCTTTTTCTGCGGCTTCAGCTACCAGGTTGAGCAGCCATTCAGCAAAGTCACGCTCAGCGTTTTCATCCCAGCACAGTTCGGGGGCCAGGCTGGAGTCGTAGCGATACTGCTTGGGCGGCTTTCTGGCATTGAATTGCTCTTGCACGCCGACATCTGGGCGACTGGTGGCTTTGGTGTCGTACTGATAGGTGGCGTAAGGATCTGCGCCTAGAGCAGCATCCGCAGTCGCCTGAGGGGCTTCAGGCTGTGGACGATGTTTGGCCACTACCTGGTCTGCTAGGGATGCAGGCTTGCTAGCGGAGGGCTGAGCCAGAAATACCGAGCCACCACGGCCTTGGCCTTTACCCAGCACACCATCGGCAATCAAGGCATCGCGAACACGCCAGTAGTCCTCTTCGCTGAAGCTGAATGCCGCCGCCTCGGTCAGCTGCTGCTGAAGCTTGATATTGCCGATGCTGCTGCCGTCCTTCGGGAGTAATTGAAGGATCAGGTCGTGCAGGTTGGCGTCGTGTTGACTCATGAAGTTCTTCCTTAACTAAAACAGTGCGGCGCTTAGGCCTAAAGTGTGTGAACTCAGTGCTGCTGCGTCCAGCCTGCGGCAGCCCAGTCCAAATTCTCGGGTATCAGGTAGCGGTTACTGGCATCAGCCAGTCGCTGGTTAGCTGTTTCTTCTGCAACCTTGAACAGCCCTTTAGAGGCTTCAGGGTCGGGGATAAGGCTGCTGTGTTCGGCAGGGCTCAGGAGCCATTGGCTGGCTTTTGCAGGGTTCAGTTTGGCTTTGCCACCGCTAACCTGAATGGCCACAAACTCCTGCCGCATGCGTTTACCCTGTGGGCCTTGCCAGCGCAGCATGGCTCCAAGCAGAGCACCCTCTTCTAGTTCTGGTGCTTTGAGCATTGCAGCTAGACCGCCAAAGTCGTACTCGCAGGCTTTGCCCAGCAGGTACTGCATCAGCTTGGAGTTGAGGTCGAGCATGTGGGTGTCTGGGCGATTGGCTGCCAGCATGCGATCCAAGGTCACATCCATACGCTGCGAAGCCTTTGGGGATAGCCCCATGTCGCGCATTACCTGCTCGGACAGTCGGATTCGCAGCAACCGTTCTTTGTGGCTGCGCTCAGCGACCTCAATTCCCAATTGATCGAACATCCCAAGGACGAAGCTGTAGAGATGATCGACGGTGATTTCCAGCTCGTCACGCAGTTCATTGGGGTCGCTGGTGGCGGCATGGGCAAACAACTCTCGCTGTTTAGCGGCAGCCGTGCGTGCCTGGTTTAGCGCTTCGTCGATGCGTTCACGAGTACGGTCTATGCCGAGCTTTGTCGCCTGTTGCAGGATGTCTTCTACGTCGATCAGCTCGGCCAGCTCGCCGAGGATTTCATCCTTGAGGCCTTCGTTGAACTCATGCCGCTGCACCTCGGCGAGGTCGGTCACCACGCTGTCGATTCGCTCGTACATCAGGTCGACGATGTTCTGATCCAGACTGTCGGTTTGCTGGATGTTGAACACGACAACCTTCTTTTTCTGCCCGTAGCGGTACAGGCGGCCAATGCGTTGTACAAGGCGCATTGGGTTCCAGGGCAGGTCATAGTTGACCATGACGTGGCATTTGCTCTGGAGGTTGATGCCTTCCCCACCGGCCTCGGTCGAAATCAGAAAGCGGCCTTGCTCCTCGAAACGCTTGATGGCTTCGCGTCGCTCAGCATGTTGCATGGAGCCATTGATGAGCTCGACTTGGTCGCTGCCATAGTGGTCAGCCAGTGCTTCGCGCAGATAGTTTTGAGTGGTGCGGTATTCGGTAAAGATCAGCACCTTCTCGTCGGCATTGGCAGCGTGAATCTTGCCGATGATGTCTTCGATAAACAGCTTCAGCTTGAGGTCGTTTGCTTTCAGTGCTTCTGCTTCGGCAATCAGGTCTTTAAGCAGCTGCACTTCACCGGCGAAGAACTCGCGGGCATCACTAGTGAACTGTTCTTCCCATTCACCCAGATAACGTTGGTCTCTGGGCTCTTCATCTGAGAGTCCGTTGGCCTCATCGTCGAGCAGGCGCTGAAGGCGGTTGCACAGCGCCCGGTGAATAGCTGCTGCACTGGAGGCTGCTAGCTTGCGGTAGACGGTCATTACGAAGCCAATGGCGTTACCGGTTCGTCCCAGTGCTTCGCCCGCGTCATAGCCTTTGCGCAGATAGTTCTGGAGGGTCTTATCGAATTCGATGGATTCAGTGCTGCTGGGTACCTGCAAGGCACTGGTTATTTTGCCTTGGAAAATGAAGTTCCCTTCTGCATCCGTCACATCGGCCTTGTGGTTACGGAACACCATGTCGTGCAGGATTTCTGGCTTGATGTTGAGTGCCATGAGATCGGTGCGCCGCTCGGGGCGAAGCAGCTCCAGTAGAGCGACAAACTTGTCTTGCATGCCTTGGTGAGGGGTCGCACTCAGCAACAGCATGTGCTTGGTTTGACTGCGTAGGTTTTTAGCCAGGTCATAGCGTTCCGAGCTGTCGAGCTTCTGCCCGTACTGACGACGACTGAGTCGATGGCCTTCGTCAAATATCACCAGATCCCAGGGCTCTGCCTGGAGCAGACTCTCCAGGTGACCTTCCTGCTTGAGTCGATCCATGGAGCCAATGACACAGTCGTGCATCTTCCATTGGCGAGGTTCGTTGATGAAAAAGTCCTCACCATAGATTTCAAAGTCTTCGATCTTGAACTTGTGATAGAGCTCTTCTTGCCACTGCTTCGTCAGGCCAGCAGGGGTAACCAGCAAGATGCGTTTGACCAGGTCTCGTTGCCTCAGTGCATGCAGGAGCATGCCGGTCTCAATGGTTTTCCCAAGACCCACATCGTCCGCGATCAACCAGTTGAAGTTGCCGGAGGCGAGGATGTGGTGCACCAAGTGAATCTGATGAGGCAGCGGTTCAATCTCTAAGTGAGAAAGGGCTCCCGTGTTTTCATTCCACACCTTGATGGCTTGGGCGAGCATGCGCAGTCGCATGCGTTCTGCATCGACTGCTTCGCCTTTACTGGCAGTGACAAACCGATGCTTAACGCCCTTCACCTGACGCAGGTATTGATAGGGCAGCCAATGACGCTCGCCACGCTCAGGAAAATCGACCAATACCTGCTCGCTGCCCGCCAAGGTGCGCTGCTGCATGATGACACCCTGCCCTAGTGATCGAACTCCAGTACCTGGCGTGTCATCGACCACGTCCATGCCATTTTGAAAGCCCGAGCGCACGGCAGATGCATCGACATAGGTCAGACTCTTCTCAGGAATGAACCAGTGAACCTGAATTTGATCTTCAGCTTCTTTAGCGACACTCATTTTGACAATGCCCCGGCGTTCGCCCTGACCGCTAGGCAGTGGTTGGCTGACCCAGCAACCAGGAACATGGGTAAGTCTCAGGGACTTCATGAGTTAATCCTTTATCCGTTAAGGCTCAATACTGAGTGAAGGCTCTTCGGTGTTCAGCCTGTGCAAGGCGGAAGTGAGTGACGCAGCTGACCATTGAGGCACGGCCTGACCAATACCATCGTTGATACTGTCGTCGTCATCCTCAATTGCTATCAGAAGTTCCTTGTCCTCAGCGTCAGTCTTGCTGTGCTGTTTTTTGCTTGGTTCTATTTCTCTGATATAGGGCTGGTCACTCAGGTAGCAGCTGGGCTCTTGTGGGTGCTTGGTTTGGAAAACACCATAAGCTCTGAGGAGCTTGGTCTTCTCGATTTCTAGCGTGTCGCAAAGCCCCAGATCACTGTATTCCTCTGCCGGTAGTTCACGGGGATCACAAAAGTCAAAGTGCTGGCTGGCGGGCAAGCAACCTTCCAGATTGGCGAACCTGAACCATAGATAGCGTGCAAAGGCCTTAAACGCGCGGCGCAATGTGCTGTTTTCGTACCAGGATGCAAATAGGTTTTCGAGGAACACCTCGATCTCTTCTACTTGGGGAAGAGAGTCAAAGGAGCGCACGATCAGCAGAGCTGTCGGCCAGGACAGAACGTCATGGGACAGGCGGCTACTTCCTGTTTTATCGAAGGCGATCCAGTAGATGTCATTCTCAGCCCAGATCACCTTGATGTGCGCAGCCAGAATCAACTCACCAGGAGTGAGGCCTTTTTTGATCTCTCTCTCCAACGCAAGGCGAGTTGCGCCCCAGCCGCTCATGACAAAAATCTGCTGAATCAAAGGCAAGGTGCTGAGAGGCCAGTTGGCGTTTGCAATCAACTCCGCTGCTTTCTGAAGTGCACGATCTTCGCGGGTAAGCTTGTCTGCCAGCCAGTCATTGGATTCGGCAGCTATCGGTTCTTGGTTGTCGAAGACCTCATCCGGGTCAAATGCATACGCGGCGTAGTCATCATCTAGATCACGGAAGTCATCCGGATTATTGCTGCTATCTTCTTCGCGTTCTGTTCCCAGTTCGATGATGCTCAGATCATGCAGATCATGATCGAGGTCGAGCTCATCCTCGGGATCTTCAAGCCCCAAACCCATCTGAACCGGAGTAGTTAGTTCTAGCTCAAGGTCAGTGTCTAGAAGATCGTCGTCGTAATCGTCTTGCTCATCTAGGAGCTCGTCTTGAATCGGAAGAGTGATTGGTAACTCTTCAGTTTGAGGAGCAGGTTCTTGGTGTACAGGGCAGTCATCAGGCTCTGATGGCGCTGGTGAGCTCAAGGGCGATGTATCGTTGATGCTCAGAGATCGCCCGGCTTTTTTGAATATCTTGACGCTGGCTTGAGCTTGGCCGGGTTCGCTTATCTTTCTTGGCAGGACAAGTTTGAGAATGCCCTTTTTAGGGACTGGCGCAGAGACTTCTAGTTCCTCTGGCGAGTCTTTAATCGCTGGTGATGTCGCTGCCTCATCGATTACTTGGTTTTCATCTGTGAGTGCCGGGGTTTCATTGGCAGCAGGGCCTGCTGAGTTTTCCCACCAATTGTCTTGGTTTAAAGGAGGAAGCTCAGCGGCAGCGTGCTGAATGAAATTGAGTGAGTCTTCCTCGGTTTTTGACGATGCCTGGCCTGCGGGCTCTGATGATGTTTCAAGTGTGGCCAGGGATTTGGCTGAGTTATTGAGGAAGGCTAGGTCACTAGCTGTAGGTAAATCGTCTTCTGGCTCTAGAGCGAGCTCGACAAAGGCTTCTTGTTGGCGTTTTAGCAGTAGCGCACGTTGCATCGCCTTGGCCCCGTCAATGGGGCGGCGTTGCAGCATGTATACGCGGCTGAGTAGGTTTAGGTAGTCAGGCTCTTCAGTTGTATCGATAGCTTCAAGTAGGAGTGATTCAGCCGCTTGTAACTTGCCTGCCGCGACGAGCTGATTGACGTCTTTGAGCAGCGTCTCTTTGTTGTGTTGCTTGCTCTTGAGCGAAAGGGATTGGGGGGCGCGGCTTTTTTTGAAATGCAGAATGAGCTCAAGGCGGCGTCTGATTTCATCCGCAGCCTGGTGGTTTTCGAGGAACTCACTGAGAAGCGTTCGGGCTGTGGCGTGCTGCCCTTGTGAAATTAGAAGTGCTACGGCTTGCAGCAGGCCCTCTGAGGAATGACCTTTCAAGCATGCGCGGATTTTCGTATCCAGCTCATTTGGATCCGATGCGGCATAGCTCCACAGTTCGTCTAAAAGCGCTTCCCAATCCATTTCCATACCGACTCCGTGACGACACCGCCCGCTCTGCGCAAATTTTGGAGCGTAGGGTTACCACTACCTCTTCGGGGTGTGGCTTGTGTCGTCAGTCACATTATCCAGACCGACCTTGTGGGTAAAGGCAAACAGCAACCAAAACATTAATTTCTTGTCCGCATGGCCAGCACTCGCTAGCTACTGGATTCGCTCACATCGATGCGTCGCGAAAGCTGTATCAACTGGGCCTCATGGGCTCTAAGCATGGCTTTCAGTTCTGCGTTTTCATGCTCTAGCCCAATGATCGTGCGGCGGCGTAACTCACTTATGTGGGCCTGACCTCTCAGTAGTTTTTGGATGACCAGATTTTTTTGCTGCATGACCAGGAAAATCAATCCCTGGAACACGAGGGTAAGAACAGCTAGCTCTCCATGAACCCACGGTTCCATGTGGCCTCCCGTGAAATTTCCGCAGATCGAATTGAACTGCCAGGTAAACCTTATGTAAGGTTTGGCGACATAGAAATATTGGTTACATGAACAGGTAAACTTTCTGAGCAGGATGCCCTCGCATGAAGCGTAAGCAATCAATAACCAGCGTTCGTTGGGATCTGGCACTACGTTACCGATTGATTGAGACCATCGCGCTTTGGGAGGGGCGACTCACCACGGGGCATTTGATGCAGAGCTTCGGTATCAGCCGGCAACAAGCTTCGAAAGACATCAACAGCTATCTGGCTGACCACGCGCCCGGCAACTTGGACTACGACAAGCACATCAAAGGCTATGTACCCAGTCGCCGATTCAGCCCGCTGTTTATTGATGACAGTGCAAGTGCCTACTTGCATTTACTGAACCAAAACAGCGAGCGGGCACCACACATCGAAGGCCTAGCGCTGGCTTACGCGCATACCGAAGTTCTGAATGTGCCGGATCGTTCGGTTAGGCCTGAAGTCTTGCGCCCGCTGTTGCGTGCCTGTCGTGAGGGACTTCGCCTGGAGTGCGACTATGTTTCTTTGGCCAACCCAGTGGCCGAAACACGCCTGATCGCACCTCACACCCTTGTCTATACCGGCATGCGCTGGCACGTGCGGGCTTACTGTGAAAAGAACCGCGACTACCGGGACTTTGTCTTGAGTCGCTTCAGGGGTGAGCTGGACGTGCTTGGTGAGTCCGACCAAGGCCGCGACGCGGATGATGGTTGGAATAGTGAGGTCGAAGTGGTGATAGAGCCTGATCCTCGGCTGAAACCCGACCAACGCAGCATCATCGAGTTGGATTTTGGGATGCAGGCTGGGCAGCTGAAAGTGGCGACTCGCGGGGCGCTGGTGCAATACGTGTTACAGCGCTATCAGATCGATCCGCACAAAGTGCAGACCAAGGCTAGCGCCCAACAGATTGTGGTGAGCAACCTCGATGAGCTGGGCGTTTGGCTGTACTCCTAGGGATGCGAGTTTATTCCGCCGGGCCGTAGGCAATTCGAGCGAGCAACCAAAGCACCCCGCCCAGGGTAGCAGCGAGCATTCCTGCATCAATTGAGCTGATCATCCACATCGGACACCTCCAGGTCGTGTTGATGATGACACTACCGGCTTGTGTTGGAGTCATCGACCTGTCGACTTTTCGTACGTAAACGTTTGGGACAGGTATCGGTTGCGACGCAGTGATGTCCAATGCTGCCTGAATCATCGGGTCAGATGAGGTTGAAATCTGCCCCTTGGCTCTGTGAAACTAGCCTGGCTGGGTGTTACCGCCCAGGTGCTCTTTAAACATGGTTATGAATCGGGCTTGCAGTTGGTGGTTAGGAAACTGACCAGCTCTGGTGTTCTCCAGGGCTACCTTCGCCCCACAACCTGTCGTCACCCCGATGTGCTCAGCGCTGAGGGTCACGTGGCAAACGTCACGTGGTTATCAGCGAGGCTTCATCGGCTAAACGACAGTAAGGCGGCGGACGGCTTATCAATTCTTGATAAGCAGAACTGTGGTTTGTAGCGGCATCTTCAAAGTTCCATTCGGCCCGAAGTGCTTGGCGGCGGGGCAATTTCGCCCGTCTGGAGCAATAACCATGAAACGTTTGAAGAACGCTGTCGGTCGTACCGATCAGCACATGCACAACATTGAAGATGCCCGCCTCAAAGGTGGAACCGAGCCTCGCCAAGAGCCGGAACGTAAAGGAGTCAAATGGCTGAAGAAGGTGGCAAAATTTGCTGCCAAAGTTGGCCTTCAGCGCCTTGCGGTATGGATCCTGGAAGACCCGGAATCCGCTTGGGATTACCTCCTCCTCAAGGTGGGGGAAATCCTTGGGGGAATCGCCTCATGACGCAACAAACCACATCATTCGAATTCCAGTGAGGCCGATCCAGATGATCGGCCTCACGTCATTTTGGGATAGGACATGGATGCTCCGCGTTACCCCTGCAAATCCATTCACAGCCTGAAGGCCCTCTCTTTGGCGCTTGGAGAGCCTGTCGAGCTGCTCCTGAGCCTCGCCAAACGCAGCTCAAATCTGTACCGCCATGTCCCACAAACCAAGAAAGATGGAAGCGTGCGACACACGTACGATGCTCACGAACCACTGAAGAAGGTTCAGCGCAAAATCGTCGATAAATTTCTGGCTCGGGTTCGCTACCCTGACTACCTCCACGGTGGGATCAAAGACCCCAATTCACGCCGGAGTATCTATTCCAATGCCCGGATACATGGAAAGGCTAAAACAATCCTGCTTCAGGACATCAAGGACTTCTTTCCGTCCATCGGCGTGCAGCATGTGCAGCAGATTTTTTCCGGACTCTTCGGCTTTTCTGACGAGGTGGCTCAGGTACTGGCGTTGCTCACCACCCGCCACGGCGTCGTTCCCCAGGGCGCGAGCACCAGTGGTTATCTGGCCAACTTGGTGTTTTGGGATACTGAGCCTGCTCTAGTGGCTCGCCTGCACGCGCGAGGCCTTAAGTATTCCCGTTTTGCCGATGACATTACGATTTCTGCCATGACGACTCTGGAGCGTTCAGCACTGACGGGGTTGGTCGCGGCAGTGACCGACATGCTGGCGAAGAAAGGTTGTCAGCAGAAGCGCACCAAGCTGCACATCCGCAAGCGCGGTCAATCGCTTTTGGCGAAGCCGAAAGTGGAGGCGGGCTATGAGCCGCTGACGGTCACTGGGCTTTCGGTCTTCAATGAGGCACCGGGTCTGCCGAAGGCAGAACGTAAAGCTATTCGTGCCGCGGTTAAGCAGGCGGAAGATCAAGCAAGCCAAGGCGCCAGTTGGGCACAGTTAGAACCGACGTTTCGCAGTGTGATGGGGCGTGTCGGACGTCTGATTGCTTGCGGTCATCCCGATGGGGAGCGCTACAAGCTGCGCCTCAAAGCTTTGAAGACGCGTTGTCAGGTGCCGCTTTTGGATCGCTATGCGGCAGCTGCGACTGGAGCGGATGTTCCAGTGGTTTAGAGTTCCACTGTTAGCGCCTTGATCCCCACGCCTTCACAAAATCGCCCCACCGCCGTCAGCGAACGCCAGAGTCTCACCGGCTCGCGCCGCTCCGGTCTCGACCAGCGCCTGCAACGTCTCCTGCTCGATGGCTCTTTTCATGGCGCCCCCTGCTCTCGCGTCAAACCAGTCCCCAGGGTTCTGGTATAGCGCAGGGCCTCAGATCGGATACCGCCATCGGTCGAGTGGTCACCGGCATGGGGTCAGGTGAGGGGGCGAATTAAACAAAACGTCCTATTACGTGCAGCCCTGCGGGTCATGCACGGGCTACTACATGTCGAGATCGACTTCCAGGGCGCCGCGTCTCTCAACTGGGCTGGCGTTAGCCCCTTCGCCTACTGCCTTGATACGGGATTGGACGACTTCGCGGAACAGTCGGCTTTTGGTGGGATGCTTCGGCAGCTTTAACAGCGGACGTAATGCCACCAACTCGCCAGAGGGTTGCCCATCGGCTGCCTCTATCGAGCAGTACAACTCCGCCCGCTCAATCAGCCCTGCGCCAGTCCGAAGCTGTTTGATCAGTTGGGTGAAGTACTGTTCGAACAGCACCTCTAGCACGCCATGGTCGTCGAAATGCGCCAAGTACAGCCACTGCCCTTTGGGGTCATAAGGTGAACCGCCCCAATGCAGGCTCAGTTCGGCCAGGCGCTGGAGCACCACGTTAGCCCGCTCGAACACACACCAGATGTGCGGTGCCACCGCGCGTTGCGACAGCGCGTGCTCATAGAGCTCCCGTGCTGCGGTGGCTGGATCGCGCCACGCACCCGGCTGAATGCATAGCACCACGCAGGTGAGCTTGCCTTTAGCGTTGTACACATAGTAACCACCCGGAGCGCCCAAGGTGCTGCGTCGACGTAGCGCGCGCCCTTGGTAGGCATCAAACGCGTACAGGTCTGAGGCGCTAAAAAAGTCTTCCATGCGCTGGTACAGCGCGTGTTTAGAGGCGGTCGCGCGGAGGGGGCGTGGAGCTTGGTTTTCCGCTGTGGTGGCAGCCTGATTGCGAACCAGTGCTTCGAGTTCATGCAATTTAAGCTGGTTGCTCAGTACCGCATGGAGTACTTCTTGCGCGACCTCGGGGGCAATCGATCCCAGCTTGGCCAGGCGCTCTAGGGGAGCATAACCGCAGTGCAGGCTGGCCCGGTCAAAGGCCGGTGTGAGTCCATCCAAAAAGCGCCCGGCGATTTTGATGCGAGACCAAGTTTTGGGTTTTAGGCCCAGTTGAGCGGCGACTTCCGGATCGCTGAAGCGCTGTTCGCGGGATTGCTGCTCCAAAGCGATGCCCTCTTGGTAGGTTTCATACCAGCTGGTGTCGACGCGGCGGCCCATAGCGGTTTCTCTGCTTTAAGTTGGACGGTCATTTAAATTTGTTGACAACCCTAACAAGGTTTACTATGAATGTAAATGTCCTTTCTAGGAGATTCCACTAAACATGCCTTCCAGAGCCAAAAATCGTAAACCTGTCCGCGATGTAGCCAAGCGCGTTAAGCGTGGCCACAAGGCCTATGTCGTGCCAACACCGCGTAATGACGCGGGTTGGGTTGCGGGTCAAAGCTTTCTGGAGCGCAACCACCTGCTGCTGTTGAGCGTGCAAGTGGGAATCAAGCGGCTGTGGGATCAGGCGGTGTGCATCGATCTGGACAACGAGACCCTGGTGGATCGCCTGGCGGACTTGCCCAAGCGTGGCGGCAAAGCTGTACGTCGCTACACCGCCGACAGTGCGTATGAGCGCGATGATGGTCAGCAGGGGGTGTGTGAGAGCAAGCCGAGTGCGTTTTTGGCGAAGCACGGCGAAAAACATGCACTGGCTAAGAAAATCCTCAACAAGTACGGCAAGTCGTTCACCACATTGACGGAAGAACAGTTCACCCCTGTTTTCATTTCCAACCTGGAAAACCTGCTGAAAGCCACGAGTGAGGGGCAACGACATCACGCCGAGTTGGCGATTGAAAAACTCCACAAGGCCCTGGTGCATCAGCAGCGTTGGTTGACCCAGGCCCTCAAGCAATCTGCCGGTCTATCGAACGCCGACATTTTCTTTGGGCTAGCCCATGGGGTGCTGTGTGCGGATCTGAGCCAGTCCCTTTTTGACAGCAACAGTTGGGTTGAAGCGGCGCATGGCAGCCTCGATCACCTAGTGTTCGTGGAGCTGTGATATGGCTGTAGTCAATGACAGCTACCTCAGTCCACGACGCTACAAAGTCGGTGGCCTGGTTGCAGGCTGTGATGGCCGAAAGTATGTGATCGACACTATCCACACCAAAGCCCAGCAAGTGGTGCTGCTGGGCCCGGTGGGTGAAACCTACGTTTATGAAAGCGAAGAGTTTCGCAATAAGGTCGCAGCGGGTGAGCTCCGACTGGTGGTGTGCAAGCAGAACTCAGATGGGATCGAAGAAATTTTCGAGCCCCGGAAACTTATGGCCAATGAACGTAAAGCGCTGGAGGAGCGTCAGCAGTACATTGAGATAATTCTGGAATACATCGATAACAGCACTTGGGAGTATATCTACAAGAAAATCAAGGAAGAGTATGGCGGTAAACGCAGAATTCCAGGTCGGCGGAGTATTGAAAGATACTGGCAAATCTATAAGCAGGCTAAGTCGCCAAGTTGTCTGGCTCCTAAGTATTCGCTACGAGGCGTACACCGCTCGTTGTCGCTTGATCCACATGTTGAAGATATCATCATCAATGTGCTGGAAGAGAAATACTGCAATAGCTCAGGTTTCAGTGTAAAAGATATTGTCGAAACCATTAATATTCGCTGTGATAAAAAGTCTGCTGAGCTGAATATTGAGTTGGGCGGAGTTTCACGGCGCGCAGTTGGTCGATTTATTGTAGGTCTCAATATTAAGAAATTGAAAGGCCGGCTGAACGAAAAAACTTTTCGTTTGATCATGCGCGATGCCTTGCACTTTTTCGATGTGCAAGAGCCTTATGCGCGCGTGGAGTTGGATTCAACCGTATTGGATATTTTGATTGTCGATGCGTTCGGTAACATCATCGGCAGTCCGACCTTGTACGCGATGATCGATACGGCAACACAGACGATTGTCGGCATCTTCCTCACCATTCTGCCGGCCAGTCAGGTCGGCGTGCTGCAAGCTCTCCAGTTTGCTTTTTCGCCTAAAGGCGAGGCGTTTCGTCAACAGCACGGTTGCATTCACTTGTGGCCTGCTCCAGCTGATATTCGTACCCTGGTAATGGATAACGGCGCCGATTGCCATGGCCCGATGGTGGTCAAAGCCGCACGTTACTTGTCGATGACGCTCGAATACTGCATCGCCGGCGCCCCCTACCAAAAACCCTTTATTGAACGGTTTTTTGGCACCTTGCATACGATGTTGATCAAAAAGCTGCCGGGAGCAAAATTCTCGCATGACAAGCGTGAAGACCATGCCTTGGAGAATGCTGAGAAAACGGCAAAACTCACGCTCGATGAGTTGTATTCTCTGATCATCCGCTGGATCACTGACACATATCATCTCAAGGTTAACGACCGCCTGACGAGCAAATTCAACTGTGCTTGTTCGCCGGTTCAGGCACTAGAGATATTGAGTCAGAAATATGTGCTATTTCCTGCTCCCTCAGCCGAAGAGTTGCTGGAAGCCTGCCGTCATCATCTAGAAGTAAAACTCAATGTGACGCGCGAAGGCCTCAACTATCAATGCCAGCAATATCAGAGTGAATATATTTCTGATCTCTATAAGACCAATGGCAAGCAGAAAGTTGAAGCGTATGTGAATCCCCTCGATTGCAGCGCAATTCATGTTTTCGATAGCGACAGCAAAACCTGGCGTGTGGTGCCCAATAAAAATCCGCATATGCCGGCGATGAGCTTCGAACAGGCGAAATATTACCGTAGCCAGAGCTACAAAACGGATCTTGAGATTTCAAGAGCCGAGCATGTGCTGAATCAACATCAGATTATCGAAGACGCTCATTCAACGAAGAGCAGAACGAGTCGTATTAATCGTAATCGTAAGGCCGAACGCGAAATCGAGCGCGCCAAAGCAGCGATCACGACAGCCTCTCAGCAGCCGCTGGCCGACGCGCCGCTGGTATCGACGGATCCCATCGTGGCAGCAGTAAAACCCCACCGGAGGAAAAAGTAATGACGAATCTGGCGAAAAAGGTGGTGCGTTCAGAGGGTATTTTCCATGCACATATGCTGCGAGCGTATGAGCGCGGCCTTGCAGTGATTGCGCAGGCTCAGGTGCCGGCAGATAAACGTGAGCCTCAGATTTTCCCGTTGCTGGGGCCTGCGGGAGTGGGAAAGTCGGAGACGATTGCAGCTTGGTGTGCAGATTACCCTCAGCAGCAGGATGCACAAGGCAAGATCGTTAAGCCCGTGATCCATGTGATCTGCCCAGTAGAGCCGAATCAGCGATCCATTGCCTTGAGCATCATTCGAGCTCTGCAATGCCGAGTGTTGAGCAGAAGCAGTACCTCGGACGTCGTCGATCAGGCCATGGGGCAACTGAAAGTCGCCGAGGTCAATACGATCATCTTCGATGAAGTCCAACATCTGGCTGAAAACCTCCGCGCCGAGAAAATGAAAATCGCGGTGAATTTTCTGCAATACATCCTCGAAACGTCTAAAGCCTCGTTGATCCTGGTGGGGTTGCCGACGGCTCAGCGCTTTATCAACTTCGAATCAGCGTTTCAGCGGCGCTGCCTGGCAACGGAGCTGCTTTATCCCTATGCCTGGGCCAGCACTTCTCACCGTCAGGACTTTGCCGATGGGGTGGCGATGATTGCGGAGGCGTATCGCGAGCACGGCTGGAAGACCGTGCTAGATGACCCTGACTCGCTGAAACCTCTGTATGCCGCCTGTATGGGACGGTTTGGTGTGCTTATCGACTTTCTCAGCCACGCCGAGACCGATAACTCCCGCAAATTGATCGACATGAAATGCCTGGCCAAGGCCTACGCACATGGCATTAACCATCAGCCGTTCTCAGGTAATCCGTTCTCGCCTAGCACTCAGATCTCGGAGCAGGAGCTGAATGCGGAATATGTGCGAGTGCTCCAGCAGGCGCACTTGCCGATTCCTAAGTTGTAAGGAGGCGACGCCATGTCATTTTTTCAGAGTGTCAGCCTCAAGCCTGGTGAAAGCTTGAACTCCTTGATCATGCGCAAAGCCGAGCTAAATGGTTACGGCACGGCGCATGCACTGCTGGCTGACGTTGGCATGACCATGAAGGTCTGTTACTCGGCGGAAGAGCTAGAACTGCTCCGAGAGTGCTTTGAGCTGGCTGAGCATGACCTGACGCCAGTGAGTGCAGGCCAGGCGCCCTACCTGGGACAAAAAGCGTTTTTGCGCAGCCAATGTTCGCCTGTCTGCCCTCAATGCCTGGCTGATGAGGGCGTGGCACAAGAGGCGTGGTCTCATGTGCTGGTAATCGCCTGCCATAAGCATCAGACAGAATTGCTCAGCCAATGCCCGCAGTGTGCAGAGCCGATCTGTCTGACGCGACGGGCGTTGATGCACTGTGACTGCGGCTATGAGTATTGCCATGCCATCAGTGAGCCTGCGTCAGCGTTTTCTGCTGGGCTTTCAGCCCTGTTGGAGAATGTGGATGCACCAAACCGGCAGGCGCTACCCCTGCCCCTTCACCAACTGAGCTTTGAGCCTTTGCTACCCGCTTTTTTGCTGATGCTGGCCAAAGCGCAGGGGCGCATGAGTGATCAGCTTCCCCCAAAATTTCGCTTTGCTGCCAGTTCCTCTTTTGAAGACTCCGTGGCGATGGTGGGGTATTTGGAGTCGCTGTTGGGTGAGTGGCCTCAGCGTTTCGATGACGTTTTGGAAGACCACCTCTTTCAGGGTGAAGGGGTCAGCTTGGCCGGGCGAATCGGTACTTGGTACAGGGAGCTTTTCAGTACCTATGCGGCGCCGAGCTTTGATTTTCTGCGTGATCGTTTAAAGGCACAGATCGCTGAACACTTCGATGGGAGGTTGGGTGTTAGCACTCGCGGCCTGATGTTCGGCGCTGACAACGCAGATTCCATGCATTGGTTCGCTGCCGCCGAGGCTGCAAGGCTTCTGGGTGTGGCTCCCGATATCTTGGCGAACCTGGTGATTACACAGCAGATTGATGGGCGAGTGCATCAGGAGGGCAAGAGTCGTTTCGTTGCTGTTCATCGCTCAACGCTCGACCAGATTGCCGCTGATCGAGCGAGCTATCTCTCTGCGACGGAAGCCCGTCAGCGCCTGAACGTATCGAAAAATTTCTTTGAGCGGTTTATCCAGGCTGGTGGGTTGCGCCGCTACAAGCGCAACGAGCGCCCCGTACTCGTGGCCGGCGAATTCCGAGTCGCAGATGTCGATCAGGTGATTCAGCAACTAGTGGGAAGTGTCCGCAAAAAGCCCAGAGCAGCACAGTTGATCGGCATTCAAGACATCTCCGCCAAGCATGGCATTTCTAACAGCAAGATCGTGGGCATTTTGCAGGACATCCTCCAAGGCATTGTGCAGCCCGTAGGTCATATCAGTTCACTCGTGGGGCTGGCCGGGTTGCAATTTGACAAGGTGCAGATCGCGAAGCGGGTTCGCGATAACGATCCTGACGTTGTGCTGAGCGTCAGCGAGCTGGCCAAGGTGTCTGGCTGGAAAGCCGGGGTGATCAAAAAGTGGATTCAGGGTGGATACCTCAAAAGCATCGTTCAGACGCATGGCAAATCAACACGCGATGTCATCCCCTTGTCGGCTCTGATGCAGTTTCTGCTGACGTACTGCCCCACCGCTGAGCTCTCCAAGCAGCTCAAGACCAAGACCCTGTACCTGACCAAGGCGTGGCGTCCCGCCAAGATTGAAGTCATCGCGCCCCCTCAGCAATCCGTGGGTGGCCTACGCGGTTTGCTGGTGCGAAATGCTGATCTTGCCCGCGCTGCGCAGCTGCGCAAACCCACTATCCGAGAGCTCGCTGACCAGTTGGAGGAGTCCCCATGCTGACGCTACTCAAGAAAGCCAAGCTCGCCGATGCCCTGTTGGATGATTACCCCGAAGTGATCACAGGCTATGTCGTCGATGCGAAGGTCGTATCGGGGTGTTTGGTTGGGGTTGCCTACAAGACCTGGGGCTATGCCAGAGGTGAAAAACTGATCTCCGGCAGCATCACGCAGGTCATCGAGTACGGCCAGCGTTGGCTGATCAAGACCGGCGAGCAAGATTGCCTGGTCGTCGTGAATTTTTCGCGTGGCGGTCGACAGTCGCTGCTGCATCTCATCGATCTTTTTGATTCCGCGAGCCTTGCTCATTCGCGTCGTTGTCTGCACTGAGGAGACACGGAAATGAAGCCTTCCAAGAAACGCTTTAGTCGCAGTGACATCGAAGCCAGTCCGGAAAGCGCGTGGATTGTCGATGTTGCCATTCTCAGCACGACCAAGGGCCCGTTGCATTGCGGGCTCGTTCAAGATCTCAAGACCAGGCGGGTGCTGGGGTGGTCGACAGCGCTTAATGCTGATCCGACGCTGCTGATGCGGGCTATCGAACTGGCTTGTGAAAGGCATGCCAGGACGCGCCCGACCAACCTCTTTCTCTATCGGATCAGCGAGAGCATCGCCCCAGATGTAGTTGCATCGTTGGTATGCCGGGAGTTTCAGCTTCGTTACATCGATATCCCGAATCACAGACTGACTTTATCGATGGATCGCGTCTGGGGGGAACTTCAACGTCGTTTCAGTCAGTCGCTGTCAACGCCCGCCCAGTTTCAAGGCGACCAAGACGATCTGGATGACTGAGGGCCGTGCCATGGACGATCTCCAAACGATTACTGACCTGCTCTATCGCCCTGGCGAGCCCATGCGTGGATCAACTATGACCGATGATCAGGCGCTGGCCTTTGCGCGCGAGCACTGTTGGTTCACGGAGTTTTGCCTGGTTCGTCAGTGGCTGTGGATCGATCTCGATGTGAGCGAAGCCCAGCGTGTTGAGCTGGAAAAAACGCGGCGGCAGCCGGTGATCCTTTATGCCCATAGCGTTATCTACGATTCGGCTCGCAGGTGGGATGTGGGCGATGTCGTGCGCACTTCTCCGCTCTCGTTGTTCGAGGAGGGATTCCTATTCCGTACGTTGAACTCGACCTATGTGCTGCTGGGGGAGGGCCAGCGTAAGCGGGCGACCTTGGAAACCGTGGGCCGTATTCGTTTCTGAGCCTGGGCCCCTTGGCTGGGGATTCGAACCGGGCTTCGCATAACACGTCATGGGGTAAATGGTCGCCCGCTCAACGTCACGGAGGTGCGCGATGTGGGAGCAATTTGATCGAGACAAACTGTTTGCCGAGGTGTGGGCCGAACCGGTGCAATCGGTGGCCAAACGCTACGGGCTGTCGGATGTGGGCTTGAAGAAGCTGTGCAGTCGCTTGCAGATTCCGACCCCTCCCCGTGGGTATTGGGCCAAGCTGAAGGCAGGAAAAGCAGTCCCTGCTCCCCCAACGCTACCGGTCTTCAAAGGCAATCCTCGTCACCTTCACCGGTTTGTCGCGCAACCGGTCAAACCATCTGGTGAGGCCCCACCACCGGATGCGCGGTTGCTGTCGGTTCT
Source organism: Pseudomonas sp. HAR-UPW-AIA-41 (assembly GCF_002304225.1). Taxonomy (GTDB): domain Bacteria; phylum Pseudomonadota; class Gammaproteobacteria; order Pseudomonadales; family Pseudomonadaceae; genus Aquipseudomonas. The sequence goes on from NZ_NSLB01000007.1 coordinate 77,441, forward strand.
GGCGTTTGAGCGTGATCCCGCTAATCACATCCGGGTACCGAGTCGGGGAACGCACTGGCATCCCCTGGTGGCCGCTACCCGCGATGCGCTCAGCAGTGGCTACAAAGACAACCGAGGGATACCGATTCCGGGTGGTCGTGGATTCGATATCGCCGTCTCGGCTGGCCAGCGCAAGCGGGCATTTCGGGTGCTCAATACGCTGGTCAAAGCCTTGGAAAAGCGTGGTTATAGCCTGCGCCCTGGTGATCGGCACATGCAGGTCGAGATGTTCGGTAGCCGCTTCACGCTCGGTATCTATGAGCCCACCAAGCGCTCTAACTATGTCCCTACGGAGAAAGAGCTGACGGCCAAGAATCGTGGCGAATATAGCTATTGGCCGCGCTACCAGTACACCCCTGCGGGAACCCTCGAAATCCGTTGCGGCGATGGCTATGACGCGGTGGTCAAAGACAAGGTGCGGCAACCCATCGAGGAGCAGCTCAACCTCGCCGTGGAGGTGATGGTCGGGCGGGCGATTAGCAGGCTCCGCTACCAGGAAGAGCAAGAACGCCTGGCGGCGATCCGCGAAGAACGGCGCCGGGCGGCGCTGGCGCAGCAAGCGATTCAGGACGCTGAAAAGCAGAAGCTGGCGCAGTTGATTGAGGATGCGCAGCGCTGGCAGCAGGCAGAAACTATCCGGGCGTTTTTACGCGCCCAAGAAGCCCATGGCCAGCAGATGGGTGGTTTGTCCGAACAGCAGCAGACGTTTCTGGCTTGGGCTCGGGCTAAAGCGAACTGGCTGGATCCCTTGGTAATGCAGCCAGACGCCATTCTGGATCAGCAGATAACGATTCCTTACTGATCCCTCTCTTCGGGCATCGGGGGGCCAATGTACGCGCCACGCAGTGTCATCCGGTCAAAGCTATAGACATGGGCGTGTGGGCTTTCGACGCAGCGACCTACCAGGGGTAGTTGATGGTCTGGCTTGCCTGGTTGGAGCTCGATGGTGCTGCCGCAAACGGGGCAGTCAGCCGAAAAGCGCACCAGGCGCGTCCAGCGGTAATTGTCATGCCGGAACATTTCCAGCTCGCAGCTGGTTTCGCTGAACGCGGATACCCAGTCGGGGGCTTTGACGACGCAGTCGTCAACGACGCGGAACCAGGGGGTGTAAATCTCCCGCCAGATGAATACAAACCCGGCCAAGGTAAGTCCCAGAGTGATGAGGCCTCCCATGGTGAGGGGGCCATCACGTTGGCTCAGGGCGAACAACATGATCGCGAGGAGCAGTATCCAGAATGCGCTGCCCAGAAGGAGGGAGCTCAGAAAGCTGAGACCTCTGAAGCTCAGGTTGCGCATTTCGCCACCCTTTAGGAATAGGCGAGCGGCGAGTGATGTCTTGATCGCGCCCTTGGCGGAGCGGCGGTAGGCGACGGTCGAGGAAGGCGCAATTTCTGGTGTCTTCTCCCCGTCATTTTGGGGTTCCAGTTCCAGCCAATACAGGCTCACCACCCCCCTGCCGCCACCTGGCGTATAGCCAAGTTGCAGGCGCGGCCCATCAGATTCCGGCTGGGCCAGCTTCAGGGTGCGCCGCAGGATCGCGATTTTCGGAACCCAATCCTTAGGGTCTGAGTCTTTCTCCGTCGCATTACCGCAGCCGGCGAGCAGATTCCTAGCCTCGAAGGTCAGTTTCTCTTGGCTGTCAGGGCGGTCGAGGCAGCTATTGGTCATGAATAGCAGGATCTCGTACGCCCGTCCGCGCGAGGGATTCTCTGTGAGCTGATGCTTTAGACGCTGAAGTGCTTCGAACATGCAATTCCCTATGCCCTTGATTTATATGGATTTAAAACCTGGATTTCCGGAATCCGGCCATATCTGGAGGTTTTTTCTGCCGCTTATTTTCAGTCTTGAGACCTTCTTAACTCCAGCGGGAAAGTCTCATGACCATGACGATTGCAGTAGATGCCAGTGGCCGAGTTGTTTCGATTAACGAAGTAGTACGCGGTCTGGCTTGTGGCTGTCGGTGCCTTGAATGCAATGAGGTCGTTGTTGCGCGCCGAGGACTACAGCTGAGGCACCATTTCGCCCATGCTTCAAAAAAAGATCCCTGTGAGGTCACGCCAGAAAGCTTTCTGCACCGATACGCCAAGCAGGTGGTGAGAGAAAGCTTAGGCTTGCAGTTGCCTCCGCAGCCGGGACATCACCCAGATTCTGAAGACCAGAGCTCCTGGTGGGATTTTGAATCCGTTAAAGAAGAGCCCTGGATGGGTGATTTCAGGCCTGATCTTGTCGCTGAGCTGACGGATGGCCCTCTGTTGATTGAGTTTGCCTGCACCTCGTTTGTTGATGAGGAGAAACTGGAGCGGATTAAGCAGTTGGGCATTCGCACTGTCGAGATCGACTTGAGCGGCTTGGTCGTAACGCCCTCGTCGGATGGTTTGCTGGAGATAAGAAGGGTCATCCTGCATGACGTGACCTTAAAGCAGTGGCTTTATCCTCTCCCGGAAGTTGTTGGCGGCGATCCATTGCTGTCTGTTGACAGCGACGTTCAGCAGGGGCCCAGCGTGCACTTGCCTGAGCGGCAGCGGTTCACGATTCAGGGCTTTTGGGTCGATCTGAGGGTGCTTGATTTTGGTTCTGTGGTGGTGCGTTCAGTGGCGTTCAGTCCAGCTATCGCTGAGCTGCTCAAGCGACTGTCGCGAAAATACGCAGGTCGCTATGTGGCCAAGTATAGGAACTGGATGTTTCCTGCTTGGGCAAAGGCTGCGCTTCAGGATGAGCTTGAGGCACTGGCCGATGGTGATAGCTCTGGTTTGAGTCGAGTGGGTGATCCGTGTTCACAGGAGCTAGTCGCATCGCTCACGACCGAGAGTCAGCCGGACGTTAATGGTTACCTCGATGCACGACTTATTCTCCGGCAATACCGAGAAGGCCTTGCTCCGGCATGTCTGCCTTACGGAGAGTTCAAGGCTCGGCACTATGGCATTGGTTTGGACTGTGATGCGTTGGAAGATTTCTTCCGGGACAGTGGCGTTGAGCTTCTTTGTGTTGAGGTGGTTCGGATAGCTGGTAAGGCTGATTTCGTTTACGTATTGCGTCGATGATTGGGTCTTCCCTGCTTTCAGTGATACCTCAAAGCAGGGGCAATTGACTTCGGTTTTCGCAGCTTTGAAAAAATCCTTTTCTGCACTCCGTGCATTTTTACGATGGGGCCTCAACCACCCATAGGAGCTCCACCATGAGTCAGCAGAACCATCATGCCAACCAGTCCAATCCAAACAACCCAGCCCACCAAGCTGCGCAGAACAATCGCGCTAATCAGCTGAATCCAAACAACCCGGCGTATTACAGCAGCCGCCAGGGAGGCACAAAGAGTAAGTAATCAGAGTGCCATGGCCGGGGATCTGATCCCCGGTCTTCTAGGAGAGAGTTATGGCAAGAAAAGCCGAATCGAATGGCGTGAAAGAAACTTTAATACGCCTATTTGGGCATGACGATGATCGCAGCCTGCTTGCCAAGCTCGCGGGCAGGGATCCTCTCAAGCAGCATCGACTCGACCCCGATAGTGGGTCGAATGTTTTCAAGCGCTCTACGGAGTGCGACAACCTGATCAAGAACCTTCTGGCATTGGATGCGGTGTTCAACAGCCAGGATATGGTTTGTGAGCTGGCCGAAAGCCAGGTTTCGTCAGCGAAGTTGCATCAGGAGATTGAGCGAGCTAGGGCGCGTCTTGAGCAGAAATTGCATGCCTATAGCTATTGGGTCGACCGGCTTAGCTCACTGGAAAAGGTACTCAGGGAGCAGTCGTCACTTGAAGACTTTGTCTTGGAAGACCGACTGTTGGCAGATAGTCAGGTGAGTACAGTCGGCAAGGGAACGCCCTATGCGCTGCGGGCCGTTCAGTTGTTGGAGCGGGTTGAGGAGCAAGGGCGTAGTTCTCTACTCAGTCCAGATCAGCTCAATGAGAAAGCCTGGGCGCTCTATCGATTAGGGTTGGCCGAGCAGGCGGTGGCGGTGGCTCGACAAGCCGTTGAAGTAGATGCGGAGCATTCGGAGGCTTGGATGCTTCTGGCGATTTGCTGCATCAATGATAAGCGCGCTGCTGATCAGGAGGTGGCGCGCTACAAATTCCAGAGAGAAGAAGCTGAGCCATTGTCTGGCCACGAGCATTGGGCCGCGGAAATGCGAGATATGGCAGAAGACCGTCGTGCCAAAGCACTGGCTGACCATCGCGCTGTCGTGTTTCCAGCATTGCTCTACTGGCCACGAGATCTCGAAAACCCCTACCGACGTTATCGGTATCGTGAGAATTACGAGCAGATCCGCAACTGGTGTATCGACTGGTTGTATTCCCTCTTACTGCCCGACAGCGGCTGTCTTCCGTCAGATGTGGATAGGCAGCTTGCCTATGAGGCTAATGGGCTGGCGCCGGAGTTCGTCTGGCAGGAGAAGCTGAGCCCGTACTCCGCTCGTTGGAGGGTGCGCGGAGAGCGTGCCCACGGGCTGAGGGAACTTGAAATTCAGGTGGCGGAACGGATCTGTCGGGAATGGGAGGAGCTGATCGGGAGGCATGAAGACTTCGCCTTTTTCCAGAGAAGCCTGTTGGAGCCGAGCAGGCGATTCCTCAAGCTTAAGCTTTTGCACATTCATTATGTGCTGGGTCTGTCCGGCTACGAGGTGCTGCGGCAGCGTTTTCACGAGGATCTCAGATACCTACGTTGGGGGGATTTATCGGCCATCCTGCATCAGCCATCACTGTTTCAGACGCTGACCACGCATTGTGCGGGAGCGGGCTTGGAGGAGTTGATTCGCCGGTTCGATAGCTTGGTAGAGCAGGTAGCCCAAGAGCAGAGGGGGGATTTTGTTTTTCTGAAGTCCAACCTGCTTTGCCGGGAGTACCACCACGGTTTCGTGCGAGGTGAATTTGCTGGCTGCCTGCGCGTGGCCCAGGAGGCCCAGGCCTTCTTGGCTTCATCGGTGGGTTTTGACTCCCATCAGTTGGGCTTTCGCGAAAATGGACAGAGCAACATTTTGCTCAGTTTGAAACACTGGAAATACATGGAGCTACGCGCCGCAATTGAGATCGCCCGAGAGTCAGCGGAAGCGCAGCAAGCCCTGCTGTCTGTGGCCCAACCGGCGCAATATTTTGCCGATGAGGCTGACTACCTGATCCATGAGTTTGCGGATATCGAGGGGGTGGTCGACGAGTGGTACGAAGCCCCATATGGCGAATCGATCCTGACCAGTGGCGAGTGGATGCAGGCGGTTGAGGCACTGTTGAAAGCTGACATCTATTCCGACCAAGAGATGGCTTTGCGCGCGAGGGAGCTGCTGGCGCAGCTAGCTCCTCTCGTTGTCAAGAAACACGAGGTCTGGAGTCTGAACGACTACTGGAGGACTGCGGACTGACTGCTGACCAAGCATCTTCCGTGGGTATATGAGTCGGGCGGTGCCGCTTTCTGGGCGGCTCCATCACACGCCGAGTCAGTCATGCACACCATTCAAGCAATTCTATCCAGTTGCGTAGCTGGTGATGAGTGTTTGCTCAACAGTGTGGCCAGAGGGCAAGAGTTCGTCTTTGACACGCAGGGGCAGGATGCCCCTGTCCAGTGTTTTTCACTGCTGGAAGCCGGCTCCTCCAGCAGTGAAATAGTGTCTAGCGAGTCGGCTGACGCAGCGCTCGACTTTGCGACAGATTGCTAGCTAGAATCTGATGCAGGCGCCCGCCCAACTTGCACACGAGTTAAAAAAGGCTTCGTATTCCCTCGATTCATATCTCTCTAGCTGAGAAACCCTTCCAAGCCTGGATGTCCGGGGCTTAAACGTGTGCCGTTCGCTCCGTACGTCAGGCGATGGGGATTGGTTTCATGGCTATCAAAGAACTCGTCTACGCCACCAAGCAACAGCTTGATTCTGTTACTCAGCAGTCATTTCGCCACTCGCATATCTATGAGCTATTTGCCGCGAGCTTTGGGTTCAATACCCGTGCCTCGTTGGATGCGACGCACCTCATGGCTGTAATGCAGCGCCCGCAAGAGCCTGTAGCTTCCTCTTTGGCAACACTTCACCGTCGATTAGTCGAGTTGGGTTATCAGTCGGTTGCTGACACGGCTGGAGAGGCCTTACTCAGCATGATTGCTGGTCAGCGCCTGGGGGTTATCTCTGTTGAGTCCGTCATAGATGCTCTGCAAGAGGATAGTTGGGCATATCCAGAAGAGTGGTTTGAGGTTGATGAGGACGAGGATGAGCATGAGGCCTCGGAGGCTGAGCCAGCAGGCAATTCGACACCGTCACTCGACCACGAAAAACTCGCATTGTTGATTGACGGGCTGAGCGGTGCGGCTTCGAGAGGAAGCGCGGTGGCTCACTACGCTTTGGCACATATATATAGAGGCGCCGGCCTCAGCGAAAAGGAGGGCTCCTCTTATTGGTACTCGCTGATGGAGCAGGGACGTGATCTTGATGGGGTGCAGCTCGAATGGGCGATGGCCTACAAGACTCAGCTGCTTAATGCCGAGCGGGAAGCACTTCATCTCAATGAGGCTGCACGTCTGGGATGGGCAGATGCCAGATTGGATCTTGCTTTTGATAAGGCGCAGCTTGCAGTACATCAGGGAGACCATGAGGAAGCTGAGCACTGGTTCAAGGAGGCCGCAGGTTTAGGCGATGTCGAGGCGATGCGCTCTTTAGCCTGGCTGGCTCAAGAGGCCGATGACCATGCCTCCGCAAGGCATTGGAAACATCAGGCCGCTCTGCATGGTGACGTCGATGCAATGCGTGGTTTGATCGATGAAGACGACCGGGACAACCTATTCCAGAGCTGGGTCTGGGTTTACCTTGCCGAGCATCTGGGTACCGATCTGCGCAAGAGTACGCTGCGGGCATACCATGATGGTGGCATGTACGCAGACCAAGAGTACGACGATGATCAAGGTGGCCCGCTCTATGTCGCTGGCGATGAGGGCGTAAGGCTTGCTCCATTAAGTGCTGCTGAGGAGGAAAAGGCCAAGAAACAGGCGGCAGAATTGTTCAGCAATATTGGATCTGAGGGCGCGTTGGACTGGATGCCCACTGCTAGAGGGAGTTTCGTATGAGTGGCCAGCAACAGAGTTTGAATGTTGCCATGTTCATTGATGCTGACAATGCGCCAAGCCGCAAGATAGGTGACGTGCTCGCTGAACTCGCTTCCTATGGCTCGGTGTCTATTCGCCGGGCCTACGGCAACTGGAAGAACCCATGCCTGGATCCGTGGGGCAAAGTGCTGCACGAGCATGCAATACAGCCTATTCAGCAGTTCGATCTGGTTAAAGGTAAGAATGCGACGGACATGGCCATGGCTGTTGATGCCATGGATGTACTGTTCAATAAACCAGTCGATGTCTTCTGCTTGGTTTCGTCGGACTGTGACTTCACCCCACTGGTCATGCGGCTTCGGGCCGAAGGCAAGCAGGTTGTGGGCTTTGGTGAACGCAAAACGCCTGAGCCTTTCGTAAATGCGTGCTCGCGGTTTTTGTATGTTGATCAACCAGATATTGCTGATGAGCAGGTCGGTGCTCTGATCACGTATTTGGAAAAGAGCTTGGCTGCTGAAAGCTCGGAGCTCGTACCTGCTCCGGTGAGGAAAACAGGTAAGGAGCTCAAGGGGGATACCAGGCTAATGAATCTGCTGCGCAACGCGGTCGCATATGCAGAGAGTGAGGATGGTTGGGCTTCTTTGGCAACCGTGGGTAGTCGGATCGGTAATCAGGCTTCGTTCGATGCCCGGAACTATGGTTATCCACGGCTGGTAGACCTTTTTGCGGCCATTGATCTTTTCGAGATGAAGCGAGTCAACAATCACCCTCAAATTAGGTACAAGAGGCGATCTGCTACTTCAGTGGCCTGACCTTTTCGCTGAGACAACATGTATCCGCTATAGCGAATGGCTTACATGGCTTGGCGCTATTAACCGCTTCTTGTATAGCCTAGTGGTCACTAAGCTAGGATCACCCACTGAGCAACGGACTTGCTCGGCATCATGGATGATTGACCATTGCTAGGACGCATCGACAGGATGTTGAATGGTCAGGAAAGAACCCGCTTCGGCGGGTTTTTTGTTGCCTGAAAAAGGTGTGCGCACGTGGCACATTTCTCAGTCCGCTGCGTTGCTAGGCGTGATCAGGCCGTTGTGCGCCAGGCAGGGAGTTTGAGTCCGAAAACCCACGACGGATGGGGCTTCCATCAGCCGGCTTTCCTCTCTAATCTGAGCTTCATTGACAGGATGTCAATCCAAGCCGCCACGCTCAGGAGGCGGTTTTCCCCGTTTGTAGTGCCTTTTTGCGGGGGCTTACGGAAAATGCCATTTATTGCGGTAATTTCGGCGGAAAATGCCAGTTTATATGGCTCAATCATGCCAATAATGGTGCCCATTATTTTTCGTAAGTCATTGATTTAATTGGGTTTGCCTGTAGTTCTGAATGCCAGTTTTGTTGCCCGTCGACAGATTGGCGCTGCAAATAGAAACCGGCCTTGAATGGCCGGTTTTTTTATTCCTGAAAAGACTTATGCACTTTCCAGCTGTTACAGACGCTTGATGGAAAAGCTTTTAACTTCAGTACCTTGTTTCAGGTAATAGCACTTTGCCGGTTTTTCCTGCACAGGTTATCCACAAGCAGTTTCAGACGCTGCCGGCCAGTTCCTCTTCCCGTTCGGGTGACGTCTCTGGCTGATAGCCATCGATACGCTGCTGCTGCTCGGCAACCCAGTGCTGGGCTCGGTCGTTGAGCTCGGCTATGGCGCGTGGGCCTGTTCCGCTGGCGTGCATCAGCGGGCCGATGACCACCTGCACGGTTCCTGGTGTTTTACCCCAGCCATGCTTGGGCCAGCAGCGACCGGCATTGTGGGCAATCGGCAAAACGGGCAGACCAGCGTTCACCGCCAGTGCCGCGCCGCTGCGGGAGAACTTGCCCATCTGCCCCGAAGGCACGCGGGTCCCTTCGGGGAAAATCAGCACCCAGGCGCCCTTTTGCAGACACTCATGGCCACGTTGTGCGACCTGCTTGAGGGCTGCCTTGGGATTGCTGCGGTCGATGGCAATGGGTTTGAGCATGGCCATGGCCCAGCCGAAGAACGGCACGTAGAGCAGCTCGCGCTTGACCACTTGCGAGAGTGGTTCGAACAGGGCGGACAGGTAGAAGGTTTCCCAGGTGCTCTGGTGCTTGGCCAGAATCACGCAGGGTTGCGCCGGGATGTTCTCCAGGCCACTGACTTCGTAGCGGATACCGACGATAACCTTGCTCAGCCATACGGCGCAGTGGCACCAGGCCTGGTTGACCAGGCGGTAGCGTGCGCGGAACGGCAGGAAGGGCGCGATGAAGACGCAGAGGGTGCACCAGATCAGCGAGCTGGATGACAGCAGCAGGTAGAAGAGAAAAACTCGTATCGCCTGCAATGCTGTCATGGTGCGTCCTTAGTCGAGCAAGTGAGCGGCAACTGCCGCCAGATCATCGAATATCAATGTGCGCTCCGGCAAGCCTTTGGCCAGGGTGCGCAGGCCTTTGCCGGTCTTTACCAGAACCGGCTGACAGTGGACGGCCAGGGCCGCGTCAAGGTCACCTCGGCTGTCACCGACAAACCACAGTCCGGTGAGGTCGGCGTCATAGTGAGCGGCGATCTGTTCCAGCATGCCGGGCAGCGGTTTGCGGCAGGTGCAGCCATCGTCCGGCCCGTGCGGGCAATGAACGATCAGACCGACTTCACCGCCCTGCTCCGCCACCAGCTGGCGCAGGCGACTGTGCATCGATTCAAGGGTGGCTTCGTTGTAATAGCCGCGCGCCAGCCCAGACTGGTTGGTGGCTACGGCCACGGTCCAGCCGGCCTTGCTCAGGCGGGCGATGGCGTCGATCGAGCCGGGGATGGGAGTCCACTCGTCGAGCGACTTGATGTAGGCGTCGGAGTCTTCATTGATGACGCCGTCGCGGTCGAGGATCAGCAGTTTCATGCAGTTACCCGAACCACCGGGCGGCCTGCAGCCGCCCGGTGTGCCCGTCAGCCCAGCAGGGAGATATCGGCGACGCCGAGGAACAGGCCACGCAGCTGGTTCAGCAGCGCCAGGCGGTTGGCCCGCACGGCCGCATCATCGGCGTTGACCAGAACCGCTTCGAAGAAGGCGTCCACCGGCTCACGCAGGCTGGCCAGCTGGGCCAGTGCCTCGCGGTAGCAGCGCGCGGCGGCCATTGGCGCCACGGCCTGGGCCGCAGCGGCTACGGCCTGTGCCAGAGCCTGCTCCGCACCGGCTTCCAGCAGGTTGCTGTTCAGCGTGGCTGGCAGCTCACCCTCGGCCTTGGCCAGGATGTTCGACACGCGCTTGTTGGCGGCGGCCAGGGCAGCAGCCTCCGGTAGCTGGCGAAACGCCTGCACGGCCTGCACGCGCTGATCGAAGTCCAGCGGCGCGGCCGGGCTCAGTGCACGTACGGCCTGGTACACGGCCACGTCGACACCTTCGTCTTCGTAGCGGGCGCGCAGGCGGTCGAAGATGAAGTCCAGCACCTGCTGGGCCAGCCCTTCGGCCTTGACCTTGTCTCCATACAGGCCGATGGCGAAAGCCACGGCTTCCACCAGATCCAGATCAAGCTGCTTCTCGATCAGGATGCGCAGCACGCCCAGCGCGGCACGGCGCAGGGCGTAGGGGTCCTTGGAACCGGTCGGCAGCATACCGATGCCGAAGATACCGACCAGGGTGTCCAGCTTGTCGGCCACGGCCACGGCGGCGCCGGTCAGCGTGCTCGGCAGTTCGGCCCCTGCCCCGCGCGGCATGTACTGCTCGTTGAGGGCCTGCGCCACGTCGTCGGCTTCGCCATCGTGCTTGGCGTAGTAGTAACCGGCGATACCCTGCATTTCCGGGAATTCACCGACCATCTCGCTGGCCAGGTCGCACTTGGACAGGATACCGGCACGAGCCGCGCGGGTGGCATCGCCACCGATGCGCTCGGCAATAAAGCCGGCCAACTTCGAGACTCTTTCGGCCTTATTGAACACGCTGCCCAGCTGAGCCTGGAACACCACATTGGCCAGGCGCTCGTTGCGCTTTTCCAGCGGCTGGCGCTTGTCCTGCTTGAAGAAGAACTCGGCGTCGGTGAGGCGCGGACGAACCACTTTCTCGTTGCCGGCGACGATCTGCGCCGGGTCTTTCGACTCGATGTTGGCCACGGTGATGAAGCGCGGCAGCAGCTTGCCGTTGCCGTCCAGCAGGCAGAAGTACTTCTGGTTGTCCTGCATGGTGGTGATCAGGGCTTCCTGCGGCACTTCGAGGAAACGTTCTTCGAACGAACAGACCAGCGGCACCGGCCATTCGACCAGTGCGGCCACTTCATCCAGCAGCGCCGGCGGCACGATGGCGGTGCCGTTCTCGGCCTTGGCCAGTTCCTCGACGCGGGCGGCGATCTGCTCGCGGCGCTTGGCAAAGTCGGCAACCACGAAGGCGCCACGTAGGTCATGGGAGTAGCTGGCGGCGCTTTCGATCACCACGTCGTAGTTGGCGTGGAAACGATGGCCACGGGACATACGGCCGGCCTTCTGCGCGAGAATTTCGCAATCGACCACATGGTGACCGAACAGCATTACCAGCCACTGGGTCGGGCGAACGAACTCTTCCTTGCGTGCAGCCCAGCGCATGCGCTTGGGGATAGGCAGATCATTCAGTGCGGCTTCAACGATGCCCGGCAGCAGACTGACGGTGCTCTGCCCGGCGATCGACTGGCTGAATTTCAGCTTGGGGCCACTCTGGTCGATCTGGCTCAGCTCGACACCGCACTTCTTGGCAAAGCCGAGGGCCGCCTGGGTCGGGTTGCCGTCCTTGTCGAAGGCGGCCTGCACGGGCGGTCCGTCGAGATTGACGGTGCGGTCCGGCTGCTGGCTGGCCAGCTCGTCGACATGCACGGCCAGGCGGCGAGGAGCAGCATAGTAGCGGGCGCTCTGATAGCTCAGGCCGGCGGCCTTGAGACCCATTTCGACGCCAGCCAGAAAGGCTTCGCCGAGGCTCTTTAGAGCCTTGGGTGGCAGCTCTTCGGTGCCCAGTTCAACCAGGAAATCATGTGCACTCATTCTGCAATCTCCAGCTTGGCCAGTACTTCGTCACGCAGTTCGGGGGTGGCCATGGGGAAGCCGAGTTTGGCGCGGGCCAGCAGGTAGCTCTGGGCGATGTTCCGCGCCAGGGTGCGCACGCGCAGGATGTACTGCTGACGCGCGGTGACAGAGATGGCGCGGCGGGCATCCAGCAGGTTGAAGCTGTGCGAGGCCTTGATCACCATTTCATAGGCCGGCAGCGGCAGCTGCAGCTCCATCAGGCGGTTGGCCTCGGACTCGTAGAAGTCGAACAGGTCGAACAGCTTGTCGACGTTGGCGTGCTCGAAGTTGAAGGTGGACTGCTCCACTTCGTTCTGATGGAACACGTCGCCGTAGGTGACCTTGCCGAACGGGCCGTCGGAGTAGACCAGGTCATACACCGAGTCGACGCCCTGCAGGTACATGGCCAGACGCTCCAGACCGTAGGTGATCTCGCCGGTGACCGGGTAGCACTCGACGCCACCGACCTGCTGGAAGTAGGTGAACTGGGTGACTTCCATGCCGTTTAGCCAGACTTCCCAGCCCAGACCCCAGGCGCCGAGGGTCGGCGATTCCCAGTTGTCTTCGACGAAGCGGATGTCGTGCACCAGGGTGTCGACGCCGATGCGGCGCAGCGATTCGAGGTACAGGTCCTGGATGTTTTCCGGGTTCGGCTTCAGGACTACCTGGAATTGGTAGTAGTGCTGCAGGCGGTTAGGGTTCTCGCCGTAGCGGCCGTCGGCCGGGCGGCGTGAGGGCTGGACGTAGGCGGCGTTCCAGGTCTCAGGACCGATGGCGCGCAGGAAGGTGGCGGTATGGAAGGTGCCGGCACCCATTTCCATGTCGTAGGGCTGCAGGATCACGCAGCCCTGCTCGGCCCAGTAGCTTTGCAGGGCGAGGATCAATCCTTGGAAGGTGCTGACGTCAGGCGTAGTCTGGCTCACGAATTTCACCGGTATCGAGACGATGTCGTAAAACGCGGCAGTATACCCGATCAATTCTGCGCAATCCGCATGGAACGCCTTATGCCACGCTGCTTCTGGTGCACCGACGACCCGCTGTACATTGCCTACCACGATGAGGAGTGGGGAGTGCCGCTGCACGATCCGCAGCGCCTGTTCGAACTGCTGTTGCTGGAAGGCTTTCAGGCCGGCCTGTCATGGATCACGGTGCTGAAAAAGCGCGCGCGTTACCGCGAGGTGCTGTGGGGCTTCGATGCCGAGCGGCTGGCGCGGATGAGCGACGCGGAGATCGAGGAGCGCCTGCAGGACGCTGGCATCATCCGCAACCGCCTCAAGCTGCAGGCCGCGCGCCAGAACGCACGGGCCTGGCTGAAGCTGGAGGACCCGGTGGCGCTGCTCTGGTCGTTTGTCGGAGGTGTGCCGAAGATCAACCATTTTGCCGGGCGCGGCGAGGTTCCTGCTGTCACGCCGGAGGCCGAGGCCATGAGCAAGGCATTGAAGAAACTCGGCTTCACCTTTGTCGGCCCGACCATCTGTTATGCCTACATGCAGGCCGCCGGCATGGTCATGGATCACACCACCGATTGCGACCGTTATGCCGAACTGCTGGTCGGGCGCTGACAGCGCCTGGCAGATGGTTACAATGGCCGCCTTTGCCGTTTTGCCTGGAGTCCGCTGTGGATGATCTGAAAGGCCGCCTGGTGGTTGGCTTCCTCCGTCTGTTTGCCCTGTTGCCCTGGCGTGCCGTGCAGGCCGTGGGCAGTGCGATTGGCTGGTTGATGTGGAAGCTGCCCAACGGTTCGCGTCAGGTGGTGCGGGTCAATCTGGGCAAATGCTTCCCGGATATGTCGGCACAGGAGCGCGAGGCGCTGGTCGGGCAGACGCTCAAGGACATTGGCAAGACCCTGACCGAAAGCGCCTGTGCCTGGATCTGGCCGGCGCAGAAGTCGCTGGGTCTGATTCGTCAGGTCGAGGGTATGGAGGTGCTGCAGCAGGCGCTGCAGTCGGGCAAGGGCGTGGTGCTGATCAGCAGCCACCTGGGCAACTGGGAAATGCTCCTGCAGTACGTCTGCTCCCTGTGCCAGCCGAGCATTCTCTATCGCCCGCCGAAGCTCAAGGCGGTGGACGAGCTGCTGGTGCGCCAGCGCACGCAACTGGGCAACGAGCTGGCTCCCTCCACCCGTGAGGGCATCCTCAGCCTGGTCAAGCGGGTGCGCAACGGCGGCATTGCAGGGATTGCCGCGGACCCTGAGCCGAGCCGCAGCAGTGGCGTGTTCGTCCCCTTCTTCGGCGTGTCGACGCTGACCAGCAAATTCGTGCCATCACTGGTTCACGGGCACAAGGCGGTGGCGGTGTTCATGCATGCGCTGCGTCTGGCCGACGGCAGCGGTTACCGCGTGATTATCGAGGCTGCGCCGGAAGCACTCTATGGTGATGATGTCGAGCTGGCCGTGGCGGCGCTCAATCAGGGTATCGAGAAGCAGGTGCGGCAGGCTCCCAGCCAGTACATGTGGAGCATGAAACGCTTCAAGAAACGCCCAGACGGCGAGAAGAAGTGGTACTAACAAAACCTGCTTTAATGGAATAACCAGCAGTTCTAGGCCATAGCCGGAGGCGCATGACAAATCAACGAGGCAATCCGCGGACCCCGCTAAAGGTGAAGCTCAAGTTGGAGCATCCGCTGCATGGCGAGATGTTGGTCACCACTCGGGATATCTCCGATTGTGGGGTCTACATCTTGCTGGATCAGGCTCATTCTCTGCTCAAGGTGGGGGAGCAGGTCCGAGGGCAGGTGCAGGGACTGCCGATGGAGGCGCCCATTTTGCGCATGGCAGTCATTCGCGTCGAAACTCTTGGCGTAGGTTTGCGTTTTATTCAGGAAGCTTGATCAGGCGGGGAGCTGCCTATCCAGTCGGCGCAGGAACACCAGCATTTCCTTTTCGGTCTGCTTATCGCCACGCTGGCGGGCGATTTCCAGGCCATTCTCCCAGGCCAGACGCGCTTCGGCTTCCAGGCCCTGCTTGAGGCAGGCCTGCCCCAGCAGTTTCCAGGCTGCCGAATAGGCCGGGTCGAAACTCAGGCACTTCTGCAGGTGCTGCATGGCCAGCTCGGCCTCGCCTTCGTCGAGACAGGCCTTGCCCAGGCCAAAGCGCAGCAGCGAGTTGTCCACGCCGCGCGCCAGCATCTTTTCCAGTCCTTCGCGCATGCTTGCTCCTGAATAGCCGTGTTTGTCAGAAGAACGCCAGGCCCACCTGGAACAGACGCTCGACATCACGAATGTACTTCTTGTCGACCAGGAACAGGATCACATGGTCGCCAGATTCGATGCGGGTGTCGTCGTGGGCGATCAGCACTTCTTCGTCACGGATGATCGCGCCGATGGTGGTGCCGGGCGGCAGAGCGATGTCTTCGATCATGCGACCGACAACCTTGCTCGACTTGGCATCGCCATGGGCAATGGCTTCGATGGCCTCGGCTGCACCGCGGCGCAGCGAGTGCACGCTGACAATGTCGCCGCGGCGCACGTGGGCCAGCAGGGTGCCGATGGTGGCCAGCTGCGGGCTGATGGCGATGTCGATCTCGCCGCCCTGCACCAGGTCGACGTAGGCCGGGTTGTTGATCAGGGTCATCACCTTGCGCGCGCCCAGACGCTTCGCTAGCAGGGACGACATGATGTTGGCTTCGTCGTCGTTGGTCAGCGAGAGGAAGATGTCCGCCTCGTTGATGTTCTCTTCCACCAGCAGGTCGCGGTCGGAGGCACTGCCCTGCAGGACGATGGTGCTTTCCAGGCTTTCCGAGAGGTAGCGGCAGCGCGTCGGGCTCATCTCGATGATCTTTACCTGATAACGGCTTTCGATCGCCTCGGCCAGGCGCTCACCGATGTTGCCGCCACCGGCGATGACAATGCGCTTGTAGCTATCTTCCATGCGCCGCAGTTCGCTCATCACCGCGCGGATATGGGCCTTGGCGGCGATGAAGAACACTTCGTCGTCGGCCTCGATCACCGTGTCGCCTTGCGGCAGGATGGCCCGGCCGCGGCGGTAGATGGCCGCCACGCGGGTATCGACATTGGGCATGTGCTGGCGCAGCTGACGCAGTTCGTGGCCAACCAGCGGGCCGCCGTAATAGGCGCGCACGCCCACCAGCTGGGCCTTGCCCTCGGCGAAGTCGAGTACCTGCAGGGCACCGGGGTATTCGATCAGGCGCTTGATGTAGTTGGTCACCACCTGCTCCGGGCTGATCAGTACGTCGACCGGAATGGCTTCGTTGTCGAACAGGCCGCTGCGGGTCAGGTAGGCCGCTTCGCGTACCCGGGCGATCTTGGTTGGCGTGCTGAACAGGGTGTAGGCGACCTGGCAGGCGATCATGTTGACTTCGTCGCTGTTGGTCACCGCCACCAGCATATCGGCGTCATCGGCGCCGGCCTGGCGCAGCACGGTGGGAAAGGAGCCACGGCCGGCAACGGTGCGGATGTCCAGGCGGTCGCTGAGATTGCGCAGGCGCTCGGTATCGGTATCGACCACCGTGATGTCGTTGGCTTCGCTGGCCAGGTGTTCGGCCAGGGTTCCGCCGACCTGGCCGGCGCCGAGAATGATGATCTTCACGCAGTCACTCCGTCAGCCGCGTGGTGACGCGGCAATCTTGATCAGCTTGGCATAGTAGAAACCGTCGTGACCGCCGTCCTGCGGCAGCAACTGGCGGCCATGCGCCTGTTTCAGGCCAAAGGGCCCGGTGATGTCCAGCTCGCGCGCCCCGGGGGTGCGGGCGAGAAAGGCACCGATGTTGTCCGAGTTCTCCTGCGGCAGCACCGAACAGGTGGCGTACAGCAGGATGCCGCCCACTTCCAGGGTCGGCCACAGGGCGTCCAGCAGCTCGCCCTGCAGCTGAGTCAGGGCGGCGATGTCGCTCTCCTGGCGTGTCAGCTTGATGTCCGGGTGGCGGCGGATCACACCGGTGGCCGAACACGGCGCATCCAGCAGAATGCGTTGGAAGGGTTTGCCGTCCCACCAGACCTTGGTCTCACGACCGTCGGCGGCAATCAGCTCGGCATCCAGACCCAGACGGTCGAGATTGTCGCGCACCCGCGCCAGCCGGCTTTGTTCCAGGTCAATGGCGGTGACATGGCTGAGACCGGGTTCAGCTTCCAGCAGGTGGCAGGTCTTGCCGCCGGGCGCTGCGCAGGCATCCAGCACGCGCTGCCGTGGGGCCAGGTCGAGCAGGTCGGCAGCCAGTTGCGCGGCTTCATCCTGCACACTGACGCGCCCTTCCATGAAACCGGGCAAGGTTTTCACATCGCAGGCTTCGGGCAGGCGAATGCCATCGCGGCTGAAGGCACAGGGTTCGGCGGCAATGCCGGCGGCCTGAAGCTCGGCGAGGTACTGCTCGCGGCTGCCCTGACGGCGATTGACCCGCAGCAGCAACGGCGGGTGCTGATTGTTGGCCGCGCAGATGGCCTGCCACTGCTCAGGCCAGTCGGCCTTCAGGCGCTTTTGCAGCCAGCGTGGATGGGCTGTGTGCAGGACCGGATCGCGATCCAGTTCGGCGAGCAGGGCTTCATGCTCGCGCTGGGCCCGGCGCAGCACGGCGTTGAGCAGGCCTTTCAGCGAGCTTTTCTTCAGTTTGTCGACGCAGGCCACCGTCTCGCCGATGGCCGCGTGGGCGGGAATGCGGGTATGCAGCAGTTGATACAGACCCACCAGCAGCAGTGCCTCGACATCACGGTCGGCAGCCTTGAAGGGCTTCTGCAGCAGCTTGTCCATCAACAGGGCCAGACGCGGTTGCCAGCGGGCGGTGCCGAAGGCCAGATCCTGCGCCAGCGCGCGGTCACGCGGTTCAACCCTGTCCAGCAGTGGCGGCAGACTGCTGCCCAGTGAGGCCTTGCCGTTGAGGACGGCCGCCAGGGCGCGGGCGGCGGCCAGGCGGGGATTCATTGGCCGAGCACCAGGCCGGGAGCGAACTGCTCGCGGCGGCTGTTGTACAGGTCGGCAAAGGCCAGCGGCTTGCCACCAGGCAGCTGCAGGCGGGTCAGACGCAGGGCGCCTTCTCCGCAGGCGACGGTCAGGCCGTCCTTGCTGGTGGTGAGAATCTGTCCGGGCTGCCCGCTGCCCTCGCCCAGAGAGGCGGCCAGCACTTTCAGCGGCTCGCCGTTCAGCGTGCTGTGGCAGACCGGCCAGGGGTTGAAGGCACGTACCAGACGCTCCAGCTCGACGGCCGGACGACTCCAGTCGAGGCGAGCTTCGTCCTTGTTCAGCTTGTGTGCGTAGTTGGCCAGGCTGTCGTCCTGCACCTCACCCGTGAGGGTGCCAGCCGCCAGTGCGTCGACGGCCTGAATCACGGCCTGCGAGCCAAGCACGGCAAGGCGGTCATGCAGGCTGCCGCCGGTGTCGGTGGCGGCAATGGGCGTAGTCACCTTGAGCAGCATCGGGCCGGTATCCAGTCCGGCTTCCATCTGCATCACGGTGACGCCGCTTTCACTGTCACCCGCCTGCACGGCGCGCTGGATCGGCGCCGCGCCCCGCCAGCGCGGCAGCAGCGAGGCATGGCTGTTGATGCAGCCCAGACGCGGGGTGTCCAGCACCACCTGAGGCAGGATCAATCCATAGGCCACCACAACCATCAGGTCCGGTTGCAGCGCGGCCAGTTCGGCCTGTGCTTCCGGCGCCCGCAGGGTGGCGGGCTGGTACACCGCAATGCCGTGCTCGACGGCCAGTTGCTTGACCGGGCTGGGCATCAGCTTGTGGCCGCGGCCGGCCGGGCGATCCGGCTGGGTGTAGACGGCGATGACCTGATGCTGGGTGCCGAGCAGGGCCTTGAGGTGTTCGGCGGCGAACTCCGGGGTGCCAGCAAAGACGATACGCATGAATGACTCGCTACAGGAAAAGAAAAAGGCTTGCCGGAGCAAGCCTTTGGGGTTCGTGGATCAAGCTTGCAGACGGTGCTGTTTTTCCAGCTTCTTCTTGATCCGGTCACGCTTGAGGTTGGACAGGTAATCGACAAACAGCTTGCCGTTGAGGTGGTCGCACTCGTGCTGGATGCACACGGCCAGCAGGCCCTCGGCCACCAGCTCGAAAGGCTCGCCGTTGCGGTCCAGTGCCTTGATCCGCACCTTCTGCGGACGGTCGACATTCTCGTAGAAGCCAGGCACTGACAGACAGCCTTCCTGGTACTGGTCCATCTGTTCGGTCAGCGGTTCGAATTCCGGGTTGATGAACACCATGGGCTCGGATTTGTCCTCGGACAGGTCCATCACCACCAGACGCTTGTGCACATTGACCTGAGTCGCGGCCAGACCGATGCCGGGAGCGGCATACATGGTCTCGAACATGTCGTCGATCAGCTGGCGCAGGGCGTCGTCTACCACCTCGACCGGCTTGGCGATGGTCCGCAGGCGCGGGTCAGGAAACTCGAGGATGGTGAGGATGGCCATATGCGTTTGTGATGCACTTGTGGAATAAAGTCAAAATCCGCTGCTAAGATGATGAACAGCATTGAAAATGGGCTTCAAGCCGCATTCTTCGCGGCTTTCGGGCGCACCAACATAATAAAGGGATTCACCGCATGAGGAAATCACTACTCGCCCTGCTGCTCCTCGCCGCTGGCGGCCTGGCTCAGGCTCAGGTGCAGCTCAAAGAAGGTCATCCGGAGCGTTATACCGTGGTTCGCGGTGACACCCTCTGGGACATTTCCGGCAAGTTCCTCAGTGAGCCATGGAAGTGGCCGGAAATCTGGCACGCCAACCCGCAGGTGGAGAATCCCCATCTGATCTACCCGGGCGACACGCTGAATCTGGTGTACGTCGACGGCCAGCCGCGTCTGATGCTCAACCGCGGCGCCTCCCGCGGCACCATCAAACTGTCGCCGCAGGTGCGCAGCACGCCGATGGCGGAAGCGATTCCGACCATTCCGCTGGAGAAGATCAACAGCTTCCTGTTGAACAACCGCATCATTGACACTGCCGAAGCGTTCCAGGCCGCTCCTTATGTCGTGGCCGGCAACGCCGAACGTGTGATCAGCGGGGTGGGTGACCGTGTGTATGCGCGTGGCCAGTTCCCTGCCGGACCGTCGGTCTATGGCATCTATCGCCAGGGCAAGAGTTATATCGACCCCGAAACTCAGGAGTTTCTGGGCATCAATGCTGATGACATGGGCGCTGCCGAGCTGACGGCTACTGAGGGCGATATCGCCACCATGGTCATGCAGCGCTCCACTCAGGAAGTGCGCCTGGGGGATCGTCTCTTCCCAACCGAAGAGCGTGCGATCAATTCCACCTTCATGCCGAGTTCTCCCAGCCAGGACATCAAGGGCGTGATCGTCGATGTACCCCGTGGCGTCAGCCAGATTGGCACTTTCGACGTGGTTACCCTGAACAAGGGAAGCCGCGACGGCCTTGTCGAAGGCAATGTGCTGGCGGTGTACAAGACCGGTGAGACCGTGCGCGACCGCGTAACCGGTGAAATGGTCAAGGTGCCGGACGAGCGCGCCGGGCTGCTGATGGTGTTCCGCACTTACGAAAAGCTCAGCTATGGCCTTGTGCTCAAGGCTGTGCGGCAGCTTGAGGTCAACGACAAGGTGCGCAACCCCTGATCGATCAACCCCCGCCAAGTGCGGGGGTTTTTCTTTCTCCTGTAAATTTTCTCCCGCAACAATGCCTGCCCCGGCAGGTGGCCGATCAAGGATGATCGATATGGCTGCTCTCTCTCCGGCTGAGCTGGAAGCGCGTCTCCGTCTGCATGCCCTGCCGGCTATCGGCCCCCGGCGCATGTCCCGTCTGCTGGACGTATTTGGCAGTGCCAGTGCCGCGCTCAGTGCCCCTGCTTCCGCCTGGCGCTCATTGGGCTTGCCGGCCGAGGCGGCTGAACAGCGCCGCAGTTCCACTACCCGCGACAGTGCCGCCCACGCTCTGGCCTGGCTGGAACAGGCGGATCATCACCTGCTTTGTCTGCACGATCCTGATTACCCGGCGCTGCTGGCAGAGCTGACCGATGCCCCGCCGCTGCTGTTTGTGCAGGGCGATCCGGCTGTGCTGGAGCGCCCGCAGATCGCCATGGTCGGCAGTCGCCGGGCCTCCAGGCCGGGTCTGCAGAGTGCGGAGGCTTTTGCCCGCTGTCTGGCGCAGAGCGGTTTCGTCGTCACCAGTGGTCTGGCATTAGGCATCGATGGTGCGGCTCATCGAGGCGCTCTGACGGGTGGCCGGACGGTTGCGGTGCTCGGCACCGGCCTGCAGTGCCTGTATCCGCAGCGGCATGCCGGGCTGGCGGATGACATCGTGGGCGGAGGTGGTGCGCTGGTTTCCGAACTGCCGCTGGACTGTCCGCCGCAGGCGGCCAACTTTCCACGACGTAATCGTTTGATCAGCGGGCTGTCGCTCGGCGTGCTGGTGGTTGAGGCGTCGCCTTCCAGCGGTTCGCTGATCACGGCCCGCCTGGCCGCCGAGCAGGGGCGCGAGGTCTGGGCATTGCCCGGTTCGATTCATCATCCGGGCGCCCATGGTTGCCACCAGTTGATCCGTGAGGGGGCACAGCTGGTGGAGTCGGTGGCGCATATTCTGGAGAGCCTGCAGGGTTGGCAGGTGCCACTGGCGAGCGCCGAGGTGGTTGCGCCTGTGGCCGATCACCCACTGCTGAAGCTGTTGCGCGCCTCCCCGGCCAGCAGCGAGAGCCTGGCGCTCAGCAGCGGGCAGTCGTTATCGGAGGTGCTGGTGCAGCTGACCGAGCTGGAACTGGATGGTCTGATCGCCCGGGAGGGTAATCTCTGGTTGCCCTGTCGCTAGCAGGCTGTTGAAAAACTACCTGCGTTGCCATCGCAGCGTTAAAAACAGGCTCAGCAGGCCACTGGTGGCCAACGCACTTTAGTGCGGCCCCGAAGGGGCGAGCGTAGCGAGTTATGCTCATTTACCGTTCGTAAACTGCGCTTCTTCGCCTGTTTTTGCCTTGCGCTGGCGGCCTCGCCAACGTTTTCAACAGCCTGCTAGTTTCTATCCGAGGATCGGCAAAAGCCGATGCTGGCTCAGGCTAGACTGGCGGCTCTTTCCGGGAGATATCCGTGAGTCATTGGAAAACCTTGCAGCTGGCACCTGTGCTGCGTGCCGGTGGTGTGATTGCCTACCCGACCGAAGCGGTTTGGGGACTGGGGTGCGATCCGTGGAGCGAGGCGGCGGTATTGCGCTTGCTCGAGCTTAAGGACCGGCCCATGGCCAAGGGTTTGATTCTTGTGGCGGCGGCTATCGAGCAGTTCGACTTTCTGCTCGATGACCTGCCGCAGCGCTGGCAGGACCGCCTGAGCAGTACCTGGCCGGGCCCGCAGACCTGGCTGGTGCCGCACCAGGGGCGTCTGCCGCCCTGGATCATCGGTGCGCATGAGAGCGTTGCCCTGCGCGTTTCCGCTCACCCGACGGTGCGCGAGCTGTGCCTGCACTATGGCCCTCTGGTCTCCACCTCGGCCAATCCCGCCGGCCGGGCGGCGGCGCGCACGCGCCTGCGCGTCGAGCAGTATTTCCATGGCCAGCTCGATGGCTTGTGCGGTGGTGCTTTGGGTGGGCGGCGCAACCCCAGTATCATTCGCGACCTGATTACCGGCGATATCGTCCGGCCGGGCTGATGCCCGCCGCCCTCCAGCCCATTGAGACCTGCTGATGAACACCGCTGCTGCCATCGACGCCGTCAAGGCTTACCTGCTCGACCTGCAAGACCGTATCTGCGCTGCCCTCGAGGCCGAAGACGGCAAGGCCCGCTTCTTTGAGGACAGCTGGCAGCGCCCTGCCGGCGGCGGTGGCCGCACCCGGGTGATCGAGAACGGCGCGGTGATCGAGAAAGGCGGGGTCAACTTCTCCCATGTTTTTGGCGACAGCCTGCCTCCTTCGGCCAGCGCTCACCGTCCCGAACTGGCCGGGCGTACCTTTCAGGCCCTCGGCGTGTCGCTGGTGATCCACCCGGAAAACCCGCAGGTGCCGACCTCCCACGCCAACGTGCGTTTCTTCATCGCCGAGAAGGAAGGCGAGGCGCCGGTCTGGTGGTTCGGTGGCGGCTTCGACCTGACGCCCTACTACGGCAACGAGGAAGACTGCGTGCACTGGCACCGTGTCGCGCAGGAAGCCTGCGCGCCTTTCGGGGCCGAGGTCTATCCCAAGTACAAGGCCTGGTGTGACCGTTACTTCCACCTCAAGCACCGTGGCGAGCCGCGCGGCATTGGCGGCCTGTTCTTCGACGATCTCAACGAGTGGGATTTCGACACCTGCTTCGCCTTTATGCGCGCCATCGGAGATGCCTACATCACCGCGTACCTGCCCATCGTGCAGAAGCGCAAGGCCACGCCGTTTACCGAGGCTCAGCGCGAGTTCCAGGCTTATCGCCGGGGCCGTTATGTCGAGTTCAATCTGGTTTTCGACCGCGGCACCCTGTTCGGTCTGCAATCGGGTGGGCGCACCGAGTCCATCCTCATGTCGCTGCCACCGCACGTGCGCTGGGGTTACGACTGGAAGCCGGCGCCGGGCAGCGAGGAAGCGCGCCTGACCGAGTATTTCCTGCAGGACCGTGACTGGTTGCAGCTGGAGGCCTGAGCCCATGCGTGTCGAGCGCCTTGATCATCTGGTGCTGACCGTGGCGGATATCGACGCCAGCTGTGCCTTCTACCAGCGTGTGCTGGGGATGCAGGTGGTCACCTTCGGCCAGGGCCGCAAGGCGCTCGCCTTTGGCCAGCAGAAGATCAACCTGCACCGTCACGGCGCCGAGTTCGAGCCCAAGGCTCTGCGCCCCACGCCCGGTTCCGCCGACCTGTGTCTGCTCGTCAGCACGCCGCTGGCCGAGGTGATGACGCACCTGCAGCGCTGTGCTGTAGCCATCGAAGAAGGCCCGGTGCCGCGCACCGGCGCCACCGGGGCGCTGCTGTCCGTTTATATCCGCGACCCTGATCGCAACCTGATCGAACTCGCCAATCTGCAAGAGGAAGCCTGATGGACCGCTACGGCGTATTCGGCAATCCCATCGGCCACAGCAAGTCGCCGCTGATCCACCGTCTGTTTGCCGAGCAGACCGGTCAGGCGCTCAGCTACGAGGCGCTGCTGGCGCCACTGGATGACTTTGCCGGCTTTGCCCGGGCCTTCTTTGCCGAAGGCCGCGGCGCCAATGTCACCGTGCCGTTCAAGGAAGAAGCCTTCCGTCTGGCCGACAGCCTGAGCGAGCGCGCCCGCCGTGCCGGGGCCGTGAACACCTTGAAGAAGCTGGACGATGGCTGCCTGCTGGGTGACAACACCGATGGTGCTGGTCTGGTGCGTGATCTCACGGTCAATGCCGGGGTGAACCTGACGGGCCAGCGCATTCTTTTGCTGGGCGCCGGCGGAGCTGTGCGGGGCGTGCTGGAACCGCTGCTGGCACAGCACCCGGCGGCTCTGGTGATCGCCAACCGCACAGTGGCCAGGGCCGAGCAACTGGCCCGGGAGTTTGCCGATCTGGGTCCGGTGCTGGCTGCCGGCTTCGACTGGCTGGACGAGCCGGTCGACCTGATCATCAACGGCACCTCGGCCAGTCTGGCCGGTGAGCTGCCGGCGATTGCTCCGAGCCTGATCCAGGCCGGGCATACCGTCTGCTACGACATGATGTACGGCAAGGAGCTCACCGCCTTCAACCGCTGGGCGACCGAGCAGGGCGCCGCGCGGGTGATCGACGGTCTGGGCATGCTGGTCGAGCAGGCCGCCGAAGCCTTCTTCCTGTGGCGCGGTGTGCGTCCCGACTCGGCCCCTGTACTGCGTCACCTGCGGTTGTTACTCAGCGAAACATGATTCTGGTCTAGCCCAGCATTTGGTTGGCTGGGCTTAATCCTTAATACCGCGCTCTACTCGGCGCTCAACCTGAAAAAGAACCGTCATGGTCTTGTCTTTCAGGTTGATCATCCTGCGCCACTCCAACAACAAAAGAGCGCCTCACCATGAAAAAACTGTCGCTTTTGGCGGCTGGTCTAGGCCTGGCCTTCTCGGCCGGTCAGGCTGCTGCCTGGTCGCAACCCACGCACAAGAACATCGTCAAGGATGCCCTCGCCTTCATGAACTCGGCCAATGCCAGTGCCGAGATGCGCCGGGCCTATCAGTTCTATGTCGGCGCGGCCGGCTCCGAGGCTAAAGCCGGGGAGATTCTCGGTCAGGCCGCTTACGATGTGGATGACTTCAAGGACACCCGCCTGGGTGGCTGGTGGGTTGGCTACGAATACGCTCCGGTCTGGAATGCCGCGGCGTCGCTGGTCAACTACACGTCCTACTGGCACTTCATCAACATGGGCCGTCAGGGCGACAGTCACGGCAACGACCATGGCGGTTACGACTACCGCTATCACAAGGTCGACGGCAGCATCAGTGATGTCGACTGGTACGCCATGGTCTATCTGTACAACCGTGGCCTGAAAACCTCCGACTACAACAGTACGGAAGCACACTACCGCCAGGGCAGTCGTTCGAACTGGGATGAGCATTACGACGACTTCCAGGTGGCGGCCTTCCAGCCCATCGACAACCTGGCCAAGTACTGGTTCGACCAGTTCAAGGCCGCGCCATCGCTGCAGACCATCGGCTTTGCCCTGCATGCCACCGGCGATGTGGCGCAGCCGCACCACACCTGGATCACCTCGGCCAATGGCCATTCCAGCTGGGAAGGCTGGGTCGATGATCACTATGCCAGCGAGCAGCTGAACAACCCGGTGGCGGTGGCCAACCTGGTCAGCCAGTACGATCCGCGCCAGCCGGTGCGCGATCTGCTGACCCAGACCGCGCAGGTGGCCTATCAGCATCCGGAACCGCTGTATGACAGCAGCTACGACACCCGTCTGCGGGTGGCCAAGCAGCTGATTCCACAGTCGATTGCCCTGACCGTCAGCGTGCTGACCAAGGGTGCCAACCACTTCTACGGCCAGGGTGGTCTATAAGGTGGCTGCTTCGCTGCGGTGCAGTTGGCGCAGCGCGTTGTGCGGGCTCTGGCTGGCAGGCTTTGGCCTGGCAGCCAGCGCTTCGCCGGAATTGCGCATCAATGGCGAGGTGTTGCCGGCCCGCAGCATTGCCTTGCTGCAGCAGGCGCTGACCCTCATCAAGTTCAATACCGACCCGGCCAGCCTGCGCAAGGGGCTGGTGGAAAACCACCTGCTGGCCCGCGAGGTCGAGGCGGAGCTGACCCCGGCCAACCGTCAGGACCTCGATGCCCTGGTGGAGAGCGAAGCGGCCAAGCTGATCGATCAGGTGTACGGCCGGCGCTTCGACCATGACATCCGCCCCTATCTGCAGGAGCCCAAGGCGCTCAGTGCCCAGCGCCTGCAACAGGTGCTGGCGCCCAGGGCGCAGGGGCTGGTGCTTAACAGCCTGTGGCTGAGCGAGGCGCAGCAGGCCGAGGCGGCCACGGTCGAGCTGATCGGCTGGCAGTTTCCCGGGCAGCCGCGGCAACGGCTGAACCTGCTGCAGCTGTACCAGGCCGGCAGCGTGCAGGCGCAGGTCGAGCTGCAACAGGGCAATCTGCGTTTCATGGGCGAGCTGGTGCGCGAATACGCCCAGCGTGACTACCTGTGGTACCAGCTCGGCCGGATGGGCTACAGCCAGGCGGAGCAGGACGGTATCCGCCGTCTGGTGCGCGACAAGCTGGTGCGTCACAAGTACCTGCACCAGATCGGCCTGTACAACGACTTCCACCATGAGACCCCGAGCCTCAAGGCGCTGGCCGCGCGGGTCAGCGATGCCGATGCCGAGCGCTATTACCAGGCCAATCTGGCCCAGTACCGCAACGTCGCCAGCGTTCAGGCCGCTCATCTGCGTCTGGCCGATCAGGCCAGTGCCGACCGGGTCTACAACGAGATCCAGCAGGGGCTGACGTTTGCCGAGGCGGTACGCCGCTACTCGCTGGCCGAGGACAAGCAGCTGGCCGTACCCGGTGATCTCGGCCTGATCCGCCATAACGATCCGCAGCTGGACTTCCTGCGCAAGACGGCGCTGATCCAGAAGGCCGGCACTGTCTCGCAGCCGATGCTGATCGACGGCGCCTTCGAGATCATCGAGGTGCGCCAGCGTGAAGACCGCCAGCTGCCGCTGAATGATCCCAGCGTGCGCTTCGAGGTCAATCAAGCGGTGGCCCGTCAGCAGCTCTCCAGCCAGTTTCAGGCGCGCCTGGATGCGCTGCTGGCCAGCGCCAAGGTGCAGGGGCTGTGAGGCGCTGGCTGCTGGGAGGCAGTGTGCTGGCCGCCGCCGCAGTAGCGGCCAGCACGGTCTGGTTTGGCTCGTTGCCACCGGCGGCGGAGCCTGTGGCCGTCCCATCGGCAGCTGTTGCAGTGCCGGCACGACAGGTAGCGTCCTTGCAGGCAGAGCCGGCGGCATTCACGGTCGAGGCATTGCCGGCCGCCGCGGAGGCGCCGGCGGAGGTTGCGGCGCCAGCGCTTTCCCCAGTCGAGGCGCAGGTGCTGATGCAGCTGATGGCCGAGCAGGGTGATCCGCGCATGCCGGCCAAGGGCGGCCTCAAACCGCGGCAGCCTGCTTCGGCGGCGCAACTGGCCGATCCGCAGGCTTATGCGGCCTTCGAGGATGAGCAGACGCGCAGCCAGGTGCAGGCCTGGACCCGTGGCGTCGAGCAGATTCCGGCGATTCGCGAGCGCATCGCCCAGGCCGAGCAGGCGGGGAATCGCAGCAACGCCGAGCTGGATGAAGCGCGTGCCGCGCTGGTCCAACTGGAACAACTGCAAAGCCAACTTCGGCAGCAGGCACCCCAGCTGTTGCCCAGCGGTCCGGCACCTCAGGCTCCGACCGACTAGGCTTTCCGGAAAGTCCTGCTGGCGCTTGCCGGCAGGGCCGCGCGGCATTGATCTGCGTCTATATGCCACATGACCCCGGGCGTATAACTGGACGGATCACCCTGTGCGAATTCGCGTTTCTGCTCCCGGAAGGAACCCCATGACTGATACTCCCAACACCACCAGTGCCCCTGCCCAGCCGTCTTCACCTGCCAAGAAAGCGCCGTCCCGTACCCCGCGGCCGCGCCGTGTCCAGGCCGGCGATACCGCGCCTTCGCTGCAACCCCGGCAGCTTGAGCGCCACGCAGTGCAGGAAAAGACCGCCGCCGCGCAGCAGGCCACCAGCGTGGCGATCAAGGACATCCTCGCGCAGATTCCGCCGGGCGATACCGATACGCAGCTCAAGACGCTGGAAACCTTCATGACCGGCCTCTCGGCCGACGATGCGGTGGCGCTGCGCAATGCCCTGCTCAGTCAGGAGAACGCCCTGCCGTTCAACAAGCAGCCGGTGCACCCGGACGACGAGCTGGCCAAGGACTGGCGTCATGGCGGCTACCCGTACAAGAACCTGATGTCGCGGCGCAATTACGAGCGCGAGAAGTACCGTCTGCAGGTTGAGCTGCTCAAGCTGCAGGCCTGGGTCAAGGAGACCGGGCAGAAGGTGGTGATCCTCTTCGAGGGACGCGATGCTGCCGGCAAGGGGGGATCGATCAAGCGTTTCATGGAACACCTCAACCCGCGTGGCGCGCATATCGTCGCTCTGGAGAAACCCAGCGAGGCGGAGCGTGGCCAGTGGTATTTCCAGCGGTACGTGCAGCACCTGCCGACCGCCGGCGAAATCGTCATGTTCGACCGCAGCTGGTACAACCGCGCCGGGGTCGAGCGGGTCATGGGGTTCTGCTCGGACGAGGAGTATCTGGAGTTCATGCGTCAGGCGCCGGAGTTCGAGCGCATGCTGGCGCGCAACAACATCCACCTGATCAAGTTCTGGTTCTCGGTCAGTCGCGAAGAGCAGCGCCGGCGCTTCAAGGAGCGCGAAAAACACCCGCTCAAGCAGTGGAAGCTCAGCCCCATCGACCTGGCCTCGCTGGACAAGTGGGACGATTACACCAAGGCCAAGGAAGCGATGTTCTTCTACACCGACACGGCCGATGCGCCGTGGACGGTGATCAAGTCCAACTGCAAGAAGCGCGCGCGCCTCAATGCCATGCGTTACGTGCTGCACAAACTGCCCTATGCCGGTAAGGACCTGAAGTCCATCGGTGCCCTGGATCCACTGATCGTCGGCCGCGCCAATGTGGTGTACGAGCGAGGCGAGCATGTGGCTGATGTGCCGCTGCTGTGAGTGACACGGCTCAGAGCTAAGCCCTGAAGGACGGCGCGGTTATACTGCGTCGTCCTTTTTCCATTTTCCGGTAGAGATGTCCGTGAAGATTCGCCAAACCCTTATCGGTCTGCTGCTCGGCAGCGCCCTGCTCTCCCCGCTGGCCGTGGCGGCCAACAAGGCTCCTGCGGTACAGGAGCTGGCCTCCGGCAGCGCCCTGCTGGTCGACCTGAAGACCAATCAGGTGCTCTATTCCAGCAACCCCGACCTGCAGGCGCCGATTGCTTCGGTGACCAAGCTGATGACGGCCATGGTCACCCTCGATGCCAAGCTGCCGCTGGATCAGCAGCTGCCGGTGGTGATCAAGGATGTGCCGGAGATGCGCGGCATCTACTCGCGCGTGCGTCTGGGCAGTGAGCTGAGCCGCCGCGACATGCTGCAGCTGACCCTGATGAGCTCCGAGAACCGCGCCGCCGCCAGCCTGGCCCATCATTACCCGGGCGGCGTGCCGGCGTTTATTGCGGCGATGAACGCCAAGGCCAAGGCGCTGGGCATGAGCCACACGCGCTACCGTGACCCGACCGGGTTGTCGGAAGGCAATGTCTCCACCGCCACCGATCTGGTCAAACTGCTCAAGGCCAGCCAGCAGTACCCGCTGATCAGCCAGTTCAGCACCACCCGTGAGAAGACCCAGGCCTTCCGCAAGCCGAACTACACCCTGGGCTTTCGCAACACCAACAGCCTGGTGCACAAGCCCAACTGGAGCATTCAGCTGACCAAGACCGGTTTCACCAATGCCGCCGGTCACTGCCTGGTGATGCGCACGCAGATGGCAGGCAAGCCGGTGGCCTTCGTGGTGCTCGACTCCTTCGGCAAGCTGACCCACATGGCTGACGCCAACCGCCTGAAGAAGTGGATCGAAACCGGCAAGATCACCCCGGTGGCGCCGGCGGCGCTGGCTTACAAGCAGCAGAAGATGGCTCAGCGCGCCGCTCAGTAAGGCCGGTTTGCCAGCAACACAAAACCGCTGTGCTCAACCGAGCCCAGCGGTTTCTTTATGCCTGTGTGCCGGGGTTGCTCAGATGGTCACGCCGCACTGCCAGCCAGAAGCGGGACGCCGGTCCAGCCCACTGCGTCGGTCTTCCTGGAAGCGAATCATCTCGCGACGATCGGGGGTCTGTCGGCGTTCGCTTTTGCTTCGGCCATCAACCTGAAAGACGCTGGTTGGTCGGCTTAGCTCGCGGGCTTCGAATACGGCTTTGGCATTGGCTGGTAGGTCGTCGTTGATCATGACAGGTCTCTCGGTGTTCCGACTCAGCTTGCAGGTCGGCCTGTCTGATCACGCTAGTTCGCGCGGTGCTTAGCAGCCAGACCGTTGGTCTGCGTGGATGGCTGCGCCGACCAGTGGCTGGAGGATCGGCAGGGGGACAATAAAAAAGGCCAATCACAGGATTGGCCTTTTTGCACCAGCGCCCGCAGGCAGCTTACTGGCGGGCGTTGCGCACGCCGTTGGCCAGTTCGCGACACAGACTCAGTACGCCGTCGATGGCCTGGGCCGGCGATTCGGCCTTGGCGATCTGGTCGACCAGTGCCGAGCCCACCACCACGCCATCGGCGCGGCGCGCCACGTCGGCGGCGTGCTCGGGGGTGCGGATGCCGAAGCCGATGCACAGTGGCAGGTCGGTATGGCGGCGCAGGCGGGCGACGGCCTGCTCGACGTGGTCCATGGTGGCCGCGCCGGCGCCGGTTACGCCGGCCACCGAGACGTAGTAGACGAAGCCCGAGCTGCCGTTGAGTACGGTGGGCAGGCGCTGGTCGTCGGTGGTCGGGGTGGTCAGACGGATGAAGTCCAGACCGGCGGCCTGAGCCGGCTCGCACAGTTCGTCGTTATGCTCCGGCGGCAGGTCGACGATGATCAGGCCGTCGACTCCGGCTTCCTTGGCGTCGGCGATGAAGCGCTCGACACCGTAGGCGAAGATCGGGTTGTAGTAGCCCATCAGTACCAGCGGCGTGCTGCTGTCGGTGACGCGGAATTCGCGGACCATCTGCAGGGTCTTCGGCAGGTTCTGCTTCGCTGCCAGGGCGCGGATGTTGGCCAGCTGGATCGCCGGGCCATCGGCCATCGGGTCGGTGAAGGGCATGCCCAGCTCGATCACGTCGGCGCCGGCGGCCGGCAGGCCCTTGAGGATTTCCAGGCTGCTGGCGTAGTCCGGGTCACCGGCGGTGACGAAGGTCACCAGCGCGGCGCGGTTCTGTTGTTTCAGCTCGGCAAAGCGGCTCTGCAGGCGGCTCATGCGTGCTTCTCCTGTTCGCTCATGTGATGCATCACGGTCTGCATGTCCTTGTCGCCGCGGCCGGACAGGTTGACTACCATCAGGTGCTCCTTGGGCAGCTTGGCCGCGCGCTTGAAAGCTTCGGCCAGGGCGTGGGCCGACTCCAGCGCGGGGATGATGCCTTCCAGGCGGCAGCACTGGTGGAACGCCTGCAGCGCTTCGTCATCGGTGCAGGGCACGTATTCGACGCGCTTGATCTCGTGCAACCAGGCGTGTTCGGGGCCGACGCCCGGGTAGTCGAGGCCGGCGGAGATCGAGTGCGCATCGGTGATCTGGCCGTCCGCGTCCTGCAGCAGGAAGGTGCGGTTGCCGTGCAGCACGCCCGGCGCGCCGCCGGCCATGCTGGCGGCATGCTTGCCGGTGTCGATGCCGTGACCGGCCGCTTCGACGCCGACGATCTGCACGCCTTCGTCATCGAGGAAGGGGTGGAACAGGCCGATGGCGTTGGAGCCGCCGCCGATGCAGGCAACCAGCGAATCGGGCAGGCGCCCTTCCTTCTGCATGATCTGCTCACGCACTTCGTTGCCGATCACCGACTGGAAGTCGCGGACCATGGCCGGGTACGGGTGCGGACCGGCGGCGGTGCCGATCAGGTAGAAGGTGTTGTCGACGTTGGTCACCCAGTCGCGCAGGGCTTCGTTCATCGCATCCTTGAGGGTGCCGGTGCCGGCGGTGACTGGAATCACCTCGGCGCCGAGCAGCTTCATGCGGAACACGTTGGCCTGCTGGCGGTCGATGTCGGTGGTGCCCATGTAGACCACGCACTGCATGCCGAAGCGCGCGGCCACGGTGGCGGTGGCCACGCCGTGCATGCCGGCGCCGGTCTCGGCGATGATGCGCTTCTTGCCCATGCGCTTGGCCAGCAGGATCTGGCCGATGCAGTTGTTGATCTTGTGCGCGCCGGTGTGGTTCAGGTCTTCGCGCTTGAGGTAGATCTTCGCCCCGCCGAAGTGCTCGGTCAGGCGCTCGGCGAAGTACAGCGGGCTGGCCCGGCCGATGTAGTCGCGCTGGAAGTAGGCCAGCTCCTCGAGGAAGGCCGGGTCGGTCTTGGCCTTCTCATATTCGGCCGCCAGCTGGTTGATCAGCGGCATCAGGGTTTCGGCGACGAACTGGCCGCCGAAGCGGCCGAACAGGCCCTTGGCGTCGGGACCGCTGCGGAATGAAGTCATGTCAGGCTCCTGGCGGGAGTGGCTAATCGGGTGATGGCGCCATTCTACCCCTGGCTGCCGGTCTGAAAAGCGATTAGATTGCGCTGACCTGTCAGAAAAACTCACCAATTCCATGAGCCGAGACCTGCCCCCGCTGAATGCCCTGCGCGCCTTCGAGGCCGCTGCCCGCCTGCAGAGCGTCAGCCAGGCGGCGGAAGAGCTGAGTGTCACCCACGGGGCCGTGAGCCGGCAGATACGTGCGCTGGAGGAACAGCTTGGCCTGGTTCTGTTCGTCAAGGACGGCCGCGGCGTAAAACTCACCGATGCCGGCGTGCGCCTGCGCGATGCCGCCTTTGATGCCTTCGAGCGCCTGCGCAGCACCTGTGCCGACCTGCGCCGGCAGGGAGAAGACGCGCCCTTCGTGCTGGCCTGCCCGGGCAGCCTGCTGGCGCGCTGGTTCATCCCGCGTCTGGATCGCCTCAACCGCGAACTGCCCGAGCTGCGCCTGCAGCTGTCGGCCAGCGAGGGCGAGCTGGACCCGCGCCGCCCCGGGGTGGATGCCACCCTGTGCTTTGCCAGTCCGCCGTGGCCGGCGGACCTGCAGGTGTATGAGCTGGCCGCCGAACGCATCGGCCCGGTGTTCAGCCCGCGTCATGCGCGGGCCGCCGAGCTGGCCCGGGCTCCGGCCAGTGTTCTGCTGGGCGAGGCGTTGCTGCATACCGTGTCGCGCCCGCAGGCCTGGCCGCAGTGGGCCGCCAGTCAGGGCTTGGGCACCGCGCCGTTGCAGCTGGGGCAGGGTTTCGAGCATCTCTACTACCTGCTGGAAGCCGCCATGGCCGGGCTCGGTGTGGCCATTGCACCACAGCAACTGGTGGCCGATGACCTCGCGGCTGGTCGTCTGCTGGCGCCCTGGGGCTTCACCGCAACCGGCGGACGTCTGGCGCTGTGGGTGCCTGGCCGCCGCGGTGATCGCCGCGCCGAGCAACTGGCCGCCTGGCTGGCCCACGAGCTGCGTGACTGACCGGCTGAGGTGATGCTTCTCGACTAGGCTTGCGGGTACACCCCGCAACGGAGAACGCCCATGTCGGACCATCGCACCTACAAGAAGATCGAAGTCGTCGGCTCTTCCACTATCAGCATCGAGGATGCCATCAGCAACGCCCTGGCCGAGTGTGCCAAGTCCGTGCGCAACATGGACTGGTTCGAGGTTACCGAAACCCGCGGGCATATCGTCAACGGCAAGGTGGCGCACTATCAGGTCGGCCTGAAAATCGGTTTCCGCATCGCCGACAGTTGAGTCACCGGCCGAGTGGTCAGCATCTTTGGATGGCCGGCCATCAGCTGGTCATCTTGGACAGGCTAGACTGGCACTGCCGCCTGTCGCGGCAGCATTCACGCAACGAAGGAGCGTACGCATGAAACAGGCATTCTGGGCTGTAGGGCTGATGATGGTGGCCGGTCAGGCACTGGCTGCACCCAAGCCCTGCGAGGAACTCAAGGCGGAAATCGAAGCCAAGCTCAAGGACAAGGGCGTTGTCGCCTACAGCCTGGAGATCGTGGCCAAGGGCAGCGTCACCGACAAGACAGTGGTTGGAAGCTGCGAGGCTGGCAGCAAGGAAATCGTCTACCAACGCCAGTAAGGCGTAGGAGCGTGGACAAAGGCCGGACTTGTTCCGGCCTTTGTCATTTCAGTAGCTGCCGCAACGCAGCACCTGAGCACGTGCCAGCACCTGATTCTGGGTATCGCGCAGCCAGGCCTGAGCGCGGTAGCCGCTGATGGGGCGGGCGTCGATCCGGTAGCGCTGGCCGGCGGCAAAGTGCTCATAGGTTATGCGCAACTGGCAGGTGATCCACACCGGCCCGCCACCCGGGTCGCTCAGGCCACCGCCTCCCGGGCGCTCGAACTGATAGCGCAGGAGCAGTTCGTGGCTGCCTGGCGCCATTTGGAAATAGCGGCCGTCGCGCAGGTCGCGGCGGTCCAGCTCATCGGCCATCAGCACCTGGCCAGGCAAAGGTTGCAGGTCGACCCAGGCCTGCTGCGGGTCGGCAGCCGGCAGTGGTGCGGCACAGCCGGTCAGCAGCAGGAGAGAAACAATCACAGCGCGCATGGTGCTAGCCTCCACAAATGATCCATCTAGCCTAACGCCAAAGCGTCTTTCTGTAGTGCTGCCGATGAAGACTGCCCTGCTCCTGTTCTCGCTGTTATTGCTTACGGCCTGTAGCCAGCTGCGCGATTTGCCGCATCTGGCTGCCGGGCAGTGGCAGCTGCTGTACGAACGGCAGGCTCTGTCTGACCTGCTAGCCGACCCGGCGCAGCCGGAGCAACTCAAGACGCGCCTGCGCGAGGCGGCCCTCGCCCGGGATTTCGCCAGCCAACGCCTGGCCCTGCCGGACAATGGCAGCTACCGCAGCTATGTCGAGCTGGGCCGGCCCTATGTGGTGTGGAATCTGTTCGCCAGCCCGGAGTTTTCCCTGCAGCCGCTGACGCACTGCTTTCCGCTGGCCGGTTGCGTGGCTTACCGCGGCTACTTTGCACCGGGCCGTGCGCGCGGTGCTGCCGCGCTGCTTATGCAGGAAGGCTGGGACACGGCGGTGGTGGGTATCGAGGCCTACTCCACCCTCGGCTGGTTCGACGACCCGCTGCTCAGCAGCATGCTCCGGCGCAGCGATGCCGAGCTGGCCGGGCTGATTTTTCACGAGCTGGCCCATCAGCAGTTCTACCTGCCCGGCGACACGGCCTTCAACGAATCCTTCGCCCGTTTCGTCGAGGAGGAAGGACTGCGTCAGTGGCGCCAGCAGCGCGGACTACCGGCTGCTGATGGTCGTCTGGAGCGTCAGCGTGAGCAGTTCACCGCGCTGCTGCTGGCCAGTCGCGGGCGTCTGGAAGCCCTGTATGCGCAGACGTTGCCGGCGTCCGCCATGCGCCAGGCCAAGCAGGCCGAGTTTGCCCGGCTGCGCCAAGACTATCGCCAGCTGCGTGACCGGCAGTGGCAGGGTGATCGGCGTTTCGATGCCTGGATCAACGCGCCACTGAACAATGCCCGTCTGCTGCCGGTGGGCCTTTACGAGCAGTGGCTGCCGGCCTTCGCCCGGCTGTTTGCGCAGAATGAGGGGAACTGGCCACGCTTTTATGCGGCGGTGGCGCAGCTGGCCAGACAGCCGGAGGCTGAGCGTCAAGCCCGTCTGCAGGCGCTGAGTCGACCTTAGCGTTCCAGAGTCTGTGCCACGCTGCTGAGCAGGTGCTGGAACAGCTGGTCCTGCTCGGCGGCACTGCGGAACAGGGCATGGATGCGATCGCTGGAATCGGCCAGCAATGTCATCAGACGTTGCTCCTCGTTGCCGGTCAGGCAAAGTTGAGAAAATTCCAGATTAAGGGTGTCGAGCATGGCTTGCAGCTCTTCGGTGCTGCGTTTAGTCACTTCCAGCTTGGCCTGCTCCATTTCAGCAATCATCTGTTGCAGTACGCTGGCGGTTGTCTGGATGCGGATGGCGCGCTCCTGAGAGCGAAGCTCGTTGATCATGGCCAGCGTGCGGGCTTCCAGACCATTGGCGATGTAGCAGATATGGTCCTTAATGATGCCGTAGCGCATCGGGTCCTCCACCGGCATGTTGCGGATCAGGATCGCCACATGTGGGTAGTTAAGGATGGTCCGCATGCCAAAGTCGGAAATTCGCCCCAGGAGGCGGGAGTTTTCCAGAACCTCTTGCTCAATGGGACGGCGCAGGTTGTCGTCGAAGAAAAAGGCCATGCCCCGGTCGTGGAAGACACCCATGCTGGCGTGCAAACCGAATTCGTTGAGCGTACGCAGTGTGAGCGCGGCCAGAGACGCGAAGTCTTCACAGGCAAATCCGTATTCCATGTATTGCAGAATGCGCCCCAGTTCGGCATTCATGGTCATCGACTGAAAAGCGATCTGCGAAGACTGGCTCAGTTGCAGGCGCATCGCAGAATTGTCACGCAACTGATGTTCTGCGCGTTTAAGACGTACGGCCAACGCTTCCGGGCTGATAGGTAGGTGCACGTAATCATCCGCGCCGCAGGAGAACGCGCGCATGCAATCGGGTTCCGTACCATCGGTAACCAGGAAAAAGACGGGTGTCCGCTCAGGCTCGGGAAGACGCGGCAGACTCGCCAAGCGTTGTTCGAAGTTGGGGCAGCGTTCATCGACAAGAATCAGCTGACAGTGCGGAGCTGCTGCGTCAACCAGGCACACGCCGTGCTCTTCCAGCCCATTGCGCCAAAAGGCTTCGTGTTCAGTAGAGGCAATCAGGTGGATGTGTAACGGCGGCACTTCAACTGTTGTGCTGTCTGCGCCGAGATCGTCATCCCACAAGTCGATACCTGACATAGCGTTCTTCCTTGCTCCGCGTTAAGGGTGCGAAGAGTGTCAAAGCGTCGTGCAGCAAAGGCTGCGCCACAGTCGCTGCGAATACTCAGCAAGCGTAGAACAAGAATCTTGTTTGCCTAGTCAACAAGATTGCCGCAGATCATCCTTGGTGGCGGTAGCTGTCCTTGAGGCGCACGTAGTTGGCGGCGCTGTAGGTGAAGAAGGCTTTTTCCTTCTCGCTCAGCGGGCGGGCCTGCTTCACCGGGCTGCCCACATACAGATAGCCGCTGTGCAGGGTCTTGCCGGGTGGCACCAGGCTGCCGGCGCCGAGCACCACGTCGTCTTCGATCACGGCACCGTCCATGACGATGGCGCCCATGCCGATCAGCACCCGGTTGCCCACGCTGCAGCCGTGCAGCAGTGCCTTGTGGCCGATGGTCACATCATCGCCGATGGTCAGCGGCCAGCCGTCGGCATTGAAGGGGCCAGCGTGGGTGATGTGCAGCACGCTGCCATCCTGCACGCTGCTGCGCTGACCAATCCTGATCCGGTGCATATCGCCGCGGATCACCGCGAGCGGCCACACCGAGCTGTCGTCGCCAAGGCTGACATCGCCGATGACCACGGCCGAGTCGTCGATGAACACCCGCTCGCCGAGCCGGGGTGTCATGTCCTGAAAAGGTCTAATGGCCACGATAGCGATCTCCAAAGGAAGGTAGGCGGTCGATTGTAATAAGATGCGCGCATCCGGCGCT
This sequence comes from Pseudomonas sp. HAR-UPW-AIA-41, assembly GCF_002304225.1. Lineage (GTDB taxonomy): Bacteria > Pseudomonadota > Gammaproteobacteria > Pseudomonadales > Pseudomonadaceae > Aquipseudomonas. The sequence goes on from NZ_NSLB01000007.1 coordinate 115,093, forward strand.
GCCGCGCCCATCCGTATAAGGTGCCACCGTGAGCAATCCGCTGCTGCAAGATTTCGACCTGCCACCCTATTCCCAGATCAAGGCCGAGCATGTCGAGCCGGCGATCGACCAGATCCTCGCCGACAACCGTGCCGCCATCGCTGCGCTGCTGGAAACCCAGCAGAGCAACCCGAGCTGGAGTGGTCTGGTGCTGGCGCTGGATGAGCTGAATGCGCGCCTGGGTCGTGCCTGGAGCCCGGTCAGCCACCTCAATGCCGTGTGCAACAGCGCCGAGCTGCGCGCCGCGTACGAGGCCTGCCTGCCCAAGCTGTCCGAATTCTGGACCGAGATGGGTCAGAACAAACCGCTGTTCGAGGCTTATGAGGCGCTGGCCAAGAGTCCGGCCGCTACCGGCTTCGAGGTGGCGCAGAAGACCATTCTCGAGCACGCCCTGCGCGACTTCCGCCTGTCCGGTATCGACCTGCCACCGGCCGAGCAGCAACGCTACGGCGAGATCCAGATGAAGCTGTCGGAGCTGACCAGCCGTTTCTCCAACCAGTTGCTCGACGCCACTCAGGCCTGGACCAAGCACATCACCGATGAATCCCAGCTCGCTGGCCTGCCGGACTCGGCCAAGGCACAGATGGCGCAGGCCGCCAGGGCCAAGGAGCTGGACGGCTGGCTGATCAGTCTGGAGTTCCCCAGCTACTACGCGGTGATGACCTACGCCGACGACCGTGCCCTGCGCGAGGAGCTGTACGCCGCCTACTGCACCCGTGCCTCCGATCAGGGGCCGAACGCCGGCCAGTTCGACAATGGCCCGCTGATGGAGCAGATCCTCGACCTGCGTCAGGAACTGGCCCGCCTGCTTGGTTTTGCCCACTACGGCGAGCTGAGCCTGGCCAGCAAGATGGCCGAAAATACCGAGCAGGTGCTGCACTTCCTGCGCGATCTGGCCGTGCGCAGCAAGCCCTTTGCCCAGCGCGACCTGCAGGAGCTCAAAGCCTTTGCCGCGGAGCAGGGTTGCGCCGATCTGCAGAGCTGGGATGTCGGTTACTACAGCGAGAAGCTGCGCCAGCAGCGTTACAGCATCTCCCAGGAGCAGGTGCGCGCCTGGTTCCCCATCGACAAGGTGCTGTCCGGCCTGTTTGCCATCGTGCAGAAGCTCTACGGCATCGAGATCACCGAGCTGCAGGGCTTCGACAGCTGGCACCCGGATGTGCGCCTGTTCGAGATCCGCGAGAACGGCCAGCATGTCGGCCGCTTCTTCTTCGACCTCTACGCCCGCGCCAACAAGCGCGGCGGTGCCTGGATGGACGGCGCCCGCGACAAGCGCCGCTCGGCCTCTGGCGAGCTGATCAGTCCGGTGGCCAATCTGGTGTGCAACTTCACCCCAGCGGTGGAAGGCCAGCCGGCACTGCTCACCCACGACGAGGTCACCACCCTGTTCCACGAGTTCGGCCACGGCCTGCACCATCTGCTGACCCGCATCGAGCATGCGGGCGTGTCCGGCATCAACGGCGTGGCCTGGGATGCGGTGGAGCTGCCCAGCCAGTTCATGGAGAACTGGTGCTGGGAGCCGGAAGGTCTGGCGCTGATCTCCGGCCATTTCGAGAGCGGCGAGCCGCTGCCCAAGGACCTGCTGGACAAGATGCTGGCGGCGAAGAACTTCCAGTCCGGCCTGATGATGGTGCGTCAGCTGGAGTTCTCGCTGTTCGACTTCGAGCTGCACGCCACCCATGGCGATGGTCGCAGCGTGCTGGAGGTGCTGGAAGGCATCCGCGATGAAGTGGCGGTGATCCGTCCGCCGGCCTTCAACCGCTTCGCCAACAGCTTCGCGCACATCTTCGCCGGCGGTTACGCGGCCGGTTACTACAGCTACAAGTGGGCCGAGGTGCTTTCCGCCGATGCCTTCTCGCTGTTCGAGGAGCAGGGTGTGCTCAACCCCGAAACCGGCCGTGCCTTCCGCGAGGCCATTCTGGCCCGTGGCGGCTCGCAGGAAGCCATGCGCCTGTTCGTCGACTTCCGTGGCCGCGAGCCGTCCATTGATGCGCTGCTGCGCCACAGTGGTCTGAGTGAGGAGGCAGCATGAGCCAGCCGAAGAAGCGTTTCATCGCCGGCGCCGTGTGCCCGGCCTGCAGCGAGATGGACAAGATCCAGATGTGGGATGTGGATGGCGTGCCGCACCGTGAATGCGTGGCCTGCGGCTTCTCCGATACCCTGGATGCCCAAGGCAACTCGGTGCCGCGCGAGATCCCGACCCGGGTCAACAAGGCTGCTGCCAAGCCGGCGGCGCCCAAGGGACAGACGGTGCAGTTCTTCCCCAATCCCAAACTGAAAAAATAGCAGGGAGCTATTTTTAACGTCGCACAGCGACGGCCCAGTGGGTGGCTGCCGAGGATGGCAGGCCATAAAAAATGGCCGGTCGCTGTTTTTAACCTATCCCGCCGCCTGGCCCGTTGGGTCGGTGGTGGGGTGTTGCATGGATTGAACTGTCGCTCTCGATAAATAACTGTATATTTAAACAGTATTTTGTCGAGGGCTGCCCATGTCCGTTTCCCTGCCGCCGCGCGGTCGCGGCACCGCCAGCAATCCGCACAACCGCTTTGCCGCCCAGCACATCATCGCCAGCGACGACGGCTGGTATCAGGAAGTACCGCCCAGTCGCGCCACCGAGGTGCGGGTGGAGACGGCCAAGACCATCATCACCCGCAACCAGTCACCGGACCTGCCCTTCGACCGCTCGCTCAATCCCTACCGGGGTTGTGAGCACGGTTGTATCTACTGCTATGCGCGGCCTAGCCACGCTTACTGGGACCTGTCGCCGGGGCTGGATTTCGAGACCCGCCTGATTGCCAAGACCAATGCTCCGGCCCTGCTGGAACAGCAGCTGAGCAAGCCGGGCTATGTGCCGGCGCCGATCAACTTGGGTGCCAATACCGACCCCTACCAGCCCGTCGAGCGCCAGCAGCAACTGACCCGGCGCTGTCTGGAGGTGCTGCTTCGCTACCGCCATCCTGTCACCATCGTCACCAAGGGCGCGCTGATCCTGCGCGACCTCGACCTACTGAGCGAGCTGGCCGAGCATCATCTGCTGCGGGTCTATATCAGCCTGACCACCCTGGATGACGAGTTGAAACGCATCCTCGAACCCCGCGCCGCTGCACCCACCGCGCGGCTGCGCAGCATCCGTGTGCTGCGTGGCGCCGGGGTGCCGGTGGGCGTGCTCTGTTCGCCGATGATCCCGCAGATCAACGACTGCGAGCTGGAGGCCCTGCTGGAGGCGGCGCGCAAGGCCGGAGCGCAGTCGGCGCGCTACATGCTGTTGCGTTTGCCGCGTGAGGTGGCTCCGCTGTTCGAGGAATGGCTGCAGGCGCATTACCCGCAGCGCGTGGCCCATGTGCTCAGTCTGATTCGCCAGAGCCGGGGTGGTGAGTTGTACGACAGCCGCTTTGGCGCGCGTTTTACCGGCGAAGGGGTCTTTGCTGAGCTGCTCCAGCAGCGTTTTGCCGTGGCCTGCAAGCGGCTGGGGCTGAACCGCCACCCGGAGCCGGAGCTGGACTGCAGCGCCTTCGCGCCGCCGGGTGGTCAGCTGTCGCTGCTTTAGGCCGCGAGTGTCAGGCGCGCTGGCGATTGAGCTGCAGTTCGACGCCCAGTTCGCGCGACAGGCAGGGCCAGCGCTTCCAGGCCGACACCGTGTGCGGGTTGGACAGGCGTTCCCGGTAGGCCTGCACCGAGGCCCGCTGGAAGATGGCCTCGTTGAGCAGGCCGTCGACGGCATGGTGCACCGCCTCGTCGAGCTGATTGGCAAAGGGCTCGCCGATCAGCTGATGGGCGATCAGGTTGGCCATGGTGGTATCCAGCGGAATCAGCACCTGGCCGAGGTGGTTGATGTAGCGGTCGTTGACCTCTTCGACCAGACGATGGGCCAGGTAGGCCTCGTCGAGCAGGGCATCCAGGCCCTGATGGCCGCTGAGCAGGGCCGGCGGCTGGAGGAAGAAGGTTTCTGCCACTTTCAGCACCGGCAGGATCTGTTCGCGAATGCCGGCTTCCTCAGCCACGCTGGCGGCGGCATCGAGCATCTCCGGGACCTGATCGATATAGGCTGCGACGAAGCGCGCCATCACGGTCAGGGCATCCTCGTCCGGCAGTTGAATGGCCGGATGCAGACGCTCCAGCTGGGTTTCCAGCTGTTGCCGCAGCAGGCCGCTGACAGCTTCCTGCTGGTGAGCGTGCTGGATCAGGGAACGTAGAGCAGCGGTATTCATGACGGCTCCTGCACAAGGACATGACGGAAAGATGAAGAAAACAAGAAGACCTTAGTCGCTCTCCATTTAAGACTAAGAATTAATCCTCATAAGACAAAATTTTTTCCAAAGTTGAACGACCTCAAACGTGATGGAAATCTTTCTACGCCTAGTGCGGCGAGGGTTTCAGGATTTCTTACAGGCGTTTGAGGAAAAAATTGCTAGCTGCGGCGCCCTGTCGCAGGGTCTGTCTATACTCCCCTTCGATGGGCTTTACCTGGAACCCCGATTGAGTGCTCCGTGAGAGTACGGCGATTCTGGTCAGTGGTAGTGGGCTGCCGTTCCCGCGCGCGACTCAAGTCGGCGACAAAACAAGAACAATGGGGAACTCGCGATGATGCGACATCCACGTGTATGGATGGCTTCACTGCTATGCCTTGCGTTTTCACCTGCCCATGCCGAGTGGGCAGTCAACATGTCACCCGGCGCCACCGAAGTCAGCCGCTCCGTCTTCGATCTGCACATGACCATTTTCTGGATCTGTGTGGTTATCGGTGTGGTGGTGTTCGGCATCATGTTCTGGTCGATGCTGATTCACCGCCGCGCCAGCGGCCAGCAACCGGCCCACTTCCATGAAAGCACCACGGTGGAGATCCTGTGGACCATCGTGCCGCTGGTGATTCTGGTGGTGATGGCGATACCGGCGACCAAGACCCTGATCGACATCTACGACACCAGCGAATCGGAACTGGATATCCAGATCACCGGTTATCAGTGGAAATGGCACTACAAGTACCTGGGTCAGGAAGTGGAGTTTTTCAGCAACCTGGCCACGCCCAGCGCGCAGATCCACAACCAGTCGGCCAAGGATGAGCATTACCTGCTGGAAGTCGACCAGCCGCTGGTCATTCCGGTGGGCACCAAGGTGCGCTTTCTGGTTACTGCTGCCGACGTGATCCACTCCTGGTGGGTGCCGGCGCTGGCGGTGAAGAAGGATGCCATCCCCGGCTTCGTCAACGAATCCTGGACGCGTATCGACACGCCCGGCATCTACCGTGGCCAGTGCACCGAGCTGTGCGGCAAGGATCACGGCTTCATGCCGGTGGTGGTCGAGGTCAAGTCGAAGGAAGACTTCGCCAAGTGGTTGACCGAGCGCAAGCAGGTGGCTCTGGCCGAGAAGGAGCTGACCAGCAAGGTCTGGACCCTCGACGAGCTGATGGTGCGAGGTGAGAAGGCCTACCAGACCAACTGCGCTTCCTGCCACCAGCCCACCGGCGAAGGCCTGCCGCCAATGTTCCCGCCACTCAAGGGTTCGAAGATCGCCACCGGCCCCGCGGAAGGGCATATCGGCATCGTCGTCAACGGCAAGGCGGGTACCGCCATGGCGGCGTTCGGCAAGCAGCTGTCGGAGGTCGACATTGCCGCGATCATCACCTACGAACGCAATGCCTGGGGCAACAAGGTGGGTGACATGGTCACGCCCAAGGACATCGTCGCGTTCAAAAAGGCGCAGGAGTAACGGACATGAGTGCAGTGATCGATCACGGTCATACTGACCACCATCATGGCCCGGCCAAGGGCCTCATGCGCTGGGTGCTGACCACCAACCACAAGGACATCGGCACGATGTACCTGTGGTTCAGCTTTGCCATGTTCCTGCTCGGCGGGTCCATGGCCATGGTGATCCGCGCCGAGCTGTTCCAGCCCGGCCTGCAGATCGTGCAGCCGGAGTTCTTCAACCAGATGACCACCATGCACGGCCTGATCATGGTCTTCGGCGCGGTGATGCCAGCCTTCGTCGGCCTGGCCAACTGGATGATCCCGCTGATGATCGGCGCGCCGGACATGGCCCTGCCGCGGATGAACAACTTCAGCTTCTGGTTGTTGCCGGCCGCCTTCGGCATGCTGGTCAGCACCCTGTTCAGCGAAGGCGGCGGGCCCAACTTCGGCTGGACCTTCTACGCGCCGCTGTCGACCACCTACGCGCCGGAATCGGTGACCTTCTTCATCTTCGCTGTGCACCTGATGGGCATCAGCTCGATCATGGGCGCGATCAACGTGGTCGCCACCATCCTCAACCTGCGTGCCCCCGGCATGACCCTGATGAAGATGCCGCTGTTCGTCTGGACCTGGCTGATCACCGCCTTCCTGCTGATCGCGGTGATGCCGGTGCTGGCCGGTTGCGTGACCATGATGCTGATGGACATCCACTTCGGTACCAGCTTCTTCAACGCCGCCGGTGGCGGTGACCCGGTGCTGTTCCAGCATGTGTTCTGGTTCTTCGGCCACCCCGAGGTATACATCATGATCCTGCCGGCCTTCGGTGCCGTCAGCTCGATCATCCCGGCCTTCGCGCGCAAGCCGCTGTTCGGCTACACCTCGATGGTCTATGCGACCGCGAGCATTGCCTTCCTGTCGTTCATCGTCTGGGCGCACCACATGTTCACCGTGGGTATTCCTCTCACGGGCGAGCTGTTCTTCATGTATGCCACCATGCTGATCGCCGTGCCGACCGGGGTGAAGGTGTTCAACTGGGTGTCGACCATGTGGCAGGGTTCGATGACCTTCGAGGCACCCATGCTGTTTGCCGTGGCCTTCGTCATCCTGTTCACCATCGGCGGTTTCTCCGGGCTGATGCTGGCCATCGCCCCGGCGGACTTCCAGTACCACGACACCTACTTCGTGGTGGCGCACTTCCACTACGTGCTGGTGCCGGGGGCGATCTTCGGCATCTTCGCCTCGGCCTACTACTGGCTGCCGAAGTGGACCGGGCACATGTACGACGAGACTTTGGCCAAGCTGCATTTCTGGATGAGCTTCATCGGTATGAACCTGGCGTTCTTCCCGATGCACTTCGTCGGCCTGGCCGGCATGCCGCGCCGTATTCCCGACTACAACCTGCAGTTCGCCGACTTCAACATGGTGTCGTCGGTGGGCGCCTTCACCTTCGGGGCGACCCAGTTCCTCTTCCTGTTCATCGTCATCAAGTGCATCCGTGGCGGCAAGCCAGCCCCGGCCAAGCCCTGGGATGGTGCCGAGGGGCTGGAGTGGACCGTGCCTTCACCGGCGCCTTACCACACCTTCAGCACACCGCCGGATGTGAAGTAGGGAGGCGCGGCCATGGCCCAGGGCATGAGCACCCGCCAACTGATCCAGCGCCTGTTGCTGCTGGTGCTGGTGATGTTCGGCTTCGGCTTTGCTCTGGTGCCGATCTACGAGGTCATGTGCCAGGCCTTCGGCATCAACGGCAAGACAGCCGGAGCCTATCAGGGTGAGCAGACGGTGGATGAGGCGCGCCAGGTGCGTGTGCAGTTCCTCGCTACCAATGCCGCCGGCATGGTCTGGGAGTTTCAGCCACTGGCCGATGAGGTCGCGGTGCATCCGGGGGCGGTGAGCGAGATGCGTTTTGTCGCCTTCAACCCCACGGACAAGCCGATGACCGCGCAGGCTATTCCCAGCGTGGCGCCGTCCAAGGCCGCGGCCTTCTTCCACAAGACCGAATGTTTCTGCTTTACCCAGCAGGTGCTGCAACCGGGTGAGCGCATCGAGATGCCGGTGCGTTTCATCGTCGACCGCGACCTGCCTGCGGATGTACGCCACCTGACGCTGGCCTACACCCTGTTCGATATCACTGCGCGGAAACCGCCTGTCCCCGTGGCAGGACGATAAGGAGAAGCATGCTATGTCGACTCACGAGCAGTACTACGTTCCCGCCCAGAGCAAGTGGCCGATCATCGCCACCTTGGGCCTGCTGTTTTCCGTCTACGGTCTGGGCACCTGGTTCAACGACCTCAAGGCCGACCGCGCCGAATCCAACGGCCCGCTGATCTTTTTCATCGGCGGTCTGTTCCTCGCCTACATGCTGTTCGGCTGGTTCGGCAACGTGATCCGCGAGAGCCGTGGCGGCCTGTACAGCGCGCAGATGGACCGCTCGTTCCGCTGGGGCATGAGCTGGTTCATCTTCTCTGAGGTGATGTTCTTCGCCGCCTTCTTCGGGGCCCTGTTCTATGTGCGCACCTTCGCCGGGCCGTGGCTGGGTGGTGAGGGCGCCAAGGGCATTGCCGAGATGCTCTGGCCGAACTTCGATTACACCTGGCCGCTGCTCAATACCCCCGATCCGAAGCTGTATCCGGCGCCCAAGGGCATCATTGATCCGTGGCACCTGCCGCTGATCAACACCATCCTGCTGGTCACCTCCAGCTTCACCGTGACCTTCGCCCACCATGCGCTGAAGAAGAACAATCGCACGGCGCTCAAGGCCTGGCTGGCGCTGACCGTGCTGCTGGGCGTGGCCTTCCTGGTGCTGCAGGTCGAGGAGTATGTGCACGCCTACACCGAGCTGGGCCTGACCCTCGGTTCGGGCATCTACGGCGCCACCTTCTTCATGCTTACCGGTTTCCACGGTGCCCACGTGACGCTCGGCGCGATCATCCTCACGGTGATGCTGATCCGCGTGCTCAAGGGGCATTTCACGGCGGATCAGCACTTTGGTTTCGAGGCGGCCAGCTGGTACTGGCACTTCGTCGATGTGGTCTGGCTGGGGCTTTTCGTCTTTGTCTATGTGCTCTGAGCGAGGGCTTACCAGGTGGCGTGGCTGATCAGTTGGCCGCTGTAGAAGCCCCAGGTGATCAGCGCCAGGGTGATGGTGGTAAGGCACACGCGCACCGTCAGGGCATTGACCAGCCGGGAGCCCTGACCGGCATCGCGGACCAGAAACACCAGGCCACTGAACAGGCTGATCACGGTGGCCAGCAGCATCAGGACAATCGCCAGCTTGAGCATGGTGGTGACTCCGGGGGAAGGACATGCGGGTAAACGGCAGTATAGGCGGTGGCACGCAGCAGCCAGGGGTGCTGGCATGAAAGGCTTTCGTCCCGGCCTGGCGCCGACCGTGCTGGTACTGCTGTTGCTGCCGCTGCTGGTCGGCCTTGGCGTCTGGCAGCTGCAACGCGCCGAGGAAAAGCGCCAGTTGCTCGCCGCCGAGGCGCTGCAGCGCGAGGCGTCGGCCCAGCCACTTAGCCAGCTGGAAGAGCTGGCCAACCCGGCGTTCCGCCAGGTGCGTCTGCATGGTCGTTTTGACGACCGGCATGCGCTGCTGCTGGACAGTCGCATCCGCCACGGTCAGGTGGGTGTCGAGTTGCTGCAACCTTTCTATGATCAGGCCAGCGGCCTGTGGCTGCTGGTCAATCGCGGCTGGCTGCCGTGGCCTGATCGCCGCCAGACGGTGCAGTTCAGCACGCCCGATCAGGAGCTGGACCTGACCGCCTGGGTCTACCGCTCGCCGGGTGAGCCCCTGCAGCTGTCGGCCACGCCCTCGCGCGACTGGCCGCGGCTGATCAACCGCGTCGAGGCGCGTGCTCTGTGGAGTGAACTGGGGCGCGCCGGCTGGCCCTATGAACTGCGCCTGAATCCCGGTCCGGCTGCGTATGCAGTGGACTGGCCCATCGTTGCCATGGGCCCGGAAAAACACCTCGGCTATGCCTTGCAGTGGTTTGCCCTGGCTCTGGCTCTCACCCTTCTCTATGGCTATCTCGGCTGGCGCCGAGCGCAGGAGCTTGTCCATGTCGCACAGTCTGACCCTGTCTGAATCCTCCACGCCGCGGGTGGGCCGCGGGCGTCTGCAGTTGCTGCTGATCCTGGCGGTGGTGATCGGTCCGATGCTGCTGGCCTCGGCCATGTACTACTGGCGCTTCTGGGTGCCGGAAGGGCGCAGCTACCACGGCGAGCTGATCGGCGGCGCTCTGAGCCGGGCCGATCTGGGCCTGCCGGCGCTGGAGGAAAAACGCTGGCAGCTGCTGGTCACGGCACCGGGTGAGTGCGCGGCCGATTGCCAGCGGCTGGTCTACCTGGCGCGGCAGATTCATATCGGTCTGGGGCGTGAGGCATCGCGCGGCGCTCATGCGCTGGCCAGCGGGCAGATTCCGGCGGATTTCGCCGTCCAGCTGGAACGGGAATACCCGCAGCTGCAGCGCTTCAGTCTGGAGCCCGGTCGCTACCCGGCCGAGCGGAGTCAGGCCGCCCAGCTGTGGATCGTCGATCCCCACGGCAACCTGGTGCTGCGCTATGACGCCGATGCCAACGGCAAGCAGGTGCTGACCGACCTGCGTTTGCTGCTCAAGCTCTCCAATATCGGCTGAGGAGTCTGCCATGGCCAAACCGGGATTCCGACTGGCGCTCTTTGCCACGCTGCTGGCGGCTGTGGTGGTGCTGCTGGGCGCCTACACCCGCCTGACTCACGCCGGCCTCGGCTGTCCGGACTGGCCGGGCTGCTACGGTTTCATCGGCGTGCCGATGAGCGAGCACAAGCAGGCTCTGGCCGAGGCGCGTTTCCCCGAGGCGCCGGTGGAGGTTGAGAAAGGCTGGAACGAGATGGTCCACCGCTATTTCGCCGGCAGTCTCGGCCTGGCCATCCTTGGTCTGGCGGTTCAGGCGCTGCGCCGGCGTGGCGAACCCGGTCAGCCGCTGAAGCTGCCGTTGCTGCTGCTAGGCGTGGTGGTGTTGCAGGCTGCCTTCGGCATGTGGACGGTGACCCTCAAGCTCTGGCCGCAGGTGGTTACCGCGCACCTGCTGGGCGGTTTCACCACGTTGGCGCTGTTGTTTCTCCTCACCCTGCGTCTGTCCGGCGCCTGCCCGCTGCTGCCGGTCATTTCCACCCGTCTGCGGGCGCTGGCGGCGCTGGCGCTGGCGCTGGTCGTCGGGCAGATCGCTCTGGGTGGCTGGGTCAGCTCCAACTACGCGGCGGTGGCCTGCGTCGACCTGCCCACCTGTCATGGCCAGTGGTGGCCGGCGATGGATTTTGCCAACGGCTTTCACCTGACCCAGCACATCGGGCCCAACTACCTCGGTGGTCAGCTCGACAGCGATGCGCGCACCGCAATCCACATGAGTCACCGGCTTGGCGCCCTGCTGGTCACGCTGGTTCTGCTGCTGCTGGCCTGGCGTCTGCGGGCTGCCGGGCAGGGCCGGCTGGCCGCTGTGCTGCTGGTGGCGCTGGGCATCCAGATCAGCCTGGGCATCAGCAATGTGCTGCTGCATCTGCCGCTGGCGGTCGCGGTGGCGCACAACGCCGGCGGTGCCAGCCTGCTTCTGGTGCTGGTGCTGATCAACTACCGCCTGCGCGGCGTTGCAGCGGTCGCGGGCGCTGCCCGTGTACCCGTCGCCCCGGTTGCCGCCGGCCTGGTTCAGGCTGGCAAATAATCATAAGGAGAGACCCTCATGGCTACTCTGCTGCAAACCCGTCAGGAGCCTGCCAGCTGGCGCGACTATCTTGAACTGACCAAGCCGCGTGTGGTGCTGCTGATGCTGATCACATCCCTGGTCGGCATGTTCCTCGCCACCCGCGCCGGCGTGCCTTGGACGGTACTGCTGTTCGGCAATCTCGGCATCGGCCTGTGTGCCGGTGCGGCGGCAGCAGTCAACCATGTGGTGGACCGGCGTATCGACTCGATTATGGCGCGCACTTACAAGCGGCCGGTCACCGCTGGCCGGGTTTCGCCGGCAGCCGCCCTGCTCTTTGCTGCCGTGCTGGCGCTGCTGGGGCTGGTTCTGCTGCTGACCTTTACTAACGAGCTGGCCGCCTGGCTGACCCTGGCCTCGCTGCTCGGTTATGCGGTGCTCTATACCGGCTTTCTCAAGCGCGCCACGCCGCAGAACATCGTGATTGGCGGGCTGGCCGGTGCGGCGCCGCCGCTGCTGGGCTGGGTGGCGGTCACCGGCCATCTCAGTGCCGAGCCGCTTTTGCTGGTGCTGATCATCTTCGCCTGGACGCCGCCGCACTTCTGGGCGCTGGCCATCCACCGCAAGGCCGAATACGCCAAGGCCGATATCCCCATGCTTCCGGTGACTCACGGTGAGGACTACACCAAGCTGCACATCCTGCTGTACACCCTGATCATGTTTGCGGTGACGCTGCTGCCCTATGCCATCCACATGAGCGGTGCGCTCTATCTCGTTTGTGCGCTCCTGCTCGGCGGGCGCTTCCTGCACTGGGCCTGGGTGCTGTACCGTGACAGCCAACCGCACGCGGCGATCAACACCTTCAAGTACAGTATCTGGTACCTGTTTCTCCTGTTCATCGCCCTGCTTGCCGATCACTACCTGTTGTTGAACCTATGACCTCAATTCAGAAAACCGTTGTTGTTCTCGCGGCCCTGGTGGCCATCGTTCTCGGCCTTACCGTGCATAAAGTCCTTGGCAGCAAGGGCGACGGGCTGGACAAGGCAGCCCTGCTGGATGCCGGCATCATTCTCCTGCCGCAGAGCCGTGAGCTGCCGGAGCTGACACTGACCAACGTCGACGGCCAGCCGCAGGCGTTGTCCAGCCTCAAGGGCAAGTGGACTCTGGTGTTCTTCGGCTACACCTTCTGCCCGGACATCTGCCCGACCACCCTGGCCCAGCTGCGCCAGCTCAACAGCCAGCTGCCGGCCGAAACGCGCAGTCAGCTGCAGATCCTCATGGTCAGCCTCGACCCGCACCGCGATACCCCGGAGAAACTCAAGCAGTACCTTGGCTTTTTCGACCCGGCCTACCTGGGTCTGACCGGGCCGCTGGCGGATATCCAGAAATTGGCCAACGCGGTGAGCATCCCCTTCATTCCGGGCGATACCAGCAAGGAAAACTACACCGTCGACCACAGCGGTAACCTCGTGCTGCTGGGTCCCGACGGGCGTCAGCGCGGCTTCATCCGCGCGCCGCTGAAGAATGAGAAGCTCAAGGTGCAGCTACCACAGGTAATCAAGCCCGAGGCCTGATTGCCGGATACGAAAAAGCCCGCTCAATGAGCGGGCTTTTTTGTTGCGTCCAGGTGGCGATCAGAACGCCGGCACCACGGCGCCCTGGTACTTCTCGGTGATGAAACTCTTCACTTCGGCGCTGTTGAGGGCCTTGGCCAGCTTCTGCAGGGCCGCATCGTCCTTGCGCTCGGCGCGTACCACCAGAATGTTGACGTAAGGCGAGTCGCTGCCTTCGATGGCCAGAGCATCCTTGGTCGGGTTGAGCTTGGCTTCCAGCGCATAGTTGGTGTTGATCAGGGCCAGGTCGACCTGATTCAGCACGCGCGGCAGGGTGGCGGCTTCCAGCTCGCGGATCTTCAGGTTCTTCGGGTTATCGGCAATGTCTTTAACCGTGGCGGTGATGCCGGCATCGGGCTTGAGGCTGATCAGGCCGGTCTTCTGCAGCAGGAGCAGGGCGCGGCCGCCGTTGGTGGCGTCATTGGGGATCACCACCTGAGCGCCTTCGCTGAGCTCGGCGAGGTTCTTGATCTTGCTCGAATAGGCGCCGAAGGGTTCGACGTGTACGCCGGCGATGTTGACCAGCTCGGTACCGCGGCTCTTGTTGAACTCATCCAGGTACGGCTGGTGCTGGAAGAAGTTGGCGTCCAGACGCTCTTCGGCCACCTGCACGTTGGGTTGCACGTAATCGGTGAAGACCTTGATCTTCAGCTCGACCCCTTCCTTGGCCAGTGCCGGTTTGACGAATTCGAGGATTTCCGCGTGCGGTACGGCGGTGGCCGCCACGCTGAGGCTATCAGCGGCTTGGGCGGCAGCGCTGGTCAGGGCCGCCGCAGTGGCGAGGGCAGTCAGCAGTTTCTTCATGGTTCAACTCCTTGTGGGATTTTGGCGCGGGGTCCGGCGGGTAGCCGGTCGCCCGCTGTTCTCGGATTACTTGCGGGAAAAGCGCACCACCAGCTTGTCGCCGGCGGTTTGCAGAATCTGTACAAGGACCAGCAGCAGGATCACGGTCACGGCCATGACATCCGGCTGGTAGCGCTGGTAGCCGTAGCGCACGGCGAGATCACCGAGGCCGCCGCCACCGATCAGGCCGCTCATGGCGGTGTAGGAGACCAGGGTGATGGCGGTGACCGTCACTGCTGCGATCAGGCCCGGCAGGGCCTCCGGCAGCAGAGCGCGGGTGATGATCTGCCAGGTGCTGGCGCCCATGGCCTGCATGGCCTCGAGGATGCCGCGGTCGACCTCGCGCAGGGCGGTTTCCACCAGGCGGGCGAAGAACGGCGTGGCCCCGACCACCAGTGGCGGGATGGCGCCGGCCACGCCCAGCGAGGTGCCGGTGATCAGTACGGTCAGCGGAATCATCAGGATCAGCAGGATCACGAAAGGCACGGAACGCAGCACGTTGACCAGCAGCGACAGCACGGCATACAGCGCGCGCTGTTCCAGCAACTGACGTGGCCCGGTGAGAAACAGCAGCACACCGAGCGGCAGGCCCAGCAGCACGGTAAACAGGGTGGCGCCGCCGAGCATGTTGAGGGTGTCTAGGCCGGCATAACCGATCTCCTGCCAGTCGACGTTGGGCAGCCAGCTGGCCAGCAGGGACTCGATCATCGCAGCACCTCCAGATGCACGTCGGCCGCCCGGAAGCGGGCCATGGCGGCGTCCAGATCGCCGCCGGTCAGGGCCAGGGTCAGCTGGCCGTAGGGGGTGTCCTTGATGCGGTCGATGCGCCCGGCCAGGATGCTGTAGTCCACCCCGGTTTCGCGCGCCACGGTGCCGAGCAGCGGAGCGTAGGTGGCCTCGCCGCGGAAGGTCAGGCGCAGGATGCGGCCCTGTACGTGGGCGAAGTCGTCACGTTGTTCTTCTTCGTCGAGCTGCTCGTCTTCCTGCACGAAGCGGCGGGTGGTCGGGTGCTGCGGATGCAGAAACACATCAGCCACCGGGCCCTGCTCGACGATCACGCCGCCATCCATTACCGCCACCTGATCGCAGACGCGGCGGATCACGTCCATCTCGTGGGTGATCAGCACGATGGTCAGGCCCAGCTCGCGGTTGATCTCGGCCAGCAGCTGCAGGACCTGACCGGTGGTTTGCGGGTCCAGAGCGCTGGTGGCTTCGTCACACAGCAGGATCTTCGGTTCGGTGGCCAGGGCGCGGGCAATGCCGACGCGTTGCTTCTGGCCGCCGGACAGTTGCGCCGGGTACTTGTCGGCGTGCTCGGCCAGACCCACGCGTTGCAGCAGCTGGCTGACCCGGCTGGCGATCTCGCTGCTGCCGAGTTCACCGGCCAGCTGCAGCGGCAGGGCCACGTTGGCGGCCACGGTTTTCGAGGCGAGCAGGTTGAAGTGCTGGAAGATCATCCCGACCTGCTGGCGAAAGCGCCGCAGGCCCTGGGCGTCGAGGGCGGTGATGTCTTCGCCGTCGATGACGATACGGCCGCCGCTGGGCTCTTCGAGGCGATTGATCAGGCGCAGCAGGGTACTTTTGCCGGCGCCGGAGTGGCCGATCAGGCCGAACACCTGGCCGGCTTCGATGCGCAGATCACAGGGTTGCAGGGCGGTGATGGTGCGGCCCTGGACCGGGTAGGCCTTGTGCACCTGGTGGAATTCGATCACGGATCAACCTTTTGGGTCTGGGTTTCAGGTGCCGGCGGGATTGGCCGGAACCCACTGCGCGCAGGCAGTACTCGCGCCGGTTGGGCGCGGGCGGCAGTGTACCTGCGGGGCTTTAGGTCGGAAAAAACTTTGTGGCTCTATGGTTATAACCAAAGGCCGGGATCCTGACCGCCTGCTCCAGTTTAGCTGCAGAAAGCACAAGACCGGGCATGACCCGGTCTTGTGTCTGGCGGGATGGGCGTCAGGACTTGGGTTGCGGGCTCAGCTGCAGGTTAGGCTCCTGATCCGCCGCCAGTTGCTGACTGATCTGCAGCTTGAACGCCGGATCGAGCTTTTTCACCCGGGCCGACAGCAGGGCGGCGACGAAGGGGTAATCCTTGGCTTCGCGCACCTGGACCTGCACTGCGCAGCGGAAGGTCACCACGTCGGCGGCAGCCTTGTCCATCAGGGCTCGCAGGGCGTCGCGGTCCTGGGTGTCGAGCATCGGCAGGGCAATCCGGCTCTGGCTGGCCCTGGGATCGATCAGCTGGGCCTGCGGCTTGGCCGCCGCTTTGGCGGCAGCCTCCGCAGCCAGTCGCTGCTGCTCGGCTTTGGCCTGAGCGGCCTTGGCAGCGGCTGCCTGGCGCTGGGCTGCCAGTTGCTGCTGGCGTGCCTGTTCGGCGCGAGCGGCGGCAGCCTTCTGCTCGGCGGCCTGACGCTCAGCCGCGAGCTGGGCAGCCTGCTTGGCCTTGGCCTGCTCGATGGACTGTTGCAGGGCGGCAGTCTTGGGGTTGTTCGGCAACAGGCGCTGGGCCTGCTGAGCGGCCTGCTGGGCGGCGGCCAGATCACCCTGGCGGGCGGCCTGTTCGCCCTGCTTCAGGTAGCCGTCGCTGAGCTGGCGCTGCGCCTGCTCCAGTCGGGTGTCGCCGGCCAGGCGCTGCTTGAGGGCGTTGAGCTGGCTTTCCGCCTGACTCATCTGGCCCTGGGCCAGGCTCTGTTCCAGCTGCTTGAGCGCCTGCACATCGGGGTCGACCGGCAGGTTGGCTTCCCGGTAGTCGTCGGCATGAACGCTGGCGGCACTCAGCAGGCTGGCGAGTGCGAATGAGAAAAGGTGAAGGCGCGTCGACTGCATGAAAGAGCGAACCTGTGAGAGGGGGCGAAAAGAATCGATCAGCGTTGAATGGCCGGCGTTGTCGAAACAATCTGCCGGCATCATTCACGAATTTCCGAATCTTACCCTTTTCGCCTTGGCAGGAGAAAGCTGAGCAGGAACAGCGCCGCCGCACAGACTACGATTGAGGGGCCGGCTGGGGTGTCCTTGAACCAGGACAGCGTCAGCCCGCCACACACCGCCAGCAGGCCGAGGACACTGGCACCGCCGGCCATCTGTTCCGGGGTACGCGCATGGCGCTGCGCCGCGGCAGCCGGAATGATCAGCAGCGAGGTGATCAGCAGTACGCCGACGATCTTCATGGCCACGGCGATAACCACGGCGATCAAAAGCATCAGACCAAGCCGGATGGCGGCCACCGGCAGGCCTTCGACCCGTGCCAGTTCCTCATGCACGGTGATGGCCAGCAGCGGTCGCCAGAGCAGAGTGAGGGCCACCAGTACGGCGGCGCTGCCGGCGAGAATCCAGTACAGGTCGCTGCGGCTGACCGCCAGCAGGTCGCCGAACAGGTAGCTCATCAGGTCGATGCGCACTTCCGGCATGAAGCTCAGGGTCACCAGGCCGAGGGACAGCGAGCTGTGCGCGAGGATGCCCAGCAGCGTGTCGGAGGCCAGTGGCTGGCGCTGTTGCAGGGTCACCAGCAGCACGGCCAGCAGCACGCAGCCGAGGGTGACCGCCAGGGTCGGGCTGATATCCAGCAGCAGGCCGAGGGCCACGCCGAGCAGCGCCGAGTGCGACAGAGTATCGCCGAAGTAGGCCATGCGCCGCCAGACCACGAAGGAGCCGAGGGGGCCGGCGACCAGCGCCAGGGCCAGGCCGGCGAGCAGGGCGTGGAGCAGAAAATCAGGCATGGTCAGTGTTTGCAGTTCGGGCCGTGGACATGCGCCGGGCCGTGGATGGTCAGCCCGGCGGGGCTGATCACCGCGCCGTGCAGGTCGTGGCTGTGGTCGTGATGGTGGTGGTAGATCGCCAGGCTCTGGGCATCCTGACCGAACAGCTCGACGAAGGCCGGATCACCACTGACCTGCTCGGGATGCCCGGAGCAGCAGACATGGCGGTTCAGGCACACCACCTGGTCGGTGGTGCTCATCACCAGATGCAGGTCGTGGGAGACCATCAGCACGCCGCAGCCATGCCGGTCGCGCAACTCGGTGATCAGGCGATAGAGCTCGGCCTGCCCCGCGACATCGACACCCTGCACGGGCTCGTCCAGTACCAGCAGTTCCGGCTCGCGCAACAGGGCGCGGGCCAGCAGCACGCGCTGCAGTTCGCCGCCGGAGATGTTCTGCAGCGGACTGTCGATGACCTGTTCGGCACCGACTTCGGCCAGCGCCGTCAGTGCTGCGGCGCGGTCGACGCCGGGAACCAGGCGGAGGAAGCGCAGCACCGACAGCGGCAGGGTCGGATCGACCGTCAGCTTCTGCGGCATGTAGCCGATGCGCAACTTCGGCTTGCGCCACACCGAGCCACTGTCGGGCTTGAGCAGGCCGAGCACGACACGCACCAAGGTGGTCTTGCCGGCACCGTTGGGGCCGATCAGGGTGACGATTTCCCCGGCATTCACGGCCAGTTGCACGTTCTCCAGCACGCTTTCCTGACGAAAGCCGACGCTGACCTGCTGCAGGCGAATCAGTGGCTCGCTCATGCCGTCCCCCGGCACTGGGCGCACAGGCCGAGCACTTCCACGGTCTGTGATTCCACGATGAAACCGAGGCTGTTGGCGCTGGCCTGAACTGCGGCATCGATGGCGCTGTGCTCCAGTTCCACGGCGGCATGGCACTGGCGGCAGATGAGGAACTGGCCCTGATGGACTTCGCCGGGATGGTTGCAGCCGATGAAGGCGTTGAGCGAGGCAATGCGGTGCACCAGACCCTGCTCGAGGAGGAAGTCCAGAGCCCGGTAGACCGTCGGCGGCGCGGCCTTGCGGCCATCCTCCTCGCTCAGCACGGCGAGGATGTCGTAGGCCCCCAGCGGCTTGTGGCTCTGCCAGACCAGCTCCAGCACGCGCTTGCGCAGGGCTGTCAGGCGGACTCCCTGAGCCAGGCACAGGCTTTCCGCGGTGCCCAGCGCCTGACTGACGCAGTGCGAGTGATCGTGCGGACGGCAGGCCAGCGGCGCCTTGCCGGTAAAGGGTTTGAGCATGGGGATTCTCTCGGCGCGGTGTGCGGCGCGGGACGAAACTGTGACAGAACGTTATTATATTACTTTCCGTTCAAGCCGTGGTTTCTCCCGTGATGCGTTCCGTTGTGCTCCTGCTGGCGCTGTGCAGCAGCCTTGCTTTTCCCCAGTTGGCCCGTGCCGAGGTTCAGCTGCTGGCCAGTATCAAACCCCTGCAGCTGATTGCCGCCGCGGTGCAGGATGGCGTTGGTCAGCCTGCCGTGCTGTTGCCGCCGGGGGCTTCGCCGCACCGCTTTGCTCTGCGTCCGTCGGACATTCGCCGGCTGCGTGAGGCCAGCCTGTTCTACTGGGTCGGGCCGGATCTGGAGGGCTTTCTGAGCAAGCCACTGGCTGCGCGCGAAGGGCAGAGTGTGGCGCTGCAGAGCCTGCCGGGACTGACCCTGCGCCACTTTGGTGAAAGTGCCGAGGAGCATGCCGGTCACGCCGATGAGCATGAGCATTCATCCGAGCATGACCACGATCATCGTCCCGGCAGCATTGATGTACACCTGTGGCTGCTGTCGGCCAATGCCCGCCTGATAGCGGCTCGCATGGCGGCTGACCTGGCTGCTATCGACCCGGCCAATGCCTCCCGTTACCAGGCCAACCTGACTGCGTTCGAGGTGCGTTTGAAGCAGCTTGATCAGCGCCTGCAAAAGCGTCTGGCGCCGTTGGCCGGCAAGCCGTTCTTCGTCTTCCACGAAACCTACGACTATTTCGAGCAGGCCTACGGGCTGCGTCATGCCGGCGTTTTCAGCCTGGGTAGCGAGGTGCAGCCGGGCGCGCGGCATGTGGCGGCGATGCGTGAACAGCTCAAGGCGGCCGGCCCGAGTTGCGTGTTCAGCGAGCCGCCGCTGCAGCCACGTCTGGCGCAGACCCTCAGCGAAGGCCTGCCGGTCCAGCTGGCGGAGCTGGATGCACTGGGCAGTGAGGTAGCGCTGGGGCCGCAGGGTTACGAGCAGTTGCTCGAAGGCCTGGCCGAGACGCTGGCCGGGTGTCTGCAAGGCGACTGAGGGCGCGTGATGACGGGCAAGGGATGGCTCAAAGGCTTCGCCGTGCTGGGGCTCTGCTCCGCCACGGCGTTGCTGGGGTATGGGCTGGCGCGTTGGCAGAGTGGTGCGCTGGATGTGCTGTGTGCTGGTAATTTCGAGGACTACCGCACGCGCATAGCACTCACCGACGCGCGCGGCGTGCACATTCCCGCCGATACCCTGCTGCGGGTGCGCTTCTGCGAGTACAACGCTCAGGCACGTCTGGAAGTACTGATCGACAAGGCCGAGTTTCCCGAGCTGCAGCCCGCGCCTGAAGCGGTTGGGGCACGCTGGCATTACGGCGTGCAGCCTGCGCCCTGAGGCCTGAAAAAACTGCTCATAGATTGTCGCTGGCCAGCGTTTTCACCTGCGCTGATCATGTGCTCCACGTTAAACATCGTCGGAGTACAGAGCATGCGGACTATTCCATCTTTCATGGCCTTCGCCGCCGGTGCAGGACTGCTGCTGACCCTGAGCGGCTGCGATCAAGTGGAGCAATCGGCGCAGCAACTGCTTGAGCAAACCGAGGAAGTCGCCAAGGAAAAGGCCCGTGAAGTCGTGAGCGAAACCGTCGATCAGCTCAACCAGAGCGTCGATGAGGCTCAGCAGTCGGCCAATGAGTTGCTCAAACCGGAAACACCACCGGCCCCTGAAGCGCCCGCCAAGGACGAACCGCCCCTGCCCCCGGCCGGGCAGATGGAGAGCTGATTACAGCGCCAGTGGCAGTGACGGCGCAGGCTGTTCGCGGCGCAGCTGCAGGCGCTGCTGGAATTCGGCCGGAGGTTTGATCTGCACCCCAGGCTGCGCCGGCTGGCTGGCGGCGATCAACCGCGACAGCCAGAAACGCAGACAGGCCACGCGCAGCATCAGCGGCCAGGCACTGGCCTCGGCGCGGGTAAACGGCCGCAGCGCCGCATAGGCGCCCAGCAGGGCCTGGGTCAGGTGCGGGTCGAGGCCGTCCTGTTCATCCAGACACCAGTCGTTCAGGGCAATCGCCAGGTCGTAGAGCATCGGGCCGGAACAGGCGTTGTAGAAGTCGATCACCCCGGACAGGTGATTGCCATCGAACAGCGCGTTGTCGCGGAACAGATCCGCGTGCAGGTTGGCGCGTGGCAGCTGCGGCAGGTGAGCGCTCAGCTCGCGGGCATCCTCCAGAGCCAGACGCAGCAGCTGCAGAGCGTCGCCCTCCAGCTGCATGGCCTGCAGCGGGCCTTCTTCCAGCATCCATGCCAGGCCACGATCACTGGCCCGCTCCAGGGGTTCGCGCTGGGTCGTGGTGTGCAGGCGCGCCAGCCAGCGGCCGATCTCAGCGCAGTGCTGGGCGTTGGGCTGCAGCACGTGTTTGCCGGGCAGGCGCGGCTGCAGCAGGGCCGGCTTATCCGCCAGCTGGCGCAGGGTTTCCCCCTGCGTGGTGGCGATGGCGAAGGGAACCGGCAGCTGCGCCTGATGCAGGCGTTCAAGCAGTTGCAGGAAGAACGGCAGGTCGGCCAGCGGGCCGCGCTCGATCAGGGTCAGGACGAACTCGCCCTGCTCCAGGCTGATGAAGTAGTTGCTGTTCTCCACGCCGGCGGCGATGCCCTGGAAATCCAGCAGGCGTCCCAGCCCGTAGGGGGCGAGGAACGCCTCCAGCTCGGCGCGCTCAAGCGGGGTGAACACCGACATGGCCGTTTACCAGCTGTAGATTTCCCAGGAAGGAATCAGCATGTCCGGCTTGTCCGAGCGCATCCAGTGTTCGGCGCCATCGGCACGCACCAGGAAGTACGGTTTGCCGACCTTGGGCACGACCTTGATGGCATAGAGGAAACCGTTCACCCGGTATTCCTGGATGGTCTTGTCGCCTTCCTGGCGGATGGTCACATCCGGCTCTGCGCTGGGCGCATCCTCGGCCAGCAGGGGCAGTGGGCTGAGGGCCAGCAGGCTGGCGAGCATCAGGCGGGGAAGTGTGCGCATGGTAACCTTGTCCCTTTCTCTGGTTGGTGGGTTCATTCTAGCGCCCGCCCCTGGCAAAAGGTTGATTCCGAGCATGTCAAATGCACCTCTGGTCCTGGTCGACGGTTCGTCCTACCTGTACCGCGCCTTCCACGCCCTGCCGCCGCTGAACACCTCCACCGGTCTGCCGACCGGTGCGGTGAAGGGCGTGCTGAACATGCTGAAAAGCCTGCGCAAGCAGTACCCTAAGAGCCCGTTCGCGGTGGTCTTCGATGCCAAGGGGCCGACCTTCCGCGATGCCATGTTCGAGCACTACAAGGCCAACCGCCCGCCGATGCCGGACGAGCTGCGCCTGCAGGTCGAGCCGCTGCACGCGGCGGTCAAGGCGCTGGGCTACCCGCTGCTGTGCGTCGAGGGCGTCGAGGCCGATGACGTGATCGGTACCCTCGCCCGCCAGGCCGCCGGCGAGGGGCGTGATGTGGTGATTTCCACCGGCGACAAGGACATGGCCCAGCTGGTCTGTCCGCACGTCACCCTGGTCAACACCATGACCGGCAGTGTCTACGACATCGAGGGGGTCAAGGCCAAGTTCGGGGTCGGCCCGGAACTGATCATCGACTACCTGGCGCTGATGGGCGACAAGGTCGACAACATCCCTGGCGTGCCGGGCGTCGGCGAGAAGACCGCGCTGGGCCTGCTGGTCGGTCTGGGCGGCGGTCTCGATGTGCTCTATGCCAGTCTCGACAAGGTTGCCGAGCTGCCGATCCGTGGTGCCAAGACCCTCGGCGCCAAGCTCGCCGAGCACAAGGAGATGGCCTACCTGTCCTACGAGCTGGCCACCATCAAGACCGATGTAGCGCTGAACATCGTGATCGACAGCCTGCACCCCGGCGAGCAGGACACGCCGGCGCTGGCCGAGCTGTACCGTACGCTGGAGTTCCGCAGCTGGCTGGATACCCTGCCGCGCGAGAGCAGAAGCGTGGCGGCGCCGAGTGCGCCGCAGCCGGCCGGGGATCTGTTTGCCGATGCGCCGGGCGAGGTCGTGGCAGAGGTTTCGGCCGAAAGTGCCGCCGAGCCCGTGGCCGTGGCGGAAACCCGCTATGAAACCGTGCTGGATCAGGCCCGCTTCGATGCCTGGCTGGAGAAGCTGCAGGCCGCCGAGCTGATCGCTTTCGACACGGAAACCACCAGCCTCGACCCGCAGCAGGCTCAGGTGGTCGGCGTGTCCTTCGCCGTCAGCGCCCATGAGGCGGCCTATGTGCCGCTGGCGCACAGCTACATGGGCGTGCCGGCGCAGCTCGACCGCGATGCGGTGCTGCGTGCGCTCAAGCCGATTCTCGAAGACCCGGCCAAGGCCAAGGTCGGCCAGCACGCCAAGTACGACATCAATGTACTGGCCAATGCCTCGACGCCGATCAGTGTGCAGGGCGTGGCCTTCGACACCATGCTCGAATCCTATGTGCTCGACTCGACGGCAACTCGCCACGATATGGACAGTCTGGCGCTGAAGTACCTCGATCACAGTACCATCCGTTTCGAGGACATCGCCGGCAAGGGTGCCAAGCAACTGACCTTCGACCAGATCGCTCTGGAGCAGGCCGGGCCCTACGCCGCCGAAGATGCCGATGTGACCCTGCGTCTGCACCAGACCCTGTGGGCCAAGCTGCAGCAGACTCCGGCGCTGGCCAGGGTGCTGCAGGAGATCGAGATGCCGCTGGTGCCGGTGCTGGCGCGCATAGAGCGTCAGGGCGCGCTGGTCGACGCCAGGCTGCTCGGCCAGCACAGTGTCGAGCTGGGTGAGCGCCTGGTCGAGCTGGAGCGCCAGGCCTTCGCCATCGCCGGCGAGGAGTTCAACCTAGGCTCGCCCAAGCAGCTCGGCGCCATTCTTTATGAAAAGCTCGGTCTGCCGATCATCAGCAAGACCGCCACCGGCCAGGCCTCCACCGCCGAAGCGGTGCTGGCCGAACTGGCCGAGCAGGACTACGAGCTGCCCAAGGTGCTGATGCAGTACCGCAGCCTGAGCAAGCTCAAAAGCACCTATACCGACCGCCTGCCGGAACAGATCAACCCGCGCACCGGGCGCATTCACACCAGCTACCATCAGGCGGTCACCGCCACCGGGCGTCTGTCATCCAGCGACCCGAACCTGCAGAACATCCCGATCCGCACCGCCGAGGGCCGGCGCATCCGTCAGGCCTTCGTCGCGCCCAAGGGCTACAAGCTGGTGGCGGCCGACTACTCGCAGATCGAGCTGCGCATCATGGCTCACCTAGCCCAGGACGAAGGGCTGCTGGATGCCTTCCGCCACGGCCGCGACGTGCACAAGGCGACCGCTGCCGAGGTGTTCGGCGTGACCCTGGATGAAGTGACCAGCGACCAGCGCCGCAGCGCCAAGGCGATCAACTTCGGCCTGATCTACGGCATGAGCGCCTTCGGTCTGGCCAAGCAGATCGGCTGTGACCGCAAGCAGGCGCAGGCTTATATCGACGTGTATTTCCACCGCTATCCCGGTGTGCTGGCGTACATGGAGCGCACCCGCGAGCAGGCGTCGCAGCAGGGTTATGTCGAGACCCTGTTCGGCCGCCGCCTGTACCTGCCGGATATCCAGGCGAAGAACCCGGCGCTGCGCAAGGGCGCCGAGCGCACCGCGATCAACGCGCCGATGCAGGGCACCGCGGCGGACATCATGAAGCGGGCGATGGTCGCCGTGGACAGCTGGCTGGGCACCTGCGGGCTGGATGCCAAGGTGATCCTGCAGGTTCACGACGAACTGGTGCTGGAGGTGCGCGAGGATCAGGTCGAGGCGCTCAAGGCCGGCCTGTTGCCGCTGATGAGCGGGGCGGCTGCGCTGGATGTGCCGCTGCTGGTCGAGGCGGGGGTGGGCGATAACTGGGACGAGGCCCACTGATACGTCAGAGTCTGGCCGATTTTCGGTCGGCCAGACTGCTTCGGTAATAAGTGGTTACGTGGTTATCGCAAAGAGATTTTCTGCCAACGGAACTCTTTTCCTGAACACCGGGTCAGAGTACGTGAATGGTTGGTGAAACCTTCATTGCTCCTGAGTTTGTGCTCATTGTGTTGGCAGAATCTGGACCCACTCATCAGGTCCGGAGTTAGACCCCGAACTTCTCCCTCCCCATCCGAAGCTCGGGGTTTTTTTTGCCTGCAGAAAACCTGCCTGGTTGTCTTGGGCGGGCGATTTGGCCGCGTCAGGCCTCTTCGCTGTCCCCGTTGCTCTCGTCTTCCTCATCCAGCAGCCCCAGCCAGCCGGCCAGTACCTGCTGGGCTTCCTCCACGCCGAGGCGCTTGGGGGCCGAGAACAGCTGCAGGCTGGCGACATCGCCCCAGCCCTTGTGTACTTCCTGGCGCACCTTGAGCAGGGCGTTCTTGGCCGCGCCGTAGGCCAGCTTGTCGGCCTTGGTCAGCAGGACGTGCACGGGCAGGCGGCTGACCTGCGCCCAGTCGAGCATCAGGCGGTCGAAGTCGGTCAGCGGGTGGCGGATGTCCATCATCAGCACCAGGCCAACTAGGCTCTCGCGGCTGCCCAGGTAGGCTTCCAGATGGCGTTGCCAGTGCTGCTTGAGCGGAATCGGCACTTTGGCGTAGCCATAGCCTGGCAGGTCCACCAGGCGCCGTTCTTCATCGAGGGTGAAGAAGTTGAGCAGCTGGGTGCGCCCCGGGGTTTTCGAGGTGCGCGCCAGGCTGGCATGGGTCAGGGTGTTCAGCGCGCTGGATTTGCCGGCATTGGAACGCCCGGCAAAGGCCACTTCATAGCCCTCGTCGGGTGGGCACTGATCGACTTTGGCGGCACTGATGAGAAAGCGGGCCTGTTGGCACAGGCCGAGAATCGGATTTTTCGGGGGCATGGGGTTTCCACTGGTGCGACACGCAGTCGCAGGGGGCGGTTTCGTTTCCGTTTATGTCCCGCCAGTATATAATGCCGCAGATTTAGTGTGCGCTTTATCCCGCAGGGTTGAGTGTCCACGGGAACGATGTAGATAGCCCGCTCGACTAGAATGGCGGAACGTTCCCTTCCTCTCTGATGAGGTTTCACCATGAAGAAATTGCTTCTCGCTGCAAGCATGCTTGTGCTGTCCGCTGGTGTTCAGGCCGCGCAGGACCCGGAAGCGGTGTTCAACCGCGCCTGTGGCGTTTGCCACAACGGTCAACTGCCGATGGCACCGAAGAAGGGTGACGCCGCTGCCTGGGAACCACGCCTGAAACAGGGCATGGATACTCTGGTGCAGCATGTGACCAACGGCTTCAATGCCATGCCGCCGCGTGGCATGTGCATGGATTGCACGGCCGAGGATTACAAGGCCACCATCGAGTGGATGAGCAAGTAATCCGCGCGAACCCAAGTTTCCGAGGGACTGGATCATGCCGATGAACAAACTGCTTGTGAGTCTGCTGTTGACCTTGGGCACCTTCGGCGTAGTTCACGCCGAAGGTGATGCAAAAGCTGGTCAGGCCAAGACTGCTGTGTGTGCAGCCTGTCATGGCCCGGATGGTGAAACCGCTGCGCCGACCTTCCCCACGCTGGCCGGCCAGAGCGAGGCTTACCTGCTCAAGCAGTTGACCGACATGCGGAGCGGCAAGCGCAAAACGGTGGAAATGACCGGTTTGCTCGACAAGTTGAGCGACCAGGATTTGGCGGATATTGCCGCTTTCTATGCCAGTCAGAACGTGAGCGTCATCCGGTCGATGAGCAACTAAACTGACCCCCTATTACTCTTAGCCGTTAGTTGGATTAGCTGATGAACAAAGTACTCGTGACTCTGCTGTTGACCCTGGGTATCACCGGTGTGGCTCAGGCCGCCGGCGATGCCAAAGCTGGCCAGACCAAAGCCGCCATGTGTGGCGCCTGCCACGGTGCGGACGGCAACAGCGCCGCGCCAAACTTCCCGAAACTGGCTGGCCAGGGTGAGCGTTACCTGCTCAAGCAGATGAACGACATCAAGAGCGGCAACCGCACCGTGGTGGAAATGACCGGCCTGCTGACCAACATGAGCGAGCAGGACATGGCGGATATCGCCGCCTACTTCGCCAACCAGAGCATGAGCGTGGGCGCTGCTGATCCGGCGCTGGTCAAGGCCGGTGAGGCCCTGTACCGCGGTGGCAAGCTGGCCGAAGGCATGCCGGCCTGTACCGGTTGCCACTCGCCGAACGGTGCTGGCAACGACGCTGCCGGCTTCCCGCAACTGGGTGGCCAGCATGCCCAGTACGTGGCTAAGCAGCTGACCGACTTCCGCGAAGGCAACCGTACCAATGACGGCGACAGCATGATGATGCGCTCGGTAGCCGCCAAACTGTCCAACAAGGACATCCAGGCGATCTCCAGCTACATCCAGGGTCTGCACTGATCTCTGCGACTGTTGTTGCGGAAAAGGGTGGCTTCGGCCACCCTTTTTCATTTGTGCCCCGGCTAGAATGCCGGAACCTGTCACGCTGTTGCCGGTCGAACCCCTGCCGCCGCGTCGCGGACCATCTGCCAAGGAGTCAAGCATGCGTAACCTGATGTTCTCTGCCCTGCTCGCCGCCACTGCCCTGCTCAGCCCTGCTGTTCAGGCCGAGGGTATTGAAGCCGGCAAGCAATATGTCGAGCTGTCCACCCCGGTACCGGTGGCCAAGCCCGGCAAGATCGAAGTGGTGGAGCTGTTCTGGTACGGCTGCCCGCATTGCTATCAGTTCGAATCGACCCTCAATCCCTGGGCTGAAAAACTCCCGGAAGATGTGAATTTTGTTCGTGTGCCGGCCATGTTTGGTCGCATGTGGGACATCCACGGTCAGATGTTCATTACCCTGGAGGCCATGAAGGTCGAGCATAAGGTGCACACCGCCGTGTTCGACGCCATTCACAAGGAAGGGAAGAAGCTGGCGACCCCGGAAGAGATGGCCGACTTCGTTGCCACTCAGGGCGTGGACAAGGCCGCATTCCTCAAGACCTACAACTCCTTCGGTGTGAAGGGGCAGGTCGAGAAGGCCAAGAAGCTGGCCATGGCCTATCAGATCACCGGCGTACCGGTGCTGATCGTCAATGGTAAATACCGCTTCGACATCGGCTCCTCGGGTGGTCCGGAGAAGGCTCTGGAAGTGGCCGATCACCTGATCGCCAAGGAACGCGCGGCGCAGTAAGCCGCCATGCTGCGTCGCTGGTCGTCACCGCGCCAGGCCGGAACCTGCCAGACTCAGGTCAATCCGCGCTGCCGTGGTGGCGAGCTGCCGGCGGACGGGCGTCTGCGCCTGCTCAGTTTCAATATTCAGGTTGGCATCAGCACTCAGCGCTATCACCACTACCTGACCCGCAGCTGGCAGCATCTGCTGCCGCATGCCGGGCGTGCCGGCAACCTGCAGCGCATCGGTGAGCTGCTGCAGGGCTTTGATCTGGTGGCCTTGCAGGAGGCCGATGGTGGCAGCCTGCGTTCCGGCTACATCAACCAGGTCGAGCATCTGGCTCAGCTGGGTGACTTCCCTTACTGGTATCAGCAGCTCAACCGTAACCTCGGGCGCCTGGCTCAGCACAGCAACGGCGTGCTCAGCCGCCTCTGCCCGACCGGTCTCGAAGACCATCCATTGCCTGGTCCACGCGGCCGCGGGGCCATTTTTGTACGCTTTGGCGAAGGCCCCGAGGCGCTTGTGGTGGTGGTCATGCACCTGGCGCTTGGCGCGCGCACGCGCACCCGGCAGCTGGCCTATGTTCGCGAGCAGCTGCAGGGATACCGGCATCTGGTGCTGATGGGCGACATGAATACCCATGCGGTTGATCTTCTCGAGCATTCACCGCTGCGCGAGCTGGGCTTGGTTGCACCGCAGGTCGAGGCCACTTTTCCCAGCTGGCAGCCGCAGCGTTGTCTCGATCACATCCTGCTCAGCTCTGGGCTGACGCTGGAAAGGGTTGAAGTGCTCGACCAGCCAATCTCCGATCATCTGCCGGTTGCCGTGGATATTCGCCTGCCGACTGGCCTGGCCGGTTGCTTGCCGACTATGCTCAAGGGCTGAGAAAGCGCGGAGTGGCGGTATGAGCGAAGAGCAACGCTGGAAAGCCAAGTACCTTGAAAGTCTGGAGCAGCAGGAGAAGCTCGAGCGGCGTTGGGATGCGCGCCTCGACCTTCTGCGTCGCGGCTTGGTGCGAAGCTCGCTGGCGGCTGAAGGCGTAGACAAGGCGGTAGACCAGTGCATGGTCGAGTTGCGTGAGATCCTGCGCCGCGATGAAATTGATGCCGGCCTTTCGGCATTGATTCCACGCCTGGAAAAAGCGGTGTTGGACTCAGAGCAGCGGCGCCAGGAGCGCGTTGAGCAAAACTCCAGTGCCATTGACGGCCTGACTCAGCAGTTGCTCAAGCTTGAGCTGCCGGGTGAGGTGCGCAAGCCGCTCAAGAAGTTCAGTAAACAGATAGAGCAGCGGGCTAGCAATCCGCGCGAATTGCCCGCGCTGCTGGCCGAACTTAGTCATCTCCAGCAACAAGCCCTGAGCGTACTTGGTTCCTCCGAAAGCGAGCGTCCAGGTTTGCTGCAGCGCCTGTTTGGGGGGCGTGGTGAGTCCGCTGAGGCGGCGCCCGTGGAGAATGCAACCGCACCGGATGATGCGCCTGCACAAGTGATGGTGTCGGCTGCTAGCGCTGAGCAAGAGTCGCCGTTGCCTGAAAGTGTGATCGCTGTACCCGCCGCACAAGTCTCACCTGCAGCTGGTGATGAGTATGCCCTGCCCGAGGCCGATGAGCCTGGTTACAGTCAGGTGGCCGAGCACATTGCCGCCAGTCTGCTCAGCCTGCTTGGTGAGCTGGAGTTGCCACCGGCCCATACCGAACAGGGCGACCAGCTGCGCGAGCGCCTGCAGGGTGGGCTCAACTGGTACGAGTTGGTGCCGGTACTGGATGACCTCGCCGTGCTGGTACTGGCGGCCAGCAACAGCGGGCAGAAGGAATTTGCCCATTACCTGAAGCAGCTCAACGAGCGACTGGCTGCATTCATCGACAGCATCAGTGAAACACACACGGGTTATCAGGAGTCACTGGAAAGCGCCAAGGCCTTTGGCGACGAGTTGCGCCAGCAGGTCAGTGGATTGCAGAGCAGTGTGCAAGAGGCGACAGACTTGGAAAGCCTCAAACGCACAGTGGACAGTCGTCTGGAAGGTCTATTGAGCACAGTCAGTGCCTTCCAGAAACAGCGTGACAGCCGTGAGCAGGATATGGTCGAGCGACTGCAGACGCTGGTGGCGCGGGTCAACGAGATGGAGCAGGAAGCGCAGGGCTTCCGCGACAGTATCGAGGAGCAGCGGCAGAAGGCTCTGGTTGATCCATTGACCGGTCTGCCTAACCGCGCAGCCTGGAATGAACGAGCCGCGTTGGAGGTTGCGCGCTGGCAGCGTTATGGCGGTGAGCTGCAGCTGGCGGTGCTGGATGTCGATCTGTTCAAGCGCATCAACGACAATTACGGCCATCTGGCCGGTGACCGGGTGTTGAAGATCATCGCGCAGGAGTTGGCCAAGCGCCTGCGCAAAACCGACTTCATTGCCCGGTTCGGTGGTGAAGAGTTCGTCGTGCTGTTGCCTGCGACGCCCCTGGACGGCGCGGAGCAGTTGCTGGAAACCCTGCGGACGGCCATCGAGGCCTGTCCGTTCCATTTCAAGGGTGAGCGTCTGATCATTACCCTGTCTGGCGGACTGGCCAGTTTTGCCAGTGGCGACACCCTGGAGGCAGTCTTCGAGCGTGCGGATCAGGCGCTTTACCAGGCCAAAGGCAGCGGGCGCAATCGCATCATCCGCGCGCCCTGAGCGGGTGCCAACGCTTAGGCCGCGGCTGTCAAATAGGGTTTCCAGCTATCTGGTACCTGTTCCAGGCGTGGGTAGTGCAGCGCTTCCAGTTGTAACCCGGAGAGCTGGAAGGGTGTGTGCCGCAGATGCTGTGGTATGCCGCGCAGCTCGGGTAGCCAAAGGCTCACATAGTCGGCCTGTGGGTCGTACAGGCGGGCCTGGCGGAGGGCATTGAACAGGCGCTGGCGGCGCGGGTCACTGCCCACGCCGGCAAGGTAGGCCCAGTTGCCCCAGTTGCTGGCCGGGTCGTAATCCAGCAGGTGCTCCTCGAACCAGGCGGCGCCATGCCGCCAGTCCTGCTGAAGGTCGTTGATCAGGTAGCTGGCGACGACCTGGCGTCCTCGGTTTGACATGAAGCCGGTAGCCGCCAGTTCGCGCATGTTGGCATCCACCAGCGGCATCCCCGTGCGGCCCTGGCACCATTGCTCGAAGCGCTGGTCCACCTGTTGCGATGCCAGAACGGTGGCTTTCAGCCCGCCAGCCTGAAACAGGGCGCTGCCGTGTCGTACCAGGGTCCAGCGGAAAAACTCGCGCCAGTACAGCTCATCGGTCAGTGCCAGGGTCGACTCGTTGCGTCCGTAACGGCTCTCGTGGCGACGCAGTTCCGCCATCACCCGGCGCGCTGACAGACAGCCATTTGCCAGCCAGGGCGACAGTTTGCTGGAGTACTCGCTACCGATGAGGCCGTTGCGCGTTTCCTGATAGGTACGCACGTTCTGGCTGACCCACAGGTAGTCGCGCAGACGCGCTTGTGCAGCACTTTCGCCACCGGCAAAGGGAAAAGCACTATTGGCCACCGGGAGGGGTTCGCCAAGACCCAGCTGACTGAGTGTCGGCAGCGGGCCAAATAGCTTGGCGCTGCCTCGGGGTGGCAGAGGCAAGTGTGGAGGTAGCGGACGGGGCTGGAAAACCAGTACGCGTTCTTCCAGCAATTGACGGAACTGACTAAAAATCGAAGGCAACTGAGCGACCAGGCAGGGCAACTGCTCGCGGCTGAGCAGGTGGTTACCCGGCAGCTCGCGCAGGCTTACCTGACCGAGCTGCTGGCGAACGCGCTGAACCTGCTGGCGCTCTTCCGGGGCAATTTCCTCCAATGTCAGCACCTCATTGAATTGCAGGCGCTGGACCAGTTCCGGAATGAGCTGCTCGGCCTGGCCCTGGAGCACCAGCAGGCGCGAGCCGAGCTGACGCAGGCCGTGGTCGAGGGTCGCCAGCGACTCCAGAAGAAAGCGCGCCCGGTGAACACCAAGACGTCGGGGCCCCAGTGCACTCGCCTCGAATAACTGTGGGTCAAGGACATACACCGCGAGCAACTCATCGGCCGCCTCGGCTGCCTGCAGCGCCGGATGATCATCGAGGCGCAAATCCTGTTTGAACCACAGTAGCGAACGGAGCATGACCGTGACCCTCGCGGGGTAGTAATGCTTTGAGCATAAACGGGCCGCCTGAGTGCGAAAGGTCGGCGGGCAGCCGGCGCCAGCCGTTGGTCGCATTTGTCGGTGGTTTAGGTCGGAAATCGGCGTTTCGTCACGTTTGTCCTAGGACCTACACTGCAGCCATCGCTCTTCAGGCACTGCGCTCATCAGGAACCGCCCCATGGACATTCTCGGCATTGCCGTACTGATCTTTCTGGTCACCGACCCCTTCGGCAACATCGCCATCTTCCTCGCAGCCCTCAAAGGGGTGGCGCCCGAGCGCCGTCTGCGTGTGGCGCTGCGTGAGCTGCTGTTCGCCCTCGGCCTGCTTCTGCTGTTTCTCACCTTCGGTGAATGGCTGCTCAAGGGGCTGGGCCTGTCGCGCGAGTCGATCGCCATAGCCGGCGGCATCATCCTCTTCATCATTGCCCTGCGCCTGATCTTCCCCTCGCCGCAGGGCCTGCTCGGTGAGGTGCCGGATGGTGAGCCGCTGCTGGTGCCGCTGGCCACTCCGGCGGTGGCCGGGCCCTCGGCGCTGGCGCTGCTGATGACCCTGCGCAACACCCACGATGGCCCGCTGTGGGAACTTTATGCGGCAGTCCTGCTGGCCTGGGCCGGCACGGCGCTGATCCTCTCGCAGGCCACCCGGCTGCACAAATGGCTGGGCGCGCGCGGGCTGAATGCGGTGGAGCGTCTTACCGGGATGCTGCTGATCATGCTCAGTGTCGATATGCTGCTGGATAACCTACAGAGCATCCTGCATATCACCCCATGAGCCGTTTCCTGCTGTCCCTGAGTCTGTGCCTGCTGCTGGCCGGTTGTGCCGGTGGACTGAAGATCAACCGCGAGCACCCCTCCAGCAATCACAGCAGCCGCGTGCAGTACGTGGTGGTGCACTACACCTCCACGGGCGTCGAGCGCTCGCTGCAGCTGCTCACCCAGGGCAGCGTCAGTAGCCATTACCTGATCGATGCGGCGCCAGCCACCGTCTACCAGTTGGTAGACGAAGACCGCCGCGCCTGGCATGCCGGTGACAGCCAGTGGCGCGGACGTACCTGGCTGAATGCCAGCAGCATCGGTATCGAGCTGGTCAACGAGGGCTATCGCGACGGGGCGGATGGTCGCCAGTGGCAGCCTTACAGCGAGGCGCAGATCAGCGCG
Organism: Pseudomonas sp. HAR-UPW-AIA-41; assembly: GCF_002304225.1. Classification (GTDB taxonomy): domain Bacteria; phylum Pseudomonadota; class Gammaproteobacteria; order Pseudomonadales; family Pseudomonadaceae; genus Aquipseudomonas. Next base: position 148,318 of record NZ_NSLB01000007.1, read on the forward strand.
CTGATCGCCCTGCTCAAGGACATCGTGCAGCGCCATCATCTGCCGATCGACAGCATCATCGGCCACAGCGACATTGCCCCGCAGCGCAAGGTCGACCCCGGCCCGCTGTTTCCGTGGAAGCGCCTGGCCGACGCCGGGCTGATCCGCTGGCCGGATGCCCGTCAGGTGGCGGCCCTGCAGCCCGGCTTCGCTCAGCACCTGCCCGATGCTTTGTGGTTCCAGCAGCAACTGGCTGAAGTGGGCTACGGTATTGCCTTCAGCGGCGAGTTCGATGAGCAGACGCGCAACGTGTTGGCGGCCTTCCAGATGAAGTACCGGCCAGTGCGCTACGATGGCCAGGCCGACAGCGAAACGGCCGCCCTGTTGGCCAGCCTGACGCAGCACTGAACGGATCACACAGGGAGGTGAGCATGATCAAGCAGATGTCACGCTACTGGCGCTGGTGCTATCGGCCCTGGCCACTGGGCCTGCTGGTCGGTCTGCTAAGCAGCCTATTGCTCTTGAGCGGTGCCTGGCAGCTTGGAACTTGGCAGGCGCGGCAGAGTGAGCAGCAGCGCCTGGGTGTACTGCATGCCGAGGTTGTGCGGCGCAGTGCAGTTCTGCTCAGCGAGTTGGCCGGGCATCTGCAGGTACTGGATCAGCAGAAGATCGCCCAGTGTGACGACAATGCCCGCCAACAGCTGCGTAGCTTGCGCCACGGCATGCTCTACACCCACGCGGTCGCTTTGCGTCTGGCTGATGGGCAGTGGTGCTACAGCCTGCCCCTGCCAACGGAGCAGCAGTTGCAGAGCTATCAGGCCTGGCAGTTCGATAGCGTTAGGCTGTTGTGGAATCCGCAGCAGTTGAGTGTGTCCAGCCAGCCTTCTTTACTGCTGATGGATGCTGGTGCGCAGGTAGCCAGCAGCCTGCGTTATTTGCAGGAGACAATCGCTCTGCCTGACGGCTATCAGGCGTTGCTGACCGATGCGCAGGGGCAGCGCATGCTGGATTTCAGTGGTGTGCGCATGGTGACCACGGCCACCGAGCAGGCAGCGGCGCAATCGCCACAGCCGCTGTTTGTCGCCGATGGCAAAGTCTACCTGCGCGGCCCGGGCGACAGTCGCGGGATGCGCCTGCTGCTGGTGACCGATGATGGCCCGCTGCGGCAGGCCACGGCTTACTACCAGCGGCTGTTTGGCGGTCTGGCTCTGGCATTCGCTGCCCTGCTCGGCTGGCTGGCGGCGCTGCTGATCCGCCACGAGCAATCCCTGCACAAGGCCTTGCAACTGGCCCTGCGTCGCGGCGAGCTGGAGGTCGATTATCAGCCGCTGGTGGATTTGCAGACCCGCCGCTGCGTGGGCGCCGAAGCGCTGGTGCGCTGGCGGCGCGCCGATGGTCAGCGGGTGCGGCCTGATCTGTTCATTCCCCAGGCCGAGGACAGCGGGCAGATCTGCGCCATCACCCAGCGGGTGATCGAGCTGGTGCTGGCCGAGGTGGGTGAGCTGCTGCGCTCGAACCCGCAGCTATACGTTTCGGTCAATCTGGCCGCCGCCGATATTGCCGGAGCGGCCTTTGCCGAACCGGCGCGGCGCCTGCTGCGTGAGGCCGGCGTGGCGCCGGGGCAACTGGTCTGGGAGGTGACCGAGCGGGGCCTGGTCGATGTTGAGCTGGCCACCCGCCTGCTGGGGCAGTTGCGCGCCGATGGCCACCGCATTGCCATCGACGACTTCGGTACCGGCTACTCCAGCCTGTCCTACCTGCAGCAACTGCCGGTGGATGTGCTGAAGATCGACAAGAGCTTTGTCGATGCCCTGGGCACCGAAGCCGCCAGCAGCCCGGTGGCGCCGCATGTGATCGAGATGGCCCGCGATCTCGGTCTCAAGGTGATCGCCGAAGGGGTCGAGCATGAACGCCAGGCCGTCCTGCTGGCTGAGCTGGGCGCACAGATCGGCCAGGGCTGGCTGTTCGCCAAACCGCTGGATGCCCAGGCGTTCCGGATGTTTGTCGCGCAGCACTGACTCAGTTGTTCGGCAGGCAGCCCACCAGGCGCGAGTCGGCCAGCGCCGCGGTACGGTGCACAGTCGCCGCCTGGTACTCCGGGTCGGCCAGCATGCTGAGAAAGGCGCTCTTTGACGGATAGCGCACCAGCAGCAGTTCATCCCACTGCTCGTCCTGAGGGGCGATCAGCATCGCCTGAGCCGGCGCCATCACTTCGACCCGGCCACCCACACCCTGCACCTTGTTCAGCGCGGTATGGCTGTAGCGCCTGTAGGCCTCGCGGCCGCTGCAGGGGCTATGGCCACTGTCGTCCGGATAGGCCGCGGCATCGCGATAGCGCAGCAGATTGAGCATGAGGATGGGCGTTTCATCAGGCATCTGCTGGGCGAAACGGGCCAGTTGTTCGCGGCTGGGGTTGATGCTGGGCATGGCAGGCTCCTGGCATGTTGGGTGATGCAGCCTGTGCCGCATCGGTGCCTTCAGGCAAGCATTATTCAGGGCGTGGATGCGGCTTTTGCCAGATCGTTTAGCCAGCGGCTGAGCAGGCGCGGTTGATCGTAGACCAGGCCTCCGGGTGTCTCCTTCACCCGTTGAATCAGGTTGTCGCCGAATAACTGCTTGCCCTGCACAAAGTGCTCTCCGCTCTGCAGATTGGGGTTGTCGACACGACTGCCCAGTCGTTCCGCCAGCCAGATGCCCAGCTCGTAGTGGCTGACCCACTGCTGCGTGCTGAGCGCCTGCAGTGTGCTGGCCGGAGCGTCACGGGCGATGATGATCACCGGCACCTCCGCTACTTGCGGCACCAGGTCGTTATGTCCCCAGCGGCCCTGTTCGCCCAGCAGTTGGCCGTGGTCGCCGGTAATCACCATATAGCGCTCGCCTTCCAGTTGCTCGAAGCGCTCGATCATCTCGGCCAGCACGTCATCCAGATAGCGAAGGGCATTGTCGTAGGCGTTGGCCTGACGTTCTTCGCGCGGCAGCGAGGCGGTGATCGGCCAGCGTTCTACCGGTTCGGTGTGCTGGTCGTAGTTTTCTTCATAGGGCAGGTGCGCGGTGCGCAGGTTGATCACCACAAAGTTGCGTGCCCCCCAGCGCTGCTCGCCCAGCAGATCGACCAGGGCATGGTCATGGCGCTTCAGGAAGCGCAGCGGGTAGTCCTCGCGGGTGATCGATACATCCAGGTAGCGGCTGCCGAGATGGCTGAGCAGCTTGGACTCCTGAGCCGACAGCCAGTGGGTGCGAAAACCGCCCTGCTGGGCCAGGCGGAACAGGTTGTGCGGCTGCTCGCGCAGCAGATGTGGTTGCCCCGGTTCACGGATGACATTGAGCAGGTTCGGCAGGCTGACGGCTGTGGCGACCCCCGAGGCGATACCGGGTTTGGCCAGTAGTTGCTCCTCTGCCTGCAGCCGGCTGAGCGTGGGCGTGGTGTCGCGGTGATAGCCGAGTACACCGAGCCGGTCCGTGCGCAGCGAGTCGGCCACCACCAGCCACACATGCTTGGCCGATGTCGCAACCGGGTTGATCTGATAGGGCTTGAACGGTGCGGGAGGCAACGCTTCGGCCGGACGAAAGGCCAGACGTACGCCGTAGAAGGCAAAGGCATTGAAGCTGTTGTGCAGACCGCTGCGTGTGGGCCCCGGCATAAACGAGCTGAGGTCGCGGTAGGTGGCGCGGTAAGGCTTGCTGCCCAGCACCAGAATGATGATCAGCAGTGCCCAGCGGCTTTGTGGCAGGCGCACGCGGCGCGGGATGAGGTTGTGCATCAGAAGCAAAAGACCGTAGGGCAGCAGCACGCTGGGCAGTACATGCCAGTGGTCGCCGAAGCTGTTCCAGCCGGTTTCACGCACTTCGGCAAAGTCGCCGAACAGGCTGACGATGTCCTGAGCAGCCAGGGGTTCGCCGAAGAAGGAGACGTGGCTGAGCTGAATCAACTGCATGCTGCCCAGCAGAACCAGCAGGGCACTGACCAGCCTCGGCATGCCGCACCACCACAGCGCCAGGCTGAACAGCCAGACCACGAACACGAAGCGCAGCTCCAGTTCGGCCTGGTTGGCCGGGGTGAACAACTGCTGAATGAAGTCGTCGGCCATCAGCAACAGACTGCTCAGGACGCTCAGCAGCAACAGGCGGAGGGTGGCGGTTTTCCAGGGTAGCGGCGCCGATGAGGGGGCCGGCGCGAGAGCGGTCAGCGACATATCCGACTTCTTTGCTGGGAAATGGCCGGATGATACGGGCGCCAGACCCGGCGACAAGCGTCTGCCTAAGGGCAGTTGTAACCGCAGATAACGGCCAGACGGTGCCGTTACTGCCGCCGCCCGTTATGATCGCCGCTTGGACCGGGGGAGATGGCGATGCTTAACGGCTTGTGGCTGGGCTTTTTCGTGGTGGCGGCAATTGCCGGGCTGACGCGCTGGATCGGTGGCGACCCCGGCGTCTGGGCGGCCATGGTGGAGAGCCTGTTCGCCATGGCCAAGCTGTCGGTCGAGGTGATGATCCTGCTGTTCGGCACCCTCACCCTGTGGCTTGGTCTGCTGCGTATCGCCGAGAAGGCCGGTCTGGTCGATGCCCTGGGGCGAGCCCTGGCACCGCTGTTTGCCCGCCTCATGCCGGAGGTGCCGCGTGGCCATCCGGCCCTCGGCCTGATCACCCTCAACTTTGCCGCCAATGGCCTGGGTCTGGACAACGCCGCCACTCCCATCGGCCTCAAGGCCATGAAGGCGCTGCAGGAACTCAATCCGTTGCCGCACACGGCGAGCAATGCGCAGATTCTGTTTCTGGTGCTCAACGCCTCCTCACTGACTTTGCTGCCGGTGTCGATCTTCATGTACCGCGCCCAGCAGGGGGCGGACGACCCGACCCTGGTGTTCCTGCCCATCCTGCTTGCCACCACGGCTTCGACGCTGGTCGGCTTGCTCAGCGTGGCGCTGGTGCAGCGTCTGAGACTGTGGGACCCGGTGGTGCTGGCCTACCTGATTCCCGGAGCCCTGCTGTTGGGTGGCTTCATGGCGTTGCTGGCCGGCCTCAGCGCTACGGCGCTGGCAGCTCTGTCCTCGTTGCTGGGCAACCTCACGCTGTTCAGCCTGATTCTGCTGTTTCTGCTGCTGGGCTCGCTGAAGAAGGTGCCGGTCTACGAAACCTTCGTCGAGGGCGCCAGGGAAGGTTTTGACGTCGCCAAGAATCTGCTGCCCTACCTGGTGGCGATGCTCTGCGCCGTCGGCGTGCTGCGCAGCTCCGGCGCGCTGGAGGTGCTGCTCGATGGCATCCGCTGGTGTGTCGAGGGGCTGGGCTGGGACACCCGCTTTGTCGAGGCGCTGCCCACCGCGCTGGTCAAGCCGTTCTCCGGCAGTGCGGCGCGGGCCATGCTGATCGAAACCATGCAGACCCACGGCGTCGACAGCTTCCCGGCGCTGGTGGCGGCTACCGTGCAGGGCAGTACCGAGACCACCTTCTATGTGCTCGCCGTGTACTTCGGCGCGGTGGGCATCCAGCGCGCCCGCCATGCGGTGGGCTGCGCCCTGGCGGCCGAGCTGGCCGGCGTGCTGGCGGCCATCGGCGTGTGCTACTGGTTCTTCGGCTAGCGTCAGAGCCTCAACTTTCCGGCTGTCCGGACGTTAACCCTCTCACCTGTTAAAGATTGACTGGAGTTTGTGATGTCACTTCGAAAGCTGACTGTGCGTACCCGGAACCTGCTGGGCTTTGGCCTGCTGGGGAGCATTCTGCTGGTGACCGGTGTTGTGGCGCTGATGCAGATACAGAATCTCAAGAGCAATGTTCTGGAAATGCGTGACGAGTGGATGCTTGGATTGGACGAGATGGCGCAGATGAAGTCCGACCGGCAGAACGTTCGCCTCAAGGAAAGCCTGGTCCTGACGATTCCGGATCAAGTTGACGCACTATCGCAGGACATCAATCAGTTTCTCCTGAGCGCCCATGAGGTTGAGCAGAAATACGATCGCGAGATTGTTTATGAGCACGATCGGCGCGCTTTTGATGCCTACGTCACCAAGGCTCGCGAGTATGAGCAAGCATTACAGGCCGTGCTGGCGTCGATCCGTGCCGGTGAGCCGGATCTGGCCAGCGTCGGGGCCAGCCAGCAGGCCTATACCCGCATGATGGAAGCTCTGGACGCTGTGGCTGAACTCAACCGCGAAGGTGCTCAGGCCGCAGGTCTGGATGCTGAGCAGGATGCCCAGAAGGCTGTGACGGTATTCTCTGTTCTGCTGGGGCTTGGTCTGCTGCTGACCCTGACCACTGCCTGGCTGCTAAGCCGCAGCATCACGCAGCCGCTGGAAGAGCTGAAGGCATTGGCCGCACGCATTGCCGGCGGTGACCTGAGTCAGCCTGTTCGCTGCGAGGGTGCCGACGAGATCACCGATGTGCAGCATTCGCTGGAGCAGATGCAGGCCAGCCTGCGCGATACCCTGCATGCCATTCAGGGTTCGGCCACCCAACTGGCCTCGGCCGCCGAGCAGATGCACGCCATTACCGACCAGACGGCGCGGGGCATTCATCAGCAGAACGAGGAAATCCAGATGGCGGCGACCGCCGTCACCGAGATGTCGGCCGCCGTGGATGAGGTGGCGCGCAACGCCAACCACACCTCCGACTCCTCCCGCGAAGCCGAGCAGACCGCTCAGGCCGGCCGCAAGCAGGTCGGTATCACCCGCGACACCATCGTCCAGCTGACCGGCAAGCTGGATGGCACCTCGGCCACCATCAGCCGTCTGGCCCAGGAAGCCATCGCCATCGGCCAGGTGCTGGAAGTGATCCGCACCATCGCCGAACAGACCAACCTGCTGGCCCTCAACGCCGCGATCGAAGCGGCCCGTGCCGGTGATCAGGGCCGCGGCTTTGCCGTGGTGGCTGATGAAGTACGGGCGCTGGCGCAACGCACGCAGAGTTCCACCCAGGAAATCGAGCGGATGATCAGCGCGATTCAGAGCGCCAGTCAGGAGTCGGTCGGTGCCATGCAGCAGAGCAGCGAATTCGCCAAGCGCAGCCAGGAGCTGGCCAGCGAGGCGGACAATGCGCTGGTGCAGATTGCTGAGCGCATCAGCCAGATCAACGAGATGAACCTGGTGATTGCCAGTGCCGCCGAAGAGCAGGCGCAGGTGGCCCGCGAGGTCGACCGCAATCTGGTGGCCATCCGCGACATCGCCGAGCAGAGCGCCGACGGCGCCAGCCAGACGTCCACGGCGAGCGACGAACTGGCCCGCCTGGCCGGGCAGCTCAACCAGATGGTAGGGCGCTTCCGCTTGTAATGGCTCGCTCAAGATGAAGAACCCCGCTCCGGCGGGGTTCTTCATCTTCGGGTGCAAGAAAGGCGCACGTTTTTGCTGGGCTTCGCAGGAAAAACTTCAACTTTACCGCCAGACTGTCGTTAACCCTTTTACGTCTTTTTGGATAAGCCGGAGTTCGCGATGTCCCTTCGTAACTTCACTGTGCGTGCGCGTAACCTGATCGGCTTCGGCCTGCTGGGTCTGATTTTACTGGTGGTTGGCCTGGCCGCTCTGAAGCAGATCGATACCCTGCGTGAGAATGCCCTGGAGATCCGTGATGTCTGGATGCAGGGCCTGGACTGGATGGGGCAGATCAAAGCTGATCGGTTAAGTATCCGACTGCAGGAAAGTCTGGCGATGACCATGCCGGATCAGATCGATACCTTCAGCGAGGAGATTCGAACCTTAAAGGCCGATGTCGACAAGTATGACGGTCGCTACGAGGCCACCATCATCAGCGATGACGACCGCCGTCTGTTCGATGCTTACCGCCAGCGTAGCCAGACCTACGAGCGTGCCCTGCAGGATGTGCTGGCCAGCCTGCGCAGCGGTAACCCGGATCTGGGCAGCATCGGTGCCAGCCAGACCAGTTACCGCGAGATGATCAAGGCCCTTGATGAGGTAGTGGAGCTGAATCGCAAGGGCGCGCTGGCGGCGGGTGAGAAGGCCGAGGCGAGTGCCAATCAGGCAGAGGTGGTGTTCATCGTGCTGCTGGTGGTGGGCCTGCTGCTGACGCTGATCACCGCCTGGCTGCTCAGCCGCAGCATCACCCAGCCGCTGGAAGAGCTGAAGGCGGTTGCAGCGCGTATTGCCGGTGGTGACCTGAGCCAGGCCGTGCGCTGCGAGGGCAGTGACGAGATCACCGATGTGCAGCATTCGCTGGAGCAGATGCAGGCCAGCCTGCGCGATACCCTGCATGCCATTCAGGGTTCGGCCACCCAACTGGCCTCG
>NZ_NSLB01000008.1 GCF_002304225.1 Pseudomonas sp. HAR-UPW-AIA-41
CGCCCACGGCGCTGCCGGCAGCGCCGCCGACGCCGGCGCCGATGGCAGCGCCCGTGCTGCCGCCGATCTGCTCACCAACCACGCTGCCGAGCACGCCACCCAGGGCGCCACCGACGGCAGCTTCGGTATTGCTGCCGGCCAGCGCCAGACCGGGAGCCAGGACCAGGGACAGGGAGAGCGGCATAAGCAGTGCAGCGAGTTTCATGGTTCACCTTGCGGGGGGATTAATGACGCGCATGCTGCAGAGTCAGTCGGGCTAGCTCAAGCGGTAATTGCCGGGTCTGCGAGGGGCTTCACGCCCTCGATATCAGGCGCCGCCGACGCGGAACTCGCGGTGTGACGCGCAGTCGGTTCAGTGCCTGAGCCACGCCGGGCTGGTCGTTGCCGGCAAGCCGACAGCGGAGGGGTAGTCGAGGTGGATCAGTTGCCGCCGCTGTAATCCGGCGCGTTCGGCGATGGTCCCGAAATGTCGCTGGAACAGCGCGGCAAAGCTGCCATCAGCCTGAATCAGGCGCAGCCCTTCTTCGAAACGCTGCCTGAGGGCCTGATCCTGCCGGTTGAAGGTGAAGTACACGGGCATTGGGTAAGTCAGCGCCAGGCGCGGTTCAACCATCAGGTTCGGGTACTCGGGGTGGTGTTCCAGATCACCCCAGGCCTCGTGCAGGCCGCGGTGGTAATAGTCGAAACGGCCCTGACTGAGCATGGCCAGCAGGTTGTTCGGGTTGGCCATACCGACCACCGGCAGGCCATTGGCGGCAAACACGCTGAAGTCGCTCCACTGGCTGCCGAAGCCGCCGCGCAGCTGGCGCAGATCCTCCAACGTTTTTACCCGGGCGAAGCGCTCGGCCTGGTCGCGGCGGATCAGCAACAGGCGATAGCCGAGCATGCCCTGGTGCAGGTCCACGGGAATCACGGCAAAGTCGCGCAGTCGTTCAGCGGTCGGCGGGACGAAGGCGACATCCACCTGCTGACTCTGCAGCAGATGCAGGCAGCGCTCCTGCGGTGGGTCGGCCTGCTCGGGGCGGGCAATCTGACGGGCGCCGAAGGTGGCGGCGGTGCGCGCCAGAATCAGTTCGGTCAGCTCCAGACGGTAAGCGTACTTTTCCGGCGCATGCTGGCACAGACGCAGGTCGGCGGCCTGGCTGAGGCAGGAGCAGAGCAACAGCAGCGTTAGCCAGCAGGACTTGAACATGGCGGGTTTCAGCAGGAGCTGCGCAGTTGGCTGACCAGTTCAAGATAGTCCACCACCGCAGCAAACTCCTCGGTTTCCTTGGCCGGTTTGCGGCTGTCCGGCTGCTCGACCGCCAGCAGGTGGGCGACGCCGAACTGCCGGGCGCTGCGCAGAATCGGCAGGCTGTCGTCGATGAACAGCGTGCGTGCCGGGTCGAAGGGAAACTCCTGCTGCAGGGCGAACCAGAACTGTTGGTCTTCCTTGGGGAAGCCATAGTCATGGGAGCTGATCAGGCGGTCGAACCAGGGCGCCAGCTCGACCTTCTCCAGCTTCAGCGAGAGCGAGCCGCGGTGGGCGTTGGTGATCAGAGCCACGCGCTTGCCGGCGCTGCGCAGGGCGGCGAGGAAGGTGTCGGCGTGCGGGCGCAGTTGAATCAGGTGGTCCACTTCGCGCTTGAGCCGGGCGACATCCAGGCCCAGCTCGGCACTCCAGAAGTCCAGGCAGTACCACGTCAACTGCCCGGCGTGTTCGTGGAACAGCGGCAGCAGCTCGGCCTCGGCCTGTGCACGGTTGATGCCGTGGTGCGCGGCGTAGCGCTCGGGCAGGTGTTCGAGCCAGAAGTGGTTGTCGAAGTGCAGGTCGAGCAGGGTGCCGTCCATGTCGAGCAGGACGGTGTCGATGGCGGACCAGGGTAGCGTCGGCATGTGCGCAGTTCTTTGGCGGGCAGTCAGGCGCGCTATGATAGCGCGTCATTCAGGGAGAGCCCCATGCGCCAGAAGCCAACCGTGCTGGCCAGCGAAATCGTTGCCAGCAGCCGCCTGTTCCGCGTCGAGCAATTGCAATTGCGTTTCTCCAACGGCGTGGAGCGCACCTACGAGCGCCTGGCCAGCCGTGGTCACGGCCATGGCGCGGTGATGGTGGTGGCCATGGCCGACGCCGAGCATGCCGTGCTGGTGGAGGAATACTGCGCCGGCACCGACGACTACCAGCTGTCGCTGCCCAAGGGCCTGGTCGAGCCGGGTGAGGACGTGCTGCTGGCGGCCGATCGTGAGCTGAAGGAAGAAGCCGGTTTCGGCGCCCGCCAGCTGGAGCTGATCACCGAGCTGAGTCTGTCGCCCGGCTACATGAGCCAGAAGATTCAGGTGGTGCTGGCCCGCGACCTCTACGAGGAGCGCCTGCCCGGCGATGAACCGGAGCCGATGCGCGTCGACCGGGTCAGCCTGCGCGAGCTCTCCAGCCTGATCCAGCACCCGCAGTTTTCCGAGGGTCGCGCCCTCGCCGCGCTCTATCTGGTGCGCGACCTGCTGATGCAACGAGGAGAATTTCCGGCATGAGCCAGCAACTGTTTCCCGCCCTGATCGATCTGGTGCGCCGCGCCGGTGAGGCCACCCTGCCGTTCTGGCGCAACGACGTGGCGGTGACCGAAAAGTCCGATGCATCGCCGGTGACGGCCGCCGACCTGGCCGCCCATACCATTCTCGATGCCGGGCTGCGTGCCCTGGCGCCCGAGCTGCCGGTGCTTTCCGAAGAGGCCGCCGACATTGCCCTGAGCGAGCGGGCGGCATGGACCCACTGGTGGCTGGTCGATCCGCTGGACGGCACCAAGGAGTTCATCGCCGGCAGCGAAGAGTTCACCGTCAATGTCGCTCTGGTCGAGCAGGGCCGGGTGCTGCTCGGCGTGGTCGGCATTCCGGCCAGTGGCCGCGTCTACTACGGTGGCGCCGGTCTGGGCGCCTGGCGGGTTGATCCGGGGCAGGAGGCCGAGCGTCTCACGGTGCGTCTGAGCCCGGCCGAGGCCTTCACCGTGGTCGCCAGCCGGCGTCATTCCAGCCCGGCGCAGGAGCGCCTGCTGGCCGGTCTCAGTGAGCAGTTCGGTGATCTCGATCTGGTCAGCGTCGGCAGCTCGCTGAAGTTCTGCCAGCTGGCCGAAGGCAGCGCCGACTGTTACCCGCGTCTGGCGCCGACCTCGCAGTGGGACACCGCTGCGGCTCAGGGTGTGCTGGAAGGGGCGGGTGGCGAAGTGCTTGATCTCAAGGGCCAGGCCCTGACCTACGAGGCCCGCGAGAGTTTCCTCAACCCTTCGTTCCTCGCTTTGCCGCAGGCGGCTGCCTGGCGTGACGAGCTGATTCAGCTGGCGCGGGCGCTGGACTGATGAGCACGCCCGCCGAGTCTTTGCAGGCCCTGCTGTACGAGGAGATTCCCCTGTGCCGCGCGATGCAGGTTCGGGTTGAGCGCTGGCAGGACCATCAGCTGTGCCTGGGCCTGCCACTGGCAGCCAATGGCAACCCGCACGGTACCCAGTTTGGCGGCAGTCTCTATTGCGCCGCCCTGCTGGCCGGCTGGGGCTGGCTGCACCTGCGGCTGGCGGATAGCGGTCTGGCTGGCGCGGTGGTCATTCGCAACGCGCAGATCAGCTATCTGCTGCCACTGGAGGGGGATGCGCTGTCGCGTTGCAGTGCTCCCGCTGCCGAAGAGTGGCAGCGCTTTGTCGCGCTGTTTCAGCGTCGCGGCGTGGCCCGGCTGACCCTCAACAGCGAGGTGCTGGATGCTCAGGGGCGGGTGGCCGTGCAGTTCAGCGGGGAATACGTGCTGCAGCGCTGAGTGGTCAGAGGACCAGCTTGTAACCGATGAAGCCTAGCATGGTGGCCAGGCAGGGGCGCAGTACCAGATCAGGAATGCGTCCCGACAGGTGGCTGCCCAGGTAGATGCCGGGCAGCGAGCCCATCAGCAGGTAGCCCAGCAGTTGCCAGTCCATGTTGCCCATGCTGGCGTGGCCGAGGCCGGCAATCAGGGTCAGCGGCACGGCGTGGGCGATTTCGGTGCCGACCAGACGCTTGGTCACCAGGTACGGGTAGAGCAGAAAGAGTGCCACCGTGCCCAGCGCGCCGGCGCCAATCGAGGTGAGGGTAACCATAACGCCGAGCAGAATGCCGGTGCCCACGGTCAGGGCATTGAGGGTGCGGTCGCTGAGGTGGTAGTGATCGCCGGCATGGCGTTTGGCAAAGTCCAGCAGGCGTTGCTTGAACAGGATGGCCAGCGCGGTCAGCAGCAGCACATAGCCCAGGGCATGCTTGATCACCGCGTTCAGCGCTTCGGTATCGCTGTGCAGCGTGCTCAGCAGCCACAGGGTCAGTGCGGCTGCCGGCACGCTGCCCAGGGTCAGCCAACCGGTGATGCTCCAGTCGATGTTGCGGTTGCGATGATGGACAACAATGCCGCCGGACTTGGTGATGGCGGCATACAGCAGGTCGGTACCCACGGCCGTGGCCGGGTTGATGCCGAACCAGAGCAGGATCGGAGTCATCAGCGAGCCACCGCCCACGCCGGTCATGCCGACGATAAAGCCCACCACCAGGCCGGCGACGACGAAGCCGAGAAATCCGAAGTCCATGCTGCTCTACCTGCCGTTGCGGGGCTCGATGAGAAAGGCCGGCATCTTAGCAACGCTTGTTATGCGTTTTTAGACTGATTTGTTTTGTAACTATTCCTTAATCGTCTTTGCTGGTGTTCTGTGCCGGGCTGCCCGCTCCATCCCGGCGATCGTTCAGCTCTGGCTCAGGTCCGCATAGCCCGGGTTGGCGCTGAACTGAATCGGCTGGGCAAAGCCCGGTACACGGATCTGCTGCTGATCGATGGCCAGTTCGTGTTCGTCGATCAGTGCTTCGCCGAAGCGGTAGAGAATGCCCAAATCCCCTTGCAGGGCGCGCTGGTCATAGGCAGCGGCCTCGGCGCGGGTCTGCTCGCGGCGCTGGCGCCAGGCGGCCAGCGTGTCTTCGCCGTGACGGCGTTGCAGCAACTGCTCGACCAGGCACGGCGCCAGCACGGCGGCGCTGGCGTTGTTGCCGCCAAAGCCCTTGGAGTTGAGGAAGGCCACCTGCAGCGGCTGCTGGCGGTCGGCGGTGACGATCTCCAGGTGCTGGCGGTGCACATCGTCGGCTACCCGGTCGATGGTCTTGATCCCCGGCAGAATGCCGCTGGCGAAGGTTCCCAGCGCCGCGATCAGCTGGTCGGCACTGGCGGCGGCCAGGCTGTGGCCGACGTAGGCCTTGACCGCGGTGACCGGCCAGGACTCGATGGCGAACGCGCCGGCAATGCGGTCGAGCAGCTCGGACTCGGTCACGCGGTTGGCCGGGGTGCTGGAGCCGTGGGCATGCACGAAGCTGTGCTGGCGCACGGTTTCCGTGCCGACCAGCGCCATGGTGCTGGCCACGGCCTTGGCCAGGGTCAGGTAGTTGCCCGGGCCGGGGGCGGAAATCGACTTCTTGAAGCCGTCGGCATTGATGAACACATCCGGCACCGCACCGTGGATGTCGGCGCCCAGCTGCAGGGCCAGCTCGTCGTCCATCAGCACCACGTACTGGGTCGACTCGGCCAGGGTGAAGCCGCAGTTGTCGCCGAACGGGCGGCTGGCGCGGCGCAGGTCGACGGTCTCGCTGTCATCGCCGCTGCGCTGCTGGATCTGGCGCAGGGCATCTTCGGTGGCCAGCGCGCCCATGGCGCCGTAGCCGTCGATACACTCGGTGGTGATCGGCGCCTCACTGTTGCCGACGATGGCCACGCGGGTGCGTCCGCTCTGGATGCTCTCCACGGCTTTCTGCAGGTTGTAGAGGAAGGTGGCGCAGGCGCCGGTGACGCTGCCGGTGCTGCCGACGCTGCCCAGCACGTAGGCGTTGATGAAGTCCGCCGGCATGGTGTTGAGCCCCAGCGGCAGCTGCTTGGCGGTCACCCGGCCGCCCTTGAGACGCGACTGCAGCAGGCCGCCGTAGCCGTTCTCGTCGAGCTGGCTCATCACGCTGCCGGAGTATACGGCGATCTCGTCCGGGGCCACGGCGGCGCTGATGGTCGCCCACGGCAGGCCGATGGAGTGCAGGGCGTCGCTGGCGCCGACGATCGCCAGTTGCAGGCCACGCGGGTGGAAGCGCGAGGGGTAGAGCGCGGCGGGGTCGAAGCCGCTGGGCAACTGGCCGGCGGATTTCACCGGCAGGGCACGGAAGCTGTCGACCTTGATGTCGCAGCCGTCGTACAGGGTGACCTGCACCTCGGTGTCGTTGAGCGGCTCGACTATCCAGTCGCTGGGCAGCGGCTCGGGTAACTGCTTGCGCAGGGTGATGAAGACCAGCGGTTTGCCGGCGGTGCCGGTGACGGTGAGGTTCTTCTGCCAGTGCACCGCGTCGACATCCAGGTACTGCCTGTCGATGCGGCGGATCAGGGTGCCGGCGCGGATCTGCTCGCCGAAGCGGCTCTCCAGGGTGGCCAGGTCCAGTGGCTGGCCTTCGCCGTCGTGGTACTGACCGTCACGGTACACCACCAGACCCATCAGCACCGCCAGACCTGCCAGGGTCTGCTGACGCTGGTCGGCAGCGAGGCTGTCCAGAACGTAACGGCGGAAGCCGTGATGGAAGGAACTGCGACCGGCGGCGTTATAGCCCCCAAAGCCGACGATCACCGGTAGACGCGACATCAGACAACCACTCCCAGGCAAAACGGGCAGACGGCCGCGCGGGCGGCCGGTTAAGTGCCTAACCTGACGCAGGCCGTGACTGCAGAGTCACGCCCGCGACCAAGGTCGTACAGCCGCTGCGGCAGGCTTTTGCTAGGGTCGCACGCTGCGCAGATACCGCATCGGAGAGCCCGTGATGACCCCCTACAACCCCTATGAACTCGGCATGCCGCCGGTGGCCGCGAACTTTCAGGCGCTCAGCCCGCTGACCTTTCTCGAGCGCGCCGGCACCGTCTATCCGGAACGTCTGGCTCTGATCAACGGGCCGCTGCGACAGACCTGGGGGGAGACCTATGCGCGCTGTCGCCGGCTGGGTTCGGCGCTGGCGGCGCGGGGCATCGGGCTCGGTGATACCGTGGCGGTTCTGGCGCCCAACGGCCCGGCGATGTTCGAGGCGCACTTTGGCGTGCCCATGTGCGGCGCGGTGCTCAATGCCATCAACACCCGTCTGGATGCCGAAGCCATCGGTTTCATCCTGCAGCACGGCGAGGCCCGCGTGCTGCTGGTGGACAAGGAGTTCGGCGAGCTGGCGCTGCGCGCCGCCAGCCATATGGCTAAGCCGCCGCTGCTGATCGGCATCGACGATCCGACCTATGCCGAGGGCAAGCTGATCGGTCAGCTGGAATACGAGCAACTGCTCGCCGAAGGCGATCCCGAGGCGCCCTGGAGCCTGCCGGAGGACGAGTGGCAGGCCATCGCCCTGAACTACACCTCCGGCACCACCGGCAATCCCAAGGGCGTGGTCTACCACCACCGTGGCGCGCACCTGAACGCGCTGTCCAACATGATCAGCTGGGAGATGGGCCGTTTCCCTGTGTACCTGTGGACCCTGCCGATGTTCCACTGCAACGGCTGGTGTTTCCCCTGGGCCCTGGCCGCTGCGGTCGGCACCAGTGTGGCGTTGCGTCACGTGCGCGCCGAGGCCATCTACCCGGCGCTGGCCGAGCATGGCGTCGATCATTTCTGCGGCGCGCCCATCGTGCTGAACATGCTGGCCAATGCCAGTGACGAGCTGAAGGCGCTGAAGACCCGCCCGGTCAAGGCGATGACCGCCGGCGCGGCGCCGCCCGCGGCGGTGATCGAGGCCATGGAGGCGCTGGATTTCCGCGTCACCCACGTCTACGGCCTGACCGAAACCTATGGCCCCAGCGTGGTCTGTGCCTGGCAGGACGAGTGGGATGCGGCGCCGGCCGAGCAGCGTGCCCGGCTGAAGGCCCGTCAGGGTGTGCGCCAGTTGCTGCTCGACGGCCTGATGGTGGCCGACCCGGATACCCTGCAGCCGGTGCCCAAGGATGGTCAGACCCTCGGCGAGATCATGATGCGCGGCAATCTGGTGATGAAGGGCTACCTGAAGAACCCCAGCGCCACGGCCGAGGCTTTCGACGGCGGCTGGTTCCATTCCGGCGATCTGGCCGTGTGGCACCCCGATGGCTACGTGGAAATCCGCGACCGCAGCAAGGACATCATCATCTCCGGTGGCGAGAACATCTCCTCCATCGAGGTGGAGGATGCCCTCTACCGCCATCCGCTGATCCTCGAAGCTGCCGTGGTGGCCATGCCGCATGCCAAGTGGGGCGAGACCCCCTGTGCCTTCGTCACCCTGCGTGATGGTGCCAGCCTCTCGGCCGAGGAAGTGATCACCTGGTGCCAGCAGCACCTGGCGCGCTTCAAGGTGCCGGGGCAGGTGGTGTTCGCCAGCCTGCCCAAGACTTCCACCGGCAAGGTGCAGAAGTTCCTCCTGCGAGAACAGGCCAGGGCCATGGCTGCGGAGTTGGCGGTGGCCTGAGTCGTTGCTTTACCGGCGGGCGCTGGTGCAGTTGATCAGCGCCTGCTGGGCAAACTCGACGAACGCTGCCTCGTGCTGGCTCCAGTGCCAGTTGTCCAGACGCGGGCCCAGCAGTTGGCGGAAACCGCACAGGTCACTCTGCAGGCTCTGGTGCCAGCCGGGGTCATCGGGGAAGGCATCGAAGATCTGTTCGGCACTGAACAGGTAGAAGCTGAACAGGTTGTCCTGGCCAGCCTCGCGTGCCGGGCCTGAGGTCGAGCCGGGGAGGTCGGGTTCGGCCAGCTCGGGCTTCTCGATCACCAGCTTGAGGTATTCCTTGTAGGCGTCGCGGGCCGAGGCTTCGCGCTGGCTGGCCTCGCTGGCTCGTATCTGCCAGACCGCCACCAGCAAGCCGCCAATGGCCAGCAGCGCAGTGGCGATGGTGCTCAGGTGGGCGAGATGGCGCAGCAGTGCTCGGTCCATAGGGAGGCCTCGGTGATCACGTATCCACTGAGCCTAGTCGAGCCTGCTGTGGGCGGCCGCCCGAGGGCATCGGGCGGCCGCAGGGGATCAGGCCTCGGCCTGGGTGGCGGCGCGCTGGCCGGAGAGCAGGGCGCCGTGCACGGTGGCGAACATTTGCTTGTGGGTCGCCTCACCGGCGAAGAACACGCGGTTTGAGATAGGCGCGGCCAGGTCGTCGCGCATCGCCGGTTTGGAGCCCAGTTTGTAGAAGGAGTAGGCCCCGTAGCTGAACGGATCCTGGCTCCAGCGGGTGATCTGGAAACCGATTGGGTCGGGGATGCCGCTGCCGAACATCTGTTTCAGTCGCGTCATGGCGCCGGCGACGATCTGCGCATCGCTCCACGCCTCGATCTGCCCGCCGAAGTCGCCGGCGTTGAAGCCCAGCAGGATCGGCTGGCCGGTCAGCCGGGCCAGGTTCAGCCACTGGCTCCACTGGCCGTGCTGGGACAGCGGCGGGATATATTCCAGCCAGTCTTCCTGCGGCCAGAACTGGGTCGGGAAACGCAGGTAGCATTTGTTGAAGTTACCCATGCCGAGTTTGCTGATGGCGGTGGTCTTCTTGGTTGGCAGGGCCGGAGTGAATTTGATCGAGCCTTTCTTGAGTACGCCCAGCGGCACGGTAACGATGACGCGATCGGCGCTGAAGCTGCCCTTGTTGGTGGTGACCTTGACTGCAGCGGTGCTGGAGTCGATGGCGCTGACAACCTGCCCCAGTTGCACGTTGAGGCCGCGCGCCAGGTAGTTGACCAGGGTGCGGTAACCGTCGGCGAATACGGCGTCTTCGCCGTTGTAACCGCCCATGCTGTCGAACCAGTAGGTGGAGAGGTCATTGCGGCTGCCCGCGTACTCCTGCTCCACGGTGCTGTTGGTGATGAACGCCAGGAGCTGTTGGTCGCCTGTATCGAGGCTGGCCCAGTCCAGCTGGCTTTCTATGGTGTTGCGCACCGAGCGGTCGATGTCATCGTTCTGGCCCTGACCGATGGCCCACTCATGTTCGTCCTTGAGCGCGGCCAGGCGCGAGGCGCGGGTAGCGTTGATCGGTTTGCCGTCGACGTCATAGTCCACCACGCTGTCGTAGCTGGTGGTAATCAGTTGCGCACCGGCACTGCGGGCCAGTGGGGTGAGTGGATTGCCGTCCATTTCATGAATCCAGGAGGCCCCGAGATCGACAGGAGCGTCTGCCCAGGCGGCGCTGGTCCAGGTGCGGCCGCCTAGACGGTTGCGCGCTTCGAGCACGGTAACCTGATGGCCGCGCCCGGCCAGCTGGCTGGCCGCGGCCAGACCGGCGATGCCGGCGCCGATCACGATGACCCGCTTCGGGCTGGTGGTGGCGCCCAGAGTAGTCCGGCTGGCGGTTGCAGCTGCTGCCATGGCAGCTGCCAATCCGGCGTTTTTCAGCAAAGTGCGACGATTCATCGGGTAACGCTCCTGTCTTGTGCTTGTTGTCGGGGTTACTGCTGCGTGGCCGGGAAGGCCTCGTCATCGGGGTAGGGGAACCATTCCGGGTCGTCGATGGCCTGCGGGGCGATCATCACCATCTTCGAGCGGCGGAATTGCTCCAGCCCCTCGATGCCCAGTTCACGGCCCTGGCCGGTCATCTTGCGGCCGCCGAAGGGCACGCAATCGTTGTCGTTGAGCGGGGTGTTGACCCAGACGATGCCGGACTCGATCTCGTTCACCGCACGCATGGCTTCGGCGAGGTTCTCGGTGTAGATGTTGGCGCCCAGGCCGAATTCAGAGTCGTTGGCCAGGGCGATGGCCTCGTCCAGGCTGCGTACCTTGCACACCGGCGCCAGCGGGCCGAAGCACTCGCCGTGCATGATGTCCATCGCGTGGCTGACCTCCAGCACCGTGGGTTCGAAGAACCAGCCCTGCTCGCGGTCTGCCGGGCGCTTGCCGCCGCAGACGATGCGCGCGCCCTGTTCCACGGCACGGGCCACGATGTTCTCTACCCGCGCCCGCTCACGGGCCGACGCCAGCGGGCCGATGTCCACGCACTCCAGACCGTTGCCGATGCGCAGCTTGCGGGCCTCGGCCGCCAAGGCGCTGACGAAGCGGTCGTAGACATCTTCATGCACATAGAAGCGCTCGGCCGAGGTGCACACCTGACCGCAGTTGAGGAAGGCGGCGAAGGCGGCACCACGGGCGACGATCTCCACCGGCGACGAGGGCATGACGATGAACGGGTCGTTGCCGGAGGCTTCGATCAGCACCGGCTTGAAGCGCAGCGCGGCGCTCTGCGCCACTGCCTGACCGGCCGGCACGCTGCCGGTGAAGGCCACGGCATGGGTGTGTGGGTGCGCCACCAGATGGCGGCCGACGTTGGCACCACCGGTCAGGCACTGCACCAGCCCGGCTGGCAGATGATCGAAGGCCTGCATGACCAGCAGCAGGGTCAGCGAGGTCAGCTCCGACGGTTTGACGATGATGGCGTTGCCGGCGGCCAGCGAGGCTGCGGCCTGCCAGCCGAACAGCAGCACCGGGAAGTTGTAGGGCACGATGGAAACCACGGTGCCCAGCGGCTCCTTGATGGTCATGTGCAGCTGACCGGCGATGGCCGGGCCGGCCACGCGGCCGTGTTCCTGACGGGCCAGTTCGGCGTAGTAGCGGAAGGCCGAGGCCGAGGCGCCAGCCTCCCACTCGGCCTCGCGGTAGGGTTTGCCCATCTCGCGGGTCAGGCATTCGCCCACCTGGGCGCTGAGTTCGCCGAGACGGTCGGCGACCCGGTGCAGGGCGTCGGCGCGCTCCAGAGCGCTGAGCGCCCACCAGCCCTTCTGGGCCTGATTGGCCAAGGCAATGGCCTGTTCCATCTCGGCCTCGGTGGCCTCGGCATAGCTGCCGATTTCGGCTTCGGTAGCCGGGTCGATGATGGCCACGCGGGCGCCGTTACCGGGCAGGTACTGGCCATCGACGAAATGTTGGGCGGAGCGTTCGAGCATCAGGGTGGCTGTGGGTGTCATGTGGGGACTTCTCTCTTGTTGTGGGGATCAGGCCAGGCGGTCTTGCAGGCCGTAGTGCAGGTAAGCCAGTTGCAGGCCCAGGCGCTGCTGCCAGGCCCGGCCGGGCAGGCGCCCCGGCAGGTTGCGGAACACCGCGCACTGCTCGCGGGTGCTGAGTGGCTGGCCGGCGATGGCGCGGGCCAGGGTGCGGCCCATCCAGGGCATGGTGTTGACCCCGGAGCCGAAGCAGCCCAGGGTGAACAGCACGCTGGGATCGTCATCCAGGCGGCCCCAGCTGGGCACCAGCTTGCGGGTCACGGACACCAGGCCACGCCAGAAATAGTCCACCGGCAGCGGACCGGCGTCCGGAAACTTGCGTGCGATCAGGGCGTGCAGGGCCGCCTGCATGCGCGCATCGCGCTGCGGGTCGCCCCAGGTGTCGCTGCGCGCGCCGAGCAGCAGGCGGTTGTCCGGCAGGCGCCGGTAGTAGGTCACCAACATGCGGGTGTCGGACATCGGGCTCAGGTTGTTCAGGCCGATGGCCTGCCATTGCGCCTCGCTCAGCGGAGCCGTGACGAGAATGTTGGAAATGGCCGGGAGGGCTCGATGGCGGAGTCCGGCGGGCTCCTCGCCATCGCGATAGCCGTTGGTGGCGACCACCACCTGACGGGCGCGGACCTGTCCCTGCGGCGTCTGCAGAACGTGCCAGGCACCATCCTTGCGCCACTGCTGCATGGGGCTGCGGGCATACAGGCTGGCGCCATGGCGACGGGCGGCCGTGGCCAGTCCCAGGGTCAGCTGCATGGGATCGATGCCGCCGCCCTCGGTCATGTGCAGGGCGCCGAACTGATCAGGGCCGTCGTGACCTATCTCGGCAAAGGCCTCGCGACTGAGGGTCTGGCAGGGAATGCCGGCCTGGCGCAGCCAGCGGCCTTCTTCATCCAGTTCAGCCAGCGCACCGCGCGAGTGTGCGACCTGGAAAATGCCTCTGCCGCAGGCATCCAGCTCAAACTGCTCGCTCTGCGCCAGTTCATAGACCAGGGCCTGCCCTTCACGCTGGGCTTCGAAGAAGGCGCGGGCTTCGGCTTCCGGCCAACGGCGGAATACCTCGGCGGCCGCCAGCTTGCAGGCGGGCAGGGTGTTGAAGCCGGCATTGCGCCCACTGGCGCCCCAGCCGATATCGCCGGCCTCCAGCACCGTTGTGTCGAGTCCGTGGTCGCGGCTCAAGTGCAGCGCACAGGAGAGGCCTGTATAGCCGCCACCGATGATGGCGACGTCGGTCTGGATATCAGCCTGCAGGGCCTCCAGATGGGGCGCTGGGTTCTGTGCCGCCCAGTAGCTGGTGTGGTACTGGCGGCGGTCGTACAGGCTGGGGTGGAAAATCATGGCGCTCATAGGGTCTCCGCGCTGGCGGTACTGCGTGGGGGCAGCATGCGAGTCGCTCCTCGGGGCTACAACCTGTGTTTTCTGTGCTAGGTTGTTAAAAAAACTAATAGCTGGAGAGCAGCATGGCTGTGCACCGCTTGCCACCCCTGAATGCCGTGCGTGCCTTTGAGGCCGCTGCCCGTCTGGGTAGCTACGTGGCCGCCGCGCAGGAGCTGCATGTCACCCAGCCGGCTATCGGCAGGCATGTGAAGGCGCTGGAAGAGCGTCTGCAGACGCAGCTGTTTCAGCGCACGCCGCGTGGCGTGGTGCTGACCGAGGACGGCTGGCGTTACTTCGAACAGGTCAGCGCCGCGCTGACGCAGATCGCCGAGGCTTCCTACGAGCTGACCTCCCGCGCCCAGCAGCGTTGGTTGCGCCTGCTGGTAGTGCCGGGGTTCGCCGGGCGCTGGTTACGGCATCACCTGGCCGAGTTTCGTGCGTTGCACCCCGGCATCCGCATCGCCCTGGAGCCGAATCCATCCTTCCGCGAGGTGACGGCTGAGCGTGCCGATCTGGGCGTCGCGTTTGGCGATGGCGAGGAGTTTGCTGGTCCACGGGAGGTATTGGTGCAGCCGCAGATCTTTCCGGTCTGTTCACCGGCGTTTCTGCTTGAACACGGGCCGCTGACGAGGGTTGAAGACCTGCTGCGTCTGCCTCTGCTGCACGAGGACGACGGCTACTGGTGGGGCGCCTGGCTGCAGAGCCAGGGGCTGCGTGCGCGGCTGAGCAGCGAGATGTCCTATGTCAGTGCCGATCAGGTGATCGACCTGGCGCTGGCCGGTGCCGGGGTGGCGCTGACCAATGGCCTGCTGGTCGAGGAGGAGCTGGCCAGCGGCCGGCTGGTGCGTCCGCTGGCTAATCAGGCGGTGCTGGAAGGCTACCTGTTGCTGAGCCCCGTGGGAGGCCTGAAACCGGAAGCCAAGCTGTTCCGTCAGTGGCTGTTCGATAAGCTGGCCAATCTCCAGGTATGACTTTTTCTAATAGCCAGGTACCCTAATCGCGTGTTGTGGCGAAGGGGATCGCTCTCCTAATGTCTGGCTGTCCCGACCCCATCGCGAGAGCCTCCATGAAGTCACGATCCTCCGCCCTTTGCCGTGCGTTTCTGGCCAGTGCCCTGTCTCTGGGTGTGCTGAGCGCTCAGGCTGCTTCACAGTCACTGAATGTCCTCAACTGGTCGGAGCTGATCCCGGTCGAGGTGCAGAAGGCCTATGCCCAGCAGACTTCAACCGAGATGACCTACGACATTCTCGACAGCGATGACACGCTGGAGAGCAAGCTCTTGACCGGTAACTCGGGTTACGACGTGGTTTATCCGTCCTCCTCCTACATGGCCAAGCAGATCAAGGCCGGGGCTTACGAGCCGCTGGACTGGTCGAAGATTCCCAACCGTGTGCACCTGGACCCGGTGTTGCTGAAGAAGGTCGAACTGCATGACCTGGGTAACCGCTACGGTGTGCCCTTTCTCTGGGGCACCAACGGCATTCTGGTCAACGTCAAACAGGTGCGGGCCATCCTCGGCGAGGACTTTGACCTGAACACCCAGGCTCTGCTGTTCGATCCGCTGGTGGTGAGCAAGCTGGCCAAGTGCGGCGTGTCTTTCCTCGATTCGCCACAGGATGTGTTCACCATGGTGCTGGCGTATCTGGGGCGTGATCCCAACAGCAACGATATCGAGGACTACAAGGCCGCTTACATGCAGCTGCAGCGCGTCTGGCCGCATATCAAGCAGGTAAACTCGACCTATCGGGATCAGATCACCCGTGGTGACATCTGTGTGGCCATGGCCTGGAGTGGTGATGCCGGGGTGGTCAATCGCATCGTCCGCGAGAACAAGCTGGACATGGATATCCGTTACATCACGCCCAAGGGCCAGACGCCCATCTGGTTCACCATGATGGGGATTCCCAAGGATGCGCGGAACAAAGACGCGGCCTATCAGTGGATCAACTATCTGCTCGATCCCAAGGTGGCGACCCAGGTGACCGAGTACAACAGTTACCCGAGTTCGGTGCAGGAGGCGCAGGAAGCCAGCCGCGCGATTCAGGACGGTCGTTATGCGCCTAGTGAAGCCGAGATCCGCAGCTTCTATGTTTCGGGCACGATCGGGCCGAAAACGATCAAAGTGATGACCAAATACTGGCGGCGCCTGTACAGCAACTAATCTGTGTGTGGGAGTGTTCCAAAGCAGCTTGCCCCGCCTTGTGCGGGGCTTTTTTGCGAGGGTGGTATGACGATCAAACGACGTGATTTCCTCAACGGTGCGGCCCTGGCGGTGGGCGCCGGTCTGCTGCCCTGGCAACTGGTCCGGGCCGCGCAGACGCAGCAGGCCGGCTATCCGCCGGCGCTGACCGGTTTGCGCGGCAGCCATCCCGGCAGCTTCGAGGTGGCTCACCAGATGGGCTGGGAAAAGAAGGTGTTCGACACCGACAAACTGCCCATACAGGAGGAGTACGACCTGGTGGTGGTCGGCGCCGGTATCAGCGGTCTGGCCGCGGCCTGGTTCTACCGCGAGCGGCACCCGCAGGCGCGCATCCTGCTGCTGGACAATCACGATGACTTCGGTGGGCATGCCAAGCGCAACGAGTTTCGTGCCGGAGGCCGGCTGATTCTGGGCTATGGCGGCAGCGAATCGCTGGACTCACCCAAAGCCAATTTCAGCGATCAGGTATACCGCCTGTTGCAGGCGCTGGGTGTGCGTCTGGATCGTTTCGATCAGGCCTATCAGCACCGGCTGTATGAGGAACTGGACAGCGCGGTGTTCTTCGACCAGCAGACTTTTGGTGAAGACCGGCTGGTGGTGGGTGAGCCCGATGCGGAGGCTGAGGATGAACCGGACTGGGCGGGTTTTATCGGGCGCTTTCCGCTGGCGGAGGCTGATCGCGAGGCGTTGCGGGCGCTATACGAGGACGAGGAAGACTACCTCGCAAAGATGCCCGCCGATGAGCGTGAGGATTACCTGGCCAGCCTGAGCTACCGCGACTATCTCAAGCGGCACGTGGGGCTGTCGGAAACGGCCATTGCCTATTTCCAGCAACGCTCCAGTGATGAGTACGGCTATCGCATCGACTTTCTTCCTGCCAGTTATGCCCGGTATGCCGGGTACCCCGGATTTGCCGGGCTGGGGCTGGAGGAGGATGAAGGCGAGGAGGAGCCCTATATCTACCACTTCCCCGATGGCAACGCCGGCGTGGCGCGCCTGCTGGTGCGTGACCTGATTCCGGGCGTGGCGCCAGGGAGCGGCATGGACGATGTGGTGCTCGCTGTCTTCGACTACGGCCGACTGGATGTGCCCGGGCAGGCGGTGCGGTTGCGGTTGTCGAGCACCGCCGTCAGCGTGCGCAACCGTGACGAGGGGGTGGATGTCGGCTACAGCCGCGGCGGGCAGCTCTACCGTGTGCGCGGGCGTCACTGCGTGCTGGCCTGCTACAACATGCTGATTCCCTACATCCTGCGCGACTTGCCGGCGGCGCAGGCCAAGGCGTTGAGCCAGAACGTCAAGCTGCCATTGGTGTACGCCAATGTGGTGATTCGTGACTGGACCAGCTGGACCAAGCTGGGCATGCAGGAGGTCTATTCACCGGGGATGCCATTCTCGGTGGTCAAGCTCGACTACCCGGTAGACCTCGGTGGGTACCGCGCGCCGCGCGATCCGCAGCAGCCGATCTGCCTGCACATGGTGCAGGTGCCGCATGCGGCGGGCGTCGGACCAGACCTGCGCACCCAGGCACGGGCAGCGCGCATGCAGATCTATACCACCAGCTTCGAGCAGTACGAGGCGCAGATCCGCGACCAGTTGCAACGCCTGCTGGGCAAAGCCGGTTTCGACAGCCAGCGCGATATCCTGGCCATCACCGTCAACCGCTGGCCCCATGGCTATTCCTACTACACCAACTCGTTGTTTGACGGTCCGGACGGCGGCGAAGCGGTGATGAAAGCCGCCCGCCAGCCGCTGGGCCGCGTGGCCATCGCCAACTCCGATGCGGGATGGGACCCGTACCTGCACGGTGCCGTCGATCAGGCGTGGCGTGCGGTGGGCGAGCTGGGCTGATGGCGGAACCCGGGGCCGCCAGGCCCCGGGACAGCGTTATTCCGGTCTCTGGAACAGCTGCAGGACTTGCCGGCCCGGTTCTCCGGGCTGCCCGAAGTAGCGCGCGTACAGCGCCTGTCCGGCTTCGTTGCGCTGCACGCGGCTCAGGGCACGGTCCACGGCCAGTTGCCAGTCGGCATCACCGCGCGCCAGTGGCAGGGCCACCGGCAGCACCTCGAAGAGCTTCTCGGGGATCACCAGCTCCCGGCCATGCTCGCTTTCAGCCTGATAGTTGAGCAGTACCAGACGGTCGGCGAAGAAGGCATCGACCTGCCCCTGCGCCACCATGGCTAGCCCCTCGGCATTGCTCTGCACCTCGCGTAGCTCAGACTGCAGTCCCAGCGCACGGATCCGCGCCCGGGCCCAGTCGAGGCTGACGCTGTCCTTGAGCACCGCGAAGCTATGGCGGTTGAGCCCCTGCCGCAGCGTGGCGCGCCATACCGGGCCGCGCTCCTGCGTACCTTCAAGCAGCGGCGCCAGCAGGCTGGCCGGTGCATCGCGGCGGACCACCACGCCCAGGCCGGCGGCAAAGTAGGGCAGGGAGAAACTCACCTGCTCGCGGCGCGTCAGGGTGTCGCCCACCGCGCTGCACACCGTATCGACCTTGCCGCTGGCCACGGCGGGGAACATTTCGCCCACCGTCAGCGCCTGATAACGGAGTTTGAGGTCGGGCAGGCCGAGGTCCTGGCGCAGTTGAGCGGCCAGCAGATTGCAAAGCTCGATGGCGTAACCGGCTGGCTGTTCGGCTGTGCCGGCGGAGAAGGGCGCGTCGCCGGGAACGAAGCCAAAGGTCAGGGTCTGGCTGGCGCGGACGCGTTGCAGGGTGTCGTCGGCATAGGCTGGCAGCAGCGCTGCTGCCAGCAGAAGTGCGGTGGCGCCACGCAGGAGAGGCTGGAAGGCGATCATTGGGCGCGCTCCTAGGACGATTGCAGGGTATCCAGTTCGGCGATCAGGCGTTTGGCGATGATGCCGAACAGCAGGTAGCCGACCACCATCACCAGCGCCGCGCCGAACACCGCCTCCAGGCCCGAGGCGTACAGGGCGTAGAAGCAGTAGAACATGCCGATCAGCAGGATCAGGCTGTTGCGGCGGAAGGTGGGGAGATCCACCCCGGCCTTGTACATGATCACCAGCAGGCCCGACAGCGCGGTGACGTAGGGGATCAGGTTGCTCACCGCCGCCAGATTGACCAGCTTGCCGAACTGCTCGCTGACGTTGGGCGAGATGGTCGACAGGGCGATCAGGCTCTGCATCAGGGCGCAGCAGATCAGCCCCAGCAGCGGCGCGTCGAAGCGGTTGAGGCGGGCGAAGAAGCGCGGGAACAGGCCCTGATCGGCTGTGACCTTGGCGGTCTGCGCCAGGGTGAACTGCCAGCCCAGCAGCGAGCCGACGCAGGCCAGCACGGCCAGGCCCATGACGATGTCGCCGATGCCGTCGTTGAACATCTGTGCGTAGACCAGGGCGAAGGGCGCGCTGGAGTTGGCCAGTTCGGCGTTGGGCACGATGCCCTGGATCACGCTGGTCGACAGCACGTAGACCACGGCGGCACCGAGGGTGCCGAGCAGGCAGGCCAGCGGCACGTTGCGCTTGGGGTTGTCCACGGCATCGGAGTTCTGCGCCGCCGACTCCATGCCGAGGAAGGCCCAGAGGGTCAGTGGGATGCTCTGGGTGATGGCGTCGCTGACCTTCAGCTCGTTGGGGTTCCAGGCGGCGGCGAACACGGCGGGATCAAACCAGAACCAGCCGATCACACAGAGGCCGGCCACGGGGATGATGATGCCCCAGACGGTGATCGAGCCCAGCCGGCCGGTCAGGCTGGGGCCGCCGAAGTTGGCCACCGTGGTCAGCCAGATCATGCACAGGGTGCCGGCGAACAGCGGCATGGAGCCTTCGCCCAGCCAGGGCACGAAGGGCGTCAGGTAGCCGACGGCGGCGATGCTGATGGCCACGTTGCTGACCACCAGCGAGAGGAAATACAGGTAGGAGCAGAGGAAGAAGGCCGACTTGCCGTGGGCTTCCTCGCTGTAGGCCGACATACCGCCGGACTTGTTGCAGTAGATGCCGCACTGGGCAAAGCACCAGGCGATGGCCATGGAGCCGATGGCGGTGACGATCCACGACAGCAGCGACACGGCGCCGAGCTGGGCCATGCTCGAGGGCAGCAGGATGATGCCCGAGCCCATCATGTTGACTGTGACCAGGGTGGTCAGGCCGATCAGTCCCATCTTCTTGTTATCAGCCATGTTGGCTTCCTTCCAGGGCAGACAAGGCAAAGGCCCGGAGGCAAACCTGCGGGCCTTTGTATAGCGGCGACCTGTTAACGGTAGGTCAGTCCGGGTTTTTGCGTGCTGATGCGGGTGCCGGCGGTGCCTTTGACGATGGCCTCGATGTCCGGCAGCGAGCCGATCACCGCGACCTTGCCGGTATTGCGGGCGAACTCGCAGGCAGCCTGCACCTTGGGACCCATGGAACCTGCGGCAAAACCCAGACGCTCCAGCTCATCGGGGTGGGCTTCGGCGATGGCCTTCTGGGTCGGTTTGCCCCAGTCGATGTAGGCGGCATCCACGTCGGTGGCGATTACCAGCAGGTCGGCTTCCAGTTCGGTGGCGAGGAAGGCCGAGCAGAGGTCCTTGTCGATCACCGCCTCAACGCCGACCAGCTTGCCGTCCTTGTACATGGTGGGGATGCCACCACCGCCGGCGGCGATGACAATGGTGCCTTTCTCCAGCAGCCATTTCAGCGGGCGGATCTCGAAGATGCGCTTGGGCCGGGGGCTGGCCACCACGCGGCGGAACTTGTCGCCGTCGGGGGCGATGGTCCAGCCCTTTTCGGCGGCCAGGCGCTCGGCTTCGGCCTTGGGATAGACCGGGCCGATCGGCTTGGTCATGTGCTGGAAGGCCGGGTCCGTCGGGTCGACTTCCACCTGGGTGAGCAGGGTGGCGAAAGGCACCTCGAACGGCAGCAGGTTGCCCAGCTCCTGTTCGATCATGTAGCCGATCATGCCTTCGGTTTCGGCGCCCAGCACATCCAGCGGATAGGGGTTGGCCGGGTCGTAGGCGTTGCCCTGCAGGGCCAGCAGGCCGACCTGCGGGCCGTTGCCGTGGGCCACTACCAGCTCGTTGCCGGACGCCACCTTGGCGATCTGCTCGCAGGCGATGCGCACGTTGTCGCGCTGGTTTTCTGCGGTCATGGCTTCGCCGCGACGAAGCAGGGCGTTGCCGCCCAAAGCGATCACGAGTCGCATGTTGATCTCCTGAATCAAAACGGGTGGAGAAGCGCTTTACGCTTTTCCACCCAGATGAATTTCTGTGCGAGGCGTTGGCTGTACCTCCGCCTCGCTGGCAACGGCGGTTACACGTTGCCGAGGGTGGCGACCATCACCGCTTTAATGGTGTGCATGCGGTTTTCCGCCTGCTCGAACGCGATACAGGCCGGCGACTCGAACACTTCTTCGGTCACTTCGATGCCGCCCGCCAGATGCGGGTACTGCTCGGCAATCTGCTTGCCCACCTTGGTGTCGGTGTTGTGGAAGGCCGGCAGACAGTGCATGAACTTGGTCCGCGGCGTGCCGGAGGCCTTCATCATCTCGGCGTTGACCTGATACGGCAGCAGCAGCTTGATGCGCTCGCCCCAGGCCTCGACCGGCTCGCCCATGGAGACCCAGACGTCGGTGTGGATGAAGTCCACGCCCTTGACGGCTTCTTTCGGGTCTTCGGTGAGGGTGATGCGCGCGCCGCTTTCGGCGGCGAAGGCCTTGCACTGGGCGACGAAATCATCGTGCGGCCAGAGGGCTTTCGGACCGGCGATGCGCACATCCATACCCAGCTTGGCGCCGACCAGCAGCAGCGAGTTGCCCATGTTGTTGCGGGCGTCACCCAAGTAGGCGTAGCTGATGTCGTGCAGCGGTTTGTCGCTGTTTTCCAGCATGGTCAGCACGTCGGCCAGCATCTGGGTCGGGTGGTATTCGTCGGTCAGGCCGTTGAACACCGGTACGCCGGCGAACTTGGCCAGCTCCTCGACGATCTCCTGCTTGAAGCCGCGGTACTCGATGGCGTCGTACATGCGGCCGAGCACGCGGGCGGTGTCCTTCATGGTCTCCTTGTGGCCGATCTGCGAGGAGGTCGGATCGATATAGGTGACGTTGGCGCCCTGGTCATAGGAGGCCACTTCGAAGGCGCAGCGGGTACGGGTCGAGGTCTTTTCGAAGATCAGGGCGATGTTCTTGCCCTTGAGGTGCTGGACCTCGGTGCCGCTGTACTTGGCGCGCTTGAGGTCGCGGGACAGGTCCAGCAGGAATTTCAGCTCGCGGGTGCTGTGGTGCATCAGGCTGAGCAGGTTGCGGTTGTGCATGTTGAAAGCCATGACAGTTTTCCTCTTGAGAAATACGGGTCGTACCGGCGCCACTTAGGCTCCGGCGGAAAGCGGCGACCGGGTAGGCCGCCGCCGGGGCGGTTAGTAATCGATCGGGTCGCGGATAATCGGGCAGGTCATGCAGTGGCCGCCGCCGCGGCCGCGGCCGAGTTCGCTGGCACTGATGGTCACCACCTCGACACCGGCCTTGCGCAGCAGGGTGTTGGTGTAGGTGTTGCGGTCGTAGCCGACCACCACGCCCGGCTCCAGGCAGACCACGTTGTTGCCGTCATCCCACTGCTCGCGCTCGGCCTCGAAGCTGTCGCCGCCGGTTTCCACCACGCGCAGCTTCTTCAGGTTGAGCGATTCGGCGACCACGTTGATGAAGGATTTCTCCTCGCGGCGCACGTCGATGCCGCCCGGCTTGCTTTCGTCCGGACGCAACACGAAGGGCACAATGTTGTAGGCCACTTCCGGGAAGACGGTGACCAGATCGCGGTCGCAGAAGCTGAACACGGTATCCAGGTGCATGGCCGCGCGGGATTTGCCCAGGCCGGCCACCACCACCTTGTCGGCGGCGCCCTTGTCGAACAGGGCCTTGGCCACCTGACCGATGGCCTGGTGCGAGCTGCGTTCGCCCATGCCGATCAGCACGGTGCCGTTGCCGATCGGCATCACGTCGCCGCCTTCCAGGGTGGCGGAACCGTGATCCTGGTCCGGGTCGCCGTACCAGATTTCGAACTCTTCGTTGATGAAGTCCGGGTGGAATTTGTAGATAGCGGTGGTCAGCAGGGTTTCCTGACGACGGGCCGGCCAGTACATGGGGTTCAGGGTGACGCCGCCGTAGATCCAGCAGGTGGTGTCACGGGTGAACTGGGTGTTGGGCAGCGGCGGGAAGAGGAAGCTGGATTCACCCTGGTAGGCGCAGAACATCTTCGCCACCTCGGATTCCTTGTACTTGACCAGATCGGCTCCGGACACGCCGCCGATGAGGAACTCAGCGATGCGCCGCGATTCCAGGCTCTCGATGAAGCTGCGCACTTCGCTCTGCAGGCCGAGACCGACACTGTTGGCGGTGATCTTGCGGTCGAGAATCCACTTCAGGGCTTCAGGGTTCTTGATCGTTTCTTCCAGTAGGTTGTGCATCTCCACCACGTCGATGCCGCGTTCGCGCATCTTGGTCATGAAGTCGAAGTGGTCGCGCTTGGCCTGGGACACCCAGATCACGTCGTCGAACAGCAGTTCGTCGCAGTTGTTCGGGGTCAGGCGCAGATGCGCCAGGCCCGGCGAGCAGACCATCACCTTGTGCAGTTTGCCGGCTTCGGAATGC
Source organism: Pseudomonas sp. HAR-UPW-AIA-41 (assembly GCF_002304225.1). GTDB lineage: Bacteria > Pseudomonadota > Gammaproteobacteria > Pseudomonadales > Pseudomonadaceae > Aquipseudomonas. The sequence goes on from NZ_NSLB01000008.1 coordinate 23,090, forward strand.
ACGCCGAGTTTCTTCTTGCTCATTTTCGAACTCCTTCTCTTAGAGGCTGAGGAAGCCAGCGTAGAGAGCGTAGGCGGCAATGCCGGCGCCGATCAGTACGCCGATGAAAATCACTTTCTCGATGTTGGTGAACACCGCCTGGCCCAGCTCGCGCTTGGCCTTGGCGAACAGGATGGCGCCCGGTGCGTAGAGCAGCGCGGACAGCAGCAGGTACTGCACGCCCGCGGCGTACACCAGCCAGACGGCATAGAGGGTGGCAACCAAGGCGATGAACAGGTCCTTGTTACGTTGACCGGCATCGCCTTCATAAGTTTCGCCACGCACAGCCAGCAGCAGGGCATAGGCACCGGACCAGAAGTACGGCACCAGAATCATCGAGGTGGCCAGGTACAGCAGGCTCAGGTAGGTCGAGCTGTTGAACAGGGTGATGATCAGGAACAGCTGGATCAGGCCGTTGGTCAGCCACAGTGCATTGGCCGGCACATGGTTGGCGTTCTCCTTGCGCAGGAACTCCGGCATGGTGTGGTCCTTGGCCGAGGAGAAAATGATCTCCGCGCACAGCAGGGTCCACGACAGCAGGGCTCCGGCCAGCGACACCAGCAGACCGATGCTGATCAGTTGGGCGCCCCACGGGCCGACCACCTGTTCCAGCACGGCAGCCATCGACGGGTTCTTCAGGCCGGCCAGCTGGGCCTGAGCCATGATGCCCTGCGACAGCACGTTGACCAGAACCAGCAGCAACAGCACGCCGATGAAACCGATCACGGTGGCCTTGCCCACATCACTGCGCTTCTCGGCGCGGGCGGAGAAGATGCTGGCGCCTTCGATGCCGATGAACACCCAGACGGTGACCAGCATCATGTTGCGCACCTGATCCATCACGCTGCCCAGCTCGGTGTTGCCCGCGCCCCAGAAGTCGCTGGTGAACACGTCCATCTTGAAGGCGATGGCGGCAATCACGATGAACAGCGCCAGCGGCAGCATCTTGGCGATGGTGGTGATGGTGTTGATAAAGGCGGCTTCCTTGATGCCACGCAGCACCAGGAAGTGCAGTAGCCACAGCAGCACCGAGGCGCAGATGATGGCTGCCGGGGTGTTGCCTTCGCCGAACACCGGGAAGAAATAACCGAGGGTGGAGAACAGCAGCACCATGTAGCTGACGTTGCCGATCCAGGCGCTGATCCAGTAGCCCCAGGCCGAGGAGAAGCCCATGTAGTCGCCGAAACCGGCCTTGGCGTAGGCGTAGACCCCGCCGTCGAGTTCCGGCTTGCGGTTGGCCAGGGTCTGGAAGACGAAGGCCAGGGTCAGCATGCCCACGCCGGTGATCAGCCAGCCGATGAGGGTGGCGCCGGCGCTGGCGCTGGCGGCGATGTTCTGCGGCAGCGAGAAGATCCCGCCGCCCACCATGGAACCGACCACCAGCGCGATCAGCGCGCCGAGGCGGAGTTTATTGGTGGAGTCCGACATGTTGTTCCCCTTGGGTCGTGGGCGATGTTGTTATGGAACGCCGCAACGCGAGGGGGAGTGCTGACCTGAATCAAGAAGCGCCACTGCATTACCCCTAGGAACAAATCCTGTAACACGTTTACGGCGACTGAGCGTTTGCGGTCAGCGGGCTGACAACTTCCTGCACAAACGGTCAGGTCATGAACATAGCTCCAAAACTATGACGCTGCCATGTCAGAGCGCTGCGCCAGATCAAGGTTGCAGCAGATTGCCGGCCCGGTTGACGCTGGCCGTGGCCTGCGGCACCGTGCCGGCTGGCAAAAGGAAGCGCAGTCATGGCCCATATCCTCATCGTCGAAGACGAAGCGGCAATCGCCGATACCCTGATCTATGCCCTGCAGGGCGAGGGCTTCACGACCCGCTGGCTCACTCTGGCCGGCGAGGCGCTGGCGCTGCAGGCGCGTGAACCGGCCGATCTGTGGATTCTCGATGTGGGCCTGCCGGACATGAGCGGGTTCGAGGCGTGCAAGCAACTGCGCCGAAGCAGCGAGGTGCCGGTGCTGTTTCTTACCGCTCGCGACAGCGAGATCGACCGGGTGGTGGGGCTGGAGATCGGCGCCGACGATTACGTGAGCAAGCCGTTCAGCCCGCGCGAGGTGGCGGCGCGGGTCAAGGCCATCCTCAAACGCCTGCAGCCACGAGTGCCGCCAGCTGCCGAGCCGCCTGCGGCCGGGCCATTCCGTTTCGACGAGCTGCGTCAGCAGATCCACTATCACGGCCAGCTGTTGCCGCTGACTCGGCATGAACTCAAGTTGCTGGCGGTACTGCTGAGCCAGCCCGAGCGGGTTTTCTCCCGCGAGCAACTGCTCGATGCCACCGGGGTTTCTGCCGAGGCCGGTTATGAACGCACGGTGGACAGTCATATCCGCAGCCTGCGCGCCAAGCTGCGCGAGGTGCGCGCAGACAGCGAGGCGATCCAGACCCATCGCGGGCTGGGTTACAGCCTGAGGCTGCTGTGATGCCGCTCGGGGTTCGCATCTTTCTGGTGTATTTCCTGTTTGTCGGCTTGTCCGGCTGGTTCGTCATGAACACGGTGATGGACGAGATTCGCCCCGGTGTGCGCCAGTCCACCGAGGAAACCCTGGTGGATACGGCCAACCTGCTGGCCGAACTGCTGCGTGATGACCTGCGCAGCGGGCGCCTTGAGCAGAGCCGCTGGCAGGAGTTGTTCCGCGCCTATGGCCTGCGCCAGCCGCAGGCGCAGATCTGGGATGTGCAGAAGAACAGCGTCAGTCACCGCATCTATGTCACCGATTCGGCCGGACGCGTGCTGCTCGACTCCGGTGGCAAAGCGGTGGGGCAGGACTATTCGCGCTGGAACGATGTCTACCTGACCCTGCGCGGCCAGTACGGCGCGCGCTCCAGCCGCGAGGACGCTGCCGATCCGGAGTCTTCGGTGATGTACGTGGCTGCGCCGATCAAAGATCAGGGGCAGATCATCGGCGTGGTTTCGGTGAGCAAACCCAGCCGCACCCTGCAGCCCTATATCGAACGTTCGCAAACCCGGCTGGCCTGGATCGGTGCCGGCCTGATCGGCCTCGGCTTGCTGGTTGGTGCGCTGCTCTCCTGGTGGCTCAGCGCCTCGCTGCGCCGGCTGACCGATTATGCCCGTCAGGTGGCGGCCGGTGAGCGGGTCAGCCTGCCGGCACTGCGCGGTGGTGAGCTGGCGCAGCTGGGTCAGGCGCTGCAGCAGATGCGTGAGCAACTGGAGGGCAAGGCCTATGTCGAGCGCTATGTGCACACCCTGACCCATGAGCTGAAGAGCCCGCTGGCGGCCATTCGTGGCGCCGCCGAGTTGCTTGAGGGCGAGATGCCGGCGGAGCAGCGGGCGCGCTTTGTCGGCAATATCCAGAACGAAAGCGCGCGCCTGCAGCAACTGATCGAGCGCCTGTTGCACCTGGCGCTGGTCGAGCAGCGTCAGGGCCTGGAGGAGCGCGAGCCGGTGCCGCTGCGGGCGCTGTTCGAGGAGCTGCTGACCAGTCAGGCCGCCCGCATCACGGCCGGGCAGATCGAGGTCGAGAATCTGCTGGATGATGAACTGTGCGTTATCGGCGAGCGCTTTCTGCTGCAACAGGCGCTGGCCAACCTGCTCGACAATGCGGTGGACTTCACCCCTCCGGGTGGCTTGATCCGCTGCTCGGCCGAACGCGATGGCGAGTTACTGACCTTCTCCCTGTTCAATCAGGGGGAGCCCATCCCGGACTATGCCCTGCCGCGCCTGACCGAGCGTTTCTACTCCCTGCCGCGCCCGAGCAGCGGGCGCAAGAGCACCGGCCTGGGCCTGAACTTCGTTGAGGAGGTCGCGGCCCTGCATGGCGGCAGCCTAAAACTGGTCAATGTTCCGGGGGGTGTCGAGGCACGGCTGAGTCTGCCGTTGGAGGCTCCAGGCAAATGATCTGGCAGTACTACTTGAAGCAGGCAAGGGCTTGGCTCGGAGAACATTGGCCTTACTGTTTGGTATTAGGCTGTGGCGCTGCCCTTCTGCTGAAGGGGGCTGCAATCGGCTGGGGTTTTTCAAGTCGCCTGATGCATTCCGGACCAGGACAAGATTGGGGCATTCTCCCGCAGCGGGCACTGGGAGTAGTACTGATTGCGTTTGCCTGCACAAAAACACTACGCCGCCGACCCTGAACCAGTCATTCGGCCATTTGCGCAGTGTGCCGACTTGAACTGTTATTAGCCGGCGGGCGCATTTGTCGCAGGGTGCTGTCGGGCGTATCCATGCCAGACTTTTGCGACAGTGATGAACGTATGGTCGGTGGCGTTACTCACCGCTCTGCCCTGATTTGGTGCTTGGCCGGTCAGTTGCTTGGCAAGCGGGCCTTCTGCGCGGGGGCTGGCCGAGTTGGCAAAAAATCTGCAGTTCATATTGCGCTGCTAAACAACAAGAAAGCCCAGTAGTAGTGGGCACGGCCCAGGAGTTCTGCATGAAAAGCGTATCTGAGATCCTCAATAAGAAGGTGCTGCACACCAGTATCGTTAGTGTCACCCCGGAGACCAGTGTTTTAGAGGCCGTGACCATCATGGCCGACAGCGATATCAGCGCGCTGATGGTGATGTCGGGCGATACCGTCGAGGGCATCATCACCGAACGCGACTTTGTCCGCCGCGTTGCCCGTCTTGAGCGTTCGGCCTACGCCACTACCGTGGGTGAGGTGATGACCAGCAGCCTGATCACTGTAGGGCCCCAGGATCGCACCCGCTACTGCATGCAGCTGATGATCGAGCGCAACCTGCGCCACCTGCCGGTGTTGGATAACGGCAAGCTGGTCGGTCTTCTGTCCATCCGTGACCTGGTCAAGGATGTGGTGGCCGAGCAGGAAGGCCTGATCCAGCATCTGGAGCAGTACATCCGCGGCGAATAGCTGTAGTGGTGAACGGCTTCGCCGCTTCACCTGTTCTGCACAGAATCTCCATGCTCGCTGCATAAAGCCTGCACGCCCGGACTGCACGCTCTCCCTATCGGCCCTGGGGCCACCCACAAGGAGAGCGAAGATGAACCGAAACTTGGGCATCAAACTGGGCGCTGTCGGCCTGTTGATTCTGTTGCTGATGATTCCGCTGCTGATGATCGACGGCATGGTCAGCGAGCGGCAGCGCCTGCGCGAGGGGGTGCTGGAAGATATCGCCAGCAGTTCCAGCCGCGCACAGCAGATCACCGGGCCGATTCTGGTGGTGCCTTACCGCAAGACCGTGCGCGAGTGGAAAACCCACGAGAAGACTGGCCAGCGCTATCTGGAAGAGCGCGAATACCGCGACCGCCTGTATTTCCTCCCGGAACGTTTTGCCGTTGATGGTGCTGTCAGCAGCGAGGCCCGCAGCCGCGGTATCTACCAGGCGCGCCTGTACCACAGCGACAGCCAGGTCAGCGGGCATTTCCAGGTGCCGGCGCAGTACGGCATCAGTGAAGATTTTGCCGATTACCGCTTCGATCCGGCGTTCCTCAGCATTGGCATCAGCGATATCCGTGGCATCGAGAATGATCTGCGCCTGCGCCTGAACGGCGCCGAGTTGCCCTTTGCCGCCGGCACCGCCGACAACCTGCTGAGCAATGGCGTGCATGCCCCGCTGCCGGCGCTGGATGTGGCCAGCGGCCAGCGTCTGGACTTTGCCTTCCACCTCAAGCTGCAGGGCACCGGATCGCTGTCGGTGACTCCGGTGGGCCGCGATACGCAGGTGCAGCTGCGCTCCGACTGGCCGCATCCGAGCTTTGTCGGCGAGTTTCTGCCACAGCAGCGCGAGATCACCGCGCAAGGCTTCAGCGCACACTGGCAGACCAGCTTCTTCGCCACCAATCTGGAGGAAGTGCTGGCTGACTGCGTGAGCCGCGAACGCTGCCAGACCTTCGAACAGCGCTATTTCGGGGTCAGTTTTGTCGACCCGGTTGATCAGTACCTGAAGACCGAGCGGGCGATCAAATATGCCCTGCTTTTCATCGCCCTGACCTTCGCCGGCTTCTTCCTCTTCGAGGTACTCAAGCGTCTGGCGGTGCACCCGGTGCAGTACGGTCTGGTGGGGCTGGCGCTGGCGCTGTTCTACCTGCTGCTGTTGTCGCTCTCCGAGCACCTGCCGTTTGCCCTGGCCTATGGCCTGTCCTCGGGCGCCTGCGTGCTGCTGCTGGCCATTTATCTGAGTGCCGTGCTGCACAGTGCCCTGCGCGGCGGGCTGTTCGGCCTGGCTCTGAGCCTGCTCTACGCGCTGCTTTACGGCCTGCTCAGTGCCGAGGATTACGCCCTGCTGATGGGCTCGCTGCTGGTCTTTGCCTTGCTCGCCGGGGTGATGCTGCTGACCCGCAAGCTGGACTGGTACGCGCTGGGCAAGAGCCCGGCCTGATCCCCCTTTCACCTGTTGCGGGTGTGGCCGGCTGGCCACACCCCGGGAGCCTGTCATGTGGTTATTCCTGCGATTTTCCGCCTGTTATGCCCTGGCCCTGATTCTGGCGCTGGCGCTGCTGGTAACGCTGATGTTCTTCGCCCAGAACGACTGGATGCAGCTGCTGATTGGCAGCGGCAAGCCGCTTGCCCATCTGCTGCTGCAGGTTCTGCCCGAGGCCTTCTGGCACAGCCTGACCGGCCTGGAGGGGGCGGCCGGGCACCCCGCCGTGCGTTCGTTCCTGCAGCTGTGTGTGGCTCTGGCTCAGCTGGCGCTGTTGCCGGCGCTGGGCTTTTACCGCCTGTGGTACCGGGCATGAGCGGGCATATCGGTTTGCGCGAGGACGCACGGGTTGGTGCACGGTTGGCGGCGCGCATCGCCCGGCTGTTTGCCCCAAGGGTGCAAAGCCGTCCTCTGCCGGGGGTGAAGTCATGAGCCGGTTTGGCAGCGGATTGCAGGGGGCTTTTCTGGGACTGAATGCCGCCTACCTGCTGACATTGCTGCTCGGCGTCTGGCTGCGTGGCTGGCCGCTGAATCCGTTCTTCGCCGGCGTGGCTCTGCTGGGGCTGGGTTTGCAGCGGCTGAGTTGGCCACTGCTGCTGCCTTCCCGGCGCGGGGGCTACCGGGTGTCAGCGCTGATCACCGGATCGCTGGTGCTGCTGGCCTGGGGGTTGTATGGCTATTTCTGATCGCGGCAGGCGCCTGCTGCGCGGCATTGCACGGGGCCTGCTGTACAGCCTGCAGACGCTGCTCGCGCTGCTGCTGGTGTTCTATCTGCTGTTCAAGGGATTCGAGCGGGAGCATTTCCGTCAGGCGCTGCCGGCGCAGATCGAGCCGGCCGGGCTGATCCTGATCGATGGCATGAGCGGTTTCCGCGAAGGCTGTGGCGTGGCGGTCTGGCGCCTGAGCGAAAAAACGGCGGCCGGTTTGCAGCAGCAGGGTCTGGGTTATCTGCAGTCGGCGCGGCAGGCACGGGGCTATGCGGAGCCCTACTACCGCTACGGGCCCTGGCGGGCAACGCCGCTGTCCGAGGCGCAAAGTATGGATGGCTGGTTGCCGCTGGGTTGTGCCGATGCGCCGGCGGCATTGCAGGAGCAGATCCTGCGCGGAGCACAGGGCGGGCAGGGCTATTACAGCGAGAAGGACGAGGCTGTGCTGCTGGTGTTGCCTGCAGCGCGTCTGATTGTCTTTGCCTACAACGGCTGACGCTCTGCTGCGGGCGTTCCAGGCCGCGCTGGATTATCCTAGGCAGACCAGCTGGCCATTGGCCAGCGAATGATTCGGTACAGGACAACGGCGAAATGGCGCTCAAACGCATTCCGGTCAGCGAAGCGGCGGTGGGCATGTTTGTTCACGAGCTGTGCGGCTCGTGGATGGATCATCCCTTCTGGACGCCGCGCTTTCTGCTCAAGGACGAACGCGACCTCGGCCGCCTGCAGGGCAGCGCGGTGCGGGAGCTGTGGATCGACACCGACAAGGGGCTGGACGTCGAGGGCGGACAGAGTGTCGAGGAGGTCGAGGCCGATACAGAGGCGGTGCTGCTGGCGGCCGCCCAGCCGTTGCCGGCACCACCCAAGCCGGGGATGGACGAAGAAATCGGCCGTGCCCTGAAGTTTTGTGGCTATGCCCGCGAGCAGCTCGACGAACTGTTCGATACCGTGCGTCAGGGGGGCGCGCTGGACAAGACCGCAGCGCTGGAGCTGGTGGATGAGGTCAGCGCCTCGCTGGATCGCCATCCCCATGCCCTGATCAGTCTGGCGCGGCTGCGCACGGCCAGCGAGTACTCGGCCATGCATGCCCTGGCGGTGAGTGCGCTGATGGTGGCGCTGGCCCGTCAGCTCGGGCTGGCCGAGAAGCTGGTGCGCGAAGCCGGGCTGGCCGGCCTGCTGCACGACATCGGCGAGATCATCATGCCGCCGGAGCTGCTGAACAATCCGGGCAAGCTGAGCAAGATCGATATCAGCATGCTTCGCGATCATCCCCGTGCCGGGGTAGACCTGCTCAAACAGATGCCGGGTATCAGTGCCGCGGTGCTGGATGTCTGTCTGCACCACCACGAGCGTCAGGACGGCAGCGGCTATCCCGATGCGCTCAAGGGCGACAAGACCGGCCTGCTGGCCAAGATGTGTGCGGTGTGTGACGTGTATGACGCCATCAGCTCCGACCGCCCGTACCAGAAGGGCCTGGGACCGGCCGAGTCGATCCGCAAGATGGCCGAGTGGAGCAAACTGCAGTTTGACGAGCGTGTGTTTCAGGCCTTCGTCAAGGCGCTTGGCATCTACCCGGTGGGCTCGCTGGTGCGCCTGGAAAGCGGACGCCTGGCGGTGGTGCTGGAGCAGGACGAGCAGTCGCTGCTCACACCCAAGGTCAAGGTGTTCTTCTCCGCCCGCTCGAAGACCCCGCTGCCGCAGGTGGTGCTGGAGCTGGCCAAGCTGGGCGGGCAGGAGAAGATCGTCGGCCGCGAGTCGGTGGAGGAGTGGGGCTTCAACAACTTCGACGAGCTGTGGTCGGGTGAGCGCAAGGGCACTCTGTCGCTTTTCTCGTAATCGCCTTACCAGGCCGACTGTTGCTGACGGCGCTTCCAGCGCGCCAGGGCGTCGCTTAAGGCGTAGGCGCTGTCGAGGCCTTGGCGGCGGGCGCGGCTGAACAGGATCAGGGCCAGCTCGGCGGTGGCCAGAGCGTCGGCATAGGCATTATGCCGTTGCAGGTTGGCCAGGCCGAAGAAGCTCATCCAGTCGTCCAGGCCGCCTTTGCTCAGCCCGGCCTGCGGGCACAGCATCGGGGCCAGATCCGCCAGGTCGAGAAAGGGATGGCGCAGCTTGTAGTTGAATTCTTCCTTGAGTGCGCGGGCGAGCATCTGCTGGTCGAAGGGCGCATGGAAGGCCAGCAGCGGCCGCTCGCCCAGGTATTCCATGAAGGCCAGCAGGGCCTCGGCCGGTGTCAGTCCCGCCGCCAGTTCGCTGGGCGAGATGCCGTGCAGCAGCACGCTGTCGCCCAGGTGCTGCTGGTCGCGGTTGAGGGTGCAGGTAAAGCCATCGGCCAGGCCGATGCTGTTGCCCTCGATGGCAACGGCGCCGATCGACAGCAGCAGATCGCGCTGCAGGTTGAGCCCGGTGCTTTCCACATCCAGTACGACCCATTGCTGCTGGCTCAGTGGTTGCTGGCTCAGCTCGGCAGCGGCCGGCAGGGCCTGCAGACGGGCCATCAGGGCCCCGTCGGTCCGGGCCTTGCCCCAGGCAAACAGGCGCTTCATAGCTGGTAGCGCAGCGCCAGGCTGCTCTGCAGGCGCTGCGCCTGGCGGAAGGATTCACGCAGGATGCGGCGGTCGAGGTGGTTCAGTTCATCAGGATCGAGGCGATTGCTGAAGTCCTGCTCCGCACGCGCCTGCAACTGGTGCTGGTGCAGTCGGGTGAGCTGGATGAACTGGTAGGCCTCGTCGAAGGCCGCGCCATCCTGAGCGTCGATCACGCCGCGTTCGATCAGTCCGCGCAGTCGCTCCAGGGTGTTGCAGGCAGCTACGCCATGGCTCAGGGCGAGCAGGCGGGCACCGTCGACGAAGGGGGTCAGGCCCTGCACCTTGAGATCGAGGGTGTGCTTGGCCTCGCCATGCCTGGCCAGCGCGAAGTCACGCAGCAGGCCACCCAGTGGCGGCTTCTGGCGCAGTGCGCTCTCGGCCAGCAGACGCTGGAAGATGCTGTTGTCGGCGACCTCGGCGAGGATCTGCTGGCGCAGGGCTTCGGCACCGCTGTCGTCGCCCCAGACCGCGCGCAGGTCGAAATAGATGGTCGAGCCGAGCAGGCTGTCCGGGGTCGCCTCGCGGATAAAGGCGGAGAAGCGCCGCGACCATTCCTGGCGGGACAGACACAGCTGCGGATTGCTGGCCATGACATTGCCCTTGCACAGGCTGAAGCCACAGTCGGCCAGGGCCTGATTGATCCGTCCTGCCAGCGGTAGCAGGCGGGTGCGGATCTGTGCCGCCTCGGCGTCGTCTCTGGCGTCGAACAGCAGGCCGTTGTCCTGGTCGGTGTGCAGGGTCTGTTCGCCGCGTGCTTCGCTGCCGAACACCAGCCAGGTGAAGGGAATGCCGGGATCGCCGGCTTCCTCCAGCACCAGTTCGATGACCCGTTTGACCGTGTGGTCGTTGAGCAGGGTGATCAGGCGGGTGATCTGCATGGCGGTGGCGCCGTGCGCCAGCATGCGCTCGACCAGCTGACGGATGTCCTCGCGCAGAGCCGCCAGGGTTTCCAGGCGGCCGGCATGGCGGATGGTGCGGGCCAGGTGCACCAGATCGACACGCTGCAGGGAAAACAGGTCGCGCTCGGACAAGACCCCTGTCAGGCGGCCGTCACGTACAAGGCATATGTGCGCAATATGCCGCTCGGTCATCGCCAGAGCGGCGTCGAAGGCTGTGGCATCGGGCGGCAGGTGGAAGGGCGACTGGGTCATCAGTTCGGCGATTGGCCGGTCCAGTTCGCTTTGCTGGCCAGCATCGAGATTGGCGATCAGGCGGCGCAGGTCGCGCAGGGTGAAGATGCCGTGGGGACGCGCCTCGGCATCGACAATCACGATGCTGCCGACCTGCTGTTCGTGCATCAGTTTCACGGCCTGCCGCAGCGGCAGATCACCCTGGCAACTGATCGGCTGGCGCGGTGCCAGTTCGTCCAGACGGGCATCCAGCGAGTACTGAGCACCAAGATTCTCGGCGGCTCTCAGTTGTAGCTGTTGGTTGACTTGGTCGAGCAGGCCACTAACGCCTCGAAGCGCAAAATTACGAAATGGCACGGAGAGAGCAAAGAGACGGGCGAAGGCAGCTTTGTCGAGCTGCAGGAAGAAAGAGTCTTCTGCGGCGATGTGCGCGGTGCGCGTCGCCCGCTCACCAAGCAGGGCGGCCAGTGGGAAGCATTCGCCGGTGCTGATCTCGAAGGTGTTTTCCTCGGCGACACCCTGTTGCCGGGCGCCGACCACACGGCCCTGTTTGACGATATGGAAGTGGCTGACCGGGCCCTGCTCTGGGCTGACGATAACCTCGCCGGCGGCATGGAAAACCAGTCGGGCCTGTTCCAGCAAAAAAGCCAGGTGGGCAGTGTCCATCTGGTTGAAAGGGGGATATTTGCGCAGGAACTCCAGGTGACCCTGCAGATTCTGCTGCACGGCCAGTTTGCCGAGGGGGGAAGTCTGCGTCGCCATGCTCAAGGCCTCTTGCCGGTTCCTTCCAGCATCAACCGTGGCCTCTGAGAGTGCTATTGAACTTTGGTCGCAGGCTGATTCTGTCCGGCCCATAAATGAACAAGCCGCCCGTAGGCGGCCTGTCCAGTGGGGCGCGGTCAGGGCAGGGTGAACAGCACCTTGACCGCCGGAGTAACCGATGCGGCATCGACATAACCGATGGCATCGGCCTCGGCGCCGACCTTGGCAACCACGGCGGCATCATCGGCCACGGTGGGCAGCGGTTGGCCCTTGCCGGTGAAGACCAGCCCGGACCAGTAGGCCTTGAGCTGGGCTTCGTTCTTGCTGGTGACAGCGGTGTAGAACTTGTCCTTGGTCGGGGTCCAGTCCTTGATGTCGACGCCTTTGAGGGACTTGTCCTTACCCAGGAAGATGTTGGCCACATCGGCCTGGGAGGGCGCGGCGCTGGCGCCGGCATTGACGATCACGGCGACTTCCGCCTGGGCCAGCGAGGCGCAGCCCAGCAGAGCGAGAGCACTAAGCAGCTTGTTCATTCAGGCTCTCCTTAGAAAATGAAGTCGACGCCGACACTGATGATGTCGCCGTCGGGGGTGCCGTACGAGGTACCCAGCACTCCGTTGTTGAAGGCTTGCTGGGCATTGCCCTGGAATACGCCTACGGCATCTGGCCCTTGCGAGGTATCAACGCGTTTGTACTCACCCTTGAGCGTCACGGTCGGGCTGAAACTGTAGTTCAGGCCATAGGTCATCGAGACCTGACGGCCTGCAGGCTCATCCAGCTGGCCATAGGTGACGTGGGCCAGGTAGTCGCCAAAGCGGCGGCCGCCCATAACGTAAAAAGCGTTGGTTTCAGCTTCCTCGTTGTTTTCAATTTGCAGTTTCACCGCTTCAGCTGCGCTGACCCAGGTGCCATTGTCGTACTGGTGGCCAATGGAGCTGAACTTGCCTTTTTGGCCGTCCAGTTCAACGAGGGCCACGTTACGCTGCCCAAGGACCGGAATAGTTACCACATCATCCACCGTGATCTTCAGATCAGCTTCTGCGTAGCCAACGCGGAAGGTACCGAAATTATCGGTGGACAGTGCCAGGCTGGTGGCAAAGACATCGCGGTAGTCGATGTCATGCATGTCATCCAGAGCATATTGCTCACGGCCAATGGCGTTGCCGCCAGACAGCTGGAAGCTCATAGCACCCAGTGCGGTGCTGCGGTTGTAGAGGATGTCTGCCCCGTCATGGCTGGTCAGCTGCACCAGGCTGTAGACCTCTTCCGGCAGGCGCAGCCAAGGGTACGAGAAACCGACGTTGAGGGTTTCCGAGTACATATAGACCGGCGTGCCAATACGGCCGCCGCGCAGGGTCAGGTTATCGTTGGCCTGCCAGGCCAGATAGATATTGCCCGGGCCGACCTTCCAGCTGTCCTGCTGCGGTTTGCTCGCCAGTTGGCCGGTGAGGCTCAGGGTATCGGTAATGCCGTACTGGCCCTGAACGGCAAACTTGCTGAGTTGGTCGCCGCGCCAGCCATCGTTGGTCTGGCCCTGAATGCCGTAATCGAGGTCATCTTCACCGCCCAGGTGGGTGATGCCGACGGTGCCGAAGCCGTGGTAAACGAATTCGCCCTGCTCGACGGCATAGGCAGTGGAACTGGCCAGGGCAATGGCCAGGGGCAGCAGGTGGACTTTTCTCATCAGGAGTAGCTCCTTGTTTCTGGTTATTAAACGCGGAACTGGGCAGTTGCCGCGCGTAGCTGGTCGCCGGTACTGACCAGTTGTTCACCCAGGCGAGCTGTCGCTTCAGCGCCGCTGGCGGTGGCCTGGGCGTCGTGTTGCAGCACCTGGGTGTCTTCCTGGATGGAACTGGAAAGACCTATCTGTTCGTGGGTGTATTGGGCAATACCGGCGTTGAGTTCGTCAATTTGACGCACGGCCTGGGCGATGGCTGCCAGAACCTGTGTGGCCTCAACAGAGCGCTGGATGCTGGCCTGAGCCTTCTCACCGTTGGCGGTCATGACGTTCAGCACACCATTGGCGCTGTTCTGCAGGCGTTGAATGATTTGCTGGATCTCGGCGGTGGAGGCTGCGGTCTTCTGCGCCAGGTTGCGCACTTCATCAGCAACCACGGCAAACCCTCGGCCCTGTTCGCCGGCGCGGGCGGCTTCAATAGCAGCGTTGAGAGCCAGCAGGTTGGTCTGCTCGGCGATTGAACGGATCACAGTGAGTACCGAGCCGACCTGTTGAGTTTCTTCTTCCAGTTGTTCCATCGCCTGTACGGCGCCCATCACGCTGCTGCCCAGATCGCTGATGCTGGAGGACAGGCTGTCGATGTTCTGCCTGGCAGTTTCTGCCTGACGAGAGGCAGCGCCGGCTTCCTGCGAGGCTTGCTGGGAGCGCTGTGCCACTTCTTGGATGCTGCCGGTCATGGTCTGGATGTCGCGGCTGATGGAGTCGGTATGGCCTTGCTGCGAGCGCGCATTGTCTTCGGCGCCCTGAGTCAGGCGATACAGCTCCTGAGACATCTGCCCCAGCGGGCTGGCCGAGTCGATGATCTGGCGGATGGTGCTCTGCAGCTTGTCGAGAAAGCCGTTGAACAGCTCGATCATCGCGCCGATTTCGTCATTGGCGTCGACGTTGACACGTTGGGTCAGATCACCATCGCCGCGGGCGATACCTTTCAGTGAACGGATTACGCCGTACACGTTGCCCATGATGCCGCGGATGATGACGGTTGCACCAATGCTGACCAGCGCTACCAGCACCAGAGTCAGGCCAATCCCCACGCTGATGGTAGCGCGGTTGTCGGTGCGGATTTCTTCAAGCTGCTGCTGGAATTCCTCGTAAGCGTTAGTGCGGAACTCGCTGGCCAGCTTTTGCGCCTGTTGCAGATCGCTGCTCATGCGGTCGAGGTTAGGCCGCAGGTCATCAAAGGTAGCGCTGCCCTTGATCAGTCGTTCAGAGGAGTTCAAGGCATTACCGCTGTACTTTTCTACGGCGCTCTGCCATTGGCTGACCTGCGCATTCAGCTCTGGGTCATCCTGAGTCAAGCTGAGCATGGCCTGCTGCAGTGTGCTGATCTCCCCCAGGACAGAGCGTGCTTTATCCAGTTCGGCTACTTCACTGGCGGCGACGGCACCGTTGAGCAGGCCGGGCAGCAGAGAAAACTGAAAGATTGCTGCGTCGGCTTTCTCCAGAGTTGGATAGCTTCGACTTTCCAGCAACACCAGGCGCTCATCATTCGTCGAGAGTTGCTTGTAGGTGAAACCAACAAACAGCAGCAGGCCAATGATGGCAACAGCTGGCAGCAAGGCCAGTTTGAAGGTCAACGACATGTTCTTGAGCATCTGGGGCTCCCCTCAGGAGTACTGCTGTGGCGTCGATATAAATCGCGCTCACCTATTATTCAGGCGTCTATCCCGGACTTTTCCGCCGAGCCTTGGCTAGGCGGTTATCGGCATATTGTCTCTTTGCTATAGACCGATTTGGCGTGAATTGCACTTTTTTGAACGCAATTGCCCTCTGACGGTGCGCTGCTGACAGCAGCGACTAAGCTTGCCGCTACTGGAGTTGCCGACGATGGAGTGCGGCATGCGTGCAAGTGCTTGTCTTTTGCTGCTCATGTTTCAGCTGCCCGTGCTGTTCGCGGCCGAGCCGCTGGAGCAGGCCATGGACGAGTTGCAGCCCAGTTCTCTCTCGGTTGAGCGGCAGCGCGATGAGTTGCTGTGGTTTATCGAGGCCGCCCGACCCTTTCGGGGTATGACTGTGCGAGTGGTTTCGGAAAACATTCACACTCACTGGTACGAGGCAAACGTGCTGGCGCCGTTGTTCAGCCAGCTGACTGGCATCCGCGTGGTACACGAGATCACCGGCGAAGACGACGTGGTCAACAAGCTGCATACGCAGAGTGAGCTGGCATTACCCCTGTATGACGGCTATATCAGCGACAGCGATTTGATCGGCCAGCACTTTCGTGAAGGCAAGGTGCTCGCGTTGAGCGATTTCATGGCCGGGGAGGGCCGTTCAGTAACTCTGCCGACGCTCGACCTGAAGGATTTCCTTGGCCTTAACTTCACGACGGCCCCGGACGGCAAGCTGTACCAGCTCCCCGATCAGCAGTTCGCCAACCTGTATTGGTACCGGCATGACTGGTTTGCCCGCCCAGAGCTCAAAGAAGCATTTCGCCAGCACTACGGCTATGAGCTGGCGGTGCCGCAGAATTGGTCGGCCTACGAGGATATCGCGGAGTTTTTCAGTGAGCGGGTGCGTGAGATAGATGGGCAGCGAGTCTATGGCCACATGGACTATGGTGCCCATGACCCTTCGTTGGGCTGGCGATTGTCAGATGCATGGTTGGGTATGGCGGGTGTGGCTGACACTGGCTTGCCCAACGGTCTCCCAGTGGACGACTGGGGCATTCGGGTAGAGAACTGTCGTCCCGCCGGAGCCAGCTCTCGCCGTGGTGGTGCACTGGATAGTCCGGCAGCGGTGTATGCCCTGCAGACATACATTGATTGGCTGAAACGTTATGCGCCACCCGAGGCGCAGCAGATGACCTTCAACCAAGCTGGTAATGTGGCGGCGCAAGGCTACGTGGCGCAGCAGGTCTTCTGGTATACCGCCTTCACCGCCGACTACACCCGCCCTGGCAGCCCGATGCTGGACGAGCGCGGCTTGCCGCGTTGGCGAGTGGCCCCTTCGCCGCGAGGGGCTTACTGGCAGGATGGTATGAAGTCCGGTTATCAGGATGTGGGAGCCTGGACCTTTCTCAGGGGTACGCCGTTGCCGAGGCTCAAGGCTGCCTGGTTGTACGCTCAGTTCACCGTCTCAAAGAGCGTATCGCTCCGCAAGACGCTAGTTGGCCTGACGCCTATTCGGCAGTCAGACCTTGATACTCCCGCCATGCTGGAGGCGGCGCCCCGTTTAGGTGGACTGGTGGAGTTTTATCGTAGTCGTGCGGCCCGGCGTTGGACGCCGACGGGCGCCAATGTTCCGGATTACGCTGGTATGGCCAGCTTGTGGTGGCGCCACGCCTATCCGGCATTGGCTGGTCAAGTCAGTGCTCGTCAGGCGTTACAGCAGCTGGCGGAGGCTTTTGATCAGCATCTGGCGATGTTGGGGAGTCGTCAGCAGCATGCCTGCGCGCCACGGCTTAATGCTGAAGCCGGCGAGCAGCGCTGGCTGAATGCTCCTGGCGCGCCTTATCCAGCCTTGCCCGATGAGAAACCGCCTGGTCGTACGTTGCCGTATGAGGAGGCGCTACATGCCTGGGATTAGAGCTCTGTTGGCACTGTTGCTCGGTCTATGCGGTATTGCAGCGCAGGCCGAGGTGCGTCTTCTGGCCTGGGAGCGGCCACCCTTAAGTAGTGCCAGCGAAGCGGGTGCTACAGGGCTGGTGGTGGATCTGGCTGGGCAGATGTTCCGTCGTGCCAGCGTGGATTATCGGATTGTGTTTGTGCCCCTGCAGCGTGCGTTGATGGCTGCGCAACGGGATGTCGACAGTTGCGTGTTGTTGGTCGAGCGTCGGCAGGAGCGTGAATCCAGCTTTGCCTGGGTTGGCCCATTGTTGATCTCGCGCCTGGGGCTGTATGCCTTGCCGAGCAATGCTCTGCAGCTAGACAGCCTCGAGCAGGCGCGGGGCTTGCGCATCCTCAGCCATCAAGGCTCTGGCGGTGGTGAGTACCTGAAAGCACAAGGATTCCGTGTCGAGTTTTCCAATAAGGAAACGCTGAGCTACGCCATGTTGCAGGGGGGGCGAGCGCCATTGTGGGCGGCCAGCCCTTTGGTAGTGAATTCATTGGTGCGTAAAGGCGAGACTGCGCCACGCGAGGTTCTGCCCTTTCTGACCTTGATGGAGGACATGGCTTGTCATCCGCAGATGGATGCAGCGGTTTTATCCAGCCTACGGCAGGCGCTGATTGCCCTGTATGCGGAGGGCGAGGTGGCTCGTCTGTATGAGCGCTACGGGGTGAGCCTGGAGTAGGGCACGGTAGGCATAAAAAAACCGCCCCGGAGGGCGGTTTTTTCACAGCGGCGAATTACTGGGCGTTTTTGACCTTGAATTCGCGGCGGCGGCGGTGCAGAACCGGCTCGGTGTAGCCGTTCGGCTGCTTGGTGCCTTCGACCACCAGCTCCAGGGCAGCCTGGAAGGCGATGTTGTCGTCGAAGTTCGGCGCCAGCGGACGGTACAGCGGGTCGTTGGCGTTCTGACGGTCAACCACCGGCGCCATGCGCTTGAGGCTCTCGACGATCTGCGCTTCGGTAACGATGCCATGACGCAGCCAGTTGGCCAGCAGCTGGCTGGAGATGCGCAGGGTAGCGCGGTCTTCCATCAGGCCGACGTCGTTGATGTCCGGCACCTTGGAGCAACCCACGCCCTGGTCGATCCAGCGCACCACGTAACCGAGGATGCCCTGAGAGTTGTTGTCCAGTTCGTTCTGGATTTCCTCAGCGGACCAGTTGGTGTCCTTGGCCAGCGGGATGGTCAGGATATCGTCCACGGAGGCGCGCTCGCGCTTGGCCAGCTCGGCCTGGCGGGCGAACACGTCGACCTTGTGGTAGTGCAGGGCGTGCAGGGTGGCGGCGGTCGGCGACGGTACCCAGGCGGTGTTGGCACCGGCCATCGGGTGCATGATCTTCTGCTCAACCATGCCGGCCATCAGGTCGGGCATGGCCCACATGCCCTTACCGATCTGGGCACGACCCTGCAGGCCGGTGGCCAGGCCGATGTCGACGTTCCAGTTCTCGTAGGCGCTGATCCACTTCTCGGCCTTCATGGCGGCCTTGCGCACCATGGCGCCGGCTTCCATGGAAGTGTGGATTTCGTCACCGGTGCGGTCGAGGAAGCCGGTGTTGATGAACACTACGCGCTCGCTCGCGGCCTTGATGCAGGCTTTCAGGTTGACGGTGGTGCGGCGCTCTTCGTCCATGATGCCGACCTTGAGGGTGTTGCGGGCCATGCCCAGTACATCCTCGATACGGCCGAACAGCTCGGTGGTGAAGGCGACTTCTTCCGGGCCGTGCATCTTCGGCTTCACGATGTACACGGAGCCGGTGCGGGTGTTCTTGCGGGTGGTGTTGCCCTTCAGGTTGTGCAGGGCGATCAGGCTGGTCACCAGACCATCCATGATGCCTTCCGGCACTTCGAAGCCGTCTTTGTCGACGATCGCATCGATGGTCATCAGGTGGCCAACGTTACGCACGAACAGCAGGCTGCGACCATGCAGGGTCAGGGTGGAGCCGTCGATCTTGGTGTAGGTGCGGTCCGGGTTCATGGTGCGGGTGAAGGTGGTGCCGCCCTTGGCCACTTCTTCGGCCAGGTCGCCCTTCATCAGGCCGAGCCAGTTCTTGTAGACCACAACCTTGTCTTCGGCATCGACAGCGGCAACGGAGTCTTCGCAGTCCATGATGGTGGTCAGGGCGGCTTCCATCAGCACGTCCTTCACTCCGGCGGCATCGGTCTGGCCGACCGGGGTACTGGCGTCGATCTGGATTTCGAAGTGCAGGCCGTTGTGCTTGAGCAGCACGGCGGTCGGCGCCGCGGCATCGCCCTGGAAACCGATCAGCTGGGCGTCGTCGCGCAGGCCGGTGTTGCTGCCGCCTTTCAGGCTGACGACCAGCTTGCCGTCAACGATCTTGTAGGCGGTGGAGTCGACGTGGGAACCGGCAGCCAGCGGCGCGGCTTCGTCGAGGAAGGCGCGGGCGAAGGCGATGACCTTGTCGCCGCGGACCTTGTTGTAACCCTTGCCTTTCTCGGCGCCATTTTCTTCGCTGATTACGTCGGTGCCGTAGAGGGCATCGTACAGCGAGCCCCAGCGGGCGTTGGAGGCGTTCAGGGCGAAACGGGCGTTCATTACCGGCACTACCAGCTGCGGGCCGGCCATGCGGGCGATTTCTTCGTCGACGTTCTGGGTGGTGGCCTGGAAGTCAGCCGGCTCAGGCAGCAGGTAACCGATTTCCTGCAGGAAGGCCTTGTAGGCCACTGCGTCGTGGGCCTGGCCTTTGCGGGCCTGGTGCCAGGCATCGATCTTGGCCTGGATCTCGTCGCGCTTGGCCAGCAGAGCGCGGTTCTTCGGCGCCAGGTCATGGATGACCGCATCGGCACCGGCCCAGAACTGCTCGGCGCTGATGCCGGTTCCGGGAATGGCTTCGTTGTTGACGAAGTCCAACAGGACTTTGGCGACCTGCAGGCCACCGACTTGTACGCGCTCAGTCATTGCTTGCCTCAACTCTGTTACGGAACGGCTCTGGGCTTTGGACGGTTCGCAATACCCGGCGCCAGGGCCTTGTAGTGCGAGGCGGGGAATACTACAGGATGCTGCGGGAAAAATCAGGGGGCGGGCGTCTGCAAATGACTGCAAGGCGATTCCCGGTCATGCCTATACTCGCTGAATAGCCACAGGAGGTAGTTATGCCGGTACACCTTGCCAGTCTGAATGATCTGGATGAACTGACCCCGTTGTTTGCCGCCTATCTGGCGTTCTATGAGGTGCCGCGCAGCTTGCCCGAGGTGCGCGCCTTTCTGGCTCAGCGCCTCGATCAGAGCGACTCGGTGCTGCTGCTGGCGCGGGATGCTGCCGGCGAGGCGCAGGGTTTTATCCAGCTGTATCCCATCTTCAATTCGCTGGAGCTGCAGCCGTCCTACCTGCTCAATGACCTTTTCGTCAGCCCGCAGGCGCGCCGCCAGGGTATCGCCGAGGCACTGATGAATGCTGCTCGGGCGCATGCCGAGTCCACCGGCGCCTGTGGCTTGCAGCTGGAAACGGCGAAAACCAATCTGGTCGGGCAGGCACTGTACGAAAAGCTTGGCTACGTGCGTGACCAGGTGTTTTATACCTACTGGCTCAGCCTTAAGCCCTGAACAAGGAGTTGTCTGTGGATCATCTCGTCCTTACCGTCATTGCCCCGGATCAGCCGGGATTGGTGGAACGCATCGCCCAGGTTGTCGCCGGGCATGGTGGAAACTGGCTGGAGAGCCGCATGTCGCGCATGGCCGGGCAGTTTGCCGGCATACTGCGGGTGGCGGTGCCGGCCGAGGCGCATGACGAACTGGTGGAAAGCCTGCAGGAGCTCAAGGCCTTCGACATCCGCGTGCTGGTGGCGCACAGCGGCATCGAGCCATCGTGCAACTGGAAGCCGATTCACCTCGACCTGGTTGGCAATGACCGCCCCGGCATCATGCGTGACATCAGTCGCCAGCTGGCCGATCTGGGCGTCAACGTCGAGCGCCTGACCACCGAAGTGCTGCCGGCTCCCATGAGCAGCGAGCCGCTGTTCCATGCCGAGGCCCTGCTGGCGCTGCCGCTGCCCCTGTCGCTGGATACCCTGCAGAGCAAACTGGAAAGCCTGGCCGATGACCTGATGGTCGAGCTGGTGCTGCGCCCCGAGGACTGATCCCCAGTTACCGGGGGCAAGGCTGTGGATAAGCTGGGGAGCTCTCTCCCCAGCCCAGGCCTGTCGCCGGATCCCTGTCGCCGGTCAAAAAACGTGCAGATTCAATCGGTTGTGCACAGTCGCTGGGGATGGTGCTGTGGATAAGCGCGGGACAATAGCGCTCAGCCCGCTCCCCGCGTGGCCTGGCGCCTGTTGCGCAGAATCTGATCAGTCGTAACGCCGGCTGTGTCGCCAGGCATCCCAGCTGTAGAGCGCCAATGCCAGCCAGATGCAGGCAAAGGCCAGCAGCTTGCTCGCGGGCAGTGGTTCTTCATAGAGCAGTACTGCCTGCAGCAGGACCAGAGTCGGCGCGAGGTACTGCAGAAAACCCAGGGTGGCGTAGGGCAACTGGCGGGCGGCGGCGTTGAAGCACAGCAGCGGCACCAGGGTAATCGGGCCGGTAAGCAGCAGCCAGGCAGCTGAGGATGTACTCCAGAAGTCGGTCTGGGTGGTCAGGGCGCTGTCATGCCAGAGCAGCCAGCCGAGCGCCAGCGGCAGCAGTAGCCAGGTTTCCACCACCAGTCCGGGCAGCGCCGCGACCGGCGCCTGCTTGCGGATGATCCCGTAGAAACCGAAAGACAGTGCCAGCACCAGTGATATCCACGGCAGGTGGCCGAGCTGCCAGACCTGCTGTGCAACGCCCAGTGCTGCCAGCCCGACAGCCAGCCACTGCAGCCGGCGCAGGCGCTCGCCGAGCAGCAACAGAGCCAGCACCACATTGATCAGCGGATTGATGTAGTAGCCGAGGCTGGCATCGAGCATGCGCTCATGGTTGACCGCCCAGACGTAGACCAGCCAGTTGATGGCGATGAGCGCGCCCGAGGCTGCCAGGATGGCAAAACGCCAGGGGTTGTCGGTCAGTTCACGCCACCAGCCGCGATGGCGCCACAACGCCAGCAGGGCCGCACCACAGAGCGCCGACCAGAGCACGCGGTGGACGATGATCTCCAGCGCCGGAATGGCGGCCAGGGTCTTGAAGTAGAGCGGGAAGAGGCCCCAGATGAAATAGGCGCACAGGCCGAGAAGCAGGCCCTGGCGGGAAGAGGTAGGCATGGCAGACCACGACAGACAGATCAGGGCGTCATTCTAGGCACCCTGCGGGTCTTTGTCTGTCCGTCCGGTCAGATTTCAGCGGGGGTCAGTCGTCGCCTTCGTCGTCATCGCCGCCGTCGACCTTCATGCCCAGCTCCTTGATCTTGCGCGTCAGGGTATTGCGACCCCAGCCAAGCAGCACGGCGGCATCGCGCCGGCGGCCGGCGGTGTGCTTGAGGGCGGTCTCGATCATGATCTTCTCGAAGGCCGGCACGGCGCTGTCGAGCAGGCTGGACTGACCGCGGGCCAGAGCCTGATCGGCCCACAGGCGCAGGGCCTGTTCCCAGTTGGTGACCGGGGCGCTTTCCTGCGGCTGGCTGAGCAGCTCCGGCGGCAGGTCGTCGATATGCACCTCGCGACCGGAGGCCATGACGGTGATCCAGCGGCAGGTGTTTTCCATCTGCCGCACGTTGCCCGGCCAGGGCAGATTCTTCAGGTAATCCTCGGTTTCCGGCTTGAGCAACTTGGGCTCTACAGCCAGCTCCTGGGCGGCGCGGGCGAGGAAGTGACGGGCCAGTGCCGGGATATCCTCGCGGCGGTCGGCCAGGCGCGGAATATGGATGCGGATGACGTTGAGGCGGTGGAACAGGTCTTCGCGGAACTTGCCGGCCTGCACCAGGTTTTCCAGATTCTGGTGGGTGGCGGCGATGATGCGCACGTCGACCTTGACCGGCGTATGCCCGCCGACCCGGTAGAACTCGCCGTCGGCCAGCACGCGCAGCAGGCGGGTCTGGGTATCGGCCGGCATGTCACCGATCTCATCGAGGAACAGAGTGCCGCCGTCGGCTTGCTCGAAGCGGCCGCGACGCTGGTTGGCAGCCCCGGTGAATGCGCCCTTCTCATGGCCGAACAGCTCGGACTCCATCAGATCCTTGGGGATAGCCGCCATGTTCAGTGCGATGAATGGCGAGGCCGCGCGCGGACTGTGGCGGTGCAGGGCATGGGCGACCAGCTCCTTGCCGGTACCGGATTCGCCGTTGATCAGCACGGTGATATTGGAGTGCGACAGGCGACCGATGGCGCGGAACACCTCCTGCATCGCCGGTGCTTCGCCGATGATTTCCGGGGTACGCGCCAGTTCGGCGGGAGCGGCCTGAGCCAGTTGCTCCTGGGCGTGCTGTGCCGCGCGCTTGACCAGCGAGACGGCTTCATCGACGTCGAACGGCTTGGGCAGGTACTCGAAGGCGCCACCCTGATAGGAGGCCACCGCACTTTCCAGATCGGAATGGGCGGTCATGATGATTACCGGCAGGCGTGGGAACTGCTCGCGCAGCTGGGCCAGCAGGTCGAGACCGCTGGCGCCGGGCATGCGGATGTCCGAGATGATCACGTCCGGCTGCTGGCGGGCCAGGCGGCTGAGCACGCTGTCGGCACTGTCGAAGCTCTGGGTGCTCATGCCCTCCTGTTGCAGGGCCTTTTCCAGCACCCAGCGGATGGAACGGTCATCGTCGACAATCCAGACAGTTTCGCTACGGCTCATCGCAATCAAACTCCTTGTTCCAGCGGCAGGAAGAGGGCGAATACGGTATGCCCGGGATGGCTCTCGCATTCGATCAGCCCCTGGTGCTGGCTAATGATGTTCTGGGTAATGGCCAGGCCCAGCCCTGTGCCATCGGCACGTCCGCTGACCATGGGGTAGAAGATGGTGTCCTGCAGCTCCGGCGGAATGCCCGGACCGTTGTCGATGATCTCCACCTTGCACACCAGCCGGTGGCGGGTGTGGCCGATGGTGAACTGGCGCAGGGTGCGGGTGCGCAGGGTAATGCGGCCCAGGTGCAGGTCGCTCTGGCTGGCCAGCGCCTGCATGGCATTGCGCACGATATTGAGCACCGCCTGAATCATCTGCTCGCGGTCGATCAGTACGTCCGGGATGCTCGGGTCGTAGTCGCGCACCAAAGTGATGCATCCCTGGCTTTCCAAATCGACCAGGCTGCACACGCGCTCCAGCACTTCGTGGATATTGGTCATGGCCAGCGACGGCAGCTTGTTGGAGCCGAGCATGCGGTCGACCAGATTTCGCAGGCGGTCGGCCTCCTCGATGATCACGTCGGTGTAATCCCTGAGGGAGGGCTCGTGCAGCTCGCGTGACAGCAGCTGGGCGGCGCCACGGATGCCGCCCAGGGGATTCTTGATCTCGTGGGCCAGACCGCGCACCAGCAGCTTGGTGGTTTCCTGTTTGGACAGCTGCGCTTCTTCCTTGGTGATGCGCAGCAGGCGGTCGCGCGGGTGAATTTCCAGCAGCAGCAGGGTTTCGCGGCGCGCGGGAATCGGCGTGACGGCGTAATCCACGGTCAGGCTGTGGCCGTTCAGCGAGGTAAGGGTGGCTTCGCGCTTGGTGAAGGGATGCGCCTGGCTCACGGCCTGGCGCAGTGCGGCCAGGGCTTCGGCGGACTCGGTGAACAGTTCACTGATGAACTGGCCGTGATTGCGCTGGCCGCTGACGGCCAGCAGCATTTCCGCAGCCGGATTCATGTACTGCAGGCGCAACTCTGCATCGAGCAGAAGCACGGCAGTGGTCAGGTTATCCAGCAGCAGTCGGTGCAAGGCGTCGTTCATCATGGTTTGGGCATCCCGGCGATGGGCAGGAAAATGCAAGAAGCAAACCAAGGCCCCGAAAAGACGCAAAAACCTCAGCAGGCCTTGCCGTTAGCGGGCAATCGGCGCACCGGGTGGCGTGCCGACGAGCGAGAAGTGTGCAAAGTGTAGGATGTGGTGCGTTTGCGTGCACCACTATGGTGCCTTGCTAGATGAAGGGCACCAGCGGGATGTCTTTCGGTTCCTTCGGTTTGTCTGCCAGAGGGCATTCCGGGCGCACGCCCCAGTCCTTCTTCTTGCAGGGATTGGCCTGACGTTTCATGTCCAGGCTGGTGCGCTTCATGTGGAAGGGCTGGCTGGGGGTGCGCTCCACGGTGATGCCCTGCGCGTCGATGATTTCCACCGCCAGTTGGTGGGTGCCGCGGTCGATGTTTTCCAGTGGAAATACGGCGCTGCGGCTTGGCTCGCCAAGGGGCTGGCCGTTGAGGAGCAGGCGGTAGCTGTCGCTGGGGCGCAGTGTCGGCTCGCTGTTGACGGTCACCAGCAGGTTGCCGGCATTGTCGCTGATGGTGCTGTCCGGCTCGGGCAGGAGAATGCGCAGCAACTGATAGGCCGGCGGTGCCGGTGGTTGCCCGGGCTGAACGGCCGGCACCGGCTTGTTCATGTGTGGCGCGGTGAACGCATTGCTCGGCGCCAGCTGGATGCGCTCGGCATTGCCCCGTGGCGGGCTGTCGGTGAACACGCGGTTGCCCTCGGCGTCTATGTAGGTATAGACCTCGGCGAACGCCTTCAGGCAGCAGAGCAGGCTGAGCAGCAGGGTGGCGACTAGTTTCATGTGGCGGGCTTGGGTGTCGGCTTCGGTCTCAGAGCGGGGCTCTGGGTGTTGACGCGCTGCACGGTGAAGGTCACCGGGCTGCTCTGCTGAATGGACTGCCCGCCGCTGAGTACCTCGACGGCGAGGCTGTGCTCGCCGCGGTCAATATTGGTGAGCTGCAGGCGGGTGCTGTTGCTGGCCTGGCCGTAGGGTTTGCCATCGAGGAGCAGGCGCAGACGATGGCCCGCTGCCAGCTTGGGCGTGATCTCTACCCGAACGCTGAAGGTGCCATTGTTGGCGCGCAGGGCTTCATCGCTGGGGAGGTCCGTCAGGGCGAGAGTGGCGTAGTGCGCGCCGCTGGCCTGCTCGGTCGGAGCGGTGGATTCGCTGGTTTTGGGTGTGCTCATCTCGACGCTGTTGGTCGGCGGCAACTGGACCTGTTCGGCATCCTGCCCCTGAGGGGGCTGGTTGGTGTACACCGTGTTGCCGTTGGCGTCCTTGTACTGATAGATCTGCGCGCTGACGGGCAGGGTGAGGCTGAGCAGCAGGCTGGTGACGAGCAGGCGCATGATGATCTCCGCAATCATTCCTGCCGCAAGCCTTGCACTGACGCCGGCGATGCGCAAGTGCGCCGCGCCATGGTCGTGTCCTGGCGCAAGGAATTTGTCGGGGCACAAAAAAAGAGGCCTCCCGAAGGAGGCCTCTTTTGATCACGCTGCTTGCGCAGGTGCTGCTGGCTTAGACGCTGTAGTACAGGTCGTATTCCAGCGGGTGTACGAAGGTGCGTACCTTGATTTCTTCTTCGGACTTCAGCTCGATGTAGGCATCGATGAAGTCGTCGGAGAATACGCCGCCCTTGGTCAGGAAGGCGCGGCCCTTGTCCAGCTCTTCCAGGGCTTCCTTCAGGCTGCCGCAAACCTGCGGGATGTTGGCAGCTTCTTCCGGCGGCAGGTCGTACAGGTTCTTGTCGGCAGCATCGCCAGGGTGGATCTTGTTCTGGATACCGTCGATACCCGCCATCAGCAGGGCAGCGAAGCACAGGTACGGGTTGGCTGCCGGATCCGGGAAGCGCGCTTCGATACGGCGGGCTTTCGGGCTGGAAACGTACGGGATACGGATCGAGGCGGAACGGTTACGGGCCGAGTAGGCCAGCATGACCGGAGCTTCGAAGCCCGGAACCAGACGCTTGTAGGAGTTGGTCGACGGGTTGGTGAAGCCGTTCAGGGCCTTACCGTGCTTGATGATACCGCCGATGAAGTACAGGGCGGTTTCGGACAGGCCGGCATAGCCTTCGCCAGCGAAGGTGTTCTTGCCATCTTTGGAGATGGACATGTGAACGTGCATGCCCGAACCGTTGTCGCCGTACAGCGGCTTCGGCATGAAGGTAGCGGTCTTGCCGTAGGCATCGGCTACGTTGTGTACGCAGTACTTCAGGGTCTGAACTTCGTCAGCCTTGGCGACCAGAGTGTTGAACTTCACACCGATTTCGTTCTGGCCGGCAGTGGCCACTTCGTGGTGGTGGACTTCAACAACCAGACCCATGTCTTCCATGGCGTTACACATGGCAGTACGGATTTCGTGGTCGTGGTCGCACGGCGGAACCGGGAAATAGCCGCCTTTGACAGCCGGACGGTGGCCTTTGTTGCCGCCTTCGATGTCAGCGTCGGTGTTCCAGGAGCCCTGCTCGGAGAAGATCTTGAACATGGAGCCGGAGATGTCGGACTTGAACTTCACTTCGTCGAAGATGAAGAACTCAGGCTCCGGACCTACGAATACGGTGTCACCGATGCCGGTGGTTTTCAGGAACTCTTCAGCGCGCTTGGCGATGGAGCGCGGGTCGCGGTCGTAGCCTTGCATGGTGCTCGGCTCGATGATGTCGCAAACCAGGATCAGGGTCGGCTCTTCGGTGAACGGATCCAGTACGGCGGTGTCGTCAACCGGCATCAGGATCATGTCGGAGGCTTCGATGCCTTTCCAGCCATGGATGGAAGAGCCGTCGAACATCTTGCCGTGCTCGAAGAAGTCTTCGTCCAGAGCGTCACGGGCCGGCATGGTCACGTGATGTTGCTTGCCCTTGGTATCGGTGAAGCGCAGATCTACCCACTTCACGTCGTGTTCTTTAATCAGTTGAATCGACTTCGACATGCTGTCCTCCAGTTGGAAAGAGGCGGGCGTAGAGCTGCCTCTGAATCGGTTAGAAGCCGGGCGGCATATTCCGCTACGGCGACCTGCCTCACAAGGGAGCAATTAGCATGCCAGTGCACTCGGATAGCCCGGATGCCCGAAAATCAGGCTTGGCGCGGGTTGTGCGGCTTTTTTTACGGCTTTTGCGCACTTATGTGGTGCGCATTTAAAGCTTGCCGCACCAACATGGTGCTCTGCATGCATTGGATGCAGTTTTTGGTCAAAGCTTGAGCAATTTCCGCTATACTCCGCGCCCCTCTTTTTGGCCGCTCCGCCCGCGCGGTGTTTTTCATGAAGCTCATCGTCAAAGTATTTCCGGAAATCACCATCAAAAGCCGGCCGGTGCGCAAGCAGTTCATCCGCCAGCTGGCGAAGAACATCCGCACCGTGCTCAAGGATCTCGATCCGGTGCTGGACGTGCAGGGTGAGTGGGACAATCTGGAAGTACAGACGGGCCTGAGCGACGGCAAGCTGCTGCGGGAAATGATCGAGCGCATGCGCTGCATTCCGGGTATTGCCCACTTCCTCGAGGTGCACGAGTACCCGCTCGGCGATTTTGATGATGTGCTCGACAAGTGCCGCCAGCATTTCGGCAGCCAGTTGCCCGGCAAGATCTTTGCGGTGCGCTGCAAGCGCGGCGGCAAGCACGCCTTTACCTCGATGGAAGTCGAGCGCTACGTGGGCAGCCGCCTGCGCAGTGAGTTCGGTGCCGCCGGCATCGACCTGAAGAATCCCGAGGTGGAAGTCCGCTTCGAGATTCGCCACGAGCGCCTGTACATCATCCACCGTCAGCACGAAGGCATTGGCGGTTACCCGCTGGGCTCGCTGGACCAGACCCTGGTGCTGATGTCCGGTGGTTTCGATTCTACCGTGGCGGCCTACCAGATCATGCGGCGCGGCATGCTCAGTCACTTCTGCTTCTTCAACCTCGGTGGTCGCGCCCATGAGCTGGGCGTGATGGAAGTGGCGCACTTCCTCTGGCAGAAATACGGCAGCTCGCACCGCGTGCTCTTCATCAGCGTGCCGTTCGAAGAGGTAGTCGGCGAGATTCTCGGTAAGGTCGACAACAGCCATATGGGCGTGGTGCTCAAACGCATGATGCTGCGCGCGGCGACCCGGATTGCCGAGGGCCTGCATATCGATGCGCTGGTCACCGGTGAGGCCATTTCCCAGGTGTCGAGCCAGACGCTGACCAATCTCAAGGTGATCGACTCGGCCACCGACATGCTGGTGCTGCGGCCGCTGGTCGCCAGCCACAAGCAGGACATCATCGACTGTGCCACGCAGATCGGCACCGCCGAGTTTGCCAAGCACATGCCCGAATATTGCGGCGTGATCTCGGTGAACCCGACCACCCGCGCGAAGCAGCAGCGGGTCGAATATGAGGAAAGCCATTTCGACATGGCTGTTCTCGAGCGGGCCATCGACAATGCCAGGCGTCTGACCGTAGACCGGGTGATCGATGAGCTGGGGCAGGACCTGCAGGTGGAGATCGTCGCCGAAGCCCTGCCGGGGCAGATCATCCTCGATATCCGTCATCCCGATGCCACCGAGGATGAGCCGCTGACCGTAGAGGGTGTGGAAGTCCGGACGTTGCCGTTCTATGCCCTGAATAACCGCTTCAAGGAACTGGATGAGACCCGCCAGTACCTGCTGTATTGCGACAAAGGCGTAATGAGTCGCCTGCATGCCCATCACCTGCTATCCGAGGGGCATGCCAATGTGCGCGTTTATCGTCCGGCATAGGTTGCCGGGGCTGAATGGCGGCAGTATCCGCCATCGCCCCCCCGACCTGTGTCAGCTGTAACTGCCGTTTCATCCGGGCCGCGCAAGCTGCGTGGCCATGACAGACCGAATCCCTTAGTGAGACATTATCGTGATCGAAAAACTGCGTAATATCGCCATCATCGCCCACGTCGACCATGGCAAAACCACCCTGGTAGACAAACTGCTGAAGCTCTCCGGCACCCTCGACCGCAAAGAAGCGGAATCCGAGCGCGTGATGGACTCCAACGACCAGGAAAAAGAGCGCGGCATTACCATTCTGGCGAAGAACACCGCCATCAAGTGGAACGGCTACAACATCAACATCGTCGACACCCCCGGCCACGCCGACTTCGGTGGCGAGGTGGAGCGCGTGATGTCGATGGTCGACTCCGTGCTGCTGGTGGTCGACGCTCAGGACGGCCCGATGCCGCAAACCCGTTTCGTGACCCAGAAGGCGTTCAAGGCCGGTCTGCGTCCGATCGTGGTGGTGAACAAGGTTGACCGTCCGGGCGCGCGTCCTGACTGGGTCATCGACCAGATCTTCGACCTGTTCGACAACCTCGGTGCCACCGATGAGCAGCTGGACTTTCCGATCGTTTACGCCTCGGCCCTGAACGGCATCGCCGGTCTGGACCACGAGAAGATGGACGACAACATGGACGCCCTGTTCCAGGCGATCATCGACCACGTGCCGGCCCCGCAGGTCGACACCGAAGGTCCGTTCCAGATGCAGATCTCCCAGCTGGACTACAACAGCTTCCTCGGTGTGATCGGTATCGGCCGTATCGCCCGTGGTAAGATCAAGACCAACACCCCGGTGGTGGCCATCAGCGACGACGGCACCAAGCGCAACGGCCGCGTGCTGAAGATCATGGGCCACTCCGGCCTGCAGCGCGTGGAAGTGGCCGAAGCCGAAGCCGGCGACATCGTCTGCGTTTCCGGCATGGACTCGCTGTTCATCTCCGACACCCTGTGCGACCCGGCCTGTGTTGAAGCACGTCCGCCGCTGACCGTCGACCAGCCGACCGTGAGCATGACCTTCCAGGTCAACGACTCGCCGTTCGCCGGTAAAGAAGGCAAGTTCGTCACCAGCCGCAACATCAAGGACCGTCTGGACAAGGAACTGCTGCACAACGTGGCTCTGCGCGTCGAGCCGGGCGATTCCGCCGAGAAGTTCAAGGTCTCCGGCCGTGGTGAACTGCACCTCTCCGTACTGATCGAAACCATGCGCCGTGAAGGCTTCGAGCTGGCCGTAGGCCGTCCGGAAGTGGTGATCATCGAGAAGGACGGCGAGAAGCAGGAGCCGTACGAGAACGTCACCATCGACATCGAAGAACAACACCAGGGTCCGGTGATGGAGCAGATGGGCATGCGCAAAGGCGACATGACCAACATGATCCCCGACGGCAAGGGTCGTATCCGTCTGGAATACATCATCCCGGCGCGTGGCCTGATCGGCTTCCGTAACGCCTTCCTGACCATGACCTCGGGCACCGGCATCCTGACCTCGACCTTCGACCATTACGGTCCGGTCAAGGCCGGTGACGTGGCTCACCGCCAGAACGGCGTGCTGGTCTCCATGGCCACCGGTACTGCGCTGACCTACTCCCTGGAAACCCTGCAGGACCGCGGCAAGCTGTTCCTGAGCCCGGGGGATGAAGTCTACGAAGGCCAGCTGGCCGGCATCCACAGCCGCGACAACGACCTGGTGATCAACCCGACCAAGGCCAAGAAGCTCGACAACATGCGCGCTTCCGGCAAGGACGAGACCATCCAGCTGACCCCGGCGCTGAAGTTCACCCTGGAACAGGCGCTGGAGTTCATCGACGAAGACGAGCTGGTGGAAGTGACGCCGAAGTCGATCCGTCTGCGCAAGAAAATGCTCAACGAGAACGACCGCAAGCGCTACGAGCGCAGCAAGGTCTAACTCGAACTGAGTAAAGAAAAGCCCCCGTAGGTGTAAGCCTGCGGGGGCTTTTTCGTATTGGCCTGTTCAGTGTTTGTCCAGGCTCAAGCTGCGCTTCAGACGGCGCATGCTCAGCCACACCACGCCAATGCAGAAGGGCACGGCGATGCCGGTGGCCAGGTGGCTGTCGCTGATCAGTCCGAGGCTTTCGGCCGATTCCGCCAGGTATTTGCACAGGCCGACCAGGTAGTAACTGATCGCCGCCACCGACAGGCCCTCTACGGTCTGCTGCAGGCGCAGCTGGATATTGCTGCGTCTGTCCATGGCCAGCATCAGTTGCTGGTTCTGCGTTTCGATGGTCAGGTCGATGCGCGTGCGCAGCAGCTCGCTGGCGCGGTCGATGCGCAGGGCCAGATCGTCAAGGCCGCGTTCGCTCGCTTCGCAGGTGCGCCAGGCCGGTGTCAGGCGGCGCTGGAGGAACTCGCTGAAGGTCTGCAGGCCCGGGTATTCCTGCTCGCGCAGTTCGGCCAGGCGGTTGAGGATCAGCTCGTGGTAGGCGCGGGCGGCCGAGAAGCGGAAGTTATGCGCGGCGATCAGCTGTTCGACCCGGGCGGCCAGATTGCCCAGCTCACCCAGCAGGCGGCGTTCATCAATGAGGTTCTGGATCTGGTTGATCTGGCCAATCGCGCCGGCCAGCTTTTGCTCCATGTCCTGCACCTGAGGGGAGATGCTCTTGGCCTGTGGCAGGGCCAGCAGCAGCATCATGCGGTAGTTCTCCATTTCCAGCAGGGTGCGCACCAGACGGCCGGTCTGGCAGGGATTGAGATCCTGATTGTGAATCAGCAGACGTCCGCAGCCATCACTGTGAATGCGATAGGCACTCCACAGGCGGGCCTGGCCGGCACTGACGTGGGAGCTGATCAGGCGCTGCCCTTCAAAGTACTGGCGCATGTCGTCCGGGCTGGGCGGCTGATCCGGTGCGGCGACGATGGCCACATGGTTGCTGCTGATCAGTTGTCCCGGCAGGGCGTTCAGCCAGTTTTCAGGCAGCAGGCTGAGCGCGGTCTGGGTGAAAGGCTCGCCTCCGGCATCCTTACTCACCAGGGTGTAGGTGGAGAATTCGGTATGCCGTTCCCAGCGCAGTTCGAAGCCGCCGAAGTCCTGGTAATAGCAGGACGACTGCGGGCTGGGCGGCAGCACGGCATGCCGTTCGCAGAGTTTCAGCAGGTGCTCATATTCCGCCCCAGGCTGCTGCGGGTCGGGTAGCAGGACCAGTTGCGAGAGGTTCGCCGGGGTGGGCAGCACCGGGAAGGGGCGGGCATGCAGCTCGTTGAACAGCGCTTCGCGTTCGGGATGAAAACGCAGGCGCTGGCTGGTATCGCTGGCAGTGGCTGGGGATTGCGGGAGGAGCTGATTCATGGCGAAGGATCTGTGGTCGGCGGCCGTTCATCTGGTGTTGAGCCGCAAAGTGCTGAGTTGCCTGTGTGACGACGGCGATGCCGGCCTCGCCACACTTGGCGCAAACAATGGGCTGAGGAGCTTATGCGCGGCCACGCCGACGGCCCATGAGGCGTTATGTCGCACCTGTTAAGAATGGCTTAATGCGGCCTTGACGAAGATTTCACAGGTACTTGGGCATAAAGCATTCATCTACTTCAGGTGAAATCGTTATGTCGGCAGTACAAGCGCGTGAGGCGGGCAAGAAAATCGACTGGGCCGGTATCGGCTGGATGTTCCTGTTCTTCTGGTATTTCTCCGGTGTGACCCACCTGATGATCAAGCTCAGCGACAGCGCCGGCTTCAGCGGCCTGCGCCAGTCGATCATCATGAGCCTGATCTGGCTGGCGCCGCTGCTGCTGTTCCCGGCCCGCACCCGCCTGCTCGGCGGCGTGCTCGGGGTTGTCTTGTGGCTGGCCTCGTTGCCGGCCTTCGGTTATTTCCTGGTGTACGGTCAGGAATTCTCGCAAAGCGTGATCTTCATTCTCTTCGAGTCCAATGTGGCCGAGGGCAGTGAATACCTGGCGCAATACTTCAGCTGGTGGATGCCTCTGGCCTATCTGGCCTATGCCTTTGGTGCCTGGTGGCTGTGGCGCAGGCTGCGCCCGGTGTACCTGGGTGAGCGGGCCCGTGTGCTGGTGCCGGCGGTGCTGGTGCTGAGTGTGCTGGGTTATCCGCTGGGCAAGGAGTATGTGCAGAAGGACAGCTGGGGTGAGGCTGTCGAGCACCTGCAGACGCGTATGGAGCCGGCAGTGCCCTGGCAGCTGGTGATGGGCTATGAAAAGTATCAGCAGCAACTGAGCGAAATGCAGCGGTTGCTGGCCAGCAACGCCGCGGTCGCCCCGTTGCGCAATCTGCAGGATCTGGCGGGAGACAAGCCAAGGACGCTGGTGCTGGTCATCGGTGAGTCGACCAACCGTCAGCGCATGAGCCTGTACGGCTATCAGCGGCCGACCACTCCGGAGCTGGATACCCTGCGCGACCAGCTGGATATCTTCGACAACGTGGTGACGCCACGGCCTTACACCATCGAAGCGTTGCAGCAGGTGCTGACCTTTGCCGATCAGCAGAGCCCGGATGCCTACCTGACCACGCCATCCCTGCTGAACATGATGAAGCAGGCCGGTTACAAGACCTTCTGGATCACCAACCAGCAGACCCTGACCGAGCGCAACACCATGCTCACCACCTTCTCCAAGCAGGCGGATGAGCAGGTCTATCTCAATCAGAACCGCAACCAGAATGCCCGTCAGTACGACGGGGATGTGCTGGAGCCGTTCGCCAGGGCGCTGGCCGACAATGCGCCGCGCAAGCTGATCGTGGTGCACCTGCTGGGCACCCATATGAGCTATCGCTTCCGCTATCCGGAGGAGTTCGAGCGCTTCACCACGGCGGAAGGGGCTCCGCAAAACGTCACCCGCCATCAGCTGCCGACCTACAACAGCTATGACAATGCCGTGCTGTACAACGATTTTGTGGTGGGCAGTCTGATCAAGACCTATGCAGAGACCGACCCCAATGGCTTCCTGGTCTACCTGGCCGATCATGGTGAAGCCGTGTTCGATGCGCCGGCAGCAACGGTGCTGGGGCGTAACGAGGCCAGCCCGACCTCGCCGATGTACACCGTGCCGTTCATCGTCTGGCGTTCGCCGCAGTGGCGTGCCGATGATCCCCGTGAACTGCAGGGCGCGCGCAGTCGCCCCTACAGCAGCGAGCACTTCATTCACACCTTTGCTGATCTGGCGCGCATCCGCTTCGATGAGCTGGACCTGAGCAAGAGCCTGACCAGCCAGCAGTTCGAGCCGCGCCCGTTGCTGATCGGTAATCCGACGGTGCCCAGAAGCATGATCGATTTCAGCCTGATCCAGCCGAAGAAGGCGGTGGACGACAAGAAGGTTGCGCAGAACTAGGGCGTCTTGAACCGCGCAGGTGGGGGAGGCCGCAGGGCTGACCCCGCCGGCGGCCTCAGGCTTTTGGCTTGTAGGCGCAGTAGCCGGGGCGCGGGCCGACGCGCGGATGGTTGCGACAGGTATCCGGGCGCTGGTCGTAGATGGTGCACAGGCGTGTCTTGCGGTCCAGGTACAGGCAATCGTTGTTGCTCAGGCGGGTGAGCGTGAAAATGCCCGTCTTCTGATTGAAGCGCTCGACTATCCCGTCTTTTTGCAGGCGCTTGGCGATGTTCTTCGCCGGCTCGTCCTTCTCGAACGCATCCACCACGCCGATGCGGATCAGGTCGCTCAGACGCACCTCCACCGGCAGGGTGCAGCAGGTGGAGTGGCAGCTGTAGCACATGTCCTTGTTGTAGCGCGCCCAGGTATCGAGTCGGTCGATATCGGCGGCGGGGATCAGGTTGTTCTTCATCATCGGTCTTTTCTCGGCGCGGCCCGCAGCGCGTGGCGGGCGCGCGATGATAGCGGCTGGCGGGCATTTGTGAACCGCTGGGCGCTGTGTGGTAGGGATATGTGCCGCACGGATCTGTTGCCGGCGTCTCTGTTGACAGAGGCCGGGCTGGATATACTCGGCGTGGGTATGACTGTCACGGATGCAATCGCCCCCGGGCGCGAGGGAAGCACGCATGCAATGGATCTTCATGGTGGTGGGTCTGCTGGTCGGGGGTGTGGCCGGTGAGTCGCTCACCGGCGCCCTGCTCGGCGGGGTCTGTGGCCTGGCGCTGGGGCAGGCTCTGCGTCTGCAGATGCTGGCGGCAGACAATCAGCGCCTGCAAGATGAGCTCAAAGGCTTTGCCGAACGCTTCGAGCGCGGCACCCAGGCCATTCATGCGCGCCTGGTCAAGGTTGAACAGCAGGTGGCATCCGAGGCGTTCTCTGCGCCGCCAGCCGCTCCCGTGGCCGAGCCTGAACCCGAGCCAGCTCCCGAGTCCGCCGATTTTTCGACGCTGGCAGCCCATGCCGAGCAGGCGGAGACGGCCATGCCGGTGGCTGCGGCGGATGACAGTGAGCTGGTCTGGGAACTGCCGGCCGATTTGCCAGCACCGACAGTCGCCGCGGCGACCGCTGCCCAGCCGAGCGCACCGCTGGCGACGCCAGCAGAGCCCGTGCGTGCTGCGTCGCCTGTACGTCCGCAAACACCGCCACCGCCGGCCCCGCCGGGGCTGATCGATCAGGCTATCGATGCGGTGCGCAACTGGCTGTTCGGCGGCAATCCGGTGCTGCGCATCGGTGCGGTGCTGCTGTTCCTCGGCCTGGCCTTCCTCCTGCGTTACGCCACCGAGGGCATGGTGGTGCCGGTCGAGCTGCGTTATGCCGGCGTTGCCGCCGCCGCTGTTGCCCTGCTGGGACTGGGCTGGTGGCTGCGTCACCGGCGAGAGGGCTATGCCCTGATTCTGCAGGGCACCGGGATTGCCGTGCTGTACCTGACGGTCTTCGCCGCCATGCGCCTGCACCCGCTGATCGATCCCAAGGCGGCGCTGGCTTTGCTGGTGCTGGTCACCCTGTTCTCGGCGATTCTCGCGGTGACCCAGAATGCGCTGGGTCTGGCGGCGGCTGCCGCGTTGGGCGGGTTTGCCGCGCCGATTCTCACGTCGACGGGCAGCGGCAACCATGTGGCGCTGTTTTCCTATTTCATTCTGCTCAACAGCGGCATCCTGGCCATCGCCTGGTTCAAGGCCTGGCGTCTGCTCAATCTGATCGGCTTCCTCGGCACCTTCGGCATCGGTTTCGCCTGGGGCATGCGTTCCTATACGCCGGAGCTGCTGGCCTCCACCGAGCCGTTCCTGGTGGTGTTCTTCCTCATGTACGTGGCCATCGGTCTGCTGTTTGCGCGCCGCACATTGCGCGATGCGGATGACGCCCCGCAGGGCGCCGAGCGCGGCGAGTGGCTGCGCTGGGCGGCGGGCAAGGGCGATTACGTTGATGCCACGGCGCTGTTCGGCCCGCCGCTGGTGGGTTTTGGCCTGCAGTTCGCTCTGGTTCGTCATCTTGAGTTCGGAGCGGCTTTCAGCGCACTGGCATTGGGCCTGTTCTACCTGCTGCTGGCGCGACTGCTGGCCGGGCGTGTCGGTCAGCGGGCGCAACTGCTGGTGGAGACCTGCCTGGCGCTGGGTGTGGTGTTTGGCTCGCTGGCCATCCCGCTGGGGCTGGATGCGCGCTGGACGTCGGCGGCCTGGGCGGTCGAAGGTGCCGGTATATTCTGGATGGCCCTGCGTCAGCAGCGCCGGCTGGCACGCGGATTTGCCCTGTTGCTGCAGTTCGGCGCCGGCGTGGCGTTTCTGCTCGATCTGCAGCACGGCGGCGACACCCTGCTCACCGGCGCGCCACTGGGCGCGGCGATGCTGGCGGTGGCGTTGCTGTTCAGCTTCTGGCAGCTGCGTCAGCACCGGGCGCTGGTCAGCGACGGCGAAGCGCGGCTGTTGCCATGGCTGGCCGTCAGCGGCCTTGCTTTCGCCTACCTGATCGCCCCGCTGTGCTTCGCCGTGGATGGCACCGCGATCAGTTGGGCGGTGGCCGGTCTGCTGACCCTGCTGGCCGGCTTGCGCCTGCAGTCGCGCAGTTTCCTGTTCAGTGCCTTTGCCGTGCAGCTGCTCGGCGGCGCGCTGTTCCTGTTCGATATGGACGGCAGTCAGCTGGGCTCCGGCCTTGGTGCAAGCTGGCGCAGTCTGCTGGCCGCCTCGCTGATTGGTCTGCTGCTGATTGGCGGCATGCTGCTGGCCGGGCGGCACGCGATGGTGCGCGAGGACCGCCGCCTGCTGCGCGGACTGACGCTGGTGCTGCTGGTCGGTCTGGTGTTCATCAACCTGGCGGTGCTGTTTGTCCTGCCATGGCTCAGCGCCAGCGGGGTGTGGGCGGCCACGGGGCTGCTGATCGTCTGGCTCAGCCTGCACCTGCAGCAGCGCGCCAGTTTCATCTTCGGCCTGTTGCTGCAACTGCTCGGTGGCCTGACTTTCTTCACCGTCAGCCCGCTGCTGCTGGGGCAAGTGAGTGGCGAAGAACTGACGCCGCTGGCCCATGCCGGCTTCTGGACGCCGATGGCGCTGGCGCTGGCGGCGCTGCTTGGCAGCTGGCGCCTGCGTCTGGCGGAACAGGGTGACGGTCTGGGTGCACTGAATCTGCAGCGCCTGGCCCAGCTGTTGCTGGTGTGGGGCGCCGCCTGGTGGGCGCTGACGCTGGCCAGTGAGGTACTGCGCTTTGTCGATGCACCGCTGCAGAGTGCTGCTCTGCTGTTGGTGGCAGCGGCCAGTGTGCTGCTGGCGACGCTGCTGGCAGTACGCCTGCGCTGGGTGACCTTGGCACTACTGTGCAGTCTGCTGATGCCTGTGGCGGGCGTGATCCTGCTGTGGGCCTGGCACAGTCAGTACCATCCGCTGGCGAACCTCGGCTGGCTGGCCTGGGCGGCGGTGTTTGCCGTGCATGCGCTCAGCCTGCGTCGTCTGGCGGCGCTGCTGCCGGCCGGGCCGCAGTCGGCCGCCCATGTGCTGGGACTGTGGCTGCTGCTCGGTGTGCTGGCGCTGGAGCTGCGCTACCTGCTGATGCTGCTGGCCGAGGCCTACAACGCCTGGCGCTGGCTGGGCTGGAGCGTGCTGCCGAGCCTGTGGTTGCTGCTGGTCTGCCGGGTGCAGCGCCTGCCCTGGCCGGTCGCCGCCTTCCCGCGTGAATACCGGCTGTGGGCGTCCCTGCCGCTGGCACTGCTGATGCTCTTGTGGTTCTGGCTGGCCAATGCCTTCAGCGCCGGCGATGCC
Organism: Pseudomonas sp. HAR-UPW-AIA-41; assembly: GCF_002304225.1. Lineage (GTDB taxonomy): Bacteria > Pseudomonadota > Gammaproteobacteria > Pseudomonadales > Pseudomonadaceae > Aquipseudomonas. The sequence continues at coordinate 61,563 of NZ_NSLB01000008.1, forward strand.
GCGCCGTTGCCTTACGTTCCGCTGCTCAATCCGCTGGAAATCGGTCTGCTGCTGGCGCTGCTGGGTGCCGGCCTTTGGCTGCACGAAGGACTGCCGGAGCTGGGTATCGAGGCCGAACGCAGCCGCCAGGTGGTCGCAGTGGTGGTCGGTGCCTCACTGTTTGCGCTGGCCACGGCTATGGTCTTCCGCACGGCGTTCCACTGGGCCGGCGTGCCGTATCAGTTGTCGCTGCAGCTGGATTCGATGCTGGTACAGGCGGCCTGTCGATTGTCTGGACCCTGATCGCCCTGGCGCTGATGATCGTCGGCCATCTGCGTGTGCGCCGCGAGCTGTGGGTGGTTGGTGCGCTGCTGATTGCGGTGGTGGTGGCCAAGCTGTTCTTTGTCGAACTGGGCAATCGTGGTGGTCTGGAGCGCATCATTTCGTTTATCGGTGTGGGCGTGCTGTTGCTGGTGGTGGGCTACTTTGCCCCGCTGCCGCCGCGTCAGGAGGAGGCCTGTGAGCAACAGGCTGGTGAGGAGTTGAAATGAAGTCCTTGATGGCCCTGTTGCTGGTGCTGGCCACACCTGTTCTGGCGGTCGAAAAGGCCGAGGACTTCGCCTGGCAGGCGACCTTGCAGACGCCGGTCGCCGGCCCCTGGTTCCAGCTGGACCTGCCGCTGCCGGCGCTGCTCGCTGCACGGCATAACGATCTGCGCGACCTGCGCGTGCAGAACGCTCAGGGCCAGTTTCTGGCCTACAGCCTGTTGCAGCCCGCAGCGGAATATCGTCAGGCCGAGCAGAGCCATGGCGTGCGCTGGTTCCCCCTGCAGGCCGAGCAGGCCACCACCGGCCTGCCGCCGGGATTGCGCATCGAGAGCCGCAGCACGGGCACGCTGGTCGAGGTGCAGCCTGCGACGACATCAGGCAACCAGCCGTTGCCGCGTCAGGGCTGGTTGCTGGATGCCAGTGCCATTCAGGCGCCTCTGGTGCGTCTGAGTCTCGACTGGGACGGTGCCGAAGGCTTCCAGCGTTTTGCCGTGGAGAGCAGCGATGATCTGCAGCACTGGCAGGCGGTGGGGGACTATCAGGTGGCGCGCCTGAGTTTTGCAGGCGATCGCATCGAGCAGCGCGAGGTCAGGCTGCCGGCGCTGCGCAGCCGCTACCTGCGACTGCTCTGGCGCTCGCCGGCGGTGGCCCCGGAGCTGAGGGCGGTGCAGCTGGTCAGTGTTCAGGAGGGCTATGTGGAACCGCCGCTGCTGTGGTCCGAGCCGTTGCCGGCGCAGCCGCTGGATGCGCAGTCCTACCAGTGGAAGTTGCCGCGGGCATTGCCGGTGCAGGCTTTGCGTCTGCCGCTGAGCGATGCCAACAGCTTGGTGCCGGTACGGGTGCAGGGACGCGTCGACACCACCCGGCCGTGGGCGGCAGTGACGCAGGGTGTGCTCTACCGCTTGCCGCAGCAGGGGCGCGAAGTGCGCGAGGAGGAACTGCGCCTGCCGGGCTGGCCGCTCAGCGAGCTGCGTGTGCAGGTGGATGCGCGTGGTGGCGGCTTTTCCAGCGCGCCGCAGTTGCAGTACGCCCTGAGTGGTCAGCGTCTGGTGTTCCTGGCCCGTGGCGAGGGGCCTTATCGTCTGCTGCTGGGCAATGCGAAGGCTGCCTCCGTCGAATTGCCGCTGGCGACGCTGATGCCCGGCTACAGCAGCGAGCAACTGCGTGAGCTGCCCAAGGCCACGCTGCTGCTTCCCGCCGCGCAGGCTGCGCCGGAGCAGACTCAGTCGGGTGCGGTGGCCGGTGATGCTCAGGCGGATTGGCAGCGCCTGGCCCTGTGGGCGGTACTCCTGGTCGGGGTTTTGTTGCTGGGGGGGATGGCTTACAGCCTCCTGCGTCCGCGCAAGTCTGTGTGAGTTACTTCACATTGTTCGGTCTGCTGGCTAGGCTAGCTGCCTGGTGACTGGGTGAGTGACAGCCGCAGCGGAGAGCGGATCAGGATGAGTGCGGTTCTAGGGTATAAGGTAAACGCAACCTTGGTTCGGGGGCGGGCATGAGCGCCTGTTCGATCAACCAATGGCAGTTAACCCCTCCGGTGGTTTTGTGTATCTGTCTGAGCGTAGGGGTTATTTTGCTGGCTCGCTGGGTCAGTCGGCAGCAGGCCTTTCCCGGGCGTAACAGCTTTGTCCTGCTGCAATTGACCGTGCTCTGGTGGATGGGGGCTGCCGCTCTGGAAATGGCTGCCCTGGCGCCAGACTGCAAGGTGCTCTGGGCGCAAATGGCCTGGCCGGGTATCGCTGGCGTGCCCAGTTTCTGGGCGGTTTTCCTTTGGCAGTATGTCAATAGTAGTCAGCGTCCACTGCGCGCCGGCAGCATTGCATTGTTACTGCTCGGGCCGGTACTGATCTGGCTTTTAGCCCTCAGCAATCCCTGGCATCAGTTGTTCTACGGCCCCGGAACACAGCCGCTGTCAGCCGAGCAGGGTGCTCCCATTCACTATGACCACGGCGTGCTGTTCATGGCCGCCGCTGCTTACATGTATGTGCTGATGCTTTACTGCCTTTGGCTGGTCCTGCGAGCTGCCTGGTTCAGTGAGGGAGTGCATCGCCGACATTACCTGGCGTTTGTGCTGGTGACCTGTGTGCCCTGGGTGGCCAACATCAGTTACGTGGTTTTTGGCGTTACCCTCTTTGGTTTTGATCCAACGCCTTTTTGCTTTGCGTTCACCGTAGTGGCTTTTGCCTGGCTGATTTTGGGCGTTCGCCTATTTGATCTGTTGCCGGTGGCGCGCCATCTTCTGGTCGAAGTACTGCCGGACCCAGTCCTGGTGGTTGATGGGCAGGGGCGGGTAGTCGAGGCCAATCCGGTGGCTCTGCAGCTGGCGGGCTTGCGTGGTTCCTGGAGGGGATTGTCGCTGCAACATTGGCCGGTGTTTGGGGACCCGCTGTGCAAGGCCATGGGCACTTCCACTGATTCTCTGGCGCAACTGGAGCTGGCCTGTGGCACTGCGTTCTTCGAGGTGCGTTTGCGTAACATTGAGCGCCCTGTTAAGGGAGGCATGCAACGTCTTGGGCAGATGATCTATCTGCGCGACGTGACCGCCCGTCACCAGAGTGAAGTGAATCTGGCCGCCGCGCTGGCACTTAGTGAAGAACGTTTGAGCACCATTTCCGAGTTGCATGAGCAGCTACGCGAGCAGGCTCTGCATGATCCGCTTACCGGTTTGTACAACCGCCGTTACCTTGCTGAGTTTTTCGAGCGTGAGCAGTCGCGTGCCTTGCGTGATCGCTTACCGCTGGCGCTAGCGTTGATCGACCTGGACCACTTCAAACAACTCAATGACAGCTATGGTCATTTGGCTGGTGATGAGGTGTTGCGTGCGGTGGCGCAGCATCTGGAGATGAACCTGCGCAGTACCGATGCGGTGTTTCGTATCGGTGGCGAGGAGTTCCTGCTGATTCTTCCTGGGGTGGATGCCGCCGAAGCTACTCAGCGCGTGGAAAGCCTGCGTGAGCAGCTCGCCAGCGTGCGTCTGCCAACCCGAGCGGGTGCGCTACAGGTCACCCTGTCCGCCGGTCTGGCGCTGTGGCCTGAGCATGGCCATGCTCTGGACGAACTGCTGCAGGCCGCCGATGCAGCGCTGTATCAGGCCAAGCATGCCGGGCGTAACCGTGTACAGACAGCCTCATGTGATACCAGTCGACCTGCTGCGGAGCTGTAATGCAGCAGGTCAGGTGCGTGAGGCGCGTCTGGCGCTAAAGGAGTAAACTGCGCGCCAGTTTTCCCTTCTCTCCGGAGCCTTCCATGTCCCGCGTTACCCTGAGCCGTTATCTGATCGAGCAGACCCGCAGTCACAACACCCCGGCCGATCTGCGTTTCCTGATTGAGGTGGTGGCGCGTGCCTGCAAGGAAATCAGCCACGCCGTGTCCAAAGGCGCGCTGGGTGGTGTACTCGGTAGCATGGGCACCGAGAACGTGCAGGGCGAGGTGCAGAAGAAGCTGGATGTGATCTCCAACGAGATTCTGCTTGAGGCCAACGAGTGGGGCGGCCACCTGGCCGGCATGGCGTCCGAGGAAATGGACAATGCCTATCAGATTCCCGGCAAGTACCCGAAAGGCGCCTATCTGCTGGTATTCGACCCGCTGGACGGCTCCTCCAATATCGACGTCAACGTTTCGGTTGGCACCATCTTCTCCGTGCTGCGCTGTCCGGACCGCAATGGTGCCGAGGGTGATCTGGGCGAAGAAGCCTTCCTCCAGCCAGGCACCGAGCAGGTGGCCGCCGGTTATGCCATTTACGGCCCGCAGACCATGCTGATGCTGACTCTCGGCGACGGTGTCAAGGGCTTCACCCTGGACCGCGAGATGGGCAGTTTCGTGCTCACCCACGACAACATCCGCGTGCCGGAAAGCACCGCCGAGTTTGCCATCAACATGTCCAACCAGCGTCACTGGGAAGCCCCGGTAAAGCGCTATGTCTCCGAGCTGCTGGCCGGCAAGGAAGGCCCGCTGGGCAAGAACTACAACATGCGCTGGATTGCCTCGATGGTTGCAGACGTGCACCGCATCCTCACCCGTGGCGGCCTGTTCATGTACCCGCGCGATGCCCGCGAGCCGGAGAAGCCGGGCAAGCTGCGCCTGATGTATGAAGCCAACCCGATGTCGATGCTGATCGAGCAGGCGGGTGGCGCCGCCACCAACGGCACCCAGCGCATTCTCGATATCCAGCCGACTTCGTTGCACCAGCGCGTGGCGGTGTTCCTCGGCTCCAAGGAAGAAGTCGAGCGCGTTACCGCCTACCATCAGGACTAAAGCTCCATTCGTCATACGCTCACCCATCTGGGGGAGCGCCAGTGATCCCAGTCTACTTTAGGCTCCGCGGCTCTTATAAGAACAAGAGTCCGGAGCCTTTATGCTCAAACCGTACAAATCCTTGGCAGCCGCCATCGCCCTAGCCAGCCTGCCGGTTACCAGCTCAGCAATGCCCTACTCCCAGTTCATCGTCTTTGGTGATTCGTTGAGTGATAGCGGGCAATTCCCCGATGCCGGCAGTCCCCTGCTCGTCGGCAACCCGACGGGAGGGACGCGCTTCACCAACCGTACGGGGCCCAACTACCTGAGCAACAATACTGAGTATTTTGATTTGGTGGGCACGCAGCGCCTGGCTGCCCAACTGGGATTGCAAGCGCTGGCTTCCACGCCCGTACTTCCTCAAGCGCTGACGGGAAATCCTGACGGTACTAACTATGCGGTAGGCGGGTATCGAACGGAGCAGGTGCTTGCGTCCATTACAACGACATCTCAGACGGTGATTCCTGTTGGTCAGCCAGGTGCCGGTACGGTATTGCGTTCCAGGCAGGGCTATCTCGCACAATTTAGTGCGGCTGATCCGAATGCCCTGTTTTACGTCAATGGTGGTGGTAACGATGTCTTGCAGTTTGTCGTCACTGATCAGGCCACGGCGGCTGCTGCCGCCGCCAACTTGGTTGCAGGGGTTGCGGCATTGCAGGCGGCCGGTGCGCGCACCATCATCGTCTCTGATCTGCCCGATGTAGGAATGACACCGGCTGGCTTTGCCAGTGGCTTCAGGGCCGCATGGTCCACGGCGTCCGGTTTGTTCAACGACGAACTGGGTCGTCAGTTGACGGCGCTGGGCGGCAATGTCATTCGCCTTAATTACCGTGGCCTGCTGTCCGAGGTGCAAGGTGATTTGGCTTTGTTTGGCTTCGACCCACTCGTTGCACAAACCAATGTTTGCTTTAGCGGATCGAGTTGCCTGGCTGATCCCACTTGGGGAATCGGTGGTACAACGCCCAACCCCAACCGCCTGATGTTTAATGATGGCGTGCATCCTACCGGCGCTGTGCAGCAAATCAGCGCGGACTATATCTACTCCCTTCTCTCCGCCCCTTGGGAAGTCGGCCTGTTGCCGGAGATGGCGCTGTCCAGCCTGATCGGTCATCAGCAACAATTGCAAAGTCAGGTGCAAGAGCAGTGGCAGGCCGGAGGGCAGTGGCGCAGTTTTGTGGTGGCCAACGGCATGCGTCGAGAGTTCGAGCAGAATACTGCTGTTGCCGAGGGGGACAGTGATGCGCTTGGGCTGACTTTGGGCGGCAGCTACCGCCTGAATGATCAATGGCGTGTAGGTCTGGCGCTGGGGCTGCAATCGCAGCAACTGGAGACGCAGACCGATTCCGAATACGACCTGAGCAGCTACCTGCTCAGTGGATTTGCTCAGTTCCAGCAGGATCGGCTATGGGCTAACGGCAGCGTTAGCGTGGGGCATTTGGATTATCAGAATCTCGAGCGTCAGTTCGCGCTGGGTATAACCGAGCGTACCGAGAAGGGTGACAGCGATGGTCAGCTTTACGCATTGTCGGCTCGTATTGGCTATGACCTGGCCAATGCAGGAACCGGCTGGCAGGTGAGTCCGTTTATCAGTGCCGACTTTGCGCGCATCGATGTGGATGGCTATCGCGAAAGTGGTAACCGTTCCACGGCGCTTAACTTTGCCGATCAACAGCGTGACAGTCAGCGCCTGGGTTTAGGTCTGCAACTCAGCCATCAACTGACATCCAGCAGTCAGCTGTTCGCTGAGATATCCCGTGAGCGTGAGTTCAAGGATGACCCGCAGCAATTGCGTATGGGCCTTAACAGTGTGGCCAACAACAGCTTCGAACTGCAGGGTTATACGCCTCAGGGTGGTCAGACCTTGGCGAGCTTTGGTGTGAGCCATCGCGTGGGTAGCGAGCTTGGTTTGTCTGCCAGCTACAACTTCCGCGGCACAGAGGACCGCCAGCATGGGCTCAATCTTTCTTTGAGCTGGGACTGGTAGCAGCGCCGCGATTAAAAACGGGGTAGGCTTGCAAAGCCCCCCGTTTCTTGGCCCGAGGTCTTGTCATGGTTCGTTCATTCACTGTCGCCCTCTTAATGCTCCTGCTGGCGGCCTGCAGCAAGGTCAATCAGGAAAACTACGCCAAGCTCAAGGCCGGTATGACCAAGGCCGAGGTCGAGGCGCTCATTGGTGAGCCGAAGGAGTGTGCCGGTGCCATTGGCCTGACCAGTTGTACCTGGGGCGATGAGAAGGCTTCGATCAGCGTGCAGTACGCTGGCGACAAGGTGATGATGTTTTCCGGTAACGGCCTGAAATGATGCGCCTGAGTGCTTGTCTGCTGGCCCTGCTGCTGACGGGCTGCGCGAGTCAGGTGGCGCCGCCGGCCACGGTCGGTTCGGTTGATCTGCAGCGCTATCAGGGCACCTGGTACGAGCAGGCGCGGCTGCCGATGTTCTTTCAGCGTAACTGCGCAGAGTCCGAGGCCCACTACCGTTTGCAGGACGACGGCAGCGTAGCGGTGCGCAACCGCTGCCTGACGTACGACGGCGAATGGCAGCAGGCTGAGGGCCGCGCAGAACCACAGCAGGCGGGGCAGACCGACAAGCTGTGGGTGCGCTTCGATAACTGGTTCGCCCAGCTGTTTCCCAATGTCGCCCGTGGCGACTACTGGGTGCTCTATCTGGATGAAGGCTACCAGCTGGCCCTGGTCGGCAACCCCAATCGCGAATATCTCTGGCTGTTGTCACGGGAACAGCAGATCAGTCCCGCGCAGCGTCAGCTGCTGTTGGACCAGGCCCATGCCCGTGGCTTCGTCACGGATGAGCTGATCTGGCGCGGCGACAAACCCTGATCACCGGGCGCGCCTACTTCCACTCCAGGCGCGCTAGTTGCCAATCGCCTTCGACCAGCCACCACTCCAGCTTCAGGTCATAGGGCCGGGCGCTGTCCGGCAGCAGGTTGTCGGCGCCTGTCAGCAGCACTTGTGCGGTGCTGTAGGCGCGGTCGCTGTAGCTGCTGTCCAGGTGGCTGTCCTGATTCAGGATGCTGACGCCGATTTTCTTGTGCCGTAAAAAATACAGGGCCATGCTGCGCTGCGCCCAGTCGCGGCGGTACTGGTTCTGGGCCAGGAAATCAGCATGCAGCAGATCCATCACCGCGCCGGCATCCTTATTCTGCAGGGCCTCCTGCAGAAGCGCGGCGTTCTGTTGAACCCGCTGCAGTGGGCCTTCCTGGCGGCAGCCACCGAGCACCAGCAGAAGGCTGAACAGCAGTAGCGTGCGGCGTGACATGCTCATTGGTGCAATCCTCGTTATGATGCGCGGATGGACTGGGGCGTGGTTGCGCGCCCCACGCAGTGACTGGAGTGTTCACCATGCTGACCGTGTTTCCGGAAATCAAACCCTACGCCCGTCATGAGCTGCCCGTCGAGGCTCCGCATGTGCTGTACGTGGATGAGAGTGGCTCGGCAGACGGACTGCCGGTGGTGTTCATTCACGGTGGTCCGGGTGCCGGCTGCGACGCCCTGAGCCGGCGCTTCTTCGACCCCAGCCTGTACCGCATTGTCACCTTCGATCAGCGTGGCTGCGGCCGTTCAACCCCGCACGCCAGTCTGGAAAACAATACCACCTGGGATCTGGTCGCCGATCTGGAACGCATCCGTGAGCACCTTGGCATCGAGAAATGGGTGCTGTTCGGTGGTTCCTGGGGCTCGACGCTCAGCCTCGCTTACGCGCAGACCCACCCCGAGCGGGTACATGCCCTGATTCTGCGCGGCATCTTTCTCTGCCGCCCGCAGGACTTCCACTGGTTCTATCAGGAAGGCGCCAGCCGCCTCTTTCCGGATTACTGGGAGGATTACCTGGCGCCGATCCCGGCAGAGGAGCATGGCGACCTCATGCAGGCCTTCTACAAGCGTCTGACCGGCGCCGACCAGATTGCCCAGATGCACGCGGCCAAGGCCTGGTCGACCTGGGAAGGCCGCACCGCCACCCTGCGTCCCAACCCGCAGGTGGTCGATCGCTTCAGCGAGGCGCACCGTGCCTTGTCGATTGCCCGCATCGAATGCCACTACTTCGTCAACAATGCCTTCCTCGAGAACGATCAGCTGCTGCGCGACATGCATAAGATCGCGCACCTGCCGGGTGTCATCGTGCATGGCCGCTATGACGCCATCTGCCCGCTGGACAATGCTTGGGCGCTGCACAAGGCCTGGCCGAACAGCGAGTTGCAGATCATCCGCGATGCCGGTCACTCGGCTGCCGAGGCCGGGATCACCGATGCGCTGGTACGGGCGACCAGCCAGATTGCCCGGCGCCTGCTCGATCTGCCGCCGGAAGAAGCATGAAGGCGCTGATTCAACGGGTGCGCAAGGCTCATGTCGAGGTAGCCGGCGAAGTCGTCGGTGCCATCGATCAGGGGCTGCTGGTGCTGGTCGGCGTCGAACCGCAGGACAGCGAAGCCAGTGCCGCCAAACTGCTGCACAAGCTGCTCAATTACCGGGTGTTCAGTGACAGCGACGGCAAGATGAACCTGTCGCTGACCGAGGTGTCTGGCGGTCTGCTGCTGGTCTCCCAGTTCACTCTGGCGGCCGATACGCGCAAGGGGCTGCGGCCAGGCTTCTCCACCGCAGCGCCGCCGGCGCTGGGTGAGGCATTGTTCGATCATCTGGTTGGTCTGGCGCGCCAGCAGCACGACCCGGTCGCCACCGGGCGCTTTGGCGCCGACATGCAGGTGCACCTGATCAATGACGGGCCGGTGACCTTTCTGCTGGAAAGCTGAGTTTCTTCCGAAACGAACTGGTCAGGCGCTGATGCTGTCTAGGGTGACGCCACAGATGCGGTTGCGCCCCTGCTGCTTGGCCAGGTACAGCTGCTGGTCGGCGGCTTCGATCAACTGCTCTGGCGTGATACTGCTCGGGCTGCCGGGCCAGCTTGCACAACCACCGCTCACGGTGATCGGCACGCGCTGACCGTCGACATAGAAATCGATGGCCGCGATCGCCTCGCGTAATTCTTCCAGAAGCTGCAGGGCGCCTTCGAATTGGGTGGCCGGCAGCAGCAGGACAAACTCCTCACCACCGTAGCGGGCCAACAGGTCGTCAGGCCGTTGCAGGTGCTCCTGCAGTGTCTGTGCGACCTGGCGCAGGCAGTCGTCGCCGACCAGATGGCCATAGCGGTCGTTGAACGACTTGAAGTGGTCGATATCGAACAGCGCCAGGCACAGGCTCGACTGTTCACGGCTGGCGCGGGCCAATGCCTTGGGCAGGACTTCGTCGAACTGGCGGCGGTTGGCAATGCCGGTCAGCGGATCGGTGAGGCTGCGGGTGGTCAGGCTGGCATTGGCCAGACGCAGCTCGGCCATAGCCAGATTGAGCGCACGGGTCTTCTCTTCCACCTCGCGCTGTAGGCGCTGGTTGGCTTCCTGCTTCATGGTCAGCAATTCGTTGGCCATCAGCGCGCGCTCACGCTGCAGGTCATTCATGCGCGCACCCAGAACAAAGGACAGCAGCAGTGCTTCTATCGACAGCCCAACCAATTGGCCGTAGGTGGAAATCCAGCTCATGCCGATAAGGCCGACCAGATTCAGGTTGAGCACCAGAGTACCGAGAATCAGCAGTCCCCAGGCCAGGCTGTAGAGCTTGAGGTAGCGCTGCGCACTGCGGGTATAGAGCACGGCCATGACAACCGGGACCAGAGCGCCAAAGGTGGCAATCGGCATGGCAATGCCAATCACCGGAGCAGACCAGGGAGTGGCTAGCAGCAGTACATACAGCCCCAGAACGGCCATCACCCAGCGGAAAGCTTGCCAGTGGCGTGGGGCGATCTGCTCGATCTCCAACAGCTTGATGGCAAACAGGTTGCCGCAAAGGAAAGCCAGGCCTGCGCTGAAAACAAAAGCACGGCCGTGACTGGCTTCACCCAGATAGGGCACGTAGATACCGAAGCGCACGGCTTCGAAGCTGTATACGGCAATCTGGAACAGCACATACCAGAAAAATGCCGGCGTACGAGTGCTAAGCCAGAGGAAGAAGTTGAACATGATCACCGCCATGCCCAGACCGAAGAACAGGCCGAGCCAGAGGTTGCTCTGTTCGCGCCAGTGCTGGAGCTCCTCATCGGTGAGTAGGCGCAGCGGTACCAGGGATATGTCGGAATAGGCCACCGCCACATACAGCGTGGCCGGTGCGTCGCTCCGAGTTGCGGGCAGCTCGAACGTCGGGTAGCGCTCGTGCGGCCGCTGCCGCAGGGCTTGCAGTTGGCTGTCCTGCTGGACAAACGCATGGATACGCCCCATCTGCGGCCACTCGCTCTGCAGCAGCCAGCGACGAGTGCTGGTATCGAGGGTCAGAGGAATGCGCAGCCAGAGCTGGCGTGACTCGCCGATCAGGTGCAGGGTTTTGCTTGGCCAGAGCTGCCACGGGGCGTCGTCAAGCTGGGCCGGGCTGTCGAGGTGCTGTTCGCTGAAACGGTACTCCAGCGCCGCCGGCAGTTGTACGCTGGCCGGGCTGTTACGCAGGTCGATAGGCGCCGCTGAGCAGACATTCAGGGTCGCCAAGGTCAGGATGGCCAGCCACAGCTGGCTGAGGACAAGGACGAGTCTGTGCATATTCTTGTAGTTATCAGCCGTGCCCGGAACAGCAGGGGCGGGGTTTCGCGCCAGCCGCAGCACAGTTTCAGCGTAGCAGCCGAAAGCCTGGCGTGCAGCAGGTTGCGGCCAACTGGTTGTGGTGAGCCCTGGCTTGAGTTCTGAAACGCAGTTGTGCGTTAGAACAGGCGGGCCAACAGGGCCGGCACGGCGGTTTCCACGCGCAGGATGCGCTCGCCGAGCTGCACCGGCTGCAGGCCGGCCAGGCGCAGCAGCTCCACCTCATAGGGGATCCAGCCGCCTTCCGGGCCGATGGCCAGGGTCACCGGGCCATCTACCGCGCGCGGGCAGGCCGGGTACTCGCCGGGGTGCCCGGTAAGGCCCAGGGTGCCTTCTGCGAGTGCCGGCAGACGGTCTTCGACGAAGGGCTTGAAGCGTTTCTCCAGCGTCACTTCCGGCAGCACCGTGTCGCGGGCCTGCTCCAGACCGAGAATCAGCTGCTCGCGGATGGAGGCCGGCTCAAGAAAAGGCGTCTGCCAGAAGCTTTTCTCCACCCGGTAGCTGTTGAGCAGCACCAGCCGTGCGACACCCATGGCGCTGACGGTCTGCAGCACGCGTTTGAGCATCTTCGGGCGAGGTACCGCAAGCACCAGGGTCAGCGGCAGCTTGGCCGGTGGCGGGGTGTCGAGGCTGATCTGCAGCTCGGCCTGCGCGGCGTCGAGGCTGAGCAGCTCGCCACGGCCCATCATGCCGCCCAGGCGACCGACCCGCAGGCTGTCGCCGCATTCGGCGCGGTGTACTTCGCGCAGGTGCTGCAGGCGCCGGCCCTGCAGGCGCACGCGGTCAGGCGCGACGAAGTCGCCGTCTTCCAGTAGCAGCAGGTTCACGGGCGGGGAGCGGGGGGCTGGTCGCCGCGGAAGTTGTCTTCGTCATCCGGGGCGGGGCGCCGAACCATGCCGCCGAACAGCAGGCCGACTTCGAACAGCAGCCACATCGGCACCGCCAGCATGGTCTGCGAGAACACATCCGGCGGGGTGAGGATCATGCCGACCACGAAGCAGCCAACGATGACGTAGGGGCGGCTGCGCTTGAGGGTTTCCACATCGACGATGCCGACCCAGAGCACGAGGAAGGTCGCCACCGGAATCTCGAAGGCCACACCGAAGGCAAAAAACAGGGTGAGAACGAAGTCCAGGTACTCGTTGATGTCGGTCATCATCGCCACGCCGTCCGGCGTCACGCTGGCGAAGAAGTGGAAGATCATCGGGAACACCAGGAAGTAGGCGAAGGCCATCCCGGCGTAGAACAGCAGAATGCTGGAGAGTAGCAGCGGCACGGCGATGCGCTTTTCGTGCTTGTACAGGCCGGGGGCAATGAAGCCCCAGACCTGGTGCAGCAGCACCGGAATGCTGAGGAACAGCGCGACCCAGGCGGTCAGCTTGAACGGCGTGAGGAAGGGTGAGGCCACGCCCGTGGCGATCATCGTCGCACCTTCCGGCAGGTAGGCGCGCAAGGGCGCCGAGACGAAGGTGTAGATGTCCTGGGCAAAGTAGAACAGCCCGGCAAACATCAGCAAAACCGCGATCACGCAGCGCAGCAGACGAGTACGCAGTTCGGTGAGGTGGGCGACCAGAGGCATTTCCTGGTCCTGGCTCGGCTCGCTGCTCATGGCTGCTCAGGTTTGGACGGGTTGACGGGCGTTGGGCTCTCGCTCACAACGGGGGTGTTTTCCAGTGGTTTGGGCGGCTGGATGCTCTGCTGCATCTCGCGCTCAAGCTGGAGAATCTGCTCGTTGTGCAGCTGGCGCCGAATCTCGTCGGCGCCAAGTTCGCGTTCGACTTCGGTCTTGATGGCATTGAAGCTGCGCTTCAGGCGGCCAACCCACAGGCCTGCCATGCGCGCGGCGCCTGGCAGGCGGTCAGGGCCGAACACCAGCAGGGCGACCAGGCCGACCAGCAACAGTTCGGAGAAGCCGATATCGAACATGGGTCAGGCTCAGTCCTTGCGCAGCGGGTCTTCGACCTTCTGCGCCTGGCCGTCGATGGTGTGCGGCTGCAGCGGTGCGGTGCTCTGGTTCGCTGGTTGTACGGTGGGCTGCACCTGGGGCTTGTTGCTTTCTTCCTCTTCGGTGTTCATCGCCTTGCGGAAACCCTTGATGGTTTCACCCAGGTCGGAGCCGAGATTTTTCAGACGCTTGGTGCCAAACACCAGGACCACCACGATGAGGATGACCAGCCAGTGTTTCCAATCAAAAATACCCATGAGCAAGGCTCCCTAGAGCTAATTATTGTTCGCTGCGCGCGGCTTTTTCCGCGTGTCCGGACAGCCCGAAGCGGCGGTCCAGTTCATTCATTACGGCCTGCGGATGCTGACCGAGGGCGGCGAGCATGACAAGGCTGTGGAACCACAGATCGGCGGTTTCGTAGATCAGGTCACTGCAGTCGCCGCTGACGGCGGCATCCTTGGCGGCGAGAATGGTTTCCACCGACTCCTCACCGACCTTTTCGAGAATCTTGTTCAGGCCCTTGTGGTACAGGCTGGCCACGTAGGAGCTGTCCGGCGCTGCGCCCTTGCGCGCCTCGAGAACTTCGGCCAGGCGGCTCAGGGTGTCGGTCATGGCGGCGTCACTCATGGGCATGTCCTGTGTGATAGATGGCGTCGGGGTCCTTGAGTACCGGGTCGACCGTCTTCCACGCGCCGTTCTCGTAGACGCGGTAGAAGCAGCTCTCACGGCCGGTATGGCAGGCGATGCCGCCCAGCTGTTCGACGATCAGGATCAGTACGTCGGCATCGCAGTCCAGACGCAGCTCGTGCAGCTTCTGTACATGGCCGGACTCTTCGCCCTTGCGCCACAGCTTGCCGCGCGAACGTGACCAGTAGATGGCACGTTGCTCGTCCACGGTCAGTTGCAGGGATTCGCGGTTCATCCAGGCCATCATCAGCACGCGGCCGGTCTTATGGTCCTGGGCGATGGCCGGGATCAGGCCGTCTTCGTCCCACTTGAGTTGTTCCAGCCAGTTGCTCATTGCACTTCCACATCAGGCAGCCTGGGCTGCCGCAATCAAGGTAGATGACTAGTCTGCCAGTCCGCTTGCGGGCTGGCTATCGACGCACGATCAGGTACAGGCCGCCGCCAAGCATCAGCCAGGCCGGCCAAGCCAGCAAGCTGAGGGTTATGCCCTGTGAGACGCCGCCCGCGATCAGTGCGGCACCTAACAGGCGCAGCGACCTATGGCCGTTGGCCGTTGTCGGTGCGGCTGGCGCACTGACCGGCAGGCTGAGGCGCTCCAGCGTGTCGCGCGCCATCTGCGACAGGTGCGGTACCTGCTCGGCCTGGCTCTGCAGGTTGCGCAGCAGCTGCAGCGGGCTGATGCGCTCGCGCATCCAGCGTTCGAGGAAGGGTTGGGCCGTGCTCCACAGATCGAGGTCCGGGTACAGCTGGCGGCCAAGGCCTTCGATGTTGAGCAGGGTCTTCTGCAGCAGCACCAGTTGCGGCTGGATTTCCATGTTGAAGCGGCGCGCGGTCTGGAACAGGCGCAGCAGCAGCTGGCCGAAGGAGATGTCCTTCAGCGGCTTCTCGAAGATCGGTTCGCACACGGTGCGAATCGCGGCTTCGAAGTCGTTGACCTTGGTGTCGGCCGGTACCCAGCCAGAATCGATGTGTAGCTGGGCAACTTTGCGGTAGTCGCGCTTGAAGAAGGCGATCAGGTTGCGCGCCAGGTAGTCCTGATCTTCCGGCGTCAGGCTGCCGATGATGCCGCAGTCGATGGCAATGTACTGCGGGTTCCACGGTGTGCGGGTGCTGACGAAGATGTTGCCGGGGTGCATGTCGGCGTGGAAGAAGCTGTCGCGGAACACCTGGGTGAAGAAGATTTCCACGCCGCGTTCGGCCAGCAGTTTCATGTCGGTGCGCTGGTCGGCCAGGGTCGCCAGGTCGGTGACCTGAATGCCGTAGATGCGCTCCATCACCAGCACCTTGGGGCGGCACAGGTCCCAGTGCACCTGCGGCACGTAGAGCAGCGGCGAGCCGTCGAAGTTGCGTCGCAGCTGACTGGCATTGGCGGCTTCGCGCAGCAGATCGAGCTCGTCGAAGATGGTCTTCTCGTAGTCGCTGACCACCTCCACCGGGCGCAGGCGGCGGGCCTCGGCGGAGGCTTTCTCGGCCAGTCGGGCGAGCATAAACAGCCAGGCGAGATCCTGGCGGATGGTCGGGCGCAGGTTCGGGCGGATCACCTTGACCACCACTTCCTCGCCGCTTTTGAGCGTGGCGGCGTGCACCTGGGCGATCGAGGCCGAGGCCATGGGCTCGGTTTCGAAGCGGGCGAAGAGGTCACCAACCTTGGCGCCCAGTTGCTGCTCGATGCGCGCCACCGACTCGGCTGCAGGGAAGGGCGGCACCTGATCCTGCAGTCTGGCCAGTTCGTCGGCGATATCCGGTGGCAGCAGGTCGCGGCGGGTGGAGAGCAGTTGGCCGAACTTGATGAAGATCGGGCCCAGATCCTCCAGCGCCAGACGAAGGCGTTCGCCGCGGCTCAGGGTCAGGGCCTTGCGTGGCAGCCAGCGCCACGGCAACAGGGCGCCGAGCACGCGCATCCACAGGGGCAGGTGCAGGGCGAACAGCAGCTCATCGAGCTGATAACGGATGACCACGCGCTGGATGCGCAGCAGGCGGCGGGCGGCGAGCAGCTTCATGCTTTCGGTGTGCTTCTGTGAACGAGGCGCTCAATGCGCGCGTCGAGACGGTCGAGGGCCAGCTTGAGCTGGTCGAGTTCGGCAAAGCGGGCTTCGGCTTCACGCTGGCCGACCAGGCTGCGGGCTTCTTCACTGAGGTAGTCGGCCAGGTTCTGGCGCAGGCTGCCGGCGCTCTGGCTGGCCCAGTTGAGACGGCTGCGCACATGGCTGCCGACCAGCTGACTGGCCACCGGGCCGAGCCAGCGGCTCAGCTCGTACTCCCAGTCCAGCTCCAGATCCTGAAGAATGCCGGCCAGGGCCATCAGGGCGGCGCTGTCGCCGCTCAGTTCGACGTCCGGCTGGTGCAGGATGGCGGTCTTGTTCTGACTCAGGGCCAGGCGCACCAGACTGCTGGCCGGTGCCTGCAGGCTGCAGCTGATTTCGCCGTGCCACTGGCTGGCCAGGTGCAGTCCGTCAACATCCGGCAGCAGGTAGAGGCTGATGGCCGGGCTGCTGCAGTGTACCGCCAGCACCTTGCCGCTCAGCGGTGCCAGACGCGGCAGCGCTGTGGCATCCAGTGCCAGCACGCGGTTGATGCCGCTTTCCACTCCCGCCAGCAGAGCCTGGGTCAGCATGGGCGTGGCCTCAGGGCTTGATGCCGCGGTGCAGGGCGACGATTCCGCCAGTCATGTTGTGGTAGGTCACACGCTCGAAGCCGGCCTCGCTCATCATGCCCTTGAGGGTTTCCTGATCCGGGTGCATGCGGATCGATTCGGCCAGGTAGCGGTAGCTGTCGGCGTCGTTGGTGATCAGTTTGCCGGCCAGCGGCATGAAGGAGAACGAGTAGGTGTCGTAGGCCTTGGCCAGCAGCTTGTTACCCGGTTTGGAGAACTCCAGCACCAGCAGGCGGCCGCCCGGTTTGAGCACGCGCAGCATGGAGCGAATGGCGTCTTCCTTGTGGGTAACGTTGCGCAGGCCGAAGGCGATGGTGACCACGTCGAAGTGGTTGTCGGGGAACGGCAGTTTCTCGGCATCGGCCTGAACGAACTGCACATTGCCGGCCACGCCCTTGTCGAGCAGGCGGTCACGGCCGACCTTGAGCATCGACTCGTTGATGTCCGCCAGCACCACCTCGCCGGTCGGGCCGACCAGGCGGGCGAACTGGCGGGCCAGGTCGCCGGTACCGCCGGCGATATCCAGCACGCGGTTGCCTGGACGCACGCCGGACAGCTCGATGGTGAAACGCTTCCACAGACGGTGCATGCCGCCGGACAGCACGTCATTCATCAGGTCGTACTTGGCGGCGACGGAATGGAACACCTCGGCCACTTTCTGTGCCTTCTGGCTTTCCGGGACGTTCTGGAAACCGAAGTGGGTAGTGGGTTCCTGCTCTGGGGCCTTGCGCGGGTCGCTCATGTCGCTCTCACCGGATAAAGATCGCGCGCCATTCTAAACCTGCGCCGTGGCTTTGTCTTGGCGGGTGCTGCTCGGGGTGCCCGCCTGGCGCCGGGCTGGTAGAGTGGGGCGACTCAATGCCGCAGTTGGAGCAGACATGGCACGCATCACCGTTGAACGCCCGCACAACCTGGGACTGGAGGCCGCACGGGCCAAGGCCGAACAGCTCGCCGAGCGCCTGGCCAGCGAGTACGACGTGCGTTATCGCTGGGCCGGCAACACGCTGGAGTTCAAGCGCAGCGGTGCCGATGGCAGTATCGAAGTGGCGGCCGATCAGGTGCGGGTGCGCCTCAATCTGGGGCTGCTCCTCTCCGCGCTGGGTGGATCGATCAAGGCGGAAATCGAGCGCACGCTGGATCAGTCGCTCAAGGGTTGAGCGGCATTTGCGCATCCTAGTATGCGGTTTCTAATTTTCCTCGCTAACTTGCCTACAACTCCCCACTCCGGGGGCGTTTATCCCGCCACTTAGAACGTGAGGTGAATCATGGCTAAAGTTGCAGCGAAGAAAGTTGAAGAGAAAGCCACCCTGCTGACCGACGTGAAGCATGCTGCACGTCAAATCTGGCTCGCGGGTCTGGGCGCATACTCCAAAGCAGGTCAGGAAGGTGCTGATTACCTGAAAGACCTGATCAAGTCCGGCGAAAGCGTCGAGAAGCAAGGCAAGAAACTGGTGACCGAGCAGGTCGAAGCGGCCAACGATACCGTCAAGACCAGCGTTTCCAGCGTGAAGGAAAAGGTTGAAGTACAACTCGACAAGGTCGAGAAAGCCTTCGACGCACGTGTGGCCAGCGCCCTCAATCGTCTGGGCATTCCGTCCAAAAAGGACGTTGCCGCACTGTCTGCTAAGCTCGATGAGTTGAGCGCATTGCTCGAGCACGCCTCGCGTAACAAATAAGGAGAGCAGGATGGCTGGCAAGAAGAAAGTCGAGAAAGAAAACACTTCCTGGGTCGGCGAGATCGAGAAGTACTCGCGCCAGATCTGGTTGGCAGGTCTGGGTGCCTACTCCAAGGTCAGCAAGGACGGCACCAAGCTGTTCGATGGTCTGGTCAAGGACGGCGAAAAGGCCGAGAAGCAGGCCAAGAGCGAAGTTGGCAAGCAGGTAGAAGTGGTCAAGTCTTCCGTAGACAGCGCCAAGTCCAAGGTCGAAGAGGTCAAGGACAAGGCTCTGGGCAAGTGGAGCGAGCTGGAAGAGGCTTTTGACAAGCGTCTGAACAGTGCCATTTCCCGCCTCGGTGTACCGAGCCGCAATGAAGTGAAATCGCTGCAGGCCAAGGTGGATAGCCTGACCAAGCAGATCGAGAAGCTGACGGGCGTATCGGCCAAGGACGTCAAGCCTGCGCCGAAGAAAGTCGCTGCCAAGCCTGCTGCTAAGGCTCCTGCCAAAGCACCGGTAAAAGCTGCAGCCAAACCGGCTGCCAAGGCTCCGGTCAAGGCAGCTGCCAAGCCGGCCGCCAAGCCTGCTGCTGCCAAGCCCGCTGCCAAACCGGCAGTGAAAAAGGCTGCTCCGGCTGCCGCTGCCAAGCCTGCTGTGGCTCCGGCTGCTGCCCCGGCCGCAGCTGCTCCGGCTGCCCCGGCCACGCCGAGCAGCGCTTCCTAAGCGCTCGCGGTAGCCAAGAAAAAGCCCGGCTTCGGCCGGGCTTTTTTGTGTCTGCCATTCAGGCTTCCAGATAACGCTGGGCCAGGCTTTCTGCCGCCGCTCTTGGCTCAGGTTTGAGGTGCGGTGCGACCAGCATCATCACCTGATAAACCACCAGCTGGCTCTCGCCGGGCGCGCCGATGATGCGTTGGTAATCCAGTGAGAACAGCAGGGTCAGGGTGATCTGTTCGACCAGTTGGCCGAGGGCCTGTGTGTTGCTGTTGAGCTGGTTGTCGGCCTGCAGGCGGGCGAGCAGTGAGGCAAGAGTACGCTTGAGTACGTTTAGCCACAGGCGGATGCCGTGCGCCAGCTTGGGCAGTCGCCGGCCAGGTTGGACAGGTCCTGAAAGAGGAAACGGTACTGAGCCAGGCGCTCGACGATCAGGTGCAGAAACAGCCAGTAGTCCTCGACATCCAGGCGGGCCTCGGCGGGTGGATTGAGCAGCGGCGCCAGCTCGTTGTGAAAGCGCTCGAACAGGGCAAGGATCAGCGGTTCCTTGCCGTGGAAGTGGTAGTAGAGATTGCCGGGGCTGATGCCCATCTCGGTGGCAATCTCCAGCGTGGTGACGTTGGGTTCGCCCTGCTCGTTGAACAGCTGCAGGGCGCATTCGAGGATGCGGTCGCGTGTCTTCATTGCTTGTTCTTATGGTGCCGCAGGAGGCCTGCACGATAACCTGTGTGGCCTCGCTGCGGAATACGGCGCAGGGATTAGCGTACGTGCACGTAAGTGCCGGGCGCTTGCTCCATCGGTGGGTACTGGGCGTTGCCGAGCTGGGTATTTGTAGGTCTGGCTTCGCCGGAACGCTGCTGGATCCAGGCCAGCCATTGCGGCCACCAGCTGCCCGCGTGGCGATTGGCCTGGGACTGCCAGTCCTGCGGCTCGGTGCCCCGTGGGCCGCCTTCGAAATAGGTGGCCTTGGGATTGCCCGGTGGATTGAGGATGCTCTGGATATGCCCGCTGTTGGACAACACGAACTGCGCCTCGCCGCCCAGTAGCTGCATGGAGCGGTAGACCGCCGGCCAGGGCGTGATGTGGTCATTGATGCCGGCCACCGTGAAGCTGTCGACATTGACCTTGCGCAGATCGACAGGGGTGCCGCAAACCTCCAGGCCGCCGGCATGGTTGAGCGGGTTGTACTTGAAGATATCCAGCAGGTCGCCATGCAGGGCCGCCGGCAGGCGGGTGTTGTCGTTGTTCCAGTAGAGAATGTCGAAGGCCGGTGGCTGCTTGCCCAGCAGGTAGTTGTTGATCCAGTAGTTCCACACCAGATCGTTGGGGCGCATCCAGGCAAACACCCGGCTCATGTCGCGTCCATCCAGCACGCCGCGCTGATAGGAGCGGCGCTTGGCCGATTCCAGGGTCTGCTCATCCACCAGCAGGCTGGCCGGGGAGTCCATCTGTGCATCCAGCAGGCTGACCAGGTAGGTGCAGCTGGCAATCTTGCGCAGCTGACGCTTGGCCTGCAGGTGGCCCTGCAGTGCTGCCACGGTGAGGCCGCCGGCGCAGGCACCGACCAGGTTGACCTCCTTGCTGCCGGTGATGGCGCGGCAGGCATCGCTGGCTTCTTCGATCGCCTGTACGTAGGTTGAAAGCCCCCACTCGCGGTGCCGGGCATCCGGATTACGCCAGGAAATGGCAAAGACCTGCAGGCCGTTTTTCAGGGCGTACTGAATGAAGCTCTTTTCCGGGCTGAGGTCGAAGATATAGAACTTGTTGATCTGCGGCGGCACGATCAGTAGGGGGCGTGGGTACTGCTTTTCGCTCATCGGCTTGTACTGGATCAGCTCCAGCAGCTCGTTGCGAAACACCACATTGCCTGGTGTGCAGGCCAGATTGCGGCCGACCTCGAAGGCATGCTTGCTGACCTGGCTGGGCATGCCGTCGTTGTTCAGCCAGTCGTCGTACAGGTGCTGCAGGCCATTGAGCAGGTTCATGCCGCCGGTATTGAAGACTTCCTTGACCACCAGCGGGTTGAGCAGGGTATTGCTCGGCGCCAGGGCATCAGTCAGTACGGAGAGGATGAAGCGCGCACGGCTGCGGTCGTCGCTATCGAGATTGCTGCCATCCACCCAGGCGGCCAGCTCGTTCTGCCAGGCCAGATAGGCCTGCAGCGAACGGCGGTAAAAGGGGTTCAGGCGCCAGGAAGGGTCCTGAAAGCGCGTATCGTGCGGGTCGACGGCAAACGGGGTATCGCCCAGCAGCACTTTGCCCAGTTGTCGACCCAGGCGAAGACTGTGACGGGCGCTGTGCAGTGGCTGGCGAACGCCCTGCAGGGCCAGCAGCTTGAGGGTCGACAGTAGGTCGCGGCGATGCAGGCCGGCCACGGCGTCGTGGGTCGTCAGGTAACTTTGCGTAGCAGCAGCTCGGGGCTCTGCTGATATGTCGTGCATGGGGGCAACACTCCGTTGTCAAACCGGGCAGACAGGTCGTTACAGCAAGGTTCATACCCGTCGCGCTGGAAGTGCATTCCAGACAACCGCGCGCGGGTGGCAAGGCAGGCTTAGTGTGCCGAAGCGGAGCCAGCCGGAACAGCCTGCCCAAGGATAGGGCAGGCAGGTTGGCTAGCGTAGATCAATTGACGATCAGTGGTTGGGCAGGCTGTGCGGCTGAGGGTGCATTACTGCACGTTTTCGCTCTTCAGCGAGGAATTTCATGATGATCGGCGCCACGATCTCGGCGCGAGTGACCAGGAACAAGTGGCCGTCATCGATGATATGCAGTTCCGAGTTGGGAATGCGCCAGGCCAGCATGCGCATGTTGATCAGCGGAATGATCGGATCGTCATCGCCCGCCAGCACCAGGGTCGGCTGCTTGATCCGGTGCAGCCAGTGGAAGCTGGTCCAGCCGAGGCCGGCGAACAGCTGCCAGTAGTAGCCCAGCTTGCCCGAGGAGCGCACCTTGCTGGCGTGTGCCAGAGCCAGGCCTGGGTCACGGCGGAAGGCGCCGCCGTAGATATCGCCGGCAATGTGCACACCGTAGGACGGCTGGATGTAGCGTCGCGGGCTGGCCATGCGCAGCAGCACCTTGGGTTTACCCGGCACCATCACGGCACCGGCGGCTGTGGCGGCGAGAATCAGCTTCTTGCAACGCTCCGGGTAGTCGTAGGCAAACTGCTGGGCCAGGGCCCCGCCCCAGGACACGCCGATGGCGTTGACCTGACCGTAGTCCAGGTAATCGAGCATGCGCGCGGCCAGTTTGGCCAGGCCGGGAAAGCGGAATGGCGTGGCCGGTGTCGAGGAGCCGCCGACGCCGGGAACGTCAAAGGCAATCACCTCGAGGTCCGGGTCGAGTGCCTTGACGAACGGCATGACCAGCTCCAGGTTGGCGCCGATGCCGTTGAAAATCAGCAGTGGCGTCATGCTGCCATTGCCCGGTCGAACGGCGGTGCGGATGGTCTGATCGCCCAGTTCGATGGTGCGGAAAACAAATGGTTGCGGCATACGCTTGGCCTATCCAGTAAATCGTGGGGTCACGATCATCCGGACCGCTTCCCGTGAACGCCGGCATCGAATCCGGCGCAGCACTGCCCGACCTCAGGTCGGACAGTGAGCGAGGCGGCACGTCCGGGTACCGCAGTGACCGGCACGAGTGCTTAGCGCTCGTGCACGTAGGTACCGGGCGCAGCTTCGCCGGCCGGGTACTTCTTGTTGCCCAGACTGCTGGGCGTTTTCTTGCTTTCGCCGGAGCGAGCGGTGATCCACTTCTGCCAGTGCAGCCACCAGGAGTCGGCATGCTTGGTGGCGCGCTCCTGCCACAGCTTCGGATCGCTGGGCATGTCCTCGCCGGTCATGAAGCGTGCCTTGGGGTTGCCCGGCGGGTTGAGGATGCTCTGGATATGCCCGCTGTTGGACAGTACGAACTCGACCTTGCCACCGACCAGCAGGGCTGACTTGTAGCAGGCCTCCCAGGGGGTGATGTGGTCGGTGGTGCCGGCTACGCAGTACAGGTCACAGGTGACCTTGGACAGGTCGATCGGCGTGTCGCATACCTCAAGGGCATTGGGGCGCAGCAGCGGGTTGGTTTTGAACATTTCCACCAGTTCGCCATGGAAGGCGGCCGGCAGGCGCGTGGTGTCGTTGTTCCAGTAGAGGATGTCGAACACCGGCGGCTCGTTGCCGAGGAGGTAGTTGTTGACCCAGTAGTTCCAGATCAGATCGTTCGGGCGCATCCAGGCGAACACCTTGGCCATGTCCTTGCCTTCGAGAACGCCGGACTGGTAGGAGCGGCGCTTGGCGGCTTCCAGGGTCTTCTCGTCGGCAAACAGGGCGACCTGGGTGTCCAGGGTGAAGTCGAGAACGCTGACCATCTGCGTAACCGCATTGATCTTGTTCACGCCGCTGGCGGCATAGTGCCCCAGCAGCGCGGCGGTGGTGATGCCGCCCGAGCAGGCGCCGAGCGTGTTGACGTCCGGGCTGCCGGTGATGGCGCAGACCACGTCGATGGCTTCCTTGAGCGCTTCGATGTAGGTCGACAGGCCCCACTCGCGGTGAGCCTTGGTCGGGTTGCGCCAGCTGACGATGAAAGTCTGCAGGCCGTTGCGCAGGCAGAATCGCGCCAGGCTCTTCTCCGGCGACAGGTCAAAGACGTAGAACTTGTTGATCTGCGGCGGCACCACCAGCAGCGGTCGGCTCAGTACCTGCTCGGTGACCGGCTTGTACTGGATCAGTTCGAGCACGTCATTGCGGAACACCACGGCGCCTTCGGTGGTGGCCAGGCTCTTGCCCACTTCGAACGCGGTCATGTCGGTCTGGCTGGGCATGCCGCCGTTGTTGACCAGATCCTTGGCCAGGTGCGACAGGCCGTCGAGCAGGCTCTTGCCGCCGGTCTCGAAGAAGCGTTTGACCGCGGCCGGGTTGGCCAGGGTGTTGGTTGGCGACATGGCTTCGGTCATCAGGCTGATGACGAAGTGCGCGCGGCTGGTGTCCTGCTCGGACAGTGCGCTCTCTTCAATCCACTCGTGCAGTTCCTTGCGCCAGGCCAGGTAGGTCTGCATGTAGCGCTTGTACAGGGGGTTCTGGCTCCAGGCCGGGTCGGTGAAGCGACGGTCATCGCTTTCCGGTTTCAGCTCGGAGCTGCCCAGTACCACGTCCTTCAGCTGCAGGCCGAAGCGGGCGACGTGTTTGGTGCTGTGAATAGGTTGCTTTAGCGCCTGCATGAGCACCATGCGCGCCGAGGTGAGGATGTCCTTGCCGCGAAATCCGATTACCGGGTTGAGGCCAAGGGTGCTTTCAGCCGCCTGTTGTGGCAGGTCATTATTCTTGTTGGTCATCTACGACGCTCCATTGTCCAGAGACTGATACCGGCGTTCGACTGTGTCGCGGACACAGCGCTCAGGGACCTGGTACTGCTCGGGTTGACGTGTGACGGAGCAGGCTCCGCCTTGCGGTGGCATTGGTTGTACCAATGCATGGAGCCTGCCACCTTCTGGTTACCCGAGTTTTACAGTTCACGCAAGCGTTTACGCCGGTGTTTGTTTGGCGGCGAGTATTGCAAGGGACTTTAGAAAATGCGCCCTAACCTTGGGCAGGGAGGGTGCGGCAAGCAGCCGCAGGCACTGCTTCAGAGCATCAGCTTTACCACGGACTCGTCCGGGTGACGCGACTTGCCGGCCGCTTCCAGCTGGGCCAGGTAATCGTTCCACAGCTCTGTCTGACGGGTGGCCAGCTGGTACAGGTAGTCCCAGGTATACAGACCGCTGTCGTGGCCGTCGTCGAAGGTCAGCTTGAGCGCATAGTTGCCGGCCGGCTCTATCTTCAGCAGGGCAACGTTCTGCTTGCCGAACTGCAGGATCGGCTGGCCATGCCCCTGCACCTCGGCTGAAGGGGAGTGCACACGCAACAGCTCGGCACTGAGTGAGTAGTGCTCACTGCCGTAGCTCAGGTCGAGGGTGCGTGAGGCCTTGTGCAGCTGGATGGCGCTGGGGATCTTGGGCATGGGCCGGCGGGGCGGTTGCCCGCCCCGGTCTCGCAGAAGGTCAGAGGATGTAACGCGACAGGTCTTCGTCCTGAGCCAGCTCGCCGAGGTGGCTGTTGACGTAGGCTGCGTCGATGCGGATCGGCGCCTCGAGGTGCTGGCTGGCCAGGTCGGCGGCGCTGAACGACACCTCTTCCAGCAGGCGCTCGAGCAGGGTGTGCAGGCGGCGGGCACCGATGTTCTCGGTCTTCTCGTTGACCTGCCAGGCGATCTGCGCCAGGCGCTGGATGCCGTCGGCGGCGAACTCGATGTTCAGCCCTTCGGTCTTCAGCAGCTCGCGGTACTGCTCGGTCAGCGCGGCGTGCGGCTCGGTGAGGATGCGCTCGAAGTCCTGCGGCGACAGGGCCTTGAGTTCGACGCGGATCGGCAGGCGACCCTGCAGCTCGGGCACCAGATCGCTGGGCTTGGACAGGTGGAAGGCGCCGGAGGCGATGAACAGGATGTGGTCGGTCTTGACCATGCCCAGCTTGGTGTTGACCGTGCAGCCTTCGATCAGCGGCAGCAGATCGCGCTGCACGCCCTCGCGGGACACGTCGGCGCCGCCGACATTGCCGCGCTTGGCGACCTTGTCGATCTCGTCGATGAACACGATGCCGTGTTGCTCTACGGCCTCCAGAGCCTTGGTCTTGAGTTCTTCCTCGTTGACCAGACGCGCGGCTTCCTCGTCGCGGATCAGCTTGAAGGCTTCCTTGACCTTGAGCTTGCGGCTCTTTTTCTTGCCCTTGGCCATGCCGGAGAACAGGTTCTGCAGCTGGCTGGTCATTTCCTCCATGCCCGGTGGCGACATGATTTCCACGCCCATGGGTGAGTCGGCCACTTCGATGTCGATTTCCTTGTCGTCCAGTTGGCCTTCGCGCAGGCGCTTGCGGAACAGCTGGCGGGTGTTGCTGTCCTCACGCACCGGCTCCTCACCGAAACCGGTGCGGGCCGGTGGCAGCAGGGCGTCGAGGATGCGCTCTTCGGCGGCGTCCTCGGCGCGGAAGCTGACTTTCTGCATTTCCTGCTCGCGCAGCATCTTCAGCGCGGCATCGGCCAGGTCGCGGATGATCGATTCGACATCACGGCCGACATAGCCGACCTCGGTGAACTTGGTGGCCTCGACCTTGAGGAACGGCGCGTTGGCCAGTTTGGCCAGGCGTCGGGCGATTT
This sequence comes from Pseudomonas sp. HAR-UPW-AIA-41, assembly GCF_002304225.1. Taxonomy (GTDB): domain Bacteria; phylum Pseudomonadota; class Gammaproteobacteria; order Pseudomonadales; family Pseudomonadaceae; genus Aquipseudomonas. The sequence continues at coordinate 87,833 of NZ_NSLB01000008.1, forward strand.
CGGTCTTGCCGACGCCGGTGGGGCCGATCATCAGAATGTTCTTCGGCGTGACTTCCTGGCGCAGCTCGGCGGGCAGCTGCATGCGCCGCCAGCGGTTGCGCAGGGCAATGGCCACGGCGCGCTTGGCGTCGTCCTGGCCGATGATGTGGCGATCCAGTTCGGAAACGATTTCGCGGGGTGTCATGGACATGGCGGGGCTCCGGCGGAGACGGCTCAGACGGCCGAATCCAGCTCCTCAAGCGTCAGATTCTGGTTGGTGAACACGCAGATGGAGCCGGCGATGTTCAGGGCGGTTTCGGCAATCTCGCGGGCGGACAGTTCGTCGCCGCCTTTCTGCAGCAGGGCCAGGGCGGCGGCCTGGGCGAAACCGCCGCCGGAGCCCATGGCGATCAGGCCGTGCTCGGGCTCGACCACGTCACCGTTGCCGGTGATGATCAGCGAGGCATCCTTGTTGGCCACTGCCAGCATGGCTTCCAGCCGGCTCAGGCTACGGTCGGTGCGCCAGTCCTTGGCCAGCTCGACGGCAGCGCGCACCAGATGGCCCTGGTGTTTTTCCAGCTGCCCTTCGAAGCGCTCGAACAGGGTGAAGGCGTCTGCCGTGGCGCCGGCGAATCCGGCAATCACCTGGCCGTGATAGAGGCGGCGCACCTTTTTGGCGTTGCCTTTCATCACGGTGTTGCCGAGGGATACCTGGCCGTCGCCGCCCATGACGACTTTGCCATGGCGCCGCACTGAAACGATGGTGGTCAAGGGGAGAGTCTCCGCGCTACTGGGCCGGTTGGCCCGAATAGAGACTCAGATGGGGGAGGCGCCCGGGCTTTTCAACCGGGGCGCCGGAAAAACCTGCTCAGCGGCTATGGAAGGACTCGCTGTCTATCTGCTCAGTGCGGATGGCTGTGGGTATCGTTAATATCCTCAGCAAGAGGGCTGTCGGGCCCTTTTTTATGGAGAGGTTTGTTTGGATGAGTGCCTATCAAACTACAAGTGAGGCTCGGGTTGCGGTCTTGGTCGATTGTGACAACGTTTCGCCAGACATCCTGGAGCATGCCTTGCTTGTGGTCGCTCAGTTTGGACGAGTGGTTTTGCGGCGAGGATATGGCAATCACGCTACCTTGGGGAATCGTTGGCAAGAGGCTTTGGTGCGTCAGGCGTTCACGCCATGCCTGCAATATCAGTATGCATCTGGTAAGAACACCGCTGATATTGCGTTGGCCCTCGATGCGCTGGAGGCGCTGTTTGATGAACGAGCCGATACCTTTTGCCTGGTGACCTCCGACTCCGACTTTGCCTACCTGTGTCGCAAGTTGCGCGAGCGCGGGGCGACTGTCTGTATCGTCGGTGAGGCCAAGACGCCTGACGCCTTGCGCAATGCCAGCGATCAGTTCTTCGAATGGGCGCGTCCGGCTCCCGAGCCGCTTGATCTCAATGTCGATGCAGGGAAAGTTGACAATAAGGCTGACCCAGCGAGCAGGGTTGAAAAGGCAAAACCCGAGTCACCCAAAGCGCCAGTCAAACGGCGGCCTCGTTTCGTGGTGGATGCAGTTGCCTTGCTGACTAGGGATACCGGCGAGGGAAAGGTGAGTCTGGGTGCGTTGGGGCAGTACCTTAAGCGGACTGATCCGGCCTTTTCTCCGCAGACCTACGGCCATACAGGCCTCTTAGACATGCTCAAGACCTACGATCTGCTTGCGCCGATTCAGGAGCTGGGAGGTCATTGGAATGTGTCTCTGGCATCTAGGGCGGATCTAGATGTCACTTTGGAGGCGCCCAGTTCAGAGAAGGCTGCAGAGCGCTGTCCTCAGTGTGGCTGCGATAATCTTTTGGAGCATCACGGTGTGGCTTGGTGTCCCCGTTGCTGCAAAAAAATCTCGCGACAGCTAGATCCAGCACTGCTGCCATCCCCTAACCCTCGTCAGTGCTGAGGCTTCAAGGAGCCTTATCTCTCTGGTTTCTCGCTCAGCGGCTCTGACGCTGCTGTAACAGCAGATTGCTGAAGCCGTTGCCGGCCAGCTGCTTCTGCGCGCTCGCCAGTTGCTCGCGGCTGGCGTAGGGGCCAACCAGCACGCGGTGCCAGGTTTCCTCGCGGACCTTGCCGGATTCGATCTGCACGTTCTGGCCGAGCAGGATGATCTGTGCGCGCAGCTTGTCGGCATCGTTCTGGTTGCGGAACGAGCCGGCCTGCAGGAAGAACTGCGTGCTCGGTGCGGCCTTGGCCGCTTCTGCTTTAGCGGCAGTCTTGTCGGTGGCGGCTTTGTCGGCCTCGGGCGTGGCGGCCGGTGGCGTGATCTTCGGCGGCTCGCGGCCTTCCAGCAGGGCCAAGGCACGCTCGGCTTCCTGCTCGGGCGTCAGCGGAACGGGGGCTGTGCCGGGCTTCTGCTCTTCGGGAATGGCGCCCTCCGGGACTTCAACCTGGGATTCCGGCAGCAGGGTATAGAAGTCGTACTTGGGCTTGACCGGCTGCGGCGCGGTAGCCGGCGTATTCGGCTGCGGGTGCTCGCTGGCGGCCTTCTTGTTCTCGGCGGTTTCGCGCTGGATATCCTTGCGGCCGGGCTCCAGCTGCATGAGGAAGGCGATGAAGCCGCCGATCACCAGGCCGCAGACCATCCACACCCAGCCCGGTACCGGCTTCTTCGGCGGTGCCTGATAGCGGCTGGCGCCGCGCTTGGGCGCCGGTTTCTTCTTTGCGCTCACTTACATGCGCTCCAGCGGCTGCAGGCCGAGCAGTTCCAGACCCTGCTTGAGGGTACGGCCGGTCAGTGCGGCCAGGCGCAGACGGCTGTTGCGCACAGCTTCGTCTTCACTGGAGAGGATCGGGCAGTTCTCGTAGAAGCTGGAGAACAGGCCGGCGAGGTCATACAGGTAGTTGCACAGCAGGTGCGGCGTGCCCTTGTCGGCCACGCTGTTGAGCAGCTCGCCGAACTGCGCAAGCTTGCCGCCCAGGGCCTGCTCCTGCTCGGCCTGCAGGCTGATCTGGCCGCCGATGCTTTCGATGCCCTGGCCCAGCTTGCGGAACACGCTGGCCACGCGGGTGTAGGCGTACAGCAGGTAGGGCGCGGTATTGCCCTCGAAGCTCAGCATCAGCTCGAAGTTGAAGCTGTAGTCGCTGGTGCGGTGCTTGGACAGGTCGGCGTACTTCACCGCGCCGATCCCGACGGCGCGGGCGATGCTGCGCAGTTCGTCCTCGGCGAGGTCCGGGTTCTTGCTCTTGACCAGGCTGTAAGCGCGCTCTTCGGCTTCGTCGAGCAGGTCGATCAGCTTCACCGTGCCACCGTCGCGGGTCTTGAACGGGCGGCCGTCGGCGCCGTTCATGGTGCCGAAGCCCATGTGCTCCAGCTGCATGCCTTCATGCACGAAGCCCGCGCGGCGGGCGACCTCGAAGGCCATCTGGAAGTGCAGGGCCTGACGCTGGTCGACGAAGTACAGGGCGCGGTCGGCCTGCAGCTGCTGGCTGCGGTAGCGCATGGCGGCGAGGTCGGTGGTGGCGTACAGGTAACCGCCGCCGGCCTTTTGCACGATGACCGGCAGCGGGTTGCCTTCGGCGTTCTTGAACTCGTCCATGAACACGCACTGGGCGCCTTCGCTCTCGCTGAGCAGGCCTTTTGCCCGCAGGGCATCGACGATGCCCGGCAGGTCGGCGTTGTAGGCGCTCTCGCCCTTGACGTCGGCCATCGACAGCTTGACGCCCAAGCGGTCGTAGACCTTCTGGCAGTGCGACAGGGAGATGTCGTTGAAGCGGTTCCACAGGCGCAGGCAGTTCTCGTCGCCGGCCTGCAGCTGCACCACCAGCTCGCGGGCGCGGTCGGCAAACTCGACCGAGTCGTCGAAGCGCTTCTTGGCGGCGCGGTAGAACTGTTCGAGGTCGGACAGCTCGCTTTCGGCCGCTGCCGGATTTTCCTCCAGGTAGGCCAGCAGCATGCCGAACTGAGTGCCCCAGTCGCCCACGTGGTTCTGGCGGATGACTGTGTCGCCGAGGAACTCCAGTACGCGGGCGACGCCGTCGCCGATGATGGTCGAGCGCAGGTGGCCGACGTGCATCTCCTTGGCCAGGTTGGGCGAGGAGAGATCGACCACCACGCGCTGCGCCGGGGTGCTTTTGCGCACGGCGAGTTTGTCGTCGGCCAGCGCGGCCTCCAGACGCTGGGCCAGGGCGTCGCTGTTCTGGAAGAAGTTGAGAAAGCCCGGGCCGGCGATTTCGATCTTGCTGATCTGGCTGTCGGCCGGCAGGGCGGCGACCAGCTTCTCGGCCAGATCGCGCGGCTTCATGGCGGCAGGTTTGGCCAGCATCATGGCGATGTTGCTGGCGAAGTCGCCGTTGCTCTTGTCCTTGGTGTTCTCCACCTGAATCACCGGGCTCAGGCCTTCGGGCAGTACGCCGTCGGCGGTGAGGCGGGTCAGGGCTTGCTGGATCAGGTGGCGAATGCTGTCTTTCATGGTCTGCTCGGTCGGCCGTGCGGGTCGCAAACCGGGCATTATCCGCGGCAGTCGAGGCCTTGCCAACCGCTCAGGGGTGAATGGTGGCGACTCAGAACAGGTCGAGCGGGTCGACGTCGATCGACCAGCGCACACTGCGGCTGCCCGGCAACTGCTCCAGAGCCTGCAGCCAGGGCGTCAGCAGGCGGTGCAGGGTGGCGCGGTTGCCTGCCTGCAGCAGCAGCTGGGCGCGGTGGCGGCCGGCGCGGCGCTCCATCGGTGCGGGTACCGGGCCGAGTAGTTCGACCGCTTCCAGTTGCAGCTCATCGCGCATCTGTTCGGCCAGGCTGCAGGCGTGGTCGAGGAAGGCTTCGGCCTGGCCCGGCTGATGGGCATCGGCGCGCAGCAGGGCGAGGTGGGCGAAGGGCGGCAGGCCCGCGCCGCGCCGCTCGCTCAGGGCCTGCTCGGCGAAGGCGAAGTAGCCCTGCTCGGTCAGTTGCACCAGCAGAGGGTGGTCGGCCAGATGGGTCTGCACCACCACCTTGCCGGGCATCTCGGCGCGGCCGGCGCGGCCGGCGACCTGAATGATCTGCTGGGCCATGCGTTCGCTGGCGCGGAAGTCGGCCGAGAACAGGCCACCATCGGCATCCAGTACCGCCACCAGGGTGACGCGCGGGAAGTGGTGGCCCTTGGCGAGCATCTGGGTGCCGATGAGGATGCACGGTTCGCCATGCTGGATGCGCTGGAACAGGCGGTCCATGCTGCCCTTGCGCGAGGTGCTGTCGCGGTCGATGCGCAGTACCTCGGTGTCCGGGAACAGGGTGCTCAGCCGTTCCTCGGCGCGTTCGGTGCCGGCGCCGACCGGGCGCAGGTCGAGGTGATTGCACTTCGGGCACTGGGTTGGCGGGCGTTCGCGGTGATCGCAATGGTGGCAGCGCAGCTCGCGGCTGCGCTGGTGGTAGGTCATGCGCGCGTCGCAGCGCGGGCACTGGCTCATCCAGCCGCAGTCGTGGCACAGCAGCGTGGGGGCAAAGCCGCGGCGGTTGAGGAAGACCAGCACCTGCTGGCCGGCTTCCAGGGTCTGGCGGATGGCCTGTTGCAGCGGGCCGGAGATGCCCGAGTCGAGCGGCAGGCTCTTGATGTCGAGGCGAATTAAGCGCGGAGGCTGGGCATGGCCGGCGCGCTGGTTCAGACGCAGTAATGCATAGCGGCCGCTCTGGGCATTGTGCAGCGACTCCAGAGCCGGGGTGGCTGAGCCAAGCAGTAGCGGGATGTTCTCCAGCCGCGCACGCACAGCGGCCAGGTCGCGGGCGTGGTAGCGCAGGCCTTCCTGCTGTTTATAGGAAGCGTCGTGCTCCTCGTCGACGATGATCAGGCCCGGGTTCTTCAGCGGGGTGAATAGCGCAGATCTTGTGCCGATAACGATGTCGGCGGCGCCATCGCGGGCGGCCAGCCAGGCATCCAGGCGTTCGCGGTCGGTCAGGGCCGAGTGCAGCAGGACGATGCGTGCATTGAAGCGGCGGGCGAACCGTTCCAGGGTCTGCGGCCCCAGATTGATCTCCGGGATCAGTACCAGCGCCTGCTTGCCGGCCTCAAGGGTTTCGCGGATCAGCTGCAGGTAGACCTCGGTCTTGCCGCTGCCGGTGACGCCGGCCAGCAGGGCGCAGTGGAACTGGCCAAAGCCGGCGCGAACCGCCTCGAAGGCGCGGCGCTGCTCGTCATTGAGTGGCAGCTCGGCCTGAGCCAGCCAGGCACCGTGCCGCTCGGCCGGTGCCTGGCGGCGCTCTTCGATATGGATCAAGCCTTTGTCGAGCAGCAGCTTGAGGCTGTCGCGGTTGAGCTGCAGGCGCTCCAGCAAGGCCTGGGGCACACCATGGGGGTGCTGGCTGAGGGCGCGTAGGGCTTCGAGCTGACGCGGGGCGCGACTCAGGCGCGGATCGTCCAGCTGCGCGTCGGGGCTGACGTGCCAGATGCGCTCGATGCGCGTCTCGGCCGGCTCGCCCTGGCGCAGCAGGGTTGGCAGAGCCCAGGCGAAGGTGTCGCCGAGGCTGTGCTGGTAGTACTGCGCGGCCCATAGGCTGAGCTTGAACAGGCTGGCCGGTAGTGGTGGCTGGCGATCCAGTAACTCCAGGGCCGGGCGCAGTTTGTCAGCGGGTACTTCGGAGTGTGTTGTCAGTTCGACGAGGATGCCGATGATCTCGCGCCGGCCAAAAGGAACGCGCAGGCGCATGCCGGGCTGCAGGGTGGTCGCAGGCACGCCGGCAGGAGGCAGGTAGTCGAACAGCCGACGCAGTGGCGAGGGCAGGGCAAGGCGCAGGATCACGGGTGGCACGGCAGGCTCCGAACAGGCCGTGGATGCTAGCATGTCCGCCTATCGCGCAGTATTTGCCCATTGCTTGCAACGACGGGGTGGTCTGGTATCATCCGCTGCCCGATTTTCCGTGCGGTGCCTGGAAATGGCTCCAGGTGGCGGCACACCACGCCCTGAGGAATCATCATGAAAGCGGACATCCATCCGAAGTACGAAGAAGTTACCGCGACTTGCAGCTGCGGCAACGTGGTCAAGACCCGTTCCACCCTGTGCAAGGACCTGAGCCTCGACGTTTGCGCCGAGTGCCACCCGTTCTACACCGGTAAGCAGAAAGTGCTGGATACCGGCGGCCGTATCGATCGCTTCAAGCAGCGTTTCGGCGTGTTCGGCACCAAGTAATTGGGCTGAGGGCCGCAACCTTATGGGTTGTCGCGTACTGCTGAAAAAGGCGTCCCTGGTGGGCGCCTTTTTCGTTTCTGCGATTTGGCTGGGGGCGGCGGGCGCCACCTGTATGGCGCCTTCTGCCGGTCAGGAAGTGCGTGTCGAGCGCGCGGTGGATGGCGACACGCTCAAGCTAGCCGATGGTCGCAGCGTGCGCCTGATCGGGGTGAATGCCCCGGAGCTGGCGCATCATGGTCGTCCGGCCGAACCTCTGGGGCAGAAGGCGCAGCAGCGTCTGGCCGAGCTGGTCAGGCAAAGTGAGCAGCGCGTGCGTCTGGTCAGTGGCCGGCAGGCGCGCGATCACTACGGGCGGGTGCTGGCGCATGCGTTCGACGCCCGTGGGCGCAATCTTGAAGAACAGCTGCTCGCCGAGGGGCTGGGGTTTATGGTGGCGCTGGCGCCCAACGTGGCGCTCGCTGACTGTCAGGCGCAGGCCGAGCAGCAGGCCCGCGCGGCACGCCTTGGCGTGTGGCAGCGCAGTCCGGTACGGGCAGCCGATGACCTGTCGCAAGGTGGTTTTTCCTTGCTACGTGCCCGGGTTGAGCGCGTCGAGCGCAATCGCGGAGGCATCTGGCTGGAAATGGTCGGGCCGCTGGTGGTGCAGGTGCCGGGCAAGCACGTGAAGAATTTTTCTGTCGATGAGTTGGAGGCGCTGACCGGACGAGAGCTTGAGGTCCGGGGCTGGGTCATCGATCGGGCACGTCGCGGCGGTCTCAAACCGAATCAGGCGCGTTGGCTGCTGCAGGTATCGCATCCGCGGATGCTGGAGGTGAAACCATGATGAGGCTCGTTGCTCTGCTGATGTTGCTGCAGGCGCTGGCGGGGTGTGCGGTCAATCCGGCCACCGGGCGCAGTGACTTCGTGATGATGAGCGAGCAGCAGGAGCTCGCCATGGGGCGCCAGTACAACCAGGAGATTGCCAGGCAATATCCGCGCTACCCCGACGAGGCGCTGCAGGCCTATGTGCAGCAGGTGGGTGAGCGAGTGGCCAGTCACAGTCACCGCAGCAACCTGGCCTACCACTTCACCGTGATTGACTCACCGGACATCAACGCCTTCGCCTTGCCGGGCGGCTATATCTACATTCACCGGGGTTTGATGGCTTATCTTAACTCCGAAGCGGAGCTGGCCGCCGTGCTGGGCCACGAAGTCGGGCATGTCACGGCACGCCACAGCGTGCGCCAGCAGAGTCAGTCGGCCGCCTGGGGCATCCTCGGGCAGGCCGTGGCGGTCGGCACCGGAGTTGGTGCGGCTGCGGATATCACCAATGTGCTGGGTGGCGCGGTGGTCAGCGGTTATGGCCGTGATATGGAGCTGGAGGCTGATGGGTTGGGCGCCCAGTATCTGGCACGCAGCGGCTATGACCCGCGGGCGATGATCGAGGTGGTCAAGGTGCTCAAGGCGCAGAGTGACTTCGCCCGCGATCAGGCGCGCGCCAAGGGGCAGGCCGAGCCGCCGTCCAGCTATCACGGTCTGTTTGATACCCACCCAGATCACGACACGCGCCTGCAGCAGGTGGTCGGGCCGGCCAGCGCGCTGGCTTCCGGCAGCGGGCAGGAGGACCGGCGCGATGAATACCTGCAGCGCATTCAGGGCCTGCCTTTTGGTGATTCCGCAGAGACCGGTGTGCGGCGCGGGTCAGCGTTCTATCATCGGGATCTCAACTTCACGCTGCGCTATCCGCAGGGCTGGGCGCTGGATAATCGCCCCGATGTGCTGATCGGTCAGTCACCCGATGAGCGGGCGGTGCTTGCCATGACGCTGGGCGAGGCGCGTCAGGGCGAGTCCGCTGCCGATTTTCTGCGGCGCAAGGCGGGTGGGCAGGTGCGCGAGCAGCTGCCTTTGCCGGGAGAGGATGGTGTCGTCGGTATTCTCCCCGGCAGGCCAGCGCGCCGTGTGGCGGTGGTGATGCGTGGTGGGCATGCCTATCAGTTCGTTGGTGTGGTGCGCGAGGGTTCGCTGCAGTCCTGGGATGATGCTTTTATGCAGGTCATCAAGAGCTTCCGGCCGCTGCAAGCCGATGAGCGCAAGCTGGCCGAGCCAAGGCGGCTGAAACTGGTCAGGCTGAAGCCCGGGCAGCAGTTGCAGGACTTCATTGGTAAAGGTGGTAAGCCCGAAGAGTCGCTGGCGCGTTTGCGTCTGCTCAATGGCCTGTACCCGAGCGGAGAGGCCAAAAACGGCGAATGGCTGAAGATTCTCGACTAGCCTTTATGGGGATTGACCTTGAGGCTGCGGGCGGCTTTGCCGTATGCTCCCTGCCCCTGTTGTACATCACCTTGCGGAATAGCGAACATGTCCGATCTGAAAAACGCCGCGCTTGAATACCACGCCAATCCTCGCCCCGGAAAGCTCAGCGTCGAACTGACCAAGCCGACGGCGACTGCCCGCGACCTGTCGCTGGCCTACAGCCCTGGCGTGGCCGAGCCTGTGCGTGAGATCGCGCGTGATCCGGAACTGGCCTATCGCTACACCGGCAAAGGCAATCTGGTAGCGGTCATCTCCGACGGCACGGCCATTCTCGGTCTGGGTGATCTCGGCCCGCTGGCCTCCAAGCCGGTGATGGAAGGCAAGGGTGTACTGTTCAAGCGTTTTGCCGGTATCGACGTGTTCGACATCGAAGTCGACTCCGAAAGCCCGCAGGCGTTCATCGACACGGTCAAGCGTATCTCCATCACTTTCGGCGGCATCAACCTCGAGGACATCAAGGCACCCGAGTGCTTCGAGATCGAGCGTGCACTGATCGAGCAGTGCGACATTCCGGTGTTTCATGACGATCAGCACGGTACCGCCATCGTGACGGCGGCAGGCATGCTCAACGCGCTGGAAATCGCCGGCAAGACGCTGCCCGAAGCCAAGATTGTCTGCCTCGGCGCGGGTGCTGCCGCCATCTCCTGCATGAAGCTGCTGGTGAGCATGGGTGCCAAGGTCGAGAACATCTTCATGATCGACCGCAAGGGCGTGATTCACTCCAAGCGTGACGATCTCAATCAGTACAAGGCCGTGTTCGCGCTCGAGACCGACAAGCGCACTCTGTCCGAAGCGCTGGATGGCGCCGACGTATTCGTTGGTCTGTCGGGTGCCAACCTGCTCAGTGCCGATGATCTCAAGCGCATGGCTCGCGACCCGATCGTCTTTGCCTGCTCCAACCCTGATCCGGAGATCAAGCCGGAGCTGGCGCGCGAGGCGCGTCCGGATGTGATCATGGCGACCGGTCGTTCGGACTACCCGAACCAGGTCAACAACGTGCTGGGCTTCCCCTTCATCTTCCGTGGCGCGCTCGACGTGCGCGCCACGCGCATCAACGAAGAAATGAAGATCGCCGCTGCTCACGCGCTGCGCGAACTGGCCAAGCTGCCGGTGCCGCAGGAAGTCTGTGATGCCTATGGTGGCATCGCGCTGAGCTTCGGCCGCGAGTACATCATTCCGAAGCCGATGGATGCGCGTCTGATCACCGTGGTTTGCGATGCGGTGGCCAAGGCTGCAATCGACAGCGGCGTGGCGACCCTGCCGTATCCAAAGCACTATCCGCTGCAGTCTGTAAGCGATGTGTTCAGTGGCTGATTGAGCTTAGAAATAAAAAAGCCCCGCAGACGCGGGGCTTTTTTATTTCGGCCGGTGATCAGAACAGATCCATTGGTGCGCTGCCGCTTTCGTCCTCAGGCAGGGGGCTGCCGGGAATGCTGCCGAAACCCTCCACCTCGCTGGTCGGCGGCGGTGTGTCTTCGCTTTTGAATACCTCAAAGTAAGCGTCACTGGCGCCTGGGGCAGCTGCACGACCACTTCGTGGGTCAATGCGCAGGCTGAGTATGCCAGCGGGCTCGGGCTGAAGGTGCTCCGGCTTGTCCTTGAGGGCCACGCTCATGAAGCTCATCCAGATCGGCAAGGCAACCGTGCCGCCATATTCGGTGCGGCCGAGGCTCTCCGGTTGATCAAAGCCGGCCCACACAGTCGTGACATAGTCGGCGTTGTAGCCGGAGAACCAGCTGTCCTTGGACTCGTTGGTGGTGCCAGTTTTGCCGGCCAGGTCATTGCGCCCCATGGCTAATGCTCGGCGCCCTGTGCCGCGCCGAATAACATCCTGCAGCATGGAGGTCATGATGTACGTCGTGCGTTCATCAACAACCCGCTCTGCTGGTTTGATTTCGGTAGCTGTATTGCTCGCAGTCGCTAAGTCGCTCTGGTTTTCTGTGGAGGCGCTATCAGCGGATGGCGCGCTGGCTGGATTAGCGCGAAACACCACGTTGCCAGTGCGATCAGTGATCTGCTCAATCAGGTAGGGCGAAACGCTGTAGCCGCCGTTGGCAAGAACGCTCCAGCCTGTAGCAATTTCCAATGGCGTGAGCGTTGCCGTGCCTAGGGCGAGTGAGAGATTGCGTGGCAGCTCGTCGCGTTTGAATCCAAAGCGGGTCGCATAGTTAAGCGCATAGTCGATGCCAATGGTTTGCAGCAGGCGAATCGACACTAGGTTGCGTGACTTGTACAGCGCTTCACGCAGGCGAATCGGCCCTAGGAAGGTGTTGTTGTCATTCTTCGGACGCCAGGCTTCTTCCATGCCTGCTTCCTGAAACACTATGGGAGCATCATTGACCAGGCTGGCTGCAGTGAAACCATTGTCCAGTGCCGCTGCATAAATGAAGGGCTTGAAGCTGGAGCCGGGTTGGCGTTTGGCTTGGGCTGCACGGTTGTAGTTGCTCTGTTCGAAGGAGAAACCGCCTACCAAGGCTCGGATGGCCCCATTTTTAGGGTCGAGCGACACTAGGGCGCTCTGCGCCGCGGGAAGCTGACGGAAAGCCAGGCTACCCTCCGGCATGCGCTCGACGCGAATCAGGTCGCCAATGGTGGCAACGTTGCTCGGGTTTTGCGGGCGTGGGCCCAGGCTGTTGGTATTAAGGAAGGGGCGTGCCCATTTCATGCTGTCCCAGCTGACGCTTTCTTCCTGCCCTGATCGGGTCAGTACCAGCAGTCCGCTTTTCTCCACCTGGGTGACGATTGCGGGTTCCAGCACGCCGAGTGTCTTCTGCTTGACGAGCTCCTGCTTCCAGCTCGGTATAGTCATGCCGGGAAAGCGAGCTTCGGGACCTCTATAGCCATGGCGTTGATCATATTCCATCAGACCGGACTGAACCGCCTGAGTGGCTGCTGTCTGCAGCTGGCTGGGCGTGGTGGTGATTACTGAGAAGCCTTCGGTGTAGGCTTCGCTGCCGTAGCGGCCAACCATTTCGGCGCGTGCCATCTCGGCAATATAAGGCGCTTGCAGTTCGGGAACTGTCACGTGTTGGACGACTTCGATCGGCTCAGCGAGTGCTGCCTGGTAACGAGCTTGGTCGATCTTGCCGAGCTTCAGCATGCGACCAAGAATCCAGTCGCGACGCTCTTTGCTCCGTTGAGGGTTTACCAGTGGGTTGAAGCGAGAAGGTGCTTTGGGCAAGCCGGCGATCATGGCTAGCTGGGCGAGGCTGAGCTGGTTGATGCTCTTTCCGTAGTACACCTGTGCTGCGGCTTCAATGCCGTAGGCGCGGTTGCCCAGGTAGATCTTGTTGATGTAAAGCTCAAGGATTTCGTCTTTGCTCAGCTCGCGCTCGATTTGCAAGGCAAGCAGGATTTCGTTGATCTTGCGTGAAAAGCTACGCTCGCTGGTCAGAAAGAAATTCTTGGCGACCTGCATGGTGATGGTACTTCCGCCACTCTGGATCTGCCCGCTTTGCAAAATTTGCGTGGCAGCGCGCATCAGGCTGCTTGGGTCGACACCATAATGATTGGCGAAATTGTCGTCTTCAGCTGCCAGGATGGCATTGATGAAGTCGCTAGGGATTTGTTGGAAGCTGATGGGGGAGCGGCGCATTTCACCAAACTCGGCAATCAGCTTTCCGTCCTGGCTGTACACCCTGAGAGGAATCTGAAGTTTGATCGTGCGCAGCGACTCGACGGATGGCAGGCCGGGGCTAAGATAAAGATAGGTGCCGCTCAAACTGAGTAGCAAGCCACAAAAAATGGCAACGCCGGACCACCAGAAAAGCTTCAACAAGCGCATCAAGGCTATTGGATTTCCAGTTAAAAGAATGAGTTATGAAAGGGGTGGGGCTGAAAGGGAAAGGCTGGTCACATTATAAGCGTTTTTTTTCCTGGGTAGCCATTTGCGCTTCTGTCAAGACTGTTATTTAATGTGGAAAAACATAAATCGTCCGTAAGTTACGGATGCTGATAGGAAATCGGTCGTGCTAGGGCTCAATAAGAAAGCGAACACGCTGCTGGGGATCGATATCAGTTCGACCTCGGTCAAGCTCCTTGAACTGAGTCGCTCAGGTAGCCGCTACAAGGTGGAGGCCTACGCTGTTGAGCCGCTCCCACCTAATGCTGTTGTTGAGAAGAACATCGCCGAGCTCGAGGGGGTGGGGCAGGCCTTGGCGCGTGTGCTCGCCAAGGCGAAAACCAGCGCGCGCTCAGTTGCAGTTGCTGTTGCTGGTTCTGCGGTTATTACCAAAACGATCGAAATGGAAGCAGGGCTCTCCGATGATGAATTGGAGAATCAGCTGAAGATAGAAGCTGATCAGTACATCCCATATCCGCTAGAAGAAGTTGCCATCGATTTTGAGGTTCAGGGTGTTTCTGCAAGAAATCCTGAGCGCGTCGAGGTGCTTCTGGCTGCTTGCCGCAAGGAGAATGTCGAGGTCCGCGAGGCTGCCCTGGCCTTGGCTGGACTTACTGCCAAAGTCGTCGATGTTGAGGCGTACGCTCTAGAGCGAGCTTACTCATTGATGTTGCCGCAGTTGAGTGGTGGGCAGGATGATCTGACAGTCGCCTTGGTTGATGTGGGTGCGACCATGACCACGCTGAGTGTTTTGCATGGCGGCAAAACCATCTACACGCGCGAGCAACTGTTTGGTGGTCGTCAACTGACTGAAGAGATTCAGCGCCGCTATGGGCTTTCCGTGGAGGAGGCTGGTCTGGCGAAGAAGCAAGGCGGCCTTCCGGATGATTACGAGTCCGAGGTGCTGCAGCCGTTCAAGGATGCGGTGGTGCAACAGGTTTCCCGCTCTTTGCAGTTCTTCTTTGCTGCTGGCCAGTTCAATGAAGTCGATTACATACTTCTCGCCGGTGGCACTGCCTCCATTGCTGATTTGGATCGACTCATTCAGCAGAAAATCGGTACTCCTACCTTGGTGGCTAATCCTTTTGCCGACATGGCATTGAGTGGCAAGGTGAATGCGGGGGCGTTGGCCAGTGATGCTCCGTCCCTGATGATTGCCTGTGGTCTGGCAATGAGGAGTTTCGACTAATGGCACGGATCAACCTCTTACCTTGGCGGGAGCAACTGCGCGAGGAGCGTAAACAGCGATTCCTTGTGGCTATGGTGGCTTTTATTGGCTTGGGTGCTGGCTTGGTTTTTCTTGCTGCACAGTATCTGAATTCACAGATTGAAAATCAGATGGCGCGCAATGAGTTTGTGCGTAAGGAGATCGCTGTTCTGGATGCGCGCATCAAGGAAATCAGTGAGCTGAAAACCAAGAAAGAACAGCTGCTGGAACGGATGAAAATCATCCAGGACTTGCAGGGCAATCGACCTGTTATTGGGCGTGTATTTGATCAGTTGGTACGCACGCTGCCCGATGGTGTTTATTTCTCAAGTGTGAAAATGGCTGGGAAAGCCATCACCATTGCGGGGGCGGCTGAGTCGAATAATCGTGTCTCTAATTTGATGCGCAATCTGGATGCTTCTGAATGGCTGGAGGCGCCGAACCTGTCTGAGGTTAAGGCGGTGACCGCAGGGGCCGTAGATCAGGCAAATGTCTTTTTGCTGACGGTTCAGCAGACACAGCCTGCCGTCGAAGGTCAGTCTACTGACGGGGGGGCGAAGAAATGAGTTTTGCAGATTCTCTTGAGGCGCTGCGCAAGATTGATATTAATGATCTGGATGTTAACAACTTAGGATCGTGGCCGGCTCCGGTAAAGTTTATAACCTGCATTATTCTCTTGGTTGCGGTGCTGGGTCTGGGGTACTACTTGCATCTGAACGATTTGCAGCTGCAGCTCGATAACGAACGAGGACAAGAGGAAACATTAAAGCAACAATTTTCGACTAAGGCCTTTCAGGCAGCAAATCTTGAAGCCTACAAAGTGCAAATGGCTGAGATGGAGGAGTCATTCGGTGCTTTGTTGCGGCAATTGCCGAGTGATACTGAAGTGCCCGGTTTGCTTGAGGATATAACTCGCACGGGGCTTGGTAGTGGCTTGGAGTTTTCTGAGATCAAGTTGCAGCCTGAGGTTGCTCAGCAGTTCTATATAGAGTTGCCTATAAAGATTTCTGTGGTCGGTAGTTATCACGATTTGGCTACCTTTGTCAGTGGGGTGGCCAGTCTTCCCCGTATTGTCACTCTGCATGATTTTGAGGTTCAGCCTGTGACTTCTGAGGCGGGAAGCTCGCGCCTGGCTATGTCAATCTTGGCTAGAACCTATCGTTATAACGATAAGGGGCTTGGGAATAAATGAGGCTCTCATGGTTTTCACTCGTTTTTTTCGTCCTGCTGACCGGGTGTGACTCCGGCGGTGATTTCGCAGATCTTCAATCATTCATGGATGAGGTTAAGACGAAGCCGAAGGGGGCAATTGAGCCTCTGCCTAAGTTCCAAGCTTACGAGGCATTTACCTATAATGCGGCATCTCTTCGAAGCCCTTTTCAGCCTCCAATCAAGATTGATTTGATTCGGCGTGAAAAAGGCTCAAAGGAAATAAAGCCTGACGAGGCAAGAGTTAAGCAGTTCTTGGAAGGGTTCAATATAGAGACCTTTGAGATGGTCGGCACTCTCAAAAATGAGACAGGTGCTTTTGCCTTGGTTAAAGGTGCGGGTGGCGTGCATCGGGTACGTGCAGGGGACTATCTTGGGCGCAATCACGGAAGAATTATGACGATCGATGAATCGAAAATCGAAGTCATGGAAATTGTCCCTGATGGCGAGGGTGGGTGGCTGGAACGCCCAAGAACTTTGCCGTTGAAGGAGCGCGCTTAAATGACCAAGCCAGAAATTAAAAACAATTATTTGTCTGCCAAGTGGAATAAGTCCATGAACAGCTCACTGTCACGCTTCGGAGTTTCTCTTCTGGCCCTGTTGGTCAGTCCCGCTGTTCTTGCGACTACCTTGCAGGGGTTGGATGTCGCCTCGCTGCCCGGTGATCGAGTGGAGTTAAAGCTCACATTTGACGAACCGGTTGCGGCTCCGCGTGGATACACCATTGAGCAACCTGCTCGTATTGCGCTTGATTTGCCGGGCGTTGATAGTGCATTGGCGGCCAAGAATCGTGAGTTGGGGGTTGGTAATGCGCGAAGCGTCACTGTTGTTGAGGCCAAGGATCGTACGCGCTTAATCATCAATCTGACTAACTTGGCGCCCTACAGCACTCGTGTAGAAGGCAATAGCTTGTTCGTTATGGTTGGTGGTAGCCCATTAGTTGCGGCTGTACCCAAACCAGCGTCAAGCGCCTTAAACTCAGCGCCGACCTCCAAGTCTTATGCGCCGGTCGGCCGGTCGATTAGTAATATTGACTTTCAGCGTGGAGAGCAGGGGGAGGGGAATGTTGTTATTCAGCTCTCTGATCCTTCTGTGAGTCCGGACATCCAAGAGCAGGGTGGCAAGATTCGTCTGGACTTTGCAAAAACTCAGCTGCCAGAGTCGCTGCGTGTTCGCTTGGATGTTAAGGATTTCGCCACTCCTGTTCAGTTTGTAAATGCGAGTACTTCTGCAGATAAGGCCAGTGTGGTCATTGAGCCAAGTGGCTATTACGACTACCTCGCCTATCAGGCTGAGGATAAGTTGACTATCAGTGTCAAGCCGCTTAGCCAGGGGGATGTCGAGAAAAAGAAAGCTGAGCGATTCGCCTACTCTGGAGAGAAGCTTTCTCTTAACTTCCAGGATATCGATGTTCGCTCCGTGCTCCAGTTGATTGCCGATTTTACCGATCTAAACTTGGTGGCGAGCGACACAGTTCAAGGCAATATCACTCTGCGCCTGCAGAATGTCCCGTGGGATCAGGCGCTTGATCTTGTTTTGAAAACTAAGGGACTGGATAAGCGCAAAGTTGGTAACGTGCTTTTGGTTGCGCCTGCTGACGAAATTGCCGCTCGTGAGCGTCAAGAACTGGAGTCGCAGAAGCAGATTGCGGAGTTGGCCCCCCTCAAGCGTGAGCTTATTCAGGTCAACTACGCTAAAGCTGCCGATATCGCCAAGCTTTTTCAGTCGGTGACGAGTGCAGATGGAAGTTCTGAATCGGCTACGGCTGAGCGCGGTTCGGTTACTGTGGATGATCGTACGAACAGCATCATTGCCTATCAAACCGAAGAGAAACTTGAAGAATTGCGGCGCATTGTGGCTCAGCTCGATATTCCAGTGCGTCAGGTAATGATTGAGGCGCGAATTGTTGAGGCTAATGTCGGCTTCGATAAGGAGGTCGGTGTACGATGGGGGGGGACCTTCAATCGTGCTGGTGATCAGGGAAACTTTGTCGGCTATGGCAATGATGATCGTGGCGATGAAAATGGGGATGAGGGTGCAGATTCCAATGGTAACTTCCCATTTGTTGACATGGGTTCTCTGAAACGCACCTCGGGTTTCGGTATTGGTTTCATTACTGATAACACCATTCTTGATCTAGAGCTGTCGGCAATGGAGAAAACCGGTAACGGTGAGGTTGTCTCTCAACCCAAAGTCATGACATCGGATAAAGAAACGGCCAAGATTCTCAAGGGGCAGGAAGTTCCCTATCAGGAGGCCAGTTCCAGTGGTGCGACGACCACAGCTTTCAAGGAGGCGGCGCTGGCGCTGGAGGTTACTCCGCAGATCACTCCGGATAGCCGAATTATTATGGAGGTAAAGGTTACTAAAGATGCTCCTGACTTTAGTCGCTCGGTGAATGGTGTTCCGCCGATTGATAAGAATGAGGTAAATGCCAAGGTTCTGGTTTCGGATGGTGAAACGATTGTGATCGGCGGTGTGTTCACGAACAAACAGTCCAAGACTGTTGATAAGGTTCCGTTCCTTGGCGACCTCCCTTATCTCGGGCGTCTGTTCAAGCGTGATGTGGTTGAGGATTCCAAGACCGAGCTCCTTGTCTTCCTGACACCGCGCATCATGAATAATCAGGCTATCGCGGTAACCCGCTGACCTCGTGAATAACATAGTTCTGATTGGCCCGATGGGTGCTGGCAAAAGCACCATCGGGCGTCTTCTTTCTAAAGAGCTGCGTTTGCCGTTCAAGGACTCCGATAAGGAAATTGAACAGCGCACTGGCGCGGATATTCCCTGGATTTTCGATGTGGAGGGTGAGCAGGGCTTTCGTGAGCGTGAGCAGGCGGTTATTGCTGATCTGAGCGCGGGCGAGGCTCTGGTTCTGGCAACCGGTGGTGGTGCCGTATTGCGCGAGGTCAATCGGCGTAGCCTGCGTGATGGCGGTCGCGTCGTGTATCTGCATGCCTCTGTGGATCAGCAGATTGAGCGAACTGCCCGCGATCGCAATCGTCCGCTGCTGCAGCGTGATGATCCGGCAAAGGTTCTCCGTGAGCTGATGGCTATTCGCGATCCGCTTTATCGCGAAATCGCCGACATTATTATTGAAACCGATGAGCGGCCGCCGCGCCTGGTGGTACAGGAAATCATCGAGCGGCTTCGCGCGCTTCCTCCCCGTTAATGCCGGCTTCAAACTGGAGTATCCTATGCGGCTTCGTTTTCTAGGGGGCGTCATGCGGACACTTCAGGTTGATCTTGGCGATCGCAGTTATCCCATTCATATCGGTTCAGGCCTTCTGGCGGCG
This sequence comes from Pseudomonas sp. HAR-UPW-AIA-41, assembly GCF_002304225.1. GTDB lineage: Bacteria > Pseudomonadota > Gammaproteobacteria > Pseudomonadales > Pseudomonadaceae > Aquipseudomonas. Next base: position 106,795 of record NZ_NSLB01000008.1, read on the forward strand.
CGTGATTTGATCGCTCCGCATGTTGCAGGTCAGCAGGTTGCCATTGTGACCAATGAGACCGTGGCGCCTCTTTATCTGCAGCAGCTGATCAATGCGCTTGATGGATTCTCGGTTTTGCCGATTGTTCTGCCCGATGGCGAGGAATTTAAAAACTGGGAAGTGCTGCAGCGCATATTTGATGCATTGCTTGAAGCCAGGCATGACCGTAAAACCACGCTCATAGCGCTTGGCGGTGGTGTGATTGGCGACATGACAGGTTTTGCTGCGGCCAGCTATCAGCGTGGGGTCGACTTTATTCAGATTCCTACCACGCTTTTGTCTCAGGTCGATTCGTCGGTAGGCGGAAAGACCGGGATCAACCACCCGCTGGGCAAGAATATGATCGGGGCGTTCTATCAGCCCAAGGCGGTGATCATTGATATTGCCACGCTGAAAACTTTGCCGGAGCGTGAGTTGTCGGCAGGTTTGGCTGAAGTGATCAAGTATGGCTTGATCTGTGATGAGCCATTTCTAGCCTGGCTAGAGCAGCATATGGCCGGACTGCTGGCGCTTGATGAGGCACTTCTGAGTGAGGCTATCGAGCGCTCCTGTGCCGCCAAGGCCCGGGTGGTGTCCGCTGATGAGCGCGAAGGTGGGGTGCGGGCGATTCTGAACCTCGGTCATACCTTTGGTCATGCCATCGAGACTCATCAGGGATATGGTGTCTGGCTGCATGGCGAGGCCGTATCGGCAGGGACTGTTATGGCGCTGGAAATGTCCTGCCAGCTCGGCAGCATCACGCAGGAACAGCGCGATCGTTCCGTTCGTCTGCTGCGCAGTGCCCGGCTGCCTATTGTTCCTCCTGAGGATATGACGCCTGCCGACTTTGCGCGGCATATGGCCGTTGACAAGAAAGTACTGAATGGCAAGTTGCGCCTGGTTCTGTTGTCTGCGCTGGGAGAAGCGGTCGTCACAGGCGACTTTCCGCGCGCCGTGCTCGACAGTGTTCTGGAAGCTGACTATTCGCGCATTGCCGCCCAAATCTAAGAGATTGCAGTCTGATGACCAACTTGCATGCCGATGAGGCTTTCCTCGGCCACTATCAGTTCAGCCACGATCCTTTTGCTCCGCGCGTACCCGGTTTCAAGTTTTTCCCGGCACAGCGCAAGCCTGTTCTTGGGCAGTTGCATCATCTGGCCCGTTACAGTCAGTTGCTGCTGGCTGTAACGGGGCCGCGCGGCAGTGGGAAAACCCTGCTGCGCCAGGCGCTGGTAGCCAGCACCAACAAGCAGTCTGTGCAGAGCGTGGTGATTGCAGCTCGCAGCGGCGGCGTCGATGCGGCGGCGGTGCTGCGCCAGATCGCTCAGGGGCTGGCTGTTGCTCAGGCGGATCTTCGCTCAATCCTGGCTCAGGTGGCGCAATTGTCTCTGACTGGGCAGGAGGTCTACCTGCTGGTAGATGACGCTGAGCTGCTGGATGACTCTGCTCTGCAGGCGCTGCTCGCTCTGGCGGCAGGAGATGGACCGGGGCATCCACATGTCTTCCTGTTTGCCAGTTCTGCGGTCGTACCGCGTCTCGAGTCGCTGGCCAATGGTGAAGAGTGCGTGCATGCCATTGAGTTGCAGCCTTATTCGCTGGATGAGATGCGTGATTATCTTGCTCAGCGCCTTGAGGGGGCTGGTCAGGGCATTGAGTTGCTGAGTGACGAGCAGTTGGAAGATATCCACGAGCAGTCCTCGGGTTGGCCAGGACTGGTCAATCAGGTCGCTCGTGATGTGATGATCGAGTCAATGCTGGCCGAGCGCGCAGGCAGTCGTGCTGGTGGCGCCGGGTTGAAGTTGCCGGTCAAGCATCTGGTGGCGCTAGTGGTTGTGGCGCTTGGTGTTACGGCTGCGTGGTTCATGCAAAGTCATAGCGAACAGCCGGCATCGTCACCCGAAGTGGCTCTGCAACAGCCGGCCGCTATTCCTGCTGCCCCGTCAGCTCCATCGGACGGTGTGGCGCCGGCCGTCGAGTTTGCGGGGGGGAATCAGCCTCTGCCTTTGCCTTTGGTGGGTGAGGCGCAGCCGGTGATTCGTCAGCCGCTGGCACAGGCGGCGGGTGAAGGTGAGGCAGAGGAGCCGGCTGCTGATCTGTCTCAAATGGCACCGCCAGTTGCACCTGCTTCGCAGCCAAGCTTGCCTGCGGCCACTCAAACCGCTCAGATTGCTCCGGCTCCGGCTCCGGCTCCGGCTCCGGCTCCGGCTCCGGCTCCGGCTCCGGCTCCGGCTCCGGCTGTAGCGCCGGTCGCGAAGCCGGTAGCTGCCGCGCCAGCTCCGGTAAAGCCAGCGGCGCCGGTTGCCAAGCCTGTCGCTTCCGCGCCGGTCAAACCTGCTCCTGTTGCAGCCAAGCCGGCTTCGCAGGGGGTTACCTGGTATACCGGTCAGCCGGCTGCGCATTTTGCCCTGCAGGTATTCGGAACCCGTTCTGAGTCGGCGGCAAAAAGCTTTGTCGGGCAGCAGGGGAGTCAGTATCACTACTACCGCAAGTCTCACCAGGGGCAGGCGCTGTACGTGGTTACCTATGGCAGCTTTGCCTCGCGGGCCGCGGCCCAGGCGGCGGTCAAGTCCATGCCTGCCAAGCTTCAGGCTGGCAAGCCTTTCCCCAAGAGCTTTGCCAGCATCAAGCAAGAAATCGCTAGGTAACAGCGACCCGCAAGCCATAGCATGGCTTGCGGGTCGCGTTGTTCCGGAAAAGCGACATTTGGTTTCTTTTTTGCGCGACGAAAAATTGTAACGCACGCTGCGTGGTGTGTATTATGCCCTCCCTTTTGCCTGCGCAAAGCTGGCGCTTCGACCTGCGCGCTTGGTAAGTTTTTGAAATATTTGGAATTTTTCTGGTGGGAGTTCCTATGAGAGCAGGTTTGTACCGTCCTGATGAGTTCAAGGATAACTGCGGCTTTGGCCTGATCGCCCACATGGAAGGTGAGGCCAGTCACCATTTGCTGAACACGGCCATTGAAGCGCTGACCTGCATGACCCACCGCGGCGGTATCAACGCCGACGGCAAAACCGGTGACGGTTGCGGTCTGTTGATCCAGAAGCCGGATCTTTTCCTGCGTGCCGTTGCTCAAGAACAGTTTGGCTGCGAACTGCCGCAGCAGTACGCCGTAGGCATGGTCTTCCTCAATCAGGACGCGGCCAAGGCTGACGCTGCACGCGCGAACATGAACCGCGAAATCGAGCGCGAAGGCCTCAAGCTGGTTGGCTGGCGCAAGGTGCCGGTCGATACCAGCGTACTTGGCCGTCTGGCGCTTGAGCGCCTGCCGCAGATCGAGCAGGTATTCATCGGCGGTGAAGGCCTGAGCGATCAGGAATTTGCCATCAAGCTGTTCTGCGCCCGTCGCCGCTCCTCGGTAGCCAACGCGGCCGACACCGAGCACTACATCTGCAGCTTCTCGCACAAGACAATCATCTATAAAGGTCTGATGATGCCGGCGGACCTGCAGCAGTTCTACCCGGATCTGGGTGATGAGCGCCTGCAGACAGCGATCTGCGTCTTCCATCAGCGCTTCTCCACCAACACCCTGCCGAAGTGGCCGCTGGCTCAGCCGTTCCGCTTCCTGGCGCACAACGGTGAAATCAACACCATCACCGGTAACCGCAACTGGGCGCAGGCGCGTCGCACCAAGTTCACCAATGACCGGCTGCCGGCTCTGGAAGAGCTGGGCCCGCTGGTCAACCGCGTGGGTTCGGACTCCTCGAGCATGGACAACATGCTGGAGCTGATGGTCACCGGCGGTATCGACCTGTTCCGTGGCGTGCGCATGATCATTCCGCCGGCCTGGCAGAACGTCGAGACCATGGACGCCGATCTGCGCGCGTTCTACGAATACAACTCCATGCACATGGAGCCCTGGGACGGTCCGGCCGGTGTCGTGCTGACCGATGGCCGCTATGCCGTCTGCCTGCTCGACCGTAACGGTCTGCGTCCGGCGCGCTGGGTCACCACTAAGAACGGCTATATCACCCTGGCGTCGGAAATCGGCGTATGGGACTACAAGCCGGAAGACGTGATCGCCAAGGGCCGTGTCGGCCCGGGTCAGATCCTGGCCGTGGACACCGAAACCGGTCAGGTGCTGAGCACCGACGACATCGACAACCGCCTGAAGTCGCGCCACCCCTACAAGCAGTGGCTGCGTCAGGGCGCGGTGCGTATTCAGGCCGCGCTGGACGACGATCAGGGCGTGGCCAGCTACGATGCTGACCAGCTCAAGCAGTTCATGAAGATGTTCCAGGTCACCTTCGAAGAGCGTGACCAGGTTCTGCGTCCGCTGGCCGAGCAGGGTCAGGAAGCGGTCGGTTCGATGGGTGACGACACGCCGATGGCGGTGCTGTCGCAGCGCGTGCGTTCGCCATACGACTATTTCCGTCAGCAGTTCGCCCAGGTGACCAACCCGCCGATCGACCCGCTGCGCGAAGCGATCGTGATGTCCCTGGAAATCTGCCTGGGCGCCGAGCGCAACATCTTTGAAGAGTCGCCAGCTCATGCCAGCCGCGTGATCCTCACCAGCCCGGTGATCTCGCCGGCCAAGTGGCGCGCGCTGATGAATCTGCAGACCCCGGGCTTCGAACGTCATGTCATCGACATGAACTACGACGAGTCGCTGGGTCTGGAGGCTGCCGTGCGCAGCATGGCCGATCAGGCCGAAGAGGCCGTGCGTGCGGGCAAGACTCTGCTGGTGCTGACCGACCGCAATATCGCTCCGGGCAAGCTGCCGGCGCATGCATCGCTGGTGACCGGTGCCGTGCACCATCGCCTGACCGAGCAGGGCTTGCGTTGCGACTGCAACATCCTGGTCGAGACCGCTACCGCCCGTGACCCGCACCACTTTGCTGTGCTGGTGGGCTTCGGTGCGTCCGCGGTGTACCCGTACCTGGCCTACGAAGTGCTGGCTGACCTGATCCGTACCGGCGAAGTGCTGGGCGATCTGGACGAAGTGTTCAAACACTACCGCAAGGGCATCGCCAAGGGCCTGCTGAAGATCCTGTCGAAGATGGGTATCTCCACCATCGCCTCCTACCGTGGCGCCCAGCTGTTCGAGGCCGTCGGCCTGTCCGAAGAAGTGGTCGAGCTTAGCTTCCGTGGCGTTGCCAGCCGCATCAAGGGTGCGCGTTTCGTCGATATCGAAAGCGAGCAGAAGCTGCTGGCTGCCGAAGCCTGGAGTGCGCGCAAGCCGATCCAGCAGGGCGGTCTGCTCAAGTTCGTCTACGGTGGCGAATACCACGCCTACAACCCGGACGTGGTCAACACCCTGCAGGCCGCCGTGCAGCAGGGCGACTATGCCAAGTACAAGGAATACTCCGCGCTGGTCGATACCCGTCCGGTGTCGATGATCCGCGACCTTCTCAAGGTCAAGCTGGCGGACAAGCCGCTGCCGCTGGACGAGGTTGAGCCGTTCGAGGAAATCCTCAAACGCTTCGACTCCGCCGGTATTTCCCTCGGCGCCCTGTCTCCGGAAGCCCACGAGGCCATTGCCGAGGCGATGAACCGCCTGGGCGCGCGCTCCAACTCCGGTGAGGGCGGTGAAGACCCGGCCCGTTACGGCACGGTGAAGAGCTCGAAGATCAAGCAGGTGGCCACCGGTCGTTTCGGCGTCACGCCGGAATACCTGGTCAATGCCGAAGTGCTGCAGATCAAGGTGGCCCAGGGCGCCAAGCCCGGTGAGGGTGGCCAGCTGCCGGGAGGCAAGGTCAATCCGCTGATCGCGCGTCTGCGTTACGCGGTGCCGGGCGTGACCCTGATTTCGCCGCCGCCGCACCACGATATCTACTCGATCGAAGACCTGGCGCAGCTGATCTATGACCTCAAGCAGGTCAATCCGCAGGCGCTGGTGTCGGTCAAGCTGGTGGCCGAGGCCGGTGTGGGTACCATCGCCGCCGGCGTGGCCAAGGCCTATGCCGACCTGATCACCATCTCCGGTTACGACGGTGGTACCGGCGCCTCGCCGATCACCTCGATCAAGTACGCCGGCGCGCCGTGGGAACTCGGCCTGGCCGAAACCCACCAGACCCTGCGTGGCAACGACCTGCGCGGCAAGGTGCGGGTACAGACCGACGGCGGTCTGAAGACCGGTCTCGACGTGATCAAGGCTGCCATTCTCGGCGCCGAGAGCTTCGGCTTTGGGACCGCGCCGATGATCGCCCTGGGCTGTAAGTACCTGCGTATCTGTCACCTGAACAACTGCGCCACCGGCGTGGCCACTCAGAACGACAAGCTGCGCAAGGATCACTTCATCGGCACCGTCGAAATGGTGATGAACTTCTTCACCTACGTCGCCGAGGAAACCCGCGAGTGGCTGGCCAAGCTGGGTGTGCGCAGCCTGGGCGAGCTGATCGGCCGTACCGATCTGCTCGAAGTGCTGCCGGGTGAAACCGACAAGCAGCAGTTCCTCGACCTGACTCCGTTGCTGGGCAGCGATCACATTCCGGCGGACAAGCCGCAGTTCTGTGAGGTTGACCGCAACCCGCCGTTCGACCAGGGCCTGCTGGCCGAGAAGATGGCCGAGCTGACCAAGGACGCGATTGCCAACAAGTCCGGTGGCGAATTCTCGCTGGAAATCTGCAACTGCGACCGCTCCATCGGTGCCCGCGTGTCGGGTGAAATCGCCCGTGCTCACGGCAACCAGGGCATGGCCAGCGCCCCGATCACCTTCCGCTTCAAGGGCACTGCGGGTCAGAGCTTCGGTGTGTGGAACGCCGGCGGCCTGAACCTGCACCTGGAAGGCGACGCCAACGACTACGTCGGCAAGGGCATGACCGGTGGCAAGCTGGTGATCGTTCCGCCGGCTGGCAGTCCGTTCAAGAGCCAGGAGTCGGCCATCATCGGCAACACCTGTCTGTACGGCGCCACCGGTGGCAAGCTGTTTGCCGTAGGGACCGCCGGCGAGCGTTTCGCCGTGCGTAACTCCGGTGCCCATGCTGTCGTGGAAGGCACTGGCGACCACTGCTGCGAGTACATGACCGGCGGTTTCGTCTGCGTACTGGGCAAGACCGGCTACAACTTCGGTTCCGGTATGACCGGTGGCTTTGCCTACGTGCTGGACGAAGACAACAGCTTCGTCGATCGCGTCAACCACGAACTGGTGGAAATCCAGCGCATCAACAACGAAGCCATGGAAGCCTACCGCACTCACCTGCAGCGCGTGCTCGCCGAGTACGTCGAGGAGAGCGGCAGCGCCTGGGGTCGTCACCTGCTGGACAACCTGGATGACTACGTGCGCAAGTTCTGGCTGGTCAAGCCCAAGGCGGCCAGCTTGAAGACCCTGCTCACCAGCACCCGTGCCAACCCGCAATAACAAGCGCCCGAAGTGGTTTGATGAGGTTTTGAAATGACTGAACGTCTGAACAATGACTTCCAGTTCATCGAAGTCGGGCGCAAGGATCCGAAGAAGAAACTCTTGCGTCAGCGCAAGAAGGAATTCGTCGAGATCTATGACCTGTTCAAGCCGGCCCAGGCTTCCGAACAGGCTCACCGTTGCCTCGGCTGCGGTAACCCGTACTGCGAGTGGAAGTGCCCGGTGCACAACTTCATTCCGAACTGGCTGAAGCTGGTTTCGGAAGGCAACATCCTGGCGGCCGCCGAACTGAGCCACCAGACTAACACCCTGCCGGAAGTGTGCGGCCGGGTGTGCCCGCAGGATCGTCTGTGCGAGGGTGCCTGCACCCTCAACGACGGTTTCGGCGCGGTGACCATCGGCTCGGTGGAGAAGTACATCACCGATACCGCCTTTGCCATGGGCTGGCGTCCGGACATGTCCAAGGTCAAGCCGACCGGCAAGCGTGTTGCCGTGATCGGCGCCGGCCCGGCAGGCCTCGGCTGTGCCGACATTTTGGTGCGCAACGGCGTGACCCCGGTGGTGTTCGACAAGAACCCGGAAATCGGTGGTCTGCTGACCTTCGGCATCCCCGAGTTCAAGCTGGAAAAGACCGTGCTGAGCCGCCGCCGTGAAGTCTTCACCGGCATGGGCGTGGAGTTCCGCCTGAACACCGAGATCGGCAAGGACATCAGCATGGATGACCTGCTCGCCGAGTTCGATGCCGTTTTCATGGGCATGGGCACCTACACCTACATGAAAGGTGGCTTCCCGGGCGAAGACCTGCCGGGCGTGACCGATGCGCTGGATTTCCTGATTGCCAACGTCAACCGCAACCTCGGTTTCGAGAAGTCGCCCGCCGACTTCATCGACATGGCCGGCAAGAAGGTGGTCGTGCTGGGTGGTGGTGACACCGCGATGGACTGCAACCGCACCTCCATCCGCCAGGGCGCCAAGAGCGTGACCTGCGCCTACCGTCGTGACGAAGAGAACATGCCCGGTTCGCGCCGTGAGGTGAAGAACGCCAAGGAAGAGGGCGTTAAGTTCCTCTTCAACCGCCAGCCCATCGCCATCGTCGGCGAAGGCAAGGTGGAAGGCATCAAGGTGGTCGAGACCCGTCTCGGCGAGCCGGATGCCCGTGGCCGTCGCAGCCCCGAGCCGATCCCGGGCTCCGAGGAAATCATCCCGGCCGACGCCGTGCTGATCGCCTTCGGTTTCCGTCCAAGCCCGGCGCCGTGGTTCGAGCAGTTCCAGATCCAGACTGACAGCCAGGGCCGCGTTGTGGCTCCGGAGCAGGGCAAGTTCAAGCACCAGACCAGCAACCCGAAGATTTTCGCCGGTGGCGACATGGTGCGTGGTTCCGACCTGGTGGTGACGGCGATCTTCGAAGGCCGTAATGCCGCCGAAGGTATCCTCGATTACCTGGGCGTCTGAGCCTGATCTGCATCAACGCGATGGACAAAAGGCACGGCAATCGCCGTGCCTTTTGTTTTGCGCTCTGCGAAAATGCCCGGCATTCCGCGCAGGTGCCCGCCCCGGTAGGGGCGCTGGAGTCCGCAGGGCCGCATACTCCGGCCGCGCCACCACGCCCCCCTTTGTTGAATCAGGAAACCGCCGATGTCCGCCCTGAAGAATGATCGCTTCCTCCGTGCCCTGCTCAAGCAGCCTGTCGATGTCACCCCGGTGTGGATGATGCGTCAGGCCGGCCGCTATCTGCCGGAGTACCGCGCCACCCGGGCCAAGGCCGGTGATTTCGTCAGCCTGATGAAGAACCCGGAGCTGGCCTGCGAGGTCACCATCCAGCCGCTGGACCGCTATTCGCAGATCGATGCGGCGATTCTTTTCTCCGACATCCTCACCGTGCCGGATGCCATGGGCCAGGGCCTGTACTTCGAGACCGGCGAAGGTCCGCGCTTCAAGAAGGTGATCAGCAGCCTGGCCGATATCGAGGCGCTGCCGATTCCTGATCCGGAGAAAGACCTGGGCTATGTGATGGATGCCGTGCGCGCGATCCGCCGCGAGCTGAATGGCCGCGTGCCGCTGATCGGCTTCTCCGGCAGCCCGTGGACGCTGGCGACCTACATGGTCGAGGGTGGTTCTTCCAAGGACTTCCGCAAGTCCAAGGCCATGCTCTACAACAACCCGCAGGCCATGCATGCGCTGCTCGACAAGCTGGCGCTGTCGGTCACCAGCTACCTCAACGGGCAGATCCGTGCCGGCGCTCAGGCCGTGCAGATTTTCGACTCCTGGGGTGGCAGCCTGTCGGCCGCGGCTTATCAGGAGTTCTCGCTGGCCTACATGCAGAAGATCGTCGACGGTCTGATCCGCGAGCATGACGGGCGTCGCGTGCCGGTGATCCTGTTCACCAAGGGTGGCGGCCTGTGGCTGGAGTCCATGGCCGACAGCGGCGCCGAAGCGCTGGGCCTGGACTGGACCTGCGACATCGGCAGCGCCCGCGCCCGCGTCGGCAGCAAGGTCGCCCTGCAGGGCAACATGGACCCGAGCGTGCTGTACGCCACCCCCGCGGCCATCCGTGCCGAAGTGGGGCGTATCCTCGCGGCGTTTGGTCCAGGCGAGGGCCATGTGTTCAACCTCGGCCACGGCATCACCCCGGAGGTCGACCCGGCCAACGCTGCCGCCTTCTTCGAGGCGGTGCACGAGTTGTCCGCGCAGTACCATCAGTAATCCAGTCCGGAGGCCGCCATCAAGCGGCCTCCGTGCTTTTGGGGCCCTTGCCGGTATGGGAGCGGCCCTTGGGGCAGGTTAATGCCTCGCCCTTGTCACGGGCTTTGCATAGAATCAGCGCAGTGAATAATCAGGGAGGTGTGAGATGCGGCGAGTGGTGTTCAACCAGAAAGGCGGCGTGGGAAAATCCAGTATTGCCTGCAACCTGGCGGCGGTCAGCGCGGCCGAGGGCTATCGCACCCTGCTCATCGACCTGGATGCCCAGGCCAACTCCACCCACTACCTGACCGGTCTGACCGGTGATGACATCCCGGTCGGCATCGCCGACTTCTTCAAGCAGACCCTGGCTTCCGGGCCGTTCGCCAAGAAAGGCAAGGTCGATATCTACGAGACGCCGTTCGACAACCTGCACGTGGTCACCGCCACCGCCGAACTGGCTGAGCTGCAGCCCAAGCTGGAGCAGAAGCACAAGATCAACAAGCTGCGCAAACTGCTGGAAGAGCTGGCCGAGGATTACGACCGGATCTACCTGGATACCCCGCCGGCGCTGAACTTTTACACAGTTTCCGCGCTGATCGCTGCCGACCGCGTGCTGATTCCCTTCGATTGCGACAGCTTCTCGCGTCAGGCGCTGTACGGGCTGATGCGGGAAATCGAGGAGCTAAAGGAAGACCACAACGAGGACCTGGAGGTCGAGGGTATCGTGGTCAACCAGTTCCAGCCCCGTGCCGCGCTGCCGCAGCAGCTGCTTGATGAACTGATTGCCGAAGGCCTGCCGGTACTGCCGGTCAACCTGATGAGCTCGGTGAAGATGCGCGAGTCGCACCAGGCCTGCAAGCCACTGGTATTCCTCGATCCGCGGCACAAGCTGAGCCAGCAGTTTCTGGAGCTGCACCAGTTGCTCGAGTCCGACGAGTAACTGCCCTCAACGAGTAATACCCCCTAATGAACAAGGCCCCGTAAGGGGCCTTGTTCATTTCACCAGCAGCACATCGCAGGGAGGCTGGCGCAGATAGTGAATGGGCAGACTGCCCAGCAGTGCCTCGCTCAGGCGGCTGCGGCTGTGCTGACCGAGGGCCAGCAGTTGTGGGCGTTCTTCGCGGATACGCTCATCCAGACTGCCGGCCAGGGTGCCGGGGATGACCTCGACGCGGACCGGTTTTTGCCGGGCAGGTAGCTGGTCGCACTCATCCTCGACCATGTGTTGCAGCAGGCCCTGCTGAATCTCCAGTTGCTCACCGGCCTGGCGGGCGTCGCGGCGACCGCTGCTGTCAAAGATATTGATGCCCAGCAGTTCGGCGTCGCTCGGGATCAGGCACACAGCACTGCGCAGGGCCTGGCAACCACACAGTGATTGATCGAGGGCGACGATGGCACGCTGGTAGGGCGCCACCTGCTCACAGCGGGCAAGCAGCAGTGGCATGCCGCAATGGCGGGCCAGGCGCTCCAGATTGGTGCCGCTGAACAGCTCCGGGCGGCCCTTGTGGTGACCGCCGACCACCAGCAGGTCGGCGCCGATATCGCTGGCGACCTCTAGGGTGACCTGCGCCGCCTGACCGCTGCGCAGCACGACATCCGCCCGGCAATGGCTGTAGGCCTCTAGGCGTTCACCTAGCACCTTCTCGGCAGCTGCTTGCAGCTCTGCCAGTGCCTTTGCGTCCGGCTGCCCCTCGACCACGTGTAGCAGTGTCAGCCGGGCGTGGTGCTGGTTGGCCAGCTGCGCGGCGCGCTGCAGGGCAATGTCGCTTTCCAGGCTGAGGTCGTGGGCAATCAGGATGTGGCTGAACATGGCGTGTCCTCCAGGGTTGTCCGAACAGTATGCGGGCTTGGTGCATGCGAATTTTGATCCACGACAAGCGTGGCTCAGGCCTTGCCGGGAGGATGGTCGCGCAGCCATTGTTGCAGGGCATCGAGTAGTGCGCGAAATTCTCGATCCAAGTCATCCAGCAGCGGCTCAATACGATCAGCTTGCTGCAGGCGGATGCCCTCCTCAATCCGCAGGCACAGGGCTGGCAGGCTGACTGCGCCTAGCGTGGCGAGGCTGCCGCGCTGGATATGAAGTAGTCGGGAAATCTCTTCTGGCTGTCGGTTACGCCAGGCCTCGCGGATTTCCTCCAGCGGTTGCAGGCCGCGCTCAATAGCGGAACTGACCAGTCCGGCCATCGTCTGGTGGACGTCAGGGCTGGCCTCGCAAAGGCGTTGGAGATTATCGGCATTAAAAACCATCGAGGGTTGGGCGATGGCCACCGCAGCATTGGATGACGAGGGTAGATAGGGCCGCAGAATCTTGAGCAACAAGTGCTGCTCAATTGGCTTGGCGATAAATGCATTCATTCCCGCAGCCAGACATTGTTCGCGCTCGGCACGGCTGACCCCGGCCGACATGGCGAGAATGGGAAGTTGTAGGCCGAGTTCTTCTCGGATCAAACGGGTGGCCGTAAATCCATCCATGCCGGGCATCTGGATGTCCATCAGCACCAGATCAAAGTGTTGCTCCACCTGGCGAAGATGCTCCAGTGCCTGTAGACCATCGCCAGCCAGGCTTACCCGGGCTCCCAATTGCTCAAGAATGCCCTGCGCTACCATCTGGTTAAGGTGGTTGTCCTCGACCAGCAGCAGATGTGTGCCGCGAAGTGGCTGTTGTTCACGGAGCAGAGCGTCGGGCAGCAGCGACTGAGGATGTTGCAGGGCTTCTAGCATGTGCCGTTGCAGGCTGCTGCGAATTACAGGTTTGAGCAGCAAGGCAGCCACCGGTAATTGGGTGCCGGCGCTTGTCAGGTGTGCGCGGGCGAAGGCATTGACCATCAGCAGGCATGGGGGCATGGCTTTGGGGGCATGCTCGTTGAGACGTGCCAGTGTCTGCAGGCCATTCTCGCCAGGCATTTGCCAGTCGATCAGGAGTAACTGATAGGGGCGCTTGGCGATCAGCGCTTGCTCGAAAAGGCTTTCGGCACTGGCACTGGAGTTGGCGCAGTCCACGCTGCAGCGGTAGCCACACAATTGCTGCCAGATGATCTGTTGGCTGCGTGGATGGTCCTCCACCAGCAGTACACGCAGGCCTGCCAGCGCATCAATTTCCGGCAGGGTGACAGCACTGCCTGAAGGGGCCTGTTTGAGTGGTAGGTCGAACCAGAACTGACTGCCTTGATTGGCCGCGCTGATCAGTCCCATTTCACCGCCCATCAGCTGTACCAGGCGCTTGCTGATGGCCAGTCCGAGTCCATTTGTATGAGTGTGTCCGGCTCGCAAGGGATCACCCGCATCGGGGGCATCGAATAGGGTGGACTGTTGCAGCGCGCCTATGCCGATACCGGTATCGCGCACGCAGAAACGCAAGAGGTTCTGGGTATCGCTTTGGCGCATCCCTATGCTCAGTTCCACCTCGCCGTGTGGGGTGAATTTGATGGCATTGTCAGTCAGGTTGGCGAGGATCTGTTCCAGGCGATTACGGTCGGCCAGCAGCCGTCTGGGAACCTGTGCGTCGATATGGATCAGTAATTCCAGGTCACGCTCACCAGCCTGTAGCGTCATCAGGGACGCCATGTGGCTGACCAGGTCATCCAGCTCAAACTCGCCAGGACTGAGTTGCAGGCGACCCGCCTCGATTTTGGCGAAATCAAGGATGTCGTTGATAACGGCCAGCAGCGATTTGCCGGCATCGTGCAGCATATCCAGGTATTTGCGCTGGGTGTTGTTGAGCTCGGTGCGCTCGAGCAACTGAGCAATACCCAATACGCCGTTCATGGGCGTACGTATTTCGTGGCTCATGTTGGCGAGAAACTCGCTTTTGGTGCGATTGGCCTTCTCCGCGGCGATACGGAGTTGATTGAGTTTGTGCTGGGACTCCACTTTTTCACTGATGTCATCGACCTGCACGATCAGTTCGTCGTCATCGTTCTGGCGCGGCAGGCGTGAGACCGTGACATGAGCCCAGAAGGGCTGGCCATTACTGTTGAGAAAGCGCTTGTCGAGGGCATAAAAGTCGCACTTTCCTGCCAGCAACTCGTCGAGTCGCTCACGCGACAGATTGCGATCATCCGGGTGGCAGAGGTCCAGATGGTGGGTGCCGAGCAGCTCTTCGCGGCGGTAGCCGAACAATTGGCAGAGTCGCTGGTTGGCCTCGGTGATCAGACCGTCATGACTGGCCAATGCCACGCCAGTGCCGGCAAACGCCAGCGCACCACGAAAGCGCTGCTCACTGATGCGGAAGTCCAACTCGCGTCGCCGTGCTTGCTGCAGGCTGGCTGAAAGCAGCAGAGGTGGAATCAGCACGGCCAGAATGGGCAGGTAGAGCAGCATGGCTTGCCAGCTTGCCGTGAGTGGAGGTGGGATGAGTAAGCCAAGTGACAGCATGCCGCTGACCAGAATGGCCAGGCAGGCATTGAACAGCGCCACGTTGGCAAAGCTCAGGTAGAAAGTGGCAAGCAGCAGTGGTGCGCTGAGGTAGACGAATGGGAATGGCAGGTACAGCAGGGCCAGGATGCTCAGGCCCAGGCAGCCCATCAACGCAGCAGGTGTCAGTAGTGGGTGGAACTCGCTCAGCAGATGGGCCAGACCTTGCTGACGCCAGCACAGCATCAGCGGCAGCAAGGCTACTGAGCCAGTACAGGAGCTGGCGAACCAGACCAGCCAGAGGTCGATAAAGCGTCCTTGTTGCAACTGACTCAAGCCGGCGGCTCCCAGTGTGGCGCCTAGCAACACGGGCCACACCGCACCGTTGCGCAGGATGCGTAAAAGGGTGCGCGGGCTGCTCTGCAGCGATTCATTACCCACGGCATGCCGCTGTAGCAAGGTGGCGGCCAGACTGACTTCGAGCAGATTGATGCCACTAAAGAAGAGACTGATGCCCAGAGGGTCGCCGAAGATCAGTTCGGCAGACAGATTTCCCAGAGCCATGGCTGGTAGTAGCCAGAGCCAGTGGCGTTTGGGATGGTAGAAAAGCACCGCTATGGCCAGGGCATTGGCCAGCCAGATGCTTGCAACGCCCGGCCCCTGGCGGCTGAGGTAAAGCGACAGCAGGGCCAGCCCTAGGTAGCCGAGATAAAGCAGCAAGCAGTCGCCCGCTAGTGGGCGGGGATTCAGGGATTTCATGTCTGCCGGTCCCGCCGCTGCCAGGCATAGCCTGCCAGTAGCAGAGCTGTGAGAAGCAGCATCAACAGTGCTGCGATTTTGATCAACTGACCGCCGGGCGCATTGGGTGATGTTGCCAGCGGTTGCAACCACGGGGCAAACAGGGCCTCCCGCTCTTGCAGGCTTATTGAGTGCAGGCCGCTTTCTAGAATGCTGCCCAGCTCCGGCCAGTCTTTGCGATAAGCCAGGCTCAATGGGTAGTCAAAGCCGATCCGCGTCCCGATTTGTAGGGCTTTGGGATTGAACTGCTGGAGAAGATAAGTGGCGCTGCCAAGGTCGAGCACGACCCCGTCGACTTGTCTACTCAATAGCGCTTGTACGCCGTCTCGATCACTGGGCAGCCCCTGCCAGACCACTTCAGGATACTGGCGGCGAACAAAGCTCTCGACGGCATAGCCCTCACCGACAGCTACTTTCTGGTGCTGCAGATCCTTCAGACTGAGGTTTGCCCGTTGATCTCGGCGTAACAGCAGGACCGTTGGCACTTGCACGTAAGCAGAGGTGAACGCCAGATACTCCGAACGCTCCGCGGTTGGGCGCAGAGAGGTGAGCAAGTCGATTTTCCTTGCTCTGGCATCGCTTAGTAATTGTTCCAGCGGTGCCGCAGCAGCCTGCTGCAGTGGTAGATCCAAGCGCTTCTGCAGCAGTTTAAGCAGGTCATATGAAAGGCCCTGAGGCCTCTGGCCTTCCACGTAAATGAATGGGCGGTAATCAGATTCGGGTGCCCAGATAATCTGTGGGTGCTGTTGCAGCCATGCCTGCTGCTCTGCATTAAGAGCTGCCCCGGCAGCGAGCAGGGGCACAAGAGACAGCAGTAGTAGCCACGACAGCTTGAGGTTGAAGCGGCACATGTCCATGTCCTTCAGCGTACCGATATGCCTGGCGAACTCTGCCGCAGGTACGTGTTTGAACAGGGTAGCTGCTTTGACCGGACTGGCTAGTGATCAGCGGCGCCGCAGCTGATAGGTCGCCTCGCTTTCCGCGACCACGCTGCCATCGTCAGCCATCAGTTGCAGATGCAGGGGATAATCGGCTTTACCATGCCGGTCTGCTTCTGCCTGCAGGCGTTCGATGTCATCGGTTTGTAGGCGGGCCTCGACCCGGATATCGCCTGTGGCCGGGCGCAGGAAGCGAAGGTTCAGGCTCTTGACGATGGGGTAGAAGCGCTCGGCATCGAAGCTAGTGAGAAACAGCGCGCCGCCGGGGATTTCCGCGAGGGTGAACAGGGCGCCGGCATACATGCTGCCAATATGGTTTTCATTGCCGGCCAGCGGCATGCGCAGGCGCACGTGGCCGGGCTCCAGGGCCTCGGCCTTGAGACCGGTGCGTTTGACGAAGGCGATCTGCTCTTCGGTGAGGCGACGGACCAACTCCGTGGGCAGGGGCATGGCAGGACTCCGTTCTTGTCGTTGTCCGGCCAGCCTAAGGGCTGGTCATGCGCCTGGGAATGACCACAGGCGCCGTATCGGCCTGACCAAAGCGCTCACACGCCCTGTTGGCGCAGCCAGCCGAGCAGTTGCGGCAGCGGCAGGGCGCCGCTCTGGCGCGCCACTTCCACGCCGCCCCTGAGCAGAATCAGCGTCGGAATCGAGCGGATACCCATTTCGGCGGACAGCTGCGGATTGGCTTCGCTGTCCAGCTTGGCCAGGCGGCAGCGCCCCTGCAGCTGTGCGGCGGCCTGCTCGAAGATCGGCGCAAAGCTGCGGCACGGGCCGCACCAGCTGGCCCAGACATCGATCAACAGCGGCAGGTCGCCCCTGTTCTGCGCGTCGAAGCCGGCCTGAGTGAGCTCGAAGGGCTTGCCGGGCAGCACTTCGGCCTTGCAGCGGCCGCAGCGTGGCGTGTCGGCCAGACGGTCGGCAGGAATGCGGTTGAGGCCATGGCAGGCCGGGCAGGGAATCAGCAGTGGGTCGCTCATAAGCGCCTCCTGTAGGGAATGACTCCAATCTGGAGGCGCTTACGGCGATATCAAGGGTGATCAGCCCTTGGAGGCTTCGAGCGCCTGGCTCAGGTCGGCGAGGATGTCGTCGCTGTGCTCGATGCCGATCGACAGGCGGATCATGTCGCGCGGCACGCCGGCCTTGGCCAGTTCCTCGTCATTGAGCTGACGGTGGGTGGTCGAGGCCGGGTGGCAGGCCAGCGACTTGGCGTCGCCGATGTTGACCAGACGGACCACCAGCTTCAGGGCGTCGATGAAACGCGCGCCGGCTTCCTGACCGCCGACAATGCCGAAGGAGAGAATGCCTGCCGGCTGGCCGCTGCAGAAGCGTTGGGCCAGGGCATGCTCGGGATGATCCGCCAGGCCTGCGTATTTCACCCAGGCCACCTGCGGGTGGTTCTGCAGGAACTGCGCGACTTTCAGCGCATTCTCGCAGTGGCGTTCCATACGCAGCGCCAGGGTCTCCAGGCCCTGCAGTATGAGGAAGGCGTTGAACGGCGAGATCGCCGCGCCCATGTTGCGCAGCGGCACCACGCGGCAGCGGCCGATGAACGCCGCCGGGCCGAAGGCTTCGGTGTAGGTCACGCCGTGGTAGGACACGTCCGGGGTGTTGAGCAGGGGGAAACGTGCCTTGTGCTGCGCCCAGGGGAACTGCCCCGAGTCGACCACGATGCCGCCGATGCTGGTGCCGTGGCCGCCCATGTACTTGGTCAGCGAGTGCACCACGATGTCGGCGCCATGCTCGAACGGCCGGCAGAGAATCGGCGTGGCCACGGTGTTGTCGACGATCAGCGGCACGCCATGGCGGTGCGCGGCATCGGCCAGGGCCTTGAGGTCGATGATGTTGCCGGCCGGGTTGCCGATCGACTCGCAGAACACGGCCTTGGTCTTGTCGTCGATCAGCGCTTCCAGAGCGGCGATGTCGTCATGCGCGGCGAAACGCACCTCGATGCCCTGGCGCGGCAGGGTATGGGCGAACAGGTTGTAGGTGCCGCCGTACAGCTTGGCCACCGAAACGATGTTGTCGCCGACCTCGGCGATGGTCTGGATGGCGTAGGTGATGGCCGCCATGCCGGACGCCACAGCCAGCGCGCCGACGCCGCCTTCCAGCGCCGCCACGCGTTTTTCCAGCACGTCGGTGGTGGGGTTCATGATGCGCGTGTAGATGTTGCCGGCCACCTTCAGGTCGAACAGGTCGGCGCCATGCTGGGTGTCGTCGAAGGCGTAGGACGTGGTCTGGTAGATCGGCACCGCCACCGCCTTGGTGGTCGGATCAGGGCTGTAGCCGGCGTGGATGGCCAGGGTTTCCAGTTTCATGCGCGCATTCCTTGAGGCAGAAGAAAGGTCGCAGCATGGAAAAAGCTGAATAAGTGGTCAATGCGCTAGAGCAATAAAAAGACGGTTGTTCTAGAACTTGTGGCTAGGTGCTTAGAACCATGGCGCCTGCGGATCGGTCGCCAGAAAGCGCCGCGACCCCCGCGCTGAGGTTCAGGGCAGGGGCCGTGGGTGGGAGCTGTTCTTCGTTATCAGGCCAGAGCTTTGTAGATGTTGTAGGCGCTGATGAAAGTGATCAGGCAGCCCACGATGGTCAGCAGCGTTCTGGCGGGCAGCTTCTTGCACAGCAGGGCGGCGAAGGGCGCGGCGAACAGGCCACCAAACACCAGACCGGCGACCATCATCCAGGTGCTGGGTTCGCCCGCCAGCAGAATGAACGAGGTCGCGCTGGCAATGGTCAGGAAGAACTCGGCGAAGTTGACCGAACCGATGGTGGTGCGCGGGTCGCTGCCCGAGCCCAGCAGGCTGCTGGTGACCACCGGGCCCCAGCCGCCACCGCCGGCGGCGTCGACAAAGCCACCGAACAGGGCCAGCTTGGCCACGTGCTTGGGCTGCTTGCGCTGTTTCACATGGCGGTAGGCCTTGCTCAGGATGTACAGGCCCATCAGCAGCAGATACGCAGAGATGAAGGGCTTCATGATGGCGCCGTCGAACTGGGTGATCAGCACGGCGCCCAGTACGGCACCGATGATGCCCGGCAACAGCAGGCGCAGGAACAGTGATTTGTTGACGTTGCCCAGTTTGACGTGGGAGATGCCGGACAGGCCGGTGGTGAACACCTCGGCAATGTGCACGCTGGCGCTGGCTGCCGCCGGGCTGGCGCCGGCCGACAGCAGGAAGGTGGTGGCGGTGATGCCGTAAGCCATCCCCAGTGCGCCATCGATGACCTGGGCGAAGAAACCCACGGCCACGGCGCTCCAGAAACTCGGGCTGTTCAGGGTGTTTTCGATGATCTCCAGGCCGCTGTCACCTCCGTTATCACCAAAGAACAGGCGCCAGGCCAGAGTCCCCAGCAGGGAGACCAGCAGCATGACGGCCAGCCACATGGCAGCCCGCAAGACGGGATGATTGCTCGGGTGACTGACATAGTCCTCAACAGGAGGAATCCCCAGGGCTTCGTGCTCGGTATTGACCGGACTTGGGCTGAGGTCGAGATCGCGGATTTTCATTGCGCTGTGTGCCTGACAGAGGGTGGTGGAACAGGCTGAATGGCTGTCGGGCGCCACGATAAGCGGCTTTTCTTAGACGGTCTAAGAATGTTTTGCCATTTTTATATTCAATATGGTTATTTGAGGGTGGCTCACGATGAGCAACTGATCTCGAGATGCTTGCCCCACTCCGGTGGCCGCTGGGCATAGCGGTCGAAACCGGGCTGCTCGTCGAAGGGGCGGCTGAGCACGGCGTGCAGTTCCCGCACGGGGCCGTAATCACCCTGCTCGGCAGCGCTGATGGCTTCCTGGGCCAGATAGTTGCGCAGCAGGTACTTGGGGTTGACCGCGTGCATGCGCGCCTGGCGTTCGGCCTGACTGCCGCCCTCGGCGCTGACCCTCGCGACGTATTTGGCGGCCCAGGCATCGAAGCCTGCCAGATCGATGAAGTCCTCGCGCAGTGCTCGCACGGCGTCGTCGGCGGTTGTCTCGCCAAGGCGGCGGAAGAACCGGCTGTAGTCGATGGAACTGCCCTGCATCAGTTGCAGCAGGCGCTCGACCAGAGCCTCATCGCCCTCGCCGGCCTGGGTGAGGCCGAGGCGGCGGCGCATCAGGTCGAGGTAATGCGCCTGATACAGCGGCAGGAACAGGCCCAGGGTTTCGCGCAGCGTCTCCACCGGCACCAGCGGCGTCAGCGCCTGGGCCAGGGCGCCGAGGTTCCAGTGGGCGATTGGCACCTGATTGCTGAAGCTATAGCGGCCGCTGTCGTCGGAGTGGTTGCAGATGTGCCGGGCATCGAAATCGTCGAGGAAGGCGTAGGGGCCGAAGTCGAAGGTGATGCCGAGGATCGACATGTTGTCGCTGTTCATCACGCCGTGACAGAAACCATAGGCCTGCCAGTGAGCGATCAGCTCGGCATTGCGCTCGACCACCTGGCGGAAGAACGCGGCATAGGGCTGCGGCTCGTCGCGGCAGGCCGGGAAGTGACAGGCCAGTACATGCTCGCCCAGCTCGCTCAGGCGTTCATGCTGCTGGGTGTAGTAGAAGTATTCGAAGTGGCCGAAGCGCACATGGCTGGGCGCCAGACGCAGAAGCATGGCGGCCGATTCCTGGCGTTCACGCCAGACCGGTGTGCTGGAGCCGGTGACGCACAGCGCCCGCGAGGTGGGAATGCCCAGTGCGTGCAGGTATTCGCTGGCGAGGAACTCGCGGATCGAGCTGCGCAGCACCGCCCGGCCATCGCCCATGCGCGAGTAGGGGGTTTCGCCGGCACCCTTGAGGTGCAGGTCCCAGTACTCGCCGCGCTGGTTGATCACTTCGCCGAGCAGCAGGCCGCGGCCGTCACCCAGGCGCGGGTTGTACTGGCCGAACTGGTGGCCGGAGTAGACCATGGCGCGCGGCTCGGCACTGCTCCACAGCTTGTGTCCGGCAAACAGCTGGGCGAACACCGGGCTCTCGGCCTCGCCTGGGTCGAGGTCGAGCAGGGCCATGGCGGCCGGGCTGGCGATGACCAGGCGCGGGTCGGCAATCGGCTCGGGCATGACCGCAGTCGAGAAGGCATCGCCGAGGCGGGCAAAACGGTTGTCGAAAACGAGTTCGCTGAGGCTGGGCACTGGCAGGCTCCGGTTCAATTCCGAGTATTTTGATCGGAATTGAACCGGGGCGTCCAGTCAGGCACCCACTCAGGCCGGATCGGCGGCTGGTGGCGGCGTCTTGTTGTCAGTGGCCCCGGCTGCGGCGGCCTTGATCAGTTCCTTGTGCTCGAGGACCTGATCGTTTTCCAGGTTCTTGACGTAGACGTCCACCTGACGGAAGGCGATGTTGATACCGGCTGCCGTGAACTCGCGGTCGATGACCCGGTTGATCTCGTCGATGGCCATGTTGCGGTCGGCCAGCTCGTTGACGTGGATGCGCAGCTCGTGGTCCAGCGTGCTCTCGCCGAAATTGAGGAAGTAGACGATTGGCGCAGGGTCCTTGAGTACCCGCGGGTTGTTACCGGCAGCCTGCAACAGCAGCTGGCGCACCAGATCGAGGTCGGAGCCGTAGGCCACGCCCAGCTTGATGGTGACACGGGTGACGGTGTCCGACAGCGACCAGTTGATCAACTGGCTGGTGATGAAGGTCTTGTTCGGGACGATGATTTCCTTGCGGTCGAAGTCGGTAATGGTGGTGGCGCGGATGCGGATGCGGCTGACCGTGCCCGACAGGTTGCCGATGGTCACGGTATCGCCGATGCGCACCGGGCGCTCAAACAGGATGATCAGGCCGGAAATGAAGTTGGCGAAGATTTCCTGCATGCCGAAACCGATACCCAGCGACAGGGCGGCGACCAGCCACTGCAGCTTGTCCCAGCTGACGCCCAGTACCGAGAGGGTGCTGACGAAACCGAAGCCGTAAATGGCGTAGGACAGCAGGGTGGTGGTGGCGTAGGCGCTGCCCTGGGCCAGCGACAGGCGAGAGAGCACCAGCACTTCGAGCAGACCCGGCAGGTTGCTTGCCAGGGCAATGGTCAGGCCGACCATGACCAGTGCGACGATCAGGTCGCCCAGGCTCAGCGGTACCATGGTGACGGCATCGCCAGTGCCGCTGCTGTATTCGTAGAGGGTGATGTGGTCCAGGTAGGTGATCACCGAGATCAGGTCGGCCCATACCCAATACAGGGCAACGCCGAACACGCCGAACAGGGCCAGGCGGATCAGGCGCAGCGACTGCTGGTTGATCTGCTCGATGCCCAGCGTCGGGGTTTCCACCACTTCGCCGCCTTCGGCGCCTTCCTTGGGCTGGTTCTGACGTTTGGCCTGAGCCCGGTTGTATGCCAGGCGACGGGCCGCCACCGACAGGCCACGAACGAAGGTAGCTTCGACCATGATCCACACCACCAGCAGGTAGAGGGTGTCGATCAGGCGGTCGGTGAGTTTCAGTGCGGTGTAGTAGTAACCCATGCCAATCGCCACGATCAGCATCAGCGGCAGCAGGGTGAAGGCCAGACCGAGCATTAGGCGCACGGGGGACGCGTGTTCGCGGGCCGGACCGCCGAACAGCAGGCGCGCCAGTACCAGTGTCATCAAGGCATATCCGAGCAGGACCACGCACAGGCCGAGGCTGTCCTTGGCCAGGCTGTCGGGCTGATGTTCGGCTACGGTGACCACCGCGATCAGCGGGATGACCAGCAGACCAAGGCGGCGGATCTGCGTGTAGACGAAATTGGTAGCGTCATGCGGCCAGTGGAAGTGGCGTTCGGCCACACCATGGGGTTTGAGGATGCGGAAGCTGGTGTACAGCACCAGCCAGGCGAGGGCCATTTCGGCGAGAGCTTCACCCAGGTAGGAGTTCTGCCCCTGGCCGTCGATCTGCAGGGCAAAGCCGGCGAGCAGCAGGAACAGTGAGCCGGGCAGGGCCAGCAGCAGGTTGAACAGCAGGGCTAGCGGCGTGTGGCGCTGGCTGTCGCGCTTGTAGTGGCCAATGTCCTGATCCAGTGCTTCCAGGCGGTGCTTGAGATCGTTGCGCCGCCAGAGCAGCACGGCGATGACCAGCAGCACCGGGATGAAGATCCATGGCTTGGCACCCAGCCCCTTGATCAGGTCCTTGATCACCACGCCCCAGGGCAGGTTGACCACCTGTTCACTCAGGCGCTCTGGCAGTTGCTTGACCCAGGCCAGATCCAGCGGGCGGTTGCTGGGAATCCAGAACATCTGTTCGTCGAGGATGGCGCGCAGACTCTGGCTGGTGGTCTGCAGTTGTTTCTGGTTGAGCTGCAGGTTGATGGATTCGTTGAGCAGGGCGTTGAGGTTGTGGCTCAGGCGCTCATAGAGATCGGCGCGCAGCTTGAGCATATCCTCCAGCGATGCACGGATTTCCGGGCTGCTTTCGCTGCTGGTGCTCAGCAGCTTATCGAGGTATTGCTCGGGGTTGCTCAGCTCGTCACGGCGCTGATTGAGCTCGAACTGATAGAGGCGGATATCGGCGATTTCATCGGCCAGATTGCCGTCGGCCTTGACGGTCGGCAGGGCCTGTTTCTGCTGGTAAAGGATGCGTGACAGCAGCAGGCTGCCGCGCAGCACGTTGATCTGTTCCTCCAGCGCCTGTTCAGTCTGTGCCAGGCTGTCCAGCTGCTGGCGGGTCTGCAGGTTCTTCTGGGTCAGCTCGTTGAGACGTTCGGTGGTCCGCAGCAGGTGGTCGGAGAGCTTGAGGTTCTCCGCGCTCTGCTGGCTGAGCAGGTTGTCACTGCCGGCCTGCTGGTTTTCCTTGGCCAGCTCGGCCACGGTTTTTTCCGATTCGGCGCGGCGCTTGTCGTTGATCAGCGACTGCAGGGCCTGATTTTCCTGCTCCAGACGGCCGATCTTCAGGGTCAGCAGATCACGCTGACCGGTGCTCAGGTCCTGCAGCAGGCTGTTGCTTTGCAGCTCCTGGCGCAGCAGCTGGCTTTGCGCGTCCAGTGCAGCCAGCTCGGCATACAGTTTCTGTTTCGCTTCGCGTTTGAGTGGCGGAATGCTGTCCTTGGCATTCTTGAGCTGTGCATTGATGGTCTGGGCGCGCAGCTGGTTGGCGCTGATGTTTGCCTGGGCCCGCTCCGGACGGGTCTGGGCGTTGAGCGCCATGCTGCTGGCTTCGCTGAGGTCTTTCTGCCAGAGCATCAGCTGGGTGGTGCGCTCTGACTGCAACTGCTCCAGTTGCGGTACCCGCAGGTTGGCATAGCGCTTGGCGATATCCACCGGCTCGTTGGCTTTGATTCGTGCCAGCTCTTGCTGCGTGGCACTGATCTGGCGTGGCGCATCGGCCAGCTTGCGCTTGAGATTGGCCAGCTGGTTCAGATGGCTGTCGCGGTTCTCCAGCAGGGTCAGGGTCGCCTGCAGCGTCTCGCTGATTGCCTTCTGTTCCGCTTCGCTGAGCTTGCGGTCGGCCAGGCTGTCGAGCTGCTGTTGCACCTCGCTGGCGCTGGGCGGCTCCTGGGCTGCGGCGGGCAGGCACAGGCAGAGGCTGAGAAGGGTGGTGGCGAGCAGGCGAAGGGATACAGACATGATGTGCTTCGGATGGCCGTGAAAGTTGCAGAGTTTAAAAAGAATGCGTGGCACGCGGGGCATTATTTGCGCGAATACCGCCACAGCGGAGGCATTTGCGCAAATGCCTTCGCCTATGCAGATCGTTACCAATGCCGGCACAGCGATCGGACTGCATCTGACCGGTGCTGGCTGTAAAAGTTTAAAAGCCGAGCATCGGCCCCGGCTTGGCGCCCTGCGGGAAGCGCACACCGACCTTGCGCACGCGGTGGTCTTCGATCTGCGCCACGGTCCAGGTCAGGCCGTTCCATTCCACCTGGTCGCCGACCACCGGCGCGCCGCCGATTTCGTGGGTCATGAAGCGGGCCAGATTCTGCGTGCCATCCACTTCGCCAAGCTTGAGGCCATAGAGCGCCGCCACGTCGGCCAGGCGCGCCTCGCCCTCGAGGATGAAGTCGCCGAAGAAACGCAGGTCCTGTCCGCGCTTGGGCGCCTGACTGAACAGTTTGCCGAGCGCCGGCAGATCGTGTTCGTGGCCGAGTACGCAGAGAATGTCGCCGGCATCCAGCGTCGTACTACCGGACGGGTGCAGCAGTTCGCGACTGCGGAACAGAGCGGCAACACGAGTGCCTTCAGGCATTTTCAGCTCGCGCAGCGGTGCGCCGATGCACCACTTTTCCGCGCCAAGACGATAAATGAACAGTTCCCACTCACTGGTCGGGTGCACTTCCAGACCGCGCGGGAAAAAGGCGCCGGGTCCGGCGGTACGGTGACCCGCAACCACTTGGCCGCCAGCGGCAGGCTGGTGCCCTGCAGCAGCAGGGACACCAGCACGATGAAGAAGGCGACATTGAAGAACAGCTGGGCATTTTCCAGGCCGGCCATCAGCGGGAACACCGCGAGAATGATCGGTACCGCGCCGCGCAGGCCGACCCAGGCAATGAAGGCTTTCTCGCGGTCGTGGAAGGCGCGGAAGGGCAGCAGGCCGAGGAACACCGACAGCGGCCGGGCGATCAGGATCATCCACAGCGCCAGGCCCAGGGCCGGGAGGGCGATGGGCAGCAGCTCGTGGGGCGTGACCAGCAGGCCGAGGACCAGGAACATGCCGATCTGCGCCAGCCAGGTCAGGCCGTCGAGCATATGCAGGATGCCGTGGCGCGAGCGGATCGGCCGGTTGCCCAGCAGCAGGCCTGCCAGGTAGATGGCGAGAATGCCGCTGCCGCCGACGGCGTTGGTGCTGGCGAAGATGATCAGGCCACCGCTCACCGTCAGCAGCGGATAGAGGCCGCCGGCCAGACTCATGCGGTTGATCAGTTGCAGCAGCAGCCAGCCGCCGCCCAGGCCGAAGGCGGCCCCGATGGAAAAGTCGCGCAGCAGGTGCAGGGCGAGTGTCCAGTCCAGCGCATGGCCGTAGCTGCCGAGCACGCCGATCAGGGTGACAGTCAGGAACACGGCCATCGGGTCGTTGCTGCCGGACTCGATCTCCAGGGTGGCGCTGACCCGCTCGTTGAGGCCGCGACCGCCGAGCAGGGAGAACACCGCGGCGGCGTCGGTGGAGCCGACGATGGCGCCGATCAGCAGGCCTTCCATCCAGCTCAGGTCGAACAGCCAGGCCGCGGCGATGCCGGTCAGGCCGGCGGTGACCAGTACGCCGATCGTGGCCAGCGACAGCGACGGCCAGAGGGCCACGCGGAAACTGGAAACGCGGGTACGCATGCCGCCGTCGAGCAGGATGATGGCCAGCGCCAGGTTGCCGACCAGATAGGCGGTGGAGTAGTCATCGAAGATGATGCCGCCCGGGCCGTCTTCGCCGGCGAGCATGCCGACAGCAAGAAAGACCACGAGGATCGGGATGCCGAAGCGTGAGCCGAAGGCGCTCACCAGAATGCTCATGGCCACCAGTGCAGAGCCGATCAGAAAAAGGCTGTTGATGCTGCTGGCGTCCACTCGAATCCCCTGAGCTTGAAACGGATGACCACGGCGGTTTGCCGTTGATCGGGATTCTAGCGTGTTGCCATGGCGGCGTGGTTGGCAAATCGCGGGTAAAAAAATGCCCCGCAGCGCGGGGCACAAGTGCCCGCCGGCCAGAACCAAGGCACGGCGGGTAGTGAGAGTCTTTAGAACCAGGCGTCCCGCATACCGAGGCAGGTGTCGTCGCGGGCTTCGAGAATCGCCAGTTCGTGATGGCAGCCCGGCACGTCCCAGGTCAGGAAGTAGCGCGCGGCCTGCAGCTTGCCCTGATAGAAATCGACATCCGCGGCCTCGCCCGTGCCGTTCTGAATCCGCGCCAGACCTTCCTCGGCGCGAATGGCCTGCTCCAGCCAGCGCCAGCCGATCACGGCATGACCGAATACCTTCAGGTACAGCGCCGAGTTGGCCAGACCCTGATTGACCTTGCCGGCCATCAGGTCGCCGAGCAGGGCCAGGGTGACCGCCCCCAGCCGCTTGACCAGCTGCTCCAGCGGCTGGCGCAGGGCATTGAGCGAGGTAAAGGCTTCTGCGCGCTGGCAGGTACCCTGGATCAGCGCCATCAGTTGCTTGAGTGCGGCGCCGTTGTTCATCGACACCTTGCGCCCGAGCAGGTCCAGCGACTGGATGCCGTGGGTACCTTCGTGGATCGGGTTCAGGCGGTTGTCGCGGTAGTACTGCTCCACCGGGTACTCGCGGGTGTAGCCGTGACCACCGAGAATCTGGATGGCCAGCTCATTGGCCTTGAGGCAGAACTCCGAGGGCCAGGATTTGACGATCGGGGTCAGCAGGTCGAGCAGTTGCAGAGCCTGCGCACGCTCCTGTTCGGTCTCCAGGGTGTGGGTGTCATCGAACAGGCGGGCGGCGTAAAGGCCGAGGTCGAAGGCGCCTTCGACATAGGCCTTCTGGGTCAGCAGCATGCGGCGCACATCGGCGTGCTCGACGATGGAAATCTGCGGGCTGGTGGCGTCCTTGCCATCGGCATGGCGGCCCTGCGGGCGGTTGCGGGCGTACTCCAGCGAATAGAGGTAGCCGGCATAGCCGAGCATGGTTGCTCCCATGCCGACGCCGATGCGCGCCTCGTTCATCATCTGGAACATGTAGGACAGGCCGTGGTGCGGTTTGCCCACCAGATAGCCGACGCACTCGCCGTTATCGCCGAAGTTCAGCGCGGTGGAGGTGGTGCCACGCCAGCCCATCTTGTGGAACAGGCCGGCCAGCAGGGCATCGTTGCGCTTGCCCAGACTGCCGTCTTCGTTGACCAGGAACTTGGGTACGATGAACAGGCTGATGCCTTTCACCCCGGGCGGGGCGTCCGGCAGCTTGGCCAGCACCATGTGCACGATGTTCTCGGAGATCGGCTGGTCGCCGCCGGAGATGAAGATCTTGTTGCCCTTGATGCGGTAGCTGCCATCGGCATGCGGCTCGGCGCGGGTGCGGATGTCCGACAGCGAGGAGCCCGCGTGCGGCTCGGTCAGGGCCATGGTGCCGAAGAAGCGGCCGTCGATGATCGGCTGCAGGTACTTGCGCTTCTGCTCGTCATTGCCGAAGGCTTCGATCAGGTTGGCCACGCCCATGGTCAGCATCGAGTAGGAGCTGGTGGCGATGTTGGCCGACTGGAAGTGGGCGAAGCAGGCCTGCGACAGCAGGTTGGGCAACTGCATGCCGCCCTGCTCGAAGTCGCGGGTGGCGTTGAGGAAGCCCGCCTCGTGGAAGGCGCGCAGGGCCGGCTCGACTTCCGGGATCAGCACGGCCGCGCCGTCCACGTACTGCGGCTCATGCTCGTCGCTCTTGCGGTTGTGCGGGGCGAACAGTTCCTCGGCGATGCCGCGGGCAGTGGCGATGGCGGCGTCAAAGGTTTCGCGGTTGTGTTCGGCGAAACGTTCGCGCTGGGTCAGGGCTTGGGCATCCAGCACTTCGTAGAGTTCGAAGGCGAGGTTGCGGGAGCTGAGCAGGGTCTCGGACATGATCGGGCCTCCAGGTTGTCGCGGCAGTCTAGGCAGGTCAATCATGGTCGCCCAGCACTATTCAGCTGATTGATTAAGGCTCAGAGATCGGCCATCAGGGCACGGGTCAGCTCGGCGGCCGGGATGGCCTGGCAACCGCTGACATTCTGCCCGGCCCAGAGCGGCGAGAAGTCACCGCTGCCTCTGGCTTCGGCGGTGGCCCGCAGCGGCGCGACCCCGGCAGTAGCCAGCGGAAAGGCCGGAGCCAGTGGATGCAGCGGCCCCAGCTCGCGCATCATACGGTTGACGATGCCGCGTGCCGGGCGGCCGCTGAACAGGGTGGTCAGTGCCGTGGTGGCTGCCTCGTTCTGCAGGGCGGCGCGATGCACGGCGCTGGTGCTGCACTCCGGGCACAGCAGGTAGGCCGTGCCGACCTGCACGCCGGCGGCGCCCAGCGCCAGAGCAGCGGCCACACCACGTGCATCGGCAATGCCACCGGCGGCAATCACGGGCACCGCGACGGCCTGCACCACCTGCGGCAGCAGGGCGAAGGTGCCGAGCTGATTGTTCAGATCATGGTCGAGAAACATTCCCCGATGCCCGCCGGCCTCCAGGCCCTGGGCAATGATGGCATCCGCGCCATGGGCTTCCAGCCAGCGGGCTTCGGCCACGGTGGTGGCACTGGACAGCACCTTGCTGCCCCAGCCTTTGACCCGCTGCAGCAGGTCCGGCTCGGGCAGGCCGAAGTGGAAGCTGATCACCGCCGGCGGTTGATCCTCCAGCAGATCGGCAATGGCATGACTGAAGGGCTGACGCGCCGGCGCCGGGCTGACCGCTTCCGGGTCCAGTTCCAGTTCGCGGTAGTAGGGCGCCAGCAGCGCGCGCCACTGCTGTTCCCGCCGAGCATCCACCGGTGGTTGGCTGTGGCAGAAGAAATTCAGGTTGAATGGCCGTGGCTGATGAACCGATAGGGTCGCCAGCTCGCGCTGCAGCGCCGCGGCGTCGAGCATGGCGCAGGGCAGCGAGCCGAGCCCGCCGGCATGGCTGACGGCGATGGCCAGGGCACTGCCCTGCACGCCCGCCATCGGTGCCTGGATGATGGGCAGTTCGATCCCCAGCAGGTCTTGCAGTGTCATCGTCGCTCTCCATTAGGCGCAGGGCGCTAATCTAGCAGACCCGGTGGTCGCCGGCCGGGGGCGGGGCGGGTAAACTGCCGGCTTCGAGGAGTCCCCACCATGAACTACCGCCACGCCTTCCATGCCGGCAACCATGCCGATGTGCTCAAGCATCTGACCCTGTCGCGCATTCTCGCCCTGCTGGGCAAGAAGGAGGCGCCTTTCGCCTACCTCGACAGTCACGCCGGGGTCGGTCTGTACGACTTGCAGGGCGATCAGGCCAGTCGCACCGGCGAATACCTGGAGGGCATCGCGCGCCTCTGGCATCGCGATGACCTGCCGCCGGCGCTGGCCGATTACCTGCGCGTGATTGATGAGCTCAATCCCGATGGCGAGCTGCGTTACTACCCCGGCTCGCCGGAGCTGGCGCGTTGCCTGAGCCGGCCGCAGGACCGCCTGCACGTCAATGAGAAGCACCCCGAGGATGGCCGTCTGCTCAAGGACAACATGGCCCTCGACCGCCGCGTGGCCGTGCACCTGGGCGAAGGCTGGCACCTGGCGCGGGCGCTGCTGCCCACCGCCGAGAAGCGTGTGCTGATGCTGATCGACCCGCCGTTCGAACAGGCCGACGAGCTGGAGCGCTGCGTGCAGTCGCTCAACGAAGCCATCGGCCGCATGCGTCAGGCCATCGTGGTGATCTGGTATCCGATCAAGGATCAGCGCCAGCTCAAGCGCTTCTACCAGCTGCTGGCGGCGAGCAACGCGCCCAAGCTGCTGCGCGCCGAACTCTACGTGCACCCGGTGGACAACCCGCTGGGCCTCAATGGCTCCGGTCTGGCCATTGCCAATCCGCCGTGGGGGCTGGAGGCCGAGCTGCTCGAGTGGCTGCCCTGGCTGGCCACGCAGCTGGCGCAGAGTCAGGGCAGCTGGCAACTGGACTGGGTAATCGAAGAGAAAAAGCCGGCCTGACCTCAGAGGTTGTTCAGGCGCTCACGCAGCAGCGGTCGAAAGCGCTCGGCCTCAGCCTGCAGCCTTGCCAGCAGAGGCCCTGCTTCGCTGGCCCGCTTTTGTTTGCCAAGCTCCTCAATGCGGTCACTGAGCTGCTGGGCGGGAGTCAGGGCGAAACTGCCGAGCAGTGACTTGAGCGAATGTGCCGTTATCCGCAGGCTGTCCTGATCATCTTCTGTGAAAGCCTGCTGCAGCTTGTCCAGGTAGCCGGCCTGAAGATCATCAAGAAAGTGCTGGCCGATGACCTGTAACACGAATGGATCGACCCGTTCTAGCGCCTGGGCGTAGTCGAACATGTCGGTTTCGGCCGAGGCCACGCAGAGAGTCGTGTTGTAATGGTCGGCACGTCCCTGCAGTACGTCGGCCATCACCCTGTACAGCTGGTCGCGGTTGATCGGCTTGCTGATGAAAGCATCCATGCCAGCGGCCAGGCAGGCGTCACGGTCGCTGTCCATGGCATTGGCCGTCATGGCAATGATGGGCAGGTGCTGCGCACTGCCGGCTTCGCGTGCGCGAATCTGTTGAGTAGCTTCCAGCCCACCCATTTCCGGCATGTACATGTCCATGAAGGCCAGGTCGAATCGGCACATGTCGAGCATTGCCAGGGCCTCGATACCGTTGTGCGCCACCATGATGCGGTGTTGGTGACGTTCCAGCAGCTTGCACGCCAGCATGGCATTGATCTCGTTGTCTTCCACCAACAGGATGTCCAGAGGGGGGAGTTGCACACTGCTGTTGGAAGCCACTCTGGAAGGAGTCTCGCCGCAGACCAGCCCTAGCTGGCGCAGCAGGGCATCAAGCAGCTCGGGTTTGGCCAGCGGTTTGCTCAAGTGGCTGAGGTTGAGATCGCTGCAGCGCTGGCTGTCTGTGCCTAGCAGGGTAGAGTTGAGCAGCATCAGTGGTGCCAGCCCATGACTGCGTTGGAGTTCGTCGGCAAGGAGAAAACCGTCGCCATCCTCCAGGCGACTGTCGATCACGGCCAGCTTGAGCGTGGGAGCCTCGGCCAGCAGGGTCATGGCCTCCACCAGATTAGCGGCGCCCACTGGCTGTAGCTGCCAATCTTCCAGGCAACGGCAGAGCAACTGGCGCAGTTCGCCCTGGCTTTCCACAACCAATACCGGCAGGTCGCGCAGTGCCATTAGTTGCTCATCGTTGGGGCGTGGTTGCGCGGGGGTATCCGGTTGCGCTGGCAGATACAGACGGAAGTGAAAGGTCGAGCCTTGGCCCTCCTGACTTTCCAGCCACAACTGGCCGTGCATGAGCTGCACCAGGCGGCCGACGATGGACAGGCCCAGGCCGGTGCCGCCGAATTTGCGCGAGATGGAGCTGTCTGCCTGGCTGAAGGCCTCGAAGATACTGGCCTGGGCCTCTTCGGCAATGCCGATGCCGGTATCGATCACCCGGCCGTGCAGGCTGCCGTCGGCCTGCAGTTCGAGGCACAGGCGCACGCTGCCGCGCTCGGTGAATTTGATGGCGTTACCAACCAGGTTGATCACGATCTGCCGCAGCCGGCCGCTGTCGCCGAGCAGAAGCGCCGGGACCTCTGGAGCAATATCGAGGATCAGTGCCAAGCCCTTCTCTTCGGCGCGCACGGTGAGGAGCTGTAGGGCTTCCCAGCAGGTGGCCGCGATGTCGAAGGGCTCGGTGTGGAGTTCAAGTTTGCCGGCTTCGATCTTCGAGAAATCGAGGATGTCGTTGATGATATTGAGCAGCGCATCGGCAGAGAGTTTGGCCATCTCCAGGTAGCGCTGCTGCTCGTTGCCGAGCGGCGTGTCCAGGGTCAGGTCGAGCATGCCGAGAATGCCGTTCATGGGCGTGCGAATCTCATGGCTCATCACCGCAAGGAAAGCACTCTTGGCTCGGTTGGCGGCTTCAGCGGCCTGGATCGCCTGCTCCAGTTCTACCTCTTTGCGAATGCGCTGCGTCACATCACGGAAGCTGAAGACCTGCCCCTGCAGCTGGCGATTGATGTACAGCGGGATGCGGTGTCGCTCGAAGTAGCGGCCATCCAGCAGTGACAGGGTGACGAACTGGCTGGGGTCGTCACTGGCATGTTGGGCCAGCTCGACCACGGCTTGCAGGCCTGGCTCCAGCTGGCTGTCGAGGAAGGCCAGGATCGAGGCATCAACGCCCGCCACCAGCAGGGCCTCGGGAATCTGCCACATGCGGGCGAAGTGCCGGTTCATGTTGCTGATGCCACCATCCAGGCGTGTGACCAGAATGCCTTCGGCGGTAGCTTCAAGGGTGGCTGCTAGCAACGAGGTGGAGTGCTCCAGTGCCTCGTTCACCGCCTTTTGCGGTGCTGCATCGCGAAAGCTCAGCAGTAGCAGTGACTGCTCGCCCACGAGCATCTGCCGCAGGCTTTTTTCCACACTGATCAGTGAGCCGTCCTGGCGCCGGTATTCACCTTCGACGGCAGTCAGATCGCTGATCTGGCCGTCGCGCACTTCGTCCCAGAAGAACAGGTCCTGAATCGACGACTCAATCTCGGTGATCGGCAGCTGCAGCAGTGCTTCGCGGCTGTAGCCCAGGGCCTGGCAGGCCGGTGGGTTGGCTTCTATGACGCACAGCGACGCGGGGTCGACCACCAGCATGGCCTGCTCGTAATGGGCGAAGATCGCCTGGGCGATTGCGGCGGGACCGGGGTTGCTCATTTAAGGCGTGCTGCCCTGCTGCGGGTCGAAGTAGTAGGTCACGTGCTGACGCGGACTCAGGTAATTGTAGATCTCCCGGGGCAGTTGGCCGGGACGCAGGCTTTTGCTGATGTTCAGCTCATGGTCCTGTTCCAGGTCGAGAATGATGGCTTCCTCCTTGGGAACCTCCGGATCATGCACAACCACTGTGGGGCGCAGGGGTTTGTTCGGATTGACTGCCAGTACCAAACCGATCATTTCGTTGGACAGCTGCACAATGCAGCCCGGAGGGTAGACGCCCAGGCAGCGGATAAACGCTTTTAGGGCCACCTCGTCAAAGCGCGTGCGTTGCTGGGCGAACATGCGCGACAGCGCTTCATGCGGGGTCAGTGCATCAGCCAGATTGCTCGGGTTGCACAGGTTGTCGTATTGATTGGCGATACTGACCACGCGGGTCAATGGGCTGATTTGCGGGCCCTTGAGGCCACGTGGGTAGCCGGTCCCGTCACAAAACTCATGGTGCTCCAGGATCACCCGCAGGGCTTCGCCGGTCAGCTCCATCGGCTTACTCAGCTTGATGCCATATTCGCAATGCAGCTGCAGCAGGCTTTGCTCTGGCTTGGTCAAAGGCTCTGTCTTGAGCAGTATTTTCGACGGGATTTCAATTTTGCCGATGTCGTGGAGCAGTGCGCCAATCCCCAATTGCAGGGTGTCCTCGCGACTGAACTGAAGGATGCGCGCGAGCATGATCGACAGCACGGTGACGTTCAGCGAATGGAAATAGGCGTCTTCACCAGCTTTACCGTTCAATGCA
Organism: Pseudomonas sp. HAR-UPW-AIA-41; assembly: GCF_002304225.1. Taxonomy (GTDB): domain Bacteria; phylum Pseudomonadota; class Gammaproteobacteria; order Pseudomonadales; family Pseudomonadaceae; genus Aquipseudomonas. The sequence continues at coordinate 140,846 of NZ_NSLB01000008.1, forward strand.
TGCATCAGCACTGTGCTTTCACCCAGCATGGCGGTAACCATCTGGTCGACCAGCTCTTCGGCTTGGCGCAGGGTTTCGCGCGGCTGACTGCGAATATTCCGGTTGATGTTTTTGACGGTCTGGCTTGCCTGCTGGAACTGTTTGTCGACTTCTGCCAGTTGCCTGCGTAGCGCACGCAATTGTTCGACGCGTGCCTGCTTGGCCTGCAGTGCCGCGACTTCTTCTGCACTGGGCTCGGGGGGCGGAGGTGCTACCTGTGGTGGCGTAGCCGGCAGGGGCAGTGGTTTGACGTCACTGCGCTTGGGGTCATAGCGCAAACGCGGCAGACCGAGGGCGCGAACGGCAAGTAGCTGTGCTTCGTCCTTGATCTTGAAGCTGCTGAAGGTAAACGAGTGCTCCATCCAGCCTCGGTCGAGGTGGATGTAGAGGCCTATACAGAGTTGATCAGGTGTGACATAGAGCGCGTCTGCAGACATGCCTTCCCCATAGCTGGCGCAGTGCCAGGCCACGCCCGGCTTAATCTGCTCAGTCTAGCTGGGGCAGGCGGGCTTTGCCGATGGGCGCGAGCTCTGTCAGGAGAAAATCCACCAGCACCCGCAGGCGCGGGCTGGGTTGGCGCTGCTGTGGGTAGACTAGGGAGAACGGCCGACTGCAACCGCCGAAGTCGTCCAGCAGGGTACGCAACTGACCGCTGCGCAGCTCGTCCTCGACCATGAAGCGATAGCACTGGTAAAGCCCGCCGCCATGCCGCGCCAGGCTGACCCCGGCCTGCAGGTCGTCGCTGCAGGCAAAGTGGCCGCGCGGCAGCCGCTCGAATTCCCGGCCAGCGCGGCGGAAACACCAGGGCACCGTGCGGCCGGTGCGCGGCAGGAGAAAGCGGATGCACTGATGCTCACCCAGCTCTTCGGGGGTCTGCGGCGTTCCGTGGCGGGCCAGATAGTCGGGGGCCGCCACCACAACCAGTTCTGCATCTTCGAGCTTGCGCGCGATCAGGCTGGAGTCCGGCTGGGCGCGGGCCCGGATGGCTAGGTCGAAGTCATCGCGGGTGAAATCGATATTGTGGTTGCTCAGCTGCAGCTCCAGTTGCAGCTGTGGGTAGCGCTGCTGAAAGCGTGGCAGCAGCGGCAGGATGCGCCGCTCGCCGTAGCTGGTGGGCAGGCTCAGACGCAGCAGGCCGCTGGGCTGAAGTTGCTGGCCGGCCAGCTGGCGCTCGGCTTCGCCCAGTTGTTGCAGAGCGGCGCGGCACTCCCGGTAGTAGCTGCGGCCAGCCTCGCTTAGGCGGATCTGCCGGGTAGTGCGGATAAACAGCCGGTTGCCCAGGCGTTGTTCCAGGCGTGCGATGCCACGGCTGACCGCCGCTGGCGTGAGGCCGGCAACTTGGGCGGCAGCGGTGAAGCTGCTGTGCTCGGCCGCAAGGCAGAACAGCTCCAGACTGCCCAGCTGAAGATCGCTGAATTGCCGCGCCATTTGTGACTCCGTGTATCAAGTGAATTGATGTTGAGTGTGTTTGATGCGCTCGTGATTGCAAATACCCTGTGCGGCATGTCAGCCCTTTGGCTGTTTACTCATGGGAGAGTCGGCTATGTCACGGAATGCAGCGTCACCAAAAATCAAGGTATGGGATACCGAGCTGACTCGCCGGCTCGGTCTGCGCCTACCCGTTGTGCAGGGGCCGCTGGGTGGCGGTTTGTCGTCGGTGGAGCTGGTGGGGGCGGTAGCCGATGCCGGTGGGCTCGGCTCTTTTGGTGTGCATCACCTAACGCCACAGGCGCTGCTGGAAACGGCGTCGAAAGTGCGCGCCCGCACTGCAGCGCCCTTTGCTCTCAACCTGTGGATGCCCTGCGCCTATCGCCAGCAAAGGCATATCGACGCCGAGTCGTTCGCCCAGGCGCTGGCCTTGCTGGCGCCCTTCTATGAGGAGCTCGGTCTTGCCCTGCCCGAGGCTCCGCCGGCGGCCTGGCCGGATGAACGCGAGCAGATGGAGGCGCTGCTGGAGGCGCGTCCGGCGGTGTTCAGTTTCGTTTTCGGCATACCGCCGGCCGATGTGCTGCGCCGTTGCCGTCAGTTGGACATTCTCACGCTGGGAGCAGCAACTACGGTGGCCGAGGCGCGTGCGCTGGAGGAGGCTGGGGTGGACATGCTGGTGGCCAGCGGCGCGGAGGCCGGCGGGCACCGTGTCGCGTTCCTTGAACCGCCTGAGCGGGGGCTGATCGGTCTGTTTTCCCTATTGCCGCAAGTGGTGGATGCCGTGCGGATTCCGGTGCTTGCCGCAGGTGGCATAGCCGATGGGCGCGGCATGGCGGCGGCGCTGTTGCTGGGGGCTCAGGGTGTTCAGCTTGGGACGGCATTTCTGGCCTGTGAAGAGTCGGCCGCCAGTGCGGTGCAGCGCGCCAGCCTGTTCCAGCCGCAGGCGAACGACACGGTGCTGACCCGGGTGTTCAGCGGGCGCCTGGCGCGTGGCATCCGCAACCAGTTTGTCGAGCGGTTGCAGGCTGTGAAGGACCGGTTGCCGGGCTATCCACTGCTCAACAGTCTCACCGCAGAGCTGAAGCGTGCCGCTGTCGCCCAGCAGCGCCCCGAGTTGATGTCGCTGTGGTCCGGGCAGTCCGCTGGACTGTTGCGTCACCGCACGGCCGCAGCGCTGCTGACTGCATTGGAAGAGCAGGCGCAGACGCTGCTGGGAGGCCTTTAAGCCTCAGTCCGGCAGGCACACTCCGGTGCCACCCAGACCGCAGTAGCCGCCGGGATTCTTGGCCAGGTACTGCTGGTGGTAGGCCTCGGCGTAATAGAACGGTCCGGCAGGGGCGATCTCGCTGGTGATCTGGCCGAGGCCAGCCTGATCCAGCGCCTGCTGGAAGGCCGCCCGGCTGGCTTCGGCGGCGCTTTGCTGGGCGTCGTCGAAGGTGTAGATGGCCGAGCGGTACTGGGTGCCGATGTCGTTGCCCTGGCGCATGCCCTGGGTCGGGTTGTGTGCTTCCCAGAACACCTTGAGCAGGGCCTGGTAACTGGTCAGTTGCGGGTCGAATACCACCAGCACCACTTCGGTGTGGCCGGTCAGACCGGAGCAGACTTCCTCGTAGGTCGGGTTTGGCGTCAGGCCACCGGCGTAGCCGACCGCCGTGCTCCACACGCCGGGCTGCTGCCAGAAGCGCAGTTCGGCGCCCCAGAAACAGCCAAGGGCAAAGACGGCCTGTTGCAGCCCCTCGGGAAACGGGCCCTGCAGGGCATTGCCATTGACAAAGTGCCGCGCCGGCACCGGCAGTGGCGTGCTGCGCCCGGGCAGGGCCTGCTCGGCGGTGGGCAGGGCGAGTTTCTCGGTGAGGATGCGTGAGCGCAGGACCATGGTCGGACTCCTTGGACTGAACCTTCAGTGTCGCTGTGTCGCGCCGAAACGGCTACCGCTCAATCGTTTCCGAGTTTGCCGGTATATTGCTGCAGGCGGGCGAGCAGGTGGCGACCGTCGATCGGCTGGTCGAACAGGTAGCCCTGGCCGATATCGCAGTTCTGGCGGCGCAGGAAAGTCAGCTGTTCGGCGCTCTCGATGCCTTCGGCCACCACTTTCAGGCGCAGGCTGTGGGCCATGGCCACCACGGCCGCAGTGATCTGCATGTCATCCTGATTGGTCGGGATGTCGCGGATGAAGCTGCGGTCGATCTTGATCACGTCGATGGGGAACTTCTTCAGGTAGCTCAGCGACGAGTAGCCGGTGCCGAAATCATCCATGGCCAGGGTCAAGCCGAGGCTTTTCAGGGCTTCGAGTTGCAGACGTGTGGCATCGGTGGCATCCAGCAGCAGCGATTCGGTCAGCTCCAGTTCGATGCGTTCGCCGGTCAGGCGTTCCTCTTCGAGGATCTGGCGGATCGAGGCGACCAGTTCCGGGTCGCTGAACTGGCGGGGCGACAGGTTGATGGCGATCTGCACGTCGGGCATGCCCCAGAGTTCCAGTTGCCGGCTCATCTGACAGGCCTGGCGTACCACCCATTTGCCGATCGGGATGATCAGCCCGGTTTCCTCGGCAACCTGAATGAACTGGTCGGGGCGGATCATGCCCTTCTGCGGGTGCTGCCAGCGCAGCAGGGCTTCCAGACCCAGCAGACGGCCGCTCTTCAGGCACAGCTTGGGCTGGTAAAACACCTGCAGCTCACCTTGAGCAAGGGCGCGGCGCAGGTTGCTTTCCAGAAACAGCTTGTGACTGGCCTCGGCCGTCAGTTGTTCGTTGAACACTTGCAGTTGGTGCTTGCCGTTGGCCTTGGCCTTGTGCAGAGCCAGGCCCGCCTGCTTGATCAGGGTCTGCGGATCGTTGCTGTGCAGCGGCGCGCAGGCCAGGCCGAGGGAACCGCTGACGTTGATCAGGTGGTTGTCGATGAACAGCGGCTTTTCCAGAGTGTTGAGCAGACTAGCGGCGATCTGCTGGCCGCTGGCCAGATCGGCGCCATCGAGCACCACGGCGAATTCGTTACTGGCCAGGCGCGCCAGCAGGTGCGCAGGGCCCAGAGTGTTGCGCAGGCGTTTGGCCAGGCTGACCAGCAGTTTGTCGCCGGTCGGATGACCGAGGCTATCGTTGATCCGCTTGAAGTTGTCGATGTCTACCAGCAGGAGGCTCAGTGGGCGGTCGCCTTGATCGCTGAAGTGCTGTTCCAAATGACGGATGAAGTAGGGGCGATTGCCCATGCCGGTCAGACTGTCGCTGAAGGCCAGCTTCTCGATGCGCTGCAGCGCCTGACGGCTTTCGGTTATGTCTTCGTAAATGCCGATGTAGTGGGTCAGTTGCCCCTGACTGTCGAGCACCTTGGACAGCGAGAGACGGGCCCAGTAAGGCTCGAGGTTCTTGCGCCGGCAGCGGAACTCACCATGCCAGCGGTTGTGCTGGCCCAGGCTGTTGCTGCTGTTGAACAGCAGTTCGGCAAGGTTCTCCAACGCCGGCAGCTCGCCGATCAGTTGGCCTTGAACTTCCGCCTCGCTGTACTGGGTGATGGCGGTGAAGCTGGGGTTGGCGTAGGTCACCCGGCCGTCGCGGTCGATCAGCAGGAAGGCGCTGGCGCTCTGCTCCACGGCACGCTTGAACAGGTGCAGGGCCTTGCTGGCCTGACGGTGCTGCTGGCTGATGATGATCTGCGCATAGAGATCGGCCAGCTCGCCGGCAAAACCGATCTCGTCGCTCTGCCAGTGGCGGGTGCCGTTGCTGTGTTCCAGGCACAGTACGCCGACCAGTTCGCCGTCGATGCGCACGCCGGCATCGAGAATGGCCTGAATACCCTGCGGCTTGAGGTAGCTGTCGGCCAGTTCGCGGGTGCGCGGGTCCTCCCAGGCATTCTGCGCGTCGATGGCGCGGCCGCTGTGCAGGGCAGCGAAGTAGGCCGGGAAGGCGGAGGCATTCAGCGGGGCTGGCTGCTCATGCCGGTTGCTGGCGCAGTTGAACAGGCTGACCGCGACCAGTTGTTCGCCCTGCAGGCGCCACAGACTGGCTCGGCTGACGCCATAGAGGTCGCAGGCGCTGCGGGTGATCAGCTCGGCGGCCTCACGCAGGGGGTCGTCGCTGGCATAGCGGTGCTGGGCCAGGCGCACGATCAGGTTCTGCTGGGCGCGTGAGCGGATCAGATGCTGCAGGTGATCATCCTGGGTGCGTTGATAGGCTTCCAGTGCGGTGCGCAGTCGCTGGTTCTGCGCTTGCAGCTGTTGCAGGGCCGGTGCGGGTTCCTGGGCGGTTGGCTGTTCAAACAGGTAACCGCGCAGCAACTCCTGTGTGCCTTGCTGGTGACGTTCGCCCAGTTCGACCAACTGGCGGCTACCACTGGGGGCATGCAGCCAGTAGCGCACCTGATAACGCCCCTGGGCGTCGAGTTGCTGTTGGATTTCCTGATGCAGCTGCAGTCGTTGTGCCGCATCCATCAGGCTGGCGTAAGGGGTGCCGATCAGGCCGCATAGGTCGCGTGCGGGAACGCCCCAGCGAGCATGGCAGCTGGGGTCCAGATAAAGCAGATGCCAGCCAGGGGCATTCAGGCGCTCGAATGCGAGCAGACCCAGATGTTCCGGTGTGGCTAACTGCGTCACATCCTCGCGGCCTGCGAGTGGCTGACGCTCTGCGGGGCTTTTCACTTGGTCGGCCGTATCCATTATGCTCCTTGGATTCGGCCTACTACGTTGGTCTGACATGAGCCAAGGGTGCACGATGCAATTACGACTGGCAAGACAAGCTATTGGCGCTGTTCTTCTGACGGCAATGTCCGTGCTCGCCCCGGTCTGGGCAAATGAGCCCGTCAGCCTCTCGGACGGTGGCGAGCAGGCGGCCTATCTGGCGGGCCTGAAGAAGCTCTACCTGACCGGTAGCGAACGTCAGGCGCTGCTCAAGCACTGCAATTCGCTGCTGGCCAGCTACGCCCTGCGTGCCGGTTATCAGGTGGGGCAGAGCGATCGGCGCGACTTGCTCTACAGCCTGCAGGTCGGCAAAGCCGGCCAGCTGCTGGTGCGCGAGGAAAACCGGGTGCCCGATAGCGTGGAGCGCTCGGTGCGCAATCAGCGGGTCGATGTCTTCGGTGTCGATCCTTTCGTGCGTTACGAGTGTCCGGCCGGTGGTATCCGCTGCGTGCTGTTCAATCCGGTCGACCGTCAGCCCCTGCTGACCATCGTGCGTGACCTGGACGGTGCGGCCGAGCTGGCCAAGGGGCTGACCTTCCTGATCCGCAATATCCAGAAGGGCTGATTCACTCATTCTCGTTCCTTAACGCAGGGCGCTCTGCCGCGCATGCCTGACCAAACAAAACCCCGCCATGGCGGGGTTTTGTGGTTTCAGCGCTGGCGTTACAGCAGCAGTGTGCGGATATCTGCCAGTACCTCGCCGAGGCGCTTGGTGAAGCGCGCCGCCGCGGCACCGTTGATTACCCGGTGGTCGTAGGACAGCGACAGCGGCAACAGCAGGCGCGGCTGGAAGGCCTGACCATCCCAGACCGGCTGCATGCTCGCCTTGCTCACGCCGAGGATCGCCACCTCCGGCGCATTGACGATCGGCGTGAAGCCGGTGCCGCCGATATGGCCGAGGCTGGAGATGGTGAAGCAAGCGCCCTGCATGGCGTCGGCCGAGAGTTTCTTGCTGCGCGCCTTCTCGGCCAGATCAGCCGCCTCGGCCGCCAGCTGCAGCAGGCTCTTGCGGTCGACGTCGCGGATCACCGGCACCAGCAGGCCGTCCGGGGTGTCCACGGCAAAGCCGATATGCACGTAGCCCTTGCGGATCAGTGCCTTGCCGCTGGGGGCCAGCGAGCTGTTGAAGTCCGGCAGTTCGCGCAGCAGGTGGGCGCAGGCCTTGAGCAGAATCGGCAGGATGGTCAGTTTGACCCCGGCCTTCTCGGCGGCTGCCTTCTGTGCCACACGGAAGGCCTCGACCTCGCTGATGTCGGCGTTGTCGAACTGGGTCACGTGCGGCACGTTGAGCCAGCTGCGGTGCAGGTTGGCGGCGCCGACCTGCATCAGGCGGGTCATCGGTACTTCTTCGACCGGGCCGAACTTGCTGAAGTCCACCTCCGGGATCGGCGGAATGCCGGCACCGCCGGTGGCTGCCGCCGGTGCATCCTTGGCCTTGAGCAGTTGCTGTTTGACGAACTGCTGCACGTCTTCCTTGAGCACCCGGCCTTTCGGACCGGTGCCCTTGACGAGGCTCAGGTCGACGCCGAACATCCAGGCTCAGGCTGGCATAGCGCCCGCCCTGATCGGTGGCCATGCGGGCAAGCGAGCTGTTCTGCAGGCGCGGAATGACGATGGCGCCGGCGGCAT
>NZ_NSLB01000009.1 GCF_002304225.1 Pseudomonas sp. HAR-UPW-AIA-41
TGGACGTTTTGACAGCGTAAAGCGCTTAACGCAGGCAAACAAAAAGGCCCCAGGCGGTTAAACCTGGGGCCTTTTCTATTTGGCGCATCCGGCGGGATTCGAACCCACGACCCCTGCCTTCGGAGGGCAGTACTCTATCCAGCTGAGCTACGGATGCGTTGCGGGTCGCCATAATACGCATCCCGGCGGCGTGCGTCCATGCCGAGTTAGCCGCGTTGTGGATATCGAACGAAAATACTGATGCTCGGAGTGAATAGCGCAAAAGGACTCAAATAAAGCACAAAAGCGTTAATTTTATCGAACAGGCTATTGCCCTTTTACCTCAGCGGGCCTAGGATTCGTTTGAGATTTCAAACGCTCGTGACTGCTCTGTTGAGCCCGGCGTCTTTACTAGCTGACCTCAGGGTCGAGCCCAAGAACAACAAGCGATTCGACGCCTCCGGCGACGTGAAGGAGACCCTCCATGCAACTCAAGAACCCGCAGCTGTTCCGTCAGCAAGCCTATATCGACGGTCAGTGGCTGGACGCCGACAGTGGCCAGACCATCGCCGTGAATAACCCGGCGACCGGCGAGATCATCGGTAACGTACCGAAGATGGGCCGTGCCGAGACTCGCCGTGCCATTGAGGCTGCTGAGAAGGCTATGCCGGCCTGGAGTGCGCTGACCGCCAAGGAGCGCGCCACCAAGCTGCGCCGTTGGTTCGAGCTGATGATGGAGAATCAGGACGACCTGGGCCGCCTGATGACCATCGAGCAGGGCAAGCCGCTGGCCGAAGCCAAGGGCGAAATTGCCTACGCAGCGTCCTTCCTCGAGTGGTTTGCCGAGGAAGCCAAGCGCGTTTATGGCGACACCATCCCGGGTCACCAGCCGGACAAGCGCATCATCGTGCTCAAGCAGCCGATTGGTGTGACCGCCGCGATTACCCCGTGGAACTTCCCTTCGGCAATGATCACCCGTAAAGCCGGTCCGGCTCTGGCCGCCGGTTGCACCATGGTACTCAAGCCCGCCTCGCAGACCCCGTATTCGGCTCTGGCACTGGCTGCACTTGCAGAGCAGGCCGGGATTCCGGCTGGCGTGTTCAGCGTGGTGACCGGCAGTGCCGGCGAAGTCGGCGGCGAGCTGACCAGCAACCCGATCGTGCGCAAGTTGACCTTCACTGGTTCCACCGAGATCGGTCGCCAACTGATGGCCGAGTGCGCTCAGGACATCAAGAAGGTGTCCCTGGAGCTGGGTGGCAACGCGCCGTTCATTGTTTTCGATGACGCCGATCTGGATGCCGCCGTGGAAGGCGCTCTGATTTCCAAGTACCGCAACAACGGCCAGACCTGTGTCTGCGCCAACCGCCTGTACATTCAGGATGGCGTGTACGACGCCTTTGTCGACAAGCTGAAGGCCGCCGTGGCCAAGCTGAAGATCGGCAACGGTCTGGAAGACGGCACCACCACCGGCCCGTTGATCGACAACAAGGCGGTGGCCAAGGTGCAGGAGCACATTGAAGACGCCATCAGCAAGGGCGCCAAGCTGGTCGCCGGTGGCAAGCCGCATGCGCTGGGTGGCAGCTTCTTCGAACCGACCATTCTGGTTGATGTACCGAACAACGCTGCCGTGGCCAAGGAAGAGACCTTCGGCCCGCTGGCGCCGCTGTTCCGCTTCAAGGACGAGGCAGAAGTGATCGCCATGTCCAACGACACCGAATTCGGTTTGGCCTCCTACTTCTATGCCCGTGACCTGGGCCGTGTGTTCCGCGTGGCGGAAAAGCTGGAGTACGGCATGGTCGGTATCAACACCGGCGTGATTTCCACTGAAGTGGCGCCGTTCGGCGGTGTGAAGGCTTCCGGCCTGGGCCGTGAAGGCTCCAAGTACGGTATCGAAGACTACCTTGAGCTGAAGTACCTCTGCCTCGGCGGTATCTGAGTTAACTGATTTTCCGTGGGTGTCGGGTGGCAGGCAGGAGTCGTAGCCACCCGGCGTCAGCGTTTCCGGTGGTGGCACCGGCGAACCCTGTCGACGGCCCGGCAGACTGAGTGCAGCTCGATCATCGTACGCTGCGCTCCGTCCTGACCCCCGTCATCATCCTTGGACCAAGTCGCTTGATAGTGCGACCGATGAGGACACCATGAGCAAGACCAACGAATCCATCCTGCAACGCCGTGCCGCCGCTGTTCCGCGTGGCGTAGGTCAGATCCACCCGATCGTCGCCGAGCGCGCCGAGAACGCCACCGTGTGGGACGTCGAGGGCCGTGAGTTCATCGACTTCGCCGGCGGTATCGCAGTACTGAACACCGGTCACCTGCACCCGAAAGTGATCGCTGCCGTTCAGGAGCAGCTGACCAAGCTGACCCATACCTGCTTCCAGGTACTGGCCTATGAGCCCTACATCGAGCTGTGCGAAGAAATCGCCAAGCGCGTACCGGGCAACTTCGCCAAGAAGACCCTGCTGGTGACCTCCGGCTCCGAAGCCGTCGAGAACGCTGTGAAGATCGCCCGTGCTGCCACTGGCCGTGCCGGCGTGATCGCCTTCACCGGCGCTTACCACGGCCGCACCATGATGACCCTGAGTCTGACCGGCAAGGTCGTCCCGTACTCCGCAGGCATGGGCCTGATGCCGGGCGGCGTATTCCGCGCACTGGCTCCGTGCGAACTGCATGGCATCAGCGAAGACGATTCGATCGCCAGCATCGAGCGCATCTTCAAGAACGATGCACAGCCGCGTGACATCGCCGCCATTATCATCGAGCCGGTACAGGGCGAAGGTGGTTTCTACGTCAACTCTCCGGCCTTCATGAAGCGTCTGCGCGCCCTGTGCGACGAGCACGGCATCCTGCTGATCGCTGACGAAGTACAGACCGGTGCCGGCCGTACCGGCACCTTCTTCGCCACCGAACAACTGGGCATCGTTCCGGACCTGACCACCTTCGCCAAATCCGTTGGTGGTGGCTTCCCGATCTCCGGCGTGTGCGGCAAGGCCGAAATCATGGATGCCATCGCTCCGGGTGGCCTGGGCGGCACCTATGCCGGCAGCCCCATTGCCTGCGCCGCGGCCCTGGCCGTGATGAAGGTGTTCGACGAAGAGAAACTGCTGGAGCGCAGCCAGGCTGTGGGCGAGAAGCTCAAGGCCGGCCTGCGTGAAATCGCAGCCAAGCACAAGGTTATCGGTGACGTGCGCGGTCTGGGTTCGATGGTCGCCATCGAGCTGTTCGAGAACGGTGACCACGACAAGCCGGCCGCCGAACTGGTTGGCAAGATTGTCGCCCGTGCGCGCGAGAAAGGCCTGATCCTGCTCTCCTGCGGCACCTACTACAACGTCATCCGCTTCCTCATGCCGGTCACCATTCCGGATGCCCAGCTGGAAAAAGGCATTGCCATCGTCGCCGAGTGCTTCGACGAGCTGGCGTAAGCATGCAGTAAATTCGCCTGTGGGCTCACCAGCCAGGCGTCTCCTCTAGGCCCGCGCAAGCGGGCCTTTTTTATGCCTGCAGAAAAGCAGTGGTGCCTTAGAGGCATAACCAGCGACGACAGCGGTTATGGTTTCCTCAAGGTCAGAGTTCCTGCCCGCAACTCCGGTACGCCGTTGAGAGAGGTCTGAAGAGCCATTCAGTCTGAGTGGTTGGCGAGCTCACTGAGCAACTGGTTGACCTGCATACTGCTCTGCTCCATGTCCTGTACTGCGCGCAGGACCTTGTTCCAGTCCTGGCTTTGGGCGGCATGCAGGGCCTCATGGGCGGCATCGTGTACCAGTCGGTGCGGTTGCTCCAGCTGTTGGTAGCTGCGTAGACGGCCATAGAGAGCCTGGGTATCGCTGTTTTTGTACCACTGCCCGAGTCGGCAAGTGTGGTGGTCACTCAGTTGAGTGTTGCTGTCCTGCTGGAACAGGCGCTGATAGACGGACAGCTTGAACAGTAGGTGGTCGAGTTTGACGGCTTCGCAGAAGGAGCCGAGGGCAATACCCTCAATCAGTTGGCTCATGTGCTCGCCGAGCACCACCATTTCATCAAGAGTCTGAGCTGAGCTGGAGACATCGCCGGCCAGGCGCGAGGCTTCCTCGGAGAGGGTGCCGATGGAGCGGCTGGCGGTTTCGGTTTCCTGATTGATCGAGCCGACAAGCTGGCTGATTTCCTGGGTGGCCTGTGAGGTGCGTTGGGCCAGGGCGCGCACCTCGTCGGCAACCACGGCGAAACCGCGACCTTGTTCACCGGCTCGGGCAGCCTCGATGGCAGCGTTAAGAGCCAGCAGGTTGGTCTGGTCGGAAATTGCTTTGATCAGCTCGACGATGCGGCTGATCTCGCTGACCCGCTGACGCAGAAGTTCTACGCTCTGCACGCTGCTGATCCCCTGCTCGGCCATGGTGCTGAGAGAGCTGGAGAAGCCGCCGAGCAGCGCCGAGGTTTGCTCGAAGACACCGCTGTGCTGGCGCAGCTTGTCAACTTCGCCGCGCAGCTGGTCGGCTTGAGTCACAACACCATCACGGGTTTGCGACAGCGAGTCCTCGAACTGATCCAGTTTACTGTGCAATTGACTTTGGTATCGACTCTGTACATTCAGGTCGGTCAATTCTTGTTGATTCGACTGCTGCAGGCTACGCAAGGCCTCAAGCTCTTGCTGCATTGCGCGCTTTTCCTGCTCAAGCTGACTGACTTGTTGTTGCAGTGCTTCACTGCGCAGGCGCCACTTGCGGTCGAACATGGTTTGACTCCGAGAATTCGATAGGCCGTTTCTACTTATCGTCCGTGACCTGTAGAACTGAAGTTTTAGTCTGCCACACGTGCCTGTTCACGGAGGCGCGGCAGATCAATGATTTCTATCCCGCCATAAGCTAGCCGCAGGATACCCTGGGCTTCCAGGTCCTTGAGAATTTGGTTGGTGGTTTGCCGTGAGATCGCCAGCATCAAGGCCAACTGCTCCTGAGCCAGTTGAATGACCCTGCGTGGCTCTGGTTGTTCGCCGTAACCTTCAGCGATCTGCAATAAACGCCTCGCCAGACGAGGGGCTGCAGGGAGCAGGCTCATCTCTTCCAGCGCGACGAAAGCCAGGCGCAGCTTCTGGCTCATCAGCAACGCCAGCTCACGCCAATACTGTGGTTGCTGTTGCAGCAGTGTGAGCAGTGCCGCCTGGGGTACCTGCAGCAGCAGACAGGGGCCTTCGGCATAGGCGTCGTGTGTGCGGGGCAGGCCATCGAACAGAGAGATCTCGCCGAACCAGTAGGGCGCCTCGACCAGGGTCAGCAACGCCTCCTTGCCCTGCCGGCTGACCGCGCCGACGCGCATGCTGCCACTCAGCACGGCATACAGCCCGCAGGGAGGATCGCCACGGCTGAACAGTCGCTGGCCCGCGCTCAGGCGTAAAAGACGGCCTTCGCGGAGGAGCTGTTCCTGCAGGGCGCTGGGTAGCAGGCGGAACCATTGGCCGTTTTCCAGCTGCGCGCGGTAAGGGCTAATCTCAGGGCTGATGGGCATGGCTGTTAAGCATTGTCGGCTAGCTGACAGATGGGTGGTGGGTTGCCCGGCATCATGCCAAGGTCTGCGTGCAAAGGAGACTCATAACTATGAAAACGCTTGTCGATCACCTGAGCCAGTATGCGGAGTATCACCGTGACCGGCGCAATATCGCCACCCACTTCGTGGGTATCCCTCTTATTGTTCTGGCCGTGGCTGAGTTGCTGTCACGGCCTGGCCTGGAAGTGGCGGGGCTATGGCTGTCACCTGCGGCGCTTGTGGCGGCTGCGGCGGCCATTTTCTACCTGCGTCTGGATCTGCGTTACGGCCTGTTGATGAGTGCATTGTTGCTGCTCAGCCTGTGGTTCGGCGCGGCGCTCGCCGTGCAGAGCACGGCAGTGTGGCTGGGTGCGGGTGTGGCGCTGTTCGTGATCGGCTGGATCATCCAGTTTGTCGGTCACTACTACGAGGGGCGCAAGCCGGCTTTTGTCGATGACCTGATGGGACTGGTTGTTGGGCCGCTGTTCGTGGTTGCCGAGCTGGGCTTTATGCTGGGCCTGCGCAAGGATGTCGAGCAGGCAGTCGAAGAGCGTGCCGGGCCGACCTGCATCCGCAACAAGAACGCCATGGCCTGACAGCCTAAATACCCTGACAACGGCGCAAGGCCTGTGGCTTATGCGCCGTTGTTGTTTATGGCTTCCGGCAATGTGGCATCGGACAGGCTGCTGAGTGGTTGCGGCCGATCGATGAAATAGCCCTGGGCGTAGTCGATACCCAGTTCGCGCAGGCAGTCGAGGGCAGCCTGACTCTCGACGAATTCCGCCACGGTGCGCAGGCCCAGTTGACGGGCGATCTGCACCATGGAGCCGACCATGGCCTGATTGATCGGATCGCGTTCGATGCCGCTGATAAAGCTGCCGTCGATCTTCAGCAGATCCAGTGGCAGGCGGCGCAGGTAGGCGTAAGAGGCAAATCCGCTGCCGAAGTCGTCGAGCGCGACCTTCAGCCCCTGGCTGCGCAACTGGCTGATCCAGGCTGCCGAGCTACCCAGCTCGCCCAGGGCGACCATCTCGGTGACTTCGAAGCACAGCTTGTCGGTGGGAAGCTGATGGCCACGCAGCAACTCGTCGATCAACTGGTGAAACTCGGCATCGATCAGCGAGTGGGCGCTGAGGTTGATGTTGATCAGGGTCAGCCGCGCCAGATGCCGAGGGTTGCCGGCCAGCCACTGGCAGACCTGGCGCAGCACCCAGCGGTCAATGGCGGCAAGAAAGCCGTAGCGTTCGGCGGCGCTGAGGAACTGGCCCGGGGCAATCCAGTCGCCGCTGTTTGGGTCGCGGTAGCGCAGCAGCACCTCGTAGTGCAGTCCCGCCTCTCCCTCTTGCAGTGGCAGCACCGTCTGGAAGAACAGCTCGAAATGGTTGTGTTCGATGGCTTCGCGCAGACGGGTGATCCACTGCAGCTGGCGCTGATGTTCTAGCAGCGCGCCGTCAGCCGGGTTGAAGCGGTGGATGCGATTGCGTCCTTGCTGCTTCGCTTGCTGACCGGCGCTATCCGCCCAGTTCAGGGCGGTCTGCCAGTCCTTCACGCCTTCGTCCAGACGCAACAGACCAATGCTCACACAAAGGCGGAACGGTTGCCCCTCCCAGCTGAAGACGAACTGTTCGACGCTCTGGCGGATCTGTTCGGCTACCGCCCAGGCGGCGCCATCGTCGGCCTCGCGCAGCAGGGTGATGAACTCGTCGCCGCCGACGCGGGCGAGGATTGCCTGACCGGGCAGGCGTTTCTGCAGATAGAGCGCGAGCTGGCGCAGTAGCTGGTCACCGGCGTTGTGCCCGCAGAGATCGTTGACTTGTTTGAACTGATCGAGGTCTAGATAGAGCAGGTGGCTGAAGCGCTGACCACGGCCGTTCAGGCAGTCCTCCAGCAGGCGTTCGACTTCGCGGCGGTTGAGCAGGCCAGTCAGTGCATCGTGTGCAGCCAGGCTTTCCAGGCGCTGTTCAAGCGCACGGCGCTCGCTGAGATCAACCAGAATGCCCTCAATGCAGCCCTCGCCAGGATGTTGGTGCAGGGACAGCAGCACCCAGTGTTGCAGACCATCCAGGCCACGCAGTGGGCACTCGCCGCTGGCAGTACCGCCGCTGTCCAGTTGCGCACGCAACTGCTGCCAGTGCTGGGCGCCGATCAGTTGGGGCAGGCCGCTGTTGGCCAGCAGACCGACCTGATATTCGGGCACGCCGCACAGGCGGCGGAAGCTCGGGTTGTTTTCCAGCAGGCGCCCCTCGCGTGTGCAGCGGAAGATGCCCTCGGCGGCACTGCCGAACAGGTTCTGATAGCGCTGCAGGTTCACAATGGCCTGTTCCTGGCTGGCGATCAGTGCCTGGCGCAACTGGTCGAGCTGCTTGCCGTTGAGCATGCCGAACAGCAGTACATTGATCAGCGGCAGGCTGGCGTGCAGCGTGTCGAGAAGCTCGCTGCGTTGGATCACCCCGGCACGGCTGAGTGGCAGGAGGATCATCAGCAGAATGGCGGCGGTCCAGAACAATGCAAACCACCCGGCGAACGGTCGCCCTAGGCGCAGGCCGAGTATGGTGAGGCCGACCTGATAAAGGCCGATACCGAGAAACAGCAGGTTGACCACTTGCGGTGGTCTTGAACTGTTGAGATCGCTGATCAGCCACGCCTGCACCACGAACATGGCCAGGAACAGAGCGTTGCGTAGCCAGCGCAGTGCACGCTGCTGCAGATTGAGGCTGCTAGCGATGAACAGGCAACTGAAGACCAGTGCCAGGCTGCCGCTGAGGTTGGTCTCAATGGGCGTAATCAGGGGTTGGCGTGACCAGAACAGCAGCGTGGTCAGGCCGCCGATCGAGGCCTGATACAGCGCCAGGCACAGCACCATGGCGCAGTAGTAGCCCAGCTGTGGCTGGCGCAGGGCGGCGTACTTGAACAGGTGAAACAACGCCATGATCAGCAGGCCGCCGACAATCAGCGCATTGAAGGCCCAGCGCTCGGCGAGGACTTGATCCTTGAGCGTTGAGGGGATCACCTGCAGTGGCAGGTTCACCGAGGAGCTGCTGCGCAGGCGCAGGATAATGTCCATGGGCTGCCGGCCGCTGGTGGGGAGGGCCAGCATGAATCCTGGAAATGGCGTTTCTCGCAGGACAAAGGGACGAAGGTCACCGGTGGCCCTGTGTAGTGTCAGCATATCCTGGACGTAAACCCAGACTTCCAGCTCGTCGATGAAGAGGTTGTCCAGTTGCAGGTAGTAGCGTGAGCCTGGGCTGCCGTACAGGCGAAAACCGACCCACCAGCTGCTGTCGCTGTAGCCAAGCGCGGCACCGCCGCTGAGTAACTGGCCTTGTTGTGTCAGTAACGGGCGGATGCTGCGGACGTTAAAGTTTGAGTGGCGATCTTCCAGAACCTGTAGCTGGCTGACCGGGTGGCTTTGCAGGTTATCGCTCAGGCGCAGGTCCAGGTTTGGCAAGTCTGCACGGGCAACGCTGACCAGCAGTAGGCCGAGTAGCAGGGTCAGTAGAATGTGTAAGCGCATCAGCATGCGGGCAGCCTGTGCGGGACAACGGAGCCGAATAGGCAATGTGAATCCAGTCTAGTTCGCTACGCTGGCTGTTGCCGTGCGCTGTCGCCGTCTATGCTGCAAACATCCATCATCAACGTTTCCCGACTGAGCAAAGGTTGCCTGCCGTATGCGTCCTGCGTATTCCCGCTATCCCTATGTCTGCCTGATGCATGCGCTGGGCCTGGGGCTGCTCATGGCGGTCTATCAGCACTGGCAGTTGCCGTGGTTTCTGAGTATTCCGGCCTATCTACTGCTGGCGCTGTGGCCTTGGCTGGGACCTTGGCGCCAGCATGAAGAGCAGGAGCCGGCGGTGTCGGTCGAGCCGGTTGGCGAGTCGGCTGATACATGGCGAACGGCCTGGCGTGAGGCGCAGGAGCACGCGCTGCAACCGCTGCATGACGGGATCGGACAGTTGCAGCATATTCAGGAGGCGCAGCAGCAACTGCTGCTGGCGGTGGTCCTGGAGCCATGCCCGGCCATGCCGTCGGTGACCCACGACGGGGACTTGTCGGAGCAACTGCAGAGTGCCCGTGCGCCGCTGACCGAGTTGCAGGCTGGGCAGGAGCAGCGTCAGGTGCTGGTCAGTGGCCTGCAGGCGCGCAGCGGTGAAATCCAGCAGGTGGCGCAGACCATCCAGAGTATTGCCAGCCAGACCAATTTGCTGGCGCTGAATGCCGCGATCGAGGCCGCACGTGCTGGCGATGCCGGCCGAGGTTTTGCTGTCGTCGCCGATGAAGTGCGTAATCTGGCTGCAAGAACTGCTACTGCGACCGAAGATATCAACCGTATGGCTGGAGAAATCCAGCAGCAGACAGCGGCCGCGGCAGCTGGTCTGGAAGGGCAGGCGACCCGTCTTGAGCAAGCACTACAGGGACTGGATGAGGTGGGCCAGCGCTGGCAGGAGTTGCAGCAGCAGGCGCAGAACGATGGGGCCGCTCAAGAAGTGTTCGAACGAGCCTGGAATGACAACCTATCCCGTCAGCAGGAGTTCTTGTTCGCCTTGCAGGAGCCCTGCAGCAACCTGCAGGAGTTGGCCGAGCAGCTGTCCGCCTGCGCACAGCATCTCAGCAGCCTGCCCGAGGGCGCTGCTCATTAGTCCGATGCTTGTTGCTCGGTGCGCAAGTGCATGCGCTGACGCCACTGCTGCAGCTCTCCGGAGGCCTTGAGCTCGCTGTAGGCATGTTCAAGTCGGGCTAGCAGCTCATCAGCGCGTGGGCTGTGACGTGACAGCAGCAAGCTGACTGGCAGGCTATGCAGGGTCAGACCCTGCAGGGCGGGTTGGCCACTGTGCGCCAACGCTTCCTCGACCGGTGGCTGATAGGCCAGCAGATAATCGCTGCGTTCCCGCTGCAGTAGTTCGATGGCTGCCAGGTGACCATGTGCCTTGCTCAGACGCAGCTGCAGACTGGGATCGTCGAGCAGTTGGCGCGCCTCGGGTGCCCAGTAGGTAAAACCATGGATCAGCAGCAGGCGCTTGCCGCGCAGATCTTGCGGTAACTGGGGGGCGGCTTGTCCGGTGCGGAAATAGAGGCGCAGATCAATCCAGCCGATAACTTCTTTACCGGTCAGTACATGGGCGCTGATTGCCGGATTGCCGGTGGCGCCAAGGGTCAGCTCGGTCGTTCCGGTTGCCAGGTTGTGATAGAGACGGGCTGGTGGGTAAGGAGTTAGCTCGACGCTGAGCCCGGCTTGTTCGGCCAGGCGTTTGGCAAATGCGAGCATGCTGCCTTGGGGCTGTTGCTGTGCGTCGAGGTAGGAGAACGGCGGGAATTCGAGAAAGCCGATACGAACTGGGGCTTCGCTACTGGCATGGGATGTGCCCGTTGCCAGCAGGGCTCCCAGGATCATGCTCAACACTATCCGACCGTTGTGCTGCATGGATTGCTCTCCCGTAGCCCGAGGTCAGATTGCTGCTGTGAGTAGCCCCGGGCTTGCCTGTCTGTGGTGTATTGTCAGCTTACGGATACCCCTTCAACTGGCCACTTGTACCTGGTTGCGCCCGCCGTGCTTGGCGGCGTACAGCGCTTGGTCGGCCCTGGTCAGCAACTCACTGGCCGTCAATTCACCATTGCTTTGCGCCACGCCGGCACTGAGCGTGCAACGAAAGTCCCGGGAGCCGTCCTGGAAGGTTAGTTGGGAAAAGTGCTGACGAATCTCGTCAATGATTCTCTGTGCTTGCTCACTGTTGCAGTCAGGCAGTACGGCAAGAAACTCTTCGCCGCCATAGCGTCCCAGGCTGTCGATCTTGCGCAGCCGCTGACGCAGCAGGTTGGCCAGGGCGCGTATGACATTATCGCCGGTAGGGTGGCCATACTTGTCGTTGACCTGCTTGAAGTGGTCGATATCGAGCATCACCAGGCTGGCCGGACGTCTACTGCGAATGGCGCGCGCCACTTCGTAGCTCACTTGCTCCTTGATATCGGCGTGCTTGAGCAGGCCCGTGAGGCTATCGCGGGCCAGGGCGTTGGACAGTTGCCGGGCTCGCTGGGCGCGGGAGAACACGCTGGTGATGAGGGCATTGTCGCTGATCGGCTTGGTTACGAAGTCGTCGCCGGCGCGCAACAACGCCCGCATCTGTCGGCTCAAATCGGTTTCTGCAGACAGGTAGATGATTGGTACACGCAGCCAGTCATCATTGAAGCGAATGATCTGGGCCAGCTCTGGTCCTTCGCAGTCAGGCATCTGCACATCGAGGAGGAGAACCTCAGGTGCGAAACGTGCCATGTATTCGAGAACAGTGCTGGGCTCATGGCAGACCTGTACATGCATGTGGTGCTGGCGCAGGACCAGCGCGTAGCGATTGGCCAGCTCCAGATCGTCGTCGACTATCAGTACCCGATAGGGTTGCCCCTGCTGCAGGCTGAATAGGCGCTGCAGGGCATTTTCCAGCGCGGGCAAATTGAGCGGCTTATGCAGGAAGCCGACGGCGCCGGCACGTACGGCGCGCAATTGGCTGGCGAAGTCGTTGTTGGAGCTGATGACCAGCAACGGCAAGTCATTCGGGCCGGTGCGGTCGGCGAACAGTTCAGTTGCTGCGCTGTGGTCACTGTCGATGATCAGTGCGTCGACATCCTGCAGCGCCAGACGCAGCTCAAGGTCTGCCCGGGCCGCATACCAACGTGCCTGGTAACCGAAGTTCTGTAGCGTCAGCTCAACTGACTGACCCTGGACCGGGTCTTCCGCGAGAATGACGATGCGTTGGTCGAGTGGGGTGCGGCGGTTCTCGTAGGCCAGGGCCAGTGGCTCGCTGTTACCAGCTTGGGCGGAGTCGCCTGCAAGGTGGGGCAGGTCGCACAGATCGGCGATGAAATCAGGCATAAGCGAGCTGTCGCAGCGCCCGGCCGCAAGCCAGTTGTTGCTCAGCTGTTCGAGGCGGCGAGCCTGTTCGCCGAGTTCGGCGAAGCCGAAGGTGCCGGCGCTGCCAGCCAGTTTGTGAAGCTGCTGCCGGATGGCCAGCAACAGTGGAAGTCGTGCTGACTCGTTGTCGGCTTTGTCCAGCGCGTTGGCCTGACGGCTCAGCTCGGGTAGCTCTCGTTGCAGACGTTGTCGGAACTGTTTGGCCAGCAGTTGCAACTGGCGTTGAAGTTCGGCAGCCGGGTCAGCCATGCACGCGGCTCCAGATACTGCGAACCTGGGCTGCCAGGGTCATCGGGTCGAATGGCTTTACGATCACTTCGCGGGCACCAAGCTGACGGTATTGTTCGATTTCCTGTGGTTGCACCTTGGCGGTCATGAAGGCCACGGGCACTTGTTCAATATCCACCAGCGCGCGCAGTTTGCTCAGGGTTGCCGGGCCATCCATGCCGGGCATCATGACGTCGAGCAGGATGAAGTCGGGATTAAAGCCCTGCACCTGATCCAGTGCTTCCTGGCCAGACAGGCAGCTGAGGACTTCGAAGCCGCCAAGCGTCTCCAGTGCCAGCTTGGCTACCGCCTGGATAGAGCGGTCATCCTCGACGTGCAGAATGCGTTTCAACTCGGCCATCACATACCTCAGTTGCTATCCGGCAGTTCCGGATGAATGGTTTCGGCCAGGGGCAGGCTGAACCAGAAGGTGCTGCCCTGGCTGGAGCTGGTAAATCCGATTGTACCGTCCATGCGCTCGATCAGCTCTTTGCTGATCGCCAGGCCCAGCCCTGTGCCTGGGGTGCGGCGGCTGTCACTGGCATCAGCCTGGGCGAACTTATGGAAGATACGTTCCTGAAACTCTGGCGCAATACCAGTCCCTTGATCGATTACGCTGACAACGACCTGGTCGGTGGATTGGGTGACGTCAATGATGACCGTGCTGCCCGGTGCCGTGAACTTGGCTGCATTGGAAAGCAAGTTAGCCAGCACCTGCTGTAACCGTAGCCGGTCTACTCTCACTTGTGCAGTGCAGTCACCTCGTAATTGCAGGGTTACGGCGAAGCGTTCGGCATAGGCCCGGTTACTATCGAGCGCCTCCTCCAGCAGCGGCTTTAGCGGCTGGCGGCGCAGTTCAAAGACCAGCTTGCCGGCATTGAGCTTTTCCATGTCGAGCAGGTCGTTGATCAGCAGTGTCAGACGCTGGCTGTTCTGTTCGGCGATACGCAGCATTTCTTGTAGTGGCTCAGGAACCTCTCCGAGCGCGCCGTTGATGACCAGACCCAGCGCGCCGGCAATGGCGGTCAGTGGTGTACGCAACTCATGGCTGACGGTAGAGACAAACTCTGCCTTGAGGTTCTCGACCCGCTTGCGCTCACTGATGTCGCTCATAAAACCATGCCATTCGACACCCCCGCCTCGCAGGGCCTTGGGCATGGAGCGGGCTTCGACCCACAGTTGACTCTCTGGGGTTGGGCGTACGCGAAACTCTTCGTGCCAGGGGCTCAATTCGTTAGCGGAGCGAGCAATGGATTCGCGTATCCGCGGCAGGTCATCGGGCAGTATTCGGGAGAACAGCAGGTGCGGCTGTTCAGCTGCCTGCTGCGGGCTGATACCGAAAATCGCCCGTATGCCCTCACTGGCGTAGGCAAAGTGGAAGTGTTCAGCATCCCGGCGCACAAACTG
This sequence comes from Pseudomonas sp. HAR-UPW-AIA-41, assembly GCF_002304225.1. Lineage (GTDB taxonomy): Bacteria > Pseudomonadota > Gammaproteobacteria > Pseudomonadales > Pseudomonadaceae > Aquipseudomonas. The sequence goes on from NZ_NSLB01000009.1 coordinate 14,045, forward strand.
GTAAAGCATGCCTGGGAATTGTTCGGCGATGCGCTGCAGGCGTTGCTCCAGCTGCTGGTATTCGCGCATATCCTGCAAGATGGCCAGGTAGCCGATCAGGCGTTGATCGTTATGAATCGGCGAGAGATTCATCAGCACGGGGAACTCACCGCCATCGAGGCCCCGCAAATTCCACTCCTGGTGACTGGCGGTGGCTTTGCTGAGTACGGTGAACGCTGTGTCGGCATTATCCGGGACTGCCAAGTCCTGCCGCACCGCGTGTGCTTGCAGCTCGCGAAGGTCCAGCAAGCTGCATAGCGGCTTGCCCTTCAGGGCGCTGGCGCTTTGCCCGAGGAGCTGCTCAGCCGTGGGGTTGAGGAAGGTCAGTTGCCCTTCGGCATCGGTACATAGCAGTGCGCATCCGGCGCTGTTAAGCAACGCGCGCTGCAAAGCGGCCTCACGGGCATGCAGTATGGCTTGTCGGTGCAGGGCCAACTGGCGGCTGGCGAGGCAGCCGAGGCGCTGCAGGGCTTCGCGCTGAGCCGGGCTGAGCTGGCGCGGCTGGCGATCGATCACGCACAGCGTGCCGATGCGCTGGCCGTCCGGGCTGCTCACCGGCATGCCGGCATAAAACCGGATATGGGGGGCGCCTGTGACCAGTGGGTTGTCGCGAAAGCGCGGGTCATCCAGTGGGTCAGGCACCTCGAAAATCTCGGTGCCGAGTATCGCGTGGGTGCAAAAAGCCTGTTCGCGCGGGGTTTCGCGAGCGTCCAGGCCAACCCTGCTTTTGAACCATTGTCGTTGGTCGTCGACCAGCGACACGAGGGCAATCGGTGTTTCACAGATCAGTGCAGCCAGGCGGGTGAGGTCATCAAAGGCTTCCTCTTCTGGCGTGTCGAGGATCTGCAGATCAAGCAGCGCCTGTAGACGTGCATCCTCGTCTGGCGGTAGCGGATAGCGTCGATCATGCATGATGGATTGCCTCGGTCGCTGCCAGTGGCTGGTAGGTCAGTTCAAACCAGAAGGTGCTGCCCTGTCCGGGGCTGGAGTCGAAGCCGATCCGTCCGTTCATGTGCTCGATAAGCCTCCGGCAGATGGCCAGGCCCAGGCCTGTGCCGCCCTGTTGACGTGTGGTGGAGGCATCGGCTTGGGCGAATTTGCGGAATATCTGTGGTCGGAATGCCTCGCTGATACCTGGGCCCCGGTCTCGCACGCTAACCCTGACAAGCTCGTCCGTTATCTGCCAACTGAGGATCACCTGACTGCCCGCAGGTGAAAACTTGATGGCATTCGACAGCAGATTGGCCAGTACTTGTTGCAGACGCAAAGGATCGACCTTGACGCTGACATCTGTGCTGCTTTGCAGCTGCAGTTCTACCCCCATCGGGGCGGCGTATGACTGCAGGCTACTCAAGGCATCCTCGAGTTGTTTAGCCAGGCTGCAATAGCTCAGTTCAAAGGACATCTTGCCGGCTTCGAGCTTCTCCATGTCGAGCAGGTCGTTGATCAACAGTGTCAGGCGCTGGCTGTTCTGCTCGGCGATGCTGAGCATCTCTCGCATGCTGGCCGGTACTTCGCCAAGCGCACCATTGACTACCAGCCCAAGAGCGCCGGCAATGGCCGTGAGCGGCGTGCGCAGTTCGTGACTGACGGTGGCGACAAACTCTGACTTGAGTCGTTCGATCCGCTTGTGTTCGCGGATGTCCTGACACTGCAGAATCAGGCATGGCTGCTGGCCGTCGACCCAGGCGGCACTGAGCAGGCAGTCGATAGCCTGACCAAAGGCGTCTTTCAGGCGGCACTCCCATTGTTGTGGATGGGTGCGTGCTGCCTGCAGGTTGGCACTGGCCTGCACGCGGGCGTCCTCCACGACCAGAGTGAGCAGATCACCTTGCCGCAGATCGCCGGCGCTGCGTCCAAGCAGGTGGCAGAACTGCTGGTTGACGGCCAGCCAGTGCCCCAGCGGCGTGAGCAGTGCCATGCCCTGAGGCGCGGTGACGAAGGCCTGGGCAAAGCGCTGGCGCGATTCATCCAGGGCCTGACGCGCGCGCAGCTGCAGACGGGCCGAGCGCAGCATGAGCAGCAGCAGTCCCCCGATGAACAGGGTCAGGCTCCAGGCCAAGGCACGCAGCCAGTGCATGCTGAGCGTGTCGGTGGCGGTACTGCGGGCCAGCAGTAACCATCGGCCGCCAGGCACCGGCAACTGCAGTTGGCTCTGAGCTGTGGCACGCCAGGTTGCACTGCCGAGCATGGGGAGGGCACTTTCGTCGTCTGGGCGACTGAACAGGGCTATCTCCAGTTGCATGCCGGTGGCCGTAGTCGGTAGTTCACGCAACAGCGAGGGAATGTCGATCACTGTGCTGATCAGTCCCCAATAGCGCCCGTCGGGCATGAATACCGGCACCCGGTAGGCCAGGCCCTGGCCACCCTGGCGCAGCTGGATGGGGCCATCCAGTACCGGCAGCCCATCATGAATCGCGCGTTGTACCGAGGGCCACTGCTGAGGGTTGTCAGGGTAATACAGGCCCATGGCGCCTTCATTGCCGGCCAGCGGGTAGACGTAGCTGATGCGGTTGTCCGGAGCCAGGGCAATGTTGCGGATATGCCGGCTTTGCCTGATCAGCCCCTCTATCCAAGGCTGTAGTGCTGCCTCGTCGATCACGCCATTGCGACTTTGCAGGTACGCGGCCAGACCCGTCGCCAGATGCAGGGTGCCATTCAGTTCATTGAGCAGGCCCGCGCGCAGTTCGCCGGCCTGGCTGCTGACCTGTTGGCGCTGGGTGACTTCCCGACGCAGTTGCACCTGTTTCAAAACCAGCTCGCTCAGGCCCAGTAACAGCAGAACTAACAGGCTGATCAGGCAAATCGGTAGACGACCGCTGAGCCAGTGCCCGGTCGCGGGCGTAGCATCGTCGACCGGCAGGCTCATATGTCCCCCGATACAGGCAGCTCAATCCAGAAACAGGCGCCCTGGCCAGGGGGCGATACAAACCCGACCTGTCCATCCATGCGTTCCATCAGCTCTTTGGTGATGGCCAGGCCAAGCCCGGTGCCGCCTTGTTGGCGTGTGTCAGAGGCGTCGGCCTGGGAGAACTTGCTGAAAATACGGGCCTGGAATTCGGCTGGAATCCCCGGTCCCTGGTCAATAACGCTGACACGGACAGTCTGTCTGGCTCGGCTCATGCGCAACTCAATCTGACTACCCGCAGGGGAGAATTTGGCCGCATTGGATAGCAGGTTAGCCAGTACTTGCTGCAGTCGCTGACTGTCGGCGCGCACCTGGATCCCTGGCAGAGTTTGGCTGATGCGCCAGCCGACACCGAACTCGTCGGCATAGGGCTGGTTGTGTAGGAGGGCCTCTTCCAACTGCGCCAGCAGGTCCAGCTGGGCGAAGTAGAAAGTCATCTTGCCCGCGACCAATTTCTCCATGTCGAGCAGGTCGTTGATCAGCAGCCCCAGGCGTCGGCTGTTCTGGTGGGCGATCTGCAGCATGCCACTCATGGCCGCCGGCACCTCGCCCAGAGCACCGCCGACGACTAAGCCGAGTGCGCCGGAGATTGAGGTCAGGGGTGTGCGCAGCTCATGGCTGACGGTGGAGACGAATTCGTTCTTCATCTGCTCGATGCGCCGCTGTTCGGTGATGTCGCGTACCACGCCGATAAAGCGCCGGGCACCTTGGTACTGGATCGAGGAAACTGCCAGCTCCAGGTGGAACTTTGTGCCGTCGCGGCGCAGACCGAGCATTTCGCGGCCGCTGACGCCAAGGATGCGGGCGTGGCCAGTGTCGCGGTAGTTGCTGATGTAACCGTCGTGAGCACTGCCATCGGGCTCCGGCATCAGCAGGGAGACGTTGCGTCCGACTACCTCGCTGGCGCTATAGCCGAAGATGCGCTCAGCAGCCTGGTTGAAGGACTCGATGCGGCCGTATTCATCAATAGCAATGATGGCGTCGATGACGTTATCGAGCAGGGTACGCAGATAGGCCTCACGCTCGATGACCATCTGCTCGGCGCGGCGCTGCTCGCTGATATCCCAGATGAAACCGTCGATCCACTGTAGATGGCCATGTTCGTCGTATTCGCCGCGGCCTTTTTCGCTGACCCAGACGATATGCCCGTCGCGGTGGCGTAGGCGGTAGCTGAGCTCGAAGATCGCCTTGTTGGCCAAGTGCAGTTGGGTGCTGTAGGTGATCGCCAGGTCTTCGGGAACAACCACGCTGGCGTAACTGCGCACTCTATTGTCGATGAAATCGCTGGCTGGGTAGCCGGTGATGCGTTCGATCTCATCGCTGATATGGAACATGGTCCATGCCGCGTCGTTGCGACAGCGATAGGCCGCTCCGGGCAGGTTGCTGAGCATGCCGCGAAAGCGTTGCTCGCTGGCCTGCAGTGCCTGACTGAGGCTGACCAGCTCGCTGATGTCGGTGGCAATACCCAGATAGCCATTGAGCTTGGCTTCGGCGTCGTACAGCAGCGACACAGTCAGAAGCACCTGGCGTCGTCTGCCATCCTTGTGCAGGTAGGTCCACTGGCGGGTCTCCGCACCTTCCCGCCGGGCAACTTCAATGAACACGGCAAAGCCTTCGACCGGCTGGCCAAGCGTACTGCTGAGCTCTGCGCCGCGTGCGCGAACCTCGCTGTCCAGGTGGAACAGCGCTGGACTTTGCCGTCCCACCACCTCGTGGGCACGGTAGCCGAGCAAGTGCTCGGCACCGGAGTTGAACAGGGTGATGAGACCATCGGTGTCTGTGGCAATCACCGAGACCTCGGTGCTGCTGTCCAGTACCGTCTGCAGGAACAGCTGGGTCTGACGGTTGTGCTGGTCAGCGCTGACCCGGGCGCTGATGTCCAGATGGGTGCCGTACATCATGAGCGGATCGCCGGCCGCGGTACGGCTGAGCAGGCGGCCGCGTGCTTCGATCCACACCCAGTGACCATCTTTGTGGCGCATGCGAAATTCACAGAGATAGTGGCTGCTTTCACCCTCAAAGTGAGCCTGCAAGGCCTGGTTGGCGCTGGGCAGGTCATCTGGATGTGTCAGTTGTAGCCAGTGCTGGATGCTGTTTGGCTGCAGCTCGTTTGCCGCATATCCGATCAGTCCCAACCAGCGGGCATCGAAGTGGCAGTCACCCGTCTGAACGTTCCACTCCCAGGTGCCGCAGTTCGCACCCTCGAGGATGCTGCGCAGGCGCTGGCGCTCGCGGGTCAGATCGCTCTGTGCCTGCTTGCGAGCGCTGATATCGAGTAGCAGTACGTGCCATAGCAGGCTGCCATCTGGGAGGCGCTGTGGACTGGCTTGGCCTCCCAGCCAAAGCTCGCCGCGTTGCGGGTGTTGGATACGGAACTCGCCAATCCACGGTTTCAATTGTTGCGCGGCCTGGGCCAGGGATGACTCGAAAACCGCCTGATCCTGGCTGGCGATGCGTTGGAACAGGGGACTGGCGTCTTGCCTCAGCTCATCCGGGTCGATCCCTGTCAGGTTCAGTAGTGCATCGCTGGCATATGGCAGCGTGCGCCGACCATCGGTGTGCAACTGCAGCTGCAGGAGAATCCCCGGTACCTGCTCGGTCAGGCGTTGCAGGCGTTGCAGCAGTTCGTCGCGCTGTTGCTCCTGCTGCTCTCGCTCCAGGATGGCGCTGACCCAGCGCGCGAGCAGCCGCATAAACTCAAGATCGGCACTGTCGAAGGCTTGTGTTCGTGCCTCCCGCGCGGAAAAGCTCAGGGTGCCCCAGCGCAAACCCCTTACCCAGACCACGATGCCGATATAAGTCTCCAGGCCGAACTCGACATAGCCAGGGTGGTCAGCATGGGCGGAAGCCCCCATGTGTTCGATTGCCAGTACGTCATCACCTTGTTGGCGAGTTATCTGGCAGTAGGTCAGGTGCAATGGGAAGGATTGCCCGTCGATGCTGGGTTGCTGGTTGCTAAAGTGCTGTTCGACTTGGTAACGGTTGTCTTCGATGCGCGCGATAAGGCCGTTTTCCAGACCAAAGAATTCACTGCCCAGTTGCAGGCCGCGACGCAGCTGAATATCGCTGGCCAGAGTCGAGCGGGCGGCAATCTCGTTGAGCAGCGCCAGAGTATGCTGTTGTTTGAGCTGCAGTTCCTGCTCGCGGGCCAGTTGCTGTTCGCGGTGCAGGGCATCGAGTAGTTGGCCTAGGCAGGCCAGCAGGGGTTGTAGCTGTTCGATGTGCTCACCCTGGTAGCCACCGGACCTGTTGGCCAGGCCGAGCATGCCGGTCATTTTCTGGTCGACGAGCACGGGTAGCCCGAGGAACGCCAGCAAGGGCGGATGACCGGGCGGCGTGCCGCCACTGGCAGGATGCTGGGATGGGTTGTTGCTCAGCAGCGCCTCGCCACTGCGTAGCACCTGGCCGAAGAGGGTGTCGAGGTTGCGGAACTCCATGCCCTTGGGAGCCTGATTGGCATAAAAGTCGCGCGACTCATCGTCCCAGGCGATGTTGCTGATGGCGAAGGTTCGCAGATAGGGCGCACCGTGGTCATCGCTCAGCACTTCGCCGAAGAAGCCAAAACGACTGCCCGTGTAGTCGAGGATCTGTTGCAGCAACTGCTCGAATAGTGCGTGGTGATTCTGGGTGGTGATAAATGCCGACTGCGCCTGCTGTACCAGTTCAAGCAGGCGGCGGCTTTCCTGGCTCTGGCGGTGTTCTTCTCGCAACGCGCGTTGCTGGCGATCAAGGCGCTGCTGGAGTATCCGTAGCAGAGCCAGCAAGAGGAGCTGTACCCCCAGCCAGGCCAAGATCCAGTAAGCCAGACGTTCCTGCCGCTGCTGTTGGTGTTGGTCCAGAAGATCTTCAAGGGGATGAGCAATCGCCAAAACAGATAGGTTGCTGCTGCCATTTGGCTGAATTGGGAGCAGAACCAGATTGCTCTGTTCCCGTGGCAGATCGAGGCGTAAGCGTTGTGCTTGGTCAATCTGAGGTGGCAGCTGGACCTGTTGAAGACGTTCCTGCCAATGGTTGTTGGATGCCCCCAGGGCTTGCCATGGGTGACTCTCTTGCAGCTCAGGGTGTTGCTGGCGTTGTAGCAGCATGACGGGTGCCCCCAGAGCCTGCTCTAGCTCCGTCATGGGTGGGAGCGGTGATCCGGTCAGCTCCAGTACGGCCAGTGGTGGTTTGGTGCGGTCGCTGTTCGGAATGGGTACAAGGGTGTACAGCAAGAGCCCTTGCTCGCTTTGATGCAGGCCACTGCGCGTCTGATGCCGGTTGAATACGTCCATCAAAAGCGCGTTGCGGCTGTCGCCGAGATCTCCATGCGACTGGATTGATTCCTCGCGCAGCAGCGCCGGCCCCGTGCCCGGCAAATGCACCAGCAGCTGGTCAATGCCTAGCCCCTCAAGGAGCCTCACGGAGGGGGCCAGATAGTTATGCAAGTGTTTACGCAGTGCGACTTGCGTTGCGCTCTCGTTGACGGGCTGTTGGCTCAGCAATTGTTGCAAAGACGGTGTTTCTGCCAGTTGCTGCCCAAGCCTTTCTACTTGGTCCCGGCGACTGAGCATGCTGGCTTCGACAAGGCTTTGATCGCGACTCTGCTGCTCGTTAAGTCGTTGTTGCAGCGCCTGTTCATGGCGCTGCAAGGCGAATACGGCCATCAAGCCGAACATCAGAGCCAGCAGGAGGCTGCCCCAGATCAGCAAGGGGTAGGTGAACTGTCTGGGCGTTGCGCTCATATCACCTCGCATACTGCGGCCGCCGTCTAAGCATAGGTTGGCTTTGTCCAAGCTCAAGCCGACGAACTGCGGGCAAAAGGACAGCAAACCATAAGCCAGATCAACAAATCACCATTTTTGTCTAAGCCGGGCGCTGCTTTTGCAGCTCGCCTCCGCGATAATGTGCACACTTGTTCACGTTGTTTTCTCTCTTCCCGAGGTTTCTCCTGCATGTGGTACAACGGTTTGCTCGACCTCTCGGCCTGGCAGCTGGTAGCGGTCACTCTGGTGCTGACGCACATCACCATCGTGAGTGTCACTGTCTATCTGCATCGCTACTCGGCGCACCGCGCGCTGGAGCTGCACCCCGCACTCAAGCACTTCTTCCGTTTCTGGCTGTGGCTGACCACGGCGCAGAACACCAAGGAGTGGACCGCCATCCACCGCAAGCACCACGCCAAGTGCGAAACCGTTGATGATCCGCACAGCCCGGTGATCAAGGGACTGCGTACTGTGCTGCTGACTGGTGCCGAGCTGTACCGGGCCGAGGCGCAGAACGAGGACACCCTGCGTATCTACGGCAAGAACTGCCCGGAAGACTGGATCGAGCGCAACGTCTACTCGCGTTTCCCCGAGGGTGGTGTGGTGCTGATGGCGATCATCGACCTGGCCCTGTTCGGCGTGCTCGGCATGACCGTCTGGGCGGTGCAGATGATGTGGATTCCGGTGTGGGCCGCCGGCGTGATCAACGGGCTGGGCCATGCCGTCGGTTACCGCAACTTCGAGTGCCGTGATGCGGCCACCAACCTGGTGCCCTGGGGCATCCTGATCGGCGGCGAGGAGCTGCACAACAATCACCACACCTACCCCAACAGCGCCAAGCTGTCGGTGAAGAAGTGGGAATTCGACATGGGCTGGGCCTGGATCAAGCTGTTCAGTGCCCTCGGCCTGGCCAAGGTGCAGCGCGTGGCGCCGATTGCCCATCGCGTCGAGGGCAAGGGCAGCCTGGACATGGATACCGCCATGGCCATCCTCAACAACCGTTTCCAGATCATGGCGCAGTACCGCAAGCTGGTCATCGCGCCGCTGGTCAAGCAGGAAGTGGCTAAGGCCGACGCCTCCGTACGCCATCATTTCCGCCGCGCCAAGCGTCTGCTGTCGCGTGAAACCAGCCTGCTCGACGAGAGCCATCAGGCCCGTATCCAGCGCATGCTGGAAGACAGCCAGGCACTCAAGGTGATCTACGAGAAGCGTCTGGCCCTGCAGCAGATCTGGGTCAAGACCAGCAGCAACGGCCACGAAATGCTCGAAGCCATCAAGCAGTGGGTGGCCGAGGCCGAGGCCAGTGGCATCCAGTCGCTGCGTGACTTCGCCGAGCAGCTCAAGACCTACTCGTTGCGTCCGGCCAACGCCTGACACCGCCTGTAAGACAAGAACCCGCTCGCGTTCGCGCCGGCGGGTTTTTTGTTGCCGCTGGTCGGCTTGGCTGTACATATAGCGAATAAACAATATATTTAAATACATATTGTTTTTCGTGAGAGTGTTTGTCGTGACTGATCTTCCCACTGCGCCGGACATTGATCTACTGCGCGCCAATGCCAGTGCCGCCGGCCAGTTGCTCAAGGCGCTGGCCAATCCTGACCGCCTGCTGCTGCTCTGTCAGCTGTCCCAGGGCGAGCGCAATGTCAGCGAGCTGGAGGCGCTGCTCGGCATCCTGCAGCCCACGCTGTCCCAGCAACTGGCGGTGCTGCGCCGCGAGGGGCTGGTGGAAACCCGCCGCGAGGGCAAGCAGATTTTCTACCGTATCAGCAGCCCGGCGGCGCTGGCGGTGATCAACACCCTTTACCAGCAGTTCTGCGGAGGTGGGCAATGAACATCGACTGGTTGCACTTCACACCGTGGTCGGCCCTGGTCGGTGGCGCGCTGATCGGCCTGGCGGCCGGCATTTTCGTCCTGGCCAACGGCCGGGTGGCCGGTATCAGCGGCCTGCTCGGTAGTCTGTTTTCCCGCAGTCGCGAGGGGTTGGGCGAGAAGGCGCTGTTCCTGCTCGGCCTGCTGGTCGCGCCGCTGCTCTGGCAGCTGTTCACCGCGTTGCCGGTCATCGAGTTCCAGGGCGGCTGGTTGAGTATCGCCCTGGCCGGGCTGCTGGTCGGCCTCGGCACCCGATACGGCGCCGGCTGCACCAGCGGCCACGGTGTCTGCGGCCTGTCGCGGCTGTCGCCGCGCTCGCTGGCCGCGACCCTGGCGTTCATGGTCGCGGGTTTTGCCACCGTGTTCGTCATCCGTCATCTGCTGGGAGCCTGAGATGAGCAAGCTGACTGCCTTTCTCGCCGGGCTGATTTTCGGCCTCGGCCTGCTGCTGGCCGGCATGGCCAACCCGGCCAAGGTGCTGGGCTTTCTTGACCTCGCGGGCGCCTGGGACCCGTCGCTGGCGCTGGTGATGGCCGGGGCCATCGCCGTTGCCCTGCTGCCCTTCACCTTGGCCAAAAAGCGCCAGCAGTCGCTGCTGGGCGTGCCCATGCAGTTGCCGAACAAGCGCGAGATCGACCGCCGGCTGATCGGTGGCAGCCTGTTATTCGGTATTGGCTGGGGTATCGCCGGGATCTGCCCCGGGCCGGCAGTAGCCATTCTGCTGACTGGCCACTGGCAGGTGCTGCTATTCGTGATCACCATGCTGCTGGGCATGGCCTTGTTTGAGGCGCTGGAGCACCGGGAGCGTAGGTGATGATCCGACAGGTGAGCGCTTCAGAGGGTGCTCCCACTGCTTCACCAGGCAGTGTTTGATCCTTTAGTCCACTGCTGTGTGACGTTATTGCTCTAGGGTTGCGGTGAACTGGCTGATGGCTTGCACCACCTGGCGGGCGCCATCCTGAATTTCCAAGATGACCTGACCGGCTTCGTTAGCCAGAGTCACGCCTTGCTCTGCCTTTTCTTTGCTGGCTTCCATGCTGTTTACCGCGCCCTGGGCCAGCTCATGGTTGCGTCGAACTACCTCAACGATCTCAACAGTGGCCTGGCTGGTGCGGGCCGCCAGATTGCGTACCTCATCAGCGACCACGGCAAAACCGCGCCCCTGTTCGCCCGCTCGTGCTGCTTCGATAGCGGCATTGAGTGCCAGTAGGTTGGTTTGTTCGGCGATGCCGCGAATGGTCTGCACGATGCTGCTGATCATCTCCGACTGCTGGCTGACCGCGCTGATGCCATCAGCCGCGCGGTTCAGTTCACCAGCAATGCTCTGCATCACTTCGACCGTGCGCTGCACAACCTGAGCACCCTGCTGCGCGGTGCTATCGGTGTGCAAGGAAGTGTCATAGGCCAGTCGTGCAGCCTGGGTTTCCGCTTCCTGCTGGTGCACTTGATCGGTGATGTCGCTGGCGAATTTGACGACTTTGTATAGGCGGCCCTGATTATCGAAGACTGGGTTGTAGGTCGCGCGTAGCCACACCGTGGCGCCGTGCTGCTTTACCCGCTTGAAGCGCCCGGAAAAGAACTCTCCGCGATTCAGGCGCTCCCAGAACTGGCGGTAATCGGTCGACTCGCTTTCGCTACGTTCACAGAACAGACGGTGGTGTTTGCCTCGAATTTCGTCCAGGCGATAGCCCATGACGCTCAGGAAGTTGTCATTGGCGGTGAGCACTTCCCCTTGCAGATTGAACTCGATCACAGCCATGGAGCGATTGATCGCGGTGATCAGGCTATGGTCATCCTGCTCGCGCAGAACTTGCTGGGTGATGTTGGTGGCCATTTTCAGTACCCGCATCACCTTGCCGTTGGTGTCACGAACTGGGTTGTAGCTGGCTTCCAGCCAGACGTGCTGGCCGGCTTTGTTCAAGCGCAGAAAGCGCTCGCGGATAAATTCGCCAGAAGCCAGTCGTTGCCAGAAGCGCTGATAATCGGCGCTGGCAGCATATCCCGGCTCACAGAACAGGCGGTGATGCTGACCGCGGATTTCTTCCAGTCGGTAGCCCATCGTGGCAAGAAAGTTGTCATTGGCGGTGACGATGGTGCCATCAGGCTGAAACTCTATCACGGCCATCGAGCGATCTATTGCTTCACTACGAGCCAGAGCCTCGGCCAGCCGTTGCTGACAGGCGGCCAATTGCTGTTTGAGCTGGGTGTTGAACATGAGGGTCTCGGCGAATGCTGGCAGTTTTCATTTCAGCGTAGTCGTCGAGCTGTCGGCTTGTAGGCTATTTAGTTGAGCGGGCGCCGACGGGCGCCCGACTCATGGGGAACTCAGCGCTGTTGCGGCGCCGGCTGCTGCTGGGTGATGCAGTGAATGTTGCCGCCGCCCAGCAGAATCTCGCGACCGGGCACCATCATCACGCGATGCTCGGGGAAGATGCGCTGCAGAATGGCTTCGGCCTCGGCGTCCTTGGGGTCGCCGAATTTGGGGGCAATGATCCCACCGTTAACGATCAGGAAGTTGACGTAGGAGCCGGCCAGACGGATCGACGGGTCGCGTTCCTGGGTGCCTTCGGCGGCATCGACACCGGCGCACTCTTCCGCGGTGGCGTGGATCGGCCCCGGAATCGGGATCTTGTGTACGACCAGCTGACGACCTCTGGCGTCGCGCGCCGACTCCAGCACGCGCATGGCCGCCTGGCAGCGCGGGTAGTTGGGGTCGTTGACGTCATCGGTCCAGGCCAGCAGCACCTCGCCCGGGCGCACGTAGCAGCAGAAGTTGTCGACGTGACCGTCGGTTTCATCGTTGAACAGGCCGTCCGGCAGCCAGATCACGGTGTCGATGGCCAGGTGCGCGGCGAGAATCGCCTCGATTCCCTCGCGGCACAGATGCGGGTTGCGGTTCTTGTTCAGCAGGCACTCTTCGGTGGTGATCAGCGTGCCTTCGCCGTCGACGTGGATCGAGCCGCCTTCCAGCACGAAGCCTTCGGTGCGGTAACGGTCGCAGTGTTCGATTTCGAGGATCTTGCGGGCCACCTGGTCGTCGCGGTTCCACGGCCAGTACAGGCCGCCGTCGAAGCCGCCCCAGGCGTTGAAGGTCCAGTCTACGCCGCGCACTTCACCGCTGGCGTTGGTGACGAAGGTCGGGCCGGTATCGCGCACCCAGGCGTCGTCGGTGCTGATTTCCACCAGGCGGATATTGGCGACATCTAGACGCGCGCGGGCATTCTCGAACTGGCCGGCAGAAACGCACACGGTCACCGGCTCGAACTGAGCGATGGCGCGGGCCACGGCAGCGAAGGCTTCCTGGGCCGGCTTGCCGCCCAGACGCCAGTTGTCCGGGCGCTCGGGCCACACCATCCAGGTCTGGCTGTGCGGTTCCCATTCGGCGGGCATGCGGAAACCATCAGCGCGTGGGGTAGTGTTCAGGGTGGTCATAGGCTCACCAAAGCGTGGTTCAGGATGGATCGGGTGCGTCGTGTGCAACCCGGCAAGTTTGGGAGGCGGCGATGTTAGAGGCCACGAGTCATTTTGCTGGCTTGCGCTGCAGCGTTGGCATCGCCATCCGAGGAGCAAGTCATCTGGTTCGCGTCCACGGCGAGAGTGCGATACATGGAACACCTCTTCGGAGCTGAAACCGGAGCTGACTGAAGGTAGCAGACATAGCTTGGGCCTGTCGGTCTCCGGGCTGGTTGTCAGACGATGAGCAATTTATAGTCGATAAAAATCGGTATTGGAAGTCTTTTTGTCGATTTATATCGACAAAAATATCAGTATCCAATGGCTCTTGAGTGCTAGACGCAAATTAGGCCGATGTTTGTCGATTTTTTGTTGTCGGATGCTGCGCCTCAGCGAGGCTGCGGCGGCAGGTGCGGGGGGAGGTACAGTGACAGGTAGGCATCGAATACGCGCAGGCCTTCCTCGGCCAGGCGCGGGGTGATCAGGCCGAACTGTTGCACAGAGCGCGCATAGACACGGTCGCCCAGCTCCAGAGCCAAGGCAAATACGTCGATATCTTCCGGCAATGGGGGCAGTTGGAAGTAGTGGGCAAACAGCGCCTGCATCTGTCTGCCGAGTTGGTCGTCATGCTGTCGGTCTGCCTGGGTGACTTCCGCAAGGCCGTGGCTGGCGAGAATCAACTGGCGGGCAGCCGGGTCCTGCTCGTAAACGCGCAGCATGCGCTGTTCGATCAGGCGCGAAAGGTCGCGCCAGCTGCGCAGACTGTTGGCGTCTATGGGTTGCGCCAGGCAATCACGGAAGGCTGCGTGCACGGCGGCAGTGAGGCCCTGCAGTAAGGCCGGCACGCTGGGAAAGAAGTGGTACAGCGAAGAGGGTGGAATGCCAGCGCGCTCGGCCACGCTGTAGATCGACAGGCTGGCCACACCTTCTTCGGCCAGTTGGCTGCGTGCCGCCTCAAGAATCTGCTGAATGCGCGCTTGGCTGCTGGCGCGCGGCTTGCGGGCGATTGCGGGGCGCGACATGACGATCTCCGAGCTTCGAGGTGGCGCTATTGGACGTCATGCCGCTGCCCGCGGCAAGAGGGGGTCACGGTGTACCTTTGAACTCGTCCCACACTTGTTGCTTGACCACTTCCAGTTTGTCCGGCAAAGCCTCTGGGGCAAATAGTCGACGCTTGGTGGTATTCACCTGAGCCAGTTGTTGCTGAAGGTTGGCATCCATGAACTGGATGGCGTCCTTGTTCGGGTTGGGATAGAGAACCTCACCGGAGGTGAGGGCTGCGACCTTGGGTTGCAGCAGGTAGTTGATGAAACGGTGGGCCAGGTCTGCACGCTTGCTGCTGGTCGGGATTGTCATATTGTCGATGAACAGTGCCGACCCTTCGTCCGGAACAATAAAGCTCACAGGCTGGCCTGCGTCGGCGGCTGCCAGTGCGTCGCCTACCCAGGCGAATGCGACACATAGTTTGCCGTTAGCCAGATCGGCGATGTAGCGCTCGCTATCGATGTAACGCAGGTTGGGTCGCAGGCTGGCGAGAGTTTCTCCGGCACGCTTGAGCTGTTTGGGGGAGCTGTGGGCAAGGTTGCGTCCCTGATAGTTGAGCAGAACGGCCAAGGCCTCGTTGCTGGAGTCGATCATGGCGATACCGCAGCTGGCCAGTTTCCCGCTTATGGCCGGATCGAATAAGAGATTCCAGCTGGAGGGGACTGGGCCGCCAAGTGCCGCTTCTGCCTGTGGCACATTTACCGCCAGGCCGACGGTACCCCATAGATAGGGCACGGCATAACGGTTCTGTGGGTCGAAGGCTGCCAGTTTGCTGAGAATGGCTTTGTCCAGGTGCTGGCGGTTGGGGAGCAGGCTAAGGTCCAGGGGTTGCAGGCGACCTGCTCTGATCAGGCTGGGCAGGCTGTCGTGGGAAGGTACGGCGACGTCTATGACTGTTCCGTTTTGCAGCGCTTCTTCAAGTTCTTCAGCGGTGCTGAAGGTGCGGTACTCGACACGGATGCCGGTATCTTTCTCGAACTCCTTGAGTACTTGCGGAGCGATGTAGTCGTTCCAGTTCCAAACCTGTATGACATCTTCGGCGTGGCTCAGGGCCGGGCACAGCAGCAACAAGAGCGGGGCAAGCAAACGGCGCATTTCAGCCTCCAGTGATCGATACGCGGCCATGACGGTCTTACGCCAGGCGCAGCGCTGGACAAAAAGAATGGCAGGGTGGTCTGTCGCCCCCGGCTAACGGCCAGGTGGCTTTCTGAATAACGTGGCGCGACTCAGATTCCTCCGCGGCGAAGGTGCTGAGGCTGGTGCCGTAAGTGACGAGCGAGGCCGCCAGGCGAGTGGGGCATCGCGATCTCCTTGGTGCATGACCGATTTTCGGCCGGCCGTTCTCGCAACCCGCTGATCGGGCAGTGTCTTTATTACTCGGTTAAAGCAACGCCGGCGCGAGGCCGGCGTTGCAGTGACTTACACGGTGTGCAGGTACCAGTTGTATTCGAGGTCGGAGATGGTGGTCTCGAACTCTTGCAGCTCGGCTTCCTTACAGGCGACGAAGATGTCGATGTAGTCCGGGCTGATGTACTGGTTGAGCACTTCGCTTTCGTCCAGCTCGCGCAGGGCGTCGCGCAGGTTGTTCGGCAGGCTTTGCTCCAGCTGCTCGTAGGAGTTGCCTTCAATCGGCTCGCCTGGTTCGATCTTGCTGGTCAGGCCGTGGTGAATGCCGGCGAGGATGGACGACATCATCAGGTAGGGGTTGGCGTCGGCACCGGCTACGCGGTGTTCGATGCGCACGGCGTCAGGACTGCCGTTCGGTACGCGGACGGCAACGGTGCGGTTGTCCACGCCCCAGCTCGGCGCATTGGGCACGTAGAACTGCGCGCCAAAGCGGCGGTAGGAGTTGACGTTGGGGCAGAGGAAGGCCATCGAGGCCGGCATGGTTTCCAGTACGCCGCCGATGGCGTGGCGCAGGCTGGCGCTCTGCAGCGGGTCGTCAGTGGCGAAGATGTTCTTGCCGGTTTTCTTGTCCAGCAGCGAAATATGGACGTGCAGCCCGTTACCCGCTTGGTTGGGGTAGGGCTTGGCCATGAAGGTGGTGTCCATCTCATGGTCGTAGGCGACGTTCTTGATCAGGCGCTTGAGCAGCAGGGCGTAGTCACAGGCCTTGATCGCGTCGTTGACGTGATGCAGGTTGACCTCGAACTGCGCCGGGGCGCTTTCCTTGACGATGGCGTCGGCAGGAATGCCTTGCTCCTTGGCCGCTTCGAGGATGTCCTGCAGGCAGTCGGCGTATTCGTCGAGGTCGTCGATCAGGTAAACCTGAGTCGACTGCGGGCGCTTGCCGGACATCGGCGAACGCGGCGGCTGCGGACGGCCGTTCACGTTTTCCTGGTCGATCAGGTAGAACTCGATTTCGAAGGCGGCGCAGATGGTCAGGCCGAGGTCATCGAACTTCTGCACGATCTGCCGCAGCACTTCGCGCGGATCGGCAAAGAAGGGCTGGCCGTCGAGCTCGTGCATGGTCATCAGCAGCTGCGCGGTCGGGCGTTTCTGCCACGGCTCATTGCACAGAGTGCCAGCGATCGGGAAACAAATGCGGTCGGCGTCGCCGATGTCCAGGCCAAGACCTGTGCTCTCGACGGTAGAACCATTGATATCGAGGGCGAAGATGGATGCGGGTAGGTTGATGCCTTTGGCATAGACCTTGTGCAGGCTAGCGCGCTCAATGCGCTTGCCGCGAACGACGCCGTTCATGTCGGCAATAAGAAGGTCGACGAATTGGACCTCAGGATGTTCCTTAAGGAACTCATTCGCTTCGTTCAGCGTAACGGCACTGGAGGGTACCGACATGATGCAACACCTTTTTTGTTAAAAATTTCAATCATGCAAGCGCATGGGTGTGAGTCAATCTCAAACACTACGGCCTGTCAATAGCCGGTCATTTTGCCCTAAAACGGGGCGGTGGCGCCAGTTTTGGGGCATTTTTACCCTGTGGACAGTCTGCTGCAGGGAGCGTGCACTGGGGTGTTGCAGGAGGCGTGTTCAATTTTTTACAGGGTGGTTGTGTAAAAATTTGAACAGGGTTAATCTCGGGGCAACCCACCAACATCAATAAAACGGGTGTTCCATGGCTCGCCTGCCATTAATAGGTGTGACCGCCTGTACTAGGCAAATTGGTCTGCACCCTTACCATATCGCTGGTGACAAGTATGTCCGTGCCGTCGTTGTCGGCGCGGCTTGCCAGCCGCTGGTGATTCCGGCTCTGGGCGAGTTGCTTGATCAGGACACCCTGCTCGACAGTCTAGACGGCTTGCTCTGTACTGGCTCGCCGTCAAACATCGAACCCCATCATTATTCTGGTACCGCCAGTGACCCGGACTCTCACAGTGATCCGGCGCGCGACAGCACCACGCTGCCTCTGATCCGCAAGGCGATCAGTGCCGGTATTCCGCTGCTGGGCATATGTCGCGGTTTTCAGGAAATCAATGTGGCATTCGGCGGAACTCTGCATCAAAAGGTGCATGAGGTTGTCGGCATGCTTGATCATCGCGAGCCGGCAGAGCAACCGGTAGATGTGCAATACGCTCCCCGTCACGCGCTGCAGGTGCAGCCCGGTGGCGTTCTCGCTGGCCTCGGCTTGCCAGCGCAGATAGAAGTCAATTCGATTCATGGCCAGGGCGTTGCACGTCTGGCGCCGGGCCTTCGTGTGGAAGCTCTGGCGCCTGACGGGTTGGTGGAAGCCTTCTCTGTCGAGGGTGCACAGAGCTTCGCGCTTGGGGTGCAATGGCACCCGGAATGGCAAGTGCAGTCCAACCCGAATTATCTCGCCATCTTCCAGGCCTTTGGTGAGGCTTGCAGGAAGAGGGCGGGGCAACGCTGAGTAGGTGAGCACCCGGCAAGCGGCGAAACTTCCAAGTTTCGCTAGGCTTTAACCGGTCCGCAGTAGCCGCTCTATAAACCCTGAGGTCTTTATGACTACCAAGCTCGACCAGCTCACCAGCTGGCTGAAAGAACGCAAAATCACCGAAGTTGAATGCTTGATCAGCGATTTGACTGGTATCGCGCGCGGCAAGATTGCGCCGACCAACAAATTCCTGGACGAGAAGGGCATGCGCCTCCCCGAGAGTGTGCTGCTGCAAACCGTTACCGGCGACTATGTCGATGACGACATCTATTACGAGCTGCTGGACGAGGCGGACATCGACATGTTCTGCCGCCCCGACCAGAACGCCACCTTTGTGGTGCCCTGGGCGCTTGAGCCGACGGCGATGGTGATCCATGACACCTTCGACAAGCAGGGCAACCCGATCGAACTGTCGCCGCGCAACGTCCTCAAGAAAGTCCTGAAGATGTATGCCGACAAGGGCTGGCAGCCGATCGTGGCGCCGGAAATGGAGTTCTACCTGACCAAACGCTGCGCCGACCCGGACTTCCCGCTGGAAGCCCCGGTAGGCCGTTCCGGTCGGCCGGAAGTGGGTCGTCAGAGCTTCTCCATCGACGCGGCCAACGAGTTCGACCCGCTGTTCGAGGACGTCTACGACTGGTGCGAGGCGCAGAACCTCGACCTCGATACGCTGATTCACGAAGACGGCCCGGCGCAGATGGAAATCAACTTCCGTCACGGCGACGCGCTGCATCTGGCTGACCAGATCACCGTGTTCAAGCGCACCATGCGCGAGGCCGCGCTCAAGCACGACGTGGCGGTGACCTTCATGGCCAAGCCGATCACCGATCAGCCGGGCAGCGCCATGCACATCCACCAGAGCGTGGTGGACATCAAGACCGGCAAGAACCTGTTCTCCAACGCCGACGGCACCATGAGCGAACTGTTCCTGCACCACATCGGCGGCCTGCAGAAGTTCATTCCGGAGCTGCTGCCGCTGTTCGCGCCCAACGTCAACTCGTTCCGCCGCTTCCTGCCCGACACCTCGGCGCCGGTGAACGTCGAGTGGGGCGAGGAGAACCGCACCGTGGGTCTGCGCGTGCCGGAAGCCAGCCCGCAGAACCGTCGGGTGGAGAACCGTCTGGCCGGTGCCGATGCCAACCCCTATCTGGTACTGGCGGCATCCCTGCTGTGCGGCTTCATCGGCATGGTCGAAGGCATCAAGCCTGGCGCGCCGGTGAAGGGTCGTGGTTACGAGCGTCGCAACCTGCGCTTGCCGGTCACCATCGAAAGCGCTCTGGAGCGTATGGAGGCCTGCAAGGAAGGTGAGAAGTACCTTGGCGAGCGTTTCATGCGTGCCTACGTGGCGGTGAAGCGTGCCGAGCATGAAAACTTCAAGCGTGTCATCAGCTCCTGGGAGCGTGAGTTCCTGCTGCTGTCCGTTTGATCCGGTGGCCGGAGCGGGTGATCCCCACTCCGGCCAACCTCTCTTTTGGCGGTGCCGAACCCCCGGCTCGCACGACATAGGTAGTAGTTGAAATGAGTAACGCAGTGAACAACCCGAAAACCCTTGAATGGCAGGAGATGAGCCGCGCCCACCACTTGGCGCCGTTCACTGACTACAAGCAGCTGCATGAAGTTGGGCCGCGCATTATCACCAAGGCAGAAGGTGTTCACCTGTGGGACAGTGAAGGCAACAAGATCCTCGACGGCATGGCTGGTCTGTGGTGTGTGGCCGTTGGTTATGGCCGCGAGGAGCTGGTTGAGGCTGCCAGCAAGCAGATGCGTGAGCTGCCGTTCTACAACACCTTCTTCATGACTGCCCACCCGCCGGTGCTGGAACTGGCCAAGGCCATTTCCGACGTGGCTCCGGAAGGCATGAATCATGTGTTCTTCACTGGCTCCGGCTCCGAAGGCAACGACACCATGCTGCGCATGGTCCGCCACTACTGGGACCTCAAGGGCAAGCCGGAGAAAAAAGTCATTATCAGCCGGATCAACGGCTACCACGGCTCCACCGTTGCGGGCACCAGCCTGGGCGGCATGGCCGGCATGCACAAACAGGGCGACCTGCCGATCCCGGGCATTGTGCACATCCCGCAGCCTTACTGGTTTGGCGAGGGTGGCGATATGACTCCGGACGAGTTCGGCATCTGGGCCGCCGATCAGCTGGAAAACAAAATTCTCGAAGTCGGCGAAGACAAGGTCGCCGCCTTTATCGCCGAGCCGATTCAGGGCGCCGGTGGTGTGATTATTCCGCCGGATACCTACTGGCCGCGCATCCGCGAGATCCTCGCCAAGTACGACATTCTGTTTGTGGCTGACGAAGTGATCTGTGGCTTCGGTCGTACCGGCGAGTGGTTCGGTAGCGATTACTACGGCAACAAGCCGGATCTGATGACTATCGCCAAGGGCCTGACCTCCGGCTACGTGCCGATGGGCGGCCTGATTGTCAGCGACAAGGTGTTCCAGGTGATTAACGAAGGTGGTGACTTTAACCACGGCTTCACCTACTCCGGTCACCCGGTGGCAGCGGCAGTAGGTCTGGAAAACCTGCGTATTCTCAAAGAAGAAAAGATCATTGAACGGGTCAAGAGCGAAACGGCACCGTACTTGCAAGCACGACTGCGTGAACTGGCTGATCACCCGCTGGTGGGTGAAGTTCGTGGCGTGGGCATGCTCGGTGCGATCGAGCTGGTGAAGAACAAGGCAACTCGCGAACGTTACCCGAGCGATATGGCTGCCGGCATGGTTTGCCGTGGCTACTGCTTCAGTAACGGTCTGATCATGCGCGCCGTGGGCGACACCATGATCATTGCTCCGCCTCTGGTCATCACCAAGCAAGAAATCGATGAGTTGGTGGAGAAAGCGCGTATGTGCCTCGACCTGGCTTATCGTGATCTGCAGGGTTGAGCCCTAGGCTAGACCTTGCGAGACTCTGCGCCAGTGCGTTGGCCAGGCTCACCGGGAGGTGCCGCAGTTAGGCTGCGCGCCTTTCCGGATTAATTAAAAAACAATTGGAGCTCTACGCATGAAGAAGATGATTGGCAAGACCGCCCTCGCTCTTTCCGTCGCCGCCTCCCTGGTTGGTGCCGCTCAGGCGGAAGACAAGGTTGTACATGTGTACAACTGGTCGGACTACATCGCTGAGGACACCGTGGCCAACTTCGAGAAGGCCAGCGGTATCAAGGTGGTTTATGACGTCTTCGACTCCAATGAAACCCTCGAAGCCAAGATGCTCACCGGCCAGTCCGGCTATGACGTCGTGGTTCCGTCCAACCAGTTCCTCGCCAAGCAGATCAAGGCCGGCGTGTTTCAGAAGCTGGACAAGTCCAAGCTGCCGAACTGGAAGCACCTTGATCCGAATCTGATGAAGTCGCTGGAAACCGCCGATCCGGGCAATCAGTACGCTTTCCCCTACCTGTGGGGCACCACCGGTATCGGTTACAACCCGGATAAGGTCAAAGCTGCCCTTGGCGTAGACACCATCGACTCCTGGGAAACCGTGTTCAAACCGGAAAACATGGCCAAGCTGAAAGAGTGTGGCGTGTCCATGCTCGATGCGCCCCAGGAAATCATGGCCGCCGCTCTGCACTACCAAGGCCTGAATCCGAACCCGACTAATCCTGCGGATGTGGCCAAGGCTGAAGAAGCACTGATGAAAGTGCGTCCCTACATCACCTACTTCCACAGCTCCAAGTACATCTCCGACCTGGCTAACGGCAACATCTGCGTGGCCGTCGGCTGGTCCGGTGACGTGTTCCAGGCTCAGGCCCGTGCCGAGGAAGCCAAGAACGGCGTGAAAGTCGCCTACACCATTCCGAAAGAAGGCGCTGCCGCGTTCTTCGACATGATGGCGATTCCGGCGGATTCGAAGAACAGCGATGCCGCCCATGCCTTCCTGAACTACATCCTGACTCCGGAAGTGATCGCGCCGGTTTCCAACTACGTGGCCTACCCGAACGGCAACGCCACTGCCACACCGCTGGTGTCGGAAGAAATCCGTACCAACCCGGGTATCTACCCGACTGCCGAAGCCAGCAAGAAGCTTTACACCTTTGCCGAGCAGTCGCCGAAGGTGCAGCGCGCGATGACTCGCAGCTGGACCAAGATCAAGTCCGGCAAGTAACTGTGTGACCCGGTTGTCGGCCTGCTGCGCCGGTCGGCAACCTCCGAATGCATGACCGCGTGGGCTTTGAGCCGGCGTGGTTGGCCAGCAGCGCTGGCCAGGCGGGCATCACCTGCTGTGAGGGCGCAATGCGTCCGCCAGGAACCGCCAGATTTTGATGGAGCAAACCGGCGACACAAGCCTGTCGCCATCCCCGTGTGGGGGAGGGGGGATGTGTCTGGCAGTGTGCCGGACGATTTCCCGAAGGTATCGATGCGGCGGCCTTTCCGGATTGGGGGCCCTGCTGGACAAAACACCTAGGGTCGCGGGCGGCCCTCAACGACAAAAGGCGCGGCCTTTAGGCCTGTGCACAGTGGGAGTGTGGTAATGGCAA
Source organism: Pseudomonas sp. HAR-UPW-AIA-41 (assembly GCF_002304225.1). Taxonomy (GTDB): domain Bacteria; phylum Pseudomonadota; class Gammaproteobacteria; order Pseudomonadales; family Pseudomonadaceae; genus Aquipseudomonas. Next base: position 36,434 of record NZ_NSLB01000009.1, read on the forward strand.
TAGCCTCCGGTGCTTACAAAAAAGCCCTCACCGGCGACCAGCAGCCTAAAGAGGTGCTGGTAAAAATCGACCGGGTGACCAAGAAGTTCGACGAGACGGCGGCAGTGGATTCGGTATCCCTGACCATCAACAAGGGCGAGATCTTCGCTCTGCTCGGCGGTTCTGGTTCGGGTAAATCGACTCTGTTGCGCATGCTGGCCGGATTCGAGCGGCCAACCGACGGTCGTATCTACCTCGATGGTCAGGACATCACCGATCTCCCGCCCTACGAGCGGCCGATCAACATGATGTTCCAGTCCTACGCGCTGTTCCCGCACATGAGCGTGGAGCAGAACATCGCCTTCGGTCTCAAGCAGGATGGCCTGCCCAAGGACGAGATCGACAAGCGCGTGGCCGAGATGCTCAAGCTGGTGCACATGACCCAGTACGCCCGCCGCAAGCCGCACCAGCTCTCCGGTGGTCAGCGTCAGCGTGTGGCCCTGGCCCGTTCCCTGGCCAAGCGTCCCAAGCTGCTGCTGCTCGACGAGCCGATGGGTGCGCTGGACAAGAAACTGCGTTCGCAGATGCAGCTGGAACTGGTGGAAATCATCGAGCGCGTGGGCGTGACCTGCGTGATGGTGACTCACGACCAGGAAGAGGCCATGACCATGGCCGAGCGTATTGCCATCATGCACCTGGGCTGCATTGAGCAGATCGGCAGCCCGGTGGACATCTACGAAACCCCGATCAATCGCCTGGTCTGCGAGTTCATCGGCAGCGTCAACCTGTTCGAGGGCGAAGTGGTCCAGGACATGGAAGACCACGCGGTGATTGCCTGCCCTCAGCTGGAGCGTCCGATCTATGTCGGCCACGGTGTGAGCACCTCGGTGGAAGACAAGCGCGTAACCTACGCCCTGCGTCCGGAAAAGCTCTGGGTGACCACCGAGCAGCCAACCGACGAAAACAACTGGTCGGTAGGCAAGGTTCAGGACATTGCCTACCTCGGTGGCCATTCGGTGTTCTACATCGAGCTGCCCAGCGGCATGGTGGTACAAGCTGTGATGACCAACGCCGAGCGCCGTGGTACCCGCCCAACCTGGGGTGATCAGGTCTTCGTGCACTGGGAAAACGACAGCGGAGTGGTACTGCGGTCATGAGCAAAAGCACCCTGAAACGCTTCCTGCCGAGGGGGCGGCACTTCGTGATCGGAGTGCCATTCTTCTGGCTGTTCCTGTTCTTCATGCTGCCGTTCTTCATCGTACTGAAGATCAGCTTTGCCGAAGCGGACGTGGCCATCCCGCCCTACACCGAAATCTGGAGCTGGGTGGATAACCAGATCTCGCTGGTGCTCAACCTGGGCAACTATCTGCTGCTGACCGAGGACGACCTGTACGTTTCGGCCTACCTCGGTTCGCTGAAGATGGCGGCAATCAGCACCCTGCTGTGTTTGCTCATCGGCTATCCGATGGCCTATGCCATCGCCCGTGCCGACAAGGAAATGCAGACGGTGTATGTGCTGCTGATCATGATGCCGACCTGGACGGCGATCCTCATCCGCGTTTACGCCTGGATGGGTATCCTCAGTACCAACGGTCTGCTCAACGGCTTCCTGATGCATCTGGGGCTGATCAGCGAGCCGCTGCAGATCCTCAACACCAACGTCGCGGTGTACATCGGTATCGTCTACTCGTACCTGCCGTTCATGGTGCTGCCGCTGTTCGCCAACCTGGTCAAGCACGACCTGACCCTGCTGGAGGCTGCGGCCGACCTGGGTTGCCGCAATATCGCGGCGTTCTGGAAGATCACCGTGCCGCTGTCCAAGAACGGCATCATCGCCGGCAGTATGTTGGTGTTCATTCCGGCGGTGGGTGAGTTCGTGATTCCGGAACTGCTCGGCGGCCCGGAGACCCTGATGATCGGCAAGGTTCTGTGGCAGGAGTTCTTCAACAACCGCGACTGGCCGGTGGCGTCTGCCCTGGCGGTGATCATGCTGGCCATCCTCATGGTGCCGATCATCTGGTTCAACCGTAACCAAGCCAAGGAACTGGAGGGCAAGGTATGAAGCGCTACAGTTTCTCCAATATCATGCTCTGGGCAGGCTTGCTGTTCATCTACCTGCCGATGGTCATCCTGGTTATCTACTCGTTCAACGGCTCCAAGCTGGTGACCGTGTGGGGCGGCTGGTCGGTGAAGTGGTATGCCGGTCTGCTCGACAACAGCCAACTGATGGGCGCTGTGATGCGCTCCATCGAGATTGCTTTCTACACCGCCATCGCGGCAGTGGCGCTGGGCACACTGGCGGCCTTCGTGCTGACCCGTATCCCGCGCTTCAAGGGCCGCACCCTGTTCGGTGGTCTGGTCACCGCGCCGCTGGTAATGCCCGAGGTGATCACCGGTCTGTCGCTGTTGCTGCTGTTCGTGGCCATGGCGCAGATCATCGGCTGGCCAGCCGAGCGTGGTGTGCTGACCATCTGGATCGCCCACACCACTTTCTGCTCGGCCTATGTGGCGGTGGTGGTGAGTTCGCGCCTGCGTGAACTGGACCTGTCCATCGAGGAAGCGGCCATGGACCTCGGCGCCAAGCCGTGGAAGGTGTTCTTCCTGATCACCATCCCGATGATCGCTCCGTCTCTGGCGGCGGGCGGCATGATGTCCTTCGCCCTGTCGCTGGACGACCTGGTGCTGGCCAGCTTCGTTTCGGGCCCGGGTTCGACCACCCTGCCGATGGAAGTGTTCTCTGCCGTGCGTATGGGTGTGAAGCCGGAGATCAACGCGGTGGCCAGCCTGGTGCTGCTGTCGGTGTCGTTGTTCACCTTCTTCGCCTGGTACTTCAGTCGTCGTGCCGAGGAGCGCCGCAAGCGCGCCATCCAGCAGGCCATGGCCGAGGAAGCGGTGTCCTGGCAGCAGAAAGCCGCCTGATCCGCCTCCCGCTCCGATCAACAACCCCGCCTGCTGGCGGGGTTGTTGTTTGTGGGCATTGCATGAGCCCCTGCCTGGCGGCCTACACTGCAGCCAACCGACTCAAGGAATGCGTCTATGGCTGTGCAACCGTCGTCTGCTCCCTCCGCCAAGGGGCTTGGCCTGATCGCCTGTACCGCGCTGGTGGTGGGCAACATGATCGGCTCGGGAATTTTCCTGCTGCCGGCCTCGCTGGCCTCCTTCGGCCCCATTTCTCTGGGGGGCTGGTTGCTGACCTCCTGCGGTGCGCTGGTGCTGGCGATGCTGTTCGGGCGCCTGTCGCAGCTGGTGCACAAGACCGGCGGCCCCTATGCCTACACCGAGGCCGGTTACGGTGAGTTCGCCGGATTTCTGATCGCCTGGGGCTACTGGATTACCCTGTGGACCGGCAACGCGGCAGTGGCCGTGGCGCTGGCCGGTTATGTGGGGTTTCTGGTGCCGGCCATCGGCGAATCCTCCGGGTACAGCCTGCTCACCGCGCTGGCGGCCATCTGGCTGCTGACGCTGATCAATGTGCGCGGGGTGAAGGAGGCCGGTGCCGTGCAGGTGCTGACCACCGTGCTCAAGCTGGTGCCGCTGCTGCTGATCGGCGTGCTGGGCTGGTGGTGGGTGGAGCCGGGCAATTTCGCGGTGATCAACCGCAGCGGCCAGTCCGACCTGGCGGCGATCTCGGCGGCCGCAGCGATCACGCTGTGGGCCTTCCTCGGCCTGGAATCGGCCACCGTGCCGGCCGGTGAAGTGGTCGATCCGGCCCGCACCATTCCGCGGGCGACCCTCTTTGGCGTGCTGCTGGCGGCCAGCGTGTACATGGCGGTGTCGGCGGTGACCATGGGCGTGCTGCCGGCCGAACAACTGAGCGCTTCGAGTGCGCCGCTGGCCGATGTGGCTCGACTGATGTGGGGCGACGTCGGCGGTGTGCTGGTGGCGGTGGGGGCGGTGATCGCTACCTTCGGCACCCTCAACGGCTTCACTCTGCTGACCGGTCAGGTGCCTTACGGTGCAGCGCTGGACCGGGTATTCCCGCACAGTTTGGGCCATCTGTCGCGCTTCGGCACGCCGGCCAATGCACTGGTCTTTTCCAACCTGCTGGCGTCGATTCTGGTGGTGATGAATTTCGCCCACGGTCTGGTGGGCGCCTTCAACGCCATCATCCTGCTGGCGGTGATGGCCAGCCTGGTGCCCTACGCATTCTGCGCGCTGGCCGAGCTGATGATCCGCCTCAAGGGCGAGGACGGCCTGCAGGGCGCGGCGTTGCTCAAGGTCAGCCTGCTCGGCGGACTGGGCTTTCTCTACAGTGGCTGGGCCATCTACGGCGCCGGTGCCGAGACGGTGTATCTCGGCACCCTGCTACTGCTGGCCGGCATCCCGGTGCATGTATGGATCAAGTGGGGCAACGACCGCGCCGACCGCCGCGCTACTCGCCCGTGAGGCTGCCCAGCAGGCGGTAGTAGAAGCCGGCCGCGTTGGCCAGGGTGGTGATGGCCACCCGCTCGTTGTCGCCATGCATGCGCGCCAGATCGCCCGGCTCCATCAGCAGCGGGCTGAAGCGGAAGATGTTGTCCGACAGCCCTTCGTAGCTGCGCGAATCGGTGCCGCCGACCGTGAGGTTGGGCGCCACCAGGGTATTGCCGAAGCTTTGCCGGATGACCTCGGCGAACTGCCGGAAGGCCGCGCCCTGCGCATCCGAAACCTTTGACGCTTCGCGGCCGCCGGGCATTGCCTGCACGGTCACCAGCGGGTCGTTCACGGCCTCGCGCAGGTGGGCGAGAACGCTGTCGATGCTGTCACGCGGGTGCAGGCGCAGGTTGATAATGGCGCGCGCCTCGGACGGCAGCACGTTCTCCTTCACGCCGCTGCGCAGCAGCGTCGGCGCCAGGGTGGTCTGCAGCTGGGCCGCGCCGGCCGGGCTGGCGCTCATCTGCTGCTCCACCAGTGGCGCAAACAGCCACAGGTTGGCGAACACCATCCGATAGCCGAACGACTGGGCGGGGCTGACGCTGTCCAGCAACTGCCGCGTCGGACCCTCCAGGTCGCGGGAAAAGGGCTTGGCGGCGATGCGTTGCAGGGCCTGGCTCAGGCGCCCTACGGCGGTTTCGGCAAAGGGTTGCGGCTGCGAGCTGTGCCCGCCCTGCGCCTTGGCCTTGAGCAGCACGCTCAGATAGCCCTTTTCGGCGATACCGACGACGGCCACATCCTGGCTGACGCCGGGCACCTGGCCGCGCACGATAAAGCCGCCTTCGTCGTTGACCCAGGCCAGTCGCTGGCTTTGTGCCTTGAGCTGAGCCGCCAGGCGGCGGTTGCCCGAGCCGCCGATTTCTTCGTCATGGCCGAAGGCCAGGAGCACGTCGCGTGGCGGCGTGAAACCCTGAGCCAGCAGGGCCTCGCAGGCTTCCAGCATGGCCACCAGCGAGCCCTTGGTGTCGATGGCACCACGGCCCCAGACATAGCCCTCGGCGATGACCCCGGCGAAGGGCGGGTGCGTCCATTGCGCTTCGCTGCCCGGTACCACCGGCACCACGTCCTGGTGGGCCATCAGCAACACGGCCGGCAGCTGGCGGTTCTGCCCCGACCAACGCAGCAGCAGACTCTGGCTGCCGGTCTCTTCCATCTGCAGCTGCTGGCTGACGCGCGGGTAGCGCTCGGCCAGCCACTGACGCAGGCCGGCAAAGGCGGCCTGACTGGCTTCCAGCTGGGCTGCCGGCGCGCCGATCTGGTGGGAGATGGTCGGCAGGCGAATGGCGGCGGCCAGGCTCTCGGCGGCGCGCTGGGCATCGATCGCCGCAGGCAGCTGAACGCTGTCGCGGTTCAACCGGGCTTCCGGCAGCAGTAGGGTGCGGCCGACCAGCACGCAGATGAGGATCAGAAGGGCCGTCAGCAGCATCAGCAACAGGCGTTTCATGGCATTTCTCAGGCGCAGCAGGCGCCCGTGGGCGCCTGCGGTGTTTAACGGGCAGGTTGCAGGGTCAGTTCGCTGCGGCTGTGGCGGGCCACGTCGGCTTCGGCGTTGTGCATCGGCTGGTACTCGCCGCGGGCATAGGCTTCGGCCTGGTCGCGGTTGTGCGCATCGAAGAGCACGCCGCTTTGCCCTACCGGATTGATGCCCAGGCTGCGGCTGGCGTCCGCCAGGTCGATCAAGCGCCGGGTCGAGGGGCCGTAGACCACGCTCCAGGGCGCCGGGCCAACCTTGTGCGAGAGGTTGTTCGGCGTTTCATGGCCGCCCGGTACGGGCAGCGGGCCGACATTGAATACCTTGTCCAGCGGCGGCTGCAGGCCCAGCGGATGGCCGTGGGTGAGGCTGTGGGCCTTGCCCCACTGCCACTGGCTGCGGTCGGTACCCAGCACCGTATCCAGATGCGCGAGGCTGGCCTGCCAGGCGCGCTTGATGATGGCGGGGCGGTCTTCGCGGTCAGTGCTGTTGCGCTGATCCCACCAGGGCGACTGTGCGTCGGCGGCCAGGCGGGGCAGGGCGCTGTCGAGCACGCGGGTGTAGAGCAGGTTGTCGAAGAAGGCATCGCCCAGTTCGTCGAGCATGGCTTCGCGCGCCAGCTGGTAGACCAGCTGGTTGAACAGTGTCGCGGGGCGTGAGTCGAGGTGGTGATCGCCGTCCCAGGCGGCCAGTTCTTCGACCAGCGCCTGTTCGTCCGGCGTGCCGGCGGCAGCGCGCAGGTCGCCCAGCAGCGGCTCCAGCAGGCGTTTGGCATAGCCGCTGCCGTTATCCAGCTGCAGGGCCTGACTGTTGTTCAGGTCCCAACGGACGTTTGGTTTGGCCAACTGGTCGTCAAGCTGACGGGCGCGGTCGGCCAGGTTGTAGTAGCCGGGGATGGCGATACCGCTGGCCGGGGTCGGCTGATGATTGGCCGATACGATGTAGCCGCGTGGCGGATTGAGTTCCTGCGGGTTGGCGCTGAACGGGTAGTAACCCGGCTTGTCGGCCTCGCCGCTGGCGCCGTCGAGGATGAAGTTCGGGTTCACCCCGGCCGGTCGTTGCGGCAGCTTGGCGGCGGCCCACCAGGCGATGTCGCCCGCAGCATTGGCCCAGACCACATTGAGGCCGGGGGCCTCGATCTTCTCGGCGGCAGCGGCGCCTTGGCTGCGGTGTCGGCGCGGTTGAGCTGGTAGAAGGCGTCGAGAATCGGGTTCTCGGTTTCCAGGAAAGCCCACCACAGAGCGATCGGCGTCTGCCCCTTGGGCGTGGGCAGGGCGTCATTGATCAGCGGGCCGTGGGGCGAGCGGCGCAGGGCCAGTTTCACATCGGCCTCGCCCTTGACCTTGATGATCTCCTCGCTGTGTTCGAGGTTCACCCACTGGCCCTGGTACCAGACCTGATCGGGGTTGTCCGGGTTGACCTTCTCGGCAATCAGGTCGAGGTCGTCGTTCTGGAACATGGTGATGCTCCAGGCGAACTGTTCGTTGAAACCCAGTGAGGCCGTGGGGTTGAGGGCCTGGAAGTGGCCATAGAGTTTGAAGTCCGGCGCCTCCAGCTGGGCCTCGTACCACACCGCCGGGTTGGCGAAGCGGATATGCGGGTCACCCGCCAGCAGTGGTTTGCCGCTGGTCGTGCGGCTGCCGGCCACGGCCCAGGCATTGCTGCCCTCGAACTGCGGCAGGCCGGCGGCGCTCAGGGCCTGGTGGCTGAGCTGAGCCAGGCTGTTCAGGTCACGCCAGTCGGCGGTAGCCAGCGGCTGGCTGAGCACGCCCTCGGGGTGCCAGTCGAGGTCGAAGACCTTCAGGTAGTCGGCGCCCAACTGATCGCGGATCTGCGTCAGCACCGGCTCGGTGCGGAAGGCGGCGGCGAAACTGTAGGCCATGTAACCGGCCACGGCCATGGTGTCTTCGGCGGTGAAGGGACGTTTGGGAATGCCGAGGATGTCGAACTCCAGCGGCGCCGGGTGGCTGGCCTGGTACTGGTTGATGCCGTCCAGGTAGGCCTGCAGGGCCTGAACCGGCGGGCTGTTGGGGTCGACCTTGGCCACATAGCGGCGGGCATGCTCACGCAGGCGCAGGGTGCGGAACAGGCGGTCGGTGTCGACCAGCTTGCTGCCCAGTACCTCGGCCAGTTCGCCATTGGCCAGACGGCGGATCATCTCCATCTGGAACAGGCGGTCCTGGGCATGCACGTAACCCAGTGCGCGGTACATGTCGGCCTGATTCTGCGCGCGGATATGCGGCACGCCGCGCTCGTCGTAGCGCACGCTGACCGGCGCCTGCAGCTGGCTGAGCGTTTGCTCGCCCTCGCGTTGGGGTTGCTTGCTCTGCAGATACCAGGCGCCACCGGCGGTGGCGGCGGCAATGGCGATGGCCAGGACGGACAGCGTGCGTTTCATCGGGATGCGCCTTGTCAGTTTTTATTGTGCCGCGATTGTGCGGGTTGGTTGTGGTGCTGGCATTGACATTAAAAACGCAAAAGCAAGATATTTGGTCAATTCACAAGGAAGCCGCCATGCTCGACGACGTTGCCGGCCTGACTCATTCCGGCGTGCTGCGCCGGCTGCTTTACGAGGGGCTGGAAAGCCTCGGTCTGGACCCGGTGCAGATCTACCGGCAGGCCTACCCGCACCTGCCCCTGTCGCCGCCGAACAGTCAGGAGCGGCGTCCGCACGACATGGCGCCGTACTTCTGGCAGGCCCTGCCGGCGCTGAGCGGCGACGCCGATATCGGCCTGCACCTCGGCGAGGTGATGCGCCCGCGCCCGCTGGATGTGGTCAGCTACCTGCAGCAGGCCAGCCGCGACCTGCAGGAAGCGCTGGAGGTGTTCGTGCGTTACCAGCACATCATTTCCGGAGGCTTTGCCGCCGGCCTGCGCGTGGAAGGCGACAGCGCGGTGCTGATCCTCGATCTGGACTACCTCGGTCATGGCTCCCTGCGTCAGCAGATGGAGTGTCTGGCGCTGCTGTTCTGCAAGCACCTGCAGCAGTTGTGCGAGGGGCAGTTCCAGCTCACGGCGGTGACCTTCCGTCATGCCGCGCCGGCCCGCACGGCCGAGCACCGCCGGCTGTTCGGCCTGCTGCCGCAGTTTGCGGCCAGCCACGATGCCCTGTGGTTTCCCGCGGCATTGCTCAGCCGGCCGTCGCGCAATGCCGCGCCGGCAATCTTCGCGGTGCTGCGCGCCCATGCCGATGCGCAGCTGGCCGAGCTGCAGGGCAATACCCTGCGCAACCGCGTGCTGTACTGGCTGGCCTGTCAGCTGGGACAGGGTGAATGCAGCCTGGCCGCCTGTGCTGCGGCGCTGGGGCAGGAGCGCGTGGCCCTGCAGCGCAGCCTGGCGGCTCAGGGGCAGGGTTTCCGTCCGCTGCTCGATGAGGTGCGCCGGCAGCGCGCCCAGCAACTGTTGCTGCAGGGGCTGAGCATTCGCGAGGTGGCGCGCGGCTGCGGCTTCGTCGAGCTGTCGCCGTTCTACCGGGCTTTCCGCCGCTGGTGGGGCTGCACTCCGCAACAGCTAAAGCGCCAGCATGCGGCCGGCTGACGCGTGCCGGCCAATCTGTGGCACCCTGTCGCAGAGCTGTCCTGTCTAAGATCGGTGCGCGCCTTCATCTATTGTTCATAATGTCGCGTTATACCTGCCACGCTGCGCCCATATCGTCTGGGCTCTGGAGTTCGCCGTGAGTTTCACCCCCGCCAACCGCCTGTTTCCTGCCACCCGCCTGCGCCGCAACCGGCGTGATGATTTCTCCCGCCGTCTGGTGCGCGAGAACCGCCTGAGCGTGGATGACCTGATCCTGCCGGTATTCGTTCTCGACGGTGAAAACCGCCGCGAAGCCGTGCCGTCGATGCCGGGCGTGGAGCGTCTGTCCATCGACCTGCTGCTGCAGGAGGCCGAGGAGCTGGTGGCGCTGGGCATTCCGGCGCTGGCGCTGTTTCCGGTGACGCCGCTGGAGAAGAAGTCGCTGGACGCCAGCGAGGCGTGGAATCCGGACGGCATTGCCCAGCGCGCGACCCGTGCGCTGCGTGCCCGTTTCCCCGAGCTGGGCATCATCACCGACGTGGCGCTGGACCCGTTCACCACCCACGGGCAGGACGGCATCATCGACGAGAACGGCTATGTGCTGAATGACGTCACCGTCGATGCGCTGGTCAAGCAGGCGCTGTCCCATGCCGATGCCGGCGCCCAGGTGGTGGCACCCTCGGACATGATGGACGGCCGCGTACAGGCGATCCGCGAGGCGCTGGAGCTGGCCGATCACGTCAACGTGCGCATCATGGCCTACTCGGCCAAGTACGCCAGCGCCTACTACGGCCCGTTCCGCGATGCGGTCGGCTCGGCCGGCAACCTCGGCAAGGGCAACAAGCTCGGTTACCAGATGGACCCGGCCAACGGCAACGAGGCGCTGCACGAAGTGGCCGCCGACCTCTCCGAAGGTGCCGACATGGTCATGGTCAAACCGGGCATGCCCTACCTGGACATTCTCTGGCGGGTCAAAGAGGAATTCCGCGTGCCGACCATGGTCTATCAGGTCAGCGGCGAGTACGCGATGCACATGGCGGCCATCCAGAATGGCTGGCTCAGCGAAGCGGTGATCCTCGAATCGCTGCTGTCTTTCAAGCGCGCGGGTGCCGATGGCATCCTTACCTATTTCGCCAAGCGCGCGGCGCAATTACTGAAAAACGGGTGAGCATCACCCCACGGGAACACCGATGAATACCGAAGGACTCAAGGAAGTGGAACTGTCGACCGCCGAGGTGCAGGAGCCTGTGGCTCTGCCGGAAGCGCCCGTCGTGGAGGCCGTGCCGGAGCCGGTGGCGGCGCCGCTGGTGACCAATCTGGACGACAGCAGCCTGTACATCCACCGCGAGATTTCCCAGCTAAAGTTCAACATCCGCGTGCTGGAGCAGGCGCTGGATGAGTCGCACCCGCTGCTGGAGCGCCTGAAGTTTCTGCTGATCTTCTCCAGCAACCTGGATGAGTTCTTCGAGATTCGCGTGGCCGGGCTGAAGAAGCAGATCACCTTCGCCCGCGAGCAGGCCGGCGCCGATGGCCTGCAGCCGCACCAGGCGCTGGCGCGCATCAGCGAGCTGGTGCATGTGCAGGTAGAGCGCCAGTACGCCATTCTCAACGATGTGCTGCTGCCGGCACTGGCCAAGCACAACGTCAACTTCGTGCGCCGGCGTAACTGGTCGACCAAGATCAAGGCCTGGGTGCGTCGTTACTTCCGTGACGAGATCGCGCCGATCATGACGCCGATCGGCCTCGACCCGACCCACCCGTTCCCGCTGCTGGTGAACAAGAGCCTGAACTTCATCGTCGAGCTGGAGGGCGTGGATGCCTTCGGCCGCGATTCCGGTCTGGCGATTCTCCCGGCGCCGCGTCTTCTGCCGCGGGTGATCCGCATCCCGGAAGAGGTCGGCGGCCCCGGCGACAACTTCGTGTTCCTCTCCTCGATGATCCATGCCCATGCCGATGACCTGTTCCAGGGCATGAAGGTCAAGGGTTGCTACCAGTTCCGCCTGACCCGCAACGCCGACCTGTCGGTTGATGCCGAGGACGTGGAAGACCTGGCGCGCGCGCTGCGCGGCGAGCTGTTCAGCCGTCGTTACGGCGATGCGGTGCGCCTGGAGGTGGTCGACACCTGCCCGAAACACCTGTCGGACTACCTGCTCAAGCAGTTCAACCTGTCTGAGAGCGAACTGTATCAAGTCAACGGGCCGGTCAACCTGACCCGTCTGTTCAGTGTCACCGGCCTGGACAGTCACCCGGAGCTGCAGTTCAAGCCGCTGACACCGGTGATCCCCAAGCTGCTGCAGAACAGCGAGAACATCTTCAGCGTGGTGAGCAAGCAGGACGTGCTCCTGCTGCACCCGTTCGAGTCGTTCACCCCGGTGGTCGACCTGTTGCGCCAGGCGGCCAAAGACCCGCATGTGCTGGCGATCAAGCAGACCCTGTACCGCTCCGGGGCCAACTCGGAAATCGTCGATGCCTTGGTCGAGGCGGCCCGCAACGGCAAGGAAGTCACCGCGGTGATCGAGCTGCGCGCGCGCTTCGACGAGGAGTCCAACCTGGCGCTGGCCAGCCGTCTGCAGGCCGCGGGTGCAGTGGTGATCTATGGCGTGGTTGGCTTCAAGACCCACGCCAAGATGATGCTGATCCTGCGCCGTGAGAACGGCGAGATCACCCGCTATGCGCACCTGGGCACCGGCAACTACCACGCCGGCAACGCCCGCCTGTACACCGACTACAGCCTGCTGACCTCCGATGACGCCCTGTGCGAGGACGTCGCCAAGCTGTTCAGCCAACTGATCGGCATGGGCAAGACCCTGCGCATGAAGAAGCTGCTGCATGCGCCCTTCACCCTGAAGAAGACCCTGCTCGACCTGATTGCCAAGGAAACCGCTGTGGCGGCCGAGGGCCGGCCTGCGCACATCATCGCCAAGTTCAATTCGCTGACTGATCCCAAGATTATCCGCGCACTGTACAAGGCCAGCCAGGCCGGGGTGCGCATCGATCTGGTGGTGCGCGGCATGTGCTGCCTGCGCCCGGGCGTACCGGGGGTGTCGCATAACATCCATGTGCGCTCGATCATCGGCCGCTTCTTGGAGCACACGCGAGTGTTCTACTTCCTCAATGAGGGCGAGGAAAAGATCTACCTGTCGAGTGCCGACTGGATGGAACGCAACCTCGACAAGCGCGTGGAGACCTGCTTCCCGGTGGAAGGCAAGAAACTGCTGACGCGGGTGAAGAAGGAGCTGGAGTCGTACCTGACCGACAACACCCAGGCCTGGGTGTTGCAGAGTGATGGCACCTACCAGCGCTTGCACCCTACCGGCAACCAGCATGCGCGCAGCGCCCAGGGACAACTGCTGGAGCGCCTGACCACGCCATTGCCGGTGCGCTGAGTCGGTATTCGCCGGGGACCGGCAGATGCAAAAAGGGCGAACCCATTGGGTTCGCCCTTTTTCATTGCGTCGCTGTCACATCAGTGGATGTGCAGCTGGTACCCGGTGCGCTGTAGCCACACGGCCTCGGCCTCGAAGTCGGCCTGGGTCAGCGGGTTAGCCTCCAGCCAGCCGGCCGGGAAGCGTACCTGCAGACTGCGGGGTTCAGCCAGAAGCTGCACCTGGGGCATTTCCTGGGTGCCGCGGATGTGGTGGAAGAGGATAGCGAAGCGCAGCAGGATGCACAGGCGCACCAGCTTGTCGCCTTCGTGGCCGAAGTCGCCCAGCTTGTCCGCCGGGATATTACGCCGGTGGCCGCGCACCAGCAGGGCCAGCATCTGCTGATCCTGACGGGAGAAGCCCGGCAGGTCGGAGTGCTCGATCAGGTAGGCGCCGTGCTTGTGGTAGTGGTAGTGGGCGATATCCAGGCCGATTTCGTGCACGCGGGCGGCCCATACCAGCAGATCGCGGTGCCATTCATCGTCCAGGCCCCAGGCGGGAGCCACCTGTGCCAGTGCCGAGAGTGCCTTGGCCTCGACCCGAGCGGCCTGCTCCAGATCGACGTGGTAGCGCTCCTGCAGGGCGCTGAGGGTGCGCTCGCGCACGTCCTCGTGGTGATGGCGGCCGAGCAGATCGTAGAGCACGCCTTCGCGCAGGGCGCCTTCGGAATGGCTCATGCTCTGCAGTTCGCAGGCGTCGAAGATGGCTTCGAGAATGGCCAGGCCCGCCGGGAAGATGCTGCGGCGGTCCGGCTTGACCCCGTCGAGTTCGATCTTGTCGACCTCGCCGAGTTTGAACAGCTTGCGTTTGAGCAGGGCCAGGCCGTCGGCGGTGACTTCGCCGTTGCTCAGGCCCAGGCCCTTGATCGCCTGGCCGACAGCCTTGATGGTGCCGGAGGCGCCGACCGCGTCCTGCCAGCCATGGCGGCGCAGGGCATGCTCGATGCTCATCAGTTCCAGGCGCGCGGCGGTATAGGCCTGGGCATAGCGTGCCGGGGTGATCTTGCCGTCCTTGAAATGCCGCTGGGTATAGCTGACACAGCCCATCTGCAGGCTTTCACGCAGCAGCGGTTCGAAGCGCAGGCCGATGACGAACTCGGTGCTGCCGCCGCCGATATCGCAGACCAGGCGATTGCCCGGGGTGTCGGCAATGCTGTGGGAGACGCCGAGGTAGATCAGGCGGGCCTCTTCGCGGCCGGAGATGACCTCCACCGGGTGGCCTAGCACGGCTTCGGCACGGCGGATGAATTCGCTGCGGTTGCGGGCTTCGCGCAGGGCATTGGTGCCGACGATGCGCACCGAGCCCTGCGGCATGCCCATGATCAGCTGGGCAAAGCGGCGCAGGCAGTCGAGGCCGCGCTGCATGGCCTCTTCGCTGAGCTGGCGCTGCTCATCCAGCCCGGCGGCCAGCTGAACCTTTTCGCCCAGACGTTCAAGAATGCGGATTTCGCCGTGGTCGACCTTGGCCAGGACCATATGGAAACTGTTCGAGCCGAGGTCGATGGCGGCGACCAGGGAGAACGCTTCGGCAGGGGTGTGTGGCATGCGACGGCTCTCGTGGAAAAACCCCGTCATCCTGCCACGAAGCGGGGGGCAGGCCAATGCGACAAGCTGTACTTGATCGGCAAAACCTTGCGTGCCGATAGTGAGACTCAATAGTCAGTGCCTTTCGAGATGGCGCAAGGCCGGCTATGATGGCCGCTGTTTTTTACTCGCGTATGCGCAACCGGAGATTTCCTATGAGCGAGCATATCGTCAACGTGTCCGACGCCAGCTTCGAGCAAGACGTGCTCAAGTCCGAGAGTCCGGTACTGGTCGACTACTGGGCTGAGTGGTGCGGTCCGTGCAAGATGATCGCCCCGGTGCTGGACGAGATCGCCAAGGACTATCAGGGCAAGCTGAAAGTCTGCAAGCTGAACATCGACGAGAACCAGGACACCCCGCCGAAGTTCGGCGTCCGTGGTATCCCGACCCTGATGCTGTTCAAGAACGGCAATGTCGAGGCCACCAAGGTTGGTGCCCTGTCGAAGTCGCAGCTGGCGGCCTTCATCGACGCCAATCTGTAAGACTCCAGGAAAAAGCCCCGCACTCTGCGGGGCTTTTTCTTGATCAAGGCTGGACGCACCGGCAGACGCGGTGCTACATTCGGCCCGCAGCGCGTGAAAAACCGTTGCCTCTCCTGCCGTCGCCGACGATACCAATTCGAATACGTACCGCGAACCTGTCGCCTTCCACGCGGCACGGCACCCAAAGCTCAGTGCTTTCTTCCCTCTCTTCTTATCTACGTCATTCCTATGAATCTGACCGAACTCAAGCAAAAGCCGATTCCCGAACTGCTGGAAATGGCCGAACAAATGGGCCTGGAAAACATGGCCCGTTCGCGCAAGCAGGACATCATCTTTGCGCTGCTGAAAAAGCACGCCAAAGGCGGTGAAGAGATTGGCGGGGACGGCGTGCTGGAGATTCTCCAGGACGGTTTCGGTTTTCTGCGCAGCGCCGACTCTTCCTACCTGGCCGGCCCGGACGACATCTATGTCTCGCCCAGCCAGATCCGTCGCTTCAACCTGCGTACCGGTGACACCATCGTCGGCAAGATCCGTCCGCCGAAGGAAGGCGAGCGCTACTTCGCCCTGCTCAAGGTCGATTCGATCAACTTCGACCGTCCGGAAAACGCCAAGAGCAAGATTCTCTTCGAGAACCTGACGCCGCTGTTCCCCACTCAGCGTCTGAAGATGGAAGCCGGCAACGGCTCCAAGGAAGACCTGACGGCGCGCGTGATCGACCTCTGCTCCCCGATCGGCAAGGGCCAGCGCGGTCTGATCGTTGCTCCGCCGAAGGCGGGCAAGACCATCATGCTGCAGAACATCGCGTCCAACATCACGCGCAACAACCCCGAGTGCCACCTGATCGTTCTGCTGATCGACGAGCGCCCGGAAGAAGTGACCGAGATGCAGCGCACCGTGCGCGGCGAAGTGGTGGCTTCCACCTTCGACGAGCCGCCGACCCGTCACGTGCAGGTCGCCGAGATGGTGATCGAGAAGGCCAAGCGCCTGGTCGAGCACAAGAAGGACGTGGTCATCCTGCTCGACTCCATCACCCGTCTGGCGCGTGCCTACAACACCGTGATCCCGAGCTCCGGCAAGGTACTGACCGGTGGTGTCGACGCCCATGCCCTGGAGAAGCCCAAGCGTTTCTTCGGTGCCGCGCGCAACATTGAGGAAGGCGGTTCGCTGACCATCCTCGCCACCGCGCTGGTGGAAACCGGTTCGAAGATGGACGAAGTGATCTACGAGGAATTCAAGGGCACCGGCAACATGGAGCTGATCCTCGATCGCCGTGTTTCCGAGAAGCGTGTGTTCCCGGCCATCAACATCAACCGTTCGGGCACCCGTCGCGAAGAGCTGCTGACTGGTGAGGAAGAGCTGTCGCGCATGTGGATTCTGCGCAAGCTGCTGCACCCGATGGACGAAATCGCGGCCATCGAGTTCCTCCTCGACAAGCTGAAAGACAGCAAGACCAACGATGAGTTCTTCCTGTCGATGAAGCGCAAGTAACCCCAGCGGTTGCGCGTTTCACCCAACAAGGCCGGGGCAACCCGGCCTTGTCGTGTCTGCCTTCTTCTGAATAGCTGACTTCAGCGCTAAACTTTAGGCCTTTGGCGCTAAAAGCCGGCCTTTGGTCTAAGTTCAGGCCTTTTCTGCGCGCCCCCTGTGAGGCTCAAGCATGCAGTATCGCGACCTTCGCGACTTTATCCGCGGTCTGGAACAGCGCGGTGAACTCAAGCGCATCGCCACGCCGGTTTCCCCGGTGCTGGAAATGACCGAAATCTGCGACCGCACCCTGCGCAAGGGCGGCCCGGCGCTGCTGTTCGAAAACCCCACCGGGTTCTCCACTCCGGTGCTGGGCAACCTGTTCGGCACGCCCAAGCGCGTGGCGCTGGGGATGGGCGCCGAGGATGTTTCCGAGCTGCGCGAGATCGGCAAGCTGCTGGCGTTTCTCAAGGAGCCCGAGCCGCCCAAGGGTCTGAAGGATGCCTGGAGCAAGCTGCCGATCTTCAAGAAGGTCCTGGCCATGGGCCCGAAGGTGCTCAAGGATGCGCCCTGCCATGAAGAGATCATCGAAGGCGACGATGTCGACCTGAGCCAGCTGCCGATCCAGCACTGCTGGCCGGGCGATGTGGCGCCGTTGATCACCTGGGGTCTGACCATCACCAGGGGGCCGAACAAGGAGCGGCAGAACCTCGGCATCTACCGCCAGCAGGTCATCGGCCGCAACAAGGTGATCATGCGCTGGCTCAGCCACCGCGGCGGTGCTCTGGACTTCCGCGAGTGGTGCGAGAAGTTTCCCGGCAAGCCCTACCCGGTGTGTGTGGCCCTCGGTGCCGATCCCGCCACCATTCTCGGCGCCGTGACACCGGTGCCGGATACCCTCTCCGAATATGCCTTTGCCGGCCTCTTGCGTGGCCACAAGACCGAGCTGGTCAAGGCCATCGGTTCCGACCTGCAGGTGCCGGCCAGTGCCGAGATCGTGCTGGAAGGGCATATCTATCCGGGCGAGACCGCGCCGGAAGGCCCCTATGGCGATCACACCGGTTACTACAACGAGGTCGATACCTTCCCGGTGTTCACCGTCGAGCGCATCACCCAGCGGCGCAAACCGATCTACCACAGCACCTACACCGGCCGGCCGCCGGATGAGCCGGCGATTCTCGGCGTGGCGCTTAACGAAGTGTTCGTGCCGATCCTGCAGAAGCAGTTCCCGGAGATTACCGACTTCTACCTGCCGCCCGAAGGTTGCTCCTACCGCATGGCGGTGGTGACCATGAAGAAGCAGTACCCCGGCCATGCCAAGCGGGTGATGCTCGGCGTCTGGTCGTTCCTGCGTCAGTTCATGTACACCAAGTTCGTCATCGTCACCGACGACGACATCAACGCCCGCGACTGGAATGACGTGATCTGGGCCATCACCACGCGCATGGACCCCAAGCGTGACACGGTGATGATCGACAATACGCCGATCGACTACCTCGACTTCGCCTCGCCGATCTCGGGTCTGGGCAGCAAGATGGGGCTGGATGCCACCCACAAGTGGCCGGGCGAAACCAGCCGCGAATGGGGCCGGGTGATCGAGCGCGACGAGGCGGTGGTCCGGCGCGTCGATGAGCTGTGGGCGCAGCTCGGGATCGATGGATGAAAATCACTCTCCAGCCGGCCGGGGCGCAGATCGAAACGGCGCCGGGCGAACGCATTCTCGATGGTGCCCGGCGTCTCGGCTATGACTGCCCGCAGAGCTGCCGCAACGGCAACTGCCATATCTGTGCGGCTCTGCTGGTCGAGGGCCGTGTGCGTCAGGCCGGCGCCGAGCTGGATCACGGCGAACTGCTGGCCTGCATGGCCGAACCGCTGGAAGACTGCGTGCTGCACTGGGACGGCGTGCGCGAGCGTGGCGTGCTGCCGGTGCGCAGTCTGGCCTGCCAGCTGACCGAGTGCGTGGCCGTGGGGGGCGACGTGTTCCGCGTGCGTCTGCGCGCCCCGGCGGGCAAGCCGCCACGCTATCACGCCGGGCAGTACCTGCTGATCGAGCGGCCCGGCGACGAGCCGGCAGCCTTCTCCATTGCCTCGGCGCCCCACTGTGGCCGCGAGCTGGAGCTGCACATCCTCGCCCGCGAGGAGTCGGCCCAGCGCCTGCTGGCCCGGCTGCAGGCCGAGGGTCTGGCCCGCGTACAGCTGCCGTTTGGCGATACCCATCTGGCCGAGTTGCCGCCCGGGCCGCTGGTGCTGATTGCCGCCGGCACCGGCATGGCGCAGATGCACAGCCTGATCGAGCATTGCCGCGCGGCCGGCTTCGCCCAGCCGGTGCACCTGTACTGGGGCGCGCGCACAGCGGCGGATTTCTATGAGCTGCCGCACTGGGCCGAGTGGCAGGGGCTGGCCAACCTGACGCTGCACCGCGTGGTCAGCGACGAGCCGGGCTGGGCGGGGCGTCAGGGCCTGCTGCACCAGGCGGTGCGCGAGGACTTTGCCGACCTCAAGGCGCTGCACGTGTATGCCAGCGGTTCGCCACAGATGGTCTATGGCACCCTCGATGCGCTGGTCGAGGCCGGCATGGATGCTCATCAGATGCGCGCCGACGTGTTCGCCTACGCGCCGCGCGACTGACACGGCATGCACAAATGAAAAGGCCGCCCGAGAGGCGGCCTTTTTGCTGAACGAGCGACGTCTCAGCGCGTGGTCACCACCACCTTGCCCACGGCCTTGCGCTTGGCCAGGGTATCGATCGCGTCGCCGGCCTTTTCCAGCGGGAAGGTCTGCGAGACCAGCGGCTTGAGCTTGCCTTCGCCATACCAGGCAAACAGCTGCTGGAAGTTGGCCACGTTGTCCTGCGGCTGGCGCTGGGCGAAGGCGCCCCAGAACACACCGATCAGCGCAGCGCCCTTGAGCAGCGGCAGGTTGGCCGGCAGGGCCGGGATTTCGCCGCTGGCAAAGCCGATCACCAGCATGCGGCCGTTCCAGGCGATGCTGCGGAAGGCTTCCTCGAACAGTGGGCCGCCAACCGGGTCGTAGATCACGTCGACGCCCTGGCCCTTGGTCAGGGTCTTCAGCTCGTCCTTCAGGCACTGCTCGCTGTAGTTGATCAGGTGATCGGCGCCGGCGGCTTTGGCTACTGCGAGCTTCTCCGCGCTGCTGGCGGCAGCGATGACGGTAGCGCCCATGGCCTTGCCGATTTCCACGGCGGCCAGGCCGACACCGCCGGAGGCGCCGAGCACCAGCAGGGTTTCACCGGCCTGCAGGTTGCCGCGCTGCTTGAGCGCGTGCATCGAGGTGCCGTAGGTCATGCTGAAGGCGGCGGCGGTGGTGAAGTCCATGCCTGCGGGCATGGGCAGCACGTTGTAGGCCGGCACGGCGACCTGCTCGGCGAAGCTGCCCCAGCCGGTGAGGGCCATGACCCGGTCGCCGACCTTGAACTGGCTGACCTTCTCGCCGACGGCGCTGATCACGCCGGCCGCTTCACCACCCGGAGAGAAGGGAAATGGCGGCTTGAACTGGTACTTGCCCTCGATGATCAGGCTGTCGGGAAAGTTCACCCCGGCGGCATGCACGTCCAGCACCACCTCGGTTTTCTTCGGTTCCAGGTTGGCGACTTCTTCCAGCACCAGGGTTTCGGCGGGGCCGAAGGCTTTGCACAGCACTGCTTTCATCGGGGCTTCCTTGATAAGGCTCTGACATGAAGTTGTTATGAGGTTATCGGGCCAGTGTAGGGGGCACCGGGCGCGGGTCAATCAGCATGGCTGTACCTGATGACGGCGCATAACCGCCGGGCTTGGGCCTGCGTCTGACAATGGCTATGCTAGGCGTATTCGTCTTGGAGAATGCCCGCCGTGAAAACCCCGATTGCGTTGCTGTTGGCCCTGCTGATCCCGTTCACCGCCCTGGCCAGTAGCGGTGGCGAGGAAGAAGAGGGCAAGGAAGGCGAGAAGAAAAAGCCGGAGATTCTTTACGTCGGCCTCACCCCGGCGCTGGTCGGCAACTACGGCCCGGGCCCGAAACTGAAGTACTACAAGGCCGATATCGCCTTGCGTGTGACCGGCAAGAAGACCGAAGAGCAGGTGACCTACCACGAGCCGCTGATCCGCAATCAGCTGGTGCAGCTGTTCAGCCAGCAGACGGATGAGAGCATGGGTAGCGTAGAGGCCAAGGAGGCGCTGCGTCAGGAAGCGCTCAAGCAGGTGCAGCAGGTGCTGCAGCAGGAAACCGGCAAGCCGCTGGTGGACGACCTGCTGTTCAACAACCTGATCGTTCAGCCCTGAAAACCTACTGCGCACCCCTGATCCGGGGTCGCGCAGTGCTCGGCGTCCTCATGTATCGCCACATACACTCCGGCGCCTGCGCGCTGGGCTCCCCCGGCTGAGGGGCGCTCGCTATGGTTTTCGTCTTTCCCGCTCAGGCCGCCAGGGTACGGCGGAAACGCGCCAGGGCAATCAGGAAGAAGGCGAGGCCGATGCCGGTCAGGGCCGCGATGTCCGGCCAGATCACACTGACGCCGGCGTCGCGGAACAGGATCGAGGTCGACAGCGTGACGAAGTGGGTCGAGGGCGAGAACTGCATCAGGTTCTGCAGCCAGACCGGCATGCTGTCCAGTGGCGTGGTGCCGCCGGAGAGCATCAGCATCGGAATGATCACCGGGATCGCCAGCAGGCCGAACTGCGGAATCGAGCGCGCCAGCGTGGCGAGGAAGATACCGATAGCCGTGCAGGCAAACAGATAAAGCGCGGTGACGCCGAGGAACAGCGGCAGCGAACCGGTCAGGGGCACGCCCAGCGCCCAGCCAACCACCAGCTCCAGCGACAGCCAGGTGCAGCACACCACCACCAGCGCGTTGCTCCACACCTTGGCTAGCATGATTTCCAGCGCCGTCAGTGGCAGCACCAGCAGATGGTCGAGGGTGCCGTGCTCGCGTTCGCGCAGCAGCGCGGTGCCGGTGAGGATGATCGCCAGGATGGTGACGTTGTTGACGATCTGGATCACCCCGAGGAACCAGCCACTTTCCAGGTTGCTGTTGAACAGCGCACGGCTGGCCAGACTGGTGATCTGGTCCGGGCTCTGCTGGGCGGCGTCGTACAGTTCGCGCTGGAAAATCCGGCGGATGTAGCCGGCGCCCATGAAGGCCTGACTCATGGCCGTGGCATCGACATTCACCTGCAGCGCAGGCTGGCGCCCGGCCAGCAGATCGGCCTGGAAGTTGGCCGGCACATTGATCACGAAGGTGTAGCGCCCGCTGTCCAGTGCCGGGTCCATGTCTGCATAGCTGATCAGCGCCGGCGGCTGGAACTGGGGCTGCTGCAGGGCTTCGGCCAGACGGCGGGACAGGCTGCTGTGGTCTTCGTCGACAAAGGCCACGCTGGCATTGTGCACTCCGATCACCGAGCCGGCGGCCGGCATGTAGATGGCCACGCTGAAGGCATACAGAAGGAACAGCAGCAGTACGCTGTCGTGCCGCAGGCTGGTCAGCTCCTTCAGGCCCAGCCGGTAGATGTGCGCCAGCTGCTTCATCTCAGGTCTCCTGCTTCTTCAGCAGCGCCACCGACAGCAGCGAAAACGTCAGAAAGAAGCCCAGCAGCGCCAGACACTGCGGCCACAGCTCCGCCAGCCCGAGGGCCTTGGTGAAGGTGCCCACGGCGATGTCGAGGAAGTAGCCGGCGGGGAACAGGTTACCCATCAGCGCGGCGCCGCCGTCCAGCGAGGAACGCGGCACGATCAGCCCGGAGAACTGGATGGTCGGCAGGGTGGTGATGATCATGGTGCCGAGGATGGCGGCGATTTGGGTGCGGGTGAAGGATGAAATCAGCAGGCCCAGACTGGTGCACGCCAGCACATAGAGCAGGCCGCCCAGAGCCAGAGTGCCCGCGCTGCCCTTGAACGGCACGCCGAACAGCCAGCGGTTGAGGGCGACCAGCAGGGCCAGGTTGAGCAGGCTCAGCGCCACGTAGGGCAGCTGCTTGCCGAGGAGAAATTCCAGGCGGCTGAGCGGTGTGGCGTAGAAGTTGGTGATCGAGCCCAGCTCCTTCTCGCGCACCACCCCCAGAGCGGTCAGCATGGCTGGGATCATGGCCAGCACCAGTGCCATCACCCCGGGGCCGATGGCGTTTACGCTGATCACGTCCTGGTTGTAGCGGAAGCGGGTTTCCAGCCGCAGCGGTGCCGGCGCCGGTGCCGGCGCGTTGGATTCCATGGCCAGGCGCTGCAGATTGGCCTGGTGCACGGCCTCGACATAGTTGCGGCTGGTTTCGGCACGGAACGGCATGCCGCCATCCAGCCAGACGCCGACCTGCGGCTGCCGGCCGGCCTGCAGGTCGCGGCCGAAACCGGGGGGAATCTCCAGAGCCAGCTTGATCTCCGAGCGCTGCAGACGCCGGTGCAGCTCCTGCGGCGAGGATATCGGTTCATGCTCGGCGAAGTAGCGCGAGCCGCGGAAGGCTTCGAGGTAGGCGCGGCTTTCTGCGGAGTTGTCCTGATCGAAGACGGCAAAGGCCAAGTCCTCGACATCCAGCGAAATGCCGTAGCCGAAGATCACCATCATGAACAGCGCGCCGGCCAGGGCGAAGGCCAGGCGCACCGGGTCGCGGCGCAGCTCCTTGCCTTCGCGCGAGGCGACGGCCCGCAGGCGGCGCAGGCTGAAGCCGCGCTGCGCCGGTAGCACGGGTGCGCTGGCAGCGGGCTGAGACTCCGGCTGCTCCCTTGTGGCGCTGTCACCCTGGGCCTGCTCCAGGCAGTGGACGAAGGCTTCTTCCAGGCTGTCGCCGCCCAGTTGCGCCTGCAAGGCCGCTGGGGTGTCACAGGCCAGCACTTCGCCTGCGTGCATCAGCGAGATGCGGTCGCAACGCTCGGCCTCGTTCATGAAGTGGGTGGACAGGAAGATGGTCACGCCCTGTTCACGTGACAGTTCCACCAGCAGGCGCCAGAAGTCGTCGCGCGCGGCCGGGTCGACCCCGGAGGTCGGCTCGTCGAGGATCAGCACTTCCGGGCGGTGGATCACCGCCACCGCCAGCGACAGGCGCTGGCGCAGGCCCAGCGGCAGTTCGCCGGCCTGATCGTCGGCATGGGCGACGAGGTCGAAGCGTTCGATCAGGGCCTGGCTGCGCGCCTGTCCCTCGGCCTTGGGCAGGTCGAACAGGCGGGCGTGCAGTTCCAGGTTCTGCCGCACGCTCAGCTCGCCGTACAGGGAGAAACTCTGCGACATGAAGCCGACGCGCTTGCGCGTGGCCAGGTCGCCGGCGTCCACCGCCTGGCCGAGCAGCCGGGCGCTGCCCTCGCTGGCCGGTAGCAGGCCGGTGAGCACCTTCATGGTGGTGGTCTTGCCGCAGCCGTTGGAGCCGAGGAAACCGAAGATTTCGCCGCGGCGTATGGCGAAGTTGACCTGCTTGACCGCCGTGAAGTCGCCGAAGCGCAGGGTCAGGTCATGCGCCTCGATGGCGATCTCGCGTTCGCCACCCGTCTCCGGGGAAATGGGCAGCGGCGGGATTTCCAGTGGCACATGCTGGCGTGCGCTGCCGCCCTGAAAGTGGGTGAAGGCATCATCCAGCTTGCCGCTGGCGGTGCTGGCTGCCAGATCCGCGGTCAGACCGGCGGCCAGCAGGCGGCCCTGGTCGAGCATCAGGCAGTGTTCGAACTGTGCGGCTTCCTCCATGTAGGCGGTGGCCACCAGCAGGGTCAGCTGCGGGCGCTCACCGCGCACCCGCTCGACCAGCTCCCAGAAGCGCCGGCGCGACAACGGGTCGACCCCGGTGGTCGGTTCGTCGAGGATCAGCAGGTCCGGTTCGTGGATCAGCGCGCAGCACAGGCCGAGCTTCTGCTTCATGCCGCCGGAGAGCTTGCCGGCCGGGCGTTCGGCGAAACGGTCCAGGTCGGTGGCGGCCAGCAGGCGTGCCATCTGCTCGTCACACTGCTGGCGCGACAGGCCGAACAGGGTGGCGAAGAAACGGATGTTTTCGCGGATCGACAGCTCGGGGTAGAGGTTGTGGCCCAGGCCCTGAGGCATGAAAGCGATGCGCGGGTACAGGCTGGCGCGGTGACGACGCTGGTCGATCGGGCCGCCGAGTACTTCCAGCGTGCCCTGTTGCAGGGTTTTTACCCCGGCGATCAGACCGAGCAGGCTGGATTTTCCGGCACCGTCCGGGCCGATCAGGCCGCAGCGGCTGCCGGCCGGCAGGCTGAAGCCGATGTCGCTGAGCGCCGTCTGCCGCCCGTAGGCGTGGCCGATGCCGCTGGCCCGCAGTGCCAGCTCAGTCATGCGCGGGACTCGGCGTGTTCACGGCCGTTCACTGCAGGTTGGCCGGCCAGGCCACGTCGGCACTGCGCACATAACCGGCGCCGGGCATGCCCGGTTTGGCCTGGGGCACGGCGGCCGGGTCGGTCAGGCGCAGCTTGACGCGGAACACCAGCTTCTGCCGCTCGTCGCGGGTCTCGACTTCCTTGGGGGTGAACTGCGCCTTGCTGGCGACATAACTGACTTTGGCCGGCAGCACCTGCTCGGGCAGGGCGTCGAGGACGATGCGTGCCTCGTCGCCCTGGGCCAGGCGACCGGCGAGGGCGGCGGGCAGGTACAGGTTCATGTACTGGTCGGCTGGGTTGATCAGCAGCAGCACGCGGCCGCCGGCGCCCAGCACCTCGCCGGGCTCGGCCAGGCGCAGCTGGACGATGCCCGGCATCGGCGCGAGCAGGCTGCTGTCGTCGATCTCGCTGGTCAGCTGCGCCACCTGCGCCTCGGCCGCGCCAATGGCGGCGCGCGCGGCGCTGACCTGAGCATTGGCGGCGTTCAGGGCGGCGCTGGCCGTGTCGTGGCGGTTCTGCTGCTGATCGAGCATCTGCCGGCTGGTGTGGCCGCGCTGGAACAGCTCGCGGAAACGCTTGAGCTCCTGTTCGGCCAGGCGCATCTCGCTGGCGCGCAGGTCCACGGTGGCCAGGGCGGCGGAGAGGTTCTCCCGGGCCCGCAGCACTTCTGCGCTGGCCTGATCGCGCTGGGCCTCCAGTGTGCGGGTATCCAGGCGGGCTAGGAGCTGGCCTTTCTCCACCCGGTCGCCCTCGTCGACCCGCACCTCGGCCAGGCGGCCCGGATATTTGCTGGCGATCTGTACTTCGGTGGCTTCCAGGCGGCCGTTGCCCTGGCTGATGCCTTCGGGCAGACGGTCATGGATGGACTTCCAGTAGCCGAAAGCCCCCACGCCAAGCAGGGCGGCGACCAGAGGGATGGCAAGCAGGCGGGCTGGGCGGTGCGACATGGGGCAACTCCGGACGAGGCTGCGCTGATTATCCCGGACCTGAGCGGCGCAGCGTCATGATAAAGGTCAATGCCAGGCGGCTAACTTGCCCGCCCGGACAGCTTCAGCGCAAGTCGAGAATGGCCTGCCACTGCCCGGCCGTGACCGGCATCACCGACAGCCGCGTGCCCTTCTGCACCAGCGGCAGTTCGGCCAGTGCCGCGCAGGCTTTCAGGCGGGGCAGGCGGATGACCTCGGCAAAGGTTTCCACGAAGGCCACATCGCGGGCGCTCCAGGGGTTTTTCTCGGCGCTGGCCTTGGCATCGAAATAGTGGCTGGCGGGTTCCAGTGCGGTGGGGTCGGGGTAGGGCTCGCCGACAATCCGGCCGATACCGGCAATGCCCGGCTGCGGGCAGCTGGAGTGGTAGAAGAAGAACAGATCGCCGGGCTGCATGGCGCGCACGAAGTTGCGCGCCTGATAGTTGCGCACGCCATCCCAGCGCGCCTGCCCGAGGCGCTGCAGGTCGCGGATGGACAGTTCGTCAGGCTCGGATTTCATCAGCCAGTACTGGGGCATGGGGTTTTCCTGTACGGATCCTTGGGGCATTTCCGGCAGATCTTGCCTGTTCTGCGGCGATCGTGGCGAAAAATTGCACATCGCTTCACGTTGTCAGACAATGCGGGGGATTAAGCTTGGCACTGCCGTGCGACCTAACAATAAAAACAATGCTGTCGACCATCGTGGTCAGTTTGCCTTTTAAGGGGGAGGCAATCGATGAAGCGCAAGCCAGATCTTCTGTGGGTATTGGCCATCGTGTTTGGCCTTGGGGTGGTGACCACCGGTTACACCCAGAGTCTGTGGGATCGTCAGGACGCTCCGCAGACCGTCCAGCGGCCCTGACCGCTGCTGACTGGCGCAGGGATGCGCAGCAACTTCTCTTCTCTCTGGCGATGATTCGCCGGTACCTCTAGCTCGGCTCGGTGCCCGGGCGATACCACTGTCTGTCGCTGACCGTCGCCGCCAGTGGCACATCCCAGCTGGCCAGTGCCAGCCGATCCACCTTCTGACATTCGTGGGCCAGGCCGATCAGCCTTGGCTGGCGCCAGTGCGTGCGGCGTTTCAGGTAGGCCAGGCTGCGGTCGTAGAAGCCGCCCCCCATGCCCAGGCGGCCACCATGCTCATCGAAACCCACCAGCGGCAACAGCATCAGGTCGAGGCTCCACACGGGAATCTGGCGCTTCGGGTTGGATCTGGGCTCGGCGATACCAAAACGATTGCGTTGCAGGCGTTCACCCGGCAGCAGGCGTTGCAGGCTCATCTGCGTGCGTGGCCAGGCTTTGAGCACCGGCAGGTAGACCTGTTTGCCGCGGCGCAGGGCTTCGGCCAGAAGCGGCGCAGGGTCGATCTCGCCGTCATTGGCCAGGTACAGGCTGATACGACGGGCGCGAAGGAACTCGGGATGCTGGGCCAGCTGGCGGTAGAGATTGCGGGCGGCCAGGCGTTGCTGCAGGGGTGAGAGGTTGCGGCGGGTGTTGCGCAGCAGGCGGCGCAGTTGCGGGCGGCTGAGGGTGCCGGCTTCGATCATGGTAGGTAGCGACTCCCCGGTCGTGCCGCTGTCGGTTTAGCCCTTGAACCCGAAAGTTCAAGGTGGAGGTTGCAGGAGGCGTTAAGGCTTTCCGTCAGGCGGACATGCGCACCGGCCCCAACATGCAACCCCCGTGGTTGTGCGTATCGGCTCAGGGACATCACCGACTGGCAAACACACCAGGGAGCTGTGGCGAGTATACCGCAATCGCCACGCTTGCCATCAGGCTTCGTGGCTGTTCGGATCGGCGGCCAGGGCATGCTCGACCCGTTCGAACAGATCGCGCACCTGATGCCGGTGGGCGGCAGCTTCGCTGGTCAGTTGCTGCTGCTTGTGCAACAGCTCATGGGTGATGTTCAGCGCCGCCATCACGGCGATGCGGTCGGCACCGATGACTTTGCCGCTGGAGCGGATCTCGCGCATCTTGTCATTCAGGTAGCGGGCGGCGCTTTCCAGGTTGTCGCGCTCTTCCGCCGGACAGGCGATGCGGTATTCCTTGTCGAGAATCTGCAGGGTAACGGTGTTGGCTTGGCTCATGAGTCCTGCTCCAGGGCCTTAAGGCGGGTGATCATCGCTTCGACCTTGTGCCGGGCCATTTCGTTCTTTTCGATCAGTTGGGAGCGCTCTTCGCGCCAGGCCCGTTCGCCGGCCAGCAGCAGGCGGTTCTGGGCCTTGAGGGTAGCGAGCTGCTGAATCAGCAGTTCGACTTTCGCCGTCAGTGCGTGCAGGTCGGCGTCTTCCATGGGCTCTCGCTAGGCGTGGGGGGCTATGTCGATTAGGATACTGCCATCATTCTAGCCATGCCGTCTGATGGTGCCTACGGGCTGATTGGCATTTGCCGCCATTGGCGCGTCTGGCTGGTTACCGATTCTTTCCGACGCCGCCGGGCGCCTCGTCTGCGCTGCCTGTTCCGCGCGTCATCTGCCAAGAGTTCTGTCATGTCCGCCACTACCCCTTATGCCGCCTTCGCCGCCTTGCTGGCCAGTCAGGGCCAGGCCGTTTCTCCCGCCGAACTGCACGGCCTGCTGCTCGGCCGCAGCTGTGCCGGCGCCGGCTTCGAGCCCGAGCCCTGGCTGGTGGATGCCGCCGAACTGCTCGGCAGCGCCCCGCAGGACAACGTGCGCGCGGCGCTGATCGGTCTGCAGGAAATGGTCAAGGCCGAGTTGACTGGCGGCGAGATGGCCGTGGTGTTGCTGCTGCCGTCCGACGACGCGCCGCTGGCCGAACGTGCCGTGGCCATGGGCCAGTGGTGCCAGGGCTTCCTCGGCGGTTTCGGCCTGACCGCCGGCGACGCCGCGCTGTCGGCCGAGGCCATGGAAGTGCTGCAGGACCTGGCCTCCATCGCGCAGGTGCAGAACGATCTGGATGAGAGCGAAGACGGTGAGAACGACTACATGGAGGTCATGGAGTACCTGCGCGTGGCGCCGTTGCTGCTGTTCACCGAGTGCGCCAAGCCGGCGCCGGCGGCCAGCGAAAAACCTTCCCTGCACTAAGCGAGCACCTGTCCATGCAGCGCATTCCCAAGGCTGAATATGCCCGTCGGCGCAAGGCGCTGATGGCGCAGATGGAGCCCAACAGCATCGCCATCCTGCCGGCCGCGCCGGTGTATATCCGCAACCGCGATGTCGAGCACATCTACCGTCAGGACAGCGATTTCCAGTACCTCACCGGCTTTCCCGAGCCGGAAGCGGTGCTGGCGCTGATTCCCGGGCGCGAGCATGGCGAGTACGTGCTGTTCTGCCGCGAGCGTGATCCCGAGCGCGAGCTGTGGGACGGTCTGCGCGCCGGGCAGGATGGCGCCATCGCCCAGTTCGGTGCCGACGATGCCTTCCCGATCAACGATATCGACGACATCCTCCCCGGCCTGATCGAGGGGCGCGAACGGGTGTATTACGCCATCGGCTGCAATCAGGAGTTCGATCACCGCCTGATGGAGTGGATCAACGTGATCCGCTCCAAGGCCCGTCAGGGTGCGCAGCCGCCGAACGAATTCGTCGCCCTCGACCACCTGCTGCACGACATGCGCCTGTACAAGAGTGCGGCCGAAGTGAAGGTGATGAAGGAGGCCGCCGAGATTTCCGCCGCGGCCCATGTGCGTGCCATGCAGACGGCCCGCCCGGGCCTGAGCGAATACCATCTGGAAGCCGAGCTGGAGTACATCTTCCGCAAGAACGGCTCGAAGATGCCGGCCTATGGCTCGATCGTCGCCAGTGGCCGCAATGCCTGCATCCTGCACTACCGGGAGAACGATGCGCCGCTCAAGGATGGCGATCTGATCCTGATCGACGCCGGCTGCGAGATCGACTGCTACGCCAGCGACATCACCCGCACCTTCCCGGTCAACGGCACCTTCTCGCCGGAGCAGAAGGCCATCTACGAGCTGGTGCTCAGGGCCCAGGAAGCCGCTTTCGCCGCCATTGGCCCGGACAAGCACTGGAACGAGGCCCACGAGGCTACCGTGCGGGTCATTGCCGAGGGGCTGCTGGAGCTGGGCCTGCTCACCGGCACGCTGGACGAGGTGATCGAAACCGAAAGCTACAAGGCCTACTACATGCACCGCGCCGGTCACTGGCTGGGCATGGACGTGCACGACGTCGGCGACTACAAGGTCGGCGGCGAGTGGCGCGTGCTGGAGCCGGGCATGGCCCTGACCGTCGAACCGGGCATCTATATCCCCGCCGACGATGAGCGCGTGGCGAAGAAGTGGCGCGGTATCGGTGTGCGTATCGAGGACGATGTGGTGGTCACCAAGACCGGCTGCGAGATTCTTACCGGCGGCGTGCCCAAGACCGTGGCCGAGATCGAGGCGCTGATGGCCGCCGCGCGCGAGCAGGCGGCCTGATATGAGCCGCGTGCAGCTGGCGATTATCGGTGGCGGTCTGGTCGGAGCCTCGCTGGCTCTGGCCCTGCAGGAGGGCGCCCGTCAGCGTGGCTGGCGCATCGTGCTGATCGAACCCTTCGCCCCCGGCAACAGTTACCAGCCCAGCTATGACGCGCGCTCCAGTGCGCTGTCCTATGGCACCCGGCAGATCTACGAGCGCCTTGGCCTGTGGCCGGCGCTGAGTGCCCGTGCCGAGCCGATCCGCCAGATCCATGTTTCCGACCGCGGCCGTTTCGGCGCCACCCGCCTCAGCGCCGAGAGCGAGGGCGTGCCGGCGCTGGGCTATGTGGTGGAGAACGCCTGGCTCGGCCAGTGCCTGTGGCAGGCGCTGGATGCCGAGGTGGTCGAGTGGCGCTGCCCGGCGGAAGTCACGGCCCTGCAGGCCTTGGGCGACGGTTATCGCCTGACCCTGAATGACGGCAGCCAGCTCGACTGCGACCTGGCCGTGCTGGCCGATGGCGGCCGCTCCGGCCTGCGCGAACAGCTGGGCATTGCGGTGAAAACCACGCCTTACGGGCAGAGCGCCCTGATCGCCAACATCAGCACGGCCGAGGCGCATCAGGGCCAGGCTTTCGAGCGTTTCACCGACGATGGCCCGATGGCCCTGCTGCCGCTGTCGGAGAACCGCAGCGCGCTGGTCTGGACGCGTCAGGGCGGTGACGCTCAGCGTCTGGCGGCGTTGCCCGATCGCGAATTTCTCGCCGAGCTGCAGCAGGTATTCGGCTACCGCCTGGGTGCCCTGACTCAGGTCGGCGCCCGGCATATCTACCCGCTCAGTCTGATCGAGGCCAGCGAGCAGGTGCGGCCGCATCTGGTGGTGCTGGGGAATGCCGCGCACAGCCTGCATCCCATCGCCGGGCAGGGGTACAACCTGTCGCTGCGCGATACTCTGGCGCTGGCCGAAGCCCTGCTGGACAGCCCGGCGACTCCCGGCGATTTCACGGTGCTGCAGGACTACCTGCGGCGTCAGCGCCTCGACCAACAGCTGACCGTGGGCTTTTCCGATCAGGTGACCCGGCTGTTTTCCACTGCCCAGCCGCTGCTGGTGGCGGGGCGCAATCTGGGCCTGCTCGGCCTCGATCTGCTGCCGCCGGCCAAACACTGGTTTGCCCGCCAGGCCATGGGCCTGGGCACGCGGCCGCTGTAAAAATTCTGCTGTCGGGTGCCGTGCTGGCGCCCCGTGAAGAGACGTGATGAGACAAGCCAAACTGGCCCGCAAGGCGCGATTCCTGCGCTGGGCAATGAACTTCTACCCGCCCTACCTGGGGGCGGGCGTACGCATTCAGCACATCGCCGGCGATTTCCGCGAGGTGCGGGTGAAAATGGGGCTGGGCTGGTACAACCGCAACTATGTGGGCACCCAGTTCGGCGGCTCGCTGTATTCGATGACCGACCCGTTCTTCATGCTGATGGTCATGGAAAACCTGGGCAGCGATTACATCGTGTGGGACAAGGCGGCCAGCATCGACTTCATCGCGCCGGGCAAGGGGCCGGTATACGCGGATTTCCGCATCGAGGAAGCGCTGCTCGACGAGATTCGCCAGCGCACCGCCGGCGGCGACAAATACCTGCCACAACTGCACGTCGACGTGCATGATGGCGACGGCACCCTGGTAGCACGGGTGCACAAGACTCTCTACGTGCGGCTCAAGCCGCGCGTGCGGCAAGCGGCCTAAGGAACAGCAATGCGTGCGGATCTGATCATCGTTGGCGCCGGCATGGTGGGCAGCGCCCTGGCCCTGGCGCTCAAGGACAGTGGCTTGAGCATCCTGCTGCTGGATGGCGGCCCGCTCAGCCTGAAACCCTTCGATGCCAGCGCGCCCTTCGAGCCGCGCGTCAGTGCCTTGTCTGAAGCCAGCCGGCGTGTGCTGCTGCGTCTTGGCGCATGGCCGGGTATCGTCGCCCGGCGCACCTCGCCCTACCGCGAGATGCAGGTGTGGGATGGTTCTGGCACCGGCTCGGTGCACTTTGCCGCGGCCAGCGTGCATGCCGAGGTGCTCGGTCATATCGTCGAGAACCGGGTGGTGCAGGATGCTCTGCTCGAAGCGCTGTTCGACAGCGATATCGGCCTGTTGCCCAATGCCCGTCTGGAGCAGCTGCGCCGCAGCGGCGATGACTGGCTGCTGACCCTCAGCGATGGCCGCGAACTGCGCGCGCCACTGCTGGTGGCCGCCGATGGCGCCAACTCGGCGGTACGCCGTCTGGCTGGTTGTGCCACTCGTGAGTGGGATTACCTGCACCACGCCATCGTCACCAGTGTGCGCTGTGCCCAGCCACACCAGCGTACGGCCTGGCAGCGTTTCACCGATGACGGCCCGCTGGCCTTCCTGCCGCTCAACCGCGAGGGCGACGAGCGCTGGTGCTCGATCGTCTGGTCGACCGTGCCGGCCGAAGCCGAGCGTCTGATGGCGCTGGACGAAGCCGCTTTCTGCCGCGAACTGGGCAAGGCCTTCGAATGGCGTCTGGGCGAAGTGCAGCAAGCCGACCCGCGGGTCTGCGTGCCGCTGCGTCAGCGACATGCCAAGCGCTATGTCGAGCCGGGCCTGGCCCTGATCGGCGATGCCGCACACACCATTCACCCGCTGGCCGGGCAGGGCGTCAACCTCGGTTTCCTCGATGCCGCCGTGCTGGCCGAGGTGCTGCTGCATGCGCTGGAGCGTGGCGAGTCGCTGACCAGCGAGAAGACCCTGAGCCGCTTCGAGCGCCGGCGCATGCCGCACAACCTGGCCATGATGGCCGCGATGGAAGGCTTCGAGCGTCTGTTCCAGGCCGATCCGCTGCCGCTGCGCTGGGCGCGCAATGCGGGCCTGAACTGGGTCGATGGCCTGCCCGAGGCCAAGAGCCTGTTCGTCCGTCAGGCGCTGGGGTTGTCGGGGGATCTGCCGGATCTGGCGCGCGCTTAGCAGGCTGTTGAAAAACTACCTCGGCTTTGGCTTCCTGCGTCGCGCTACCTCCTGCATCCATGCCGTCGTGCGTTGCCTCGCGGTGTTAAAAACAGGCTCAAAATGCTCATTTACCATTCGTAAACTCGGCTCTGGCTTCCTGCTTCGCTCTACCGCCTACATCCATGTAGGCGTGCGCTTTTTCGCCTGTTTTGACCAACCTACGGTTGTTACTGCGTTGCGCCTTGCGCTGGCGGCCTCGCCAACGTTTTTCAACAGCCTGTTAAGTCCCCCTGCTTCGCTTGTTCTGCGCATGCCGCGATCTTGATTTCGCGCAACACCTGGTAACGTCTGAACAGGTAAGATGATTGAGAAGGCGAATGGGAGTAACTATCATTCGCCAACTTTTCCAACTGCCGAGGCTGTTGCCATGTCGATCCGCCAGTCGCTGTTTGCTGCCCTGAGTCTTTCTGCCCTTGCCGCTCCGGCCCTTGCCGCCGATGAACTGGTGGTTTATTCCGCGCGGATCGACGAGCTGATCAAGCCGGTATTCGATGCCTATACCGCCAAGACCGGTACGCCGATCAAGTTCATCACCGACAAGGAAGCGCCGCTGCTGGCGCGCCTGAAGGCCGAGGGGGAGAACACTCCGGCTGACCTGCTGATCACCGTCGATGCAGGCAACCTCTGGCAGGCCGAGCAGGAAGGTGTGCTCAAGCCGCTCAAGTCTCCGGTGATCGAGGCCAATATCCCGGCTCAGTACCGTTCCAGCACCGGCGCCTGGACCGGTCTGTCGCTGCGCGCGCGGACCATCTTCTACTCCACCGAGCGCGTGAAGCCGGAAGAACTGTCGACCTACGAAGCCCTGGCCGACAGCAACTGGGAAGGCCGTCTGTGCCTGCGCACCAGCAAGAAGGTCTATAACCAGTCGCTGACCGCCACCCTGATCGAGGCCCACGGCGCGGCCAAGACCGAAACCATCATCAAGGGCTGGATGAACAACCTGGCCACCGATGTGTTTGCCGACGACACCGCCCTGCTGCAGGCCATCGATGCCGGTCAGTGCGATGTGGGCATCACCAACACCTACTACTACGGGCGCCTGCACAAGGAAAACCCGCAGCTCAAGGTCAAGCCCTTCTGGCCGAACCAGGCTGACCGTGGCGTACACGTGAACCTCTCGGGTGCCGGTGTTACCGCCCATGCTCCACATGCGGCCGAGGCGCAGAAGCTGCTGGAGTGGATGACCAGTGCCGAGGCGCAGAGCCTGTTCGCCGATGTGAATCAGGAGTATCCGGCCAACCCGGCGATAAAGCCGTCTGCCGAAGTCGCTGCCTGGGGCAGCTTCAAGGCCGACAGCGTGCCGATGGAAGTGGCCGGCAAGCGTCAGGCCGAGGCGACCATGCTGATGGACCGCGCCGGCTGGAACTAAAGCCATCGGCTAGCCCGCTCACTCTTAGAGCATCCCCGTTATACTCGGCGCCCCGGCTCAAGCTGGGGCGTCGTGTTTTCTAGCTGAGGATCTTGCGTGGCCCATCCCGCCCAGCGCCGCTGGTACCCCATCGCTGCCGCCATTGCCTTGCTGGTGCTGCTGCCGCTGTCGGTCATGCTGCTGGCCTGGCACGAGGTGGATACGGCGATCTGGGCGCACCTGTGGGACACCCAGCTGCCGCGCCTGCTGGGCAACACCCTGACCCTGGTGCTGGGGGTGGCCATCGGCGTGGTCGGCCTTGGGGTGAGCCTGGCCTGGCTCACGGCGCTGTGCGAATTTCCGGGGCGGCGCTGGCTGGACTGGGCGCTGATGCTGCCCTTTGCCATCCCGGCCTATGTGCTGGCGTTCGTCTTTATCGGTCTCCTGGACTTCGCCGGCCCGGTGCAGACGCTGCTGCGCGAGTGGTTTGGCAGCGGGCTCAGATTGCCGCGGGTGCGCTCCACCGGTGGCGTGATCGTGGTGCTGGTGCTGGTGTTCTACCCCTACGTCTATCTGCTCGCCCGTGGCGCCTTTCTGGCTCAGGGCCGCGGTCTGATGGAGGCGGCGAGGGTGCTGGGGCTGTCTCCCTGGCAGGCCTTCTGGCGGGTGGCTCTGCCGATGGCGCGACCGGCTATCGGTGCCGGTCTGGCGCTGGCGATCATGGAAACCCTGGCTGACTTTGGCGCGGTGGCGGCCTTCAACTTCGATACCTTCACCACCGCCATCTACAAGACCTGGTACAGCTTCTACAGCCTGCAGAGCGCGACTCAGCTGGCCAGCCTACTGCTGTTGGCGGTGATGCTGGTGCTTTATGGCGAGCGTCGTGCCCGTGGCGCGACCCGTCCGGTGCAGGAGCGTGCGCGCAGTCAGGCGCTGTACCGTCTGCGCGGCTGGAAGGCGCTGGCCGCGAGCAGCTGGTGTGCGCTGGTGTTCCTCTGCGCCTTCGTGGTGCCGCTGCTGCAACTGCTGGTGTGGTTCTGGCAACGCGGGCGTTTCGATATCGACGAGCGCTATCTGGGGCTGATCGGCCACACCCTCTACCTCGGTGCCCTGGCCGCCCTGTTCACCGTGACGCTGGCGCTGCTGCTGGCCTTTGCCCGGCGGCAGACGCCGACCCGCCCGATGCGCAGCCTGGTGGGGCTGGCCAACCTGGGCTATGCGCTGCCCGGCTCGATGCTGGCGGTGTCGATCATGCTGGCCTTCAGTTATCTGGACAATCAGCTGGTGATTCCGCTGTCCCAGGCCCTGGGCGGCGCCGGCAAACCCTTGCTGCTGGGCAGCCTGGCGGCGCTGCTGCTGGCCTATGTGATCCGCTTCATGGCGGTGGCTTACGGTCCTCTCGAAGGCAGCCTGGCGCGGATTCGTCCGTCCCTGCCGGAGGCCTCGCGCAGCCTCGGCGCCGGCGGCCTGCGTCTGTTTGGCCGCGTCTATTTGCCGCTGCTGTTGCCGGGCGTCCTGAGCGCCGCGCTGCTGGTGTTCGTCGATGTGCTCAAGGAAATGCCCGCCACCCTGCTGATGCGCCCCTTCGGCTGGGACACCCTGGCCGTGCGGGTGTTCGAGATGACCAGCGAGGGTGAATGGGCGCGGGCCTCGCTGCCGGCGCTGAGCCTGGTGCTGGTCGGTCTCCTGCCGGTGATCCTGCTGATCCGCCGTTCGGCGCGGCGTCCCGGACACTGAGTCTGCAGCAGGACGCCCGTCGCCTGGGGTGACCGAACCCCCCGCCAGCGGCTACAATGCGCGCCGCTTCTCGCCGGCCCGCCGGCGAGCGTCATCCGATCGATATTCCGGAGCTTTGCATGGGACAGCGTACCCCCCTGTATGACCTGCACGTCGCCCTTGGCGCCAAGATCGTCGACTTCGGCGGCTGGGACATGCCGCTGCATTACGGCTCGCAGGTTGAGGAGCACCATCAGGTGCGTCGCGACTGCGGCGTGTTCGACGTGTCCCACATGACCGTGGTCGACGTGAGCGGCAGCCAGGCCAAGGCCTACCTGCAGCATCTGCTGGCCAACGATGTCGATCGCCTGCAGGTGCTGGGCAAGGCACTCTACAGCGGCATGCTCAATGAGCAGGGCGGGGTGATCGACGACCTGATCGTCTACCTCACCGCCGAGGGTTACCGCGTGGTGGTCAACGCTTCCACCCGCGACAAGGACCTGGCCTGGATGCAGCAGCAGAGCGCCGGTTTCGACGTCGCCCTGCAGCATCAGGCCGGCCTGGCCATGCTCGCCGTGCAGGGGCCGCAGGCCCGCGCCAAGACTGCCGAGCTGGTCTCGGCCGCGCGCGCTGCCCTGATTCAGGAATTGAAACCGTTCCAGGGTCTGCCGGAAGGCGACTGGTTCATCGCCCGCACCGGCTACACCGGTGAGGACGGTCTGGAAATCATGCTGCCGGCCGAACAGGCGCCGGGCTTCCTCAACGAGCTGGTGGGTGCGGGCATCGCGCCGGCCGGTCTCGGTGCGCGCGACACCCTGCGCCTGGAAGCCGGGATGAACCTCTACGGCCAGGACATGACCGAAGAAGTCTCGCCGCTGGCGGCCAACATGGGCTGGACCATCGCCTGGGAACCGGCCGAGCGCCAGTTCGTCGGCCGTGCTGTGCTCGAAGCTCAGCGTGCCGC
The DNA here is from genome assembly GCF_002304225.1 of Pseudomonas sp. HAR-UPW-AIA-41. Classification (GTDB taxonomy): domain Bacteria; phylum Pseudomonadota; class Gammaproteobacteria; order Pseudomonadales; family Pseudomonadaceae; genus Aquipseudomonas. The sequence goes on from NZ_NSLB01000009.1 coordinate 73,431, forward strand.
CGGCAACCAGCCCAAGCTGGTCGGTCTGGTGCTGGAAGAGCGCGGCGTGCTGCGTGCCCACCAGGTGGTGCGCGTCGAAGGCGTCGGCGAAGGCGAGATCACCAGTGGCAGCTTCTCCCCGACCCTCGGTAAATCCATCGCCCTGGCCCGCGTGCCGGCGGGTACCGGCGACCGCGCCGAGGTGGAAATCCGTGGCAAGTGGTTCCCCGTGCGCGTGGTGCAGGCCAACTTCGTCCGCCACGGCAAAGCGCTGATTTGACCTATTCTTGACGGCTATGCGCCGTTGGACACTTTTTGAGGATGATCCCATGAGCAATATCCCCGCCGATCTGCGTTATGCCGCCAGCCACGAATGGGCCCGCCTGGAAGCCGATGGCACCGTGACCGTTGGTATTTCCGACCATGCCCAGGAAGCCCTGGGTGACGTAGTGTTCGTCGAGCTGCCGGAAGTCGGCGCCGAGCTTACCGCCGGTCAGGAAGCCGGTGTGGTTGAGTCGGTCAAGGCCGCCTCGGACATCTACAGCCCGATCGCCGGTGAAGTCGTGGCGGTCAACGAGGCGCTGGTCGACAGCCCCGAGCTGGTCAATGCCGACCCTTACGCCAACTGGTTCTTCAAGGTGAAGCCGGCCGACGCCGCCGAGCTGGACAAGCTGCTGGACGCCGACGGTTACGCCGCCGCCTGCAACGCCTGATCACCGTTATTTCCGCAAAGCCCTGACTCGTCGGGGCTTTGTCTTTTTCAGAGGTTTGCCCGATGACCACTCCCTCGCTCACCCAGCTGCACCAGCCGGATGCCTTCCTGCAGCGTCACCTCGGCCCGGATGCCAACGAACAGCAGGCGATGCTCGCCACCCTCGGTGTGGCCACCCGCGCCGAGCTGATCGCCCAGACCGTGCCGCCGGCCATTCGCCTGGGCGGCCCGCTGGCGCTGCCGGCAGCGCTGGATGAGCAGGGCGCGCTGGCCAAGCTCAAGGGCTATGCCGCGCAGAACCAGGTGTGGACCAGCCTGATCGGCATGGGCTACCACGGCACCCTGACCCCGACCGTGATCCTGCGCAACGTGCTGGAAAACCCGGGCTGGTACACCGCCTACACCCCCTACCAGCCGGAAATCGCCCAGGGTCGTCTGGAAGCCCTGCTGAACTTCCAGCAGCTGACCATCGACCTCACCGGCCTGGATCTGGCCAGCGCCTCGCTGCTGGACGAAGCCACCGCCGCCGCCGAAGCCATGGCCATGGCCAAGCGCGTGGCCAAGAGCAAGAGCAACCTGTTCTTCGTCGACCAGAACTGCCATCCGCAGACCATCTCCGTGGTGCAGACCCGCGCTGAAGCCTTCGGCTTCGACGTGGTGGTCGATGCGGTGGAGAACCTCGGCAATTACCAGGTATTCGGCGGCCTGCTGCAGTACCCGGATACCTATGGCGAGATCCGCGACCTCAAGCCTGTGATCGACCAGCTGCACGCCCAGCAGGCGCTGGCCTGTGTGTCGGCCGACATCCTCAGCCTGATCCTGCTGACCCCGCCGGGCGAGCTGGGCGCCGACGTGGTATTCGGTTCGGCGCAGCGCTTCGGCGTACCGATGGGCTACGGTGGCCCGCATGCCGCCTTCTTCGCCTGCCGCGACGACTACAAGCGCGCCATGCCGGGCCGCATCATCGGCGTGTCCAAGGACGCCCGTGGCAACAGCGCCCTGCGTCTGGCCCTGCAGACCCGCGAGCAGCACATCCGCCGCGAGAAGGCCAATTCCAACATCTGTACCGCTCAGGTGCTGCTGGCCAACATCGCCAGCTTCTACGCCGTGTACCACGGCCCGCTGGGTCTCAAGCGCATCGCCCAGCGCGTGCAGCGCCTGACCGCTCTGCTGGCCGCCGGTCTGGAGCAGAAGGGTCTGAAGCGCGTCAACACCCAGTTCTTCGACACTCTGACCCTGACCATCGGTTCGCAGCGCTTCGACGTGCTGGAACGCGCCCGCGCCCGTCAGATCAACCTGCGTGCGGTGGACACCGACAAGGTCGGCGTCAGCCTCGACGAGACCTGCAGCGCCGCAACCGTGCAGGCCCTGTTCGACGTGTTCCTCGGTGAAGGTCATGGTCTGGACGTCGCCGCGCTGGACGCCGCCGGCGTGACCAGCGGCATTCCGGCCGCGCTGGAGCGTACGTCTGCCTACCTGACCCACCCGGTGTTCAACGCTCACCACAGCGAAACCGAGATGCTGCGTTACCTCAAGCAGCTGGAGAGCAAGGACCTGGCACTCAACGCCGCCATGATCCCGCTCGGTTCCTGCACCATGAAGCTCAACGCCACCAGCGAGATGATCCCCATCACCTGGCCGGAGTTCGCCAACCTGCACCCCTTCGTGCCGCGCGAGCAGGCCGAGGGCTACCGCCTGATGATCGAGGAGCTGGAAGCCTGGCTCTGCACCATCACCGGCTTCGACGCCATCTGCATGCAGCCGAACTCCGGCGCCCAGGGCGAGTACGCGGGCCTGCTGGCGATCCGCAAGTACCACGAGAGCCGTGGCGATGCGCACCGCAACATCTGCCTGATTCCGGCTTCGGCCCACGGCACCAACCCGGCGTCGGCACAGATGGCCAGCATGCGCGTGGTCATCGTCGCCTGTGACGATCAGGGCAACGTCGATCTGGAAGACCTGAAGAAGAAGGCCGCCGAAGCCGGCGACCAGCTGTCCTGCCTGATGGCCACCTACCCGTCGACCCACGGCGTGTACGAGGAAGGCATCCGCGAAATCTGCGAGGTCATCCACGCCCACGGCGGCCAGGTCTACATGGACGGCGCCAACCTCAACGCCCAGGTCGGCCTGACCCGTCCGGCCGATATCGGCGCCGACGTCTCGCACATGAACCTGCACAAGACCTTCTGCATCCCGCACGGCGGTGGCGGCCCGGGCATGGGCCCGATCGGGGTGAAAGCCCATCTGGCGCCGTTCGTCGCCAACCACCCGGTGGTACCGCTCAAGGGCCCGAACCCGGGCAACGGCGCGGTCAGCGCCGCGCCCTGGGGCAGCGCCAGCATCCTGCCGATCAGCTGGATGTACATCGCCATGATGGGCCCGCAGCTGGCCGACGCCACTGAGGTTGCCATCCTCAACGCCAACTACCTGGCCAAGGCCCTGGGCGAAGCCTTCCCGGTGCTCTACTCCGGGCGCAACGGCCGCGTGGCTCACGAGTGCATCCTCGACCTGCGTCCGCTCAAGGCGGAAACCGGCATCAGCGAGGAAGACGTGGCCAAGCGCCTGATGGACTATGGCTTCCACGCCCCGACCATGAGCTTCCCGGTGCCGGGCACGCTGATGATCGAGCCGACCGAGAGCGAGTCCAAGCACGAGCTCGACCGTTTCATCGAAGCGATGCTGAACATCCGCAACGAGATCGCCAAGGTTCAGGGCGGCGAGTGGCCGGCCGAGGACAATCCGCTCAAGCGTGCACCGCACACCCTGGCCGACGTGATCGGCGTGTGGGAGCGTCCGTACAGCATCGAGCAGGCCGTCAGCCCGACCGCCCACACCCGTCTGCACAAGTACTGGCCGACGGCGAACCGGATCGACAACGTCTACGGTGACCGCAACCTGTTCTGCGCCTGCGTACCGGTATCCGATTACCAGTAAGCCTGCCGCAGCAATGACAAGGCCGCCCTCGGGCGGCCTTGTCGTTTCCGGCTCCTGCTCCGGCTCAGGCCTCGGGTTTGAGTGCCAGCTTGCCCAGCAGCCCGAGCAGCAGGACGTAGAGCACCAGATCCAGCGCGTTGCTGGCCAGGCGCAGGGCGCTCCAGGCGGCATCGGGAATCAGCTCGTAAAGCGGCAGGTCGAACAGGCTGCCGAGCAGATCGCTGGCCAGCCAGAACACCTGGAAGGCGATCAGCAGAATTAGCACCCAGCGCAGCGGATAGAGGGAAGAGGGCATGCAACGCTCCTTGTTGATGTAATGGAGCGCGCAGCCTAGCAGTGGATGGCGTGTCGTAGTGGGTACGGCTGCGCATTCGTGGCACTTACCAGCGGTTGCGTACTTCCTCGGCGAAGCCGGGCAGGTGGCTGAGCTGCAGCACCTGACCATTGTCCAGAGTCACTCGCCCTCGATAGTGGCCGAACACCTGATGCTGCTCGGAGGCGATGATCAGTGTGTTGAAGTGGCTACTGCGGTCGACCCGTGGAATGAACTCCAGTTCGACTCGGCCGTCATCACTGCTGATGCGCCAGGGCTTGAGCCAGTGGTGGCGGTCGAAATGGAAGCGGACCTCACCAAGCTTGTGAGCTCGGCCGCGATAGAGCAGTAGGTTTTCACTCGCCGGTGTGCGGTCGCTAAAGCCGTAGCCGAAATTCAGGCCGAATGCTTCGCCGTTCACGAAACCGGAAGCCGAGGCCCAGTACCAGGTATTGCGGTAGGTCCATACGCCGCGGCCCCAGTCGAGTACACCGAGGTCGCGCACCGGGCTCAATTGGTAATGCTTGCCGGCGTGGCGGAACTCGCCACTCACGGTCATACAGTTGAGCTTGGTGTTGTAGTAGAAGGCCTTGCTGTTGGGCCAGGCGGTCGCGATGTTAAGCGATTCCTGCGGCGGCTGGCGGAAATACAGCTCGCCGTCGATGCCCTTGCCGTGCGGGCCGGCCATGCGCTGGCTGGTGAAGCGCAAGCGATGCTCGCCGTCGATGCGCTGGATGTGCAGATCGAGTTTGCTGTTGCGAAAGTGGATGCTGCCGCTGTTGGCGTCTTGCGGGAAGGCGTGGCGCGCCAGTGGCAGAGCCTGCAAGGCATCGATCTGCCAGAAGCGCCCCAGGTTCAAATCGACCACGCAGAGGGCATAGAGGCCGGCATAGCCCAGATTGCTGGCCGTCAGGCTGAAGGCAAATCCTGCAGGCGAGACCACGGCGTAGTAATCCCACTCCTTGATGCGCCAACTGCTGGCCGGTATCGCGCTGCGTTGATACTGCCAGTAAGCGTGGCGCGCCCAGCCCGGCTCAGTCAGCCGGCCATCACTGCGGAGCAGGGGCAGAGGCTCGTGGATTTCATGCTGCATGGTCGGTTCTCTTGTTCTTATTGGTTGTCGCAGCGACATCCTGCACGGGCTGGAATCTGGGGCTAGGTAATGGCTTCCACCTTGAGCAACACGCCTTCCTGACCTATCACCCGCACCGGGCTACCCGCCGGCAGGTCGGGGCCGATGACCAGCCACAGGGTGTCACCGGCCTTGATCTTGCCGCGCCCGGCGATGATCGGCTCGTGCAGACTGAACTGGCGCCCGAGCAGCTCGCTGCCGCGCTGGTTCAGCCCCGGCTGGTCGCTGGTCTTGAGGCTGTCGCGCTGGCGACGCCACCAGAGCACGGCGCTGAGCACCGAGAACAGACCGAACAGGAGGAACTGCCAGGTCCAGTCCAGACCGGGGAAGATGAAGGTCAGCACACCGACGCTGGCGGCGGCGATGCCGACCCACAGCAGGTAGCCGCCGGCGCCGAACACTTCGAGGATCAGCAGCAGGGTGCCCAGGCCCAGCCAGTCCCAGTACGACAGGTGCTGCAGGTAGTCGAGCATGGGGTCAGCCCTTCTTCTGGCTGTCGAAGGTGGCTTTGACGATCTCGCCGATGCCGCTCACGGCGCCGATGACCTGACTGGCCTCCAGCGGCATCAGGATCACCTTGCTGTTGTCGGCCGAGGCCAGCTGGCCGAGGGCTTCGATGTACTTCTGGGCGACGAAGTAATTGACCGCCTGGACGTTACCGCTGGCGATCGCCTCGGACACCATGCGCGTGGCTTCCGCTTCGGCCTGGGCCGCGCGCTCGCGGGCCTCGGCTTCGAGAAAGGCCGCCTGACGCTGGCCTTCGGCCTTGAGGATGTCACCCTGCTTCTGCCCTTCGGCGGTGAGGATGGCGGCAGCACGCAGGCCCTCGGCTTCGAGAATCTGCGCGCGCTTGATGCGCTCGGCTTTCATCTGCCCGGACATGGCGGCCATCAGGTCGGCGGGCGGGCTGATGTCCTTGATCTCGATGCGGGTGATCTTGATGCCCCAGGGCGCGGTGGCTTCGTCCACGGTCTTGAGCAGGCGCTCGTTGATGGCGTCACGCTGGCCGAGCATGGCATCGAGCTCCATGGAGCCGAGCACGGTGCGGATATTGGTCATCACCAGGTTGCGGATGGCGTGTTCGAGGTTGTTTACCTCGTATGCTGCCTGCGCCGAATTGATGATCTGGAAGAAGCAGATGGCATCGATCTGCACGGTGGCGTTGTCGGCGGTAATGACTTCCTGCGGCGGGATATCCAGCACGCTTTCCATCACGTTGAGCTTGCGGCCGATCTTGTCCATCACCGGGACGATGATGTTCAGCCCCGGCTTGAGCGTGTTGGTGTAACGGCCGAAGCGCTCCACCGTCCACTCGCTGCCCTGCGGCACCACCTTGAAGCCCATGAAGACGATGGCCACGGCCAGGCCAACGAAGAGAAACAGCACGCCACCGATTTCCATCAATCACCACTCCTGTTGTCTTGCTTTTGGTTGTGTTGCGCTTGTCTGTAGCGGGTCATCTAAACACAGCTGTGTACTGCCGTGCAGCCCGGGGCGGGTCAGGGCGCCGCGCGGTCCAGGGCCAAGGCCAGGGCATCGTCACGCTGGTAGATGTCGGGCAGGTAGCGCGGCTGGCCTTCAGCATCGACCTCGACAGTCCAGTAGGCCATGAGCAGCGGCACCGGCTGGCGCAGGCGGTAGTCGCGGGTCTTGCCGCTGGCCAGAAGCGTTTCGACCGGGGCCAGCTCGTCCGGTGCCAGCAGCAGGCTGGCCAGCTCGCTGATGGCCTCGACCCGCACGCAGCCGGAACTGAAGGCCCGTGGCGCCTTGGCGAACAGCGCCTGACTGGGGGTGTCGTGCATGTACACCGAATAGGGGTTGGCAAAACGCAGGGCCATGCGCCCCAGCGGATTGTTCGGTCCGGCGTCCTGACGCAGCTGAATGTTGCCGGGGTTGTCCCAGTCGATCTGCTGCGGATCGAGGCTGTTGCCGTCCTGGTCGAGCACGCGCATGTCATGTTTGGCGAGGAAGCCGAGATCGCGCCGAATCTCCGGCAGCTTGTCCTCACGCAGGATGGTCGGCGGCACGCTCCAGGTCGGGTTGAGGGTGATGCGCGAGACCTGAGACAGCAGCTGCGGCGAGCGCCGCTCGGGGCGGCCGACCTGGGTGCGGGTCTGCCACACCAGCTCGCCGGCCTTGTACAGACGCAGTTCGGCAGCGGCGATATTGACCAGCAAACCGTCGCTGGGCATGTCGCGGTGCAGCCAGCGTAGGCGCTCCAGATTGACCCGCAGTTGGCTGCGTTGTTGCAGCGGGCTGACGTTCAGGGCCGTCAGGGTGGCCGGGCCGATGATGCCGTCGGCCTGCAGGCCATGATCACTCTGGAAACGTTCGACGGCGGCCAGGAGCGTGCTGTCGTAGCGTTCGCCAACCGGGTCTGGCAAGGCCTGCAGATAGCCGGCCTCATGCAGGCGCTGATACAGCTGCGGTACCCGCGGATCGCTGCGCTCGGGCTTGAGGAGCGGGCCGGCGGCGATCGGTTCCCAGCTGGGCAGGTCTTCCAGGCGCAGCCTGGCGTAGGCCTGGCGCAGGCGCTGATAGGCCGGCAGGGCCGGGCGGGCCAGGTCGAAGGCATTGGCCGGGTCGTCCACGGCAAAGGGGGCGATGGACAGCAGGGCCAGCTGCGGGTCGATGCCGGGCTGGTCCGCGGGGCGCCACAGAGCCTCCCGCTGGGCCGGGGGCAGGCGGCCGAAATGCAGGTGCTGCAGGGCGCGCAGGAAGCTGTGGCTGATCAGCAGCTCGCGGCAGGCGGGCGAGCCCTGGGTGGGCAGCGGGTAGTCGCCGGGGTCGAGGCCGTCATCGGCGAGCTGTTGCAATTGCCCGCGCAGGGCCTGCAGGCGGGTTTCGTCATGCCACAGGGTCGGCTCGCCCAACTGCCGGTAGAACTGCACAAGAAGGCTCTGGGCAGGGGCATCTAGGCTGCTTGGCAGGCTGGCGCAGACTGTGCTCAACTCGCCCTGCAGGCTGTTGTCGAGATCGCTTGCGCTGCCTGTCGTGGTCTCGCTGCGTGCGACCAGTGGCAGGGCCAGCAGGCCGATGCTCAGGTAAGATGCCCACTTTTTGTACAACTGTGCTGCTCCAGTCCATGGCCACAGAAGGTTCTGTTGCTCAATCTGACCGCCTTTCCAGAAAAAGTATAGGTTGGCCTAGGGACTCAGACAGGAAGTCGGGAGTGCGTTACCAGAGGTTTTCTGCGCATGTCCGGATTGATTCGCCAGCTCTGCCTGTGCGCGGCAGGGCTTTGGCTGTTTTCCTCGCCGGTGTTGGCGAGTGGCAGTCCCGCTTACCAGCCTTTGCTCGACAGTCTGTCGCGAGCGGCTCCAGGTCTTAACAAAGAGGCGCTGCGGCATGCCGTGGCGGCCATGCAGTGTGCCGTCAACAACGGCGCCCAGCCGGCGCAGCGTCTGGCTGTCATCGATTACTCGCTGCCGTCCACGGCACGGCGTCTGTGGATTTTCGACCTCAAGCGCCAGCGCGTGCTGCTGCGTGACTTCGTCGCCCATGGCCGGCAGTCCGGGGAGAACCACGCCACCCGTTTCTCCAACCGCGAGGGCAGTCACCAGTCCAGCCTCGGCCTGTTCCGCACCGCCGAGAGCTATCAGGGCAAGCATGGCTATTCGCTGCGCATGGATGGCCTGGAACCCGGGATCAACGACCGCGCCCGCGAGCGGGCCATCGTCATCCATTCGGCGGCCTACGTCGATCCGGCGCTGGCCCGCAGCCAGGGCCGCATCGGCCGCAGCCTGGGTTGCCCGGCGGTGCGCCCGGAGGTCGGGCGCATGGTGGTCGACCAGCTCAAGGGCGGCCAGTTCATGTTTTCCTGGTACCCGGATCGGCGCTGGTTGCAGAACTCGGCCTACCTCAACTGCAAGCCGCAGCGGGTAGCCGCTCTGCTGCGTCCCTCCAGCCGTCAGGACGGCTGAAGGGCGTAGGGCTCAGCTTTGCAGCAGCGCCCGGTAGCCTTGGCGATAGCTGGGGTACTGCGGCACCCAGCCCAGTGCTCGGGCGCGGCTGTTGCGACAGCGCTTGCTGCCGGCACGACGCACTTGGGCGGTGTCGCTCCACTCGGTGACGCCCAGCTCGCCACGCAGCCAGTCGACCACTTCGTGTAGCGGAGCGGGCTCGTCGTCGACGCCGATGTAGCAGTCGTCCAGTGCAATTCCCCGCCAGTCGGCCTCCAGCAGGAAGGCCAGTAGCCCCGCAGCATCGTCGGCATGAATGCGATTGCCATATAGCGGTGGCTCGGTGGCGACGCGGTAGCCCTGGCGCACCTGATTGAGCAGCCACTGTCGGCCGGGGCCGTAGATGCCGCTCAGGCGCACCACGCTGGCCGGGATGCCGCTGCTCAGCGCCAGCTGCTCGGCCTCACGCAGAATGCGCCCGGAGAACCCCTCGGCCAGTGCCAGCGATGTTTCATCGACCCATTCGCCCTGTTGTTGGCCGTAGACGCTGGTGCTGGAGACGAACAGCAGTCGGCGAGGGCGCTGTCCGCTCTGCGCCAGCCAGCCGAGCACACGCTGCAGGCCATCGACATAGGCCGTGCGGTAACCGGCTTCATCGCTCTGTCCGGCCGCCACGCAGTACACCAGATAGTCGATGGCGCCGCTTGGCCAGGCGGCCGGCCGCGCGCTCTGCTGGAGGTCGGCCGGCACCGGGAGGGCTGCGACAGAAAGTCGCGAGGCATCTCGCCGCAAGCCGTAGCGCGTCCAGTCAGCCAAAATGCAAGACTCGGCCAGACGATTGCCGATATCGCCGCAGCCAGCAATTAACAAGGTCGGGGACATTGGAGCTCCAGAGTGACAGGCTACGACAGGCTATCCTGCGATTGATGTCTGGTATAGAGGCTGCGAATAAAACACTTCTGTTAATGAGAAGGATTTGCAATAATATCCGGCAATACACATGTGTCGCCATTTACCCAACGCAGGGCCGCCCCATGACTATCGCCATTGCCCGTCGCTTTACCTTGTCCGTCCTGCTCGGCGGTCTGCTGCTCGGTATTTCGCCAGTCCACGCCGAGACTGCCCCGGCAACTGCCCCTGCAGCGGTCGCGCCGGTGACTGGCGAGGGCGCTGCGGATGCGCTGGCCGGCACTCCGGACGCGTTGGCCGCAGGCGCTGAGGAAGGCGTCAGCGAAGGCGAGGTGCTGGCCCATGACCTGTCGCCCTGGGGCATGTACCAGAACGCCGACGTGGTGGTGAAAGGCGTGATGATCGGTCTGGCGCTGGCTTCGGTGATTACCTGGACCATTTGGCTGGCCAAGGGCCTGGAAATCCTCCTGGCGCGCCGTCGTCTGCGTGGCGAGCTGGCGGCTCTCAAGGGCCTGCGCAGTCTGGCCCAGGCCGCCGCTCTCGGTCTCGGCGAGCGCAGCCTGAGCCAGACGCTGATCGCGGATGCTCAGGAAGAACTGCGCCTGTCGGCCGGCACCCAGTCCAAGGACGGCATCAAGGAGCGTGTCGCCTTCCGTCTGGAACGTCTGGTGGCCGCCAGCGGCCGGCAGATGAATCAGGGCACCGGCGTGCTGGCCACCATCGGTTCTACGGCGCCCTTCGTCGGTCTGTTCGGCACTGTCTGGGGCATCATGAACAGCTTCGTCGGCATCGCCAAATCACAGACCACCAACCTCGCGGTGGTGGCTCCGGGGATCGCCGAAGCCCTCCTGGCCACGGCCATCGGCCTGGTGGCGGCGATTCCGGCCGTGGTCATCTACAACGTGTTTGCCCGCTCGATCAGCGCCTACAAGGCGCAGGTCGCCGATGCTTCGGCGCAGGTGCTGCTGCTGGTCAGCCGCGACCTCGATCAGCCACAGCAGCCTGAGCGCGTGCAGCCGCACATGGTCAAGGTAGGCTGAGCTGCGCATGGCCCTGCACCTCAGCGAAGGCGATGACCTTCAGGAAAACCACGAGATCAACGTCACGCCGTTCATCGACGTGATGCTGGTGCTGCTGATCATCTTCATGGTCGCCGCGCCTCTGGCCACCGTGGACGTGAAGATCGACCTGCCGGCTTCCACCGCCAAGCCGCAACCACGCCCGGACAAGCCGATCTACCTGAGCATCAAGGACAACGGCGAGCTGTTCCTCGGCGAGGATGCGGTGGAGCAGGCGCAACTCGGTGCCCTGCTTGACCAGCGCACCGCGCAGGACAAGGAAAAGACCATCTTTGTGCGCGGCGACAAGGGCGTCGATTACTCCCGCCTGATGGAAGTGATGGATACCCTGCGCGGCGCCGGCTACCTGAAGATCGGCCTGGTTGGCCTGGAAACGGCAGGCCGGCCGTGAGCCTTGCGTGGCGCCAGGTGCCCACCTGGGCATTCAGTCTGCTGCTGATACTCGCCCTGCATCTGGGGCTGGGATACTGGGCCTGGTTCTGGCGCGCCCCGTTGCCGCCGATGGAGATGCCGCCCGCCGCCATCATGGTGGAGCTGGCGCCGCAGCCGGTGGTGGCACCGCCGCCCCCGCCGCAACCGGTGGTCAGGGCGCCCGAGCCCAAACTGGTGGAAGCGCCCAAGCCGAAGCTGGCGATCTACAAGCCCAAACCGAAACCGCAGCCGCCCAGGGTGCAGCCCAAACCGCAGCCGCCGGTCGTCACTCCGCCGGTGGCTCAGCAGCGTCCGGCGAGTGCGCCCAAGGCGGCCCAGGCCGCGCCACCCAGCCCGCCGAGCAAGGCGGTGCCTACCTGGCAGAGTGAGCTGTTCAGTCATCTCAGCCGCTACAAGCGCTACCCGGAAGCGGCCAAGCGCCGTGAGCGCGAGGGTGTGCGTATCTGCAAGCTGCGTTTTACCGTCGATGCCCAGGGTCGCGTGCTGGAGTACGCCGTGGTCGGCCCGTCGGGCAACCGCCTGCTTGATCGTGCCACCCAGGAGCTGATTCGCCGTGCTCAGCCGTTGCCACCGCCACCGAGTGAGCTGCTGAGCAATGGCCAGCTGGAGATCGTGGCGCCGATTGTCTATGAGCTTAAACGCAGCTGAGAACCTGCCTACGATCTGCTGCGCGTCGGCGATACGGTGTTGAAAACAGCCTCAGAATGCTCATTTACAACTCGTAAACTCCGCTTCTTCGGCTGATTTCGTCTTGTCTCGCTCTAGCTCGCGAGATCGTAGACAGGTTCTTGGCCCGCTTGCCGGGTTGGTTCCATTGACGACCGAGGCTATGCTTAGCCTCAAATCAATGGAATTTGACTATGACCCTCACCGAGCTGCGCTACATCGTCACCCTGGCCCAGGAACAGCACTTTGGCCGTGCCGCCGAGCGCTGCCACGTCAGCCAGCCCACCTTGTCGGTCGGGGTGAAGAAGCTGGAAGACGAGCTCGGTGTTCTGATCTTCGAGCGCAGCAAGACCGCAGTGCGTCTGACGCCCACCGGCGAGGGCATTGTCGCCCAGGCGCAGAAGGTGCTGGAGCAGGCACAGGGCATCCGCGAGCTGGCCCAGGTCGGCAAGAACCAGCTGGCCGCGCCGCTCAAGGTTGGCGCCATCTACACCATCGGCCCCTACCTGTTCCCGCACCTGATTCCGCAGCTGCACAAGGTCGCTCCCGACATGCCGCTGTATATCGAGGAAAATTTCACCCACGTGCTGCGCGACAAGCTGCGCACCGGTGAGCTGGACGCGGTGATCATCGCCCTGCCGTTCCAGGAAGCCGACGTGCTGACCCTGCCGCTGTACGACGAACCCTTCTACGTGCTGATGCCGGCCAACCATCCGTGGACGGCCAAGAAGGCCATCGAGAACGAGCTGCTCAACGACAAGAGCCTGCTTCTGCTTGGAGAGGGGCACTGCTTCCGCGATCAGGTGCTGGAGGCCTGCCCGACCAGCCGTGGCAAGGACGAAGCCAGACACATCACGGTGGAATCCAGCTCGCTGGAAACCATCCGCCACATGGTCGCCTCCGGCCTTGGTGTGTCGGTGCTGCCGTTCTCCGCCGTGGACAGCCACCACTACGCGCCCGGCGTGATCGAGGTGCGTCCCTTCGCCGGGCCGGTGCCTTTGCGTACCGTGGCCATTGCCTGGCGTGCCAGTTTCCCGCGGCCGAAGGCGATCGAGATTCTCGCCGACTCCATCCGCCTGTGCTCGGTGGCGCGCGCGCCCTCCGCATGACCGAACTGGCACAGGTGCCGGTGACGGCACTCAAGGGCGTGGGTGAGGCGCTGGCCGAGAAGCTGGCCCGCGTGGGCCTGGAAAACCTGCAGGACGTGCTGTTCCATCTGCCGCTGCGCTATCAGGACCGCACCCGCATTACGCCCATCGGTGCTTTGCGTCCCGGCCAGGATGCCGTGGTCGAAGGCGTCGTGGCCGGCGCCGATGTGGTCATGGGACGCCGCCGCAGTCTGCTGGTACGTCTGCAGGATGGCAGCGGCACCCTCAGCCTGCGCTTCTTCCATTTCAGCCAGGCACAGAAGGACGGTCTCAAGCGCGGCACGGCGCTACGCTGCTATGGCGAAGTGCGTCCCGGTGCGACGGGCCTGGAAATCTATCACCCCGAGTACCGCGCCCAGCAGGGTGACGAGTCGGCGCCGGTTGAGCAGACCCTGACGCCGATCTATCCGACCACCGAGGGCCTGACCCAGCAGCGCCTGCGCCAGCTCAGCGAGCAGGCCCTGGGGCGTCTCGGGCCGCACAGTCTGCCGGACTGGCTGCCGGCGGAGATGATTGCGCAGTACCAGCTCGGCCCGCTGGCCGAAGCCCTGCGTACCCTGCACCGGCCACCGCCGAATACCGATCTCGACGCCCTCGCCGAAGGCCAGCACTGGGCCCAGCAGCGCCTGGTGTTCGAGGAGCTGCTGACCCATCAGCTGTCGCTGCAGCGCCTGCGGGAAACCCTGCGCGCCCAGCGTGCGCCGGTTCTGCCGCCGGCACAGACGCTGCCGGCGCGCTTCATTGCCAATCTGGGCTTCCAGCCGACCGGGGCGCAGCGCCGGGTCGGGCAGGAGATTGCCTACGATCTCAGCCAGCCCGAGCCGATGCTGCGTCTGGTGCAGGGCGATGTCGGTGCCGGCAAGACCGTGGTCGCCGCGCTTGCTGCCTTGCAGGCGCTGGAGGCCGGCTATCAGGTGGCGCTGATGGCGCCGACCGAGATTCTCGCCGAGCAGCATTTCCTCAATTTCAGCCGCTGGCTGGCGCCGCTGGGCATCGAGGTCGCCTGGCTGGCCGGCAAGCTCAAGGGCAAGGCCCGCGCGGCGGCGCTGGAACAGATCGCCGGCGGCACGCCGATGGTGGTGGGCACCCACGCGTTGTTCCAGGATGAGGTGCAGTTCAAGCGCCTGGCGCTGGTGATCATCGACGAGCAGCACCGTTTCGGCGTGCAGCAGCGTCTGGCCCTGCGCAACAAGGGCATCGACGGCCGTCTCAGCCCGCACCAGCTGATCATGACCGCCACGCCCATCCCCAGAACGCTGGCGATGAGTGCCTACGCCGATCTGGATACCTCGATACTCGACGAGCTGCCGCCCGGGCGGACTCCGGTGAACACCCTGGTCATCGCCGACAGCCGCCGTCTGGAAGTCGTCGAGCGGGTGCGTATTGCCTGCCGCGAAGGGCGCCAGGCCTACTGGGTGTGCACGCTGATCGAGGAGTCCGAGGAGCTTACCTGTCAGGCCGCCGAGACCAGCTACGAGGAGCTCTCGGCGGCGCTGGGCGAGCTGCGCGTCGGCCTGATCCACGGGCGCATGAAACCGGCCGAGAAGGCCGCGGTGATGGACGAGTTCAAGCAGGGCAATCTGCAGCTGCTGGTCGCCACCACGGTGATCGAGGTCGGTGTCGACGTGCCCAATGCCAGCCTGATGATTATCGAGAACCCCGAGCGACTGGGTCTGGCCCAGCTGCATCAGCTGCGTGGCCGGGTTGGTCGCGGCAGCGCCGCCAGCCACTGCGTGCTGCTCTACCACGCGCCGCTGTCGCAGCTGGGGCGTGAGCGTCTGGCGATCATGCGCGAGACCTGCGACGGCTTCGTGATTGCCGAGAAGGATCTGGAGCTGCGCGGCCCCGGCGAGATGCTCGGCACCCGCCAGACCGGCCTGCTGCAGTTCAAGGTCGCCGATCTGATGCGCGACGCCGAGCTGCTGCCGGCGGTGCGCGATGCGGCTCAGGAGCTGCTGGCGCGCTGGCCGGAACGGGTCAGCCCGCTGCTGCAACGCTGGCTGCGGCATGGCCAGCAATATGGCCAAGTGTGAAGCAGTCGACGACCGCCGTCCCCTCAATCCACGTGGCTGGTTATACTGCGGCAAATGATCGCTGCTGAGCTGCTCACATGACCGAAGTTGCCCTCGCCCCCGATGCCACGCCGCAGGTTCCGATGATGATCCAGCAACTGCTGGCCAAGGTCGGCATTGGCTACCGTGCCATTGCCGAGTGTGCCGAGCAGGACCCAGCAAGACGTGTCCAGGCGGTGCTGCTGGATGATGCTGTGGGTGCTCTGCTGGCTCTGTTCCCACGCGATCAGTTGCTTGATCTGGCCCGCCTTGCCGAGCTCACCGGGCGTAAGCTGGTGGCGGTCAAACCAGAACGCCTGGAGCGCATGCTGGGCAAGCACGACTTGCGTAACTTGCCGGCTCTGCCGCCGTTGACAAGCTCGCCCTGCCTGTATGACGAGCGCCTGCTGCAGCAAGAGACACTGCTGCTCGACTCCGGCACACCGGGGCTGCTGCTCGAGGTGAGCTGCGCCGATTTCAGGCCGCTGCTGGCCAAGGCCAGTGCCGCGCGCTTTGGCGAGCCGCTGGCCAATATCCGCCCCAACCTCGACCGTCCGGACGACGACCGCGCCGAAATTACCCAGGCGGTGCAGAACTTCACGGCTCGCCGTATCCAGCAGCGTCTGGAGGAAACCATCGAGATTCCGCCGCTGCCGGAAACCGCGCAGAAGATCGTCAAGCTGCGCGTCGATCCTGATGCCACGGTGGATGACATCACTGGTGTGGTCGAGACCGACCCGGCGCTGGCTGCGCAGGTGGTCAGCTGGGCCGCTTCGCCGTACTACGCCGCGCCCGGCAAGATCCGCTCGGTGGAGGACGCCATCGTCCGTGTGCTGGGTTTCGATCTGGTGATCAACCTGGCCCTGGGGCTGGCGCTGGGCAAGACCCTCAGCCTGCCCAAGGACCATCCGCAACAGGACACGCCTTACTGGCAGCAGGCAATCTACACCGCCGCGGTGATCGAGGGCCTGACCCGGGCCATGCCCCGTAGCGAGCGTCCGGAGGCCGGGCTGACCTACCTCGGCGGCCTGCTGCACAACTTCGGCTATCTGGTGCTGGCGCATGTATTTCCGCCGCATTTCTCGCTGATCTGCCGTCATCTGGAGGTCAATCCGCACCTCGCGGCGCCTTATGTCGAGCAGCATCTGCTGGGTATCACGCGTGAGCAGATCGGCAGTTGGCTGATGCGTTTCTGGGATATGCCGGAGGAGCTGGCGACTGCGCTGCGTTTCCAGAACGATCCGCACTACAGCGGCAGTCACAGCGCCTACGCCAATCTGATCTACCTGTCGGTCAATCTGCTGCGTCAGCGTGGTATCGGCAGCGGTCTGGCTGGGGGCATTCCCGACAGCCTGCTGCAGCGTCTGGAGATTTCCCGCGAAAAGGCCGAGGAAGCTGTGAGCAAGGTGCTGGAGGCCGAGACCGCGCTGCGCGAGCTAGCCTCGCAATTCCACCCGGCGCACTGAGAGCCTGTTCAAAGTCTGCTGCGCGTCGGAAAAACTGCGTTGAAAGTGCCTTCGGAATGCTCATTTACCACTCGTAAACTCCGCTTCCTCAGCCACTTTCGCCTTGTTTTTCTCTAGCTCGCGAGACTTTGAACAGGTTCTGATATCCGGGTGTGAGAAAACAGGGGGCCTCGGCCCCCTGTTTCATTTGAGCTGCTGGCGCTGGGCGGCGAACACTTCGGGCAAGGCCTTGAGGGTGGCGTTCAGCAGCTTTTTCACCGCAGGCTGCTGATACAGGGCCACGTATTCGCCCAGTTCCGGGCTGGGCATGCCGCGATAGGCATACAGCATGAACGCTTCGACGCCTTTCTGGCTGGACTGCTGCAGGCTCTCGCGCTGCTTGGTCGTCTGCGTGGTCAGGGTCTGTTCGTCGATTTTCTGTCCGCGCTGGATGACGCTGAGCCAGGCCTGGGTCTTGCCGGCCTCGTAGCGCAGCAGGGTCGCCAGCTCGCTGGTGTGTGCCTGTCGGTCCAGTTCGCGCACCAGCTCCACACGCTCGGCACGTGGCGGGCGGCTGGCCAGTTGCTCGGTATAGGCTTTCAACCCGCCAGGCTCTTCGCCCACTGCCCGTTCAGCGGCGGTAAAGCGCTGCGCCAGGGGGCTGTCGAGCAGGGCTTGCGCCTGCTCCACTTCGGCCTGCTGCAGCTGCGGTGCAACCCGTCGGGCCAAGTCGTCACACAGGGTATCGGCGCCGAACAGCTTCTCGACCTTTTTCTGCTGCGCCGCAGCCAGGCCGCGCTGGATCAGTGGCGCGCTCTGCTCGCACAGCAGGCGGATGCCGGCCATGGCAAACACGGGTTCGAGGGTGGCGGGTTGCGCAGGTGCGGCCAGCACGGGGGTGGCCAGGAGGGTGCAGCAAAGGACCAGGGAGCGCATGGTGGAGGCTCTACGACGAGAAGTTCAGCGCAGAGCCTAGCGAATCGGGCGGACGCCTGCCAGCGCCGCCCGGGCATAATCAGGCGGCCTTCTGCTCAGGCTTTTTCTTCTTCGGCATCAGGTGCTTCATCAGGCCCTGGAACCACATGACCAGCATGGGGTTGCCCTGAATCTGGATCTCTTTGTTCTGAATGCCCTGCATGAAGGCCAACTGCTTGTTCTTCGCGGTCATGGTGGCGAAGCCGTAGGCGGCATCCTTGAAGCCGAGGGCAAACGCCGGGTTTTCGGCCTTGCCGCGCTTACTGACCACGCGCTGATCCTTGACGATGTAGTGACGCGCCAGCTTGCCGTCCAGCGTGTGCAGCTGGAAAACCAGGTCCTTGCCGGCCAGTTGTTCCTGGAACGCGGGATTCTGGCGGCTGGCCTTGGCCATCAGGCGACCCAGCATCCAGAGAAGAAAGCGGAATTTCATGCACGCAGCCTCAGTGAAGCGTCTTGGGGCGCGCATTGTAGCGGTTTGTCGAGGCCACTACAGCCGGTCTTTCGAGGGGAAATGCACAGAGCGTGCGGGGAGAACGCCGGGAGGGGAGAGGCCCGCAGCCGTCTGGCTGCGGGCAGGCAACTCAGTTGACCGCGTCTTTCAGGGCTTTGCCCGGCTTGAAGGCGACGGTGTTGCTGGCCTTGATCTTCACGGCGGCGCCGGTCTGCGGGTTCTTGCCGGTACGGGCACCGCGGTGACGCTGCAGGAAGGTGCCGAAGCCCACCAGAGTCACGCTGTCCTTGCGGTTCAGTGCATTGGTGATTTCTTCCAGCACGGCGTTGAGAACGCGGTTGGCTTGGTCTTTGGTGAGGTCGGCCTTTTCCGCGATAGCGGCGGCGAGTTCCGGTTTACGCATAATTGCCTCGTTGACGGTTTGTTGTTGTTGTCTGTCGAGCGTCTCTTCCCAGGGACGCTGAAGCGGCGCGGGCTCTAGCCTGCGGCGAGCAGGTTCGAGGATGGCATGCCGCTACAGGCTTGGCCAGTCTTGTCCGACAATTAATTCGGGGTTTTGCCGGGCAAATCGGACAGAAGGCAAGGCGATCACGCCAGCAGTGGGGGCAATTCACGGTTCAGGGTCAGCTTTTCCTGAACGGTCGTGCCGGTGAGCGCATAGCCGAGCAGGGCGCCGTCGTTATCACGGCAGAGCACCTTGAGGTCGGCGCCACTGCCTTCCACGCTCCAGCTGCCCTCGCGGCCGCGCGGTGGTGGCGACACCACCAGCGGACACACCGGCGTCTTAACGGTAACCGGCATGGGGCCGTAGCTCACGGCCGTCGGCGTGCCGGCCAGGGTCTGTGCCAGAGCGCGGGCGCAGGTCATCAGCGGCATCACATAAAGGAGGTTGAGGCCATCGACCTCGGCGCAATCACCCAGGGCATAGATGTTGGCGTGGGAAGTCCGCAGCTGGCGGTCGACCTGTACGCCGCGACCACAGGCCAGGCCCGCTTGCTCGGCCAGCGCTGTGCGTGGACGCAGGCCGACGGCGGACAGCACCAGATCGCACTGAATCCGGGTGCCGTCGGACAGCTCCGCGCACAGGGAATCGCCTTCATGATTCAGCGAAGCCAGCACCGGGCCGAGGTGGAATCGCGCTCCGAGACCTTCCAGGCCGGCCTGCACGGCGGCAGCGGCCGCCGGATGGAGCAGGCCGGGCATGACCTGTTCGCACGGCGCTACCAGCTCGACCTGCAGACCGCCGAGCAGCAGGTCATTGGCGAACTCGCAGCCGATCAGCCCGGCGCCGAGGATCAGCACGCGCTGCTTGCCGGCGGCGGCGCTGCGAAAGCGCGCGTAGTCTTCCAGGTCGTTGACCGGCAGGATCAGTGCCAGAGCATCGCCCTCGACCGGCACGCGAATGGGCTCGGCGCCCCAGGCCAGTACCAGGTCGCGGTAGGGTACGGCTTCCTCGCCGATCCACAGCTGGCGGTGGCCAGGGTCGATGCCGCTGATGCGGGTGTGGGTACGGATCTCAGCCTTGAGCTGTTCGGCCATGGCGCCGGGCTCGGCCATGGCCAGGCCGTCGGCGTCCTTGTTCTTGCCGAAGCCGGTGGACAGCATCGGCTTGGAGTAGGAGCGCCCGTCATCGGCGGTGATCAGCAGCAGCGGGGTTTCGCTGTCGAGCTTGCGAAACTCCTTGGCCAGGTTATAGCCGGCCAGGCCGGTACCGACGATCACCACGGGTGCGCTCATGACGACTCCTTGCAATTTGAGGGATTCAGAGATTCAGGGATGGGCGTCGCGGGACGCCGGTGAGGCGGAGAACAGCACCGCCACGCAGATGCCCGGCGCGCCGAACGGGCGCCGGGTTGTCAGCAGTCGCGGATCAGGCGATTTCGATCATCTCGAAGTCGGCCTTGCCGACGCCGCAATCCGGGCACAGCCAGTCGGCCGGCACATCTTCCCAGCGGGTACCGGCGGCGATGCCGTCATCCGGCCAGCCCTTGGCTTCGTCATACACCAGACCACACACCACACACTGCCACTTCTTCATCAACTACTACCTCGGTTCAGGCTTGCTTACGCCGGCACTGGATTGTCGGACTACCGCGCACTGCGCGTTGTACTGATGCGCCACGGCGGACGCAAGTGCTCGCCGAACCGCCATCCCTAAGTCGGGGGTGGCAGGGGCCGGCAGGCAAACATGATAAGCTGCCCGCCCCGTTTTTTCTCGACTGGCGTGATTCGTGCCCAACGCTGACCTTGCCTATTCCCCGTGCTGGCTGAATGCCGAGCAATTGCAGGTGCTGCCCAGCGCGCTGCAGCATGACTGGCTGTTCGATCAGGGGTCGCTGACCCGCCGTCTGACGACGCTGGCTGTGGGGGAGTTTGCCGTGCAGCCGCTGCAGCAGGGCTGGCAGGTTCTGCGTGACGATGAGTGCGAGGCCCTTGGCGTCCCTGCGGGCACCGAAGGCTGGGTGCGCGAGGTGTATCTGCAGGGTGGCGGTCAGCCCTGGGTGTTTGCCCGCAGCGTGGCCGCGCGCCCGGCGCTGGAAGCATCCGGCTTTGATCTGCGCACCCTCGGCAGTCGTTCGCTCGGCGAGTTGCTGTTCAGCGACAGCGCCTTTACCCGTGGTCAGCTGCAGGTCTGCCACTACCCGGCCGGGTGGCTGCCGGAGGCCGTGCGGGCTGAGGCGCTGTGGGCGCGGCGTTCCTGCTTCCGCCGAGAGCAGTTGGGCCTGCTGGTGGCGGAGGTCTTTCTGCCTGCCCTGTGGCAACGTCAAGCCGGCCTGACTCTATAATCGGCGCAACCCCGACGGAGCCCCGCATGTACCAGAAAGCCCTGGCCAGTGTCGCGCGCCTGCACCCCCGCGCCGAAGCCTTTATCCACCTGATGCGCCTGGACCGGCCGATCGGCATCTACCTGTTGCTGTGGCCGACCCTGTGGGCGCTGTGGGTCGCGGCGGAGGGTGTGCCGTCACTGGGCAATCTGCTGATCTTCACGCTGGGGGTGATCCTCATGCGTTCGGCGGGCTGCGCCATCAACGACTTTGCCGATCGCCATTTCGATGGCCACGTCAGCCGCACCCAGCACCGCCCGCTGGTGAGTGGCCGGGTCAGGCCGTGCGAGGCGCTGGTGCTGTTTGCCGTACTGGTCGGCCTGAGCTTCGTGCTGGTGCTGTTCACCAATGCCAATACCGTCTGGCTGTCCTTCGGCGGCGCGGCGCTGGCGGCCTGCTACCCGTTCATGAAGCGGCACACCTACTACCCGCAGGTGGTGCTGGGTGCTGCCTATTCCTGGGGCATGCCGATGGCCTTTATGGCGGAAACCGGCTCGGTGCCGCCCGAGGCCTGGCTGCTGTATGTGGCGAATCTGCTGTGGACGGTGGCCTACGACACCTACTACGCCATGGCCGACCGCGAGGACGACCTGAAGATCGGGGTCAAATCCACCGCTATCCTGTTTGGTGACGCCGACCGCGTCATCATCCTCACCCTGCAGGGCCTGGCGCTGGTCTGTCTGCTGCTGGCCGGCAGCAAGTTCGGCCTGGGTCTGTGCTTCTATCTGGGCCTGGCGGGCGCTGCGGCCTGCTTCCTCTGGGAGTTTGTCAGCACCCGTCAGCGTGACGCGGCCAGTTGCTTCGCGGCGTTCCTGCACAACCACTGGGCCGGCCTGCTGATCCTGCTGGGGCTGATTGCCGACTACGCCCTGCGCTGAGTAACGGTTCAAAGTCTGCTGCGCGTCGGCCATGCTGCGTTGAAATCGGGCTCAGAATGCTCATTTACAACTCGTAAACTGCGCTTCTTCGCCCAATTTCGCCTTGCCTGGCTCTAGCTCGCACACTTTGAGCAGGTTCTGAGGCGCCGGGCGGGGCGTACAGGCTGTCACAACCCTGCAATAATTCCGTTATCTAATGCGGCGCAGTAACCGACAGTTCCCTGAGGTCCCGCCATGGTTGGTAAGTCCATCCTGATCGTTGATGACGAAGCACCGATTCGTGAAATGATTGCCGTCGCCCTGGAAATGGCCGGCTATGACTGCCTGGAGGCGGACAACGCCCAGCAGGCTCACGCGCTGATCGTCGACCGCCAGCCCGACCTGATCCTCCTCGACTGGATGCTGCCCGGTACTTCTGGCATCGAACTGGCCCGCCGCCTCAAGCGCGACGAGCTGACCGCCGACACGCCGATCATCATGCTCACCGCCAAGGGTGAAGAGGACAACAAGATCCAGGGCCTGGAAGTCGGTGCCGACGACTACATCACCAAGCCGTTTTCGCCGCGTGAGCTGGTGGCCCGCCTCAAGGCCGTGCTGCGCCGCGCCGGTGCCAGCGACAATGAAACGCCGATCGAAGTCGGTGGCCTGCTGCTTGATCCGATCAGCCACCGCGTCACCATCGACGGCAAGCCCGCCGACATGGGGCCCACCGAATACCGCCTGCTGCAGTTTTTCATGACCCACCAGGAGCGCGCCTATACCCGAGGTCAGCTGCTCGATCAGGTGTGGGGCGGCAACGTCTATGTTGAGGAGCGCACGGTCGACGTGCATATCCGCCGGCTGCGCAAGGCCCTCGGCGAGGCCTACGAGAATCTGGTGCAGACGGTGCGCGGCACCGGCTATCGTTTCTCCACCAAGGCCTGAGGCTCCGCCACGGGGCGCACTTGGGTCTCAGGTGGTTACTGCTGACGCCGGGCGAGGATGATCAGCACCCTGTAAACTGCGTTCTTCAGCCGTTCCGTTCCTGCGCTTCGTGCTTTGATGCCAGGCGCCAGGACCGGTGGTGGACTGCAACAAGGATTCAGCGTGAAACAACAATGGCGTGGCGGCCTGGTGCGTCGCCTGCTTCTTTTGCTCGGTGTGTGTCTGCTGGCCGGTGTGCTCAGCGGCCAGTACGCCTGGGCGCTGGTCGTCGGTCTGGCCGGTTATCTGGGCTGGACTCTCTGGCAATTGTTGCGCCTGCAGGAATGGCTGCAGCGCAAGCAGGCCGATGAGCCGCCGCCCGATGGTCATGGCCTATGGGGCGAGGTGTTCGACAGTATCTATCACCTGCAGCGCCGCGATCAGCGTGCCCGTGGGCGCCTGCAGGCGGTGATCGACCGTGTGCAGGAGTCCACCGCGGCCCTGCGCGACGCCATCATCATGCTCGACAGCGATGGCAACCTGGAATGGTGGAACATC
Organism: Pseudomonas sp. HAR-UPW-AIA-41; assembly: GCF_002304225.1. GTDB lineage: Bacteria > Pseudomonadota > Gammaproteobacteria > Pseudomonadales > Pseudomonadaceae > Aquipseudomonas. The sequence goes on from NZ_NSLB01000009.1 coordinate 96,726, forward strand.
GCCGCCGAGCAGCTCTTGGGTCTGAAGACACCCCAGGACAGTGGTCAGCCCATCAGCAACCTCGTGCGTCATCCGCGCTTCAAGGAATACTTTGCCGAAGAGAACTACAGCGAGCCGCTGGAGCTGCCTTCGCCGATCAACGAGCGCATGCGCCTGCAGATCCAGATCACCCTGTATGGCAACCGCGAGCACCTGATGCTGGTGCGTGACGTGACCCGCGTGCATCAGCTGGAACAGATGCGCAAGGACTTCGTCGCCAACGTGTCCCACGAGCTGCGCACCCCCCTGACGGTGATCACCGGTTATCTGGAAACCCTCGCCGACAACGCCGAAGGGGTGAATCCGCGCTGGCTGCGTCCGCTGCAACAGATGCAACAGCAGGCCGTGCGCATGCAGAACCTGCTCAATGACCTGCTGCTGCTGGCCAAGCTGGAGGCCACCGACTATCCCTCGGACAGCCTGCCCATTGCGCTTGAGCCTTTGCTGACGAGTATCCGCAACGACGCCATTGCCCTCTCGGCCAGTCGTCAGCATCAGATCAGTCTGGAGGTCGAGCCGGGCCTGAGCCTGCGTGGCAGCGAGTCGGAGCTGCGCAGTGCCTTCTCCAATCTGGCGTTCAATGCGGTGAAATACAGCCCGGATGGCAGCAGTGTGTGCATCCGCGCCTGGCAGGATGCTCAGGGTGTCCATGTGGCGGTGCAGGACAGCGGCATTGGTATCGAGGCGCGGCATATTCCGCGTCTGACCGAGCGCTTCTACCGGGTTGATGCCAGTCGTGCCTCCTCCACCGGAGGCACGGGTCTCGGCCTGGCGATCGTCAAGCATGTGCTGCTGCGCCATCGCGGTACCCTGGAGATCAGCAGCAGCCTCGGTCATGGCAGCCTGTTCAGTTGCCATTTCCTCCCGGCAGCCACCACCGAACTGCGCTGAGTGCTGTAGTCACAGGGCCTGCAACCTTGCAAAGCACGGCCCTAACCCTCACCCTTAGCCGGTCTTTCACAAACGCAAAGCCTTATGGATCCTTCCCCCACGCTCGAAACATCCACGCTGTTCGCCGATCTTGGCCTGGTTTTCTTCGCACTGTTCCTGGTGTTGCTCAACGGCTTTTTCGTCGCCGCCGAGTTCGCCATGGTCAAGTTGCGCGCCACCAAAGTGGCGGAAATTGCCGGCCAGCATGGCTGGCGCGGTCATATCCTGCGCACCGTTCACCGTCAGCTGGATGCCTACCTTTCGGCCTGCCAGCTGGGCATCACCCTGGCTTCGCTCGGCCTGGGCTGGGTGGGTGAGCCGGCCTTCGCCGAACTGCTGACGCCGCTGCTCGGCTACCTGGGCATCGAGTCGCCCAAGCTGGTGCATGGCATCTCCTTCTTCACCGCGTTCTTCATCATTTCCTATCTGCATATCGTGGTCGGCGAGCTGGCGCCCAAGTCGTGGGCGATCCGCAAACCCGAGTTGCTGTCGCTGTGGACCGCCGCGCCGCTGTACCTGTTCTACTGGCTGATGTATCCGGCCATCTACCTGCTCAACGCCAGCGCCAACGCCATCCTGCGCATGGCCGGTCAGGGTGAGCCGGGCGGGCATCACGAGCACAGCTATAGCCGCGACGAGTTGAAGCTGATCCTTCACTCCAGCCGCGCTCAGGAAAATGACGACAGCCAGGGCCTGCGCGTGGTCGCCTCGGCGGTGGAGCTGGGCGAGCTGGAAGTGGTCGACTGGGCCAACTCCCGCGAGGACCTCGTCAGCCTCGAGCACGATCTGCCGCTGGCCGACATCCTCGCCGTGATCCGCCGGCACAAGTACAGCCGTTACCCGGTGTACGACAGCCGCAAGGAAGAGTTCGTCGGCCTGCTGCACATCAAGGACCTGCTGCTGGCGCTGTCGGCGCTGGAGAGCATGCCAGAGTCGTTCGACCTGTCCGAACTGACCTATCCGCTGGAGCGGGTGTCGAAGAACTTGCCGCTGGCCCAGCTGCTTGAGCAGTTCCGTCAGGGTGGCTCGCACTTCGCGCTGGTCGAGGAGGCCGACCACAAGGTCATCGGCTACCTGACCATGGAAGACGTGCTTGAGGTGCTGGTCGGCGACATTCAGGACGAGCACCGCAAGGCCGAGCGCGGCGTACTGGCCTACCAGCCGGGCCGCCTGCTGGTGCGTGGCGATACACCGCTGTTCAAGATCGAGCGACTGCTCGGCATCGACCTCGACCACATCGAGGCCGAGACCCTCGCCGGACTGGTCTACGACAGCCTTAACCGCCTGCCGGAAGAGGAAGAGGTGCTGGAGGCCGAGGGCCTGCGCATTATCGTCAAGAAGATGAAAGGGCCGAAGATCATTCTGGCCAAGGTGCTCAAGCTCGACTGAGCCCGCCCCGCGTGGCGGCCCTCACGGCCGCCGCCTGCTCTGCCTTCTGCCGTTAAAAATATTGGACTGCCTCTGCGGCCTGCCTGCTCCGCTCAAGCGCCATGAAACGGGCGTTTGAACGGTTTTTTGGCCCTTTCCGGCGCAGGCTGGTGGTCGGATTTTCCGACATTAAGCCTTGGCTTGTTTGACATTTTTTACGGCCAAAGCCACACTGCCTCCACGGTTCCGACTGCCAGAGAGCCGTCGCGGGCAGGCTTTCGCGCCGCCCAATCCCGCGTGTGGTCCGGCTGAATGCCGTTGCAGACCACCCGGCAGCGACTCTCTTCACACTTCAGGCTCCAGACTCCAGGTCTGCCGCCTGGACAGGCGGAACCCGCAATAAACAGGAAGCAGTGCCACGCCGATGGCCCTTCCTGCCAAGCAACGGCAGGTCAGACCTGCCTCAAGGTGACGTATGTCCAACAACAAGACTGGCAATACCCCGAACACTCCGCGTAAACCCGTTGTGCTCATGTCCATGGGACATCAGGAGCGCAAAGGTCACGACTATCAGGTCATGACCCACAAATACATCGTGCCCCTGGTGGAGCTCTCCGGCTGCGTACCGCTGCTGGCGCCCACCTGCTGCGGCCCGGACGATGTCGACCAGTACCTCGACATGGTCGATGGCATCTACCTCACCGGTGCCGGCAGCAACATCGATCCGGCCCTCTACGGTCAGGAAAACCTCACTCCGGACAAGGGCCAGGACAAGAACCGTGATCTCTTTGACCTGCCGCTGATCCGCAAGGCCATCGAGCGCGGTCTGCCGATCTTCGCCATCTGCCGTGGCATGCAGGAAATCAACGTGGCCCTCGGCGGCACCATCCACCAGAAGGTCTACAGCCTCGACGGCTACAACGATCATCGCGAAGACAGCGATGATCCGGTCGACGTGCAGTACGCCCAGGTGCATGGCGTGCGTCCGGTCGATGGCAGCTGGCTGCAGCAGCTGGTGGGCGACGAGATTCAGGTCAACTCGCTGCATGGCCAGGGTCTGGACAAGCTAGGCGAAGGCGTTGAGCCGCTGGCCTATGCCGAAGACGGCCTGATCGAAGCCATTCACATGCCGGCGCTGCCGCAGTTCACCCTGGCAGTGCAGTGGCACCCGGAGTGGCAGGCGGCGGAGAACCCCGACTCGGTGAAGATCTTCCAGGCCTTCGGCCAGGCCTGTCGCGAGCAGGCCGCCAAGCGCGCCTAAGCCGACTGTGCTGTACCGGAAAGCCCGCCTTGTGCGGGCTTTCTGCTGTCTGGGCAATCGCCTACTGGACGAACTGCTCGAGCAGCTTCTGGTAGCGGCCACTGCTGTGCAGTGAAGCCAGACCCCGGTTGAACTCATTCAGCAGCACATGAGCCTGGGGGTGGCGGCGGGGGATCAGCAGATGCAGGGCATTGCTGGGGAAAATACCTTCAGAGCGATGAAACTGGTCGCGGGCAGCGCCGCTCAGTTGCAATGAGGTTTCACCCAGGCGGGCATCGGCGACGAAGAAGTCATCCCGTCGCAGTAGCAACAGGCGTGCGCACTCATCCAGCCCGCTGGGTTCATGGCGGGTCAGCTCGCCGCGCTCGACCATTTCCTGCAGGGCTTTCGGCGGCTGCCAGCCGAGGGGGTAGCAGAAGCGCTTGCCGCGCAGGGCAGACAACTGCTCAGGCTCGTAGGTTTCGTCACTACGACTGAAGATATGCTGCTGCACCCGGTAGAGCGGCTCCGAGTAGAGAAAATCGGCTTCCCGTTCCGGTGTCCGGATGTAGGGAAAGGTGCCGTCGTACTCGGCAGCCTGGGCCATCCTGTAGCCCCTCATCCAGGGCCGCCAGTCCAGCCTGGCCGTTTGCTGCTCCTCGGCCAAGGCTGCCACGACCACCTGAGTCAGCAGCCCGCCGCCGGGTAAGTGGCGGCCGGTAAAAGGGGCGTAGTCGTCGCCGGTCACCAGGTGTAAATCGCCGGCCTGAATCTCTAGCGCGCAGACCAAAAGCAGGCACAGCAGTATCTGACGTTGCAGCATGTGGCTCTCGTGGCAGTGTTTCTGCCTCCAGCATAGTTGCCGGTTTGGCAGAGCACCTGATCAGTCAAACAAACCCAACTGTCCCGCCTTGTCGATTTCGACTGATGGTGATTGGGCCGCTGGGAGTACATCTGATCTGGCCAGTCGCTCGGCCAGACCGGCGGCGCGCTCGGCGCGGGTGTTGACCGCTTCCAGCAGACGGGCGGGCAGGCCCCAGATTTCCACCTGCTGCTTGGCGCGGGTGATGCCGGTGTAGAACAGGCTGCGGGTCAGCAGCGGGCTGGGTGTTTCCGGCAAAACCAGCAGTACTTGAGCGAACTCTGAGCCCTGGCTCTTGTGCACGGTCATGGCAAAGGCGCTGTCGTGGCTGGGCAGACGAGCCGGGGCGAAGGGGCGGAAGCCCGTCTCGGCCTCGAAGAACACACGCAGGCCACTGGGCGTATTCAGGCACAGGCCGATATCGCCATTGAACAGGCCGAGGGCGTAGTCGTTCTGCCGCACCATCACCGCGCGGCCGGCATACCAGCGCTCGCCCGGCTGACGGCGAAAGCGTGCTTCCAGCGCCTCGTTGAGCCCGGCCACACCCCAGGTGCCCTCGCGCTGAGCGGTCAGCACGCGGAAGGCGTTGAAGGCGGCAAAGGCGAGGGCCGGATCGCCCGTGCCGGCGGCGGCGAGGTAGGGCGCGTAGCCGTCCAGTAGCCGGCGCTGCAGATCGTTTGGCTGCGGCTCGGCGTGCCAGATCAGGTCGGCGCGCGCTTCCTGCAGCAGGGCCAGAGTACCCGCTGCATCGCCCGCGTTGATGCGCCGGGCCAGTTCGCCGATGCCGCTGTCGCCGGCAAAACGGTGGCTGTGAGTCAGCAGTACCACGGCATCGCCCAGCTGCGAGGTCGGTGTGCCGGTTGGCACCGGTTGGCCAGTCAGTTGTTCGATCTCGGCGGCGGCCTGGGCATCGAAGCCGCGCCCCTCGCACAGCTCGGCGAACACCGCGCCGGCCTCCACCGCGCAGAGCTGGTCCTTATCCCCCAGCAGGATCAGCCGGGCTGAGGGCGGCAGCGCGTCGAGCAGCTTGGCCATCAGCGCCAGGTCGACCATCGAGGCTTCGTCCACCACCAGCACGTCCAGCGGCAGCGGGTTGGCCGCGTGGTGACGCACCGCCGGCGAGTCGCCGCGACTGCCGAGCAGACGGTGCAGGGTGCGCGCCTCCTCGGGCAGCAGCGCCTTGAGTTCATCGGCTGCGCCAGCAACTCCTGCAGGCTGGCGAACGCCTGACTGGGCAATACGGCCTGGCGCACGGGCTGCCACTGGCTGCCCTGAGCTTCGGCCAGTAACAG